>CAVPME010000012.1:0-187587 GCA_963706335.1 Terriglobia bacterium
GGCCGCACCGCCACGCGCAAATTCCAGCTGAGAAGAGTAGAAGCCTGAACCCACGCGAGAACCGCCGCCCCGGGCTCCGTCCAACGGAGCAAGCTCCGGCGGGAAATTCACCATGAAGCTCACCATCAACGGCCAGCAGCAAGAATTCACCTCATCAACCGTAGCCCAATTGATCGAAGGTCTGGGCATGAAACAGGACCGCGTCGCTGTTGAACTGAACCGCAACATCGTTCCTCGTGACCAATGGGCTGCAACCAACCTGTCCGAAGGCGACCAACTGGAAATTGTGCAATTCGTTGGCGGTGGAAAGTTTTGCTAGCCCGGAGTCTCGCCGGCTGCCGTGACGTCAGCCCTCGCGCCCTGCAGGAACTCCTCTAGTCACCCCTAACTGCAACTCCGTCGTTGACACCAGCCCTCTCGCGCCTAGAATGTCTCAAACATTTTATATTCCCAATGTTTGAAACATTTTCTCTCTGAAATGCAGAAACGCTTCACATCCCGTGAGGTAGTGTCGCTAACCGGTATCAGCCTACGCCAGCTGCAATGGTGGGACGAACGCCGCATTGTCATGCCTTCCCGGGAAGGTCGCCGACGGCTGTATTCAATTGAAGATTTGTCGGAAGTGGCCGTCATCTGTGAGCTTCGTCGCCGTGGCTTTTCGCTGCAGAAGGTTCGCATGGTAATGCGTTTCCTGCAGCGGGAGTTCAGCGAACGTCTGGCTGAGACTGTCAGTGGATCGTCTAACTACCACCTCCTTACTGACGGCCGTACCCTTTATCTCGAAACTTCAACCCGGCAGATTGTGGACATTCTCAAGAATTCCCTTCAGCCGATGCTGACAATTTGTCTCAGCGATAGCGTGCGCCAGGTGCGCGCGACCATTCGCAACGCCGAAAAAAAAGCTAGCGCAGCCGCAGTGACGTCGCATCCTGCGCGCTCCGCCAGAAAAGTTTCGTAGGCAGGAAAGTTTAGCTCCGCGGGAGGAGAGATGGTTGCAGAACTGAACGTCCTGAACGAATGGATCCCTGAACAAATGCAGCCGGGTACGATTTTCGTGCTCGAAAACGCAGGTCGGGTGGGCGAAAAAGAGGATCCCTACTGGGCCGTACTCTCATGCCCCGACTGCGGCACCCTGGGCCTCATCACCCGCAAACAACTCGCCGGCCTGCTGCCCGTGATTTGCGGCTCCGATCAGTGCTCGGTGCAGTTCTTCATCAACGACAACGACATCGTAATCCGCAAGCCCAGTTAGCCGGAACAGCTGGCGTTCATGTTTCACTCAATAAGCTACTCCAAACTCATCTGATAAAGCTGATTCACCGTCTTCCAGTTTCGCGTTGTCGTTCCGACTCCCAGCATTTTTCCCAAAGTGTTATTGGACAACTTGGTCTGGTGATAGCCATTGGGGCAGCAAAGGTAAACGGCCTGCGTCGAACAACAAAATCGATCTGAACCGGCCGCAAACCCTTCCAGCATGTTCAGCGCGCTCTTCTCCGGGCCGCAAGAGAGAAAAGTAACGTGCAGCTGGGAGAGATCAATGCCTTTCTCTTTGAGCAGCAGATTGCCTTTTATGACTTCACCCATCTCATCCGAAGTCTTTACGACAACGGGAACCGGGAAGCCGAATTGGCGCATTACTTCTGCTTCGATCCGTTTTGCCAAACTCGCGGTAGCCGCCGCCGGAGCCTTGAAGATGACGTTTCCACTTTGAATGTAGGTTTTTACATCGCGAAATCCCAACTTCTCAAATGTCTTCCGAAGTTGATCCATCTTTACGAGCTTGTGTCCACCAAGATTGATCCCGCGCAGTAAAGCGATATACGTCGATTTGCCTGATCCAGCGGAAGCTCTTGTCATGCAAGAAGTAATTAGCGGATAGAAGTACAGTACAAGTCCGGGTAAAACAGTCTTTGTCAGCGTTGTTTTTTAGTGTTCCACAGCGCCACGGAACCTAACGCCGCGGCTTGATTTCGCTCTGCAGCGGAACCGGAATCTGCTCGACAATCTCGATATCAAACCCTTCCAATCCAGCGACTTTTCGCGGATGGTTGGTCAGCAACCGAATCCGCCGCAGTTTCAAGTCGGATAGAATCTGTGCTCCAATGCCAACCTCGCGCTGTGTTTTGCGCTCGCTCTCGGGCAACGCCGGCAGTCTCTTTTCACGATGAAAGGTTAAGGCCGTACGCTCCGCCAGCTTCTCGATCGAAAACCCCTTGGACGTCTGATGTAGATAGATAACCGCCCCCCGGCCCTCCTGGGCGATTCTCTGCATCGCGCCTTCGAGCGTGGCATGACAGTCGCAGCCAGTCGATCCAAACACGTCGCCCATGAGGCAATGCGAATGCATCCTCACTAGGACCGGTTCATTTCCTTCCCCGATATCGCCACGAAGCAATGCCATGTGAGACTCGCCGCCGTCTACTTCACTTTCGTATGCGATCAGACGAAATTCTCCGTGCTGAGTATCGATCAACGCCTCGCCTACGCGATGCACATGCCGTTCATGCTGCATGCGATAGCGGATGAGTTCCGCTACGGTTAGAAGCTTTAGCTCGTGAGTCGCGCAGAATTCGACCAGGTCGGGAACCCGAGCCATGGTTCCGTCGTCCCGCATGATTTCGCAAATCACTCCCGCAGGAACCAGCCCCGCGAGTCGCGCCAGGTCCACGGAAGCTTCGGTCTGCCCGGCTCGCACCAGCACTCCACCCTTGCGCGCTCGGAGCGGAAACACATGGCCGGGTCGCGCCAGGTCAGCAGGGCGCGTGCTGGGATCGATCGCCACCTTAATCGTGCGAGCGCGATCATAAGCCGAGATCCCCGTGGTCACGCCCTCCCGGGCATCGATGGCCTCACAAAATGCCGTGCCGTAGTTCGAGGTATTTTCAATCGACATCGGACCGAGCCGCAAATGGTCCAGGCGTTCTTCAGTCATTGCCAGACAGACCAATCCGCGGCCGTATTTCGCCATGAAATTGATAGCTTCGGGAGTGACTTTCTCGGCCGCCAGCGTCAGGTCGCCTTCGTTCTCACGGTCTTCGTCATCGACAACCACGACCATGCGGCCGGCGCGGATTTCTTCGATCGCGGTAGGAACGTCTGTAAACGGCGAATGCGGACTCATGATCGTTGCCGATTTTAGCAAATGAAGGCCTGCAGCGTCCCGCTCGTGGCAGGTGCCAGTTAGCAGCCGTAGCCGGCAGTCCTGACTTCCTTTACCGCACGACCGCTTCCTCCGCTCCTCGAAAAAGCGCCCGCAACGCCCGTACAACCCAGCGCACCAGCAATATGATCATCGACCAGAAGAGATCGCGACAATGGCCGCCGCTGAGTAAGGGTGCTGGGTCGCAAACCAGGTCAGAAAGATCGCGAATCCGTCCTCTCCTAAGCTCAACGCGGTATTGGAAAAGGGCTCCGGAGACGCGCGTGACCGCGGTTCGTGCTGCCGTCTTACCGCCATGCGCTGCGAATGCAATGGCTGCGCCAGCTGCGGTCGCTGCCAGTTGCTCCAACGGCGAGAGTGTGGCGGTGGCGCGATAGGCCAGCAAGGCGGCCACTGGAACACGAATGAAGGTGTGTAAGGCATTCCAGATAAGGTCGAAAGCAGGAATTTTGTCGGCAAAAAACTCGACCCCGAATAGCGCAGCGCTGATACCAATAACCCACCAACTAGCCAATATTCCCAGGGCGGGAGGAAGAGTCAGCAAATCATAGTGCCCGAGCAGTCCCAAAGTGGCGACCGTTGCATAGACATTCAGTCCAGCCGCGAAACTGGTCGCAACCACCGCCGCCACGATCTGGTCCGCCGGTATCTTCATCGCGGATAGGTCGACCAGACAAACCTCTGAAAGGGAAAAACTCTATTCCCGACTAGCATAATACCAGTGCTAACACTCCTAAAATCAAAAAGACCGCCCAATCAGGGCGGCCCTCGGTTTCAACCTGTGAGTCCTATAGAGTCGACTCAATTTCAAATCCCCAAGCCTCTAACAACGGCTCCGGGATGTACTTCGAATTCTTGTTACGACGAGCCCACTCCCGCAGCCGCGTCGAACGCAAATATTGGTCGGGGGAGAGCTTGTACTCGCGCACAACTTGTTCAAATTCAGTAATGGTTGGGGTAATGGGTCCAATCGGCTCGGGCTTGCCCCAGTTAGGATTTCCACGTCGCTTGGCCATGAAGGTTGTGCCTCGTAAGGGGGATAAACACAGTACTAAACAGACAATAAAACTTAGATTCTCATATCGGCACCAGGGATTCACACTTAAACACTTAGCCGCGATTAAAACGGCACGGCCAGTTGAGTCTAGTGCCGGAAAGTGGGCAATTGTACGACATTTGCTATGGACGGTCAACGAAGTCCAACCTCCCCAATTCTAGAGCCGAACCAAACTTAAGAAAAATAAAGACTTACCAGATTTCTTGCCGTTGACGGGTTCGCAAGCGCAATCAGTGGGCCTCCGATGATAAAGCTGTAACTGGCTTAAAATGAATCTCTTACCAGAATACGGTCATTTCTTTGACCGTTACCGGCGTAACTCCCCATGAATCACCGATCATTGACGCACGTTAAAGACGAACCTAAAGTCGATGAGGGAGGGAAATGCGTGAGAGATATTTACGAGGTATTGCACAAAAAGCAGGCTGAACAGGCGCAGTTGGGCAAGCAAATCGAAGCATTGCAGACCGCTGCCGAGCAGCTCCGCGGTGTAGCTCATTTACTCGACGACGATCAGGACGAGCAGAGCGGAGCCGCTGGTCGCAACTAGCCCGCTTGTCGGCTTCTTTGTAGATGCAAGGGTATTATGAGCCTATCAGCGCTCGTTTTTAGTGCCGACGACAAGGTCGTACGGGTATTGCGGCGAGTTTTAGGTGAATTGGAGATCGGCATGGAGGTTTCCGCCGACGCCGAATCTGCCATTCACAAGCTAACCCGCAAAAGGTTTGAGGCAGTCATCGTGGACTGCACAGACGCACGCATCGCCTCGCGCGTTTTGCGTAGCGCACACTCCGCTCCAGTGAACAAACGCGCAGTCGCGGTCGCGATTCTCGACGGCCAAACGGCAGCAGCCAATACCGAGCTGGGCGCCCATTTCGTTTTGCATCAACCGCTTTCCCCCGAACGCGCCAAGACAAGCTTTCGGGCGGTTCGCGCGCTGATGAAGCGGGAGCGGCGACGTAACACTCGAATTCCGGTTGAAACCCCAGTCATTATCCAGATTAACGATGGGGCCGGACAATTGCGCGCTGTAAGTACCGACATAGGAGAAGGCGGACTGGCCATTCAGTTGGCTCACCGTCCCAAAAATCTAGGCTCCGTGGTAATTCAATTCTCGCTACCCGGGCTACCTTCACCGGGTGCCGAGGACATGATCGAGTGCAAAGGCCAGGTGGCCTGGGAAAATCCTGGCCGACAATTGGGCCTCCGCTTTGTTGATCTTGCACCCGAAATTCGCGACCGTTTGAATGCCTGGCTAGAGAGTCATGCTCCAGAATTTGAGGAGGACGATCCGCCGGCGCCTTCCAAGCTTACCGATCTAAGCCTGGGCGGATGTTACCTCGAGACCGCTTCGCCCTTTCCCCCCTGCACTCGCATCATGCTTTCCATGCAGGCTGCAGGTATCGCATCGCGGGCTGAAGGCGTGGTAAGGGTGATGCACCCCGATCTCGGCATGGGAGTTGAATTCACCCAGGAAACCGTCCCACAGCGCGAACAACTGCAAAAATTTATCCACACCCTAACCAGTAGCAATGGGGTGGTTCCTGAAATTCTTGTGGAGCCTGAAAGCCTTGAGGTGACCGAGGCAGCCGATCGGCCATCGACCAAACTCAGTACCGACGATCCACTGCTGGAACTATTCCGGGCAAAAGCCGGACTCACGCCCGAAGCCTTCCAGTCCGAACTGCGTAAACAGCGTCATCCCGCCCCCCAGCCGACGTCCCGAAAGGCCTCTGTTTAGCAACAGATTTTCTCGCTCGCGACAGGCCGAATCAGGGCCACAAGTGCAGTATGAGACCTTGATCGCGATCGCAAAAATTTCAGAGCCCCACGCCCCTGCCATCGCGACTTCCTGCTCGTTGTAAAATAACCATTTAACTAACATTGTCGAACACCTCTATGCCGAAGGAAGAACAAACAGCCGTACCCCATACGAGCGCGGATGAAGCTCGCTACGACGCTCATCGTATCGAGACCAAATGGTTTGAACGATGGCAGCAGGACCCGGCGCTCTATGCCGCTGAACCCCATTCCACCAAACCAAAATATTACGTACTCGAAATGCTGCCTTACCCCTCGGGCGCGCTGCATATGGGACACGTGCGCAATTACTCGATCGGTGACGCCTTGGCCCGCTATATGTGGATGAATGGCTTCAACGTCCTTCACCCCATGGGGTGGGATTCATTTGGCTTGCCCGCGGAAAATGCCGCCATTCAGAACAACACTCCACCGCGCGAGTGGACGTTGCGCAATATCGAAGCCATGAAGGTGCAGATGGGCCGCCTGGGGTTCGCTTATGACTGGTCTCGTGAAGTAACCACTTGCCTACCCGAATATTACAAATGGAACCAGTGGTTCTTCATCAAACTTTTCGAGAAGGACCTGGCTTATCGCAAAAACAGTCGCGTTAACTGGTGCCCCCAATGCGCCACTGTGCTTGCCAACGAACAGGTAATAAATGGCCGTTGCTGGCGTCACGAAGACACCTTGGTCGAGCAACGCGAACTTGAGCAGTGGTTTCTGCGCATCACTAACTACGCGGATGAACTGCTGCGTGACCTCGACCGTCTTCCGGGCTGGCCTGAAAAAGTGCGTACGATGCAGCGTAACTGGATCGGCCGTAGCGAGGGCACCCTGGTTGATTTCAAGCTCGACGGTGCGACCGAGATAGCGAATTCGACCATCACCGTTTTCACCACACGCGTCGATACGATTTACGGTGCCACTTCGCTGCAGCTCGCACCGCAACATCCGCTGGTCGCTCGCCTGACCAAACACAATGATCTTCTGCGTGCGTCGGTCGATCAGTTGATCGCAGAGCAACGCAAGGCGAGGGAAGTCGGCGACATCGGAGAAATCGAGAAACACGGCGTGAACACCGGCCGCTATGCCGTAAACCCGTTCAATGGCGAACGTGTGCCGATCTGGGTGGCAAATTACATTCTGATGGACTACGGGACGGGTGCGATTATGAGCGTGCCGGCCCACGACGATCGTGATTACGAGTTCGCCAAAAAATACAAGCTCGAGATTCGCCTGGTCATTCTGCCGCAGAACCAGGATCCTGAGGAAACGTCCGTTGAACCCAATCTGCCGTTCACCACGGAACAAGGCATGCTGGTGAACTCGGGAGCGTTCAGCGGGATGGATTGCGAGTCAGCCATCAAGAATATGTCGGAGCATGCGGAAAAAAATGGCTTTGGCAAAGCCACTGTCACTTATCGCCTGAAAGATTGGGGAATCTCGCGGCAGCGTTACTGGGGCACACCGATCCCCGTCCTGTATTGCGAAAAGGACGGAATTGTCGTTGTCCCGGAAAAAGATTTGCCCGTGATTCTGCCGGAAAGCGTGGACATCAGCTTGACTGGCGGATCACCGTTGAGCCACGTGCCGGAGTTCGTGAACGCGACGTGTCCAAAGTGCGGAGGCCCCGCACGCCGCGAAACCGACACGATGGACACCTTTGTGGACTCGTCCTGGTACTTTTACCGCTACACGGACCCACGCAATGACGAAGCGCCATTCGATCACGCGAAGGCCGGCTATTGGTTTGGGGATCGCGGGATCGATCAGTACATTGGCGGCATCGAACACGCCATCCTGCACCTGATCTACTCGCGTTTCTGGACCAAATTCATGCGCGACATGGGTCTGGTCGAAAATGACGAACCCGCCGAGCGTCTGTTTACCCAGGGCATGATCATCAAGGGCGGTGCGAAGATGTCGAAGAGTCTCGGCAACGTCGTTTCTCCGGATGACATGGTGGGACGATACGGTGCCGACAGCACTCGCATGTATACCTTGTTCGCCACCGCCCCAGACCGTGAGCTCGATTGGCAGGATGAAGGCGTCGAAGGTGTCCAGCGCTTTCTGAGCCGTGTCTACCGCTTCGTCGCTCGCAACGCGCACAACACTGGAGGCTCGTGTGCAGAGACGCAGCCTCTGTCGCCGGAATCACGCCGCCTCCAACGGAAAATTCACCAGACCATAAAGAGAGTGAGCGACGATTTCCAGGGGCGCTGGCACTTCAACACCTGTATCGCCGCGGTTATGGAATTAACCAACGACCTTTACGCAGCAGAAGTTCATGTGGCGCACGTCTCGTCGCCTGCGACCGCTGACGATGCCAATCCCCCCGAGAGCCGCATCTCGCCATCCTTGCTGAATGAAGCGCAGCGCACGCTGGCCCTGCTCCTGGCGCCCTTCGCCCCTTACCTGGCTCACGAACTCTGGGAAATGCTGGGTGAACAGGGAAGTCTGCTCCGAACAGCTTGGCCGAAATACGATCCCGCGCTGGCCAAAGAAGAGGAGATCGAAATCCCGCTGCAGATCAACGGCAAACTGCGCAGCCGCATTGTTGTGCCAGCGGACTCGCCGGACAACGTAGTCCGTGAGCGCGCCTTATCCGATCCCAAGATCAACGCGATGCTGGATGGAAGGCAGATTGTGAAGGTAATCGTGGTTCCAACAAAACTCGTGAATATCGTAGTTCGGTGAAGAGTTCGCTATACGGAACAATGATGCTAGCGAAAACTTATGTGGCACTGGCCGCGGCTTTGACCGCACCCGGTTTGGACACGGACGCACTCCGCTCGCGTGCACTGCTCACCAGTTTTTCGATTAATTGAATTAACTCCTTCTCTCCCTTGTCCCCCTGATCTGCCAATCGTGTCTTGGAGAAGTAGCCTGCCGCTCCCTCATCCGTCAATTTCAGTTCATTGGCTTGTGAAAGGCCGCTGAAAATAAGCACTGGAATTCCGGCCGTGGGTGGGTGTGCCCGCAACGCCTGCATCACTTCGCGCCCGCCTAACTTCGGGAGCAGCATGTCCAGCAAAATGATGTCTGGAACACTCTCGCGGGCCATCCGGAGAGCTTGTTCGCCGTCCGAGGCGTTCAATACCGCGTATCCAGCTTTGTGGAGCATTCGCTCGTTCACCAGCCTTTGAAACTTGCTGTCTTCTACCAGCAATACTGTTATTTTCAAGACGAACCTCCACCTTCGCAGAATCCGCGCCGAGACCTTGCAATTGACTCTATCGGCTTTAAGGCCTTATATCTTGAGCCTGCATGAGGATCGCCATTACGAAAGTGCCAGTAGCGTTGCTTGGTTGCCAGTCGGCTGGGCTCGGCCTGAGGTGGAATTGAGTTATCCTACCCACGTATGAAGCGATGTTCGCCCACCCTAAAAGCCTTCCAAACCCTGTTCCTGCTGCCTTCTCTGGGGTTGGCGGAAATCGTCTGGCGATGGAGTTTCGGCCTGGCAGTGACTGTGCTGGTGGCCCTGTCAGTTCGTGAATTTCTGGCCACCTTGCCAGTTACCGGGGCAGAAATGTTTCTATTGCAGACCCGCCAGCCGCCTCTGGTTCTGCAGGCGATCTCAAAAATATTCAAGGGAAGTGGACCCCGCGTAATGGCTTTGTTGATCTTACTTACCGCTGCGCTGACTGCGGCATGGATCGTGCTGGCTTCGCTTGGAAGAGCGGCCACTCTGAAAACGCTCTTTGCACATTTCCGCGGCAGCGATGACCTGAAAGACCGACGCTGGCGTTTCAGTCCTCTTCTCTGGCTAAACGTCCTGCGCGCGATCGTGTTGTTCGTTGCGATATTAAGCTTAGCCGGTGCCGGCCTTCTGGCAGGCGCCGCATCCCCTAAAAACGACCCATCCCCGGGCGGTGTTTTTCTGATTTTTTGGATGCTCAGTATGTTCGTCGGTCTCGCCGGGTACGTACTGAATTGGTATTTGTCGCTGGCGGCAATTTTCGTTGTAGGCTACGGAAAGACAACATTCGGAGCTCTCTCTGCCGCCGCAGATCTCTGCCACGACCATCCCGGAGCTTTAGTCGCGTCTACCACGTGCTTCGATATCGTCCATGCGGTTGCCTTTGTGATTGCATCTTCCGCCTCAGCAGTTCCCCTGGCTTTTGCGGAAGTACTTCCCGGAGCCATGGTCCTGGGTGGAATGATTCTGGTGGCGTTGCTATACTTCGCGGTCGCCGATCTCCTTCACGTTGGAAGGCTGACCGCCTACGTGTTAGTGGCTGAAAATCCGCAGGGCGTTTCATCGACACCTCAGCATCCAGGGTTCAACACTCTCCTCTCAACCTCGGCATCACTCGACGAAGACAATATCCTGAGCGACATCCCGGGCCTCGTCCCGCCGCCTCATCCCGCCAGTTAACCAAGAAACAGAAAACAAGAAACCGGAGACCGGGGAGGGGACGGGCTAGCACGCTCAAATGCCTCTTTACACTTCCCCAGCCAATCTGAGAGACTCGTCCGTGGAAACCCAATCCATCGTAGTCCTCGACTTCGGTGCGCAGTATTCACAACTGATCGCGCGCCGTATCCGTGAACAAAATGTTTTTTCCGTAGTACTTCCTTGTACCGCGAGCCTGGAAGAAATTCGCACCTATTCCCCAGTAGGCATCATTCTTTCCGGCGGACCATCGTCGGTCTACGACGCGGATGCCCCGCCCGCTGACCCGCGCGTACTCCAACTGGGTGTGCCCGTCCTTGGCATCTGCTACGGATTGCAGTTCATGGTGCACACTCTGGGAGGAAAGGTGCGTGCCGCCAGCAAGCGCGAATACGGCCACGCCGACGTCGAAATAAAAAATGGGTCGCGACTCTTTCAAGGGCTTCCCCAAAAGCTTTCAGTCTGGATGTCTCACGGCGATGAGGCGGTCGAACTCCCGGCCGGCTTCCACCTGGTAGCGAGTTCCCCTAGCGCGGTTGCGGCCATTGAGGCGCCTGAACGCAAAATGTGGGCAGTGCAGTTTCATCCTGAGGTTCACCACACCCAGTCTGGCACGGACATATTGCGCAACTTCGCTCTCGAAATCTGCGGAGCCAAGCCAACGTGGACGGCACAGCACTTCATTGATGCCACGATTGCCGGGGTGAAACAAACCGTAGGCAATGGACGTGCCATCTGCGCTCTTTCCGGCGGCGTTGACTCCGCCGTGGCCGCCACCCTGGTCGACCGCGCTATGCGCGACGAAAAGGGTAATTCGCGGCTCACTTGCGTTTTTGTCAACAACGGAGTTTTACGCAAGAACGAATTTGAGAAGGTACAACAGGGATTGCGTGACAACCTCGGACTTCACCTGATCGCGGTCGACGCTACCGAACGTTTTCTTACCAGGCTGGCCGGCGTAACCGATCCTGAAACCAAACGCAAAATCATTGGTAATGAATTCATCGCCGTATTTGACGAGGAGGCCAATCGCATCGCGCAGCAAGAAGGAAATGTTGATTGGCTGGTGCAGGGAACTCTGTATCCTGATGTGATCGAATCGCGCTCAGTGCGCGGCCCCTCGCAGACCATCAAAACTCATCACAACGTCGGCGGTTTGCCGGACAAGATGAAACTCAAACTCATCGAGCCGCTCAAAGATTTGTTTAAAGACGAGGTCCGAAGAATTGGCCGTGACCTCGGTATGCCGGAAGAGGTTCTTCAGCGTCAACCGTTCCCCGGTCCAGGCCTCGCGGTGCGCATCCTCGGTGAGGTCACACCCGAACGGCTGGCGATCTTGCGGGAATGCGACGATATCGTAGGAAGCGAAATAAAAAGGGCTGGCCTCTACACCAAAATCTGGCAGTCGTTCGCGGTTCTTCTTCCGGTGATGTCCGTCGGTGTGATGGGCGACCAGCGAACCTATGCCTACACCTGCGCCGTTCGCGCTGTGCACTCGGAAGATGGCATGACTGCCGACTGGGTTCCTTTACCGCATGCGGTCCTGAAGACAATTTCCAGCCGCATCGTGAACGAGGTGAAAGGCGTGAACCGCGTAGTCTACGACATAACTTCAAAACCTCCGGGAACTATCGAATGGGAATAGTCATTTCTGATTCTCGGTTATTCCTCGGGGACATCCCCCCTCCGCTGTCTGGCCGGGCAGCGTCCGGCCGATGTACGTAGAATCGTCTATATTCTCCTGCACCCCGAGGTGAACCGTGAGCGAAACCACATCGGACGCCCTTGTCTTTTTTGGAGCCACAGGCGATCTTGCCCATAAAAAAATATTTCCCGCTCTGCAAAGGCTTGCGAAGCGCGGGCACCTCGACATGCCGGTCATCGGAGTAGCGAAATCAGGCTGGAATCTCGATCAACTGAAACAGCGAGCCAGGGACAGCGTCGAGCACTATGGTGGCCTTGATCCTGATGGCTTCAAGAAGCTGATGGATGTGCTCCGTTACATCGACGGAGACTATTCCGATTCCGCAACCTTCCAGGAGGTGCGAAAGCAGTTGGGTAATGCTCAGCATCCCATTCACTATCTTGCGATTCCTCCCAGTCTGTTTGGGGAAGTGGTGAAACAGCTCAAGGCTTCAGGATCCACGACAGGTGCGCGCGTAGTGGTTGAGAAACCGTTCGGAAGAGATTTGGCGTCAGCGCAGAACCTGAACCAGACTCTTCATAGCGAATTCGCCGAGAGCGACATATTCCGCATCGATCATTACCTGGGAAAAAATGCGGTGCAGAACGTTCTCTTCTTCCGTTTTGCCAACTCCTTCCTGGAACCCATATGGAACCGGCAGTATATAGAGAACGTTCAGATCACGATGGCGGAAGATTTCGGAGTGCAGGGACGCGGCGGCTTCTACGAACAGGCCGGAGCCATCCGCGACGTTGTCCAAAATCACCTGTTGCAACTCCTCTGCAATATCGCTATGGAGCCGCCTCCCGCCATCGAAATCGAAAGAGTACGCGACGAGAAGGTCAAAGTGTTGCGCAGCATTCGTACTCTCACAGCCGACAATGTGGTTCGAGGGCAGTTTGCGGGTTATCGCAACGAACCCGGTGTGCAAACCAATTCGCAGGTCGAGACCTTCGTGGCTCTGCGTCTGGCCCTCGATTCGTGGCGATGGAGGGGTGTCCCGTTTTACATCCGGGCAGGAAAATCATTGCCAGTCACCGCGACGGAAGTGCTGGTCAAACTAAGGCCCACTCCGGCCTTGTTCGCTCAGGATCCGCCGCCGAACAACTATTTCCGTTTTCGGGTGACACCGAATCTCGAGATTGCCGAGGCGGCCATGGTGAAGGAGTCGGGCGACACATTTCAAGGGAAGATGGGCGAATTGATGATCGCCGGCACGTCCGAGCCGGCGGAAATGGAAGCTTACGAGGAACTCTTGGACGACGCGATGCATGGCAATCAGATGCACTTTGCCCGTCAGGATTACGTCGAAGAGGCATGGCGGATCCTCGACCCGGTTCTCGACCATGCAACCCCCGTCTTCCCGTACAATCCCGGAACTTGGGGTCCGGAGGGAGGGAACGCCCTCGGCCCGTCGGATGGCTGGGCTAATCCGGTGGTGAAAATCTAGAAATTAAGAGGATTCGTTCCAGAGGTCGTTGTTCGAGATTGTTGCGCGAACGGAGAAAGCGACCTGTCATTTCGCTTGGTAGTGGGTCATCAAACTGACCCACTACCTTTCGATTCATTCAATTTTCGCGACACCGCCGTCACCAAGCTGCGTGGGCTGATCCGCAATGACTCAGCTACCAACCAGTTTCGCACCCCGGCGATAACCAGCGTCTTGCCCGCGATCAATCCGCGATAGCCGGTAAGCGCCACTGCTTTCGCGTCCATGGGACGAAGTTGATTGAATAGTCGCGATTTATCATTTCCCGCGCGGCTGGCAAAGTCGGTCGCGGTCGCGCCCGGACATAGGCAGGTCACACCAACCCCTTTATCGACCAGTTCATTGGCCAGCGCTTCAGAAAATGAAATGACGTACGCTTTTGTCGCGTAGTAAACCGCCATCAACGGTCCAGCCTGAAACCCTGCGGTGGAGGCTACATTCAGGATCCTTCCCGCCCCCCGCTCCACCATTGGCCCAAGAAATAACCGGGTGAGACTGGTCAGCGCGACAATGTTGAGCTGAATTTGACCGAGAGCTTCTTCCAGCGGTATCGCGGCAAATTCTCCCAGCTTCCCGTAGCCGGCATTGTTCACCAGAATGTCCACCGAAACGGCATCGCGCTTCAACCCGTCAAAAAGATTCTGGGGAGCGCCAGGATCGGTCAAGTCCAGTGCGACGGCTTTAACGGAAATCTCAAATCGGCGTTGAAGTTCTTCAGCAACCTGAGCCAGCTTGGCGTTGCTGCGAGCCACCAGCACCAAGTTGTGACGGTCTTTGGCAAAAAGCTTTGCCAGTTCGTAGCCGATTCCTCCCGAGGCCCCGGTGATCAGTACACTCGAGCTATTGGCATTCATTTCCCATGTCCTCGCTATTCCGACGCGAATGGACCGACGCACGATTCAAACTGTTTCACTACCTCCCGATATTGCAGTTTGACTTCTTGAATGTATCGCTCGGCAAGTTCAGTCAACATATGAATAGTGGATTTCGTGAACTCGCCCCTGGCAGGGAGCTTAGGCCAAGGCTCGAGCGCTACGCTAAAGATTTGAGGAGGAATCAGAACGAACCGACTTTCTCACTGCCGGGTCTTCCGCGTAGCCTATGGCCCGGTCGAGGGCATCTCGACCTCGGATGCTTTCCCGAGGCGACGGTGAAAGACACCGATATGGTGAGGTGTGAGGTGAAGGACGCCAACACTGAGGTCGGTCCAGCGATGGATGCACTGGCAGCACACTCGTCAATCTAGGGGGAGCAAATATCCGGGGGTTGCTCCCAGCTTTCCTCCGAGGGCTTGGGCGTCCAATACAGCCATGTCCCAGACAATCCACGAACTGGGCGTGAGTCGTAAGGTGACGTCATCAAACGCCGCAAAGACAGGTCCGACGGCAGGATCGGAGATTGCCATGGCACTCAAATATCGGCGGTGTAGCCGTCGATTTATTTCCTTCGACTCTTTTCCTGAAATCAGTTCCACCTTGCCAGACGCTGTTACACCACGCTCCTTTCCTGGTTTTCGCGAGTCCACCATGAGCGACGCTGCCGGTCGCGCGACTAAATTCCGAGCCTTCCTGCTCTTGGAAGATGTCGCGATGAGGAGGTAGCCATTTTCGAAGAGGTACCAGACCGCAGTCAGGTGGATAGTGCCGTCTGCGTTTTCGGTTCCTAGAGTCGCAACGTAACGTCCTCGCAACAAGTCCAGAGAAGCTGGATCCAATGTTTGACTTGGCATCTTCCCTCCGCGCGATCATGCGATTCCGTGCGGAAATAATTCTACTACTTGTGTGTCGACAAACGCAGCGCGCTTCTCTTCAACACCTTTCCAGAGCCTTCATCATAAGAATTAGGACCTGGATCGCAGGGCAACCAGGGGCAAAATGAATATCCCTGGCTGCCCTCGGCGCGCTTAAAACCGGAAAACAATTCCTGCGGATGGTTGCGCCGAGTGAGTCCAGCTGTTCGTATCGAGATCCCTGAGCCCAAAAGTGGGATCTTTGTATACGTAGCCTCTATACTCCGCACGTAAAGAGACACGCCTGGTTAACGTGTAGTTAGCACCGACACCGTACAGAAAAGCACCTCTAGCCTCAGTATCGGCACCGGGCACGAAGCCACCCGTGTTACCGGTTGGGCTAAATACCAAACTGCCGCCTCCGCCTAGAACGTAGGGATTGAAGCGGTGCACCGAGAAGGGAAGATTTACAACCAGATCGGCCGTGGCCGTGTGCACGTCGGATTGCACTCTTGAAAACCCGGCAGTCGAAAAATATCTCTGGGTATTCCGGTCGAATCCGTAATTTGCTTCGCCTGACAGCCAGCGGTTGATGTGATAGCGGTACCCAAATAGAAAACCACCAGTATTTGTCGTGGTCCGCGAGATTCCCTGGCCGTTGCTGTCATTCGTGAAAAAGCCGGTGCCTTGCAGACTGATTTCCGAGCGGTTTTCCTGAGCCGCCGCTCCCAGAGTCAATAGAGTGAAAAGAACTGTAAAGATTACTGCTGCTTGCCGCATCGGTCTTACTCCTCCCAATATGTTTACGATTCTCGCGACCGCACTTGTCCACAAAGTAGATCGCGTGTACTGGATCGAGGCATGTCGAATGCCAACGTTGTATCTGTGTGCCTGTCTGCCGAAATCTTTGAGTAAGTGCGGATTACGTGGTTGTGGTTTCGAATCGAAGCGGTGGGCTGTCAATTTCTCGACACCCGGTTTTGACAGGTGGCGAAAGGTTACGACATTTTGTAGAAGCTTTCTGCGGGTTCACTACATCAGATCAAGCAGGTTCACAAAGTACCGGCGCTCCGGTTCCAGGAGTGAGCTGCGGTCAAGGTGTCCATAATCAAATGTAGCGGTGGAACAACTCTATGAGCGCTCTTCCCGTGATCATCTCAGAGGAGTACACGCAACGCTACGAGGCGTTGTTGCGGGCAACCAATGCCATTGGAACGTGCACTGATTGCGATAGCGCCTCTGACATGGTCGTAAAAACACTGCTCGAAGTCATTCCCTTTGATTATCTGCAGATTGTGTGGTTTGAGTCTGACACCAAAACAATTGCCTGGCATCTGCTGTATGCGAATGGGGTCAGGCAGAATCGATGTCTGGAAGACCTTGTCTTGGATGGTACGCCGATGCAACGGGTGCATGAATCTCAAGAGATTCTGATCACGACCGACTGGCGGAAGGAAAAGCGATTCCCAAAGCATGGGGAATTTCTGGACGAAATAGGTATCGCCGCAACTTGTGTTTTGCCCCTGGCGAGGGGAGAGCGGCGGCTCGGTGCGTTGAGCATCGGAAGCTCGCATCCGTACGTCTATTCCGAGGACGAAGTTCGTTTTCTTTCTATAGTCGCCGACCAGATTGCACTGGCGATTGATGCTGCAGTGAACTTCTACTTGTCCCGACAGGCACAGGACCGTTGAAACTGATCCTTGACCTGACGAACCAGGTTGTGTCGAATCTGGACTTTCAGGAACTGCTGCGATACAATTTCGGCGAGCGTTCGCGGATCATGCGCTGTGACGCCGCAGCCATCATGCTGCCCGAGCCAGACGGCGCACATCTTGCGCGTGCATGCTCTGGACTTCCCGGAGAGCAAAGGATTCTTTACAGAAGAGATGTTGATTCCGATTGAGGGCTCGATGCCGGGTGAAACATTTCGCAGCGGAAAACCCTGGGTCTTGAATCGGCTTGACCCAAACGAAGTATCTCCGGAGATGTACGCCAAGGCCTCCGGTGAGGGGATGAATTCGTTCTGCGACGTGCCCCTCATCAGTCGGGATCGTTCGCTTGGCGTGCTCGCGGTCGCGAGCCGGGAAGAGAATGCTTTTGATCGGGAGGCGACGGTCTTCTTGTCGCAAGTCGCACAGCAGGTCGCGATCGGGGTGGAGAACGCGCTGGCGTACGGCGAAATTGCCGATCTCAAGGACAAGCTCGCGCAGGAAAAGCTTTACCTGGAAGACGAAATCCGCGGCGAGATGGACTTCGAAGGAATTGTGGGGCAGAGTTCGGCTCTCCGCCATGTTTTGAAGCTGGTGGAAACCGTGGCTCCCAGCGACTCGACGGTACTACTTCTCGGTGAAACCGGCACCGGAAAGGAATTAATTGCGCGCGCGATCCATGAGCGCAGCCGGCGTAAAGAGCGGACCTTTGTAAAGCTCAACTGCGCCGCAATTCCGACCGGATTGCTCGAGAGTGAGCTTTTCGGACATGAACGAGGTGCGTTCACGGGCGCGATCGCACAGAAGATTGGCCGGCTCGAGCTGGCCGATCAAGGCTCACTATTCCTGGACGAGGTGGGAGACATTCCTCTCGAGATCCAACCAAAATTACTGCGTGCCTTGCAGGAACGCGAGTTTGAAAGGCTGGGCAGCAACCGAACCAAGAAGGTTGATGTGCGACTGGTGGCAGCGACCAATCGCGACCTCGAAAAGATGATGGAGAATCGCGAGTTCCGCAGCGACTTGTACTATCGCCTGAACGTGTTTCCGATCCGCATTCCACCGTTGCGCGAGCGCCCGGAGGATATTCCGCTGCTGGTTCGCTACTTCACCCAGAAGTATGGCCGCCTGATGAACAAGGAAGATCGAATCGATTCCCGCAGCCGCCATGAGGAAGCTCTCGAGTTGGCATTGGCCGGGGAACATTCGTGAGCTGGAAAATTTCATCGAGCGTTCAGTGATCCTTACGCATGGCACGGCGCTGCAAGCTCCAATCGCTGAACTGAGCAACAATGGCAGGACCACTCCAGTGGCTGGGACGCGCGAAGCGACTGAACGCGATGAGATCGTTCGCGTTTTGAAAGACACAAATGGGCGAGTGGCGGGACCCGACGGAGCCGCCGCTCGCATGGGCCTCAAACGCACGACCCTAATCGCCCGCATGAAGAAGCTGGGTATTGATCCGCGCAGAGTGTCATAAGGTTTGACAGTTGTCAAAATCGCATGCTGCCTGTTCAAGCCTCGATCGCGAGGCGCACGCATTTGTAATGTATTTCTGCCCATTTTCCGCGAGTTGAGCCTTCGACCGATATTGGCATTTGGCCTGCTTTATCTGTTTGATATGTTCGATTTATTTGCATTAGCGATCGTTTGTGGCGCTGGAGTTTTTTTCATGCTGGTGTTTCTTCGTGCTCTTTCTCGAGATACGACGAAGCCTCCCATTCATTTCACCAGTCAAGATCAGACCTTCACAGCCACCGTTGTGTCGATCGAAAACAATCCCAACCTCAAGAACCGGGCCGCGTGATCGTATAGGTTCCGTAAGCTCCTTCGGTGGGCGGACATCAGGTTTCTGTCAGAGGGCCGCAGCCAGTCCATCCCAAATTGTGTTAAATGACTGTCACTCGGACCCGTTTGTCAGTCCCCCCAACTTTGTCACTGCAGTTTCGCCAGGTGTCAAATTTGACTTTGACATTTCTTGACACAATTCTCTGGCAATTTCTTCTTCATCAAGGGTTTCAGCAATTTGCGGACAACTGAGTTTGGCGCGTGCATTGCCCTTAACTAAGCGAGTACGACATTTGAACATGTTCAGAATTTCTATCATCGACACGCGACTTAAACGCAGGCTGGTGGTGGAAGGAAAACTCATTGATCCGTGGGTAGATGAGCTTCGTCGAACTTGGAGGAATGCGAAGCTGGACCTGGACGGACGCACGCTGGTAATCGATTTGAGCAGCCTGACCGTTATCAGCCGCGAGGGAGAAGACACGATTTTTGATCTGATGAAACAAGGGGCCAAGTTTTCTTCCAAGTTTTCTTGTGGTGGCGTTCTCACACGACACGTGTTGAAACGGCTTGCGGAGAAATGCCACGAGTGCGAGACGCTCCAAGGCAAATGAAACCGCAGGTTGAGACTGAGACGGTAGTACGGAGGGAAAAATGCCGGAAACAAAGCACATGAACAGATCCACACTCTATGCGAGCAGCGCCGATTTCCAGCGGATCTTTGACGAAGATATGAACAGACTATACCTGCTCTCATATCTGCTCACGGGGGACCGTGAAAAGGCCGAACAATGTTTTGTGTCTGGCCTGGAGGACGCGGTAGGTAGCAATCCGGTTTTCAAGGAATGGGCCCGCTCCTGGGCTCGGCGGGTCATTATCCAGAATGCCGTACGGCTGATCAACCCCCGGGCGGCAGGTAAGGATGGACGCTCACGCTCAGTCTCAGTCGACACCGGCGACAAGATGATAACGGCTGAGCCGCAGGCAGAGATCGCTGCAGTTCTTGCGCTGGAACCGTTCGACAGATTTGTTTACGTGGTTACGGTTCTTGAAGAATATTCCGAACAGGATTGTTCAGTTCTTTTGGGCTGCACGCGGCGGGACGTTTCGGCCGCCCGAATGAGGGCTTTACTGCAAATCGGAAGATTAATGGACTCGCACGGGCATCTATTGCGGAATATCAGTGCAGAAAAGCCAGTGTCGCATGAGAAGTACTCTGTCTTTAAGCTGCTGGTCACTCCACGTGTGGTGACCCCAGCTTAAGTCAATACCATTCCTTCAACTTCAAAAATTAAGGACTGCCATGAACACGACGGTGAAAAACGTTCCCAATTTCCGATACGAAAAGTTTGGACTTGCGGTGTTGCTTCTGCTGGCAACAGCCGGCTGCAACAGCCGAAATAATGTTCAGGCGGCCCCTGCCATGCCGGCTCCTCTCGTGACTGTGGTCAAGGCTGCTGCCCAGAATGTCCCCAAGTATCTCGATGAAATTGGCAGAAACGCAGCCTTCGAGTCGGTGACAGTCACGCCGCAAGTCGGCGGACGTATCGTCGAACGACTTTTCCTGGACGGTGAGAACCTGAAGAAAGGCCAGTTGCTGTTTGTTATCGATCCTCGTCCCTATAAGGCGCAGCTCGACTCGGCTCAGGCAACTCTCGCCCAGGCGAAGGCTGCACTTGATCTAGCCAAGATTCAGTTCGCTCGAGACGAGCAGGTCATAGGAGAAAGAGCGATCTCAAAGCAGGATTACGACACCAAGAAAAATGCTGTGGATGTCGACCAGGCCCAAGTGGAAGCTGCGGAAGCAGCTCTCGAAACCGCAAAGCTAAACCTGGAGTACTGCTATATCCACTCTCCTATTAATGGCCGGGCTGGCGCACGTTTGGTGGATGTTGGGAATGTCGTGCAAGCCAATGCAACATCCCTGCTTTCGGTCCAGCGGCTCGATCCGATCTATACCAATTTCACAATCGCGGAGGGTGATCTTCCAGAAGTTCAAAAACAGATGTCGCGCAGCCCGCTGATAGCGGCGGTCCGCCTTCCTACGGACACAGATAGCGCGGTCAAATCCGGCCGTGTCGAATTTCTCGATAACTCGGTGCAGAACGGCAGCGGCACCGTTAATTTGCGCGCGACGATGAGCAATCCTGAGCATCATTTCTGGCCCGGCCAGTTCGTGGACGTGAAGCTGGTGCTGACTACCCAAAAGGGGGCGGTGTTGATTCCGAATGAAGCCGCACAAATCAGCCAACAAGGGCCGTTTGTCTATGTGCTGAAGGCAGACGACACAGCTGAACTTCGGCCGGTGAAGTTGGGGCAGCGTCAAGGTGATGAGGTGGTTGTGACGGAAGGCCTGACTGCCAACGAACGCATCGTGCTTACCGGGCAAATGCTGGTTCGGCCAGGGGGTAAGGTTCGTGTTGATCCCGGCACTTCTGCTCCGTCATCAAAGACGCCCAATCAGGCAGGCGGTGGGAACGGAGGCCGGTCATGAACCTTTCTGAAGTCTTCATCCGTCGTCCAGTGATGACGATCGCTTTGACTGTTTCCGTTATTTTGTTCGGAGTGTTGGCATATTTCAAGCTGCCGGTCAGCGATCTGCCAGCCATTGATTATCCAGTCATACAAGTACAGGTGAATTATCCCGGAGCTACGCCGGAGACGATGGCGAACAACGTCGCCACCCCGCTCGAACGCCAGTTTATGCAGATTCCCGGACTCGAATTGGTGACTTCCAACAACGGTCAGGGGCATTCGAGCTTCGTCCTGCAGTTTGATCTTTCCAAAAGCCTCGACGGCGCCGCGACCGATGTGCAGGCCGCCATCACCCGTGCCCAGGGGCAGCTTCCCGTCGATCTGCCAAGTCCCCCGACATTTACCAAGACGAATCCTAACGACCAGCCGATCCAGTACATAGCGCTGGTCAGCGACACTGAAACGGAAGGCCAGCTCTACGATTACGCCAATACCCAGGTCGGTGAGCGCCTTAGCATTCTGCCCGGAGTGAGCCAGATTGCCGTCTATGGCACGCAATCGGCAGTTCGAATCAAAGCCGATCCTTCAGCCATGGCGATCCGCAATATCACTCTTGAAGATCTGACAGGTGCGATCAAGAACGGAACCGCCTATACCGGCGCAGGCCAGTTTGACGGACCGCATCGCAGTTTTCTGCTTCAGCCGCAAGGGCAGTTAACCACTGCGGACGACTACAACCGATTGATCGTTGGGCAGAGCGGCGGCTCCCCCGTATACCTCAAAGATGTTGCCAATGCCAAACAAACGGTTCAGGACGAACGCATCGACATGCGTTTTTGGGTGCGCGGGTATCCGCAACCCGGAGCGACCGTGGTAGTCGCGGTTTTTCGCCGGGCCGGTGCGAATGCGGTGGAAGTTTCCAAGTCCGTGCGGGACTTACTTCCGACCATCCAGTCCCAACTTCCAAGTTCTGTTCTCCTGGTATCAGCCTATGATCGCTCCCAAACCATCGTCAGCAGCATAAAAGACGTCCAGGCCACGCTTTATATCGCGTTTGTATTAGTGGTCATGGTCATTTTCGTCTTTCTTGGGCGGGTTACCGACACGCTGATTCCTGCTGTGGCTTTGCCTCTGTCTCTGTTGCTGACATTCATTGCCATGGATGTATTGGGGTACAGTCTGGATAACCTTTCGCTAATGGCGCTCACTCTCGCTATCGGATTCCTGGTGGACGACGCCATCGTGTTTCTCGAAAACACGGTGCGACTGATGGAGGGAGGGCAAAATGCGTTCGAAGCCTCGCTGAACTCGGCCAAGGAAATCAGTTTCACCATTCTGGCCATGACACTCTCCCTGGCCGCGGTATTCATCCCGCTGGTCTTCATGAGCGGACTCATGGGCCGCATCTTCCGCGAGTTCTCGCTCACGATTGTGATCTCGATTCTTGCCAGCGGAATTGTGTCGCTTACCCTCACCCCATTGATGACCTCCCGATTGCTCAGCAATCGTGGCGCGGGCGCCAAGAAGACCTGGATGGAGCGTGTGTTCGGCGCGTTCGAGCATCGCGTGCTCGATGTTTATGGACGTTCCCTGTGGTTCTTTCTTCGCCATCGCTGGATATCGGCTTTGACTTGGGCAGTCTGCCTTGCCGGAACTGCGTACCTCTTTTACGTTGTTCCGAAATCATTTCTGCCAGTCGGCGACAGTTCGTTCATTCGCGGCATACTGGTGGCGCAGGAGGGGTCCTCGCCAGATCAAATGCATGCCTATCAAACCGAAGCGGAAAAGATCATGAAGGCGAATCCCGCGGTGCGGAGCACCTTCACTATGAGCGGGAATGCGCAATTCCTAGGATCGAATCAGGCATTTCTGATTGCGTTCCTGAAAGATCCCTCACAACGCCCTCCCATAGCTCAAGTGGCAGGGGAGATTATGGGGGCCATCGCGAACACGATTCCCGGAACGGTTGCGTTTCTGCAGCCGAATCCCGCGCTGGAAATCAGCACTGGTGCGACCGCGAATGCGCAGGGTCAATTCGCCTATGCGCTTTCCGGTATCGATGCCAATGAGGTGTATAACACCGCCGCCAAGCTGACGGCGAAGATGCACGAGTACCCAGGATTCCTGTTCGTGAATTCCGATCTCTACAATCACACTCCGAATCTGCAGGTCGACATTCTGCGCGAGCAGGCGAAGCTTTACGGAGTCTCGGAGAGCCGGATTCTTACTCTTCTGCACGATGCGTATTCGCAGAACTACAGCTATCTGATCAAGAAGCCAACCGACCAGTACCAGGTGATTCTCGAAGTCGCGGATGACAAACGTTCAGCACCTGAGGATCTGGGCCGGCTGTACATCAAGAGTGATGACGGTCAGCGTATGGTGCCCCTCAACGCGGTCACCAGCTGGCATCCGGTCATCGGCCCGCAAGCGGTCAACCACATTAATCAATTCACCAGCGTCACCATGTTCTTCAATCTGAAACCGGGCTACGCCATTGGGCCGGCAACTCAATTTGTGGAAGAAACCGCGAAACAGATTTTGCCGTCCGGCGTTGTTGGAGCTCTCCAGGGCGAGGCGCTGACGTTTCGCAACACGGTCTCGGATCTGGCAGTGCTGATGCTGGTAGCTGTATTCGTCATGTACGTGATCTTGGCGATTCTCTACGAAAGTTATTTGCACCCGATCACCGTTCTGTCCTCATTACCAGTAGCCCTGCTGGGTGGACTGCTGACGCTGTGGCTCTTCGGTGCGGAAGCTTCGTTGTATGCCTACATTGGAATGTTCATGCTCATGGGTATCGTGAAAAAGAACGGAATCATGATCGTTGATTTCGCCGAACAGCGCGTGCGTCAGGGAATTCCGGACACTCAGGCGATTCACGATGCCAGCATGGAGCGTTTCCGCCCAATCATGATGACCACGATGGCGGCACTGCTGGGTGCGCTTCCGATTGCACTCGGATACGGATCTGACGGATCGTCACGACGGCCGCTGGGCTTGGTGGTAGTTGGCGGCCTCATCGTCTCTCAGTTCATCACGTTATTCGTTACTCCGGCAATTTACCTCTACCTTGAGGAATTTCAGGAGAAAGTGCTGGACCGGTTTTCGTTCTTCCGCTCGAGGCGTGACCGATCGCCTTCGCCTAGCCCCGCCTATGCGATGCAGGACGGATCTGGAGATTAATCATATGACCGCAATGCTGAGACACATCCATTTCCTGCTTCTATTGGTCACGGCGGCCGGGCTTACGGGTTGCACCGTTGGCCCCAACTACAAGCGACCTGCGGTGGACGTCCCCGTGACATACCGGGGGTCGACAACCGAGGAACAAGCCGCGCCGGCTCCTGCCTCGACGCAGACTTCCGTCGCCAAACCCGAGTCAGCATCTTCCTCTTTGGGCGATGAGAAATGGTGGGAAGTTTTTCAGGACAAGGAACTGCAAGGTTTGATCCGAACGGCTCTTAAAAACAACTACGACGTTCGCATTGCTGCGACACGCGTGCTTCAGGCGCAGGCGCAACTCGGAATTACGCGTGCTGATCAGTTTCCGACTGTCGGTGGCGGCGGTAACATCGCCAGCCAGCAAAGCCCAAAGATTGGTCCGATCCCTGGTTACGAAATCACACAGGGAGAACTGACTGCCTCCGCCGCATGGAACCTCGACTTTTGGGGGAGGTACCGCCGCGCTACCCAAGCGGCCAGAGCGAACTTGCTGGCGAATGAGTGGGCTCAAAAGGAAGTAACAGCCACCCTTGTGGCGAGCCTAGCGACTGCCTATTTCCAGCTTCGCGAATTGGATCTTGAGTTAGAGATATCGAAGCAAACTCTTGACTCGCGCAATCAGTCTCTGAATCTGACGAAAACGCTGGAGCAACACGGCATCAACTCGTTGCTGGACGTACGCCAATCCGAGCAATTGGTATACACCGCGGCGACGGAGATTCCCGATTTTGAGCGGCAGATCGGCCAACAGGAAAATGCCATCAGTATATTGCTGGGAAACAATCCTGGCGATGTCCCGCGGGGACTGAAGTTGACCGAGCAGCCGCATGCTCCGGAAGTTCCCGCCGGACTCCCTTCGAGTTTACTGGAGCGGCGGCCGGACGTACGGGAAGCCGAACAGAACCTCATCGCCGCCAACGCGCAGATCGGAGTGGCGCGGGCGGCTTACTTTCCGCAGGTCGCACTGACAGGAACAGCCGGTTACGAGAGTCCCGCGCTTTCGAATCTTTTTACCGGGCCAGCCGGAATATGGAATCTAGCCGCTTCCGTGAGTCAGCCCATATTCGAAGGAGGAAGACTGAAATCAAATGTTCGTCTGGCCGAGGCGGAACATGAGCAGATCCTTCTCTCTTACCAGCAGACGATTCAAGGCGCGTTCCGAGACGTGTCGAGCGGGTTGATCGCTTATCGCAAGAACCGAGAGTTTAGAATTCAGCAGGAACGCCTGCTCGAATCCGCCCAGGATGCGGCGCGGCTCTCCGAAGTTCGCTTTAAAGCTGGGACCACTGACTATTTGGAAGTGCTGACGAATGAGACGAATTCCTTCTCCGCGGCGCTAGGCCTGGCACAGGCGCAGGCGAATGAACTCATCGCTCTGGTTCAGGTCTACGAAGCCCTTGGCGGTGGTTGGCAACAATAGAATTCGTGAGAGATCCGACAGGTCTCCGGCTCCCGATCAGAAAGACTTGATAGTGGCAGGTCAAGCGGCTTTGGGATTCTTGGCATTTCCCACCATGTCCGTAATAAACGGTGTCCGTCCAATCTTCCAGATTGTGAAGCGATTGAGAACGGAAAGCGGGAAAGACAGCGGACGTACGAAATCAACAAACAAGATCACGCGCTGGAAGTCGGAGTCATTCCATACCAGATGCCAATCACTGTCATCGAAGATCAGGCTCCGCCCCTCTTCCCAGTAACGGAAGTCGGCGCCGACCTTAATCTTGCAGAGGGTTTTGGGCTTCGGAACGATGAGTCCAAGATGGTAGCGTAAGACGCCCTTGTAAGGCCCGCGGTGTCCCGGAATGTGCTTTTTGGGGGCAAGTATGGAGAACATTGCGGTCTTCATGCCCGGTATGCCCCGCAATATGCGAACAGTTTCAGGGCATTTTCGACAATTTTCCTTGTTCTTGTGACCGTAAATGTAAAAGAAAAAGGTCTTCCAGTCATCACCTTGAGTGAGGCGTGCCTGATCCTGCGAGACATCCTGGAAATTGGGTATCTGTCTTCGATTCAGAAGGACCGCGTCCAGTTCCCCTCGAATCGTTTTCCACTCAGCCTCGATTTTAGTAACCCACGGAAAATGTTCCGTGTCGAAAAAGTTTCGGGTGCCGTCGGGAGAAGACTCCGCAATTTTTCTTTCAACGAAGTCCTTAAGCATCGCGTAGCCTCCCATCAGAACGCGATTTGTCGATCCGGGGCCGAAGTATACAACACAGACTGCAGACCGAAGGGCGGTGCGACTGTTGCTATTTGGTACAGCAACCAATGAAAACAATCGCTACGTGTCTACTTCAGGTGTTCGACAAGAAACAAGTCTGAGAGGTTGCGAGTGTATCCGAAAACATAGTGCTCTTCGTCACCGGCAATCCGAGGGCACGCAACACCGACTACGCCGGCCACGTCAGATGGCCCGACCGTCCTCCATGCTGTTCTGTTGCCCGTGTCGATTTCCAGGCGAGAAACCTGGCAGGATGTTTCGCCACGGCGTCCGACCAGCAATGAGTTTCCACCCTTGGCCCAACGTAGAGGGGTTTCTCCTGGTTGTGAGCCGCGAACCGGTTGCGGTTCGCCGCCGTCCGTCGGAACCAATGCAATGCCTTCGTTAGTAACGGTAGCGACCCGCTTGCCATCGGGTGAAAGAAGATGAGGGTACGCTCCCAAACTATACCCTTCGGGAGTGATCGGGCGAGGTGGACCGCCGTTCAGACTCACTACGTACACCCGAGATGGGTGGCCTGGTTCGTGACCCTCAAATAACAGTCGTGTGGAATCGGCGAAGAACTGACCGGTTGAAGGAATGACATTGCCGGTCGGAGCCGGCTGTTGCTGACCTACGCCCGTGGGAAGAAGCACAAAGTCCGGAGGAGACATGTTCTGCCGTAATACCAGGACCCACTTCCCGTCGGGTGAAAACGCGTTGGCAGAACCTTGGCCCAGCCGCACCGCTGAAGTGCCATTCGTATCACGGGTAAAAACCGCGTATTCCCCACCACCGGCTTCGCCTGCTTCGATGAACAGCATGAGCTTAGCGTCATCCGAGATGTCGATCGGTACGGTCCAGTCCTGCCAGCTGAGATCGCGTTCCTTATTTTCGCCGGGCGCCATACCGATGGCTCCGGCACGCAGAGCATCACGCGAAATCAAGGCCCGCCCTTCAGCGCCGACATCATGTAGGGTCAGTGTTCCGGGAGCGCTAAGCAATTCGCGAACTTTACCCGACAAAGTAACTCCCCGCAGGGAGCGACTGAAGCCCGTTGCAGTAGCCGTGAACCAGATCTCATCGCCTGAAGGCGACCATGCCGCCCCAACGGCGCTCGCCCAACGCTCGGTCAACTGAGACTTTTTGCCGCTCAGGTCTACGACGTCGACGGTTCCACCGTCATCTCCCAAGAGGTTGTGATCGATGAATGCGAGTCGATCAGCCTTGGGGGAGAAGCGCAAATTGCTGATCCAACCTGTGGTTTCGTAGAGCACTTTGCCAATGGGATACTCGATGCGGCTCTGGCCATTTACGATGTGGACCGCGGCTAGCGCGTTTCCGTCGGGCGTCCAATCCGCGGCTTCAACATTGTCCAAGAGGTCACGCGGTGCGTCCGCACCGATGGAAACCTGGGCCAGCGTTCCGCGATGAGTGAAGTGATTGGCACTGAGGCTGAAGTTGCGCAACACAGCCATCTGTCCGGAAGCGGCAACCGCCAATATCTCCGTTTTTGGCAGGCCGAGGTCACGCGATTCAGTTGAATTTGCCGAACTGATAAAGACCGTTTCCGGATTGCCTTCCCAAGCCGCACTGTAAACCGCCGACCGTGGGTCTGGAGCGAACCTCGCTGCTAGCAACGCCCCTCGGCGGAAACTCAATTCACGAAAAGTAGGCACGGGCCGAGTTGCGGATTGCTTGCCAATAAAAAAAGTAGTGACGCCGATCACGACCATTGCCAGCAGGGCAGCCCCGATCAGCAGCGGGCGTTTCACCCGTCTCGCTTCAACGGCAGCGGCTGTTTTTGCGGTCTCAGCCGCCGCAGTCGAAGATGTGAAACTCTCCGCAGTGGCTGCAGCCAATTTTTGCGAAGAAGGATGCCAATCGCGCTGCAATCTCTTGAGGTCGGCCCTGATATCTGCTGAGCTTTGATACCGGAGATCTCGGTCTTTTTCGAGAGCTTTGCTTATGATACGTTCCAGTTCCGGAGGGAGCTCGGGATTCAAGCGGACCGGTGAGGTCGGGGCCTTGTTCAGAATCGAATTAAAGATTGCCGCGGAGGTATTTCCTTCAAAGGGAAGGCGGCCGGTACACATTTCATATAAGACGACTCCAAAAGAAAAAATATCTGTGCGCGCGTCTAATTCTTCCGCCAAGGCCTGTTCGGGACTCATGTAGGCTACCGTACCTAAGGCTGCACCTGGTGACGTAAGATGCTCCATGTCGACTGCGGTACCAGCCGTGACCTCCGTGGGTTCCAGAATCTTGCCGCGTTCAAGCCCGACTTTTGCCAGCCCGAAATCGAGAATCTTGGCGTGGTTGCGATCGGTCACGAACACATTCGCGGGCTTGATGTCGCGATGGACAATACTCTTGGAGTGAGCCGCCTCGAGTGCGTCCGCGATTTCGATCGCCAGACTGAGAAGCAAGCGGATCTCGAGTGCGCGGAAGGTGATGCGATGTTTGAGTGTGGTCCCTTCCAGAAACTCCATTGCGATGAAGGACTGGGCTTCATGCTTGCCGATCTCGTAGATAGTGCAGATGTTTGGGTGATTCAGAGCCGAGGCGGCGCGAGCCTCGCGCCGGAACCGCTCGAGAGCCTGCAGATCATGGGAGAGCTCGTCGGGAAGGAACTTTAGTGCTACAAAGCGACCGAGTTGCGTATCTTCGGCTTTGTAGACCACGCCCATGCCGCCGCCCCCTAGCTTTTCAACGATCCGATAGTGCGAGACGGTTTGGCCGATCATGGAGGAAGGAACCACTGTGGCGACCAATCTTAGGTCCCGGGCTGGGTCAAGTCAACGTCGGGTGGGTGCCCTTCTTCACGCAACTCTGAGGGGTCAAACGGAAAAGCGTATTGAACGAGATCTGATCCGCTGGATCGAAGAGGTGATTAGCTATCTTTGCCAAGGGCCGGTCTCGGACGACGCCACCTTATTAACGCAGTCGCAGTTGGAAACTGTAGCGCGCCGGGCATTGCGCAATGGTGATCTGAACTCTCTCATTTGTTCTGAATTTTGTCCCGGGACAGCAGGACATCGGGTTCCGTTGTGCCGCTATTGGAACGGAGCTACAGTAATAACAGCACGGAACGATCGCATTTTTCATCTGAGGGTGAGAGAAGAGCTGAACTATGCATGATTCAGCTCCAGCCAAAGATTTGACGTCCCCAGATGTCCTTCGTGCGCCGCTACGGATTGAGCCGATATCCAGAGAAGGATTTTAAATGTTCGACTTGACCAGGGTCTGTAATGCCCGGATGCAGCTACGACCCTTCCTTCCGGAAACTCGTCTGGTTCGGGCATTTTCACTATCACGCAAGGTGGGTGACCGTGTCTGGCTCAAACTGGAAAGCGAACTACCTACAGGATCCTTCAAGCCACGGGGCGCGCTCTACGCGCTCCTCGTAAATCAGCAACACCGGAAAGTGAACGAGGTCGTTGCTTCAAGCACCGGTAATCACGGCGCCGCGGTTGCGTATGCTGCAAGGGAACTAGGTGTGCGCGCCCGTATATATCTGCCTCGCAACGCCAACCCGGTCAAGCGGGAAAAGATCGCTGCGCTCGGAGCTAACATTATCGACGTAGACGGGACGGACCTGAATGCCGCATTCCAGGAAGCCCGTTCTTACTCCGAGAAGGCAGGTGTATATTTTCTTAACGATGCTACAGATCCAGATCTACCCGTGGGGCCAGCCACCATTTCGAGTGAAATCCATGAGCAACTGCCTGCATGTGACACGATTGTTGTGCCCATGGGGGATACTGCTCTTATCCGTGGCGTAGCCGCCGCCGCAAAACAACTCTGGCCTGCTATGAAAATCGTAGGCGTACAAGCTGAGCAAGCGCCTGCGTACTTTCGCTCTTGGGAACAAGGCCATCCAGTGTGCACTGAAACATGCGACACCATCGCTGATGGTCTCGCTACTCGAACACCGGATGCGGCGAACGTTGCCGTCATCCGGGAACTGGTAGATGAGGTCATTCTCGTTAGCGATGACGAGATGCGCTCAGCCATCACCCACCTTGTGTTCGAGGAACACGTAATCGCGGAGCCTGCTGGGGCCGCCACCACGGCTGCGGTTCTTCAATCGAAAACATCATTCGGCAAAAACGTGGTCCTGCTGATGACCGGCGCGAACGTTGCTCATTCTGTCCTCCGTTCCGCCATTTGCGCTCGCTGAAACTGCTGTTCTTGGTTTGTTGACGTACAACAGTATCCATAAATATCCGTACTTTCAGCTATGGTTACGACAAACTGCGCCTTACAAAACTTGTTTTTGTCCGAGATACCATTTACACCGTCCGCACCTGGCTGGAGAAATCGCCAAAGTATCCAAAATTGGGAATGGTGTGAGTTTCGTATGAGGTCTTTAAGGGTTCGGGAGAGCTGGTGCTACATTGCGAGCACTCGCAAACCGTAAAGTATCGAAACGATTATCAGGGTAAGTGCAATCGACATAGAGATTCCAACAAATGATTTTTTTGATTGTTTTCATTTACCTTTCACTTGATGGTGATGACTTGCGCGTTGAGATCATGTCGTGAGTGCTCAGCGGCGTCGGAAATAATGAGTAAAAGAAGCGCTGACGTAGGATTTCAAGGGAAATCCGGTTATGCGCTCGAATGGTGCGCCTTCGCCGGGAAGCGCCAGAGTTTCCAACGTCTGACCACCGTAGCCTTTTACTATGAAGACGTTGACGCCGATGTCAAAACCTTTTGAAGGAAAGGGACGGACCACAGAGCCGCGAAATTCCCGAACCGGTACGGCGATGAATCCGTCTCCCAAAGGTTTCCTCCCGACTTCTTCATACTGCCCACGGGCCACCAAATGCAGCGGCAACTGATCGACCGTTGCCAGAATGTCCCAGATCTGCCGCGGCGCTTCCGGTGTGGGCTCACCGGTAAGCCGGTTTATCGCGTCCGCCTTGGAGAACAAGCCTTGCACGAAGCCGTGCGGAAAATTGTGCCGGACGGTAAAAGTTAGATATTTCACGAGCCCGGGCCCCTCATCTTCTTGCAGACCTGTGTCGTTGGAGATACGCGCCAATTGCTGATCCGTTGTGACGTGGGCCAAGGTCAAGCGAAACTCAGTTTTCGCCAACGTCTTGCTCGCGACCAACTGATACGCGCGTGCCTTGGCGACGATGGTCCCGCCTTGGATTGCGGTAGTTCCAATCCGCGGATCGTCAACGTGGAAAGCTTGGCCATAACTCAGTGAAACGGTTGGTAAAAACGGCGTCGACTCCAGAGGAAGAAACGTCAAGGTGCCTTTCGGTGAACTAACCGTTGCGTTTCGATTAAACGATAAGGCAGGCTGCAGCAAGTCCTGGTTGTCCAGTACGACTTGATCAACCCGGTAGCCGGCGTTGTAGTGCAGGACGTGAAGCAACGTCCCGTCCAGGGCGACGAAAGGGCTGTAAAAGTTGATTGTGAGATTGTTCGAAGTGTCGGGAATGAAAACGCCACTCGCATTGGCTTTATCCAAGTTCAGCGCCCGCGGCGCTTCACGACGGAAATCGATACCGCTCAAAAGCGAGATGCTCTTGTTGAACCGGTCAGCATAGAGGATGTTCTCAGAATCGGCATTGCGATGTTCACTCTGCCGAATCAAGCCAGGGCCGAAGTTTGGCCGGACGTCTAACGTGTAATAGCGGTAGTATCCGGAAAACTGAAATTGGCGGTGCTCTGTGAGGCGCCAGACATCATTAAAGATCACCGCTCCATTTGAAGTTTCCTCGTGCTGGCGAGCGTCGATAGTGTCATCAGGCGCGAATGTATCGATCGGAATCAGTCCAGGCTGGAAAGAACTGCCGTAGTAACCGAGTCCGTAGACCGTCAGTTCATGTTTACCAAAATCAAAAACCTTGGACACATTGCCTTTAAATTGTTTGCGATGCTCAAGACGATCCAGATAACCGTTACCGAAGGAGACTTCGGCGCCAACCCATGCCCGCTTCGATCGATCGGCCGGACTCCACCCGGTAATGACATTTGCATCTCTATAGTCGCCCGTGACCCGGATCATTGGCTCAATACGTTCACGCATTGCCGAGCGTGATAGAAGAGTTGACCGAATTGTTACCTTCGCGCACGTCAAAGGCGGCGCCATCGGTTTGCACACTCTCGATCGCGATCGGGACAACGACGTTCGGGTCGGCATAGCCGTTGCCGTGCGCATTTGCAGGTAAGTTATTGGGAAAAAGATATCCGCCGACCTGGAAAAACATGGCAATCGGCTCACCATGGTCGCCCGCAACTCCTGGTGCGAAGTATTGCGGGGGCTTCACGCCGCCCGCGGGAGACTCAATGGGCATTCCTGGAATTGAGACGGGCATACCTGGTCGCCCCGGGTTCGCGTCCAGAGTGTCATCGCGAATTAATACGCGTTGCGCCGGATCCGGCTCAAAAACTCCGACATCTGACACCGCAGCGCTGACGGTAATGGATTCACTCTGGGATGCCACGCGAGAGAACCGTAGTTTTTCAGTCTGGCGCCCATCGGGCTGCACCGCGAGTGTTGTTGTGAGAACGGCGAAACCAGGCGATTCCGCCGCTAGACGATATTCTCCGCCGTCCAAACCGCAAAACGAAAATTGTCCTTGAGCATCAGTCGTAACTTGGCGTGGCGTCGAGTCCGCCCGTCGCAAGAGAAGAATCTTCGCATTCGGAATGACTTGTCCTTGAGGATCAACCAGGCTACCGATAAGGTCGGTCGCGGATGCAGCGCGGATTCCAAGCATGCAAAACAAAAGAAGCAGCCCGATGAAGCAGTGTCGTTTAGCGACAATAAATCGGAACATAAAATTGGATCGCATGGCCCATCACCGCGCCCATCTAGTTTCACGTCGCAACGTGTGGATAAAATCCGAGATATGTAAGGTTTTACCTTGCCTGGATGAACTTCTTTCCGAGTGAACAGGCTGGCTTCATTTGCTCTCGTTATTGCTGGGCCGGCCTAGGGCCGAGGTCTGCCAGCAGGCTTCGTGCCTGCTCGGAATCACCCGTGTTCAACTCGGCTGACTGCTTCAGATAGCCCTCTGCCGTTCGAATATCGCCCAGTGTGAGAGCGATCTTCCCCGCATGCAGGAACAGTTTGGCATCGTGGATGCCGACCGCAAGAGCGGTTTCAATCTGCCTGCGGGCCTCGGCGTCCTGACCATTCACATGTAGGGCCCAAGCATAGGCATCGAGCGTGTACACATCGCGCCGCCAAGAATATTCCCTCCGCGCTACTTCCAGAGCCTTGCTGGTTTGCTGCTTTTGGTCTGCGTAGTAGAAAACCAGTTCGTGATTGGAGTTGTCCTTCTGGTCTGACTCGACCAGCGCTTTCGTTTCAAATTCTGAAAATGTTTTTTTCGATTCGTCATTGCGTCCTGCGAGCTGCAACGCTTCCGCCAGGTCATACAGATCGGCGGCGTGAGACGTGGGCCGGTAGCGTTGCTGCAAGAGGGCCACCGCTTCTGGATAGTTCTTCTGAGCGATGCGGATTTCGGCTAAAACAGTCAAGGTAGGAGCATAGCCGGGAAAAGCCGTCAACGCCCGCTGCAGAAGCTTCTCGGCCTCACTTATGCTGCCGGAAGCGAACCGGAGATGACCCATCTGCGTGAGAACCCTCGCCCGCTCTTCGATCTCGCTGGGCGCAGTTGACTGATAAGCCAGATCGAAAAGCTCAAACGCGCCATCCGAATCTCCGAACAGTTCTCGTAATTGAGCGACTCGAGTCAAAGTAGCCAGATTTCCGGCGCGCAGATCGAGCATCCACTGCGCCGCTGTCTCTGCGTCATGATAATTTCCCAGTCCAACATTGGCGTCGGTCAGGAGACCATATACCACTAAATCGTCAGGCATCTTGCGGTTGAGTTTCGTAGCGATCTCCAGAGCGGCTGCGAAGTCATGTTTTCCCAGCAGGACACAGACCTGGATCTTCTGACCGTTAAAGTTCTCTGGGGCGATGGAAAAGGATTTCTGCAGCGCTTGTGCTGCCTGATCATAAAAGTCGATTGTGGATGTTTCACGGGCGCGGCGAGACAGTGCAGAGGCTAGTGAGTTGTAGGCCTCGAAGTCGCTGGAATTCTTTTCGATCAGCTTTCTGGCCTGTGCGATGTTTTGCTCGGCTGGAGAACGTCCAGGGTCAGCCAACAAGTTGGCGGTTTGTGCAAGACCGGCGCTCGCAATGACAAGCAACAAACAAAGAGGAGCCGCAATTCGCTTCATGATATTCCTCGCGCTGCAAAAGAAAATTCGTGGCCGCTATGGCTGGCGGCCACGAAACAAGCTACTTTACTGGGCAAACACCGTTGGGCTGGCCACTACAGCCCATCTGGCCGGGACCGGTGTGGTGGCTGTCACGACCGCTGTGGGCGGGCAGGACGTAGGGGAAGGTAGTACCGTAACCGGCTTCGTTCGTGTTCACGCCATCACCAATTCTGGTGCCGAATTTGTTTGGATCCGCCAGAATGCCGGCGACAGCACGGGCTGCAATATCCACCACATCATCGATAGGTCGTCGTCCTTGTGGGAATCCGGCAAGATCTCCCGCCAGGAAGCCGAGTCGTTTCTGGCTCCCCACCGGAGTGGGTGGAATACCGGTATTCAGACGCAGGAGATCGGCAACAGGTCCGGCATCTCTAGGACCACAGCCTGGACAAATTGGAGCCATGTACTGGACCAGCGGTAGAAGGTCAGTGCGTGGCGCCGGGGGAACGGGGATACCGAGCGAGGCGAAAATATGTGCCAGGAGCGGATCGAGGAAAAAGTTAGCGAACTGCTTGTCATTCTTTGGATCATCGACACTGAAGCGGTTTTTGGAGCCAGTTCCGATGATCAGTTCGTTGATCAGTGAGTTGCCCTCACGGTTTGTTTGAACCCATGCGCCACCATCATCGACTACGCCAGTTGGACGATGAACCGTGAAACGTCTTCGGGACGTCGTCCCATAGGTTCCGATCACCGCTTTCTTGTCGCTGGCCGGATGAGTCTGGCCATCGGCAGTCAGCATAGAAATGGGCACTTCGAGGACAATAGAATTAACGTTGAAACCGGCCACCGCGTCGGGAGCGTAGTTATGAGTGTCGTCCGCGTCCACTGCGGGAGACACCACGCCTCCTACTCCCATGCGGAAGTTCAACGAATCGAAGGCTGCCCCCAAATCGATGTAAAAAGGGTCATCCACCGTGGCCGCGAAAACCCGGACACCGTCTCCCAGATCATAGATTCCCTGATTGAACAAAGACTGATAAGTGGGCATTGTCGATGGGCCGACATTCGAAGGCACAGCGTATAGTGTCTGTCCACGCGCCAGGTCGGTGCATACGCCGTTTTTAACCATGGTCACAGTGTAGGTTTGCCGCAGATTCAATCCTGCTGCGCCCGGCCCGGTTAACGAAGTGATGGGCGGAATTCCAGCCACCCCACCTACATAACCCGTGAAGATACCGGGCTGCCGGATTTCGGTGGAAAAGCGAAATTGGAACGAAATGTCTTCCACCCCATCGTGATTGTTGTCGATCTTCATCTCATAAAGAACATTGGGATCGAAAGGAAAGTAGTTGGGACCGTTGGAAGGTTCCAGAAACCCGTCGACGTTGAGAATCATGGTGACCCGGTCGGGATGGTCATAGCTGACAAACGCGTACCAGTCGGTCACGTCGGCGGGGTGGTCGAGAGCAGTGATCGGTGCTTCACGATGGCTGGATGCGAGCAGGCTAATTGGAGCCAGCACGAATAGCGCCACCGCGAAGGCGATGATGGACCGTGTGTTTCTCATGGGTTGTTTCCTGGTCGGAGATTCGTGTACGTCCCCGTCCCGGGTTTGAAATGTGCCCTCCCGGCGAGGCCCTGAGCCTGAGAAACTCAGACGGAAAACGTCCACGTAATTTAGGTACGCTGGCAACTACCAAGTGGATTGAATTCGTGCAGAGTTTTATTTGCGCGGTATGTTCCGGAAGGTTCGTTCAAATCATCGGAGCACTCAGACGGGGATTGTGTTGCGCGCGGACCACTCATGCCAATGGGTGGGATCATTCCGGAACCCAGTGCACGCTGGTACTGAAAAGGCCGTTCACGAATCCGATCTGGTACACGAGGAACATGCCGAAAGCAATGCTCGCCAATCCCGAAACAACTGTCAGGTGTCGATTGATATTAAAAAACTTTTTCCCCGTGTAGACGACAGGTACCGAAATCGCAGTGGTCATGATCATCATTCCAACCATCGTGCCCAACCCAAAGACCAGCAGATAGGCCGTTGACCACAGGGGACTCTTTATGGTGGATAGCACCAACAGCGCAACTGCCGCTGACCCGGCCAAGCCGTGGACAAGGCCGATCACGAGCGGTCGCATGATCTGATAAATGCCGAGGATGCTGGCTTGCCGTTCGAGGTGAGAACGAATCCAACCAGAAACTGTCGAGCTCTTGTTCTCAAGTTTGCTATGAGCACGACATGCCGAAGCCTTCGGACTCAGCCTATCTGTGATCCAAGACATGACGCCAGTAAGATTAATAACGCCCAGCAAGATCAGCATCAAGGCAACACAAAACTCCATCGACAATCCGAGTCGAGGTGGTATCACCACTCCGAAAATGATAATCGCGGAGCCAACGAAAAAAATGGTGAGAGTATGCCCCAAACCCCAGAGCAGCCCAATGGCAGCCGAGCTCCGGATCGACCCTTGACGGCTCACGATGGTAGATACTGCCACCACGTGGTCCGGGTCGGTTGAGTGGCGCATGCCGAGAAACAATCCCAGCAAGACCACCGTCGCGAAGGGAATCAGTGCGTCGCGGGAGATGGGGTTTCCCGCAAGGTGAATTGATCCGATCGCGGACGCCGCTATCGCCAAACCCAGCACTACCATGAAGAGGGATGACAAGATTGGAAGATAGCCCATCATCGGGTTCCGACGTTGTACGCGTGCCGCTACCAGCTTTTTCGCATAGACCATGGCCAAGCCCACGATCACCAGCACGGATGCCAGGCCAAGGCTAAATGCCGTGATCAAAAACATACCGAAACCTATCCGGTGAAGCGAGAAGGCACTAAGCAACACAACCAGAGCCGCTGGACAAGGCACGATTCCTCCGCTAATACCCAACATGCAGAGTTCCCGCAACGACAAGGTGCGGTCAGGGGGCTCGGTATCCATCGGTCCGCTAAAACGATTCCTAGTATTCGGCTGAGCTTGCGTGGATTTGCCATGACCGTTTTGTTTGAACATGGAGAGAAACCAGTGCGAATGCTGATCTCCCGAGCCATGCGAGTGTTCTCCGGTCGTTCCGGTCAAGCGCCTGATAAGAGTAAAAACACCAAGCGTGGCAACACTTAGACCGGAAATCGCTCCGAGCCATGGGTAAAGCTGCTCCGGCACAATGTAGCGCGATGCATAAAGCGTCACCGCACCTATCAGAAAAACGCCCGCCGTATGAACGGCAGTAACGACGAACCCAAGTAAGACGGCATGCCGGGCGGTGCCACGTGAACCTACCAGATACGCTGCGACGATGGTCTTGCCATGCCCAGGCTCTAGTGCATGAAGCGCCCCCAGGCCTGCTGCAATCAGCGCTGCCGAAAATAGTACCCAAAAGCTCAACTTCCTGCGGGTCGAGATGAGATCAGTAAAGCGGCTGCGCAGAGTATTTTGCGCTCTTAGTCCAGATAACTGCGGAGTAATCATGGGGGCTACAATTCTGCGGGCAGGTAATATTTCATCCTCACTCTCAGTTGCCAAGGTCTTTGGGTGCTTTGAAGGTCCACGTTTTCGATGTTGAGCATAGGCATTCGGGCCCGGACCCGGGCCCGAGGTCCTCTGAGACATTGGTATTGTATTTGGCGCCTTCGAGGAGTCCGCAGGGGCCTTATGGGGCTCGAATAAGACGGTTTTGAACGTGACTAGAGCTGATGATTGCTGCGGCGGGCTGTTCAACGAATCGCTGGAATAATTTGTAAGCTCGCGACTGCGATCCGCGGCTGGCGCGGTGCTGCTCGAAATCAGCGTTTGATCGCCAAAAACTACTATCTCTTTCCAACCGGCCCGTCCTGGAAAGTTATTGTCTGTAAAAGACAGCTGATGAACGCCCTCGGTCACATCAAGCTTTCCCCGAAAGACAAAGCTGATTTTCAGCGTCGGCAAGCCGCCAGCCCCCTCCGAAAAAATTGCATGACGGGACATCGTGTCTAAAGATACCGGCTGTCCATCGCACTCTAATAAAAGGCCGGCTCGTAGAAGTGGTCCCTGACCATCGAGGTAACGCGATGTGCTGGGATCGTCCGTCTTAGCCGCAACGTCAAACTGTCGAATTTCCTGGTAGGTCGGAATCTCCGCCATATCCACGATATATAAGATTTCTACGGATTCCTGGCCGACGCGGATCTTGGAATAGTGATTGATGCTGAAATTTCCCATCGGGTGCGCGAAAGCGGCCAACGAGCTCAAAATCAGGCAAAGCAAAACAAGCGAACTTTTAAACCGGGGACGGTAGGTACCATACTTCATTTGGGTGACCTCAGGGTCGAGGTACGCGCTTGTGCAATGTCTTCCAATGTCCGACTTGCGGTTTCTGCGTGGGCAATGTCGAAATGCGGATTGAGTTTCAAGGCACGGCCCAGAAAGGCTTCTGCGTTGGAAGTTTGGCCCAGAGCGTGACAAATCATTCCGGCGTGGAACAGGAGTAGGGGATCGTTGGTATGCAAAGCCAGGGCTTTGTCCATCGCCTGCGCTGCTTCGCGCGTTCGACCGTTCTTGTAAAGCACCCACGCCAGAGCGTCCCATGTATAAACGTCGTGGCGGAGAGCCAATTCTTTTTGAGCCAATGCGAGGGCTTGTGGCAGTTTTATCCCTTGGTTCGCGTAAAACATGGCCAATTCCCGATTGGTCAGTACTCGATTTAGTTCGCCAAGGTGACCGATGTATTCAACGAGGTCGTACTGCAGACGAGCCTCATTCTCCCGTTCCGCCTTTCGATACACGTCTCCTAACTCTTCGAGGTAAGCCGGAAACGGGATAATGGCAAGCGAACGCCGATAAAGCCCGATCGATTCCTCCAGTTTTCCCTGGGCGGCGCGAACTTTTGCCAGTCCCGCGAGCGATCGGTAGTGTGTGGGATCGGCTGTCAAGCCTGACTGATAAGAAAGGTCCGCATTGCTTAAATCTCCAGATTGAAAGTAGCGCTCGCCCAATTCGAAATAGAGCCACGCAAGATTCTCCCCGGCTACATGGAGCTGCAGCCCGGCCGTAATAGCATTCTTCATTAGTGCGATAGATCCTTCGCCATCACCGTGCAAAAAGCGCAAATAGGCCAGGCGGCTGTCGCTCATGTAGGCCAATGTTTGTGGCGACGAGGTCATGCGCCCTAGAGTGCGCACAGTGTTGTAGGCCGCTGCCGCCTCTTCGTACTCGCCGAGATCGGTATAAGCGTCGCCTTCGATGGCGAATGCCGCAAGGTTCCCAGAGCCCAAAGCGATCGCTTTTTGTGTGTAAGAGAGCGCGTCTGTGAAACGATGTTCTCCCATGCAAACCAGCGCCAGATGGACCAGAGGATCTGCCGCCCGAGCGTCTTGTGGCGCTAAATCGAGAGCCTTCTTGAGCGCCTGCTCAGCAAGGTTGAAATAAGCGATGTCCCCGGTTTCGCGAGCCCTCTGAGTGTAGGCAGACCCCAGCCCATCGTAAGGTTGGTATTCATTCGGTCGTTCTTTCACGTGGCGTTGAAAGCTTTGAATCTGTTGTTCTGTCAGCGAGAGAGCATCAAGACTCGCCAGCTCGACCGGTTTGGGTGGAGTGGTCTGGCACCAGGAAACTGAGGCGCAAAACGTGAAAAGAGATAGTCGCCACTTTGCCATTTAAGCCTCACTGGCTGAGGTGATCCCGGGTCAACGCGGTGCAGCCGAAAATTTCCAACCTGTCCGGACCCTTTACCCAGCGTCAGGATGTTCCGACCGATCTAGATTTAGTACGCGGATCGGCGCAGATCGGATTGCGGTCTTCAAATCTTTTCTGACAAAGCTCATCGCAGAACTGCCGAAATCGGGCCTCTGGCAGCACTGTGGAGCTGTTCTTGTTTGTGTGGACGTGCTGCGCTTGCGCCTAACTCCTCGGCGACGAAAGCAAATTCTTAACGAACATTTTACTTTCCTCTGACATTGACTGCTGTACGTCCAATCAAGCTGGTTTTCAGAGGAGACATTTTATGGACACTCTACTCAAGGGCACGAAAGTTCCAATCAATCGACGTTCATTTATGAAGAACGGACTGACCGCTGCGGGCGCGGCAACCGTGGGTGCTGCGGCACTGTCCCATACCTCAACTGCCTTAGCCAATGGAGGACCGGAAGAGCGTCGCGGCCATCTAGACAAGGGCGATGCTGCAATTCTGCGATTCCTGGCTGCGGCTGAAATTCTTGAAACCGACCTGTGGCAACAGTACAACGAACTTGGCGGAATCCAGGACGACGAGGTTCCGGGTGGCACCGGAAATCCAACCTACACAGCCGCCCTTGCCGTTCTCGATGCAGACATGGCGCAATACATACATGACAACACTGAAGATGAGCTGACGCATGAGGTGTTCATCAATGCTTATTTGGAATCCAAAGGAGCGGACACCGTTAACCTCGACCAATTCCGCACTCTCCCCAGCAGTAAGGCGACAGGAGCGCAACAGATAGGGCGGCTCACCAATCTCATGCAGCTCGCCGTAGATACCAGTTGGTGGACGCGTTACCGAAGCGGCAACAAAAATCCGGATTTCGGTGACACGTTCGACCAAGCGGTACCAAGTTTGAATAAGGGACAGCATCCGGCAATTCCAAGAGACGATGACGACCTCACCCCCAATGACCACATCCAAGCGATTGCCAACACCGCAGGTTTTCACTTTGGCACGATCGAGCAGGGTGGAACTAGTCTCTATCCTCAACTCGCCCAACGAGTCACGCATTCCGAGGTGCTGCGTATTGTCCTCAGCATCGGACCAACTGAGGCAATGCACTTTCAGACTTGGAGTGACAAAGCTGGGAATGCGCCTGCTCTGACTGACCCGAAAGACTCTTCGCTGGTTTTCCCAGACCTCAATTCGCCACCACTCGGGGGAGAGGAATTCCAAACTAACCTGATCATGCCCGAACCTACCATATTCTTGAGCCGAAAACTGCCAACATGTTCGATAGTGCGGCCCACAGAGACCAAGGGTGCAGCGATGGGGGTGGTCAAGTTCCTAAAGGATATGGGCCTGTTCATCGGACAATCTCCTGCATTTTTTGAATTGATGCGGGATCTCGCCGAAGATGCAGACGATGCTAGGCGGTGAACATTCGGTAATTCTCGAGCCGGACAAATACGCTTTTCTGGGCGGACGAGACGCTATGCTGTGAGCACACGACTCAATCAAACCCAGAATGACGACGCTGATTGCGCGAAGCCGATTTTGGCGAGTACTTGCCAAATCGGGCAAAAACTGTTTTTACGCGAATGGACAGATTAGGACCGGTGCCATCCTTGCAATCATTACCTTGCCAGGCGGCTTTGGATTGAGGATCGATTTTTTGGTGTACCTATGAAGTCTCCCTGACCTATAGAAGCCTGCTCGTACCAAACAGAATCGGAAACGATTGGGATAGGGTCGAAATGGCTCCCGAGACCGCGAATAGCCTTGAACGACTCGGAAAGCTATCTCTTCGAGAGCTTTTCCTTACTGCTAAGAAACAGGGAAAGCCGATCTACAGGAAATGCTGTACCCACCCCTAGCCTGTATTTTATTGTCATCTTTCGTCTTAGCCGTTTTCGCGCGAGGAGTTCGATTTGGTAGAACCTGGTGCGTCAATATGTCCAAGTGATCGTAGCCCATGAGACCTTCGCCTCATGCTGACGGCACTGGCAACATCGTCGTCCAAGTGGCAGAAAACGAGGGGACCTGATTCCTGCATCAGATATCGTGCGCTGCCTCGTTCTTGGAGGACAAACCGTGAAAACACAACTAAACATGTTATGCGTTCTCCTGCTCCTGTTTTGGGCATCTAGCCTATTGGCGCAGGGAAGCCAGCCTTCCCAACCGATAGATCCTACCGCTCAAGCTCCGGCAACGCAGGCCCCTACTACTCCGCCGACATTCCCGAAATCCGAAGCAAAAGCGAAGCCAGACCGGTCCGACGCGAGAGTGTATGTCGGAACCATTCTCAAAGATGGAGATTCGTATGTCTTGAAAACCGCGAATGAGAAGTACTTGCTCGATAGTCAGAAGAAAGTCAAAAAATTCAATCGCAACGATGTCAAGATAACGGGCACTTTGGACGACGCAAAGAACTTGATTCATGTTCAAAAGATTGAAGTGTCACCGTCGATGTAGAGGGAAAAACTAAGGAGGACCGTATGACAAAGGACCCGATTTGCGGCATGGAAGTAGAAGAGCAGACTACCAAGTTCAAATCTGAGTATGGAAGTCAGACTTACTATTTCTGCTCAGAAAAATGCAAAGAACAATTTGAACTTAGGCCGGAGCAGTATGCGCATGCAGCATAGAGCTAAACAAGTAGCAAGACAAGATCGACAACATAAAGATCGACAACATAAAGTCGGTTGAAGCATTGCTTCAAAAATCATCGGTAAACACGGCCGAAACTTTGCACAACGCTTGTGCAAAAGTTATTTCTTAAGGAGTTGCGCAGAACAGTGCGCTTTAACGTCACTTACAAGTCAGAATGCCGGAAATTTCGATATTGCCATGAGGGCTGCGTGATAGCCACACATCCCATGTACCCCGCCTCCTGGTGGAGTTGATGAGGAGCAGATGTAAATATCTTTCGCCGAGGTAGCGTAGAGTTTTCTACTTGGCCGACCAAGGAACTGACGGATGTCCAGGACTCCGCCTGCGATATCGCCTCCGATCAGGTTGGCATCCATTGCTTCGAGATTAGCGGGGGCAAGCACTCGCCGGGCCGCGATGCAGTCGCCAAATCCGGGAGCGAACCGCTCGATCTGAGCTTCCAGTCTACTCAGCATGTCAGTATTGGATCCATTTGGAACATGGCAATACGCCCAGGCGGTGTGTTTCCCGCTCGGGGCCCGCGAACTGTCAAACAAACTCGGCTGCGCCAGTAGAACAAATGGTTGCTCAGGATGGCGTCCATCTTTCACCGCCTGCTCCGCGGCCGCGATCTCATCAAAACTTCCACCCAGATGCACGGTGGCGGCCCATGAGCACTCGGAAGCCTTCCACGGGATTGGCGTGTGCAGTGCGTAGTCCACTTTAAATACTCCTGGACCGTAACGGTAGGTTTGCAAGCGATCTTTGTAACTGTCCGACAACCGGTCTCCAGCGACTTTCAGTAACTGTTTGGGGGTAAGATCACAAAAAATCAAATCATAGTCGGGCAGCGCAGACAGAGTTTCAACTGGCGAAGAGGTTCTTACTTTGGTCCCGTAAGCTGCCAGAACCGAGCACAGAGCGGCAGTGAGTGACTGAGAGCCGGCACGCGGAATCGGCCAACCTACGGCATGCGCCAGAATTGCCATCAACAAACCAGTCGCGGCGCTTAATGGCTGATCTAGGCTCAGAAATGAATGAGCTGCCAGGCCAGCGAACAGTGCCCGAGTTCGACCGCTACGAAAGTCGCGAACGATGGTCCTTGCCGATTGGACCGCGCGCATCCCAAAACGTGCCATCAACAAAGGATGTTTGGGAAATGGCCGGACTGGACGCAACAGATCTTGGCCGAATTCACTCCAGCGTTCAACAAAAGGCTGAACCAGAGTTAACCAACGCTTCCCATCTATGCCGAGTGAAGCCTCAGCGTCTGAGAATTTGCGTTGCAAGATGACGGCTGTGCCGTCATCCAGTGGATGAGCCAGTGGAGCAGGAGAGTGAATCCACTCCAAACCATGATCTTGTAGAGCAAGCGAAGCAAAAAATGGCGATCCCGCTCCCAGAGGATAAACTGCCGACCCGAAATCGTGCAGATAGCCCGGCAAGGTTAGCGGCATCGTCCGCACTGCGCCGCCAGGAGTAGGCTCCGCTTCCAGGATCTCCACCTTTATTCCTGCCTGGGATAGAACGATGGCTGCTGCCAGCCCATTCGGCCCAGCCCCGACGACGCATGCATTTCGGTTCATGCCAGTAATCTTCAGAAGGCAACGCTGTCTCGAATGCTCGTATGCAAACTCACTCTCGCGACGCTCCCTCAGGCCACTCAACAACCGTGATTTGTCCGTCAGATTCTCGCTCGAGCGTCGGTGCGTACAGCCCTAACCATTGCCGCCGCCACCAATTGCCGGTTGTATGCTTCTCTGCTTCTGTTGTGAACCAGTATTGCCACAACACGGCTCGGATCAGCCGTGGGGAGTGCTGCGGGAAAGGATTGCCGGCAAAGAGATCCAGCACATCGCTGTCGTTTGAAAGCAGGCGCAACTCTGTGTTGGGAACGATTGGGTATTCGCGCCAGGAACCCAAGGACGCGAACCACAAATTCCAATCGAATCGCGGCTGGTAAGGAGCATATATCCCGGGGGGCTTATTCAGATCTTGCGGCTTGTAACGAAAAGGATAAGCCACCCAATTCTGGCCATCTTGCGAACCTTGGAATTCTATTTCGTATCGGCCACGAGTCATCACGGCGAACAGGCCATATTGATTAGCAATCCGAAAGGGCTCGAGTGCGGTAGCCGGAGATGCTGGTAACGGCACGCGGACGAACATCCAAATCAGCTTTGCCGTAGTCACATACAAGATCCAGCTCAACATCATGCTGCTGAAAAGAAGTTTCAAAACAGACCATGTCGGATGAAGGCGTCCCTTCCAGCCAGCACCTTGCGTGGTGTGGACACGCTCTTCCCGGGATGAATTCAGCTCGATCCAATCCTTGAATCTTGGAGGCGTAATTCGTATCAAAAACCTGTTGTCCAGCAATAGCACCCCAAGTACGAGAACGAGATAGTTGAGAAAGGTGTAGTTAGCGGTGAAAATCACGCCAATTTGCCACGAGGTTACGATGAGGAAACATACGATGCGCCAGCGTCGTGGCAGCCATGCCATCCAGACGAGACCCAGTTCCAAAGCCAATGTGGCATACACAGTCGAGGCATGAAACCAATGGGGCAGTTGTTGCACATACCAGCCAATCCACGTGGGTAACGGCCCGTTCTGGTAATACTCATCCATCGCGGTGAAGTGTCGCCACTGAGGATCGCCACTCAGTATTTTCACCACCCCCGATTGAAAATAAATACGAAACCACTCCCATTGCAGTAAGAAATGGCTAACGCGGGAAGGCGGATACGTCGGAGCGAAACCCGGTCGAAGTCCGGGAGGCGCGAAGAAGCATGCAATCGCTCCGGCCTCGAGCAGCATTCCATCGGATTGGTAGCCGGAAAAGTCCTGCGCCGCGCTGACAAAGGACAGAAAACACACAAAACAGATCAGCAGCATGCCGCGCGGCCATAAATTCCAAACAAGCAAGAGCGATGCTGCCAAACCGACCCAACACAGCAGACTCAGCATCAGCGATCCGGCCGACCACCACAAGATGCTGGGCGCATACCATAACCGCGTTGAAGGGCTTAGCGATCCTGCGACGGATTGAAGATAACCTTGGGCGGGCAATATTCCTGCTGGCCCGATAAGCCCCCGGATCTGAAAAATCAATGAATAAAATGCCGAGAAATAAATTAGCCCTAGTGCGCGGAGAAACAGCCAGCGTGGTCCCACACGTTCAAAAGCCCCTTCGTTCTCATCAAAAAATCGGCGGAAAGCCGAGGTTGGAGCCCAATCCATATCTCATTCTCAGATCGTGAGTCGCTTAACACATCGCCGGCATGGAGTCTTTTGATGCTGAATACGCGATTCAATTTCGCCAGGCGAAAAATTCTTCACGGCAATGGTGATTTTCATACAATCGCCGCGCTCTGTAGATGCGAGATGAGCTGAGCACAGGAGAATTCCAAAACTTCTCAATACAGCATCGACAGCACAGTGCGCGACGCGCCGGCGGTGAATCGCTTCCCGTCTTCCGCGGATGGGGGCCAACCTCCGTGGTGCAATAAGGAGCTGGCTCAACCATCGCGCTGTGCTACTGCCGCTTGGTTTCCGTCGATTACTCGGGAACGTATAGCATCCCGCCGAAGACCGCTCTTCGGATCCCATCTGTTAGGGAACGGTTACGCGCAACCGTGGCGTAATGCAGGGAAAAGCCGCCCAGCAGCGAGCCGCTAAGTATTGCCGTGGCTTTCCGTGTTACTTCCACTCCCACCCTTTGGTCTGGGTGTTTCCTTCAGCGTCGACCTCGAATTCGAAAGGCTGGGCGACAGTATTGAGTCGGGCGAACTTCGGGGCAGCAGAACTATAGTAAACCGCACCGCGATAACTCACCGCGCCGCCTCCCACGAACTTTCCCACGCCCGCGCCTTTCCATGTCGCGGCGGTGCCATCCTGCGCGAGGACAATCCCTTGGCCTTCTCCGTATAAGGAGCCATCTGCCCGTGACTCCGACCAGTACGTCCCGATTTCATTCGTCTCGACGCCAAGCAGTTTACCGGTCCCTTCAAAAGACACTTCCACTTTGAATCCGCCGTCCACGGAAACCACTCTTCTTCCCGTACGCTTGCCGCGCGCCTCATAGATTTGTTCTCCGAGCATTGTCCTCCTCCTTATCCAAATATTTTACGGTTTAGAGCGTGAATTGGATTCCTTGTAACTTCTTGAACTCTAAAAAGCAGGTGCGAATGATAGCACGTCCCGAAACCTTTGATCAGCAGTTGGACGAGCGAGTGACAGTGACTGTAAACGCTGTTTACAAGAATCAGGAGGCGCAGTACTCTGCGGCAACAGTCACGAGGTTGCCCATTTGATCGGGTACCTCTTTATCGGGAGGCGCTGGTTTGACCTCACTCAGCAAGAATGCCAGAGTCGCAGGGCTCATATACGTTGTGGGCTCATTGGTGGCCGTCGTGCGCCTGATCTACATTCCCAACACCTTGATCGTGTCTGAGAACGCGACGGCAACGGTCAACAATATCGCGAGGCACGAGTTGCTGTTCCGATTGGGAATCCTCAGCCAACTGCTTACTGGGGCCCTGTGGATATTCGTTACACTGGCTCTTTATCGTTTGTTTAAGGGAGTCGACCGGCGCCTTGCTGTGCTGATGGTGATCTTGGGCAGCTTGATGCAAGTCCCCATATTCTTCGTCAACTCGGTGAATGATGCCGCTGCGCTGATGTTTGTTCGCGGCACCGATTTCCTGTCATTATTCGACAAGCCGCAGCGGGACGCCTTCGCCATGCTGTTCCTCAACCTGCATCACCAGTGTGATCTGGCCAACGAGATATTTTGGGGGCTATGGCTCTTGCCATTCGGGCTCCTGGTGTACCGATCGCGTTTCCTGCCCCGCGTTCTGGGTGTTTGGCTAATGATCGCGTGCTTCGGCTATCTAGCCTCCAGCTTTACCGGGATCCTGTTTCCAGCTTACGAGGACAACGTCATCAACTACACCCAACCTGTCTTGCTGGCAGAGGTCGCAATCATGCTATGGCTGATAATCATGGGCGCGAAGGAGCAGCGCGCTGGCCCGCAGTATCCCGATAATCCGGTAGATTCACGCCAGACTCGAATCCATCCCGCGTGACATCAAAGAACCCTGCGGCAATCCTATTAGCTTCAACAGAGTAGTGCATTGGCGGTCCACGGCATTGTGTTAACTGCTGCAAAATCGTTGTGAAACTCATGACTTGGAATAATCTGTGATCCTCGTCAGATCGGGCCTGCCATAGCGACCAAATCTCAACCATCTCAACCCACATGAAAGCCGCCGTCTACACCAAGGACAAATCGGGAAAGGTTCTCGAAATGAAGGAACTCGAACAGCCGGTTCCGAAGGAGAACGAAGTCGTCATACGGGTTTGTGCCGCTTCCGTCAATCCGCTGGACTGGCGCATGAAGAGCCACCGGCCCGGCGTGGATGTCGCTGGCCAGGTCGTAGCAGTCGGAAAAACAGTGACGCAGTTCAAGCCAGGAGAAGACGTATTCGGCACTTGCAAAGGTGCCTTTGCCGAATACGCATGTGCTCACCGAAGACAGGTTAGTCCCGAAACCGGAAAGCGTGAGCTTCGACCAAGCGGCTGCTATGCCGATTGCGGGGCTTACTGCCTTGCAGGGGCTTCGCGACAAAGGACACCTTCAGCCGGGGCAGAAGGTCTTGATTAACGGCGCGGCGGGAGGGATCGGCACTTTTGCCGTGCAGATCGCGAAGTCATTTGGGGCTAACGTAACCGGCGTTTGCAGCACGAAGAATGTTGAATTGGTACGCTCCCTCGGTGCCGATCGGGTCATTGACTATACACGCGATGATTTCACTCAGGACAGCGCAACGTTACGACCTGCTTCTCGATAACGTGGGAAACCGCACATTGTCAGCGATGAGGCGCGTTCTGAGTCCGAATGGCAAGTGTGTCATGGCCGGAGCACCGAAGGAACTCTGGGCGGTGGTTACCCGATTGTTCAAAGCATTCGCGTGGTCACTGTTCTTGAGGCAGAAATTCACATTCTTCATTGCGAAAATGAATAGAGACGACCTGACGACCCTCTGCGGACTTATCAAGACCGGAAAAGTAACCCCGGTGATCGACAGACGCTACCCGCTGACTGAAACGGCCGGTGCCATCGCTTACGTAGAAGAAGGGCACGCTCCGGCAAAAGTCGTCATCACGTTCCAATAGACGAGGAGACGCTGCCTGGCCTCTCCTTTGCTTTCAAGGCACTCCGTCAGCATATAACTGGCGAAAAATTGCCAGTTCACCAGTAGTCCGTTATTGGGTGAGATCGCCTATTAGGTCAACTATCCTGATCCTTCCGTGCGTTTTACCTTCGCTCGAACGAAACTCGTTCAGGGTGTCTTATCAGGCGCACGGCCAAGAACACACCGAGAAGAGCATCAAAAGCCAAACAGAAGCCCGGCCACCAGTGTGGCACACCGGGGTTGTCGATGAAGAAGCGATGGATGAAGTCAAAAACGCCGTGGCCAACAAGCGCAGCGACGATTAACCAGAAGTTGTCTTTGAAGCCGAGGACGGCAACCAGCAAAAAGCCGCCTGCAACAACGATTTCAACGATCAGTGTGCGCCTCGAAGCTCCCGTCGCAGCGAACAATACATAATAAGAGGCAATTACGATCAGTACGGTTGGATAAAAGGTACGCTCGCGGTCAAAGCCAACAACCGCTGCAAAGCCAGCCACAGCCAAAGACAGTATCAAGCCAATCAAATATTCCATGAGGCCTCACCGGGTGCGCCTTATACCCCTTGGTAAGCTTAATCAAACTTTCCGAAGTAGGTGCAGCTATCTCTAATCAGACATCCGCTGCAACGCAGCTCTAACCGATTGCACAATTCTCGACCATGCTGCCGGTGCACCTGATGTGGTCGCCTTCCGCCCTCTTCCTCTCGACTCTGGATTGCACCCGAAATTCTATGACCTTGTCACGACGACCAACTAGCAAATCGCATGGGCACGGTCTTTGGAGATGTCGCTCGAATTGACCTTCCCACATTTCTGTTAGATATTGTGACGAATGGACGTTGAACAGACCATTGCCGAAATCGAGACCCTAGAGCGCATCTTCTCTGTGCCGGACACCAGACCGCTTAGTGCTAGCGACCTGTCGGCTGTAAATCGACGGCACGATGACCTGCACGCGCAGAGCCCGTGGTTTCGGCTTTGGCAGCGTTATGGGGTTTGCTGTCGCTCGTGAGAGCTTTACTGCGCATACCACTCTGAGTGTGGCGACCAGCGGGCGCACGAGAGGCACTGAGTCGCAGCCCACTGCTGGAGGCAGGCAGGGCAGACTCCCCCGGTCTCGAACGTATTCCATTCATGTCCGCAGTCGCAAAACCATCGGTCTTCTTTGCGGGGCGACCAGCCGCAGAGTGGGCACCGAATGCGAGGGCTGGAAGGGCCGAGTCCCTTCTCCTGATCGGGCTCGCGATCTAAAACGACGGACGATTTTGTAGTTTCATCCAAGGGAACGCAACTTCGTGCTAGGCGAGACGACGATTTTGAACTCCGACGACTTCCGCGGCTCGGAGCACTCTGCGTCGTCGTTGACTACATTATTGATTCGGGTGCCTGCTGGAATAGGAACGCATCAGCCGGAATTATTCTTTCCACCCGGTCGCTCGAAGTCGGGGTCGCCACGCAGGCATCCCTCCGAACTCGAATTTGCCAGTCATTCCGACCGCGGAATCTCCGCCAGAGCGGCGTATATCTTCAGCCCGAGACTTCGACCAATCCGCACCATTTCGTCCGCCCCGACCGATGGCCCCCCTATCCGAAGCACACCGTCGCATTTCTCCAAGAGCCGAATCGCGAGAGGGTGGAATACCTCATTGAAGGCTTCGTCCCCGATCTCGCCGGACCCCGCCAGCTCCAGTAGCGGCAAGGCCAGCCACTCACCAAGCACTGGGACATGACCAGCACGGAAGATGGGCAGCGCATAAGACTCCATCTCCTGGACATTTCTCCTGATCAAAGCCGGATCGTCATTCGTGCCGGAGCGATAGGGGCCGGCGATCAAGATCATCATGGGATTGGCGGGTTTTGTTGTCACGCGTTTGGCTCGCAAGATTATTCTAATTCAACAGTTATTGTTGATTGCGAATGCAAGGGGTGGACGAAGTCAGGCAGCGGTCGGTCTATACCGGTTGCAGATCTGTGTCAGGTGCTGGGTGTCCGAGGATTCGCAGCATCGCGACGACCTGGCCTTTGTGGTGAAATGCGTGGGTGATGACGTGTAGGAGGATGAAAGCAGGACTCCGGAGTTCGCCGCCCCAATCCGCGGGACGCTTGGCTAGTGTCGTGTTAAGTTGTTCTTCAGCGAGACCACTCACATAAGTTCGTGTCGCTTCTCGTATTCGGTCTTTGTTAGCTAGCAAGGCTGCCATTGTCCGGCAATCTTCCTCGATCCAACCTCGGAAAACTTTGTTCTGCAAGTCGTGGACCCAGCCTTCCTCACAGGTGAGGATGTGCACAAGTTGCTTCCAAATGGACGGATGGCCGAATCCCGGAATCAGCTTGTGATGGAGGCCATCAGGCACGGTTGCGACATGGCGCAGCAAAAGGTCCAATCGCTCGTGTGTTACCGCATGTAATTCGATGATACCGGCTTTGGAGAACATTGTTTAACTCTGCGCTCTGTCTTAGGGTCCTACGGGCGAAAGCCGAGAACTCGATGTGTTGGTTCATGATTAGAACGGTAAGTTGTTAATTCAAGGGGCTCGTCAGCCACGGCGTGGGGAAATGAAATCAGATCGGGTCGCTTGAGGTTGAGCGACTCTAGCCTGGATATTTTCCCGTAATATAGCCTTCGAGTTCCCGAATCGTCTGTGCCTGACCTGAGATGATCCATTTCACCAGATCACCAATCGATATCACCCCCACGACCGAGTCTCCATCTACAACGGGGAGATGGCGAAAATGGTGCTTGGTCATGATGGCCATGCACTCGTCCACTGTATTTCGCCGCGTCACGTAGATTACAGGGCTGCTCATGATCTCTTGGACACGGGTTTTCCTCGAAGAGCGGCCCCTGAGGATCACTTTGCGTGCGTAGTCACGTTCTGACAGGATGCCGACGAGTCGATTTTCGGACATTACGAGTAACGCGCCCACGCCGTCTACTGCCATTTTCTCAATTGCTTCGTAAACGGAACGCTCAGGTGTAACGGAGAGGACCCTGTTCTCGGCCTTGCCCTCAAGCACCAACTCAATGCTGTCGGCATGTTTCATGAGGCACCTTCCCTAAACACCTCTCCTCCAAGCTGCTGAAGAGGGAGTTATCAGCCAAGCATAGGAACGTCATTTGCCGGCTGAGCACGTCTTCGATAATAGCCTCCTGAGCTCTTCGACTTGAGATTTAGATATTCTGGCGAAGCCTACAGTTGTCTTGGTATCAGAATGTTTTCATTCCTGAGCGCTGCGCCGGAGAACTCGGAAGCAACCGTCCTGGATCACAACCTCAGACGCCACGTCTGCAGGTCGAAACCTACAAACTGGTCATCCATTGCCGTTCCATAAGTCGCTGACACACCAGCCAACGGTAGAATTATTTGGTCGCGGCAGCTAAGTCTATGAATACGGGCATTTGCAAAGGTTTGGATGCCCAATCATGGAAAGACCTCTACCAGATTGCAATGTGCGAGTCCGATGTGAACGAGCTATTGGACGCATCGGCGAACGGAAGGTGCGCTCGTCTTGCGGGCGCGGCAGTTGTTCTACACATCTGGAGACAGCGGAGAAGAGCAGGAAGTTTGGACGATGCGATGGGCATCCCTCAATGCCCTGTGCAGCTTTCTGAAACACAGACCTTCCACTATTCGCACTACGAGCAGATTGGATTCCGTAAGAAGTGCTTAACGCGGCCAGGAGGTCCGTCCGTCTGCCGTGGGACTGTGTTAATTACGAAAATGCTGGCGCTGGTTCCGGTAAGGGCGGAGCTGGCGACGGCTCCGGCGCTGGGTCAGGCTCGGGAGGCTGCGGGTCAGGCTCGGGTATGGGGCTGGGCAGAACATCCGGTCCGCCAGCGACTGGTACAGGTTCGGGTGACATGTGCCCTCACATAAGCTAGGAACCTCTATTATATTCCCTTACCCAACACCACTCCATGAACCAGGGATTTGGTTTGATTCCCATTGGCCCGAAACATTACCTACAATATCAACGTAGCGGAATGGACAGCGAACCACATGACGTGGAGAAACAAGCAAGCGCCATCGCCCAGGCGTTTTTCTGGAGCGTTGCTGGTCGCCACCAGGCTTGCGTTGAACAATTGCAGGGCATTTCTGACGCAGTTCCAAACGAGGTCTGGCTGACTCTGTGTTTCGAGCCGTTAGTTTTCGGCTTGAGTTTTTTCGGCAATTACGCTCGAAAACGTTACACAGCATTGGAGCACGCGTTATTCACGGTGGAGTTGGAGACAGCAACTCGCTGGTTACTGGCTACCGTTATCTTCGAGCCTAAGGAAGTCGGTTTCACTCCGTCCCAAATCCCATCGGTCCAAGATCCGACATCCTGCCCGAAGCCGTCGGATTTTAACAAAAGGGCATGAACGAGTACTCGCTCCGTTCTCGCGTTGGTATGAAGTGCGGCATCGACAATTTCAGGACATCCGAACCTCCGTTCGGATTCGGGCAGACTCCTCCAGGAGCTAAAGAAGGACTTGGCACGAGATGTTTATCGTTGCCCCGAATCTGTCTTACGCGTATTCGCGCGAAGGTGTGCGTAAGGGAAGCCTACCGGATTCGTGATGAGGCAGGCAGCAGCAGGTTTAAGGCGCATCATCGCCATTGACCGACTCGCGCGGACTGGATGAGGACGAACTGTTGTTGGCGTAACAGTGCGCTGTGAAAGGTGTTGGACTTCAACGGGTGCAACCCCGCCCGGGAAGGGGATAGAGAAGGCACGCTCTCTTCACTTCGTTTGTGAATAGTCGGTTCGCTTCCGCGATCCGTTACCTAACAATGAAAATATCACGCTCGAGGTATGTTGGCTGGTGCAAGGGCGGAGCCGAAATCACGGTGTCTGTTTATGACACGCTCGAGACGTTACATCCCTCCGATAAACCCTTGCATCGAAGCTACCCTGTTCGTTTTCGTTCCATCTGATTATCATTTTTGAACTTCGAGGTAAGGCGATGAGCAATAACGGTGTCATAGACAAAATCGGCCGGCAGGACTGGATGAAGCCAGTCGAAGAAAATCTTCAAAAGACCCTGCACCAAGCCTTTCAGTTCAGCGGCGGACAGCAGGTCAAGAACTTTTTCCATGGCACATGGCTCGGGGAACCTCTGCACGTGATTTTGACGGATATCCCAATTGGCGCATGGACAGCGGGGATTGTTTTTGATTCGCTGGATTCCCTGAGCCCGCGGCGGCAATACCGCCTAGCCGCCGATACGGCCGTCGCTATCGGATTTATTGGTGCCGTCAGCGCGGCTGTTACTGGATTGACCGACTGGCAGGATATCGATCCTCCGGCACGGCGCGTTGGTTTAGTGCATGGGTTATTGAATGTGGCAAGTACGGCTTTGTTTGGCGCTTCATTGGTGATGAGGCGGCGACGGTCTCGCGTCGCCGGGCGCAGTTTGGCCGCGCTTGGCTATGCAGTGTCTGTCGCCGCTGCTCGATTGGGTGGAAACCTGGTTTACGAACAGAAAATCGGTGTCGATCACAGTGATCGCGATGATCTGCCTGAGACATTCACACCTGTGCTCTCGGAATCGAATTTGCCTGACGGGAAGCCTGTGCGGGTTGATCACAACGGAACTCCGATTCTGTTGGTTCGGCGAGGCGCACAGATCTATGCCATAGGAGAGACATGCTCGCACCTTGGCGGCCCGCTATCCGAAGGTAGCCTTAGAGGGGACACGATCGCATGTCCGTGGCATGGCTCGCGTTTTTCTGTGCGCGACGGCCATGTAGTTGACGGTCCCGCCGTGCATCCTCAGCCTTGCTTAGAAGCCAGAGTGACGGATGGTCAAATCGAAGTACGGAAACAGCAGGGCGGAAAATGAGCCAGGATGGTGACAGCCTTTTGTTGAGAGCCGATGGAAAATCGCAACACAGCTGAACACAAAAGAGGGGGACAATAGCGAGATATCATACCCATCATGTTAAGTCCTTCGCCCGTCCATGTGGAGCAATCGTTTTTTTCGCCATTTAGTCCATCGCATCTTCCCATCTCCATGCACTTCCGGTGCTCGTGACGTGCCCAAGACCGGGAAACGGAAAATGGTAAGCGAGGACACTTACTTTGTCGGCTGCCGCACGGTCGAGCAACCGTCGCCGCGTGGTCGCAGCATCATCCTGATTCAGGTCAAAGACAGTGCGCCACGCAGGATGTTCGAGATGCATCGGATGGAGCACAGTATCAGCCATGTGTAGCAACTGCTTTTTCGCGGACGAAATAACTAACGCAATATGTCCCGGAGTATGCCCCGGCGCCGGTATAGCATAAATTCCGGCCACGATCTCGCTTTCAGCCTCAATCAACTCCATGCACGGTTTCAGGGGAGGAAGGTTCTTCCATGCACAATCTACCAGCAGATCTTTCAGATGGTCATCCATTCCCGTGTTACGCAGGTTGGGGCTGGAAGTCCAGAAATCCCATTCAGTTTTTGACATCACGTATCGGGCATTAGGGAAAGCTGGTTTACCACCCGCGTCCAGCACGCCGCCGATATGGTCAGGATGGGCATGGGTTAAGACCACGTTAGTGATCTCTTCAGGATTTATGCCTTCAGCATCCAGATGTTTCAGCAGTTCGCCCGTGGTAGGTGCGAGACCGTCCGCCCCTGTGTCGATTAAGACGCGGTGTCGTCCCGCCTTTACGAGAAGGCAGGTATAGGGACTGATAATCTGCTTCAGAGGGAGGCCGCGATTTCGGAGGCTGTCTTGCAATTGCTCTTGGGGCACATTTGAGAAAAACCAGTCAGGTGGGTAGGAGAATGTTCCGTCTTTGATCGCGATCAGTTGAATATCTCCGATACTGAAATGCTCTCTGGCTGCCATAAAACTCCTCCGAGTCGCCGGTGCTGAAAACAGACAACGATGCTAAATCACTTCAAGCAATAATCGCCACGTCGCTCCGCTACTCCACATTAGAATAGGGGACAAATCTGCTCGAACACCGCACCAAGCGGAGGAGGGAACGAACCATGCCAGTGAAGCAAGGAAGTGTTGAACTATTGCAGCAGCCCGCGTCCAAGGAGCTTTTGCAATCGACGATTCCCGCACGTCTGGCTTATGTCTGGACGGATGGCACGCCACGAGTTGTGCCCATCTGGTTTCATTGGAATGAGCGAGAGTTCGTGCTAGGCACGCCGCCGAAAGCCCCGAAACTAAAGGCTCTGGCCAAGAACCCAAAGGTGGCGCTCACGATTGATGACAACACCTTTCCGCATAAGGTTTTGCTGGTGCGCGGTACTGCCCGGCTGCAACCCGTGAATGGGATTGTTCCCGAGTATGCGCTGGCGGCGGAACGCTATTTCGGAAAGCAGCAGGGGAAAGCTTGGGTAGAGCAGCTCGCTTCCATGACTCAGGACATGGTGCGGATCACGATTGCACCCGAATGGGTCGGCCTCCTTGATTTTCAGACTCGTTTCCCCAGTGCTCTGCCTCTGTAAGTAGCTGTGAGCAAGACGTCCTTACCTTAAATTAGGGGAGGATAGAAGTGGAGGGTGTAAAAAAATCGCCGTCCTTTTCCACATATTAAAGTCGGTGAGCTTAAACGATTTCAAGGGTCGCAGTTCATCAAGGGTTTTCCTCTAGCCGGAGGACCCCATTTTCGTCACAGTGCTTCGACGAACAATGGCGTTTTAGAAGCAATTTGAGCGGCATCGAGAGATAACGTCGCGACATCACAGGAGCCTCAGTTCACCACGATCTCCCCGGTCATTTTTGGGTGAACCGAGCAGAAGTAGGAGTATGTTCCCGCCTTTGTAAACGTGTAGGAGAACTTTTCATCCGTATCCATCACCTTCGACTTGAACGCGCCATCTGTACTCACCGTTGTGTGCGGAATGTCATCTTTATTTGTCCAGGTAACTGTCGCTCCGACGTGTACCGTCAGCGTCTGTGGCCCAAAGACGAAATTATCGATTTTCACTTCCGCGTTTGTCCGTGAGGGTTGATCATCTGCTGTGACCCTCGCTGGTCCCGCGAACAACAGCAGCATTGCAATCACTACCGGCGCGGTCATACCCGCGATCCAAATACGTGTTTTTGTCATTCCTATTTCCTTTCTAAATTCAACTTTCCTGTTTGATTCGTTGTTGGAACTTGACCCTTGGCGTTTTACCCAAAGAAAGAGTTAACGTTGCCATGGCCGCCATTCCATGAAGCCGACGACCTTGAGTCTGCGAGCGGCGAATCGACCACAGCAAGGCTGCGACCACTGACCAGATAGTTGACGTCGGTGATCCCCAACACACGCTGCAACTGGTCGGCTGGCACCTTCAAGGGACCGGCAGAGGGGGCTGTTCCCGGTGCAGGTTGAGGGAAAGCAGTCGACATCGCGGTGTGGAACGACACCTTACCTTCGATCTTTTGCATGATCTGGTGAATATGGCCGTTTAACACCGTTACGGAACCGAAACGCTTGACGTAGGACAAAGCCTGTTCACTGTCATCGGTTCCCCAACCCCAATCTGGATAGATCGTCCAGAGCGGAATGTGCGCGTACAGCACAATCGGAGTGCTGGCGGAGCGGCCCTTGAGATCGTCCTCGAGCCACTCGAGCTGTTCGTTACCGAGTGACCCCATCCCTCCAGCTTTCAAGTTGGCCACATTCACCAGACCAACAAAATGCACTCCCTTATGGTCGAAACTCGACCAGCCCGTGCCCTTTGTACCTTTCCCATAACGTTGGAGAAATTGCTCGCCGTTGTCACTGAGCATGTCATGCTCACCGGGCACAAAGTAGATCTGTTTCGCCGACGCTCCCTTCAATACCTGGTCTAGGGTGTCGAATTCACTCGGCTTCGAAAGCTGACTCAGATCACCGGTGTGAATGATGAAATCCGGCGCGTGAGGCATGGCGTTGATCTTATTGATCGCCGTCTGCAGCGTGGCGGTAACATCTGGATTGGCTGGTTTGTTAAAGCCGATGTGACTGTCGCTTATCTGGACAAACGTGAAGTCGCCACCTTTGGCGGCCATTTGGTCGTGGCCCTTGGCGAATGCACGAGACATGGGAATGCCGCCGCTCATGGTCCAGACCAGCCCGGTACCTGCCCAGGCCATGCACTTTAAGAACCCGCGACGGTCGATGCCATCGTCGTTGAGGCCTTGTAACTTCTGATCGATAAGATTTTGGTTTTTGTTTCTCATTTGCCCTCCGTGTTTGGTGCGTTCTGCTTAGATAACTGGCGCGGGCCGTTTTTATTCCACCGATTTATTTCGCCGGCTAGGTTCTCCTGGGGAAACAGACAAAGGCTCTTGCATGGATCAAGAGCAGGTCGGCTTGGTTGGGTAATTGGCGGCGAAGAAGGATCCGAATGAGAACTGCAAATGGATTGACGCGCCGCGGGGAGACATCTTCGTGTGGAGTTCTAGCCAGGTGTGTTTACGCCACTTAGGAACCCGCCCAAGTGCCCGGTTAGCGCGATAATGCCGACGCCCATAATTTCAAGTGCCAAGCGATAGTTCGGTAAGGCGGCTGCCCGCCGCCTCGCGCGGAGATGAACCCACCAAACCAGCAAGATCATCGCACTCGAGATGCACGCAAGTATCAGGTGCAGCAATAACATTCCCTTCAGCTTCTGGCCCTCGAGCTGGAACTGCCACGCGAGTATCCCGGTTGCAAGAACTGGGACTGTCGAAATCGCTGCGACTACCAGGTTGTAGTAGGCTGCGTCCGCAATGGCCCGTCGCTTCGTCCATTGCGCTATGAGGTCGAACACGCATGCGGTGATGAACAGTGCGATCGGAAAATGGATCAGCACCACATGTTGCGCGTGTTTAGCCAACAGCACTGTCCTGAGATCGAAAGGATTTACCATCACCCAGCTCCTTCTAAGATTTGCGGGAGGTACTTGCGGGGACGTTCCCATTTGCAACCTCCGCGTAGGTAGCTTCCGAAATGAGTCTCATTGGAGATAACTGACTTTCTGATCTTTTATTCCTGGGCGACATACTTGTGCGTTCCGATTATGGGCAGTTTGCCGAGATCGCCACTAAGAACCGACAAGGATGGCGTTACCCCAACAGAACAGGACTATTTAGTACCTGAGGGAATAAAAGTGCTCGCCGGCAGTTTAAGACCGTGTATTTGAACCCGCATGGACGCTTAAATACGATTCGTTCGATGCGCTGGCAATGCCGCTCTTCCATCAGCTATACGACTTTGCGCACGCGCTGACTCGGACTCGTACGGAAGGTGAGGATCTGGTTCAGGAAACCGCAAGCCGGGGCGCCTTTACATCAATTGCTGGATGAGATCCGGGGATTGGATATTCCAATCGTTGGCTAGGACGTGAGCTTTGCGCAAGATCATTTCCGTACGGTAATCAATATCAATCGGAAGTGCGGAGAAGTCTATGGGTGCAGCTTCGAGCAGTTCTTGCGGGATGGTGATCGGCAGGGCAGCATGGTCAGTCATTCGCGAGACCGTACCCCAGGGTATTAGGATCCGGTAAGTTCCCAACTTGCCTTGAACTATCATCCACACACTTTCAATCTTGCACTGCGGCGCGATTGCCATGAGCGGCAGCACACGGGCCAATATTTCCAAGCGGAGAGCGAACAGGTTTGAAAGCTCTTCGGGATTCCTGATCGCCGCAGGCAAGGCTGTTCCCTGGTCTCCCTGGTCGGACCATGTTTCATCGCTGCCAACAGCGCAGATACTGGTGAAGAGATCTACATCGCGCATGATCTCGGAATAGACGATCGCAGGAGCCTCTTCAACTTCGATCTCGCGCCGGTCACGATAGAAGCGAACCTGGTCGGAGCCAAGAAACAGATTGATGCCGAAACTCGATTGCTCAGCCAGCGCAGAGTCTGCCAGCGAAGGCTTCCGGTCCGTAGGCAGATCGACATGGAATTCGGCATGCATGTTCCAGGCAGGCAGTAGCTTTGTAGGTACGTTGAAGCCATCAAACCCTGCCCCCATCAGCCGGTAGCCCCAGCCACGGACGCGGCACAGGCTGGAGAACTGATGTTGCCGCATCAGGGTTCCGGCAAAGCGGTTGGAATAAATCCGGGTTTTGCGCTCGCCCTCGGTGACTTCGTAGAACTCGCGGTATGCCTGGCGGAATGGCTGCTGTACTCCCAGATCGAAGATGCGCTGGCGCCACTGCGGAAGCTCGGACGTTCTTGACGAGAGCGGGTGCCACAGCCGGACCTTGGTCGCATAAGTAGTGTCGATGGTCTCTCCGTCCGTGCCGCAGATCTTGCCATCGCAAAAAATGCCCGAACGCTCCCAGCCCTTCTCATCGCTGAATACCCAGATAAGCCTGCGCCCCAGGAAGCCAAGCAGAGGATGCTCAACGAAATATCGCCGCCAATGTGCGGGGGACATCGCCCGGGGACGAAGGAATGAAGATTCCAGGCGATAGCGCTGGACGAGATAAGCCTGGTCTAGCTCTTTGGCTGATGCAGAAACAGACTTCACTTCTTTCGCGTAGGCCTTTTTCATGCGTGACGGGACAGATTTCACGAGCTCGCAATTCTCATTTCGCCAGATCACAGCCACCAGTCCGGCCGGGGACAAGCATACGGTGGCGGTGGCGTCGCCGACCGCAATTTCAATCCGGCCCTGGGCGTCGAGAGAGTAGGACGGCGCAGCCAGATCCTCGAGTTCATCCACGGTGATACCGTTGCGCTCCGCAGCCTGCTGCAGACACTTCTCGATGAGGCGCAACGCCACGGTGTATTTGACCCTCGCGCGCAGACGCGCTAGCTGAGAGACAGCCTCGGTGCACTCCATGGAACCGAGGGCTTGCACGCAGGCGAAGCCCACTTTCTGGGACACGGCTCCAATCATAGGAATCTTGCGCAGGCAGGCGAGGGCAAAATCGCCAATCGTGGAAGCCGCTTCTGGCCGTTGACTCAGCGCCAGAAGCCAGACCACACCCTTCTGATAGGAAGAATCCTCGACAGGGGAGGTGGCTTCGGCGGGTTGTCCTGGCGTCGGGCCAAGGGCAAGCCATCGTTGCAGCGTGGTCCAAATGGTGGGCTCGCCCAATGCGCGAGCGAGATTGCTTGCGTGCTTCTTCCACTTCGAGGGCGGCACGGCCTGCTCCAGTGTCCGGCAATGCTCGAGAAGCCCCTGCCATCCAGAGTTCGTAATCTCCTCATACGCGGCGATCTCATGGAACACAGTCCGCGACCATGGACCACGCCCCGGGTCCGGCTCTTGCTCACCTTCCACACGGATCAACTCATCCAGAAGGTTTCTGGTCTTTTGCACCCGTTCTTCGATTTTTCCGGTTGCAGTAGGCGCATAGTGCAATTGAAGCCTGCGAAGCTCGGCACGGATTTCGTCCGTCACCTGATCGCGGCCGAGAACGGACAGGAAGCGGTCGAAAGGGTAGGAAAAGCGAGTCGTGTGGCTTTCGCGCAGCTCAGTCAGGAGCTTCAGGACCACCTCGTTGGGGAGCGGTTTCGTGGCCGCGCTGAGTGCGTGCACGATCGCGTCAAAGAGGGTGGACGCCACTCGGAAGTTCCCCTGCTCTCGTATCTCAGCTTTCATCCACTCCACGGACTGGTTAAGAAATGCGGTCTGTACGTGGGAAGAGGCTTGCCTCAAGCGAGTGAGCGCGGAATTATTCTCTTGCCAGGCAGCGATCTCCCGATTCATTTGCGCGACGGTTTGAAAGGCGAACGGGCGATCCGCGCTAGTAGCGCAGATTTCGTCGTAGATGGCGAGTGCCTGCTGCTCTGGGTCCGCCATGGCAATAAAAGTTTACGATGCCGAGCCTCGGACTAAAGCGATTTATGCAAACTGCTCACTAAATATTAATAATAATAATAATAATAATAATGAGACAGGGCATCGAAACAGGCGGCACTATCCGGCCCTGGCCCTGGACCCTAACTTCACGAAAGTGCTGATCCCGATTCAACCGAACCATCACGAAAAGCCAAAACGAACTGATCGACAATAGGCCGGTTGCCATCCTCGTGCTCGATCCCGGGCATCATGTGCAAAATGTGCAATCCCGCGGTTGAAAGATTTTTCCAGTAGGTCGCGATGGGCTGCATGCGGGCAAATCTGGAGGATCTGATCACGACGAATGAGTTAACCAAAGTTCTGCCCGGTTCAGAATAGGCCCACAATCCTCGTGGCGCATCCGCTATACAGTATTCACGGTAGAAGAAATTCCCGTAGAGACATCGCAGAAATTGCATGCCTCCGGCTCGCCCGTCGTGTGTAACCTTTGCACGCCGCCATTTCTCATTGGCCCAAGGCTTGCTCATAGTTCCATCCGAGCATCTTACGGTCTGACGACAATGGAGCTACCGATCGCAAGATCGTTACTGAAAATGGCCGGGGTGGCTCCACTACTCTGCTGTTTTGCCCTTGCGCAACAGAGCCCCGGCGGCTCAGTGCCCTCGCTCACATCGATTGTCCAGGGAATGGAAAAATCTCAGTCAGAAGTTCGGGCAGCAAGCGCCATATCAGGTAATTCGCGAGTACAGCTTGTTTGGCATGAAAAGTTCAAGCGCCAATGCCGACGTGGTGGCACAGGTGGATTTTAATCCCCCGACTGGCAAAGACTACAGCATTCAGAAATGGTCAGGCAGCGCGCGAGGGAAGCAGATCGTGCAACGTGTCCTGGATCATGAAACGGAAGCGAGCAAAGGCAATCAAGCTCGAACCGCGCTTACGAGGGACAACTACGATTTCACCCTAATGGGCGACACTGTCTTAGATGGTCGGCCTTGTTATGTTGTTGGGATTGAAGCCCAAGAGGAAAGAGAAAGATTTGGTTTCAGGGTCGGCTTGGGTGGATAAGAGTTCGTTGTTAATCCTCCACGTTGAGGGAGAAACGGCAAAAGCTCCTTCGTGGTGGTTGAAGAGCGTTCGAATCAAGATGTCGTTTGGCGATTTTTCCGGAGCGTGGTTGCAGACGAGCATGGAGGCGGTAGCTGATGTGCGCCTTCTAGGTTTTCATACGTTAAGATCACGTACTCTAGATTATCGTGGTAGCGATATGTCCGCATCAATAAAGCTCGCTCCAACTCGCACTCAGTTGCGATCCCGAGATCTCGCACATTGATGAGTCCAACCCTGAAGGTTTGCTTAACTGTGTTCTGCCCTACTGCAATCATCGCGGGCTTTTCCCATAAACGCTGGTCCGACATCCCGCGAGATCCTCAAGACCAGCTTCGTGCGGCAAGGCGGCTGCCTGGGTCTGCAAATTGTTCCTGTCATCGGGCCATGTCGTCACGCGGATCTCTCGCAGAATAGTGCCGTTCTGCTCCTGGCTGCGACCCGGACGATGCCTCAAGGGAAGTCTCAGAATGCGGCATCAAAACCTGATCGGGATCTGCCGATGAGTTCGGGACGAGCCACCGAAACAAGAAGGTCGCGGCCAAGGCTCCCGCGAGTTGCGCCACGATAAAGAAGAACGTCTGCTGGTCGAATCCCGGCAAAGGTGTCTGACAATGATCGGGCAATTGTTACGGCCGGATTCGCAAACGAGGTTGATGCGGTGAACCAGTAGGCGGCAGTGATGTAGCTCGCAACGGCGAATGGAACTGCACTGGAGCGCAATCGCGAGCAACCCCAGATCACCGACAGCAGTCCGAAGGTTGCCACGAACTCGCTGAACACTAGCGGCCCATCCGTGTCGAGCGTGTGACGACAGCGAATACCAGCGCAGCCCGAACATCAGGTGCGCAATGATCGTGCCCGCAATTCCGCCCGCGCACTGCGCGACAATGTAGAGCAGGTGCTTCTGACCAAGGAATACCGTGTTCCATCGCATCGGCAAGTGTAACGGCAGGATTGAAGTGTGCGCCGGAGATCGGTCCGAAAGTCAGAATGAGAGCGACCAGAGCCGCGCCGGTCGCAATCGTATTCGCAAGCAGGGCGATAGCGACGTTTCCGCCTGCCAGCCGTTCGCCCATGATGCCGGAGCCGACCACGGCAGCAACGAGGAATGCCGTACCTAGGAACTCCGCCGTAACTCGGGCGCGCAGGTTGAATTTCATTGGTGACCGATGTTGTCGATTTCTTTCTTGATTGCGAGGCGGTCCAGACTGGTAGAGAGGGAGGCACAGGAACAGACTGATTCTGCGGTCGAGCATGAAAAAGGCATCGCGAAAAGCCTTGCGATTTCCTCAGGTGTTCCTGACACTGCAGCGGGATCCGGAACGCCCCAGTGAGCGGTCATCGGCTGACCCGGCCAGATAGGGCAGACTTCTTTCGCAGCGTTGTCGCAGACCGTGAAGACGAAATCGAGCTTGGGAGCGTCAGGCTTCGCGAACTCGTCCCAACTCTTGCTCCGGAGACCGTCGGTTGGCAAATGAGCACTCTCCAGCTGTGTGATAGCTTCCGGTCGAACTGCTCCGAGGGATGGCTACCAGCACTGTAGGCGGTGAAGTTCGGTCGGCCTTTGTGATTCATGATGGCCTCGGCCATGATGGAACGAGCCGAATTTCCGGTGCATAGGAACAAGACGTTGTAGTGTCCTTGCATTGGCATCTCCTCAGTTGCAGCAGGTTGGCCCGCAGCACGGTTGCTGTGGCTTTACGGCTCGGACGAAGGCACTCATGAACTTGCCATCCACTTGCGGCGCAATCGCATCCACGTCGATGTTCTGGCCCGAAAGAAATTCGCGGGCATCTTCGATGCGATAGATTCTGGTCGGCTCAAGGTCAATTTGCTCGAATCCAGCGGACGCCAGTTTGCTGCGGTATTCGTTCTCTTCGAGTGCTCCAGCAACGCAGCCGACCCACAGCAGCACATTCTTGCGAATCTCAGGCAGCATCTCACCGCGAGTCACAACGTCGGACACGGCAAAGCGTCCTCCCGGCTTCAGGACTCGGAAGGCTTCCCGCAACACGGATCTTTGTCGGCCGAGAGATTGATGACGCAGTTGGAAATGATGACATCAACCGAATTGTCGGGCAGCGGGATGTGCTCAATCTCGCCCTTCAGGAACTCGACATTTTCAACTCCTGCTTTGCGCTTGTTCTCGTTCGCGAGACGCCAGCATTTCATCGGTCATGTCGAGGCCGTAGGCTTTGCCGGTCGGGCCGACTCGCTTGGCAGAGAGCAGAACATCGATGCCACCGCCCGAGCCGAGATCGAGGACAATTTCACCGGGATTCAGTTTCGCCAGCGCGGTCGGATTGCCGCAGCCGAGCGACGCGAGCAGCGCCTCTTCGGGAATCTGTCCGCTTGCGAGCGTCGTAGAGGTTGGACGTGATCGGATCGCACCCAGCCGCTGCTGGTGGTAGCCCCACAGCAGGAGCTACCGCCACTCGTCACTCGCAAGGCGGCTTGTCCGTACTTTTCCTTGACCACTTCCTTGATGTCCGCGCTGCTCATGTGATCTCCTTCACTTACAGATTTGAATGACTTGCTCTGGCTTGACTGCCTTGTTGCGCGTGCAGCACTCCGCGTACAGGAACTGCAGCAGTTCCTGAAGTGCTTCGGTGTTCGCGGTGTAGTGCAGGAAAGTGCTCTCGCGCTCTACGTGCACGAGGTCTTCCGCTTTCAGTTTGTCTAGATGGTGCGACAGGGTTGAGTTGGGAATGTCGAGCTCTTCCTGAATCTCGCCGACGACAAGGCCGTCGGGATGGGCGGACAGAAGCAACTGCATGATGCGAAGGCGCGGCTCTGTTCCCATCGCCGAGAACATGTCGGCATACTTGGCGATCTTCTCGATGGATTTCTTAGATTGAGCTGCTGGCATGTTTCGATAATTGCAGAAATATGGTATGGTTGTCAAATCCCAGTAAGAAGTGGTCGATCCCAAAAGCTAGGCTTTGAATCTCAGGAGCTTGAGCAAAACGAAAGTTTCACGTGGCTCAGTATATTGTAGTGCTTTCGATTCAGACGGACTGTTTCAGTACCCGGTTCGGGTATCGGCATGTCAACTGAGCGTACGATGCAGTCATATTGTTCCAGTCGTTCCTGCGCATCCGCAACGCTGATTTCATCCGAAGTCCGGACACAATTTAGTGCGGAAATGCTCTCGCCTGGTGGCCACCCGTGACATTCTGAGCGCCATATTCGGTGGAAAGCTTCCTGCAAGGTGTTACCACTGCACCAATTCGACTCGGCGGTTCTTCGCTCTCCCAATTTCCGCGTCATTGGATGCGACCGGGGAATAGATGCCGCAGCCGAATGCATCCAGACGGTTTGCGCCGATGCCGTACTTGCTGGTGAGTTCCGCAACGACGCTGATTGCACGCCGGTGACTCAAGTCGAGGTTGTAGTCTGGCTTTCCCTGGTTATCCGTGTGCCCGACAACGTGCAAACGAAGAGAAGGCTCGCTCTTCAACAGCTTTGCGATTTCAGCCAGGGCCGACTGCGATTCGGACTTGATCGCATCCTTGTCTGTATCGAAGTACAGACCGTAGACCGCCACCTCGCCTGAATCGCGAATTGCCTGTTTCATGTCATCCGCGTTCAGGAATGCCATTTTCTTTTCCAGCACGTCGGGCGAGATGACTACGAGTTGCGCGAGAGCCCGGCCCTTTTCAACTCTGCCCTGAAGGCGCTCTGGAATGACGCCATCGTTGTACGCAGTCACGAAAACCATGTAGTAGCTGGGCTTGGCATCTCGACTCTGACCCACCATCAGGCGTTCATCGGCACCGTCATAGGTAAGGATTTGGGCGAGATCGCAGTCATTGTCGATCTTGTCAAAGGTGCTGCCAAAGTCACCAGGTTGCCCGGCATTTTTCTCATACTGAATCTCGATGCCCAGGCGCTGAAACTCCTGCTTGTAGTTGCGAAATAGTTCTGCCGGCGACCGCCCGGCTGGAGCGAGATAGGTGTAGTAGCTTACCTGGCCCTCTACCGGCTTGCTCTTTTCATAGACAGGAGGACTAAAGTTTGTAGGCGGGCCAAGCGGCAATAGATATTCATCAAACATGGGGGCACGATAGCCGATCAGCTCGCTTCCTTCGTAACGCTTCATCCCCGCCGGATCTTTCGAGTTGGGCAGGTCCTGACCCGCACTTGTGAGAATCGCACCTGAAAATAAAACGCAGAGGGCAGGTATTGCTTTGAGAGTTCGATTCAACACGCCTCCTCATTTTCATAACCGAGATGTTTGCCAGTCGAGATGTTGCCGGACTACGCCTCGCTAGCCAATGACTCTGTCTTGCACTCTGTCACTGGGAGACGATCTAGTCTGTTCAAAAAAGTTTACATCGAGCGTAAAGTTCAGATTTCGCAAGGAACCGTCTCCCACGGGACGCGGGGTATGACGGAAGTTTCTGTGAGACTGGTTACATCCTACTCGCAATGAGCCCAAGGCAGCGGTAAAGCGGGTTCTGGGACCATCCTTCTGGGGCTATACTAACCGCTCGCTCAATTTCAGGATTGGATATTGATTAGCCCGAGCTTTAATCCAGATACTTATTCCTGAGTCGCGATCAGGAACATCATGCTTGTAGTTGGCACAAAGAAAACAGGTGCCTGAACTTGCTCGACCGCTGGGCCCCAGCCACGGTCTTGCTGCATCTCGCTCAAGAAGTGTGGCGACTCGATCCAGAGGCCGTCCGTCTCAACTAGTTTTACCAAGCCGATATTGACACGGATGGACCCGACCAGTCGAAATGCCACCTGCTTATCCTGCAAATGCTTTCTGTCAATCACGACGCAGATTATACGCCTAGAATGTATTTTTGAACCGGGTGCTGGGCAAGCGATTGAATTGTCATGAGCGAGGCTCGCTCGACGCAACTGGTCGCACGAGGAACTAGGCACAGCGTTTCATCATTTCCGACAATTCTTGTCTAATTCCCAAAAGCCTTTCTTTCCGTAAGGCGTGAGCAGATTTGTCTAGCGCGGTATGTCGACTTTTAACCCAATAGCGAGCATTTATTATTCTTATGTCGCTAACTGCCTGCTTCATGCTGGCGAGGCGTTCTGAGATATGATTAGTATCTGACATAAGTATGATCATACGCTCTTATCGTCGCGTCCATATGGATAGCCCTTGACCAGGATCGAAAAGTGAAATCCCAGCGAGCATAAAGTCGACTTCGCCATGGTTGACAATCGTACCGCGCACGCTTAGCATTGTGACTGAGCAAGCTATCTCTTCTTGCTCTTTCAGGTTCCCTGAACTAAGTCAGCCCATCTGGAGTTCTCCCCCTCTTAGCTGTCAAACCCCGGGAGGTTGACGTGATCGATCCAAAACTCAACATTAGTTCGCGAACTATCCATTCCTCACCAATACAATCGGATCTTGCTATCGCCCGTGAAGAGTCGGCAGTCCAAACCCGTGCTTACGAACTCTACGAGCTTCGCGGCAAAATAGACGGCCGTGCGGAGCAGGACTGGTACCAAGCAGAAACCGATCTGAGGTCCGGCAATAAACAAGGATAAAATGCAGAAGCTTGGGCAAGACATTGCATGAAACAGTCTGCCCAAAATGGAGTTGCTCACAGCTTGCAAACAGTTAGACCACTGGAATGGGATTTTAATCAGTCAAGGACGAAAGCCGGAACCTAGATTCGTTGGGACGGTGCATCATGAGTTTTCATGCCTTGATGCATCGACTCACGAACGGAAGGGCATCACGGGGAACGCTGCTACCCTCCGTGCTCAATCTCACCGAGAGGGTAAAGGCCCTGCTGCGGATTACAAAGCTTAATACCCTCTTTAACATTACAGCCGATGAAGCTACCTCCTTGAAATCCTTTTCACCAATAATCTGTCCGTCGCTGCTGCTAACCTATTATGAGATAGTGACAGAGGTTCTTCGGCGTGACAAATAAACACGGTCTAAGCGGCAGGTTAGTGAGTGTGCACACTCTAAACTAGGCGTAGTGCGGTGTAGCGTGATCGTAGGCAGCGTCGAGATCCTCCTGCTGAAAAACTACTCTTCTTCTGCAAGCCACTCGTGTTATGAGTGAAGCATGCGAGGAGTAGATCATCAGCAGAGTCAAATGTTCAGTTATTTGTCGCCGGAGACGCGGGTGCGGAAAGATCATCCGCTGCGGGCGATCCGGTCCGTGGTGGACGAAGTGCTTGCCCAGTTGTCGCGACGGTTCGACAGCATGTACGCGAGCGCTGGCCGGCCGTCGATACCTCCGGAGAAGCTGCTGCGGGCGCAGTTGCTGCAGATGCTGTACTCGATTCGCAGCGAACGACTGCTGATGGAGGAGATCGATTACAGCCTGCTGTTTCGTTGGTTTGTGGGATTGAACATGGACGAAGAGGTGTGGGACGCGACCACGTTCACCAAGAACCGAGACCGGTTGCTGGAGGCCGAGGTGGCGAAGGAGTTCCTGGCGCAAGTGGTGGCGCGGGCGCGGACCCAAGGCCTGACTTCGGACGAGCACTTCACGGTGGATGGGACGTTGTTGGAAGCATGGGCGAGGGCGAAGAGTTTTCAGCGGAAAGACGGAAAGACACCGCCTCCGCCGGACGATCCCGGCAATCCGACGGTGAACTTTCACGGGGAGAAGCGTTCCAATCAGACCCACGCATCGAAGACCGATCCCGATGCCAAGCTGGCACGCAAAGGCGCGGGCAAGGAGGCCAAGTTGAGTTACAGCGGGAATCTGCTGGTGGAGAACCGGAACGGATTGATCGTGAATGCGGAAGTGTTCGAGGCCAATGGGACCGCGGAGCGCGACGCAGCCCTGGTCATGCTGGAGCAGATTCCGGCTACGAAGCCGGTGACGGTGGGCGGGGACAAGGGATATGACACGGCGGATTTCGTGGCCGAGTGCCGCCATCTGCGAGTGACGCCCCACGTGGCGCAAAACGATCGACGCCGAGGCGGGAGTGCCATCGATGCGCGTACCACGCGCCACGCCGGCTATGCCATCAGCCAACAAAAGAGGAAGCGCATCGAAGAATGTTTTGGGTGGCTGAAGACGATCGCGTTGCTGCGGAAAGTACGTCATCGCGGGATTTGGAAGGTGGACTGGGTATTCAACTTCGCCTGTGCCGCATACAACCTTGTGCGTATCCGGAACCTGAGCCGCGCGGTGCTTCCATCCGGCTAAGTTGCTGGAAGCGCATACCGGTGGCTCTTAATAGGTTTTCCGACATAGCACTAAGTCTCCTGCTCAAGAGGAAACATACGAGAGAGATAAGAAATACGTCGTGCGCATCAATTTTTCAGCAGCCTGCTAGAGTTAAGTCGCATGAATTGCAAGACTCGGAAATGGATGTGGCTTTCTTTTATCTGGTCACTTTCTTTCCCGGTTGACTCATAACATTGGACTAACAGTTCATTCCAAATTCTCTTGATAACGCCCCTGCCACGGCGAGACGGTGTTCCACCGACGAAAATTAGTGTCCCGAAGACCCGCCTTCGCGGAAGCTGTGCCTGTTCTATAAGTGAGCTATTCCGCACAGTACTGCCCGATAAAATGAGCGATCATAGTTGGTGCGCTAAGAACCACGAGCCCCCAAACCAGGCGCCTACTTGTCACCGTGGAGGGGATCTGCAGGCAGAATGCTGCCAGGTTCGACAGGAAATCCGATGGTACAGCCCACGAGCCGAACGGCTAGGGATTAGCGCAGATGCTGCCGCAGATGCCCCGGCAAGATAAGGCGATGAGAACGTGGAAGTTCTGCTGACCGAAACCTACATCGGTGTCTGTCAGTGTCTTTAAAAACCCGGAAGGCGGTAACTATGAAAGGCACTCTACTTAGATATCTGCGGCTGCAAGCAGTCTGCCTCGGTCTTTTGCCTGTTCTGGTATTTGCTCAGTCATCTGAGCACGCCCGCAACGTATCAGACTGCAGGGACGGGCTTGAATCCTGCGATCATTCAAAACTAATACCTCGCGAAATAGTGGCGCTAGCTGTAGCCGATCACGATCGAAACGTCTCTGCCTGCAAAGACGGCGGGCCGTGCGACCCTTCGCGGTTAACTCCATCAGAGGCTCGTGAATGGTCTATGGCAGCACGCCAGCGGAACGTTGCTGACTGCAAGGACGCGTTAGGATCATGCGATCATTCCAAACTGACCCAGGCAGAGGACGGCGAAGTGGCCGTGGCCACGCGCCAGCTAAATCTGTCCGATTGCAGGAATGGTGCGGGACGATGCGACCATTCTAGGTTGACCACCTCGGAGACAAACGAGGTGACTGCCGCAGAACACCAGCGCAACGCGGAGAACTGCAGAAATGGCTGGGGGGATTGCGACCGTTCCAGTCTTACACGGCAGGAAGAGAATCAAACATCACGGGCAGAACAGCAGCGCAACTTATCTGATTGTAAGAACGGCGGCCAGACCTGTGACTACTCGAAGCTGACCGCACCTGAGGCGAGGGCAGTGGCGGTCATTGAGCAAAAGCGCAATTACACCGCGTGCCTCCATGGTTACGGTTATTGTGATCCCTCGAGTCTGACGCCCTCAGAGCTCGAAGCAATCTTGACTGAGCACAAGTAGTTGGGACACCAATGTGCTCCTTTGGAGTTTACTATGCCACAAGAGGTACAAGTCGGCACGGTTCTGATAAGGGAATGGCCGTTGATGACGCAGTTGTTTGGGCTCGAGAGTGAGCTTTACTCAGGGCCGTGGGGCATGATCAAAGGGATGGATGGTTTCGCCGTTAATCGTAAGATCCACGCCGCAGGATGGAACTTCTTTTTCATGGCGACAGAACTAAAAGTCGTGTTCCTTGGCACGCTGGGAGCGAGGAAGCTGCGGAACGCAATGAAGCGAGTCCTTGGGAAAGTGAAGGGGCAGGAGTTCAATTGCCTGGAAGTCACTGGGATGGTTGCCAAGCACTTTCTCGGCGTGCCTTACACTACCGTCTTCGCACACTCCCGGCACATCCAACAGAGCTGCCAACTGGATGATCTCGAAAGGCGGCAAATCAGCCGGGCTGGAATCAAGGAAGTCTCTCTGTAAGAGATCTCTTCTTCACCGACGATAATCTCTTTCGCCGGTATCGGTACTCGAGACCAATCATCCCAACGGTTGCTGGATTCCAGACCTATTCTAAAACTCGACGTGTTGCCGTCGAGCTTGACCGTAGATGCGCTTTTAAGTTGCTACGAGGGTGCCCCACCACCCCGAATCGTCGTTGGTAATTCCCATGACCTTGACTCCCGTGTTTACCGAATCGAGTTCGCTCGAATTGTCAGACTCCGGTTGGCGTCAATCGTCTAGCTGCCGACTTTTCTCGCGTAATCGTCGAGTGTTCTTTTCGTTTCGGCTTGCTTGGCAGTTTCTTCGTCCGAAGCTTCCACTTGTTTCTCAATGCGCTCCACCAGTATTTGTGCCTCGCGGTCTTCGTGCGACTGATATTCGTTGGTTGTCATTGCTGGTTTCTCCTGCCGTGGTTTAACTTCCTTGTGTTTAGCCTGCTCTTAAAATCGGTTCGGGCGTATGGCCTTGTCTAGGGACTAATGATGTACCGCTGGCAGGATAGAAAGCTGCTCTGATTTGATCACTTTCTATGGGGCGGGAGACGGCATTGTTCGCAGCCGCGTATGCCAACAGGCTGATTCGGCTATGTCAATTCAGTAGACTTGCACCTAATGGCCAAGTGAAAGCAGTCACCTGCTCAACTAGAAAGGACCCTCGAAGAACTGCTGGGTAAGGTTTCAAACACACGCGAAGAACTGGTCGCCATCGAAAGACCCTTGGACGCCTGCGAGCCGATGTCGCTCAGACTGCAGTTCTGACTCCAGAGTACCGTGTCCACATTAGCTCATCGTCGCTGATCTGAGCCACTGATCCGTATTGAACATCTTCCTCAAGGTTAGCGGCGTACAGTCGGGTAAGCTGGGATGCAGTATGGAAGCCCGGAGTAAAGGAGGATACATGCACTATAGGTACAAGTATCTAAGATCACTTCTGCTGGGTGTGGCTCTTATTGTCCCGGTAGGGTTGCAGGCCGCCTACAAGTTTCAAGACGACAGTCGTCAAGATGCCCGAGAGCGGAAGGAAAGGAACGAGCGGCGGTATTACGACCGGGACTACAGGGATTATCATCAATGGGATAACCGCGAAGACGGCAGGTATCGGAGTTGGGGGACTGAAAGGCATGAAGCTTATCGTCCCTTTTACAAACTTCACCGAGCGCAGCAGAGAGAATACTGGAAGTTTCGTCACGAGCATCCGGATCGTGACGATCGCCGCTAACTCGCATGCTCTTCACTACGCGATAATTCCCGGGATGGGGACGCACTTTACGACTATCCCGGGCATTGCGTTCGGCAGCGTCGAGGGGAAAATCGATATATAGGTCCCTAGTTCGTCGTACCGCTCAAGCCTCCCCCGAAGATTTGACCCCAGAGCGCAGCGCGTTTCTAGTTTCGTCCGCAGTGATTTTGTTCCGCCAGTTCAGGGTTTCGAGACCAAGGCTCTCGCACTTCTAGGTAAACGTCTCCGTGCCCGCGTGAGCTTGACGAAGTGGCCTCAATGCGATTATGCCGTTTACCGGCCGACCTGAAAATCAGCCCGGCAGCCGTGATCGACCCAGATTCCACGACGATCGAAACCCCAACTTCGGCCTTGCCGGCATGACGAGTCGCTGTGTTGCTTGATCAGTTGCACGCCGCCGCGCGTGTCAGCTGCGCAATAGTGCCGATGCATATCATCCGATGAGCACGAGACTACTTGTCCCGAGCCGGATCCGGAGTTGTCGCCGCGATACCCATTGTTGTCGTGATCGCGATCATGGTCGCCATCACGGTCGTGATCCCGGTCCCCACCGCGGCGTTCTTCGATCGCGAAGTCGCCCCGGCAGCCGTGATCCACCCAGATGCCCCTGTCATCCGAGCCCCAACTGTAGCCTTCGGTGCAGGCCGATTCGCTACGCTGATTCACCAGTTGGGCTCGGCCCGACCCATTCGCCGAACAATAGTGCCGCTTGCCGTCGTCAGACGAACACGAAATGGTTTGAGCTGCGCTGCGTGGAATGAACACCGCGAGCGCGGCATACGATCAACCCCAAGTAAATCCAATTCTTTGTGCTGAACATTGCCAGCCTCCTGAGAAGTTTGATGCTCGATTAAATAGTCCCTTCAGACCGCGGTTCGGCGGTCGTTAAGCAAATTGATAGCTAAAACCACTAATCCCACAACCAAGAGCAAGTGGATCAGGCTTCCGCCCACATGCAAACTGAAACCCAGAAGCCACAAAATCAGAAGCACTACAAAAATTGTCCAAAGCATAGTCACATCCCTCTGCTGCTGGCGAGCGCGACCAAAGGGTTTTTGCGCCAACACGCGAACCTAGAAGCTTCGACGAAACTGCGTCCAACAGTATTCTTCATTCACAAGGGCAATACTGTGCAGGATTGCTCATCCCGCGCTCTGGGTGCGGCGTAGGATTAGAAATGGCTGGAATATTCCCTGTGGGCAATTGCTATGCGGAATCCTGCCAAAGATGGACCTGAAGCGGTAGGATCGCCATGAATGCCCACATACTAGTTTTTGAGTGTCCGAACTGCGGTCGGCCAATGCCCTTCATTCGACTGGATGAGGGAGCTAGGTATCCGAATTTAGAACAGGAAGTTGAGCGTGTCGACCTTGGTTGTTTCGGAGCCGACTGCGGATGGAGCGGCACGTTTGCGACTGGAGCAGCGCGGCAGTGTAAAACGACTGAATGGCCTCACCTCAAATCAGCGGGCTCTTACGAGAACCAAAAGTCACCGACCGCTAATTAATCCGGATTTCGAGCCTCCGGAGGACTGTCAAAGGTTAACCTGGCCGATTTACGCTGCTGCGCTACGCTGCACGCGGCTGTGGTGGCGGCTATAGCCGAAATAAATCACCATCCCCATGATGAGCCAGACTGCCAACCGAATCCAGGTAATCGGGGTCAGACTCAACATCATGGCTAACGAAATCACGATTCCCAGGATTGGGACCAGCGGCACGAGCGGTGTTCGGAACGGCCGCGGCAGATCGGGATTGCGGCGACGGAGAATCCATACTCCCGCGCAAACGATCACGAAAGCCAGCAACGTGCCTATGCTCACCATCTCCGTGAGCACATCAATCGGCAGGGACGCAGCCAGCACGGCGACGAAAATGCCTACGGTCAGAGTCGAAATCCAAGGCGTTCGGAAATGCGGATGAACCTCACTGAACACGGCTGGTAACAAACGGTCCCGCGACATGGAGAAAAATACGCGCGACTGCCCCAGCAGCATGACCACAATCGTGCTGGTCAGGCCCATGAGCGCACCAAGCTTCACGAGTAGACTGCCCCATCGCACTCCGGTGGAGTCGATGCCGATGGCCAGCGGATCCGGTACATTCAAGTTCCTGTAATTCACCAGCCCGGTCAGCACTCCCGCCACCAGGATGTACAGGACGGTGCAGATCACCAGAGAGCCCAGAATCCCGATGGGCATATCTTTCGCAGGATTCTTGGCTTCCTGGGCCGCGGTGGAAACCGCATCAAAGCCGATATAGGCGAAGAAAATAATGCCCGCCGCCCGGAGGATCCCCGACATTCCGAATTGCCCGAAACCATTGTTCTCTGGAATAAACGGATGCCAGTTGGCAGCCATCAATTCCCGATGTCCCAATAGATAGTTGCCACCGATCGCGATGAAGACTAGCAGGACACAGACCTTGGTCACCACAATCGCTGTGTTGAAATTTGCCGACTCCTTGATTCCGATCACCAGCACCAAAGTGCAAAACACAATCGCGAGAAAGCCGAGCAGGTTAAATACGCCGTGGGCATGAGGCAGAGTTGCAGGATCAATTCCGAGAAGCCTGAGCTTGGGAACGATCTTGGCCACGTTTTCCCAGTGGTTGTTGTAAAAGACGAATTCGTCCCAGCGCGTGCCAGCGATCGAGGCCGGCAGTTTGATGCCGAAGTCGCCGAGCAAGCTGATGAAGTATCCGCTCCAGCCGGAAGCAACCGTGGCCGCGCCGAAAGCGTACTCCAGCACTAAGTCCCAGCCGATGATCCAGGCGAATATTTCACCCAGCGTGGCGTAACCGTAGGTGTAGGCCGAACCGGCGACAGGAATCATCGAGGAGAATTCGGCGTAGCAAAGACCGGCAAAGACACAGCCGATTGCGGCGAAGATAAAGGAAAGAATAATCGCAGGCCCGGCATGCTGCGCCGTGGCGGTTCCAGTAATGACAAAGATTCCGGTGCCAATGATCGCGCCAATCCCGAGGGCGATCAGGTTGCTGGGACCCAGGGCACGCCTCAGGCTGTGTTCGCCAGTCTCGTGCGCTTCGTTAAGGATGGTCTGAATCGGCTTGGTCGCCAGGAGGTTGGCCATTCGGCCCCTCTGATTGAAGCCTCGAACAACCGCTATAGTATTAGCATTCAGCGAAGGCGTATGTTCTTTTTTAACACTTTCCGTTTCCCGGTGACATTGCTCATCATAGCCGGGCTAATATACTTCTTCCTCCACCACCGTTGATCAATTCAAAACCCACCATCAGCCTCAAGCAAACTTCCGATTCGTCGGCGACCCTTGAGCTATGGCATATCATTAGGCATAACAACAAAAAGCGTCCTCAGTGACCCTGGTTTGAGTCACGGGACGCTGTTCGGCCATACCGCCCATGAGCGGCCTATCTTTTAGTTATAGGTGCTCATGGGGAGGTAGGCAGTGCGCACTTAACCGGCCGAGCTCTCCGTTCTTAGTACAGAGGGGTCGGTTCTCCGTAGAGGAAGTCGTCCATCATGACGATGTCCTTTCTGTCGTCGCTAGGCCCCGGCGCCACGTCGCCGGCGATGATCTTCACTCGAGCGATACGAGCATCGCCAAAGACAACACCGAGGAAGGACAGGTTTCCATCGCCCGGGGAAGCCGGCGCGGAGCTGGTGAACAGCAACTCGTTGTGAGTGCCGAAGTACTCGATCAGGGTGCTGGCGTGACGGTTTCCTGTCCTGTCTCCTGGTCGGCTGCCATCTGGGGAGTCGACATCGGTAAGAACTACGCCAAATCCAGTCGAAGTCGCCGGTGTGTTGCCATTACTGCCCGGAACAGAGAACTCGACCTCGGTGACGTTACTCCCGATTGGCGAAAAGAGGCGTAGCGGACTAAACGCGTGAAAAATCGTGGCGTAACTCGAATTGCCAAACGTATCCGCCAGGCCCGACGGTGGAGCTTGGACAAATCCGCTTCCGCGCGTGGTGATGTTGGCGCCACGAGTGTTCAAGAACGTGGTTAAGGGAGTGCCACTAAGAGTAGTGGCTGCGTTGGTCGGGCTACCCCCATCCCAGTTGATTTCACGGCGTCCGCTGGTCTGGCCGGAATTATTGCCATTGTTGACAGCCCCGAGCGCCGCACGAAACTGATCCACCGCGCCTTGAATCGATGCTGCGGATGGGCCGGCTGCCTGGAACACAGTGGGCGCTTCGAAGTGCTTGGCCGTGAAATCGGATTGCGCAAGCGCCGGTTGCGCGCCAGCCAGACAAGTAAGAGGTCGTGAGAGCGGCGACGACCGCACAGTACGAAGATTGTTGGAGAGGCTACTTTGCGCCTTTTTTAACAGCAGCTTTACAGTTGGTTTCATGTTTTAGTTTCTCCTTAATTTATTGATCTCTGAATTTGCTGGTCGTATATCGAACTTCGAGCGTTCACCCTTTATCGGTTTCAGACACACCTCTAGACGTAGCCAGGATTTCCTCTCGAGGAGTCCCATTTGTGATTTGGTCGCTTACTGATTGCTGACTATTGGAAGACCCGGGGGGTGTTCGTCAACACTGTCTTCACTGCATTTGAGATATTTGATTCGGCGCAGGCAAGACCGATGCGGAGGCAGTGTCACTTCTTTGTCAAAAGGTCGTGACAAAACCTTGATTGATGAGAGTGCTGTTCGTCTGGTAGGTCCGCGTAGGCGAGAGATGGAATCTCGTTATGCAATCGTGTCGAAGGGAGAGGCAGGGCTTCTGTAGCTAATCTTACAGAGCTTCCTTCGGATCTCTGCATCGCTGCAATTCGGCCGGTTCCGCGAAACTGGAGTGAGGATCGACGCCCGCAGAATCCTCTGTCTTTTTGAAGTATTTGCTCAATCGTTCGCGAAGCTGCAGCCGAGCTCGAAAGGATCGCGCCTTAACTGCGGTCAGACTCAAGCCCAGCGCTTCTGCCGTTTGCGCCATTGAGAGCCCCTCTATGTCGCGCAATACGAATACCACCCTTAAGCCCTCACCCAGTTCTTGCAGTGTTTTGCGTAGAATCTCTCTTAACTCAGTTGCCCTGTAGAGTTCCTCGGGATTCGGGGCCCAGTCCGCCACATCGATGGGGAGACTGTCTTCTTCTGACTGAAAGTCTTTATCGATCGACATTTCTCTGGCTAGGCGCTGTTTTCGCAGCTTCATCAGGGACTGGTTCAAGGTTATGCGGATAAGCCAAGTCGAGAATTTGGAATCTTCCCGGAATTGGTCCAAATGTAGAAATGCTTTCAGGAAGGCCTCCTGCACCACGTCCTCGGCGTCTTCCCGGTTGTGCATCATGTGTTGCGCGATTCGAAGGAGTTTGCGGTCGTATCGCTTTACAAGTTCCTCAAAGGCGCCGACATCTCCACACTTGCTGGCATGAACCAAGGCTAAGTCATCGCTTGCCGTTTCGGTCACCGCGAGTTGTGCTGAATCTCGGCTCACATGTTTTCTCATTTCCGCCAGGTAGCGTTGGGATCGTTGCTGATAGAACTGGCTTTGAGTGTTTTTATTCCCGCAGAATGACCAGTTTGGGCTGCGAACCCCGCTAAGGTACGAACTTGTAACCGACCCTGTGAACGGTTAGAAAATGAACCGGGCGGCCTGGATCATTTTCAAGTTTCTGGCGTAGTCTTAAGACGTGGTTGTCGACGGTACGGGTCGAAGGATAGTTCTTGTATCCCCACGCCTCATTCAGCAATTCGCCACGCGAAAATATTCGATCCGGATTTAACAAGAAACATTTGAGCGTCTTGAACTCTTGGATGGTCAGTGTGATTGGTTCGCCCGACGATCGACTCACTTCCATCCTGGCAAAATCAACGCAGACATCCCCGAACCGGGCAATCCTGCAGCTCGGGCAAAGTGTTAGATTCGCGGACGAACTCATGAACCTGGGCAACCAGTTCCGTCCATCTGAAAGGTATGAGGACAGCTGACGCCGCCGTGGAAAATTGCTCCGCTTGTGATCCTGGGATGAGATCCCATCTCTCCCGGGGGACAAGGGCTACCTGGTAGTCGTCTGACTCCAACATCTCTCGGAGAGTCTGAAAGTAGAGACGGTGATCACCCAATACCGGGGAACTTTCGACCTCCTTCGTGGTTCCTGGGAATAGCTTCCGTTTCAAGGTTCTGATTGCGCTCGATGAGCGATCTTTGGCTTTGAGTGGCAGTTGGAGATTGAGTGGATCCTTATGAGCCACGGTACGTTGTTCCTCCCTATGTAGGACAGTTCGTTTCAATGCCTGGGGCCTTGAGCAGGTCAACTCTCGAAGTACCCGCGACCCGCTCTGACTTGTCGCAGGAATGTCCCTGCGACTGGCAATCTGTCATCGGAGCGGTTTTCGGGTCAATTCACCGCCGCTTTTCTCGGTATAGCCAATACATTTCCGGCTAAATTACTGATTCTTTGACATTTATCTCTCAACATTTCCCCAGAGTTTGGGCGAACATGCTAGACTTCGTTGCGAACTCGGTGCCGTATGGAGCCATCGCGGCATACTTCCGTCGTGCAATTCGGGACCTACGAAATTGCTCTCCACTCGGGAGAACTTCGCAAGGCGGGTGTACGGATCAGGGTGCAGCAGCAACCGCTGAGAGCTGCTGGAAATATTGTTGGAACACCCCGGCGAAGTTGTTACGAGGGAAGAACTGCGTAGCCGAATATGGCCGAATGAGAGTTTTGGCGATTTCGATCAGGCCGTCAACGTCGCTATCGCAAAGCTGCGGGGTGCGTTAGGAGACTCCGCCGACAATCCGCGATACATTGAGACTCTTCCCCGACGCGGCTACCGCTTCATTGCGGACGTGGCCGTCGTCAACCGGCCTACCAACAAACTGGAGCTCCTACCCGAAGTTGCTTCTTCCGCAGAGCAGAGCGTGCTCCGCTCGAGGTCGCGGAGAAGGCGGCACCGACAGACACCTGCCTTGGCAACATGCCTGGAAGACGTTAGGCACGGCAATGGCCCTGGTGCTTGTTGGTTTTGGTGGCTTGGATATTTTTCTGGAGAAGCCGCCAGCCAGCCAATACTTTGTCTTCCAGCCCCATTCGTTCTTTAGCAGTACTTCCGCTTGAAAATCTCTCCAGCGATTCCCAGGACTACTTTGCTGACGGCATGACCGACGAATTAATTACGAATTTGGCGCAGATCAGTGCATTACGTGTGATTTCCCGCACCTCGGTCATGCCGTACAAGGGCGTGCGCAAGCCCTTGCCGCTGATCGCGCGTGAATTGAATGTCGACGCCGTGGTGGAAGGCACAGTACTGCGTTCCGACAAACAGGTTCGAATCACGGCACAGTTGATCCGCGCTCCCGCCGACAAGCACCTATGGGCCGAGAGCTATGAGGGCGATCTGCGAGATACCCTGGCGCTGCAGAAGAAGGTGGCACGTGCCATCGCCGAACAGATTCGCATCCAGGTGACTCCGCAGGAAGCGACGGTTCTGCAGAACGTGAAGGTCGTGAATCCGGAAGCCTATGAGAATTACCTCAAGGGACGATACTTTTGGAATAAGCGAACCGCCGATGGCTATGAAAAAGGCCATCTATTATTTCAACCAGGCGATCGAAAGCGACCCGAACTTATTCTTTACCGTATGCAGGCTTGGCTGACATTTACCAGTTGTCTGACCGTCCGCAGCTTGCTCGGGAAGAAGTTCAAAAGAGCACTCGACCTTGATGATCAGTTGGCCGAGGCACACAACTCTCTAGCCAGGCTCCTTTACCTGTTTAATCGGGATTGGGAAGGGGCGGACAGAGAGTTCAAGCGCGCCCTGGAGCTTGATCACAACTATGCTCCAGCCCACCACTGGTATTCCATGTACCTCGCATTGGAGGGCCGCAATGAAGAGGCGCTGGCGGAAGCCGCAGAAGGCATACGAGTTGGATCCACTCTCAGCCTGTTGCGGGTGCCAACCTCGCAAAGATCCTCGAGGAGGCGGGTCAAGATGATAGAGCAATCGAGCAGGCTAAGAAGACGCTGGATCTCGAACCTGATTCGGCGGTGACGCACGCCGTACTCGGCCTTGGATACCAGGACAAACGGATGTACGCAGAGGCGATTGCTGAGTACAAAAGAGCATTGCAGTTAGGAGGCTCGCCTGCGGAAATGCGCGGGCTTCTCGGAAATGCCTATGCAGTTTCGGGAAACCGGACCGACGCGGTAAAAGATAATTGCCGAATTAAAGTCACTCTGGCCAGAGCATACACGTGCCGCCCTAGACCTGGCAGTGGTGTTTTCCGGTTTGGGGGATAAAGAAAATGCACTGTACTGGCTTGAAAAGGCCGAGGAGATGCATGTGAGCGATCTGATCGGAATCGGGAAAGACTCACATTTTGTTGAATTGCGCAATGATCGACGCTTTCAAGCGTTGGTGTCGCGGGTCGGCGTACCCAACTGAAAGTGACGCGAGACTTCGAGCACGTCGATTTTTTTGGTACATCAAACAGTTGTTGACGTTTCGGGATTTCCGTTTTCAGTGGTGAAGAAATTGCCACTCCGCTGCAGGGGCTACGGAAGGTCCACGTCGAGGCGGTATATTTCCTGCGTGCTTTTATCGCGCATCAGAAGCGGCGTGTCATCCGGTCCCAAGCCTACCCATGACTCCCAGGGATCGAAACCTCGAGGCAGTTCCTTGAGACTAAAAAGACGTTCTACTTTCCGGTCTGCAACACTTACGCGAACGAAGTCGTCGCTTTTATCGAGATAGCTCTCCGCATATAGATACTTTCCGTCAAGCGACCAGTTCTCAAAGGCAAACAATCCCTGGGTCAGTTGGGACCACTTCCGCGTCTTGAAATCGTAGAGCATGAGTCTGGTCGAGTCGGCGGAAAGGGCTGCGATATATCGCCCATCCGGAGAACAACGAGGGCTGAATAAGCCTTCCGAACCGGCAACATCGGAAATGCTAGAAGTCTGCAAGTCAACAACTCTTATGTTCGGACCCGACGAGGTCCCATACTCCAACCACGGCATGGCTCCAAAGATGATGGACTGTCCCTGAGGCGTCCAGGTAGGGTCGCCTTCGTTGCGGCCTTCAGAGGTTAACTCTTGCGGTATTCCTCCCTGGGCGGAGACCACAAAAATCTTCCACGGCTTTCCCGGCCGAAGCCCCATAAAGGCGATTCGTGTTCCGTCCGGTGACCACCGCGGCAGGTGGGCTTCTAGTGGCACGAAGGTGAGTTGCAGGCGCGAGCTTCCATCCACCTTGCTGCGCCAGAGCGTATGCTCCGGGTGCGCTACATAGGTAATCCATTGTCCATCGCGAGAGATCTCGGCTTCACCCGCGGAAATCCCAGGCAGGTAAGTTGAGGATTGTCGTGATTTTCCCTCATATCGGACCAGGTCAAATCGACGCTGCCGGCCAATCACAAACAGGCGTCCGCTATCTCCGCTGACAGGATTGCTAAAAGCCAGCGGTCCGGCTGTGAGCTGCAGTGGGACTGTAGCAGCCCTGCTCATAATCGACTTGCGTTCCCGGATGGCCCAGATGTCCTGACCATTGGCACGAGCGGATTGAAAGAAGAAATACTTTGCATCGGGTGTCCAGGTTGGAGCGGATTCCCCGGGGGGCTTGTTCCATTCCGGGAGCAAAGGATGAAGCCCGTGTCCGTCCACCGCAACCTCCCAAAGCGAGGACGTATGTTGAGCCGGGTCCTCTACACTGAATCGCAAGAGACTGCCGTCGCGTGAAACTCTCAGTCCGAAGGGCACGCCCGCGACCGTCACCAGCTTGCGTGACTCAGTTCCGTCCACATTGCACACGTACAAGGTTGAACCGTTGCCGTAAATAATTTGACGTCCGTCGGGGGTCCAAGTGGCGGTATGTGCCACGATGTCGCCCACCCGGCGTGGTGACCCTCCCGGAACCGGCAAAACCCAAAGTGCAGATTCGGGTTCCACGCCTACCTCACCTGTCCGTAAGAGAAGTTCGAAGCGGCCTGGCAAAATGTCATAAATGTCGGCGCTCGGTAACGGGTTGGGAAGTGATGCTGTGTCCCCGCCAGAGGTTGAGACTTGCATCAGCACCGAATGACCACCGACATATTCCGAAAAGTAAAGCCGCACGCCATCACTGACAAGAGACCTTTTCGGCAAACCATCATTCGTAACTTGAACCGACGCAACAACCCGGGGAGGAGATGGCGGCAATTGGAAGAACCGAACCACGCCCAGGATCGCGATGACCCCAACAACGATGAAACCTCCCCAGATGACGGCTTTCCTTCTCGGCATTAACGGAGCGCGGGCCGGCGTAGTAACCGCTGTAGCCAAGGCGGAACGAATTCTCTCCTTCGAATCCGGCCCCGGGCTCGCGGCTGACCGGGTGACGAGGCCTCGCCCTGATTCTGTTTCGCGGCGGAGGTTTTGCAGATCGGTCCGCATATCGGCCGCGCTCGCGTAGCGCTGCGCTGGATCTTTCTCGAGAGCCTTTCGGACAATGCGTTCGAGTTCGAGAGGGGTTGCCGGATCAAAACGCAGAGGCCACTCCGGCGTCTGATGGATCAGCGAGTCGAAAAACGCAGCCGGGGTCTGTCCCTGGAAGGGCAGAACTCCCGTAGCCATTTCATAGAGTACGATCCCAAAAGAAAATAGGTCCGACCGAGAACCCAATGGCTGGCCCAGCGCCTGCTCCGGCGACATGTAAGAGATGGTTCCCAGGGCGGGTCCTGGACGATTGGGGCTCCCCACAGACTGCGTGTCCCCGAAGGTGTTGCCACTAATACTGGCTTCGTCGCTCACGGTGAACTTCGCCAGACCGAAATCCAGAATCTTGGCGTGGCCGCGTTGGGTGACGAAAATATTTGCCGGCTTGATATCGCGATGAATGATGCCGTGCGAATGCGCGGTATCGAGCGCGTCGGCGATCTCTATTCCCAGGTCAAGCAACAGTGGGAATGGCAATGGGTGGTCGGCAATGCGTTGCCGCAGAGTCGTGCCCTCCAGATACTCCATCGCGATAAAGCGTTGGTCCTGCGCCTCGCCGATTTCGTAAATCACGCAGATGTTGGGATGATTGAGGCCGGAGGCGGCTCGTGCTTCCCAGCGGAACCGTTCCAACACCGTGCGGTTTTTGGCGACCAACTCGGGCAGGAATTTGAGAGCCACCATCCGGCCTAACTCAATGTCCTCGGCCTTGTACACAACGCCCATACCCCCGCCGCCCAACTTCTCGATAATGCGATAGTGCGAGATTGTTTGGCCGATCATGCGCAAGAATGCTATGGCGGAAGCGTGTCCAAGTCAATGAAGGCCGAGGACTTGGCGGTATCTCGAAGCAATTGTTGGCCTCGGCACGACGCCACCAAGGTTGCCCAAATGCGAGGAGAGGCAGAGGCCAGAAAGAATGGGTAACCCTTGGAACCAAGGGTTTCTGGGTGGGTCTTCGCCACGGAGACCGCTGCGGCGAAGGAGCGGCTGGCCTTTCTTCACATCGTAGTTAGCACATCCGGACCGTCGTCGCGGGGGAGCGATCAACTTCAGCAGGAGCATCCGAATCCATCTGTTATTTCGATCTTCGCTTGCGGCATGACTCACCGGAGTCACGATAATTTTTACATTCGTTCCATAGGTGTTTTCCTGAGGCGCCGCGTCGGATGAAACACTCGAAAAATAAGTTGGTTTGTGAATCCTGTCATCAGTCAGTTGATCAAAACAGGGGAACCCCATCGGCATTCCGTGGGTGCCCGGAGGTTATTTGTAAGTGTCCTCAACACGCATGCCTTCTTCTTGGCAGCTATGGTAGTGGAAACAAGGAAATGTTCTGGTACAGGTCGCGTTTTCTTGTAATTCTTTGACTGTCCTATGCGCATTCTTCTAATCGGCGGGAATGGGTTCATCGGGCGGTTCGCCGTGGCCGCACTGAAGCAGCAAGGGCACACGCTGGCGGTGTTTCACCGCGGCACGACGGCCGCGCCCTCTGGCGTGGACGAGATTCGGGGCGACCGTCATCAACTCAACGCCAGCGCTCAGGAACTGAAGCGCTTTGCTCCCGATGTTGTGATTGACCTAGTCATCAGTTCGGGTCCGCAGGCGAAAGAGCTGATGAACATCTTCCGTGGCGCGGCTCGACGCGTGGTCATGTTGAGCAGCATCGACGTGTACCGCGCGATAGCCGTTTCGCAGGGCACGGAAAGTGGTCCGCTGCAGGAGGTGCCGCTTACGGAAGAGTCGGAGCTGCGGCGCAGCCTGTATCCTTACCCACCAGAGAGCATGCAGCTCTTGCGCAAGATTTTCCCCTGGGTGACGGACGATTACGACAAAATCCCGGCGGAGCGCATCGTGATGAACGACCGTGAACTTCCGGGCACGGTGCTCCGGCTGCCCATGGTGTATGGACCCGGCGATCGGCTGCATCGTTTTTATCCCGTGGTGAAGCGCATCGCCGACGGACGGGACCACATCATTTTTGCCGAGACGCTGGCCGCCTGGCGCTCGCCGCGGGGCTACGTGGAGAACGTGGCGGCAGCCATTGCGCTGGCTGCCACAGATGATCGCGCAGAGCGACGTATCTATAACGTGTGCGAGGAACCATCGTTCAGCGAACTGGAATGGGCACGAAAAATCGCCAGCGAGATGGGGTGGAAAGGGGAGTTCGTCGTTCTGCCGGTGGAGCGTACGCCGCGCCACTTGCTAAAACCCGGCAACGCAGCGCAGCACTGGACAGCGAGTTCGGTACGTATTCGCCACGAGCTGGGGTACGAGGAGCCGGTAGCGATTGAGGACGCGATCCGACAGACGATACGCTGGGAGCGGGAGAATCCGCCGGCCGACGCGTTACTGGCGCAGTTCGATTATGCGGCGGAGGATACGGCGATAGCGGGCCGCCACTATTAAGCTTGATAACCGAGTCGACTTATTCGCAGTGGCAGTTGAAGTGGGGAGGCTTTCAGCAGCCTGCGAGCCGCGCACACGAAGAGTTCGGTACGTCAGGCGAGACGTAAGCTCTCGAGCGACGCTTGCGCATCGCCACCGTTCTTGTCGGGGATGATTTCCAATTCCAATACGGTCACATTAGAGAGATCAACCAAGTAATCCTCTGCTTCCCGTATTGCGTCAGGCTCACTGAAATTCCACTGCTGGCGAACAATTTCTCGGAACGAATTGCCCAAGTCAGAAGACCATCGCAGAACAAACTCTTGCGTACGCGCGATCTCTGTCTCCTCGAAAATCAACCATATACGCTTTATTTTTCGCGGCTGGTCGAAAAGGAGCCGGATAGTCTGTGATCCCGGCTGGGCGGCACGCCATCCTCCCATACCGCTTAATAGCAGCGCAGACTCGACAGGATGATCCTTGTTTTCTGACGTGACCTCGACCGTAGCCAGATTGTCCAAATCGAGCCAGGCTGGTTCGATTCGTAGGGTGGACTTGGGGGGGGCAGTGAGTATTCGCTTGCGCATAGTCTTATCGTCTTTTTCATGTAGCCAACAAAACAGCTCTCACAGACAATTCACAATATCGCAAATGGCCCGACATTGTAACCGCCAAAACCGTTATCATACGTGTAGCAACTTTTCTTTGTGCCTCGAAAACGCGGAAATCCGAATTGGGGTAGTGCGCTTCGGCCTGGGCCTGTTCTTGATTCCCCCACTGAGTTTGAAATGCAAGTTGAAAGGTTAGGACTCACGAAAGAAACGTGCGCTGCTTCCTCGGAACTACGTAAATGGTGCGAGAACAACAGAAATCGTTGCTACGTCCCAGAATGGTTGCTGAAGGCATGGGGAATCGCGGTCGATTCAGAGTCCAAGTAAATACACCAGCGAACCGCCGTGGCTCCCGTTATCTCTCCCGGCGCTTCGTTCGCATATTTTGTTCCAAAAACAAACGCTGTGCCAACGCCATGCCACTAACTTCAGGTGCCGGCACGACGGGCAAAGCACTAGGGGAGATTAGGTAATAAGGTCCAACCCTGCCGATCAACCTCCTAATGCCTCAAATCCACAAAGATCGACGATTCTTTAGTCATCTCGTGATCCAGTATGAGCTTCGCCCGAGGTACTTGTAGAGGATCCTCATCTACTGCGAGGGGGCTTTGCCATTCGATAGTCCGTTGAAACCGATACCACATCGAGGAAATGTAACCCCTGTCGAGTTCGATATTTATCCTAGACGCCCTCAGGGGTTGGTGCACTCGCTCGTCTTTTTTTGCTCAACCGCACAATCCCTGCGCAGTCTATCTCTCGAAACGCACTAGATGGGCGGGCGCAAACGCAAGAGTTTGCCGTCGTCGTTGGCGATGTAAATGAAACCATCGGGTCCCTGGGCGACCAGACGTATGCGACCGACCTTGCCATACAACAGGCGTTCTTCCAGCACTACATGACCGTCTGCAATGACTAGCCGGTTCAGGTGATGCTGAGCCATGGAGCCTATAAAAAAGCTGCCGCGCCAAGTCGGGAACTTGTCGCCGGTGTAGATGAATATCCCGCTCGGGGCGATCGCTGGTGTCCAAACCCAAATCGGCTGCTCCATGCCATCCTGTTTCGTTATCCCTTTTCCGATCGGACCACCTGAGTATTCCCAGCCATACGAGATGACAGGCCAGCCATAGTTCGCACCCGGTCGAATAAGATTCAGCTCATCTCCGCCCAGTGGCCCGTGCTCATGTTCCCAAAGCTCACCCGTCGCTTTATTGACAACCAGCCCCTGAGGATTTCTATGCCCGTAGGTCCAAATCTCCGGCGACGCATCGCCCCTACCGACAAACGGATTATCATCGGGGACTCGACCGTCGTCATGGAGACGAATAATCTTGCCGGCATGGTTCGTGAGTTCCTGCGCCCGGTTCTGGTGGTGTCGATCACCAACAGTGACAAAGAGGTAGTCTCCAATGAAAACCATCCTGCCTCCGTAGTGAAAGCGATCTTCAGAATATGCATTCGCAGTGAAGACACGTTCTCGATCGACAATCCTTGTTCCGTGGAGCCGGAAGCGATCTACGACCGTTGTACTTCGTTCCAGCTCACCGAACGAATAGCTAACGTAAATCCAGCCATTGTCCGCATAGTTGGGATGAAGCGCGAGGTCGAGCAAACCCGCGTCTTCTCCCGTCAAGGCGGGTGGACGTGCCGCATTGTGCACTCCTGAGTCCTTTCCGATTAGCGTTTCAAAACCGCCATCGACTGCGGTCAAAGAGTCCGATTTCAAGTCGAAGAGATCAATCTTGGCGCTGCGTCGCTCCATCACTAGTGCGCGTCCATCGGGCAGAAAAACCATGGCCGAAGGTTGCTGTAAACCCGTGGCCAGAACCTCGACTTGAAATTCCGCGGACTGGGCTTTGACAATCATCTGAGCCTGCAGGTTCGTAAATCCAAGAACCGTAAGAACGAATAGATGGCGGAGTTGCTTTATTGCAATCATTATTCAGGCCCTCTTCTTCCTCTTTGCACCTGTATGGGACTTCACCAACAAACTATGTGTGGCCGCACAGGAGAACAACTGCAAATCGATGGGGCGAGATGTTGCTACGCCGAAGCGAGCCTGATTCTCGTCGAAATGGACCTGAACAACGATTAAACGAAACCAAAAAGCGATCAAGCGAGGTGATTGTTGGTCAGTAGGAATGTTGCCATGGCAAATGGCGGCTTAGTAAGCGGGTCAAACAAGATGTTTCAAGACGTCGCGATAGCTCCGGCTAAGTTTCAGTTCGGTACCGTCATGAAGGACAACCCAGTACTCCCCGTTATCGAGAGCCCTCATCTCGCCAATTTTCTCTAGGTTTATGATGGTCGAGCGGTGGATGCGCCCAAAGCCATGGGCTTCGAGTTTCTTTTCCATCTCTGTAATCGTCTCCCGCAGAAGCCACGTCTTCTTCCCCGCGTGCAGGGTAACGTAGTCGCCAGCGGCCTCCACCCAGTCGATTTCGGCGGTCTTTACAAACACCACCCGTCCACCAGAACGCACCACTATGCGATCTGCTCGGCCCTTTTGACGGATGTCGTTCTCGCCAACTGGCAGTTGCCCGAGAACCGAACTCAGCCGGCGTCCCATGTCGCTATCGCGATCACGGGACAGAGATTCGCGTGCGCGCTGGAGAGCCGCGTCGAAACGGTCGTCGTCAATAGGCTTGAGCAGGTAGTCAAGCGCATTTACTTCGAAAGCCTGCACCGCGTAACGGTCGTGGGCCGTGACGAAGATGACGTGAGGAAAAACGTCCCATCCAACACTCTCGATTACTTCAAAACCGGTCTTGCCGGGCATTTGAACATCCAGAAACACAACATCGGGAGATTCCCGTCGTATAGCTCCGATAGCCTCTCGCGCATTGCCGCACTCGGCCACAATATCGATGTCACAGCCGCGCTGCAGGCGAGTGCGGATTCCACGGCGCGCGAGTTCTTCATCATCTACGATTACGACCCGCATAGTCATCGACGGTCTCTTTGCTCGCGATCGCATCCGGACGCTGCGGTTCGAAATGGAATCTCGACCTTCGCAGTCACCCCTCCGCGCGGAGAAGACACAATTGAGAAGTGTGATTCTTCCCCGTACAACTCTTTCAGTCGGGCTGCCGTATTGGAAAGGCCAACCCCGCGCGGGCTATTCGGGGTTTGGGATAGGCCGGGGCCGTCATCGGCAACGAATATCTGCAACATGCGGTCATTCCGACCGATAGTGACCGTCACCGAACCTCCCTGCTCCCGGGGCAGCGCTCCATGTTTGACGGCATTCTCAACCAAAGGTTGGAGTATTAGAGCAGGCACCAGCCCACCCACGGCCTGCGGTTGAGCATCGATCGTTACCCGCAAGCGATCGCCGAATCGGACATGCTCGATTTCCAAGTATCTGCGGACAAACTCAAGTTCCTCAGTTACAGAAATCTCCGGAGTTTCGGCCGTGTCGAGCGTCAGGCGGAGGAAGTCGCTGAGGCGTGCAATCATGCGTGTCGCAGCCGCGTTGTTCCCTTCTGCTACGAGCGTGGACACCGCATTCAGCGTATTGAACAAAAAGTGTGGCTCGAGTTGTGATTGCAGAGCTCGCAGCCGCGCCGCGTGCGCCATGGCCTCGGCCTTTGACGCACGTTTCCTTTGTTTTTCGAGCTCTGTCCAATCGTTGATCCCGTAATACATCAGCGACCAGGCCAGCAGCACAAAGCCGTCATAAAGCAGCGTGCCTAGTGGAATTCTAAGCAGTTCAAAGGCGATCCTCTCGCCACTGATTGCTCGCAGACAAGCCTGAAACAGCAGACTCTGAGTTTCCCGCCAGATTGCAGCACCAGTAAAAGAGACCACGAGTACCAGCAAAGCGGAAGTGAGCGGCATCATCGCTTGCCGACGGGCCCTGCGATAAAGCGCGCGGAAAACAATGGTCGTTCCAAAACCCGTGAAAACCAGTAGAGACTTGCTCACCAGCGAATCACGAACGCTGTAGAAATCGAGCCCCCATCCGAACATGGCGAAACCGAAAGCTAGCCAGCCGCCACATTGCAGAATCCAGAACAGCGAGCTCTTATTTACGGAACGGGAGAGAGTATTCGGTAGCGCAGCGGCTCCAGCACTGACGTGGGGGACCGTCCGGAATCGCGCGTCTCTGAAGAAGTCCATTTTAAGGCTGATGTTGCCTACTGATCTCCTGAGCCTCCATCGAGGCTGAGGGTCGGCCACAGTATAATGGGATGCAGCAAGAAAGCCCCAAATCGTGATTCAGGGCACCTGAGCGTTTAGTATGCGGGTTCGGCGGTTCAAGCGCGTATGCCCGACAAGAGGTCGGTCCTGCTCACTTCGAGGGGCCAAAGATGCCCCCCACAGCCAACCCAATGTAAGCGGCCAATTCGCGCAGGCGCGTAGGGCAATATAGAGGCAACCTGAACTACAGTTTGTTCTTCTTGAGAACATTGCGTGACTCTTTGTACCCGCGCACTGTCTTTGGATGTTGTTGATGGTTGCTCTCATAACCCAACAATTCGCCGTGGAAAGGGAACGGGTTGAGTCTGGCTGACCGCGGTCCTTGTCCGAGCAGAAGCAGGAAAGACAACATGAAGTTTATGCGATAAACATCGAGACACCTCGGTCCTGTTAGTCCTGGTCTATCCGCAACGGCGATCAAATTCCCTACGGGCACCGAACTACCATCACATTCATTCGGTATTCACCGGGGACCCGCTTCTGGCGGGGATTGGCCCGGATTCTAACCGCGAATTGTTACAGGAGTGTAAGTTCGTAAGATTCGGCTTCGCTCGAATCGGCCAAGCCTTCTATACCGATACTTCGGAAAACAATCTCCGATGTGAGTCCCCCGACCCTCCGAAAGGGGTGAGATCTAGAATCTGGAGTCCGCGGCTGATCGACGTAAAGGGGGTGAAACGTCACACCTCACGCATGGGTTGGCGATAAACCGCCCACACTCATGACCCCCATAATTGCTGTAAAAAACTGTTTGCGACAGCAAATCAGTAGCAACTAGGCTCCGACCGTCGCCAGCTGGCAACATCGCTAACGACGTCGGCCGTTTCAAGGTACTTGGGGTTGTTTTTTTTATGATTTCGAACAAACGTTCCCGTCAGCGCACACGCTTTGAGAGAGTAACCATCGACAATCCACTGGACGACAGGTCAGCTATTAGCCTTGAACTTCGCGACGATCGCCGTTATGTCGTCGTGTTGTTCCTGAAAACTGAATCGCCGAACACCATCCACGATTGCGGTCAACAAAGCCTGGCACGGCAGGGCCCGATGTTGTTGAATAGACTCAATCAGGTATCGCTCGCCAAATTCTTCTCCTCGCTCGTTACTGGCTTCGGTGATCCCATCAGTGTAAAGCGCAAGCACGTCCCCGGGAGAAAGCTTATGCTCCCGCATCGAGCAATTCCATTCTCTGAAGAGTCCGAGCAGTGTGCTGGTGGAATCGAGCCGATCCACCTTGCCGTCGCCTCTTACCAGGAGACCTGACAAATGGCCGCAATTGACATAGCGCAGTCGCCCTGCCGCCTCGTCGTAATCGGCAAACAAAAGCGAGGCGTAGGCGCTGTCGCCCGTATTGTCATAGAACAGGCGGTTCACTGACCGGAGCAACGCCTCGGGCTGATCGAAGGCCAGCGCCGACTGGCTCCGCAGGCTGGCCTGCAAATTCGCCATGAGCAGAGCGGCGGCGATCCCTTTGCCGGAAACATCGCCGATGATCAATCCCAGCCGCTGCGGCCCGAGATTCAGGAAATCGAAATAGTCCCCTCCCACCTGGCGCGCCTGCAGGCAGATACCCGCGTACTCGACCGTTTTCAACTCCGGCTGAATCTGCGGAAACAACCGAGCCTGCACCTGCCGCGCTATCTCCAGTTCCTGGGCGGTGCGGCGTTCGGACTCCAGTTTCTCGGCGTGCACCTGCCGGCGCAACTCCAGGCTTTGCCTCACCTCGTCGAAGCCTTCCAGGCCAAACGCATTCCCGTCCGGATCCTCGAAACGTGCATAGATACCACCCCACCCCGGCGTCTCAGGAGCAGTTGTGAAACGAACGCCACGTTCGCTCCATTCTTTGTACTTGGCGTGGACATCCTCGGTCATGAATAGGACCCAGCGGTAGCCGCCAATCAGTTTGTATTCCGGTTGGTCGGGTTTTGGTTCAACCAGCGCGAGATTCGCGCTACCGTCGGGAGGCGCCACTTCGATCCAACGTTCGCCGCTGGGAAGGCGTTGTTCTGTGATGAGCTCGAAGCCCAATTGTTGCAGATAGAACCGTCTACTCACATCCAGATCGCGGACGAAAACGACGATGTCCTGGATCGACAGGTAGGGCTCTTCACGGCCCGGGCGAAGCACGGTCCGGTTCGCCCACGAGAGAAAAGCGTCACTGGCCATCGGCGTGATTATAACGGGCCCGATAAGGGTTCAGGCGATTTCACTCAGAACCATTGGGTTATTTGAGTTCTATAAAAAGGGATGTCAAAAAAAACTCCGCCTCGACCGGAGAGGAGCAAGCAAGGCCGTTGAACTGTGGGGCGTCAGCCAAACCTTGACTTCTCGGCCTTGCTGAGCGGCTGCCTGGCCCCGGCAAGAAGGCTTTAGTGGCCTGCAGACTCGAAAAGGGGGAACTTCCCCTGCAATCGCCTCGTATTCATACACAGCCCACTCGCAAGGTGACTTACATGAAATTTCTGGTCCTCTCACTCTGCCTCTCATCCCTTTGCGTGGTCAACACGCTTGCACAAACACCGGTGAAGGTTGTGCAAGCGGGGCAAGATCACTTCGAGGCTAATTTTCCTTCCGGTGGGCAAATACGAATGCATATTCGGTCTGGCGCGATCAAAGTCGTAGGAAGCGACGAAAAGAAGATTCAGATCCATTACAGCGGGAAAAATGTTGATCGGCGCAAGGACGTTAAAGTGAGTTTGAAAGCCAGCGGAGATGTGGGCGAACTGAACATCAGCGGGGGACCACGCAATGAGTTCGAAATCGAAGTTGAAGTTCCGAAAAGCTGCAATCTTTATTTGCGCATAATGGCGGGCGAGGTCCAGGTGGCGGGCATCACAGGTGACAAGGATGTGGAACTCTCCTTCGGCGATCTAACGGTCGAAGTCAGTAAGGCCGAAGACTACGCTCACGTGGACGCTTCGGTTTATTCGGGTGACTTAGACGCGGAACCATTTGCGATTTCGAAAGGTGGATTGTTCCGATCATTCCAAAAGCAGGGGTCCGGCAAGTATCGGCTTCACGCCCACGTGGGAGCAGGAGATCTGATGCTGAAGCAAGCCAGCTAACTTTGAGGCTAATTATGACCGGGCTGGTCGGTAAAGAGAGTCAATTGGTGCTGTAATCAATTGTTGTTGTACAGAGGTTTGCGCTCAGAGCCCGGTCAACTCCAATCCGCCCCTCAGCTCACCGCCAACGGTAACGTGGACCGTGGCAGTTGAGATACATAGTATTCACAGTGGCAGGCACTCTCTCGTGGTCGAGGTTAATCCCCATGCGTGGCGATTGGGATTGCATACCCCAGGGCAGGGCAGAATGGATTGGGTACGCAATCGCTTTGATCGCAGTAATTGCTGCACTTTGGATAAATCGCTGAGCCCCATAAGAATGTTTCTTCGCGTTTTCCGATAACTGATGTCGTTAACGGCTGTTGCACCAGTAATCGACCAATGAAGCGTTGCATGAACGGGCTGACCTTCTCTAAGCTAAACTCGTCTTTTGGGAGGGTCTGTACTCCTGGGTGTCTTCGACACAGGTCTCTACTCGGGCGATTTCGCCATGGATCTGCGCAACACGATCCGTGCCGTCTCGCGCCTCCCATTCGCCCCCGACCGACTCGTCGAAATTCTATGCGACTCCGAATCTGGCAGCTCTAAGAATGCGACCGACCAAGACTACTCGACTTTTTGGCTTGTCACCGCCGATCAATTTGCCAAGCGCGGAATCGTCTCCGATCGCGTGCGAAACAAGGCTCTTGAGATCATCGAGCACGGTCTTGACCTCTCTGTACTCCAAAAACTGGGTATGTCCGCGTCGGATTTGCGCAAGCGCAAGAACATGCTCGACGAATTGCACGCGCGGCTTGTTGCTCCCCCAATGAGCAAGCGCCGTTCGGTTCTCAAGTCGCCACAGCCTTTCTTGATGGAGATTGGAGACGTTTTTGTCTATCCGACGTGCGGTGGCGATTGCATAAATCCGTATTTCAGGTCCAAAGAGATGTATAAGTTCCACCGCAAAGACGGCTCCGTTTCTTGGCAATGGCAGCAGGATGGCTGGGCTGCGATAGTCACTGTAGACCGAGGCCGCGCTTTCGATTTTCTATCATGGTATCGGCCATTGACAGTCGCGCAAGCTGCAGCCGAAAAGCCATCCCTTGAAAATCTGCGCCAGGAACTGCTCTGGAAGCTCAGTAGACCGGGTACTTGCACGAGCACTCAACTCAAGCGTATGGAATTCGAGAAAATAGGCATGCTACCAATTGACGCTGCCAGACTCCAGCGTTCGTTCCCAGAGATGAAGCCCGGTACATATCATGCCGTCAATGACATCTCAATCGCCAACGGTTTGCATGTCGTCCCTGCTCTTCCGGCGCGTGCACTGGCAAAACCGGGCGAATCTCCGAACCGAGGCGCAGGCCAGTCTTACCCGACTATTCTCGGCATCGCGCAGATTCTCTCGGATCAGGATTAGTTGAGAACCTGCCTGGTTGATGGCGTGAATGTTGAAAAAGTCATCAGAGGCGTGAGCGCTGTCCGGAACGAATTGGCAAACGGATCACTTTTGCTATGCCGACTTTCCGGCACCAATCCGTGGCGGGTCGCGATTCGCGTTTACGAACGACGTAACGGAAGACAGTCGTCCGAAGCTGTTGCAACAACAAAGGCCTTGCTCGGTCAACGTTTTCGCCGTGGGCTTCTGGGTGCTGGTGAGCTGGGATATTTTTACCCATTCTTCTGATGCGGCATTGTCTCTTAACTGCGACCGACTGCAAGGAGATTTCGCCAGCCAATCCTGCTCATCCTCAGCCGATTACCGTTCGCCAGAATCACTGATCCCTCGCTTCGCCCCTCGCGCAGAATCTCCCGCACCTGATTCACATTGACCATAACTGAGCGGTGAATGCGTACAAATTTCTCAGGATCCAGCGTACTTACAAGTTCTTTGAGGGGCTGACGTAGCATAAAGCTTTTCGTGCCGACGTGCAGGCAAGCGTAATAGTCTGCCGCCTCGATCCACTCGATCTCATTGACATTAATGAAAACGTCTTTGGTGCCGTTGTGAACCAGGAGGCGCTGGGGATGGGGCTTCTGCTTGATGGATCCGTTCTGAAGGCTCGCCAGTACAGACCGTAGTTGTTCCTGCGTCAATAGCGCCGCTTTCGACGCGAAGCGTTCCTTTACTTGGAGCACCGCCGCCCTTAACCGCTCCGGCTCGACAGGCTTTGTCAGATAGTCAAGAGCGTGGACTTCAAATGCCCTTAACGCATGTTGATGGTGGGCCGTCACAAATATCGTTATGGGCATGTGAACCGTGCCGATCTCTTTGATGACATCAAACCCATCGCTCCCCGGCATTTGTATATCCAAGAAAAGCAAATCGATTGCATTTGTCCTCAACGCCGCAACCGTTTCCCTTCCGTTGCGGCACTCCCCGATGATCTCGACATCTTCGTGCTTTGACAGGAGGAGTTTCAGTCGCTCGCGGGCCAACGGTTCGTCATCAGCGATGAGTGTTTTGAGTTTCATGGCTGTTGCGCTCGTACGGGATTGTGATTGAAACCTCGAAGCCGCCGGCGTCGGGCTCGATGAATTTTAACTCGTGGTTTTCGCGGTAAAAGTGTTCGAGCCGTTCCTTGGTATTTTTCAAGCCTATGCCTTGACCTGGCGAGTGGTCGTTCGGCCCTGGCCCATTATCGCGCACGCTCACATGCAAGCGCCCTCCATTTCGTTCGATAGAGGTTTGGATTATTCCGTTATCTTCGCAATGCGCGATTCCATGACGAACGGCGTTCTCAATAAGCGGCTGAAGCAGAAAACATGGAATGAGACTGTCAAGTGCAGCGGGATCCACTTTCATTTCTACCTGCAGGCGATCGGCAAACCGAGTCCGCTCGATGGCCAGATAGTTTTCGACAATTTGCAGTTCCTGCCTTATAGGAACTTTGTCCGGCATGGATTGTGTGAGGGTCATTTTTAAAATGGCATTCAGGTGGGAGAGGGTTCGAACCGCTTCTTTCTGTCGTCCGAGCTCGACCAAAGTTGTGATCGCATTCAGCGTGTTGAAAAGGAAATGGGGCTCAACTTGCATCTGGAGAGCTTGAAGATGCGCTGCAGAGAGCTGCCGCTTCAATTCGAGAGACCGGACCGCTTCCATTTGCGTCGCCATTTGCATTGCAATCATCGCGCACGCCGTCCATATCAGGGCATACACGAGAAAGTCGAGGCCAAAGCGCCCGATCTCAAAAAATTGTATGTCCCCATAGCCGCTCGCCGGCCACAACCTCGCGCTGATTCGGATAGCCGAATGAAGGAACGTGAGGTGCAGTGCGGCCAGAACGATACCGACAAAAAACTGCAACAGGATGTTTTTTGCTGATGTCTGAAGAACTGTAGTCCATCTTGAACTTGCCGTCCAAAGCAAGTAAGCAACGGCTGCCCACCACAACCAGAGGACGCAGCCGTAAAGGAGCGATGGAGTCCAGGGAGTTTGCGAAGCGAGCTGCGTCGCCGAAGTGTGACATTCAATAGCGGTAGCCAGCGTCAGAATCCCGGCGATGCAGAGTGCAAGCGTTCCAGCTCCGAAGACCAGCCGCGATTGACGCGCTCCTGCTTTCAGTATCGGGTGGTCTTCAACTTGTGCTACTGCTGCGTCGTCCATGACAACCTTCAGCGAAATGCCGCTACGCTTATGGTACAGCCGGGGCATTGGCCACGGTACAAGTCCTTCAATTGTCGCTCGGCTTCAGCTTTGATCCGAGCAGCTTGAGGGTGTGCTCCGGTCTGATCGAGGACGCGCGAATAGGCTATTTCTCCGGATAGGTAGCGCGGGTTATCGTGGCCAAGCGTACGCCCGATAATGCGAAGGCCGCGTTCCATATCGACAAGCCCTGCGGCTGACTCGCCCGCCTCCGCTTTGGCATTTCCAAGAAGCATATATCCCCATCCGGTAAACGAATGTTCTTCGCCATGTTGAGTTCTCCAAAGATCTAGCGAGTGCTGGTATGCGAACAGTGCATCTGGGATTTTGCCGTCAATTCTCGCCAACCACCCTTGCATCGAGGAAATAGCAGCACGACCGTCATCATCGAGATCCGTCGCCGCTAATTGCTCGTCCTGGGCGCGTGCTAGGTACTCCTTCGCATCATGAATTTTCCTCTTCACCAGCGCAAGCGCGGCGAGATCGCTGCAACTGATTGCGATACCTCCATGCTCGTCGGCTTCTTCGTAAAGACGAAGGGCCTGCAATTTCAGGTTTCGGGAAGCATCGATCTGGTCCATGGCCAGATAAAGTCCTCCCAAGTCATCGAGGGCCATAGCGTAATCGGTTGCGTGATCAGGTAACGCCTTTAACACGCGAATAGCTTGCTCGAACGCATGCTGGGCCTGTGAAAAATGTCCCTGATCTTGGTACGCCAGCCCCAATACGTCCCAGGACTTGCCAACAATGACGGCATCGAGCGATTTCGAAGAAACAAGCAATTGGAGAGCAATGATGGCTTGCGCGGGATTGCCGTCACGCTCTAGCACAAATGCGTCTTTAAGCTCTCGCCAAGGATTTGCCTGAGCCGAAACTAGCAAAGAGATATCGAGTAGGGCCAGGATCAAAAGGCATGCTCTCAAATGGTGTCGCATGGCGACAGCATGCTTTCAAGAATCCGTCTCCGCTCCAATAATGCTGTCCAGGACGCGCTTTGTGCAGGGAAGGCGTTAAAACGTGCAGTAGGCGAACTTAGTCTGAAAACGATTTCTGAAGTGTCCTGCAGGCGGGTGTGCGCGGCGAGTGGAAACCCGGAGGCTCCAAGGTGCCGGGCGCGGACGCCTACGCCACGTCGAAGCAGTGCAATCTCGCCACGCTGATGGTGTTCGCCCGTGAGACGCCAGGGTTACGCTTCAACGCGCTCGAACCGGGCTTCACTCCGAACACCGGCCTCGGGCGCGATGCCAACGCCTTCCTGCGCTTTCTGGCGAACTACATCCTTCCGCTGCTCGCTCCCCCATCAAGTATTGGAGCACCCCGAAGCGAGCCGCGCGTGTGGCCACCGAAGTCTTGATCGATGCATCCGGTCAGACCGGCATCTACTACGACCACAACGGCTATCCGATGCTCAGCTCACGCTCGCGCGCGATCCGACTTCACAAGTCGCGTCGTCGCCGAGACGCGCGCTTTGCGATTGGCGATTCCGACACCTCGTCCAGCCAGAATCAACTCTTAGTTCGGGGAGATACTCAGCGCGACGGTGGTACCCAGCCCAGCGAAGAGATAACGATCACCAAATGCCTTCTTCAGCGCCGTGAAAGCTGGCTCGCCAGTGCAGTGGCCAGGTGCGACGTACTGCACATTAAACGTGTCGTGCAGTGCCGTGACGATCTTCTGGATGTCCGCATCGCTCGCCACTACGAGGTGAAAGCCGCCCACGATCAAATGGATACGCGGGTCGATCGTGCTGGCCGCTTCGACGATCTTGTCAATGCCCGGATGTGAACACCCAACCACCAGCACCATGCCGTTGGGCGCTTTGATAGCCAGCGACAGCTCGTGCAGTTCGAGTGTGCCCGGTTTATCGGAGACCAAAGAGATCAGATAGATGTCGGAAGCGATCTCGACCGTTTTATCCACGAGTTGGAAGTTTGCGCCGGGCCAAGCAGATCCAAACCGCATGACGTCGGGGGGCGCACCGCCGTAATAGCGCTGTTCCGACGGTAGAGAAGGGTCCTTGCGATAAAAGCTGCTCGGCAAGTCGGCGCCATAGACGCCAAATCCCTCCTTCGGCGCGTAAATCTTTACCTTAGGGTTCACCTTCAACAGGTACGCCAGTCCTCCCATGTGATCGCCGTGGCGGTGCGACATGACAACGAAATCCAGCTTCGACAGGTCGATGCTTTTTGCCTTTGCGTTCTGGGCAAGGACATCCGGGTTGTTGCCGCTGTCGAACAGGATTCGTTTCCCGCCGTATTCCACGAGCGCAGCATAACCCCAGTCCTTCTGCATGGCAGAGTCTTTGCCGAAAGCATCATAAAGAATAGTGATTTGCGGTTTTGGGGGACCTGCACTCGCCACGGGAGCGATAGAGGTTGTTATAGCCCATCCGACGAGAAGTAGGGTTACTGCGGAACGGAAAATTGTCGGGGAATAGGCTGTCATAGTGTCCTCCCGCGTATCGATTGTGACCATTCATGGTTCTTCGAAGAACCGGAGAACAATTAGACTTGTGCGGAATATTCCAGTCAAGGCCACCGCCGTGAAGTCGCCAAGTCGGAATCGAATCGTTTAAAAACTGCCGACTATGAATTCGAAAGATTCCCGGATAACGGGCAGCCCGGAGTGCGCCGGGCTAAAATGGCATGTTGTAGGGGATGCAAGAGCCCTACAGGAAAGGAGCGAATCCATCCTGACCTCGAGTCTTGCGGGGGACGTCGTGAGATGGGTCTTGAACCGTAGATAGAGGCATCGGTGGGCGAGGCGATTGAACTGCGAAAAGCCCATAGATCAGGATGCCGACTTCATTCCGAGTAGGAGGAAGGCAATACGGCAGCCACGCCATCGCGAGTGAGCTGTCGGTTCTGCGTAGTCTGAGAACCCGCCGCACGTCAACTAAGTAGCTGCGCTCGCCGCGAACGCCCACTTTCCATCCCACAGCAAAGCAAGGTAAACTTAACTCGTTTGACCTGGCAGGAAAGCATGAAAAGGAAATTGGTCACCATACTCGTCGCGGTTCTTGCCAGTTTTGCGCTGTTCGCATTTACGTGCCCTGACGTTCTTTCGGAAAACGACTCTGCATTCAGCCAAAGCGAGATTTCGAAAGACTTTTCGGTGAAAATCCCCACTCACTGGAACCATCAGGGCCTTGCCGTGGACTCCCGGAGGCTTCTCGACTGGACCAAACGTAGCGGCTCTCCAAGTTCTTCGGGGAAAACAACCTCTCCAACGCTGCTTTCTCTCGCCGCTTGTGTTCTCCGTTGCTGAGACTCAGCCGAGCTCAAACTTGAGTTGCGATAGCCGGAGAGATTAACTCCGCCGTGTCGCCTACGCTTGGCCGGAAAGTCCAATTGCAATGTGGAGGTGTTTTATGCAGGTCTCACAGGCCCGCAATCAGTCCGTGTGGAAGCAGGTTTATCAAGATGCGCTATTTGAGACAGACCAGACGCGTCTTAGACCCAAACTGGAAGCAGCATTGAGGGCGGTGGACGATCGGTTGTTTGAAGTGCGCTCTGATCCTCCTAACCGCCGAGAACTGATGGAACTCGAAGACGCGAAACGGACGATCATGTTCCTCTCGAAAGTCGAACTGCAAACCTAGCAAACGTCAGAAGACATGGAGGCGTTGGCCGGGGTTGTCACCATCCACTCCGGCCAACGCTTACTTGCAATTCCGGCAGCACTCTCGATCAAATCTAGAAGCACGGCCGGCAGCAGCGCGGTCTATGTCTGGATGTACGCGAACAACTGGGAATGGGGGTACCTTGCGAACGCCGGGTTCTGGCATGCCTTTACCGAGACCGTAGGGCTTGTGTTCAAAGGGTAGTTGACGCTGGTTTGCTGGTCATAGACTCGTGGCGTGGTGCTCGGGTCCGTAACGCGCCGCCTGATCTAGACAAATAGCGTCCTGTTTTGTCTCATGCTGTGGCTCCCCCGAATGATTCTGAGTGTAAGCGCTGTTTCCAACCGTTGCTTCCGAGTTGCCGTGTGACTATCTCCCTGGATTGGTGCATCTTGAGAGTGGAGCGTGCGGCTAGCGATCGCTAAGGAAAATGCATTCGCCAGACGGCGGCTGCTACTACCGGCCCGCCAACTTCTTCCTCGCTACCGGACGCGCAAACGCATTCGTCGGACCGTGTGCGTTGTTCGCCATCACCTTGCCGTAGTACTCCCTCGCGCGCACCGCGTCGCCCGCCTTCTCATACGACTGGGCGAGTAGCACCAGGATGAACGGGTCATCTTGGTTCGCTTTCCGTAGTTCCGTGATCGCCGTCTTGTAGTCACCGCCATAGAACGCTACATATCCGGTCAGATAGGGAAAGAACTGTGCCTGGTCCGGATTGTTCGCCTTCTCGAGTGCCGCTTTCGCCGCGGCAATCTGTTTCTGTGCTTCGTCGCGTTGTCCGCGGCGGGCGGCGATACGGGCCTGGGCGTGCGCCCAGCGGAATGCCCACAGGCTCTTGTCGGCCTCCTTCATGTCCGTCTTGCGCATCGCGGTGTCATAGCCGGTTTTGTACCAGTTCGCCGCACCGTCGATATCGCCCGACTCGAGTTTGATGCGCGCCAGCTCATTGGCCACTCCGGCCGCGGCCTCGAAGTCCGCATTCGCCATCAGCGTGTCAAACACCTGCTTCTCGTATTTCTCCGCCTCGGCCGCATTGCTCTCGAACGCATAGGAAAAGGCCATCACTCGCAGTGCGCGATTCTTCTGGTCCGCCGGAGCCACGTCGATCGCTTTCTTCAGGTGCTCGCGCGCGGCCGTGTAGTCTCCCGCCAGGTCAAGTGCCACGCCCGACTCCAGATGCGCCTCGTACGAATTCGGAGACTTCTCGAGCGCCTGCTTGTACAGCTTCAGCGCCTCGTCCTGTTTGCCTTCGTTGTTGAGCTTTTGTCCCTGTTTCACCAGCGCCCGCGCGTCGTCGGACGGTGCCGTTGCCTGTGCCCTCGCCGCTTGCCCCATGCAGGTCACACCCACTAACGAACGTGGCTAAGAGAATCGGAATTCACGATAAAGAGATTTCATGCGCGCGATTATAGCGCTGAAGTCAGATGAAGATTGAGAAGGAGCAAGGCGTTTCTAGATGCCATTTGGTCTGCGCTGTGGCTAGCGGGCTGAACCACCCCCTTCCGACCCTCATACAACTTCAGAGGTTCAGAGTTCTTGGCAGAACGGATTTTGTATTTCCTATATATCAAGCCACATGTAGGACCACAGACTCCAGCAACTCCTTGATGCCGTTCCAGCCAATTTGCACGCCGATACAAACAAGAAGAAACGACGACAATTTCGTGACTACCCTCATCCCAGCTTGTCCCAGCGTTCGCGCTAGGCGATCGGAAAATCCATAGCACACGAATATGCTGAACGCGATCAGCGCGAAGCCAACCAGTGCTGACAAGATTGTCAAAGGATGAAGAGTGTGACCGCGTGCCGCATTTGCTCCCAAGGTGATGGCAACTGAGATTGATCCTGGACCCACGGTAAGCGGCAACGTCAAGGGGTAGAACGCGCGATTAAAGACCTCTTGCGGTTCAATGCTCTTACGCGAACTCTTATCGCAGCCTTCATCGTTTTCCATGAGTGTCGACCACCCCATCGCTACGAGGACCATTCCTCCGCCGACCTGCACTACTGGCAGTGAAATCCCAAAGAAAGCTAGGATGTAGGTTCCGACAAAATACGAGCCAACTAGCAGCACGAAACTGTCAAGGGCAATTCGCCGTGCCAATGCTTTTCGCGCCTCCGAACTGTATTCACCAGTTAGAGCAAGAAAAAACGGGCTACCTCCGATTGGGTCGACAATAGGGAAGATCGCGCTGAGAATCAGAAGTAAACTCTTCGCCGCTTCTAGCATGTGTCAGGCTTCTTTCCGTGCACTGTCAACACTTTCTTGGTCGGCCGGATTTCGTATGAAGTCGCGCTCTACCTCAATTTCGCCCTCCAGGGAGACTCTGATCGGCCAACTCGTTCTCCGACTCGGCGGTTTGCTCGCATTCCAACCGTTCTGCTAAGGGGAAAACGATCGCGCCCGTTTTTCCCCGCGCAGATCGCTATGGCCCGTGCAGGACATCCTGTATACCGTGGTGCCGCGCCTTCCATAACTCTCTTCCTTTCTGCTCATCTTCCCGTTCCTTGTTGTGTTACCAGCGGCCGGCGTGAGCGCCACCATCCACGTGGAGAACTTCGCCGGTTACTTGACCCGCCTGTGCCAAATAGAGAACAGCACAGACAACGTCATCTACCTCCACGATTTTTCCCATTGGCGACCTACCCAGGGCGTCTGCGGTGTCATCCTTATGTAGCGATGTGGCCACGTCGCCGGGCGCAACGGCGTTAAAGCGGATGCCTTCTTTTGCGTACTCGATCGCGAGACTCCGGGTAACGGAATTTAGTCCCCCCTTCGTAATCATCGAAACCGAGCCATTTATGCCCGCGATCGGTTGGTCGGCAAGTGATGCCGTAATGGTCACGACACTCCCCGATCTTTGTTTCAGCATCTGTCTCACTGCCAGTTGAGTGATGTACAGGAAACCCATGAGGTTGGTTGAGACCAAGGCGTCGAAGTCCTCGGTGGTAAAGTCCGTAAAAGGCTTGTTGCGAAAGATCCCAGCGTTGTTTACAAGAACATCGACAGTTCCGAAGCGCTTGACCGCCGCTTCGACAGCTTTAACAGCGGTTTCCCGCTTGCCGATATCGCCATCGAGGAGAACTATGCTGGGCGACGCCGTCAAGGATTGACTGGAATTGAGAGATGTCCCGACGACGTTAAAGCCCTGCTTGACGAAACCCTGGACCAAACCCACCCCAATCCCCCCCGATGCTCCCGTGATGATTGCGGTTTTGTTATTCGACATACACCCTCCTTATCTTTGAAAGGCTGCGCGTCGATTTCAATTCAGTTTGGAAGCCGGTCAGCGACTTTCGCAAACCAGCATGTCCTCAAACTTTATCCTTGTCTCCCGCCGCGAGCCCCTCCCACGCCGAGAGTGCCGACGATGAGGTTTTTTCGGCTTGAACGCCGCTGCCTGGAAGTGCCATAACATTGCGCACCTTTGCGAGCCGCGCGGCGCATATGAATGGTCTTCACCTGATCGAAAACTTGCCTGATGTATCAAAGTCGAATATCGGTCGCAGCGTTACCATCGTAAACGCCTTATCGAAACTCGATTTCGCTGTATGGATGGTGGCCCCATCGCCACGAAGCGCTACTTGCGGTACTCCATCCATGTCCACGACTGTTGCGCCCACCAGATATCCCAGTTGCGAGCATACACAACGGGCTCGGTCGCGGCCTCAAACGCAATATCAACTGGCGGCAAGTAGTGATAGTCGGTTGTTCGACTCCTCAGCCACAAACAGACGGTTCCAATGCAACAGCAGAAGCGACGAGCCGATGACCTTGCGGGAATCATCAGCTCTGGTCTAAAGATCAAGCATTATCCATGTTGGCGCATGGTCGCTCGCATTTAGCTGTCCGCGCGCCCATCGGTCTACACCACCGTCCACCAGCCGCTCCAACGCCTTCGGCGAGAGCAAAAAATGATCGAGTCGCATGCCTTTGTCCTTGGGCCATCGTTCATATTTATAATCCCAGAATGTCCAGAGGGGTCCGTCCGGCTGTAACCTCCGCATCGCGTCGGTCCAGCCTTGAGCCACTAAACGCGCAAAGGCTTGGCGACTTTCGGGTTGGATCAGCGCGTTGTTATCTAACGATCGAGTCGGATAAATGTCCTGTGGTGTCGGCACGACGTTGTAGTCACCTGCCAACACCACCGGGGCGCCGCTCGCCATGAGTTCGCCGGCATGGGTGATGAGGCGCTCAAACCAGGCCAACTTGTAGTTGAATTTCGGCCCAGGCTGCGGATTTCCGTTGGGGAGGTAGATGGAAGTGATCAGGACTCCCTGAACCGCCGCTTCGATGTAGCGGGCTTGGTGATCTTCAGGATTTCCTGGCAAGCTTGCGCAGGTCAGCACTGGCGCATGGTCTCGCGCGAGAATGGCGACGCCGTTCCAGGAACGCTCCCCTTGCCAGACTGCTTCGTACCCTAAAGTTCGAAGGGCATTCGCGGGAAAGGCTTCCTGCTCCGCCTTAAGCTCTTGGAGACAAACCACGTCCGGCTCAGCTTTGGCTAACCAAGCCAAGAGATTATCAAGCCGCTTATTGATGTTGTTAATGTTGAAGGTTGCGACTCTCACGAAGTTCCTCTGTCCCCTCGTAGCTCTCGGTCCGCCTCCCCAAAGGAACCGTATTCGTTGCTGCGGCTGGCATTATTTTACAGATGGAAAGAGATGGAAAACCCCGAACTGAAGCGCATAGCCCTTACATCAATTTCGATGCCCGAGAGGGCTGTAATTCGCGGCCGGTGTGGGGACCTCTATCTCAGCATAACAGCTGATGAACTATGAGATGACAGAACGGTCGAACCCGGCGCTCTCGAAACCTGTCAACCGGAAGAGCCTTTCAAGGCTGCCTGACTAAATAAGACGAGCGCGCAGCCTATTCCATCAAGGCTAGGAGCTTCGTGCTCCAACGAGGGCCGAATACATTTGCGCAGACCATCCTCTCACTTTTGTTTTCGCTTGCGACAAAGCGGCGGAGAACAGTGGAGCCGCTGTGGAATGATGTTGTAAGTCTCGACTGCTTTGAGACCGCGACGCAGTTGTGTCTCGAGCACAAGCTGAAGTCCATCACATCCGACTTTGCGCGAATCGATGCTTTCCTCGCCGATTATCGATAGTAAGGATCTAATCTCCTAAAGTCTGGTTCAGTCAGCCTAAAGTTTGATTGCTCCAAGTGAAGCAATGACGTTAAGCTGCCGACATGTCGGTGGACCGAACGTCCAAATTAATAGCGATCATTGATGACGACGAGGCGATGCAAGATTCGCTGCGCGACCTGATGGAGACGGCTGGGCTGGTCGCACGTTGCTTCGGATCCGCGGAAGAATTCCTCGAATCCGATTTGCATACGTCAACGCTGCGTGCCTGATTGTCGATATCCGTATGCCGAAGATGTCGGGTCTGCAGTTGCAGGCCAGGCTGAAAGAAGAGGAATGCAATATTCCGATCATCTTCATCACGGCTCATGGAGATGCCAGGATGCGGATTCGAGCGATGAGAGAGGGTGCAGTCGAGTTCCTGGCGAAACCGTTCGATCATCACTTGTTGCTCAAAAGGGTCCGTGCTGCACTTGATATGTGAGCAACCTCGGCTATTGCAGTCGCGTGGGAAGCCTTAAGTGTAGAGGTTTCTGTGGGAGATTATGCAACAGTCATGAACCCTGTGCCGGATCAGGCCGAGCGTACGTTCGAGCGGATCATCGGCGATAGCGCTGCCCTCGAATCTGTTCTCGACCAGGTGGAGCAGGTTGCCCCCACAGACTCGACTGTCCTCATCGAGGGGGAAACCGGCACGGGAAAAGAACTCATTGCGCACGCCATTCACAATGCCAGTCAGCGCTGCGGGCGCGCTTTCATAAAGCTTAATTGCGCGGCCATTCCGCTGGATCTTCTGGAAAGCGAATTGTTCGGTCATGAGAAGGGTGCTTTTACCGGTGCGATTGCGCAGAAGATCGGTCGCTTCGAAATGGCCGACAAGGGTACGCTGTTTTTGGACGAAGTAGGCGACATCCCCTCGGCGCTGCAGCCGAAGTTGCTGCGTGTGTTGCAAGAGCAGGAATTCGAGCGTTTAGGGAGCGGTCGCACGCACAAAGTGGATGTCCGGCTGGTAGCTGCAACGAATCGGGATCTCATGAAGATGGTAGCTCGCGGGCAATTTCGCAGTGATCTGTACTATCGTCTGAACGTCTTCCCCATCTTGCTGCCGGCGCTCCGAGAGCGCCGGGAAGACATTCCCGCTCTTGTCACGCATTTCGTGAAGCTGTTTAGCCGCCGCATGGGGAAGCAAGTCGACAGCGTTCCTCCGGAAACCATGGCTGCCTTCCAGTGGTATTTGTGGCCTGGCAACATTCGCGAGTTGCAGAACTTGGTGGAACGCGCGGTTATCCTTTCGCGGGACGGCGTGCTCCCAAACCCACTTCACAAAAAGCAAACAGAGCTCATGCTCCCCAGTCTGCATCGCACCCGAACTTTCCCGTCATCGATGACCTTGGAAGACTCCGGATCGCGCTCTGATTGTGGAAACACTGGAGCAGGCCGGCTGGATCGTCGGTGGACCGCGCGGCGCAGCGGCGAAACTGGGACTGAAACGAACCACACTGCTTGCCAAGATGAGAAGGTTGGGTATCTCGCGGCCTATCCCTCAGGAAGGAACCAGCGTTCCCGGAGTCGCGCAAGAAGATGCCCAGATTTGAAAGTAAAATTGGCAGCCTCACATGGAATAAAGTTGGAAGGCAGCAAGCGCGAACCGGTCGAGCAAACCGTAATCGACCCGATTCTGTCGTGGTTCGCTCACATGCAACTGCGACTGTTGACCCCAGGTTTCTTGCAGCGATCGCTGCTGGTTCTCTGCATTGCGCTGAACAGTTGCCAGTCGCATAAAGCCAATTCCGGACCTTCGATCGAGTTCACTCATATTCCGTCGGCGGCGCAAGGTGGACGAGAAAGAGTCGACACGATTTCTGGACGGGTAAGAAAATCTCGACCAAAGCAGCAGATTGTTATTTATGCGCACAGCGGGCAATGGTGGGTGCAGCCCTGGCCGCCTTACCTCGGATCGTGACGGAGATCGATGGTGTCGCGCCCGCACATAGTCGCACGTACCGCAACATTGTCAGTGCTGTTGGTGTACTTTGTGCTGACCGGATGCCACTCTTCATCAAAAAATTCAGCTCCGACAGTTGCTTTCAGCAAGGTCGCCGCCGCATATCAGGAGAGTCCCTACAAGACAGACATAACCGAACGTGACTACAAGACAGACATAATCGATGGTCGTGTCACAGGGGCTCGACCCGGGCAGCGAATCGTGTTGTACGCAAAGACAGATGGACGATGGGGCGTGTGCCGGCAATCAGGTCAGCCGTTTACGAATATCGAAACTGACGGCCGGTGGAAAGCTTCAGTCCACCTGGGAATACAATATGCCGCTCTGTTGGTTGATCCAACCTACAATCCGCCTGAACAAACTGAATCGTTACCGATCGTCGGCAACGGCGTGGTGGCGCTGGCAGTCGTTAACGGGGAAGGCCCAGCGCCGGTACTCCCGTCGCCCAAGATACTGAACTTTAGCGGTTACGAGTGGACGACGAGCACCGGGCCAATTTTTCACGCTGGGTCAAGAAACTTTTTCGATCCTGCGAACGTTTGGACGGACGAAAGAGGTGCACTGCATCTTCGCATTTCGGGAAGCCCGGGAAAGTGGACTGCGGCGGAGCTGAAGCTCACGCGCAGCCTGGGATACGGAACATACAGGTTCCAGGTGCGCGATGTCTCTCATCTCGAACCTTCTGCTCTTCTAACGCTAATCACCTGGGACGGCGTTGGCACAGAGAGCAACCGGCGCGAGTTGGACGTTGAGCTTGGTCGTTGGGGATACCTTGATAATGACCAACGTAAATTATGTTGTCCAGCCTTACTACGTTCCAGCTAACTTTGTTGCCTTTCGGGCGCCGCCTGGTGTCTACACACATTCCTTCCGCTGGGAACCGGGGCAAGTAACGTTTTCGACGGTAGCAGGATCGGGCAATACAGACGCCGGTCGTGTCATTAACCAGCACGTGTTTACCTCCGGTGTGCCTTCACCGGGGGGAGAATCGGTACGCATCGCTTTGTATGTATTTCATCAAGGCCAAATACCGCTGAAAAACGAAAATGAGGTCATAATCGACAAATTCGAGTACCTCCCGTGATTTGCTGGTTGAAGCAAACTCGATGGACTCTTATTGGAATCGTGCTAGCGGGCCTTGTCACCGATGCACGTGCACTCGATCCCAATCGTCTGCCTTCGCAGTACGTCCGCGAACAATGGACCACCGAAACCAGATTTCCCGGCGGCGCGGTCAACGGCATCGCGCAAACCGCAGATGGATACCTCTGGATTGGAACCGACAGAGGCCTGATACGTTTCGACGGCTTTAATTTCAGGCCTGTCTCTTTTACTTCCATCGCCACCGCTTCGAACGTTTCGATATTGCAACTGCTTACGGATGCTGGCGGAAAACTGTGGATCCGTCCACAGGGCGCCGATCTCGTACGCCAAAAAGATGGCAAGTTTGAGAGCGTCAGATACGGTCCAGTCGCAATCACCGCTCTGTCAAAAGATAACCACGACGGAGTACTGGTTTCGGACATCGAGCAGGGCACATTCCGTTTCATGGCAGACCACGTTCAGAAATTGGGACCCGCTTCACCGCCAGTAATCTCTCTGGCAGAAACAGCCGACGGCAAGGATTTGGATGGGCACACTCGGCGATGGCCTCTTTTTTCTTAGCGGGCGGGCGAGCTACCAACGTCAACGCAGGATTGCCCGACCGAAAGATCAATTGTCTGCTGGCGATCGGTAGTGACGAGTTGTGGGTCGGCACCGACACAGGCTTGTATCGCGGAAACGGCAAAGGCTTTCGTCGGATCGAATTGCCGTCGTTCCTCGGTAATGTCCAGGTTTTGAGCCTCCTGCGCGATCGTGACTCGAATATCTGGGTGGGTACGACGCGCGGGCTACTGCGCATCAACGCGAAAGGCATTTCGTTCTCCGAAGAGAATGAGCTTCGCGGAGACGGCGGGATTAACGTTCTGTTCGAGGACCGCGAAGGGAATCTCTGGATCGGAGGTGCGCGAGGGCTAGGCCGCATTCGGGACAGTGCGTTCGTAACTTATTCATCTGTTAGCGATCGTCGTTTCGAACACAATGGCCCTGTATATGTCGACCCGGAGGGCCGCACCTGGTTGGCTCCCGCTCAAGGTGGGCTGTATGTTCTCCAGAATGGACGCGTTCAACCCGTTACATCGATACCACCAAATGAGGTCGTCTATTCCATCAGTGGACGGGCAGATGTGGTGTGGGTCGGACGTCAACGCGGGGGACTGACCCGTCTACAATTTCGCAACGGTGCGATAGCGAGCCAGAGTTATACAGAGGCAAACGGACTGGCCCAAAACAGTGTCTATGCTGTTTATGAGAGCCGCGATGGCTCTGTGTGGGCCGGCACGCTAAACGGCGGCGTCAGCAAATTCAAAGATGGGCACTTCACCACTTACACGACGACCAACGGCCTCGCTTCGAATACCGTCTCGTCCATCCTTGAAACCCGCGATGGTGCAATGTGGTTTGCCACACCTAGCGGGCTGAGTTCTTTTTCAAACGGCCAATGGAGAACCTATACAACGGTAGAGGGTTTGCCTTCGCCAGAGGTGAACTGCCTTTTCGAGGATTCATCCGGAACTCTCTGGAGTGGAACGTCTGCTGGTCTTGCCTTTTTTGCCTCTAATCGTTTTCAAGTTCCTCATGAATCGCCCGACGTTTTGCGCGAACAAATAGTCGGAATGGCGGAGGACAAGAGCGGAAGGTTTTGGATCGCGACCTCAGATCATGTTTTGCGCGTTCCGCGCGACAAACTGCTAAGCGGTGTTGTGAAGGCAGTCGATGTTCGCGAGTATGACCAGGCCGACGGTCTCGAGAGCACTGAAGGAGTGAAGCGGAGCCGATCGGTGGTCTCGGATTCAGCGGGCAGGATCTGGTTTTCACTCAGGAGCGGCTTGTCGGTTGTTAATCCATCCCAGATCACTGACAATTCAGTTCCCGCGCTGCCTCACATCGAGGCGATCACCGCCGATAACAACACCGCAAACCTCGCCGCCTCCGTTCGAATTCCTCCATCTCCCAGGCGAATCACGTTTGAGTACACGGGGCTGAGCCTCGCGGTGCCCGGGCGGATTCGCTTTCGATATTTTCTCGAAGGTTTCGACAGTAGCTGGAGCCAGCCGGTTGCAGCGCGAGAAGCCGTTTACACGAACCTTGGGCCCGGCTCCTATCGATTCCGGCTAGTCGCCAGCAACAGCGAGGGGCTGTGGAACGGGCCAGAAACTGCGATCGCTTTGAACGTCGCCCCGGCCTACTATCAAACTTACTGGTTCCGTTTGTCGTGCTTCGCAGCCTTCATTCGCGCTGCTCTGGGCACTTCATCGATGGCGCATTCATCAGCTCAGAGGTCAGGAAAAGCGTCTGCGGGACGTTGTGGAAACAATTCCGGCGATGACTTTCACTGCATTGTCTGACGGCTCCAACACATTTGTGAATAAGCGCTGGACCGAATACACCGGGCTTTCTGTCGAGCAGAGTTCAGGCGCAGGTTGGCAGCGTGCGATCCATCCCGAAGATCTTGCGCGCCATTCCGAGAAGTGGCGCATCTCCGTTGCGACCGGACAGCTTTTCGAAGACGAGGCGCGGTTCCGTCGCGCCGCTGACGGGGAATATCGATGGTTTCTGGTGCGTGGTGTCCCACTTCGGGACCAGCATGGAAAAATTGTTAAATGGTACGGAACCCTCACGGACATTGAAGATCGCAAGCGCGCCGAGGGGGCGCTTCAGCGAAGCCAGTTTTACATCAGCGAAGGGCAGCGCCTCGCCCATATGGGAAGTTGGGCATTTAACCCCTCCGGATTCTTTGAGTACTGGTCTCAGGAGCTGTTCAAGATTTACGGCCTGGATCCGCACAAGGGAGCCCCCACACTTGAAGAGTATCTAGCCACCGTTCACCCAGAAGACCGCGATTTTATCGCCAGCACCATAAATAGAATGCATACGGAGCGCTGTGGCTGCGATGTAAAAAAGAGAATTGTTCGCCCCGACGGCGAGCTACGCCACATGCGCTGGGTTGGAATTCCTGTTGTTGAAGGCGAAGTCCTCAAGGGGTTTCTCGGCACCGCTATGGATATCACCGAGCAAGAACTGCTGACCCAGGAGTCGGAGCGGCGACAAGCGTACCTTGCCGAATCACAGAGCCTGACCCACACCGGTAGTTGTGCCATTGATGGCACAAGCCACGAGACCGTGTACTGGTCCGACGAAATGTTCCGAGTTTTCGGTTTTGATCCACGACAAGGCCTGCCAATGTTCGACCAATGGCTGCAGCGAATACACCCAGAAGACTGCGAAAAGGTGAAGCTGGCGAATGAAAGGACATTTCTCAATAAAGTAAATTGCGACGTAGAGTTCAGAATCGTGAAGCTCGATGGAACAGTCAGACACATTCATGGCATTGGCCATCCAGTTTTAAGTCCCAGTGGAGAGCTTGTTCAAGTGGTCGGCACGATGGTCGATATTACGGAGCGCAAACGTGCCGAAGAGGCGCGCGAGAAACTGCGACAACTAGAGGCCGATTTAGCACATACCAATCGTGTGAGCACGTTGGGGGAAATCGCAGCGTCGCTGGCACACGAGATCAAGCAGCCCATCGCCGCCGCCATCACCAGCGCCAATAGCTGCATGGAATGGCTGGCACACGAACCGCCCAATCTGGATCGGGCCCGTGCGGCAGCAGCCAGAATTGATAAGTATGGGAATCGGGCGGCGGAAATCATCGACCGCATCCGTTCGTTCTACAGGAAATCTCCTCCACAACGTGAGTTGGTCGACGTGAACGGAATTATCCACGAAATGCTCACGCTACTGAAAGGTGAGGCTACACGATCCTCAATTGCCGTGCGGACGGACCTTTCCGCTGAACTGCCTAAAATCATCGTAGACCGTGTGCAGCTGCAGCAGGTGTTCATGAACCTCATGCTTAACGGCATCGAAGCCATGGAGGACTCCGGCGGAGAGCTTACGGTGAAGTCACAACTACGGGACGGTCAGCCCCAGTTCTCGGTCAGTGACACAGGCGTAGGGCTGCCAACTGAGGGGGTGGACCAAATGTTTTCTGCATTCTTTACGACCAAGCCGCAGGGCAGCGGCATGGGATTGGCCATCAGCCGATCCATTGTGGAATCGCATGGCGGCCGGTTGTGGGTCACCGCCAACGACGGACGAGGTGCAACCTTTCATTTCACCTTGCCGATCCATGTGACGGAAACATCACCCTTGGTTGCCTAAGCCACTTCTTCGTCTCCGGAGCCATCGCCAGTCCCTCCCCAGAAAGGGTCGAGGGACCCGCTTTGGAAGTAACATCAGGTGTCGACCGCAACATCTGGGAAAGAGAGGCGCCCATGGTCTTGAGAAATAGGACCTCTTCTCCCATAGGGGCCATCTCCATTTTCAAGTGAGCCAGTAAATCTGAAACTCGGATGTCCTTCTTCGCGATAAGCCAATCAAAGTAGAACTCCGCTTCTTCAGGCGTCCACTCTTTCGAGTTCTTGCGATTGAGTAGTCTTTCCGGGGGAATAATAGGACAGGCATGCTAACGGTCGAAGATTGCGATCGCTGGCCAGCATTTTGCTTCAATGGCTCAGTCCCCCTCAGAAAGGTTAATGGTGCCATATCTCAGTTGCGAGTGACTACCGCGTTAAATCCGGACTCGCGGATGCAAGTTGCACTGAGCCCTTGTATGCATTTGTGAAGCGCACTCGAACTAGCCAGAAAATCAGCATAATCAGTGGGAGTATCGTGAGAATGGAATACAACGTTGTACTGAATAGAGCCTGGGGCAGATGTTGCCCAAGCCGCACTGCCGAAAGCAATCTCAATGGGCGATTCGAGGGTCCCAGGAAGAAAGACCCTGCTGCGATGAACAGCCCAAAGCACATGCGCCAGAGATGTCGCGCGATTCGCTTTGCTCCAAGAACACCACCGCCCACCAGCATGCGAAGGTCTCCCGTGGCAGCCAGCAGCATTACAGAACCCATAAAGAAGGTCATTCCGACGGGAACTCCGTCTTGTGAACTCGCTCCGCTACGCACGACTTTTATACCGTTCATCCAGGTGACGATACCGAGCACTAAAGGAATCAAGAGCACAACCCAATCGAAGCGACTGGTTTCCCCTTCTCTGCGCCTGGCCGTCAGCCATGCGGTTCCGATCAGATAAAAAGTTATAATCCCGCCGCCAACATTGTTCGGTTGATGCTTCACGATTGCGAGGTACACCGCGGCGACGGCCATGGTGAGCATGGACGCGACAAAGACCCTTCCCGCCAGGACATGGCGGGGGGAACCCTTCCGGAAAGACATTGCCGCAGTCCCGGACAGCAGCCCTAAGGTCCCGGCGCAGATATGACCCATCAGTATGGGCGAATACGGCATTGGCGTGCCTGCTTGGAGATAATATACGCGGACGCGAGCGTTCGACTTGAAAAGCTTATGGCCTCAGCTAAAACCAGCATGCGGTGCGTCTGTTCCTCAGTCGGGACCAGCGCGTAATACGCTTGGGTCCTGCGCTTGAACCGGCAGATGCAACATCTTCACCTTTGCAGACAACAAAAGCGGAGATAGATCATCATGGACAGGTCATGGTGTTGATCGCCTTCTCCGCCCAATCGGCTCCCCCGTCGAGCTCTCCACACAGCAGGGGGATGGAGGAAGGGAATTATTGGTTGAAGGTAGTTTCCGTTGTGGTGGGCACCGATGATTGCTCGCTGGCGATCACCAGCCCCGCTTTGCGGAGACCGTCGACCAGTTGTCCGACCAGTTCCGGTTGCCACCACTTTTCGAGTTCCTCACGTGCCACAGCGGCGAAGTCCGGACGAATGGCGAGCAGTTCCCGCACCGCGCTGTGCGCCGAGTCCAACTGACCGAGTTGCCCGTAGATCGCTGCCAGCGCGGCTTGCGTGCGCCAAAACCCGGGCATGTTTACCTTGAGCGCAATTTCGAGGGCACTTTGGTAGTCGCCCTTGCGGTAGGCATCGAATAGGGATGTGAACCAATACCATCCGGGGTGATGTGGGTTGAGGTTCCGGGCCCGTTCGCTAAGAGCACAGCCACCCTCCCAATCGCCTCCATAGGCAGTGATAAGGCCCATGTAGGCCAACGTAAATCCGTCCATGGGATTCAGCGTGACCGCCCGCTGCGCCGCATTCTGGAAGGCCTGGCGTTCGCGGCGGAAAAACAGAACCGAGGCCAGGGCATGATAGCCGTAGTGATTCGAGGGCGCGATCTCGATAGCGCGGCGGGCCGCCGTGTACGCGCGCCCGATCGGGTCAGGCAAGAGGTTGAATCCGTGGGTGTACTCTTCGCGGTAGAGTATCGATAGCATGGCCCAAGCATCGGCAAGACTTGGCGCTTTTTCCACGGCCCGTTCCAGCCCGGCTCTTACGATGGCGTGCTCATCTTTGTCGATCCGCTGAAAGTACGCGAAGCTGCGGAGCAGAGCTTCGTAGGGGCTCAACTGATCGATTGTCCGGGTCCGGAGCGCTTCGCTCATGGTTTGCGGCAGAACCCCACGGGTGTCGGCGACCGTGGCCACGATCCGGGGAACGAGTTCGTCCTGCAGTTCGAAAAGAGCTTCCGCGTCGAACGAACGTAAATAATTCTCCGCCCACAAATGGGCACCGGAAGTCGCATCAACGAGTTGGACTGCGAGGCGGAGCTTGGTTCCGGCCTGTCGCAGGCTGCCTTCCATCACATAGCGTGCCCCCAGCTCCTTGCCTGCGGAACGCACGTCTCCTGCCTCGCCGGCATAGCGTGCACTGGAACCCCGCGCGATCACTCGCAGGTAGGAGAAACGAGACAATCCGGTGACGATGTCCTCCGTGAGTCCTTCCGCCAGAGCGGTAAGATCTGCGTTCGCACCGCTGTACTTGAAGGGTAGAACCGCGATCCAGAATCCTTCGTCAGCGCGGGCGCCACCGGAATCGGAGGCTAGTACAGGACGCCTAGACGAAGTTGTTCCAGAAACCACTTTCTGCGACGTTTGTCGGGCTAAGTCGCGAAACTCGTTGCTGACGTCGCGCGCAGTCTGCAGGCGGTGGCGCGGATCTTTTTCCAAACATCGCCGCACGATACGCGCAAGATCGCTGGGCAGATCGGGACGCGCGTCTGTAACTGACGGTGGAGTATCCCTCAGAATCGCGGAGACCAGCTCAGCGGAAGAATTTCCCTCGAATGGGCGTCGACCGGTGGCCATCTCGTGGAGCACAATCCCCATTGAGAAAATGTCAGTCCGGTGGTCGAGGGGCCGAGCCGATGTCTGTTCGGGAGACATGTAGGCTGGCGTGCCCATCACTATGCCCATCTCCGTTCGGCTGGTGGAGGTCATAGTGGCATCGCCCATGTCGGCGGTCCGAACGTCCTTTGCCAAACCAAAGTCGAGCACCTTGACGCGGCCGTCGTTCGAGACCATGACATTGGCGGGCTTCAAGTCCCGATGCACGATGCCTTTTTCGTGCGCCGCCGCCAGCGCGTCGCCAAGTGCAGTGGCAATCTCGACAATCCGCTCGAATGGGAGCCCGCCTTGAGGAATCAGGCGATCAAGCGGGAATCCTTCGACGAGTTGCATTGTCAGAAAATGGATGCCGTCGCATTCCTCCACTGAGTAGATTGTGACGATGTTCGGATGGTCGAGTTGGGCGAGCGCCTTGGCTTCGCGACGAAAGCGTCCGAGCCGCTCCGGATCCTGGGCCATCTCAGCGGGTAGGACTTTCAGCGCGACATCCCGGCCAAGCTTCGTGTCCGTAGCGCGATACACTTCTCCCATGCCGCCTGCTCCGAGCGGCGACTGGATTTTATAGAAGGCGAGTTTTGTTCCAAGAGTAAGCGCCATCCGTCCGCGCAATTATAGACTTGCAGCTCGTTGCACGCGGATGCGCCCCTTGGCGGATCGTCGCCCACTCACAAGTAATCGAAACGAGACTCCACGGATGAGCCATTTTCTATAAATGATTGCGCCTTTTGCCGTGTGAACCAACACCCTGTGATCAGCGGACTCCGATGGTTACCGGTGAGTCCTGCGAAGCGTAGACTACTTCGCCATCCAGCAGCGTCATCAGGCATTTCAGGTCTTTGATCTGCTCATAGGACACGGAGTAGAGGTCGCGGTCCCACACAGCAATGTCGGCTCTTTTGCCTACCTCAAGGGTACCGATCTTATCTTCGAGAAACATCTGGCGCGAACCCCAGGCCGTGTAGCTGCGCAGTGCGATGTGGATGTCCACGGTTTCTGCAGTCCCGAAGGGCTGCAGTCCATATGTGCCTTTGGCAGTTTCGCGCACTACCGAGGCCCAAAGTCCGTAGCGCGCCGCGACCGGGGTCACGAAGTAGTCTGACCCGCCGGACCAGAGAATACCTCGGGATTGCAGGGTCCTGATCGGCTCCAGATGCTGTCCACGCTCGGGACCGTAACTGGCTGCGTAGATGTCCCCGATCCACCATAGGAATTCGGGCTGCATTTCCGGATATCCAGCGTCGTATTTCTTTTGCAGGCTAGCCATCACGTCGATGGCATGCGGCGTGGGGAGGTTGGCGTGAATGATGCTGTGGCGTAGACCAGGGTGAGGCTGCTCCTGTTCGATCCGGGCATAGGTATCGACGACCCAATCGATGGCGCGGTCACCGACGGCGTGGGTACCAACTGGGACGCCGTTCCGGTGGAAGAGCCGGACCATCTCTTGATACAGAGCGGGGTCGGTTTGTGGATAGCCCCTATTGCCCGTTCCCGAACTTGTGACATCTGCGGTTGTCGCGTTACGCAGCCAATCGTCATAGACCCATCCTGTGCGCGCGCCACCGGAGCCGTCCATGTAGATTTTGACGCCGCAAGAGAGCAGGCGGTCGTCACCGAGAGTCGAGGGCAGGCGCGGAACGGCGGTGATCTCGGCCAGCGCCTGGCGGGCCGACTCCATCGTCGAACCGGCGTGCCATAGGACGCAGATACGCTCCTTGAGCTGCCCCTGATCGAGCAGGGATTTGTAGGCATTCCAGTGAAGCTGCTCAATGTCGGGATCTTTTACGGCGGTCATGCCTTCGCTGTGCAGCACCTGTTGAATGGAGAGAATGCCCTGGCGCATCTGCTCGAGGGTTACCGGCGGGATGAGGCTGGTAACGAGCGTCATGGCCGATTCTTCTTTGAGGACGCCGGTGGGAGTGCCGCTGGGGTCGCGGTCGATCGTACCGGCGCTGGGGTCCGCTGTGCCCGCGGTGATGTGGGCCAGCTTGAGGGCGCGCGAGTTGGCGACTCCGTAATGGCCAGTGGTGTGGACGAGCCAGACGGGATTGTTGGGTGCGACGGCGTCGAGATCAGCGGCGGTGACGTAACGGTGTTCGGCGAGCTTGCCCTCGTCCCAGCCGGAGCCGCTGATCCATTCGCCAGGCTTGGCGAGAACCGTCTTGGCCTTCACGCGCGCGACGATTTCAGCTACCGAAGCGGCATCCGACAGCTTGATGCCATAGAGTTCTTTGACACCTCCGTCAGCGATGTGGGCGTGTGTGTCGATAAGACCCGGGGTGGCGGTACGACCGTGAAGGTCGATGATACGGATGCCGGGAATATGGCCCGCGAATTCCAGCACCTCGGCGTCGGTACCGACCTTCACGATAACGCTATGACGGACAGCAATGGCCTGGGCAACCGAATCATTTGCATCCACGGTGAGGATGTGACCGTGAATTAAAACGAGGTCGGCAGCAGGGACTTGCGCGGAAAGAGTACGAGTAAACAGCAGCGACCCCAGTAACACGCTTGATGCAGTAAGTTTCGGGTGCAGAAACATCGTTCGATTCTACTCGCAGTGCAAATTCAACCGCTGTAGATCCTGGCGACGCCACCTTCCTTGCCAGGATGAGCGGTTGACCAACTGCGGCCACGACCGAGTTCGGTGGGCTATCAGCCAGAGCCAGACTGGTATCGGGAAACTACGAAGCCACGTCGCACCATCCGAATTTGGAAGACCTTAGGGAGCAGGGACGCCGACGCTGGATTGGTTTTGCGTTTCGATTTGAGCAACCTGATCACGGAGGCGGGCAGCTTCGGCGCGATACTTTTCAGCTTCGATACGGAACTTGACTGCGCCGACGCTGCCCATCGCATTCATAACCTTGACAACGGCACCACTCTTGCCGTTGCCAGTATGCGTGAGCTGTTCGGCGAGATCATCCTGGTACAGGGCCTCGGCCTCGACTTTGTCAATACGACTGTGAAGGTCACGGATTTTCGCCCAACGTTGGGCTTGCGCGATGACAGGATCGCTGACCGGGGCAGTCGCATTTTGCCACTCGCCTCCATTGTCCTAAAGGTCGTCGGTCAAAATTTGGTACGCGCAGAGGGTGTCCGCTGCGAAAGTCGTGCGCATTTCCTGGCCCTGTGCTCGCAAATCATCCGGCGCATTGTCGTGGACCATGCGCGCAACCGTGGATATGCCAAGCGAGGCGGGGGTCTTGTTCACATATCCCTGGATGTGGAAGACATTGCGGCTAAGGCGCATCACGTAGACGTACTGGCTTTGGATGAGGCATTAGCCTCATTGTCTAAGTTCGATCCTCGCAAGGCCCGTGTGGTGGAGTTGCGTTACTTCGGCGGATTAAGTGTTGAGGATACTGCGGAGGTACTCGGAATATCGCCGGAGACGGCGAAGCGCGACTGGAAGGCGGCCAGGGCTTGGTTGTTCGGCGAACTGACTGGAAAGACTAGCAAGAAGGACTGCACCAGTTCATAGCAGACAGCACCGGCGGATCTGCACCTCTTTCCCTTGCTCCTAACCGGATGATGCGAGGGTACCCGTCCTCCGCTCCGAATACCACGCCAACCCGGCGCAGAGCCCACACGTGCACCACTCGGCGCCAGATGAAGAACAACACTGACGTGGCTTAAATTTCAGTAACAGCTTGGCAGGCGACATTTTAATCCGTGCGTGGCGTCGCGCTGGCGAGCGCGAGAATCGCTCCGGCAAACAGCAGCGTGTCCGCAAAGTAGTTGATGCCCTCAACCTTGACCGCGGTGCTCGGGTCGGACATCTGCACGATCAGGATCGGCCCATAGATGAACAACACAAGCAGCACAATCCAGGTACCGAGATAAGTTGCCGCGATCCGCGTCTTCTTGGCCAGCAGAATGCTTACCCCGGCAACGAGAAGAATTGCGCCCGTCAGATAGCCAATGAGCAGGCGCCCCGGAATCCACGCAGGCGTCAGTTTTTCGAGCGGGACTCCGGGGCATCCCGCTGGGTGCAGAAAATGCTCAACGCCAAAAAATATGGCGGCGATCGCGATCAACACGCGGCCCACGTTAATGAGCTTGCTTTTGCCTTGCCCACGCATCGCGTTTGCCGCAAGAATCCAGGCTCCGCCCGCGAATGACATTTCGCGGATGACGATCACCCATGCAAACCTGTCTCTGGGGCTGGCGAGAACTCGCGGGATATGCACCATCGCCACAAAAAGAAACATCATGATCCCGAACAGCAGGCCGGACCAGCGCACCTGAATTTTTGTGGCAATGCTCAAGGACGCGGCCAGCAACGCAAAGCCCACGAAATAGGCCCAAAACAAACGCCATGGCATGTACGAGGGCACGGCGAGCATGATGAAATTTGCGCCCGAGAGATGCTCCGCGCCGAAGACCGCCAAGGGGATGGCGAAACACAAATTGCTCAGGACTACGATCTTGTCCAGGCCGCTGGCCCGCGCGATATCGGTCTTCGCAGCCCACAGCGCAACAAGGAAAAGTAGGATGCCGGCGCTGCACATCGAAACCGCCGTGCGAGAGATCTCAAAAAATGTGGCGAGAATGGTTGTGTGCATGTGAATGCCAAGCGTAAGCTCGCATGCTCTATCTAGGGCACGTTTTGCTGGGTCAATACAACTTCAAAGTGTACAACGAAGAGTAGGTGAGGCCATTTTTTACGAAGTTGGACAGCCGCCCGACTTGGCCTGGGCCACTTTGTTGTCCAAAGTTAGAGACTCAGGTGCCTTAGCCTTCTGGTGTCGATCATTTTTCCTCGTCGGTGTGCCAACCAGGATTGGTCCACCGCCCGTGTTGCCGAACAAAGATCTCGGTCACGCGGCTTGAGCCCGACGATCGTTTGCCGTCAACTTCCACTTCCACGACATAGCTACTCCAAATGATGGCAACATCGCCAAAGTGCTGAACTTCTGTGCGGGGAAATTCAAGGCGGAGGAGTTTTCCACCTTTAGCATGAAATTCGACAGCCGTTCGAAGCACATCGGCTTGGCTCTTCCATTTATTCTCACCGCCACTCATGACAATCGTTTCAGGCGGCACCAATTTTTCCAGAGTCTTTGTATCGCCGGTAAACCATGCGCGCCATACTGTCTCACGCACCTTGAGAAGCTCATCGTTCGATGTGGATGCGGCGGCCAGTGAGACCAGCAACACCGGAAGAATCACGATGACGGCGCTCCCTCGGAGACGAGACATTTCCTTCCTCCCAAAGCAGCCTTAGTCCTTGGGCTGCAGCATTAGCTTCATTCTTGCTTGGCCCCAGTTTCGACGAGTCTTGCAGCCACCTGCGGTGCTTTCATGAGTCACCCCTCTGAGCGACGAGCGTCAACGACTGCGGAGGCTTGACTTCACGTTCGTGGCTGACCTGCGGGCGGCGCATGAGCCATGCACCGGCCACGCAGATTGCGCTGCCGAAAATCGAGAGCGTCGCAACATGCTCATCCCGAACCAGGACTCCCAGCAGGAGCGCGACCGGAGGTATCAAGAATGCTGCCGATGACGCGCGTGTGGCGCCAACTCTTCCAGCAGCTGTCGCCAGAGACACGAATGCGACCCCGGTCCCGAAGGCTCCTAATATCAGCAGCGACAAGACGGGCGCCGGTGTCCAGCGAGCAGCGAGTACATCGGATATACCGAGCGGCGCGGTTAACAGCACTGCCACAGCCTGTGCCCGGAGAATCACCGGAAGAGCTCCGTACTGCTGCTGCAGGGGGCGGGCAAGATTCAGCGCGAATCCGTAGGAGACAACAGCCGCCAGAATAAGTAAGACACCGACAACGCTGCTGCGACCTTCATGCATCGTCGGCCAAGCAATCAGCCCGGCACCTATCAATCCAACAGCCAAACCTACGATCACGCGGCGCTCGGGAACTCGACCGGCGATGGCCGTGGCAACGACTGCGGTAAAAAGGGGGACGGCGGCGTTCAACATGCCAGTCAGCGCGGAACACACTCTCTGCTCCGCGAATGGAAACAGGCTGAGAGGGAAGGCAAACCACAAAACACCGACCAGGGCGACTCCCGGCCATGCTGACCGGCCGACTGGTTTGCGCGCGTTGGGAAACAATGCCAGGGTCGCAAATCCGATGAACAGACGGACGAAGGCAACGCCGCTGGGCCCTGTTGCCTTCAATCCCTCGGCTATGAAAAGAAAGGATGCGCCCCAGATGAGTCCAGGGATTGCAACGAGCGGCCAGTCAGCGGACATGAACCGACCCCAACTTGATCTGCGTGTTAGCTCGTTCATACTATGTCCAAGCCAGTGCACCAAACTCGCTATGCCGGCCACAGAAGGTGTTCACAAGTTCGCTCCTGGTTTGTGGCTCTGATGCAGCGCCAGCAACAGCGCTGCAGCGGATGCGGAAAATACCGAATAGTCGAGCGGGGATTTAATGCCAAAGGAAATCGCCATCGCGGTACCGAACATTGCTAACAGCAGAGCGGCGCCGAGGGCGACCCAGCGTGGCCAAACGCCAACAATCAGAGCCAGACCGAGGGCCGTTTCGGCCGCGGTGGCGGTCCACGCCAGAAATGGAATAACAAATGCCGGCATGAAAGAGTTGACCTCGGCCGTATACTTCGTGAAGTTGGCGAAGTTTCCCCAGCCGCCATACTTGCCCCAGAGACCGAAGCGGTCGGCAACCGCAGACAGAAAGGCAGAGCCGAGTGCAATCCGGGCGTAGAGAACTCCCACTCGCCCCCAACTCATCGCGTTTAGCTTATTGCTGAGTCCATCAGGCGCTACCACTTTCGCAGTCACCTGCTGACCCTTCGTTACTGAGGCGGCCCGCTTGTCCTCATTCATATTCACATTCCTTTCGGACGGATTTTTTCCGGCACATCCACACTGACCGGCGTGTCGTGATCGCAAATCAAATACGCAACGAGCTTCGTAGGCTCCGTCGAACTGGCGTTGGCCGAGACAAGATGGATGCCATTGGGCTCTTCGTAAAAGCTCTCACCGGCCTTGTAAATCATCTCAGGCTCGCCTTTCACCTGGGTTCGAACCGCGCCTTCGACGACATAGCCAATGACTGGGCAAGGATGGGAATGCAGCGGCGACGCCTCCGCTGGACCGTACTTGACTTCCACCAAGGTTGCCTTCAAATGTTCGCCATCCAGTTTAGGGAGCGGATGGGAGAGCACAATTCGCGCTCGATCTTTCGCCTGAGTATGAGCGCCGAAGGCAGCCTGTTGGCTCCATGCGAAATGCCCTACCACCAATCCGCCGCAAAGACTCGCCATGGCGACGCTGATGCACCTTCCCCTCGAATTCATTGCTCACCTCCGGTGAGATCTATACATTAAACTATAGTGGATCATCAGCAAGGTCCACTTTTTGATCTTCTTTATGGACCACTTGTCAGAATGAACCTGACGACGGCATTCGAACTGGTTCTTCCCGCAAAGAAATCAAGCGTGCCTGCGTACCGTTGGCTGTATGCGTCCTTACGCGCCGAGATTTTGTCCGGCCGCTTGCGCCCGGGAGCGCGGCTCCCATCCACTCGCGATTTTGCACGCCAGTATGGGCTGGCGCGAGGAACGATCGTCAATGCTTTCGAACAGCTCAAGTCCGAAGGGTACCTTGCAGGCAGCCTTGGGTCGGGTACGTACGTCAGCAAGGTCTTGCCGGAAAAATTGTTCCACGTGGCGTCCGGACAAGCAGGAAAACCGAAAAGGGAAGGGAACCGGCAGCGAGTAATTTCAGATTACGCTCAGCGAGCAAAGCTTTTCGGGGGTTATGAAAACCGGCCGATTCGCGCCTTCCGTTCCAATCTACCGGCGTTAGATCTGTTTCCCACGACGTTGTGGACAAAAATCACGCTCCGCTGCCTGCGCCGAATTTCGCGGCGGCATCTGATGGGCTGCGATCCCTTGGGATACATTCCGCTCCGGCAGGCGGTCGCAGAGTATCTCAGCAGGTCGCGAGGCGTGAGGTGTGTACCAGAGCAAGTGGCAATCATCTCCGGAGTGCAGGAAGCACTCGACCTGACTGCCCGGCTTTTGTTGAATCCTGGAGGTCGGGTGTGCGTCGAGAACCCTGGATACCCTGGCGCGCTCCAGGCGTTTCGGGCATTTGGCGCGAAGATCGTTGCCGTCGGGGTGGATAACGAGGGAATCGCAGTTCGCCTACTCCCCTCCCGCGGAATTCGGCTGACTTATGTCACACCCGGGCACCAGTTTCCCCTTGGAACCACCATGAGCCTGGCGCGGCGCCTGCAACTGCTGGAGTGGGCACGGAAATCAGGTGCGATGATTTTTGAAGACGACTATGACAGCGAGTACCGCTACTCGGGGCGGCCGATTCCGGCTCTGCAAGGACTCGATGGCAGCGGGTTAGTTTTCTACGCGGGTAGTTTCAGTAAAGTACTGTTTCCCGCGCTTCGGCTGGGATATGTTGTGATTCCTTCCGACTTGGTGCATCACTTCGAAGCGATCCAGTCACTGACCTCCCGGCACGCCCCACTCCTGGAGCAGATCGTGCTCAGTGACTTCATCGCCGAGGGCCACTTCGGGCGCCACCTGAGGCGCATGCGCGAGATATACGCTCAGCGTCTTTCGGTCCTTTTGGAACAGACGCGCTTGAGGCTCACTGGTTTGCTGGAAATCTCAAGTGTCGAAGCCGGTTTGCAGACTGTCGGATTTTTATGCGGAGGGATCGACGCCGAATCGGCGGCTGCCGCCGCAACCAGGCGCGGTGTGGATGTGACTCCCGTGGCCCGTTACACTCACGGCAGCCCGGTGCCGGAGGCTTTGCAGCTGGGATTTGCCGCGTTGGACCTGAACGAAATCCGTCGCGGAGTTCGGGAGCTCGCGATCGCATTGGAGGATGTTCAGAAGGCCTCTTATCGTGGCAGGCAGAAGTCTAACCGCTGAATAAAACTCACGCCTCACACAAGTCTTGATATTCAAACCCTTCTACCGCTGGATTGTGAAAGATATAGCCCTTAGCTCTCGGCTCCGATTTCCCCGACAGAGAATTGGCTCAACGGATGGCTGCTCGGCATAGCAGAAAACTGAAGGCCGCGGCGCTTAGGATCGACCGGATGGCGTGCAACCGATTCCAGCGGTGGAATAGGCTGATGACCTGTGGACTCCTCAGAATCGAGCTTGGGATCAAGCAATTGCTTGTTGGTGGGGAAGATCACTATCAGAGTGAAGGGAACTGAAGCGCCAAGTAAAACTCCGCCAACCCCTACCCATGGATCATGGAGTTGCCACGCCACGGTCAGACCGAAAGCGAGACCGCTGAGAGCAAGGGAAGCTTGCAGGACGCTTGCGCGCCGGTAGCTGGGCGCGAACTCGCGCAGGGCTATCTCCGGGCCACACGACATGCGAGCTGGATGCTCTACGACGTTGACGTAAAGCGCCGCACCACAAAACAAACCCGCGCACGCGGTCGACAAAACAAGCGAGAGCATGTGCAATCCAGCAGTGTTGCCTCGCCGGTCCCATCAAGGCTCAATCTTTTATGGGCCGGGTTCGGCTCAGGAGCGATTTGAAAATCCGGTCTTCGGGGGCAAGCGTCCTTTCTTGATTATCCTTTACCTTCATCGGCTGACGGACCGTAGATCGCAGGGACCTTCTCTTCGTTCAGGCGCAGATATACCGTCAGTTGTCCGCGATGGTGCGCCATGTGATTGAGCACGCCGTCGCGGATCGCGACGTAGCGTGGCTGCTCGCTCATCAGCTTGCCCGCGGCCAGCATGCGCCACTTGGTGTTCAGCAGACGATCGTCTGTGGTGTGTTGTAGGACCTCGCGCCCCTTTTTCAGGCTGGCCTCGAACTGCTCCAGCAGGTCGCGCCGCGTCTTCCACGGCTGCGGCTTGAACTTCGGGCCTCCGGGCGGATTGATGTCCAGTTCGTCCATGTTCACGACCATGTCGAGCCACGCGGGGATGGTGGCGACAATCGTCGCCAGATCACCGAGCGGCATCGACTTCTCATGCGGCTTCCAGTCGTTCTTTCCTTCCGGGACGCGTTCTAGCGTCTTGCGGATCCCAACAGCCTCGCGGTCAAGTTCAGCCAGCAACAGTTCGGTGATTTTCATTGTGCTTTCTCCATGCCCCCGATCTTAGATGCACCATTCTGGAAGGTGGGGTTGGTCGGCCAGTGTCCATCTCGGTCTTCACCCAGGTAACTCTGCGCGTAGCACTTTGTGGCCAGAACCTTCGGAATGCAGGACTAGCCCTGCAATGCCTGATCAATCTTATCGACGTCGAACCCGACAATTACCGAACCTTCAATGACGAATCACAGGAGTGGTCATGTACCCAAGTTTTTTTAGATCGGTTAAAGCGCTGGGGTCTTGCGCTATGTCCCTCTCCTGAAACTGTATGCCCTTTTGCGAAAGATACTCTTTCGCTTGGTCGCAGAACATTCACCCGTGTTGGGAATAAACGATAACTTTCTTCATCTCTCATTCACCTCCCGTCGGGTTTTTACCGCCTGCCGCCAAGCTCTTAACGGCATCCTTTGCTCCGTTAATCACATCGCGGACCGGGCCGCTGGAGTAAACCGGCTTCGGCGGAGTGTCTTGCCACAATGTTCCGGGCGCATACACCGCGATGGAGTCCCATACCACGGTCGATCGGTCGCGTTCTCCGAACAAGTGAGACAAAACCCGTTTCCGATCCCAATACTGCGAAGCTCGTACATCGGAAATGCGAGCCAGCGTAGCGGTCGAAGGAGCCGCGAAGTCGGTAGTCAGTACCGGTTCCCACACAACAAAAACGCGGACATTCGCGACGTTGTTTTCATGCAGTAATCGTTCGGTTGCAGAGGCCCCCTGCAAACAATACGCTCAGGTGGGCGACAGCATCACGAGAATGCGAATGGAAGACGCCGAATCGTTGAACGCTCCCTTCAGAGGCGTAAGATCGCCTGAAGAAAAACTCACGAGTCGCGGTTGTCCCTTGGGAGCCGAGCTTCCGCCATAGAAGTAATACGCGGACGCGAGCAACGTTAAAACGACCACAATAGGGAAGATTCGTTTTCGATTCATGATTTACCTGCCAGGATGTTGGCCAATAGGTTGGCAATCAGCTGGGGAAAAATATGAACAGGAGCACGATGATTGCCGAAACCCATAAGAGAACCGTGCTAGTCCTGCTAGGCTTGCAGTTGCATTGTTTGGCGCGCCAGTATTTGTAAAAGCAAACGCAATGAGCAAAACCGAAGCGACGAGCAAATACGGCCGTAGCTTGTCGACAAATGCCGACGCACCCGCCGCTCCTGCTGCGAACACAAATGGCAGAAGGGGCAGACAGCAGCTTGACGCCACAATCACGCTGCCGAGCGCCGCCAGGCTGGCAAACATGGAGCTTTCGGAACCGGATTTATTTCTTTGATCCTTTTCTTCCACTTGTGGCATGCCTGTTTCCGTTAGAACCATTCATTCGGTCAAGCCTTTTGAGTAGCGGGCAACTGTCCCCATGCTTGACTTCCCGTTTGAGACGCAACTCGCGATTGCAATTGCGCATTGCCCCTCTCAGCTCCGCTTCCAGGCGCACAAGGCTTTTGATCTTCTCGCGCACGTCCGTCAGTTTGCGCTTGAGCATGGATTGCACATCTGAACAAGTGTGGTGCCTCTGCCGTAATGCCAGCAGTTCCTTAATCTCGTTCAGGGAGAAGCCCAACTCCTGCGCGTGCCGTACAAATTTGAGGTCGTTAATCTGCTCCCCATCGAAGAGACGATATCCGCCGGCGCTGCGGGTCGGACCCTTAATGAGTCCGAGTTTTTGGTAGAAGCGGATCGTATCTACACTGACGCCCGGCGAGTTTTGCCGCCTTACCGATGTGAATTGTCTCTGCCATCTAAGTGTAAGGATAAACCCTGGAGTTATGTCCAGAGTCAAGCAGGAATTCCCACAGATGCTGGATTCGAGCATTACTGGCGACGAAATCTCTGTCTTTTGGTGCTTCAGATCACCAATTTTTGTTGATGCATAACCGAAAGATGAAGATTTGTTCATCCCGCTGGTATTTCCAGCATTCCGCCTGCTTTAGAGTTAACCTTTCTTCGACGAACTTTACGCATTTGCAACCATTTTCCGTGCTGGGCGCTTCATAGAAGAAACGGCTTCCTTCGTTTCTCTGGCGCTTCTGGCATTCGCAACCTCGGCACTGCAGTTTAAGCAGCCTTAAACTGCAACTCTTCTTACGCGGAAGATCAATCTGGAGTTTCTTGCCATGCGACGAAGCGTATTCGCACTGACGGTGTTGATGGTGGAATTGTGTGGCCTGGGTGTCGGGCAGACCCTGAAGCCGCGACCTCCCGCAGGGACACCTCAGAACCAGGATAAGCCTGCCACGCAGGTGGAGTCTGAAAGTGCGAACGGCCCGCCGGTAATGATGCCGATGACCGTTGTGGAGGGCACTCCGATCAAGGTGGCACTCGACTCGGAGGTACGGATTCGCACAGTGGGTCAGACAATTCATGGTAGGACGATGGAACCGGTGTATGCGTTCGACAAATTGCTGATTCCGGTTGGGACGGTGGTGAACGGAAGAGTGTCGGCGATTGATCCGGTCTCGAAGACGGCGCGAACGATGCAAATGATGAACGGAAATTTTTCACCAGTGCGCAAGGTGCAGGTGCAATTTGACGAGTTGGTGGTGTCCGACGGGCGAAGTATCGCTTTGCACACGGTCGCGTCTCCTGCTCCAGATGGTGTACTGCGGTTTGTCTCCGCGGATGAAGGGGAGAAGAAAAAAAACAAGACTCAGGAGGCGGCATCGACCAAAATTAGCGCGACACGGCAAGCGATACACCAGCAGTGGAGCGACTTGAAGACGAAGATCCGCGAACCCGGAAAGATGCACAAGGCAAAGAGGACCGCCCTGGCGCAGTTGCCGGTGCATCCGCAATACCTGGACTCGGGGACAAGTTTCAATGCGAATTTGTTGCAAGCTTTGGATTTCGGGACCGAGGCGGTGCAGCCAGGAGCGATGAAGGACATCGGAGCGCCGCCGCCGACGGGTAGCGTCGTGCATGCGCGGCTGGTGACAAGATTGAGCTCGGCAATAGCGAAGACTGGCGATCCTGTGGAAGCGATCATCACCGAGCCGCTGGTGGCATCAAATCATCTTATTCTGCCGGAGGGTAGCCTTATCAAAGGCTCCGTGATGCAAGTTTCACCAGCGCGTCGATTGGGTCGCAATGGGCAGTTGAGAATTTTATTTCGCGAGGTTGCGCCTCCGAATGGAATCGAGCGAAAGGTTGAGACGAACCTGGAAGGCGTTGCCGTGTCGAAGGGCGAACACCTGAAGCTGGATAACGAGGGTGGAGCCGAGGTTACAACTCCGCGCACACGATATCTGACAACGGGGATTCAGGTAATGCTGGCGGCCTCGCAGACGTCTCCCGATCGCGATGCGGGACAGGGGGGACAGAGCGTGGGCGAAGCGGGAGGCGGAGCGGCGAGCGGCGCATCGGGATTTAAGTTGGTAGGGATGGTTGTGGGAATCGCTGCACATTCCCGCGTGGTGTCGGCTGGTTTCGGATCGTATGGAGCCGCGTTGTCCATCTATTACCATTTTCTGGCACGCGGACGCGATGTGGTCTATCCGAAAGACATGGCCATGGTAATCGGGCTAGGATCTCGCGACAGCAAATCAGCGAATGCCGCAGATCCATCAGCGAAATTGGTACGATGATGAGCCCTCGTTCTTAAGCGAATGCTCTTTGGGAAAGAAAGGCTCAAGCATCAAAAAACAGCACAGAAAGGAAGCATCTACTCTACTTCCTTCGGGGGTCTACCTCTGCTATCGGTCTTACGCCGTGCCGCCAACTGGCGGATGTCGATTAGAACTACGACTAGAGCTGATTTCTGTACTGCTCCAATGCAATTCGAACCAGCTGGCTGCGTGTACGCACTGACGTTTTTGAAAACAGTTGCTGGAGGGTGTTCTTGATTACACTCTCTGAGACTCCCAAGCGTGACGCTATTTCTTTGTTGGTCAGGCCCTGAACGAGGAACCGGAGTACGTCCGCTTCGCGATTGTTTAATGCGGGACCCTCTTGGCTACCAGACGCACTCGCGGTCGACCCTGCGATGTCGGTTCGTTCTTCGGTGACGTCGGCAATGATTGCCGCCACCTTCGGAACACTTCCTTCTTTATAGCTGGAGAACCACACGTCCGCCAGAAACGACTCGCCGCTGCCTCGATGACCTCGGCATTGCATTGATGCCTTAAACTGTGGTCCTTCTTCCCAGCGCAGTGCGTGATGGAGTTCAGGCAAAAATGCGGCGATCGGCTGACCGATGAGAGTTCCATTGCGCGGGGCCATCAGCACGGATGCGGCGTCGTTCGCCAGCTCGATAATGCCATGTTCGTCGACCGTGACAATCGCCGCGGGGCTCGTTTCCACCAGAACGCGTATTCGTTCCTGGGACGCTAATCTCAGCCGGCGGTTGCGCAGGACTTCAGAGATGAACAGTCCACAACCGATCAGCGCCAGCGCCTCGAAACTGGAACGGATGGGGGCATCGGCGGGAGCCAAGTTGCTGAACCGCTCGCTAAGCAACGCACATGCGATCCCCATCAGGGCGATTGCCCACCGTGGCAGAAACCCCGCAGCGAGCATAATGGGAAACAAATAGAAGAAACCGAGCGAGATGTAGGGCTTGGTCCACCAGTCCAGGGCTCCAATCGCCAGGACGATGCCGCCGCTGATAAGCAGAACTACCGTCCGCTGCCGCGGTTCCCAGATCCATTCCAAGTTCAGCATAGATCTTTTGGTGAATCGGTGATTATCCATCACTTGCAGCCGTTTCCCCAACCCAATCAAACGGTTTCGTCGGGTTCAGGCTTCGGCAATCTAACGATTAATCCTCCGCGCTACGCCATGGACCCAATTGGCTAGAGCTGTTCAGCGTGTCCGAATCAACGGGGCGGCCCGAACTCTCCGATTTTCGCAATCAAAATATTGCCGACCAAAGCCTTTTGAGTGTCTCCCGTGGACTGGAGTTTCAGGATACATAAACCCTAACGCCCGTTACGAGGTTGCGGGAGTTCCGCCTGTCTTGCCAGGAACGGAGTCATGGATGCACAAAATACTTCGGCTGTGCTGTGCGCTGGTGTTTTGCAGCACCTGTTCCTCAGCGCAGACACAGACCGCCTTGACCTGGGAGCAGGTGCGCGAGCGTTTTGAACGACAAAATCCAACATTGGTAGCGGACCAACTCCACATCAATGAATCAAAGGCCCAGGAGATCACCGCCCAGCTCCGTCCCAACCCAAATGTCACTCTGCTGACAGATGGTACTCAGATCGCCCCCTACAAGAAAGTCTGGCAGCCGCTCACCGGTACCATGCTCACTACCAACTTCAGCTACTTGCACGAACGGGAGGGCAAACGCGAACTGCGCCTGGAGACCGCCCAGAAAGCCACCGGTGTTGCGGTCTCAACCCACGCCGACGTTGAGAGAACGCTCCTTTTCAGTCTACGCGGCGCGTTTGTGTCAATACTCGGAGCCAAAGCCGTGCTGCAGCTGGCTAAGGACAACCTCGCTTATTACGACCACCTCCTCGACGTTAGCCGAGAGCGTCTCAAGGCTGGCGACATCGCACACATCGATCTGGATCGTCTGGAATTGCAGCGGGTGCAGTATGAATCCGATCTGCAAACCGCCGAAGTCAATCTGCGCACCGCGAAGATTCAACTACTCACGTTGCTGAATGATCGCATGCCGATAGAGCAATTCGACGTGAACGGCCCATTCGATTTTGTCGATCAACTTGCCGCCCGTGAGGATTTTCGAAAAATCGCACGGGACACGCGCCCAGATCTCAAGGCCGCCGTTGAATCGATAGAGAGGGCACGAAGCGACCATAAGTTAGCTGTTGCAAACGGATCAACCGACCCGACGGTCAGCACATGGTGGTCGTACAACCCGTCTTTCAATAATCCAGTTGACCACCAAACGCTCGGGCGCAAGCCTGAGCATTCCCCTGCGCCTTTTCGACCGCAATCAGGGGGAAAAGCTGCGAACGCAAGTGGAGATTACTCGCAACGAAAGATTGCGCGATGCTGCCGAAGCCCAGGTGCTCAGTGACGTCGACTCCGCCTACGCCACCCTCGCCAGCACACTTCTTCTGCTTCGTCCGTACAAAGCGACCTACTTACCACAATCTGTCCGCGTGCGTGACACGGTCTCCTTTGCCTATCAGAACGGTGGAGCTTCTCTGCTGGATTTTCTGAACGCCCAGACTGAATACCGAGGTGTGCAACTGAACTACGTAAACCTGGTCGGCTCTTATCTGACGGCAGCGGCTCAATTGAACTTGGCCGTAGGGCGCGAGGTGCTGCCGTGAAAAATGTCAAAAGCAGGCTCATCACTGCTGTCTGCGGAGTCTTCGTTCTCACAATGATCCGCGAGCTCTTGCTCCAACGAGACGAAGGCGGCTCCGACAAAGACCGAAGTCACGCTTGATCCCAACCTCTACACCGTGGACCACCCGGAGTTGTTCAAGCTGGTCACGGCAGAAAGCCGTGATGTGCCAACGGTGTTGACTGCCAATGGAAGCGTCACGCCGGATGTGAATCGCACTATTCACGTAACCTCGCAAGGTGCCGGACGCGTTGTGGACCTGAAAGTTCGGCTTGGGGACTACGTAAAGAAAGGCCAAGTGTTGCTTTCGATCCGTAGCGCCGACCTCGCCACTGCATTCTCTGACTACCAGAAGGCGGTCGCGGATGAACGCTTAGCGAAGAAAGCCCTCGACCGGGCGCAGTTGCTCTATTCGCACGGTGCTCTTGCAGAAAAAGACCTGCAGCAAGCTGAGGATACAGAGGAGAAAGCTCGTGTGGATGTACAGAACGCTGAACAACATGTCCGCATATTGGGCGGCGATCCAGTTCATCCCGGTTCTCTGATCGAAATTCGCGCCCCGGTCTCCGGGACCATCGTCGAGCAGAACGTTTCGGGATTCGAGGGCATCAAGAGCCTCGACAACAGTCCGAACCTGTTCACCATCGCCGATCTCACGCAGGTGTGGGTGCTCTGTGATGTTTATGAGAACGATCTCGGCGAAGTACATCTCGGGGACAACGCCGATCTTCGGTTGAATGCCTATCCCGAGACGGTCTACCAAGGCAAGGTCACCGATATTTCGCGCGTGCTTGATCCAACCACGCGCTCGGCCAAGGTTCGCATTGTGTTGCCCAATCGCGACGGATCGTTGCGCCCCGGCATGTTTGCCGTTGCCACGTTCCGTTCGCGCAAGTCGCAATCGCGTATTGTTGTCCCGTCGACTGCGGTCATGCGTCTTCAGGACAAGGATTGGGTGTTTCGCAGAGAAGGGACCGAGCACGTTTCGGCGCGTCGAGATACACACACTTGGCAGTAGGCGCAGATGGAACTGCAGCAGATCCAGGTCGGGGTGAAAGCTGGCGATGAACTGATCGCTAACGCTCTGGAGTTTTCGTCGAGTGTCGCGGAGCAGGGCAAGTGATTCGGTATCTGATCGACTTTGCTCTCCGCAACCGGATTTTGGTACTGAGCGTAGCGGTTGTCCTTTTTATTTGGGGAGTATTCTCGTTTCCACAACCTCCCAGTCGAAGCCTACCCCGACGTCGCCGATACCTATACACAGATCATCACCCAATGGCCAGGCCACGCGGCAGAGGAGGTGGAACAACAAATTACGGTCCCGCTCGAAGTCCAGTTGAATGGCGTAGCGCACATGACCCATCTGCGCTCGGTGTCGCTGGCGGGACTGTCGGTAATAACGATCATTTACGACGATGAGATCACGACCCTGAACGCTCGTCAGGAAGTGATCGACCGGCTGCAACAGGTCACTCTGCCACAAGGCGTGAATCCAGGGCTGGGCCCGGACTACAGCCCAACCGGGCAGATCATGTTCTTCACGCTGGCCAGCACCAATCCGAAATACGACGTGATGGAACTCAAGACTCTTCAGGACTGGTTCGTTCGCAACCAACTGAAGTCGGTTCCGAACGTCGTCGAGGTAAATATCTTTGGTGGGCCGACTCGCGAATACCAGGTCCAGATCGATCCGGGCAAGGTCGTTTCTTACGGGCTCTCACTCGGTCAGGTGGAACAGGCGTTAAGCAACAACAACATCAATGCCGGCGGAGGTTTCATCGAGCGGGGAGAGCAGGCGCTGAACGTGCGCGCCGTTGGCCTGATGACGAACACGGACGACATTGCAGCCACGGTGGTTAAGGTCGCACGAACGGCACTCCGGTGCGAGTTCGTGATCTCGGCGTGGTGGTGCAGGCGCCCAAAGATTCGATTGGGACAACTCGGGAAAACGATCCGCCATGAGGACGGAACAGTCATCAACGATGACGATGTCGTCGAAGGCATCGTGCTGCTTCGCAAGGGTGCCGAGGCAGATGCGACGCTGGACGCCCTTCATCGAAAGATTAAGGAGCTGAACGAAAGCATCCTGCCAAAGGAGTGAAGATTGTTCCTCATCTCGACCGCAGCGACCTCGTTCACTACACCACCCACACCGTGCTGCGGAATCTGACGGATGGAGTTCTGCTCGTCACGCTCATCTTGTTTCTGTTCCTGGGCAATGTTCGCAGCGCTCTGATTGTGACCATCACGATTCCTTTCGCCTTGTTGTTCGCCGCGATCCTGCTCGATCTGAGTCACATTCCCGCAAACCTGCTCTCGCTGGGCGCACTGGATTTCGGCATGGTGGTTGATGGCTCGGTGGTGATGGTTGAGAACATCCTGCGTCACGCCGAGTATGGACGAGGCAAAAAGACATTGCTGGAGATGATCGCGACAGCGGCGCACGAAGTGCAAAAGCCGGTCTTCTTCGCCCGCATCATCATCATCGTTTCCTATCTGCCCATCTTCACGCTGCAGCGGGTCGAAGGCCGCCTGTTCCGGCCGATGGCGTGGACCGTGGCGTTTGCACTGTTGGGAGCGCTCTTGTTCGCACTTCTGATTGCGCCTGTGCTGTGCAGTCTCCTGTTCAAAGATGAAATCAAAGAATGGCGCAATCCGGTGCTTCAATGGCTGCAGGAACATTACGGTCGCATACTGGACTGGTGTTTCGACCACCTGAAGTTGACGCTGGGACTGGGTGTCGCGGCATTCGCCTTCATGGTGTTTATCGGTTTCAGCGGCGTCATCGGTTCTGAATTTCTTCCTCACCTTGATGAAGGCGCTATTTGGGTACGCGGCACACTGGCTCCCAGCACTGGTCCCTCGGCGGGAATCGATCTCGCAAACCGGGCCCGCCGCGCGCTCGCCAGCTTTCCCGAAGCCAAGCAGGTGGTGAGCCAGGTAGGACGTCCCGACGATGGCAGCGATGCCAGCGGCTTCTACAACACGGAGTTCTTCGTTGACTTGCTGCCACGCGCGAAATGGCGCGCTGAGTTCAAAACGAAGGACGACCTCATCGCCGCCATGGACTAGAGATCTGAACCAATTTCCCGGCGTGGACTGGAATTTCTCCCAGCCGATTTCCGACAACGTTGAAGAAGCAGTCAGTGGCGTCAAAGGCGAACTGGCGGTCAAACTCTTTGGCACTGATTTGAAGGTCCTTGAAGCCAAAGCCAATGAAATTCAGGACGTAATGAGCAAGATCCCAGGTGTGGCCGATCTCGGCACATTTCAAGGTTCGCGGTCAGCCAAACGTGAATCTGGTGGTCGACCGCGCTGCGGCCGACCGCTTCGGGATCAATGTCAGCGATGTTCAGGACGCAGTAGAAACTGCGGTCGGCGGAAAAGCCGTGAGCCAGATCCTGGTCGGCGAACAGCGTTACGACCTCACTGTGCGTTATCAGCAACCGTTTCGCAAGACGGTAGAGGATGTTGCCGCATGTCCGAATCCTGGCGCCGTCAGGTGAGCGCGTTTCTCTGGGTCAACTCTGCCAGATCAGACTGGAAGATGGCGCTTCCTCCATCTACCGCGAGGGGAATTCACGTTACATCGCGATCAAGTACAGCGTGCGCGGGCGCGACCTCGGAAGCACGGTCCGTCAAGCGATCGAGGAAGTTCAGCCAGAAAGTGCAAGTTACCCGAAGGCTATCACCTGGACTGGACGGGCGAATACGAAAGCCAGCAGCGCGCCAACCGTCGCCTGGCAGTCATCGTGCCCATCACCATTCTGCTCATGTCCTTCATTCTTTATTCCGCCTTCGACTCGTGGAAGTGGGTCGGACTGATTCTCGCGGTCGTCGCGCTTGCACCGTTGGGTGGATTTCTGAGCCTCTTGATCACTGGAACGCCACTTCTCGGTCTCGTCGGGACTGGGTTTTCTTGCACTGATCGGCGTTTCCGTTGAGATCGGCGTGATCATGGTGGAGTACATCAACCAGCTCCGCACCCGCGGCATGAACCCGCGCGAAGCTGCCAAAGAAGGAGCGGCCCTTCGACTTCGGCCCATCATGATGACCATGTTGGTAGCGACCCTGGGCCTGCTGCCCGCAGCCATGTCGCACGACATCGGTTCCGATTCACAACGTCCATTTGCCATTGTGATTGTCGGCGGACTTATCGTGGAACTCTTCGTCAGTCTCATATTGCTACCCACGCTCTACGTCTTTTGGGCCCGCCGAAACGACAAGCTGCCACCGCCTGAAATTGGTTTCATGGAAGAAGGTGAGCATGTTGACTAGCGGACGTATTCTTCCCGCTAGTCCTCAGGGACTCCGGGGAAGTCGGGATAAGAACTTCTGTATGCGTCGAGAGGGACACCCAACCTATCTTGGCCGAAGGGTCGTTGGGTGGTAATTCTGATCTTGGGCTTGTCGCCCCGATGCAGATTTGGCTCCGCGCCGAACTGAAAGTTGCACTTCGAAAGCTGATCCCTTGCCAGGGGTGCTCTCGACAGCGATTGAGCCGTTGTGGTGTTGCACAATCCAGAGCGCAATCGCAAGACCGAGGCCGGCTCCTCCCAAATCCCGACTTCTGGCCTTGTCGGCGCGGTAAAAGCGCTCAAAGATTTTTTCCTGATGTTCAGGAGCGATGCCGATGCCGGTGTCGGCCACTCTAATTATCGCCTGGCCTCCACGCTCGTCGAGAAGAAAGCTGATTTGTCCGGGAGCGGGAGTGTACTTAATTGCGTTATCAAGCAGGATATTCAGCAGTTGCTGCAAGGCGGTCTTGTCTCCTACCACATTCAATTCTGTTTCGGTGACACTTGCAACGAATTCAAGTGATCTTGAGGAGGCAACCGTCCGCCACATCTCCGCAGCTCTCAAGCCGGCCCCCCGAAGGTCGACGGAGCGCATTTCCAAGACCTCGCGGCCGGTGTCCGCTCGGGCTATGGTAAGGAGTTTCTCGATCATCAAGGTCGTGGTTTCGGCTTCCCTCTGTATATGAACGAGAGCGTCACGATATTCTTCTGGTGTTCGTGACTTGCGTAGAGCGATTTCAGCCTCGGTGCGAATCAGCGATACGGGAGTGCGGAGCTCGTGGGACGCATCGGCGGTGAATTGGGTGATGCGGGAAAATGCGGCCTCGATGCGGCTCAGCATCTCGTTCAAAGTATCGGAAAGCCGCTGCAGTTCATCCCCTGTGTGCAACGCCTCCAGACGGCGGCTGAGATCTGGGCCGCCGATCGTGCGAGCGGCACGCGTAAGGGCATCGACCGGCGACAAGGCCCTGGTACTGACCCAATATCCAACTAGAGACGCTGCCAGAAGGATGACTGGGGCGAACAGCAGCAGGTAACTGCGAAAGAGAGCCAAGGTTTGTGTCTCGTCATCGATGGGCACACCGGTTTGCACCTCGAAGCGACGGCCAGAAACTACAATGCTCTGACTGACAAAGCGGAACGGCTTTCCGCCAACCTTGCGATTTGCATAAACCGCTTGTGGCAACCACGCTGCGGTTGGGGTAAAGGATGCCTTCTGCATGAACGGCGCCCGGTAGATCCAATCGGATGGCGGCGCATAGATTTGCAGGTAGTCGCCCGAGTGCTCCAGAACATAACTTTCTGTTACTTCCTCTTGCAGTTTCGCAATCGAGGCATCTTTTTTCTGAGCCTCCAGGAAGTGCCGCAGATCATCCATCTGATTTGCCAGCTCGTCGTCCGAGATTTCAAAGAGGCTGTGGCGCAAGATGAACCACATGCCGAACCCAAAGAGGAGTTGAGCGGCGGCAAAGACGATGAAATAGGAAAGTGTCAAGCGCAGACCGATGGACAGTCTTCTCATGGGAGAGATTCTGCGCGCAGGATGTAGCCTACCCCGCGTACCGTATGAATCAGTTTCGGACGCACGTCATCCTGAATCTTGTGGCGCAGCAGGCGCACAAAGACATCTAGCGTGTTGTCCTCAATCTCGCGATCGAAACCCCAGACTGCTTCAATCAAGTATTGTCGCCGTACCACGGATCCGGCATGGTACATAAGTTGTTCCAGCAGACTATATTCCGTTCGAGTAAGTGAGATCCTGACTCCGCTGCGGGAAACGTCGCGGGTGCCCGGGTCAAGGGCGAGATCGCCCACCTGGAGCAAAAGAGGCTGCGGTACACGGGCCCGACGTTGGACGGCTCGCAGGCGGGCCAGAAGTTCATTGAAGGAAAACGGTTTGGTCAGGTAGTCGTCCGCGCCGACATCAAGCCCGTGAACGATGTCGGGCACCGAGTCTTTGGCGGTGAGCATCAGAACCGGAGTGGCAACTTTCTCCGAGCGCAGACGTCTGGCCAGTTCGTAACCGTCGAGTTTCGGCATCATGATATCGAGGATAATGACGTCGAAGTCGTAGTTCGCAGCCATGTCCAGTCCACTGCTTCCGTCGGTGGCGCATGTAACGGTATGCCCCTCTTCTGTAAGCCCTTTGCACAGTAATGCGACCATTCGCTTTTCGTCTTCGACCACCAGGAGTTTCATCGAGGCACCGGGCACATCTTGGAAAACGGGGTTGCATCATCGTAGGCGAGAATTGTGAATATTGTGTGAAAGCGCCAGAGCGGAGTCTGAAAAAAAATTAACGGTCACTTCACGCGTTGTTTACATGCCGTTCTTATACTCGCGCCATTGGTTCACACGCTAAGACTCAACGTTTCTCAGGGGGGCCCGTGACTCTCGCGAGCATCCACCACGCGATTCTCGGTCTTAACCGCTTGATTGCACAAGCCTAATAGAGGAGTGTTATGCGCCTGCGGGGTTTGTCCCAGACAAGACGTTTCTTTTTATTCGCTCGATGGGGTGTTCTGATTTCGATCCTGCCAACCATCACCGTGGTGGCAGCGGTCGGACAAATCGATCGGGCGGTACTCGAAGGCACGGTGACAGATCCGACAGGGGCACTGGTCCGAACTGCCAAGGTGAAAGTGGAGGCAGTAGACACCGGTCTCAGCGAAGAACAACAGACCAATTCCAACGGCTATTACCGCCTGCCAGGCCTGGCGGTTGGCGATTACACCGTGACCGCCACCAGTCCGCAGTTTGCCACGAAGGTTGTCGATCACGTAGTACTCGAGGTGGGTCAGACGCGCACGCTGAATATCCAACTCCGGGTTGGTGCGGTCTCCGAGAAAGTTGAGGTCGACGCGGCTGCCGAGCCGGCAGAGCGCAGCTCCGCCGAGGCGTCCACAGTCGTTGACACGGACCAAATACTGAATCTGCCTAACAACGGACGCGACTGGTCCAGCTTTACTCTGCTCGCTCCTTTCGCTCAGGATGACGGCGGGGGCGACCAACGAACCGTTCGTTTCGCGGGCCGAGCGCGTGACGACAACAACTTCCAGTTTGACGGGGTCGACGCGGGCGGCATTCAAGAGCAGGCTCAGAAATCGCAGACACGTCTACAGATCTCGCAGGATGCGGTCGAGGAGTACCGCGTCAACAGCGCCCTGTACGATGCGGAATATGGCACTCAGGCCGGCGGCCAGATCGACGTTGTCACGAAATCGGGGACAAATGAGTATCATGGCACCGCCTTCGGATATCTGAGAAATTCCGTATTCGACGCCCGGAACTTCAATGACTTTGACCTCAACGGAAACCCGGCTATCCCGCCCTTCCGCATGGGGCAATATGGAGTAACTCTCGGCGGTCCGATCAAGAAGAACAAGACTTTTTTCTTTATCAGCTACGAGGGTCTTCGCCAGTTTCAGTCTACGACCCAGGTATTTACGGTGCCTTCAGGTTTCTGTTGCGGCGATCTCGGGTCGGGCACTTTGGCAAGTGGATTTCAGCAGAACGTCCTAAACACATCCCCCCAGATGTGCAGCATCATGCAGGCCTACCCCTGGCGAGCTTCCGTCGGCACCATCAACGGCTGTGCGCCACGCTTTGTCTATCCTGACTCGGCGTTCCAGTGGTTGGGGCAGGATCCGAAGGCACAGAACTTTGATACCAATGCCGACAACGTGACGGCCGCGACCCCTACCACCGTCCATGAAGACACGTGGTTGGTTCGTCTTGACCATAGGATCAATGAGAACACGCTGCTATACGGCCGTGCCCAGCGCGATATCAGCCTGGTGGACGCTCCGAACGGCAGCAGCCTGCCAGCCGACAAACTGCAAACGATCAACCATCCGGCGAATTATCTAGTCGCGCTGCAACACACCTTCACGCCGAATCTCTTCAATGAAACCAAGTTTTTTATCAATCGCTCTCCTTACCACAATCCGCAGTCCAGCGCGCTTCCGTTTGCGATAAAAACCAGCAACTTCGTCAGGTTGAATGACAATACTGCGGATATCGAAATTGGTACCACATTCGGAGTGGTTGATAACTTGAGCTGGACGCACGGTCGGCACACTTTCAAGACTGGCATGGAGATTCGCCGTGTCCGGCTCAATCAAGGCCAGACTGCGGACAACGTTCTCAGCTTCGCCAGCGAGACCGACATGACCACCGCCACACTCTCGAATATCAGCTTCGTCGCCCCGTGGTGTTGCCACGCGTTGCGCCGCACGTTTTACATGCCCTACTTCCAGGACGAGTGGAAGATCACACCTACCCTCACCTTGACGGCGGGACTGCGCTGGGAGTACTACGGGGTTGCGCATGAGGCAACGAATCGTACCACGGTTTTTGATCTGAACCAGTTCCACGGAGTCTGCCTCGGATCAGGGTCAATCAACACCTTGCCGGTGCCACCAGGCGCGGGCCCGGTCAACACGCCGTCCTGTCCGAAGGATCCGTCGCTCTATAGCCCGAATTATAAAAACATCGATCCCAGGTTGGCTGTGGCCTGGGCCCCGGTCGCCCTTCACGGGAAGACCGTGATTCGCAGCGGCTTTGGCATCTACCACGGCGCGGCGCAGAACGATGATCTGAATGCCGGACTCGAGAGCGATACCTTTCGCGTAAAGGTCAACCAGTCGGTTGCGCTCATACCTGCCTTCGAGCAGACGACTCCTGATCTCTCAAGTGTAACAGTCCAAAAGCAGGCGTCGCACCCTCGCGCCTTGCAGCGGCAAGACCGCCGTGACTTATATGCGGAGACGTGGGGACTGACTGTCGAGCAGGAATTGCCAGCCAGCTTCCTGTTTTCCGCGCAGTATCTCGGAAGCCGCGGTGTGCGTCTGTTCTCTCGCGGTGGCGTGAATCTCTGCACTACTCCGGTCACTTTCAATCCAGTCGACGGAGACTGCGTCCGGCCGCTTGACCAGTTTTATCCAGATCCCAACAATCCGGATCCCTTTGGTTCGGTCGACATCAAGCGAGACATCGGCTCGAGCACCTATCATGCGCTCGGCTTTTCCCTGGAGCGTCGTTTCAGCAAGGGTCTCTCGTTTCAATCGCGCTACACCTGGTCGCATTCCATCAATGACGGGTCGGTCGGTGGGGGCGAATCGAACGGACCGGAAAATGTGAACTGCCTGGCTTGCGATAAAGGGCCGAGCGTTTTCGATGTTCGGAATAATGTCACCGTGAACGTTGTCTACGAACTTCCGTTCGGGCCCGGCAAGGCGTTTCTCAACGATTCGGGGGCGTTCGGAAAGGTCGTCGGGGGCTGGAGTTTGAGCAGTATTGGCCTGTGGCACACTGGACATCCATTGACCGTTAAGATGGATCTCGGCGGTAACATTAGCGGAGGGCCTTTCGACGGACTTCCGTTCACGTACTTCCTGCCCGACGGCAATGATCAAACCGATCAGCGCCCCGATATTATTCCCGGAGTGCCGCTCACTCTGCCGGGAGCCGGGCACAATGGCATACCCTTAATCAATGCTGCAGCCTTCCAGGCGCCACCGGTGGACGCAAATGGAAACTTCACCCACTTTGGTGACGCCGGGAACGGCCTGATCCGTGCTCTTAATACCTGGCAAGTCGATCTCTCCCTGACCAAGACGACCAAGCTGACTGAACGTCTGGCGGTGGAGTTTGGTGTGCAGGCATTCAACGTCTTTAACCACGTCCAGCTTGGCGATCCAGGGAACTTCACTCTTGTTTACGACCCTGCGGTAGGCCCCACGCATCTAGATGTTCCCGGAACCTTCGGAATCATCACTTCGACCGTAAATTTCAATAACAACAACGACAACGCGGCCTCTCCGAACACCGGTACCGGACTGCCTCGCCAAATTCAATTCATGGTCCGCTTGAAATTTTAGCGCAGTCCGACCGCTGTCCGCGTGGCTGGCACGGCCAATCCGGTTCTGCTCGCCTCGAAGGAAATCAAGCCTGGCTGACGGACTGTGGCCCGCGATTTGACCCGAAACGTTCAGGTGAGCTTCAGATTCCGAAGGTTAAAGTAGGAAAGTTCAAGATGATCTTCGGAGGAAAGGAAGTCTTTTACATGGGCGACAAATCTGCCGCGAAATGGATGACGCACCTGCGAGGTATCACTTTTCTCTTCCTGTGCCTGCCTGTTTTTGCCCTTCCGCGTCCCTCGCAAGGCGAATATCAAATCACAAAAAAGATCCAGATCCCCGGCCAGGGAAGCTGGGACTATCTTACAGTCGATGATGCGGCCCGCCGTTTGTATGTTTCCCATGGAACGCAGGTCGAGGTTCTCGATTTGGACTCGGGTGCAATTGTCGGCAAGATTCCTGACACTCTGGGCGTCCATGGCATTGCCATTGCCCCTGAGCACGGCCGCGGATTCGTCAGCAATGGAAAGGCTTCGACCGTCACCGTCTTTGATCTGAAGACTTTGAAGCCGATCAGCGAGGTCGCAGTTGGCAAGAAACCGGACGCGATCATTTACGACCCTGCCACTTCTCGGGTATTCGCTTTCAACGGAGACGACCACAGCGCCAGCGTGATCAGTGCTGCAGATGCCAAGGTTGTGGGCACAGTCGATTTGGGAGGTGGCCCCGAGTTCGCGGTAGCCGACGGCAATGGTTTTGTGTTCAACAATCTGGAAGATGAGAGCCAGGTCGTGAAAATCGATTCGCACAAGCTAACGGTGGAGAAGCGATGGCCGACGGCTCCCTGCCAATCCCCTTCCAGCCTGGCGATAGACAAGGCGAATCGCCGGCTGTTCATCGGCTGCCGGAGCCGGGTGATGGCGGTGATGAATGCCGACACCGGCGAAGTCATTACCACCCTCGCTATCGGTGATCACGTAGATGCCACCGTCTTCGACCCTGAGACGAGGCTCATCTTCAATTCAAATGGGGAAGGTACGATCTCGGTGATTCGTCAGGAAACGCCGGACAAGTACTCGTTGGTGCAAACAGTAAAAACCTTGCCACGTGCTAAGACGATGGCACTGGATCCCAAGACGCATCGGCTTTTCTTGTCTACGACCGAGGCATCCCAGTTTCTCGTCTTGGTTGTGGGGAAAGGCGATTGATTTCTCGCTTGGAATGCGATGCGATCAAGTCATTTGCTCTCGCCGCAACCTTTCTCGCCGCAACCCTTGCGGCCGCCGGCTCCCCGGATACTGCGGGTGCAAAGCTAAAGTTCGCCGTAGTGCTGACTCGTCACGGTGTTCGATCTCCCACTTGGAAATCGGATGACCTCAAGGCGTACTCAAGTGAACCGTGGCCCGATTGGGGAGTTCCTCCTGGGAACCTGACAGCGCGAGGAAGCCACTTGATGACGTTATTTGGTTCCTACTACCGGCTCTATTTCGCAGCGGCAGGACTGCTGCGCGCATCAGGTTGCGAGGAGACCAGCCAAATTTATTTCGTCGCCGATGATGAATCGCGCACCCGTGAGACCGCGAATGCCATAGCCGCTGGCATGATGCCGGGCTGTAAGCTGAGCATACGAAGTGTAAGCGGCAGGAAGAATCCGTTATTCAGCCCATTGAGCGCCAAAATCTCGAAAGCGGACCGCGCACTGGCGGCCGCATCCATATCTGGCCGGATCGGCGACAACCCGAACGCTCTGACAAAAACCTATCGGCGGGAGTTCGGTGTGTTACGTGAGGTGCTCTACGGATGCCCTCCAGAGCAAGCGTGCCCTGCGGAGGAAAAGCCTGGCAAACGATCCGTCCTGGAACAGACTTCAGCAGTCGAACCCGGCGAGGGCGATCACGCGGCTGATTTGCGTGGCCCCCTACGCATCGCTTCGACCCTTTCGGAGGACTTCTTGCTGGAGTACGTGAACGGAATGGATAGCAAAGACCTCGGCTGGGGCCGCCTTGATGCAGAAAAGCTGTTGGAAATCTTGAAGCTTCACGCGGCTTATGCCGACCTTGCCCGCCAGACGCCTTATGTCGCTCGCGTGCAGGCCTCCAATTTGGTAAGCCATATTTTGCGTTCGATGGAACAGGCCGCTAAAGACGATTCAGTTCCAGGATCGATAAGTCCTGTTGGGACTCGGCTCCTTTTGCTTGTTGGACACGATACGAATATCTCCAATATCGCAGGATTGCTTGGAATTTCCTGGCTGCTCGAGGGCTATCCCCTTGATGACACCCCGCCAGGGGGCGCTCTGGTATTCGAACTGTGGCAGCAAGAGAAAGGCGAGATGGAAGTCAGCGCATATTACGTCGCGCAGAGTCTGGATGAAATGCGGAACGGGATATCGCTGACACTTGGGACCCCACCGTTGAAGTCACCTATCTTCATTCCCGGGTGCAGCACTGCCGTCCCGAACATGGCTTGCCCTTGGAAGGCCTTTCAGCACACCATTGAAAGTGCTATCGATCCAGTCTTTGTCGGTCCCGCATCTGTCACACCCTGACTCGCAGGATGGCGAGTCTCCCAGATTGTGTCACGCGAATTTCATGCCCACACAAACGGGTCTGGAGCGTTAGTCGTTATGAAGATGCGGGCGGGCAACCCGACTTATCGTGTGTTGCCCGCCAAAATGAATGATGCTGCTATTCGCTGAGGTCAGGTAGTACCTGTGTGTGCTCGACGCGGACTGACTTCAGAGCATCGGGATCGATTCCCAACATCTCGAGGATCGTGGGTGCAACCTGCGATGTGGATACCGGCGTCTTGACTGTGTGGTGGTGGATGACCGGGTTCGAAACGATCAACCCAACGTTGGTGTCACCGAAGCTGAAGCCCCCATGCTCGGCGTTCTTGGCTCCCGAAGTGGTGTAAATCGTGCCGTAGACCGGTTGGACGATGATGTCTGGCGTGCGGCTATCCGTCTCCGGATCACTGAATTTGAGTTTTAGCTCATGCCCGGCGAGCACCTCATCGATGAACAATGCATTCGCGTTTGTGTTCAGGTAGGCGGCGGCCGCCGGAGTTTGACTCTGGTCTTTCAGCCAGATCAGCGCAATATCGTCATCCTGAACAAAACCGCAGGCGCCGGTGCTGCACGCGGCAGCGACGCCAATGGCAATCCCGCCTGGATCGGTTGTGGAGTCTTTCAAGCCTGCGACCAGATTCGCGAAGTGATCCGGCTTGTTGACTTTTACCGGATTGATGGGCGACTGGCCGTGCTTGGAAGTAACGATGAAGAGGGTCGATTCATAAATGCCTTGACTCCTTAACGCCTTAATCATGTCGCCCAAGGCTTCGTCGGTCTTCTCCAGTGCGTAAGCGAGAACGTCAGTCGGGGTCCCAGCACCATCTTTGTATCCGCCAGGCAGGCCGTTCAAGGATCCCGTGTCGTCCAGGCAACTGCCGTCGGAGTTGTCTTTTGACAATTTCTGACCCACGCTGACCGCCTGGAAGTTCATCCCAAACACGGTGGGAATGCCAAGTCCCGGGGTTCCATCATGCTTCAGCCCCCGAATTTCGTTGATAATTGCTTTTACTTTTTTCTGATCGTTTTCAACAGTACAAACCACGCTTACGGTATTGTCGAGCCCTCCGACGTTGGTAATTTCCGGAGTGTAAAGGTCATCTACTCCCTTGCCGGAAGGGCCATTCACCAGATCGTAGGCGGGGTGTTTGTCCGCCCAGGCAGTAACTCCGCCTGCGGTCTTGACCACTTCGAAGATAGTGTTGGTTTTAATTGCGTCGTGCGGAAACATGGCTACGCAGCGACCGCGGCCATCCAGGTGTCGCGGCAACTTAGCCGGGTCAATCACGTTTTGCGAGACGTTGGCCGAGTTGTATCGATCGATACTTTCGTCGAACACCATGTTATTGCCGGGAGGACCAGCGCAAGCAGTATTCGTGGGATCGAAAATAGTTCGATCATAGCTCACGTCGTAGAACAAACCGTGGGTAATAGGCGATCCACCCGTGACCAGCGCCAAGAGTCCTGGGAAAGAATCCGAGTTTGCCGGGGTCCGAGCGTTGGAAAAGGTGATGCCGTGGCGCGACAGTTCAGCCAGCGCCGAATCATGGTGGTTATCAACAAAATTCGCCACGTCAAGTGCATGCAAACCGTCAACACTGATGAGCAGCACATGGCTGAATTTCTTTTCCGAGCCATCCCTTGCGACGGCCACAAGCGATGTTAGCAATAGCACGCAAAATACCAGACTGCGTCGCATCGAAGAGTCCTCCTGCCCGAATAAAATCGAGGCTGATTACGCAAGTAGAATGGCCAAATGTTACAGATCTCTGAAGAAAAAGATTAATTTTCGGTTAACAGAAGCTTTGGCAGCGGCAGGATCAGACCGAGAGCGTGGTGGAACCGTTTTCATCTTCTTTTCATGTTCCGCCATGTATTCTCGAATCACAGGGGAAATCCCGATGCGCATTTCGCGAGGGTGTGGACTTGCCGCAATTGCCTGCTCGATTCGCGCCGTTTCGGCCCTGGCTCAGGAAAGAACAATCAAACGTTCAGACCTTCCGGCGGGGGTTGAAAAACCAGTGGCGTCACAAAGTTCCGGCGCAACTATCCAAGGCTTTTCGGAAGAAAGAGAGAAAGAGAGGACTCTTTACGAGGCTGAGATGATGGTCAACGGTCAAGGCAAGGATGTTCTGATGGATGCGAGCGGTGCAATCGTCGAAGTAGAAGAGCAAATCGCGATGGATGAGTTACCGATTGATGCTCAAGATGCGGTACGTACCAGGGCGGGAAGGAAAGATTGTCAAAATTGAATCAATCACCAAACACAATAAGTTGGCCGCCTATGAAGCCGAAATCAACAGGAATGGCGAGAGGTCCGAAATCCAGTTGGATCCTCATGGAAAGCCGTTGCGTCGTTGGCATAAGTAAGCGGGGCGAGAGGATTTGTATCACCAAAAACGTATAAGGAGTCTATGGTGTCAATTTTTAAATCCCTGGCGCTTGCGCTCTCGTTGTTAGCGGCTTCGCCATTGGTCGCGCAGAAGCAACCAGTGGAACTGTCTTCGCAACCCGGAATTCCATTTCGCTTTATCGTGTACGGCGATACGCGATTCACTGACACGAGAAACATCAAAGCCGCGAATCCTGCCGCACGCCAGGCACTGGTGCAAGCGATTGCCGCTGCCGATCCCGCGTTCATCTCCATCGGTGGCGACATCGCCTATAACGGAGACAATACCAACGACTGGAGAGTCTGGGACAGCGAAACCGCGGTGTGGCGGCAACGGCACATCACGGTCTATCCGGCCCTGGGAAACCACGATCTCCATGGCAACCCTGCGACAGCCCTGGCGAACTATTTCAAGCGTTTTCCTGTGCTTCAGAATAATCGTTATTACTCGGTCCGCGCTGCTAATACGCTGATGCTGGTGCTCGACAGTTCGCTCGATGAGACCTCTGGCTCACAAGGTGACTGGCTAAAGCAGGAGCTCGATAAAGTTCCTTCCGATGTGGACTTCGTGTTCCTGGTTCTTCATCATCCGCCCTATACTGCTTCCTCCGACCAGGCTCTTGGCGGCGGGCACTCAGCACGTCATCCGGAGCAACTGCTGGCTCAAACGCTGGAGGAGTACCAGAAGCACAACCAAGCTCGCTTCGTAGTGTTCTCCGGGCATGTGCACAACTATGAGCATCAGGAACACAATGGTGTCACCTATTTTGTGACCGGCGGTGGTGGCGCACGTCCATACCCAATCGAGCGAACGCCCGATGATCCCCTCAACGGTAAAAGCGTCAACTATCACTACCTGCTGGTGGAGGTTGAGCGCGGCGACCTCAGGATCACCATGCACCGTCTGGATTTGACGACCGGTGCAGCCGTCTGGACGCAACCTGATTCAGTCGAGATTTTGCTGCGGTCAGCGAAGGCCGTAACCCACGGACAATAAGACAGTTGGTCGGAAAATTGCGACCTGGTGTACTTCTTGCGGAGCGGACGCTAAAACGTCGCCGCGATCATACAGAAATCTGTGCCCGAGTTTCTCGGCCCGTGTTCTTGCCAGAGGGTGGGACTATCAACCTGCAATCGGCTGCACAAGCAGGGGCTCATGAAACATCAACCGCCGCCGGGCTCTTCGCCGTCAAGCGCTTGCCAATCGATTTCTTGCCGTTGCTGCGTGACAAATTCAGATGCAGACTCTGGCTTTTCGTTAGTTTTGCGCCTTGAAGACTTGCGTCTGAAAAATCGCAATCTTTGAAATCAGATCTGCGCAGATCGCTTTGGTTGAGATCAGCTCCAGAGAATTTGACGCTGTCGAAGAGTGCGGCTCGCATCTCGCACTCACGGAGATCGCAGCTTGTGAAGTCAACCCAGACGAAGTCATTCCAACATAGAGTTGATTCTGACAAGTCGGTGCCCGCGAATGACACATTCCGGATTTCAGAACGTCCGAAGAATGTGCGTGGCAGAGTCAGATTCTCGAGTATTTTGTCCTTCATCAGCGGGCGGAACCAGCGTATCCCGAATAGGCCGTCATCATCGTGATCTGGACGCTTTGATGGAAGTCTGCGCACAACGCCGGGAGCCAGCCAGCTTTCTGAAGGTCCCGGCAAGAGTCCTCATACGTTAGGTTTATCGGTTTGCTCATTCGCCGATCGTCCTTGAAGAAAGACCGTTGGATTGCTCTACTAATCGGACGCTAGCTCTGTCCGTGCAAGGAATTCCGGAGTTCCAGCCTTATACGCGCCTTTCACCCATTCGTCGCGCGTCGTCTTGAGCGTGAACGTCTCTCCAAGTTTGGAATTCGTCTTTGCCGTCTCGTTAAGCTTTCCCTTTTTGGCGGGGTGGGCGATGTTCCACAGGGCTCGCGCTCGGTAATGCTCATAGAGCCGCATGAATTCGGCGAAGTAGGTCTGCGCGAGTTCCGGGCTCCCCTTGATCTCCAGCAGATTCTCGTCATTGTGGTGCGTGGAATTCTCGCTCAGATTATTCGAGCCGGTATAGATGATGGGATGGTCTGTTTCCGCGTCGATCACGATGAACTTGTGATGGATGTGCACGGCGGGCGGATTGCCACCCTTCTTTTTTCCTTTAGCTGGCTTCGGCGGCGGCAGCGTGCTTTTGTTGCTCATATCGACGGCACTGAGCTCGGGCAGAAACCCTGCCGGCGTGTTGCCCGGCCGAAAGTAATTGTAGGCGAGTACTTTCCGGTCTTTGCGGGAGCGGTTAAAGAGCATGACCTTGATCTCGGTCGCGGGCGTCGGCTTGCGCGGTGCTTCGCCGGAATCCGACAAGCTGTCCTTTTTCTTGTTCGGGTCGGCGATGGAGTTCAGCATCCCGTAGAGCAGCTTCTGTTTATCCCCCACCGCGAGCAGGGAGGAAATCAGCTTCGGGTCGGTAGGATCGAACATGCAGAAAATCACGGATGCCTTCGCCTTGTCGATGGAATCGATGACCGTGTCGATCGACACGCGCTGGTTCTTGGGTTCCGGCGAGAAGATGACGCGGACCTTGGCCTTGCCTACCGATACTTCCTTGGACCAAGCCGCGCCCTTGGCCGTGTCCGGAACGGAGGGGTCCCCGATCATCAGCTTCTGGCGCGCCTCAAAAAGATCACTCAACTCCTGGGAGTCGAAGATGTGCAGCAGGTTTGCCTGGCTGGTCAGTCCCTCGGGCGTGTAGTTGGCGGAGCCCATGAGGACGCGCCCCTTGTCGAGATCCACGAGAAACTTGTTGTGCATGATATTAGTTTTCGAGCGCTTTTCTCCCTGGAATTTCGCCTTCTTGGCTTTTTTCAGAATGGCGACGGCGGGAAGGCACGTCGTGTCGTTGTTGCGATCTTCATAAACAAGCGAGATGTCGCCTGCGAATGAAGTCAGGTCCGGTATGACCCACTCGTTGTCGGTGAGGTGATAGATCGCGCCGCAAATCTGTCCCGACCCCTGCAGAATTTGGGTGAAGCCGTCTTCGAGACCGTTGGCCAGCCATGCCATGGCCGCGTCGAGGTCCTTCTTGGGATCGGGAAACTTGTTGGAGAATGACTGTGAGCTCACGACGGCGCGGTTGAACCAAGTCGAGATCTTGTCGCGCTCGACGGAGGGAACCGGTACTTCAATGGGCTTGGACGCGGCTTCGTCGTGAAGCTTGATGTCGAGCGGCTCGGTGCCGCGCACGGGTGTGACCGTGTAGGTGAATGTCTTTCCCCGGTCGGCGTCCGTAATCGCCGAATCCCACCACAGAAATTTCTGAATCGGGGAAACATTGCTGGGAAGTGACTGCGAATGCGGACCGGGAGGCGTGAATCCAATCTTGTTAAGGAGGTAGCCGTCCTTCTCACCGGGATGAAAGCCGGGGGATCGCAGAATTGCGAAGCCGAGGAAGTCCTTGAACTTGGCTCCGTCAGCCCAGTCCATTGCTAGCAGAATGAGCGTGGGAGACGTGTAAGAGCGGACCTTTACCTGATTGGCCATGACCCTCCTCACTAAAAAACGGTGGGGGTGCACGAAACGGTGGTGCGCATTATATACACCTCCCGGTGGCCGCCACCCCACCGAGCCCAGCGAGGACTTTCGCGGCCCGCTCTCTAGGAGGGAACTTGTCGGGCACTCCGATCGCCCTGCAACAGGAATGTTGCCAGACCTGCCGACTTGCCCACTTGCGCCACCGGGCCAAGCATGGTGCGCAAAGGAAGCAATCCAAGACGAACTGGCAAACTTCCAAAGACCTAGACTGGCCTCTTCGAGAACAGCAATTGCTCTTGAGTCCGACCGACAGACGGCTGATCAGTCAGACCTCCGGTTTTGTTGCGAATCCCTCAGATTGAAGTGCGTCAGCCTCTGCGGGAGAGTGGAGGAGCAACCACGAAAACGCCGAGCTCCTTATAGTACTGCTTAGTACTGCGCTTGTTTGCGCCACGCGAAAAGGTTACTTCCGTGATCCAAGAAGTTGCCTGACGGCGAACCCAGACTTGTTCGCCTCTTCGCTCGATCCTAAAATTGTATTGGGACATTTGTCCAGAGGCTCGAAGGCCAAGAAAGAACGACGCGCTGATCCTGGCGTTCGGACTGCTCGGTTCGGGCCAAATTTCATTGTGGGCTTTTATGTCCGTCCAAAGACTGCAGGGGGGCCTTAGCTATATTCTTGGGATTCTGACGTGGGCAACCGTGGCGGAATTGTCACGACTTCGCGAGCATTTCAGGAACTTGAACTAGGAGACATCGTGATCGAGCAAAAAATTAATGAATTCTTTGGCGATGCTGAGTCTACTGGTTTTGGGACCGGTTGGTGGAGTGGAATATTGTCAGCCTTTTTTGGATTTCTTTCATTCGGAGGAGTTTTGTGCCTGCACTTTCCTCAGCTGCTCACCTCTCCTGAACTGCGTCCGCATTATCCGATGCACGCCATGCGCGTTTTAATCCAATGCCTCATCGTGGGGGCAATTCGTATTCGGAGTCATTTCTTCGATGCTGCGCAAGAAAAAGATTTTGGCATTGACCGGAATGTTGCTCGCCATCGCGGCGACGGCTTTGGGAGGATCAAGCGTACAGATCAACGAGACCCTGCGCGACGGGCCAGCCATCGGCCTGGACTGGTTTTTGCTTGATATGTTTTTGATGGCGCTGATCTACGTGCCACTGGAAAGACTCTGGCCACAGTATCCAGAACAAGGAACATTCAGGAACGAGTGGACTTTGGATGTGGTTTACTTCATGTCCACTCATCTCCCGATTCAGATTTTGTCTTTTCTGGTTTTATTGCCCGCTACCCAAGCCACTAAATATCTGGGCGTTCCGGCTCTTCAACATTCGATCGCTCGAATGCCCTGGCTTTTGCAGTTTTTCCTGGCGGTTGTGGTTGCCGACGTGGCTGAATATTTCATTCATTTGGCTTTGCACAAAGTGCCTTTTCTATGGCGTTTTCATGCCGTTCACCATTCTTCGAAGGCGCTTGATTGGATCGCGGGCTCACGCTCCCACTTTGTCGACGACACACTGGTGCGCGGATTTATCCTCGTTCCTCTCATGTTTGGATTTTCGCAATCGATCATCTTGGCGTATCTGATTTTTGTTACCCTTCACGCTACCTGGACTCATTGCAATTTCGGTCCCAACGCGAAATGGCTCGAAAAGTATCTGGTCATGCCCAGATATCATCATTGGCACCATACGTCGCAAAAAGAGGGTATCGACAAGAACTTTGCCATCCACTTTCCGTGGATCGATAAAATCTTCGGAACGTATTACTATCCTGACGAATGGCCGGAACGTTATGGCCTGGACGGCGAAGAAATTTCGCCCGGCTTCTGGGGACAAACGATTGAACCATTCACGATAAAGAAGAAGAACGCCCTAGAAATCTAGTGCGGCTAGTGGAACGTCATTGGGTAGCGTTTCGCCTCTTGTGGTTGCCTTCACCAGGCCAAGATATTTCATAACCTTGACGGTTAGAAATCCAAAGTCGTATTCGGATTCGTCGTGGCTTAGCCGCAAAAGGCCTGGATAGTGGTGATGATTATTCTGCAAGCACGCGCTGAAGGTCGCCGTTACCGGTAGCCACTCGCCGATGTTCATGGCGTTGTCTGTCATCGTCATAGCGTCGGTATCCAAATTCTCGCGTGTGGGTCCAATAGTTTTGAATCATATTTACCCACAGCGCAAAAATTCGCATTCCAAACCACATCACCAGCGCAAACTTCAGAGCTCCAACTAACTTCCACAAGAGATAAAAACTAAAGGATTGCGCAAGGATTGCGAAAAGTGGACTGGCAATGACCCGAAAAGACCGAGACTTCAAAATTTCGTCGCCGATCAAATTCTCTTTACATCGATACGGCATGACACAGCAGATACATGGTTCGCCAAAAGCCGTCGCTCGAAAGTTTATTGGGATCCCCATCATGGTCAGCATTCTTATGATGCAACCGATGGCGATTCACCCAGGCGATCGGATCTACATAGATCCCGAAGGTGTTATTCACGACCGTGACGAGCTTTTATGAACCATTCCTTATAGTCGAGTGAACGATGAGCGATTCCCAGATGAAGAACATCGGCCAGATACAATCCGCCTAGAAACCAGCAGAAGATGAAATAGACTGCGCCGATTAACAATCCGGTCCACAGGTCCCAAGTGAGCTGGGGCGGAATACATACAAGCCAGCATGTAGACAAGAATTATCAGATAGCCGGTGACGTTGTAGATTTTCACAAAGCCTCCGTGCGGCATGATTCAAGCAGAAATCAGAGCCCGTTACAAGTAACCAATTAAAGAAGTTCGGCGTTTCGAGGGCATAAAAATCATATCCACAAATCATTCATCCCTGCCGCAGTAATCTTCCCTTGGAACTCCTGCGCAGCATTCGGCAGGTTCGTGGGATCGGCAAACTTTAAAGCCTCTGCGCGACGATATCGCATCAAGTCACTGCCAAACACTAAGCGGCGCTCGTGACGCAGTCGATCGGTTCGATTCTTCATTGATTGTAGGGTCGGCCCGTCCGACGCGGCTGGGGGTCTGAGACGCTGATCTCATCCTTAATAGGTCCGAGAGGTGAACCGAGAGCGAGCCAATCTTCCAGCGGAGTTGAGGACGGCATCAACCGGCCTGGGTTCATGATGTTAGCAGGGTCAAGTCCCTGTTTGATGGCAGAGACGGCCTTCACACCCACCAGGGAAATATCAGCGGCTAGCCATGGCATGTGCTCGGTCCCGACTGCGTGGTGATGAGAAAGTGTTGCCCCGTTATCGATGAACGACTGCTGGACGGCGCGCTTGATTTGAAGATATTGCTCCATCTCGCGTCCCAGTTTTTGGCGGAAGCCGAACGTGAAGTACAGACTGGCCCCACACGGATAAGTATGGCTGACGTGACATCCAACCCAAGGACGGACTCCGCTTTTGCTGATTTCGGCGCGCAGAACAGCGCTGGTGTCCTGATACAACTTGGCGATATTACTCCATACGGTCGCGGTCTCGCTCACGTCGGTTGTGACATTGCGGTCAAGCAAGAAATCGCGGATGTGGGGAAAATCATACTTGGTTGCCTCAAACGACTTCCCGACACCGGCGCCTAAGCTAACCGCGCCGCATTTTTGATAAATTGCTTCCGCTTGCTGCAACCGCCCGGAAACGCCACGCCGACTGCCCTCAAAAGCAGTAAGCATCAGGCACGCTCTGGGCTGGGCAAACCCTTTGGCCCGCAGATAAGCTTTGAAAAGGCTACCGGCAACTTTCGTAAAGCCTGAGGCCCGCGGCCGAAAGGCCAGCGAAAGCGCCGTCTTATCTGGATCGTTGAGGCGTACCATGGCCGGCATGCACTCCTGGCTCACACACGCAAAGACGGCTTCAATGCCGCCCTCGAATTCAGGAAACAGATAGCCTCGCACTTGCCGCGATTCGGGAAGGGGATGGACGCGCACGGTGGCCTCGGTGATGACGCCAAGCGTCCCTTCACTGCCGATGCAGAGGTGATTGACATCGATACCGTTTGAGGACTTGGGGACCGTGCGCGTCTGCAGCACTCCTTCCGGAGTCACCATGCGTATGGCGATCACCATATCTTCGATCTTGCCATACTTGTCACTTTGCATTCCCGCCGAGCGCGTGGCAATCCAACCGCCGAGAGTGGAGTGCAGAAACGAGTCGGGAAAATGGCCCAGCGTCATCCCGTGTGCGCCCAACTGATCTTCGAGGTCCGGACCAAAGACTCCGGCTTCAATCTGGGCGGTAAAGGAGCGTCTGTCCACCGCCAACACTCGACGCATCCGCCGCATATCAAGCGACACGCACATGCGTCGAGCATCCACTCGTTCGAGGCACCCGGCTATGTTCGACCCTCCCCCGAAGGGAATCAACACGATGTCGCGCTCGGCAGCGGCGCGAAGCGTAACGCATACGTCGCGCTCGCTCTCGGGATAAACAATCAGATCCGGGGCACCTGCCGCCATGCCGCGGCGCAGGCGAAACAGATCGCGGAATCCCTTTCCATAGGAGTGGATGACCCGCTCCTTCCCGTCATCTGTGATCTGGCAGGGTGCAAGACAAGTACGGAGTTTGGCTAAAAATGGCTCATCGGCGCGGGCTTCCGGCAGTTCTATCGACTCCAGACTCCACTCGCGTCTTGTGAAATCATCGCTTTCAATATCAAGGACTGACTTGGCGTAAGGCCAAAACTCAGGATGGTGGCTGGCGCGAAATTGCGCGTCCTCATATCCCCAACCCCACCACTTCATGTGCCTTGGTTCGTGGGCCATGTGTTCACCAGTGAAACTGCGATGTTGTGTCCTTTTCCTGCAACTCCGCTGCTAACTCCTGCACTTCGCGGCGCGAGCTGAGCATTCGAATGCTTTCTGTGAGTTGCTCAACTGCGCGGCGGCGTCGTTCGCGCGGAAGTTCTCCTAATCGCAGACGTGTCAATTCAACGGGTTCTCCGAAACGCACCGTTACCCGACCAGCTCTTGGCACATAATGTCCCTTCGGGAGGATGTGGTGGGTACCTTCTATGTATGCGGGAACGACCGGCACGTCGAGTTCGATGGCAAACAGCGCTGCACCGCTCTTGAATGCGAACATTTTACCGTCCTGCGACCGGGTGCCCTCGGGATAAAGGATGAGGCTGCCTCCGGTTTGCTGCATGAATTGCCGACACGTCGCCAAGCAGGCAGAAAGTGACCTAGCTCCGGGTTCCCGATCGATTGGTATGACATTCATCAGCGGCGAGACGGCCCAGCGCAGGCGTCGCGAGCGAAAGAAGTAGTCGCTAGCGCCGATCAAAGCAAAGCTGCGAAAGCTGCGCCCGCTCGCCGTCATCAAGACCGCACTGTCTGCATGACTAGTGTGATTGCTGCAAAGCAGAAATGGTGCGTCCGGAAGATGATGGCTGTCCTCTACCTTGAGGGGACAATACCACTTGAAGAATATCCGGCAAAAACATTCGAAACACAGACTGCCCAGGTGTTGATGCCCAGAATCCGTCGTGCAACCTATACCGACTATTCATCTCCGTCAAGATATCAAACAAATCATGAATCTCTGAGTCTCCGACAAGAACTATTGAATAAAGATGAAAAGGAGCCAGCGCACGACTGACATTCCAACCATCTGCCGGTACCGCAAATATCTGCTCAGAATCGATGCAAAGTGCGGAGATCATTTTCCACAAGGCGACTTCTGGATCGGAATAGCTGGGCGTTTCGCCCGTTATCCGCCCTGAATCCGGCCTCTCTCAACGAACAGCCTGAGTGGAGCTGTTACGGTATCTTAGCGGGCTTGTTCTTTGCCAAGATACCGTTTGAAAAACGCGATTGTTCTCTGATGGATTTCGTTAACAGGCGGCGAGATTGGATCGGCGCCGACCTGTTCGAAGTCATGTCCAGCGTTCTTGACCGCTATGAATTCAACTTTGAGTCCGACGCGTTCATAATCCTTCGTCATCTCAACCGACTGATCGAACGGGACAAGGTTGTCGTGGTCTCCATGCACAAGCAGTAACGGAGGATCATCTTTCGAAACGTACTTTATTGGGCTTGCTTGTTTGTATAGCTCCGGCTTTTCTTTTTCATCCCCGCGGAACAGCTTTAGAACTACCTTGCCGGCGTGGTGCTGAAACTCCCGTGCCCCGACGGTGAAATCAGACACCCCGTAATAAGCGGACGCTGCCTGAACCCGGCTTGAGACGTTCTGCCAACCACCTTCGCCTTCTAGTCCTGCCATATTGTCAGCAGTCGCCACCAGTTCCGCGAGATGACCGCCAGCGGATGCCCCTGCAACCCCGATACGATTTGGATTGATACTGTAGGTTTTTGCATTAGCTCGCAGATACCGAATCGCACATTTGCAGTCTTGTGCAGTCTTGGATGTCTGCGGGAAAAGGACTATCTCCGCTAAGTCGACAAAAGATGCTCGCCGTGACAAACCCAGCATCGGCAAGCATAATCGCGCCTGAGTTCCCGTTTTTGCCTCCACGCTCCCAACCGCCACCATGAAGCCAGAGAACAGCGGGAGTGGGGGTTTTCGACCGCGATATGGGGATGAAGATGTCCATCAATAGCGGTTTCCCATCGCCACTGCAGTACTGTACATCCGGAATGACTTTGTATTGTTCTTGCGGAGTTCCTGCAATAGCGACACCGAGAAAAAGCAAGACAAGACGAACCGCACGACATCCTCCCTGGGCGCGAAACTCTGAGCCATTCTGGTGAACGGAGCATTACCTCCGCATTGTGAGCAAACCGAAGCTATCCGCTAGCCGGGGGACTTCACAAGCTCGACCGATCTCCTGATCGGCCGCCATCATTCTAATTTCTCACTCAGCTTTACGCCGTAATCCAGAGTCGGCCACGACTGTCGCAGTAGATACGGCTTCCGTAGGGGCGTGGCTAGCCAACGCGACATATTCACGACGCAATACACATCGTCCGTTTCCCCCACGATCAACGTTGACGCCGCTAGCGTCTTCAGCCGTGGTTCAATGGTCAGCGTAGTTTATTGTCGAAAACTGCAAGGAAGCGTTGCAAGTTGCGTGTGCAGTGCTCGGTCCTCAAGCTCGACGGGTGCGGCTCGCGCCGGTCGACATTCAGCATTGAATCATCGCTTACCATTTCGAGTGTTCCGCCGCCTGCCAATGGTCCCGCAACTCTTTGTCGAATTCCTCCCAACGCTCTTCAGGGAAGAAAATTCTGGCGTCCTCGAACTCGACGCGGCGTCTGGTGCCAGGGATGTTATCGGCAAGCCAATGCGACCATTTCACGTCGAAGTAGATATCGTCCGTGCCCCAAGTGATCAAGGTCGGAGCCTTCAGTCTTTTCAGGCGGGTTTCAATGGCGAGCGTGTGCTTGTTGTCGAAAGCGGCAAGGAAGCGTTCGAGATCGCGCGTGCGCCGTTCTGTTCTTACGAACGGACGTAGGTAAGTTTCGATGCTTTCGTCACTCACGCGGTCGGGATGTTCGTAGGCAGGGCCCAAAGCTTGCGGTGATCGATAGACGTTCTTGTCCGCCAGCATTGCGTCGAGAGTTACACGCAAACCGCCACCGGCAGCCATCGCAAGGAACGGTTTGAAGGCCTCGGGCGGCCAGTTGTCGTGGGTGTCGCAGTCGGTGAGTGTGAGACTCCGAATCCGTTCCGGATATAGGGCAGCGAAAATCTGCGAGATACCCCCGCCGCTGTCGTTGCCAACGAGATCCACCCGATCGATCTTCAAGGCATCGAGAAAATGTTTGAGCATTATGGCGTTGGCGGTTACAGACACGTCCTGGTCCGGCGAGATTTCGGTGTCTCCATGGGCAAGCAAGTCCACCGCTATGTTGCGCCGGCTGTCGGACAGATCTTTCAGCTGGTGGCGCCAAAGATATCCGTTCAGCAGAACGCCATGCACAAACAATGCCACCGGGCCGTTGCCTTGCTCTGTGTAACTGATACGGCCCGACGCGGTCTGCACGATGTGTTTCATTGGTGATGATTTGTTTGCTTCCATGGCTGATCCTTTCTTTTCGGTACAAGTGACTTTGCGCGTTTCCGGGCGGTACTTCCCAGCACTGCACCCACGCAAACCAGGTCGCCAGCGCCAGCGAGCAACACTGCGGCAGGCCATTCCACCCGCCGCAATGCGCCCTGAACACTTGCAGTTATCCTGTTTCGTTCACCACCTAGTCTTTGCTGCCGGCTGTAGCGGAAGTGTGAGCTTCCTTCAGTTTCTGAGCGCACTCGTCGCAACACACTTCAACTGTCTTGCCGCCGATCTTTACCTCGATCGAATTGCCATCGAGCGGGTAGTCGCAAGCCGCGCAAGTTTTTGCAGTCATGATTTATTCTCCTTACCCGAGGACCGGGTTGTGTCAGTAGGCCACTGGAGAGGAGAGAGTCGCTATCAGAATCTTTAGCGATTTGCGGATGTGAATTTAACGATTCAATGCAGACTGCCTGAATTCCGAGGGCGAGCGTCCATAAGCCTCTCGAAATGCAGCGCTGAAGTGGCTGTGGCTGGAGAAACCAAGGTCGAGGCTCAGTACTGTCAGATCATCGTATTGCGCGAGTAGATCCAGCCCCCGCGCCAGTCGCAACCGTAAGTGGTAGCGATACAGAGGTACGCCTTCAACCTGTTGAAAGACCTGTGTTAGATAAACCGGAGAGCCGCGTACTTCGGAAGCGATATCGGCTAAGGTCCAGCGTCGCGCCAGGTCGCTCGCCAGCACGAGTTTGATGCGATCCACCAATCGCTGCCGTCCTACAGTGGCCCCTGCAGCGTGTGTGGTGCGCGGCCCCAGAGCCCGCGTCACAAGAGTCAAGGCCAGACTTTCAGCTTCTAAAGATTCGGCAGTTTTCTCTCGCAGACTGTGCCGGAGCAGCGCCACCAGCACCTGAGCGCGCGGATCGATTCGCAGGCGCTGACGTCGAAATGCGAGCCCCGCACCATCGCACAGCAACGCACGCGGAGAAATTTCGCGTAGCAGCGATTCCTTGAGGATTACTGTCAGACTGGCGTCGCCGCCCGGCACGGGATGGCTCACGCGATAGCCTTCCTCGGCGTTAAAAAACAGTACCTGGTTCGCCTCGGCGACGGCTTGGTCGCTCCCGAGATACCGCACATAGACGCCGCGATACGGGAACACAAGCTGCGTCGTCGCCGTACACTCTTCCCCGCTCTGATGACGCTGGCTGCCCTGGCAGTATACGTCCCGGATCGTGACGGTCGGAGTTTTCAGGAGAGGCTGAACGGCGAATTCAGACATGGGTGACCTTGGTTCTTGATGTCACGCTTTCGACAAAGCGGCGCTTACAAAAAGGGTACCACGCAAGTCACAGAGGATATACGGGGATGCCGCCGTTTTAGGCAATGCTCAACAAAGCACTGATCGAACTCGACGCGGCGACCTAGCGGGTGTTATGAGGGAGGTCCCTCAAGTCGGATGGTGTGTCGGAGACTTGAGAGACCCGCCAGATTTTCTGCAACAGTGGTTTTACTATGCCGATCAGCGGCCTGCCGAACGGAGCCGTTCCGCCTTTGACGACTTCGCCCACTCACCTGCGACCTGCCGGGTGGCGACGTTGAGGCGATTCCAGGTGTTGATCAGTGCGATGGAGGTTATCAGAGCGGCGAGCCCGCGCTCGTCGTAATGCCGAGTAGCCTCCTCCCAGACCGCATCCGGTACCGGGTCAGACCGGTCGCTGAGGCGCGTGAGGGCCTCGGTCAGCGCTAAAGCAGCACGTTCGTCTTCGGTGAAGTAAGGCGCATCGTGCCATGCGGCTACAGCGAAGAGGCGATCATCCGTTTCACCCGCTTTCTTGAGGTCGCGGCAATGCATGTCGACGCATACGCCGCAGCCATTGATTTGACTTGCCCGAACCTGAACAAGGCCGATGGTCGTCGACGGAACACCCGCTTTTTCTGTGGCTTTATGCAGAGCTAAAAGGGTTTGCAACACTTCGGGCAACACCATCGCTGGGTTTTTCATTCTTGATTTCACAGTTTCCATTGTCTGTACTGGCATAATTTACTCTCCTTTTTCAATCTCTGAAGTTTGGCCTCGGCTACCATTCCGGAGCCGATTTCCTATCTTGACGATGCCATGGCCAGGTGGCGGCCTGGTCACATTGGCTGGGTTTCTTCCGTCATTACAATGACGGAACGCGCGAAGGAATGTGACACATGGACGATCGAGATTGGCTAGCGCAAAGGTTCGAGGAAAACCGGCCGCACCTGCGGGCGGTGGCTTACCGGATGCTCGGTTCATTGGGCGATGTGGACGACGCCGTTCAGGAGGCTTGGCTGCGTCTCAATCGCTCCGATGCAAGGGGCATCGAAAATCTCGGCGGATGGCTGACGACTGTCATTGGACGCGTCTGTCTTGACGTGCTGCGCTCGCGCAAGTCGAAACGAGAGGAGTCTCTTGACGAGCGTCTGCCCGACTTTGTTCTTAGCCGCGAAGACAGACTCGATCCTGAACAGCAAACATTGATCGCCGACTCCGTTGGCCTTGCCCTGCTGGTCGTACTGCAAACCTTGTCTCCCCAGGAACGGTTGGCGTTCGTGCTGCATGACATGTTCGCGGTACCGTTCGAGGACATCGCTGCCATCGTTGGGTGCTCAGGAGTGGCCGCGAGGCAACTCGCGAGTCGCGCTCGCCGGAGAGTGAGAGGATCTGCTCCGATTCCGGAGGTTAACCTCGCTCAGCAAAGAAAAGTTGTTGATGCTTTTATCATGGCGGTACGCGCAGGTGATTTCGAGGGGCTCATGGCTGTGCTGGATCCAGATGTCGTTCGGAGATTGGACCATATTTCCGGCGAATTGAGTGAGATCCGCGGCGCTCGGACGGTGGCGGAACAAGCGCTCATGTTCTCGCGGCTCGTCGAGTCTGTGCAGCCGGTGCTGGTAAACGGTGCTGCAGGAATCATTTCATGGAGTCCTGGTGGAGAACCGTTTTCCGTCATGGGCTTTACGATCCGAGGCAACAGGATTGTCGAGATCGATGTGTTGCGTGATCCGGTTCGTCTGAGCCGACTTGATTTAACTGTCATCAAGGACTGATATTGAGGGTCATGCAGTCGATCAATACTGCAGATTTCGTGTGCTGCCCGGTTGTCGACGACAACCCTTACCTTATCGGACTACGGAAGAGCTGCCCGTAATACGACCAGAAGACTAAGCCCCGGATTACGAAGTTTTGCAGAGGCCAAGGAGCGATCGCAATCCTCGCCGTGATGTCCTCGCCGTGATTGACACGATATCTTGCCCGATCTATAGTTCCCCGTCACAACTAAGACTAGAGGAGGAGTTATGCGTCGAATGGCTTTAACGGTACTTGGTTTCGCCTTGCTGTTATCCGGCGTCCCATTGTTCTCGCAGATGAATGCAAGCATAGAGAAGACACTGGAGAGTAATGAAAAAGTTGGCTGGCAAGCGTGGAAAGACCATGATGCAAAGCAGGCCGTAATGTGGCTCACGAACGACTCCATAAGCATCGCCGATGGCGGGGTATTCAAGGGCAAGGAGCAGGTTGTGAAAAGTGTTACGGACGCGAGATGTGTGGTCAACAGCTTCGCGCTCTCCGATTTCTCCTATATATGGCTCGACAAAGACACGGTCATCATGACCTACACGGGGACGCAGGACGCGACTTGCGACGGCAAAAAGCAAGGGGGAAAGGTCTTCGCCACGTCGATCTGGCAGAAGAAAGACGGCAAATGGTTGTCGCCATTCCACCAGGAAACCGAAGCAGGGAGCATGTAGGTGGTGACGAAAATTCCCACCCAAGTTCAGACGGAGCTTGGGTGGAGCAGGCTGGAATCTGCTCGCGATTCGGCCTTGTTGGTGGCCAAAAGGCGAATACACCACTACGTTTTTCACGTGGATCTTCGAAGGCGCATAGCAAGCGGTAAAGAAATCCCGGAATCTACCATAGTCCATCGCGGCTGTAAGGCCTGGTCCACAAGGTCACGTGAAGATGGACTGCCTTGGTCCAGGCACGCTCGATTGTCTCTAACTCCACCTGATCTGTGATTGCGCTTTCGAAAAACTGACCAACCGGTGTTACCACTTGGAGAAACGTCAATAAGTAGCGGAGAGGCACCAACGGCGGAGTCTGCCGGTTATCGGTCTTATTTTTCTTTTCCGGGGTGTGCCGCAGGCTGATTTCCTCCTGATAGTCGAGCCATGCGCGATCGTGTGGTCGGATCGCGACATCAACAACCCATTGGACAAAGCGGCGTTTCACCGCGGCTTTATATTCATCATCCGGCTTGCCCTCCGGAGTGAAGAACCACTTCGCCAGGTGTGGTTGGCTTCCGATGATCTCGCGCCACCAATCCACCATTGTTTCTGCTTGTGACTCGAATAGTGCCGCATGCTTTCTCAACAATTGAGGCGTCGTCGCCTGTCCAGCCAAGTGTTTGTTCCAGGTGCCGGAGCTCTTCAGCCGAGACCGGGGACTTGGCGCTGCGCTCAGAACCGAAGTCGTAGCCGGCGATGTCCGGGTTGCCAGGCGTCGGAGATTTCATGACCCTTGCTCCGGCGAGGATTCCACGCGTTGAACAAGTGATCGATGAATGGAGAGCAAAGCCCCAGTGCTCTCAAGAACTTCAACATATTTTTTATGCAGTGGATGAGCAGCGAGCTTGGCGCGGTAGGTTTCATATTCGGCGAGCGAGGGAAAGTCGATGAGGCCGATGGCCTCATTGGTAGCTCCGGCGAAATCGGTAGGCATGAAATATCCAAGAATCTTGCCGCCGCTTTCGCGAATGGGAACTTGCTCATCGAGGGCATATTTTCTAATGTCCGACAACTTGTTGGGGTCAATTGTGTAACGCAGAAAAAGTGTGATCAAGGTAGGTCCCTCCAGGCACAGTGTAGTATTGCCCCGCCACGGATAGTTCGGCCGGGACCGTAGCATTCGAATAATTTTCGGTGGATAATGACTCCATGAACCAGGAACTGTCTAGTACCGCGAGTCTGCTGGGTGATCCGGGAAGAGCCGCAATTCTGCTGCGGTTGATGAACGGTCTCGCCTTGCCTGCGGGAGAACTGGCAGTGACTGCCAACGTCGCGCCCCAGACGGCGAGCGAGCACCTAGGAAAACTTGTTGACGGCCGTTTGCTCAATGTCGAGCGGCAAGGGCGGCACCGCTACTATCGGCTGGCCAGCGCACAGGTAGCCGATGCGATTGAAGCATTGCTGGTACTGAGCGGCCGTTCGCACTTGCCGGATGCGGGAGCTGCGTCTTCGAGAGCAGCGGTCGGGAGCTTGCGCCATGCGCGAACGTGTTACGGGCATCTTGCCGGTTGGCTCGGTGTTCAGATCGCGAAGAATCTCGAAGCGCGGGGAATGATTAAGCCATGTAACGCGAAGGCTTACTCGGTTAGTACCTCGGGGAGGAAGTGGTTCGAGGCAATCGGGGTGGGTGTTCCGTCATCTGCCGCGGAGCAGAAACTAGCAGTTCGATGCCTCGATTGGACTGAACGGCGGCACCACATGGCGGGGACGCTGGGATGCTCGATTTATAAGAGATTTCGAGAACTTGGCTGGCTGGTTCCGGTGCGAAACACCCGCGTGGTCCGCGTTACGCTGGAAGGCCAGACACAACTTTGGAAATTGTTAGGAATTGCGGTCGTTTAGCGATGCTGGTGACGAGGCTGCCCTCCGTGAGCCAGGGCTTGCTCTTTCTGAGCGACGGGCCTGAATGATGCTGGCAAGAACCGCTGCGTGGAAACTCCGTGTCGGAGTCAGGCACCGTTCAGACTCGAATCCGATGCCGAGTTCCGCAGCCATGACCCGGACAAGTTGATCGTCCCTCAGGTTCTGCCCAGCGACATATTGTCGATATACCCCCTCGATCTTTCGTAAGGCATCTTGTGGTGTCAAACCGACGCTGCAAAGCAGTTGCTTGAGTGCATCGACGGAGAGAGGTTCCTCCAAGTAGTTGACGGCTCGGTAGTCCACTCCCTTAGTGGTCAAGATCCTCCTGACTTCGCCACACTTGCTTCAGGTCGGTTTCTCTTGAACCGTCATTTGATGGGATGCCATTCCTCTCCTTCGCTTCTAATTCAATCGTCATGAGATGTCCTTTTGATGGAGTGGAAGGGTATTTTCGGTTACAACATTCCAGCCACTTCAATAGCAATTCTGCGTCATGAAGCTTGGCCAATATTCGACATATCGTGATACGATTTAACATGGATATGGCGAGTTGACCCGAAGTAATCGACAAAGAGCGAAATCGCTTCCCTTGCTTGACTATCAGGCTCTAGCGGAGATGCGCTATCAGATTCGCCGATTTCTCCACTTCAGCGAGAGCTCAGTGCGGAAAGCAGGGCTTGAGCCTCGTCAGCATCAATTGATGTTGGCTCTGAAGGCTCTCCCGCAAGACGTGCGTCCTCGCATTGGGGAGTTGGCGGAACGCTTACTTATTCAGCATCACAGTGCCGTGGAGTTGGTGAACAGACTGGCCAAGAGAGGGTATGTCCGGCGCGATAGGGCCGATTCAGACAGGCGAGAGGTGCTGCTTTCGTTGACCTTAAAGGGCGAGAAGGTCTTGCGAGAACTGTCCTTGCACCACCGGACCGAGCTTCGAACCCGTGGACCGGCGCTGGTTGCGGCGCTCAAACGCGCGGTGCAGACTTCAAGGCGCGGATAGGTCTATCCGACCCTGGCAAGGAATTCTTCTTCAATTTATGTCTGAAAGCAATATCGGATCCGCAGGCAACAACGGGGTGACCGGTGGCCATGGTCCTCGCCACCCAACGCTCGCCGTCACTGGAGTTCAGGTGGAAGTCACTCCCCCGGCTGACCCGGCACAATTTCGAATGGTATTAGTTTCTTTTCTGGCCGCCGGGATCGGACTCTTGGCAGGGCTTATCGCCTACCTGCTTTACAACCTGATTGGGTTGTTTACCAACATTGTTTTTTATCATCGTTTCGTTTTCGCCTTTAACAGTGCCCGTAACAATCATCTTGGGCCTTGGGTCATCGTTATGCCCGTCATTGGCGGAATCATTGTCGGATTTATGGCAAAGTATGGCTCTCCCAAAATCAAAGGGCATGGGATTCCGGAAGCGATGGAAGCCGTACTCATCAATCGAAGCCGTATTCAACCGCGGGTCGCATTCCTAAAGCCTGTATCGGCGGCGATCGCGATCGGCACAGGAGGACCTTTCGGGGCAGAGGGACCGATTATTCAGACAGGCGGTGCAATCGGTTCACTGATTGGACAACTCGTTCACACCACGGCGTCCGAACGCAAAGTGTTACTGGCGTGCGGCGCCGCGGCCGGAATGTCGGCGACCTTTAACACGCCCATCGCCGGCGTGATTCTTGCCATTGAGTTGTTATTGTTCGAATTCAAGTCGCGGTCATTTATTCCGCTGGTTATTGCTAGCACGATTGCCACTGCCGTCCACATGCAGTTGTTGGGAAGCGGTCCCATGTTTACCGTCTCTGCCATGGATTTCGGCATTCCCCGCGCTTTGCCTTTTTATCTTTTACTCGGTGGTCTCTGTGGCCTGGCTGCGGTTGGTTTCAGCAAGCTGCTTTATTGGACGGAAGATCAATTCGAGAAATTGCCCATTGACGAGCTCTGGTGGCCCGCGATCGGCGCATTAGGGTTGGGAATCATCGGATACTTTGTGCCACGAGTGTTGGGCGTCGGCTACGACACGATCAGCGACATTTTGAACGCAAATCTCGCTCTGAATTTACTAATCGTCGTCATGCTGGCGAAGGCAATCGCGCTCGTCGTTTCGCTCGGTTCTGGAACATCGGGAGGGCTGCTGGCACCCATGTTCATGTCGAGTGCAGCGATGGGTGGAGTCTTCGCTCTGGTGGTCGATAGAATTATTCCGGGCGCGCACCTTTCCGCGGGGGCCTTCGCCTTAGTCGCCATGGGGGCGGTTTTCGGAGCCGCATCGCGTGCCGCTTTTACTTTCATCATCTTCGCCTTCGAAATAACACGAGACTACAACTCCGTCTTGCCGCTGATGCTGGTTACCGTAATCGCTGCCGGCATAGCCATGTTGCTTATGCCGAGCGCGTCGATAATGACCGAAAAGCTGGTACGTCGCGGGCTGCGGATTCATCAGGACTACGAGGCTGACTTGCTGCAGCAAATGTCGGTATCACAAACGATGGATTCCCAGGTTCCGTCCGTACCTGGTGACGTGTGGCTGGTCGATCTGGCCGACCGAATCGCCAGACACGACCCCGAAGTTAGCCGGCATCAGGCTCTGGTGATCACGGACGCAGAAGGTAAATTAGCAGGCGTCATCACGCGGGCGGATATCTTTCGTGCCTTGGATAAGGATTCTACCCACTCGATGACCGTGCTCGAGGCCGGAACTCGCAACGTTATCGTCACGTACCCTGACGAATCATTGCACGAGGCATCCGCGAAAATGCTGCGCAACAATATCGGCCGTTTGCCGGTCGTTGACCGAAGCAACCCTGATCACGTGGTTGGGTATCTGGGAAGGCAGGGCATCATGGCCGCGCGATTGCGCCGTCTGGAGGAGGAACATGTACGCGAGCCGGGCTGGATCAAATCAAGCTGGGGATGAACAGCTTCGAACTGCATGTGATGAGGTATTTCCTCGTGTGATCGGGTGACAATGGGGATCGGAGGTCAAGGAAGCCGATTGGCCCCACAATCTCCATTCACAAATATTTATGTATGTCGGCCTTGTGTATCGTGCTACGATGTATCAAGAACGGCGCGGAAGGAAGCCGCGTTAGATGACCTACCATCTACACTCATGGGTCGATGACCAAGATAGGGCGATGCGGGTATCGTGCTATCTGATTGGTGCTCTCTGCATTGCGTTGTGCCTGGCATTCTTTGTATATCTGCTATTAAGCTGAGGCCTCCTTCCGGCATGCCTCGGTGCGCGGAGCGATGGGCAAGGACTCAAGCCCTCCGTATGCCATTTTAGACTCATCAAATCGCTTCACTTACCTGAACAAGAACAAAGCGACCTGATCGAGTATTTAAAGTCGCTCTAATGACTCTAAATGTTGGATCGCCACGCGCTCTATATTTTGGTTGGAAGTATCTCGTGACACGATATAATAAAAACCAGCTACTGGCCGGCTTGGATAGAAACATCCTGCCGCGCTACCCGAATTTCTTTGTAGAGGTGGAGGAGGACGGCAAATGGTGGCGCTAAAGCTGGTGCGCCTGATTGAAAAGCATTCGGAGGAATTGGTTCGAGGCCTGGCTGAACATATTCGTACGTCGGAACGTATGAGTGACTTCCGCAACATCCCGCCCGCAGACCTGGAACTGGCGGCAGTCGAGGTTATTGCCACTTGGGCGAATGGTTGCTGCAAAAAACAGACGAAGATATTGAGAGGCGGTTTGGGGCAATCGCCGCACGCCGCGTGGCCGGGCAGATCCGCCTCCATCAGTTTGTCTGGGCCTTGATCGTCAGCCGTGACTATTTGTGGCGATTCCTTCAACGGGAGGCTTGCGCTTGCAATGTAGTGGATCTGTACGGAGAACTTGAATTACACCAGATGCTCACTCAGTTTTTCGATCGTGCGGTGTACTACGGGATCCTGGCGTACGACAAGGCAGAGCAGCAAAACAGCGAAAGGAACATTCTGCCTGGCAACCCTCCGTTGAGGCAGGCAAGGCGGGATAGAGCTCGTACTTCTGCAGAAGGTTCAAGGACAGTCCGATGAGTAATTACCATGGTGTTGACCCCCTTCGCCTCCGACAACTTCGAGCCGTCGCGGGAAACCTATGTTCGTTAGCGAATTGGCATCGGGAACATCACAATTATGTTGTGGCCAATGCGCTATATCTTCGGTCGCTATCGATCACAGAACAGATCAATGGTGCTGGGAATGATGGGAACAACCCCGGCGCTCGAATCCAGATGGAGCAGCAAGTTGCCCGCGACTTGCCGCACGCAGAGGTTGTCAGCCGAAAGGACTGATCGCCAAAGCGACCAGAGAGTTTAGCAGTCCTGCGCTTCCACCGTTAGGAAGTCATGAGACTTGGCACGTCAGATTTCGTCGGCCGCTGACAGGACTTCGGCTATGACGTCATCTATGTCCGAATTTGTCGTGCGGTGGTTCACAATGCAGGCTCGCAGGCAGAAACGTTGTCGCAACGAAGCATTAGAGAGATACACTCGCCCGCGCTCGATCACACGTTTCAGAATCATGGGATTCAATCGGTTGAGTTCTGTTTCGGATAATTGTCCCTTTCCCCGGTAACGAAAACACACGACACTAAGTTCGGTGGGTGCTAGTAGTTCCAAGCGCTCCTGCGCCTCAACCCGTTCCGATAATCGTTGCGCGTGTGCCAAGTCTTTGTTGACCGCCTCGCGAAATCTTTCGAATCCGTGATAGCGCAACGAGAGCCATAACTTCAGGGCACGGAACCTCCGCGACAATTCCAGAGACTCCTCAAAAAATGAAAAGCTTTCCAGCGGATCAGTGGAAAGCGAACGCGCATATTCCCCACTGTAGCTGAAGGCCTTTTGGGCAGCGTTCGCATCGCGATATAAGAGGCAGCCGACGTCTAGTGACTGATACAGCCACTTGTGAGGATCAAGGCAGAGTGAGTCCGCTAGTTCCAGTCCGTTGAACTTGTCTCGAACTGCCAATGCCGCCAATGCTCCATATGCGCCATCCACGTGCAACCAGGCGCCATGGCGCCGAGCTATCTCCGCGACCTCCCCAATCGGGTCAATCGCACCGGTGTTGACGGTGCCCGCTGTCGCGACCACGGCGATCGGACTTTTCCCCGCTTTTCTGTCTTGCACGATTATCCGGTCGAGTTCCTCGGGAATCATTTGGAATGCATCGTTCGTCGAAATCAAGCGTAGGTTTTCCCGTCCTATCCCAAGCAGTGCCACACTCTTAGGAATCGACATATGGGCTTCCTCAGAAGCGTAAACTGCACCGCCGGTGCCAACCCCGCTTTCGTTGGCGGGCATTTTCGCTTCTCGGGCCATCGCCAAGCCCATCAGATTTGCGGACGACCCGCCGCCCGTCAGACTTCCGACGAAAGATTGGCAGCCGATCGCTTGCGCCAACCAGGCTACAACTGTTTTCTCGATTGCAACAGCCGCAGGCGCCGACCGCCAAGACGTTACGTTTTGATTTAGTACGCCGGCCAGAAGTTCAGCGGTAGCCCCCACCGACTCCCCTGAGCCAAGCACGTAACCGAAGAAGCGCCCGTTTTGCGCACGGGAGTGTTCAATTACGTCTTGCAAACCACTTAAGACGTTCTCGCCCATGCCTTTTTCCGGGAACTCCGTGTGAAATAACGCATCTGTTTCTTTGCCGCTTGAGCCGGGAGAAATAGGGCGGGAGTCGAGAGTCTGCAGGTAATCGGCAGCCAGTTTCGTGGCGTGCTCCGCCAATCGGCGGAACTGCTCAGATGAAATATCGAGTGGGTGCATCGCCCGGCATTCTACACTTGGCTGAACTCGTGCTGAAACCGAGCTTCGAACTAGGCGGCGGCAAAGGTTTGGTTAGGATCCGACCGGAGAAAAGCTTTGTGGATACTAAGACGCCGTGCCGCCAACTGGATTACCCTATAGAGGCCACTTTGAACGCGCCTGCCCGAGACAAGCGCATCGCGATGGACGGCACAATTTTCTCAACCGTCGACGCCAAACTTCCAGCGGTCATTAACGACGATTGCGTAGCCTTCTTCTCTCGGGTCACGAGCGTAGGAAGAAGAAGCAGAACCCTTGATGAGAGAAATTGCGCTGAAAGTTAACGGGAAGCCGCAAAGCGTGGTGGTTGATCCAGAGACGCCACTTTTATTTGTTTTAAACGACGAGCTCGGGTTGCGCGGACCTCGATTCGGATGCGGCATGGCTCAGTGCGGAGCCTGCACCGTGATCATGGGCGGCCAGGTCGTGCGCTCTTGCGTCGTACCTGTCAGTGCAGTTGGCCAGAACGAAGTTACGACACTCGAGGGCCTGGGAACCCCTGAAAAGCCTCACCCAATCCAGCAAGCGTTTATTGAGGAAGGAGCGGCCCAATGCGGATTTTGCCTCAGCGGTGTGATCCTGACGGCAAAGGCCGTTCTCGATGTAAAACCAAATGCCTCTGATGCGGAGATTCGCGATGCCCTGGCAGGCGTCTTGTGCCGCTGTTTTGTGCACACTCGCATGTTGCAGGCAATCCGAAAATACGCCGAGGCAAAACGACCATGATGCATTCTCGCCGCAGGTTTCTGAAGGGTTGCGGCGTCCTGATTGTAAGTTTCAGTGCTGGGCCGTTGAGTGAGCTGTCCGCAGAGGGCCCAGGACCATTCGACACCCATTTATCCCACGTCGATCCGCAGCAACTCGATTCGTGGTTAGCCGTCGGTGCCGATGGGAGCATCACGGCCTATACAGGGAAATGCGATTTCGGGCAGGGCATTTTTACCGCTCAATCCCAGCTCGTCGCGGAGGAACTGTGCGTCCCACTTGCCCGTGTCAAGCTCATCCAGTGCGATACATCTGTCACTCCGGATCAAGGAACCACGTCTGGAAGTCAATCGACTCCGACCAATTTTAACTTAAAAAATCTGGCATTGGCCGCTGCCACGGCCCGGGAAGCCCTGTTGAGTCTCGCCGCCACGAAATTGGGAGAGCCGCTGGAACAGCTCACATTGGCAGACGCCGTCATCACAGGCAGGACAGGCCGTCGCGTCAGGTACGAGGAGCTTATCGGAAACCAGCGTTTCAATCTCCCGCTGAGCGCCACGGCGAAGCGGCGATCGCCTGCAGATTGGACTGTTCTAGGGAAATCAATTCCTTCGATGGACAGAACCGCCCTGATGACTGGTCAGTTCGAGTTCGTTCACGATATTCGAGTCTCTGGAATGCTACACGGGCGTGTCGTGCGCCCTCCCGAGATGGGAGCGACAGTTGTCCATGTGGACGAACATTCGGTGCGGAATGTTCGAGGTCTTACAAAAATCGTGGTCCGCAAGGATTTTGTCGGTGTCGTCGCCGAAACGCAGCACGGGGCAGAATTGGCGGCCCGTCAGTTGGAAGTTCAATGGAATCACGGCCCCAAGCTCCCGCCGCAGAAGAGTTTTTTCGATTATCTCCAGGCCCAGCCTGGCCATGACGTTCTCAGCGTTGACTCCCACGATCTTCAGCCACAACTTGCCGCCGCAACCAGTGTAATCCGGGCCACGTACACGTATCCGTACCAGATGCACGGATCAGTCGGTGCCTCGTGCGCGGTGGCCGACGTAAAGCCAGAGAGTGCAACTGTGTGGTCGGCAACGCAATCGGCTTATCCGACGAGGAGCATCATTGCAAAGCTCCTGAATCTGGCGCCTGATAAAGTGCGTGTGATATACGTGCGAGGATCGGGCTGCTATGGCTTGAATGGTGCCGATTCCGCGTCCTTCGACGCGGCCATACTCTCGCAGGCTGTGGGCCGACCTGTACGTCTGCAGTTCTCGCGCCAGGACGAAATGATGTGGGAAAACTTTGGCGCAGCTTGCGTGGTGAAGCATCGTGCTGGCCTGGCACACGATGGACGCATCGTCGCGTGGGATCGTGAGGACTGGGTAGCTTCGCGGGGCGATCGACCGGGGTATGATCGACCGGGAAACGTGATTACGGGAATGCTGTTGGGCTACGAACCGGAGCCACTTGAGCCAAGGTCAGCCAGGCCGCCCACTGGCAAGCTTCGCAACCAGAGCAACACCGTTCCATCGTATTTCGCAGGATGCATTGATGGCGGCTGTGGTGGTGACGGAACGATCAGGAGTGAACGGGCGCTGACACACACGGTGCGTTCGCCGTTCTTTACCGGACCACTTCGTTCACCGCTGCGGATTCAGAATACATTCGCCAACGAATGCTTCATGGATGAACTCTGCGCGCACGCGAAGGCCGACCCGGTTGCTTTCAGACTGCAACACTTGCAGAACCCGCGAGTTGCGGGTGTCCTTAGGGCCGTGGCCAAGGCCGCGAGTTGGCAGGCCCGGCCGTCGCCGAAGGCCGACATCTCTCGGGGGCAGACGGTAAGGGGACGCGGTATCGCCTGCGTCGCGTATGAAGGAGACAATGGCTATGCCGCACTTGTTGCCGAGGTTGATGTCGGTATCGCAACCGGAACGGTCCGGCCACGGCGCTTCGTCATCGCGTTGGATTGTGGTCCGGTCTCGAACCCCGACGGTCTGCAAAATCAGACCGAAGGCGGCATTCTGCAGGGCATGAGCCGGGCCTTGGTGGAAGAAGTTACATGGGACGAAAACCGTGTGACCTCTATCGATTGGGAGACCTATAACAGCTTGCATCTTGATTATGAGATGCCCACCGTCGAGACGGTCTTTGTGGCGCCTGCCGATGTACCCGCAACTGGTGCGGGAGAGACCGCGATCACAGTCACTCCGGCAGCTATTGGAAACGCTATCTTCGATGCAACCGGCGCACGTCTCCGGAACCTGCCGTTCACCCCCGCACGCGTTAAAGCTGCCCTGCTTGAAAGTGTCTGAAGTGACGAGAGGACGCAATTATGAAAAAACGAAAGGCCATCTCGTCTCGCCTTGTTGTCGCCGCAGCTTGTTGTTGCCTATCGCGGCTGATCTTAGTGGTTGCCGTGCAAGGAGTGGAACATGCCCCAGTCCATGAAGCGGCGACGCACGACGATACCGGAGCCGCAGCCGCTTTCGAAGCGATTGTTCCGGTGCTCCGCCACCCTCGCTGTATGAATTGCCACTCCAGGGGAGATTTTCCGCGTCAGGGAGACGACAGCCACCGACACACAATGCGAATCCACCGTGGACCAGACGGGCAAGGCGTAAATGCTGTCAACTGCAGCACCTGTCACCAGGACCACAATCTTGAGGGCTTGCACATGCCGCCAGGTGCACCCGATTGGCATCTACCATCTGCCGCGATGCCAATGATCTGGGAGGGGCTGACCGACCAGCAACTCTGTGAATTACTCAAAGATCCCCAGCAAAACGGTCATCGTACTGCCGAACAAATTGTGCAGCATATGCATACGCCACTCGTACTCTGGGGTTGGTCCCCTGGCCAGGGCCGTACTCCGATACCGACGCCTCAGCATAAGTTCTTAGCGAATGTGCAAGAATGGGCTGTCAAAGGCGCTGCATGCCCTGTACCGGTGCCTGAAACAGTTTCTCTTAAATAGCATAGAACAAACCCCGTCAGGCACCTCTGCATCCACGTTAAATGAGAATGCGGAGAGCGGAATGAGCAAGAACAATGGACTGGCAGATCCAACTCGCCTCAAGCCTTTCGACTCGGACGATAAAAAGATGTTGCGGGTCGTCATTGAAACTCCAAAGGGAAGTCGAAACAAGTTTGCCTTTAACCCCGACGAACGTGTCTTCGAGTTGAAAAAAGTATTGCCATCCGGCATGACTTTCCCCTACGACTTCGGATTCGTCCCTTCGACCGAGGCCGACGACGGCGATCCGGTAGACGTCTTGGTGCTGATGGATGAACCGGCCTTTCCAGGATGTGTGTTGAGCTGTCGCCCGATTGGGGTGATCGAAGGCGAGCAGGGGAACAAGAAAAAGAAGGAACGGAACGATCGCATCGTAGCGGTCGAGCAGGATGCGCACAGCTGGGAAGACATTAAAACAATCGACGATCTGGGAAAGCCATTCACCAAGGAACTGGAAGAATTCTTTGTGAATTACCACAGGCTTTCTGGGAAAAAATACCGCGTGCTTGGGCTTAAGGGACCTGATCAAGCGCGGAATTTAGTGCGAAAAGGGATGCGATGAGGACCAATATCCCTTTGTGTATTTCCGATTCGGCAGCCTGAACTCCCTCCGCCATCTTCGTCCAATCCGTTTCGAGCAAGGCTTTGCCCGGTCTGTCATCCTGCGCAAATTATCTAGCGCGGTCAATGCGTCCCGTAGCGCGGCACGTTCGCCGTTCGATTTCGAATCATAATCTTCGCTGCGATCAAGAATGACAAAGCGGGCGTCAGCGATGCGTACCAGGAATCTACGGGATCTGTTTCCAATAAAGCGATTTGGTAGAGTTTGCCGCCAATGGTGAGAATCGCCATCAATCATGAGACCGGTATAGTCGGCAGAGCACGCTAGAGTACTGGGGAGACCCGACAGATCAGTTCGAAATTGCTATTAATCGATTTATTGACACAGTACTCGCTCTCCAGAGCTGTAGTTGGCGGATGTTGTCTTTCGGTGGAAATCTGGTGGGCCCGCCATGAAACGTTGGTAAGACCTGCCTAGATTGCTTCCAGTCGAATCCTACACCGCCCGGCATGCATCTCTTCCCGGTAATATGCGAACCATAGGGATGATCGGCGGGCTTGGGCCTGAGTCCACTATCGACTACTATCGCTCCATCATTGCGCGCTATCGCGCCCGGCGGCCGGATGGGGGATATCCGCACGTAGTCATCAACAGCCTCGACGTCGATAAGGGCATCGCCCTGCTCGATGCAGGGCGTCTTGACGAGCTGGCCGATTATCTTGCCGACCGGCGTGGAACTGCTGGTGCGTGCAGGCGCAGACTTGGCTTTCATTGCTGCGAATACGCCGCACCTCGTGTTCGACGAGGTCCAGCATCGGTCAGCTATCCCTCTTCTCAGCATCGTGCGCGCCACCTCTGATCGTGCAAGGGCGCTCGGCCTGAAGAAAGTGGGCCTGTTTGGAACTGGATTTACTATGCGAGCGAGCTTTTACCCGGAGGAGTTCGCAGCGGGCGGGAATCGCCCTGGTCCTGCCGCAAAGAGTCAGAGCGGGAATTCATTCACAGGAAGTACATCGGTGAACTGCTGAAGAATCAATTTCTGCCGGAAACAAGGACGGAAATTCTGCGTATTGCGCACCGGATGAAAGCCGAAGACGGTATCGAAGCGTTAATCCTCGCGGGCACAGAGCTCCCACTGCTGTTGCGCGACTCGGGCGACACGGGCATCGAGTTTCTCGATACGACCGATGATTCACGTCGAAGCCATCGTTGATGCATTGCTGGTTTGAAGCCAGAGTTAGCTCTGCTGGCATCGTGAAATCGGCTCATGAAGTCACGACCGACTAGCACGCCGGCTTCTCATGCGCAGGACCGCTTCGCTGTGGCGAGTGCCCCAAGACTCCTGCGAAAACCGCTCCAAGCACGCCGCAGATAGAAAAGCATCACGCCATTTTGACGCGGCCACTACGCCCTATCCGCGAGCCAGCGAAGTAATAATGGTAGCGACGACTTCAACGACGCGGCAAATTCTGTATGCGAAGCGAGTGGAAAGCAACCGAGGTTCTACTGGTGTTTGGCGGCGGCTGGTTCGGGAGTTTCGAAGATGCCGGTTTAGGAACTTCGCCTCAGGAAATCGTGTAGTTGATAAGCGCGAAACGTGCCGTTCCGCCCGAGACGTTCACGCCATGGCCGAAGAAACAACCCCCGCCGAAGGTCATTCCGACGTTTCCCAGGTTCTGGAGAGCATCTTGGAAGCCGGCTAGTGCTGCCGCGTCATAGTTTCCCGTTTTTCCATATACGCTGGACCACTGATCCGGGGTGAGTGTCACCGTCAGAGTAATGTTTCCGGGCGTTGCTTGCAGCTCGTAACTAATTGTATGAGTCCACCAACGATAAAATTCTTCCGAAAAGTCATCATTCTTCCGCTCCAAAAACAGGCGGACGGTAGCTGGCGTGGCACAGGTATTATCCGACGACAGGATGTAGTTGAAGGTGGGAGACCCGGTGGTCAAAATTTGGAAGGTCATACTGACGCTGTGGGTTGCCGGTCCGTTATACGCGGTTGTAACGTAATTCAAAGATTTGCAGTTGCCTTGTTGAACGCAACCTGGATAGTTAACGTCGGTAGGGAAGTCGAGGTACCAAGTGCCCGGTCCCCCCAGGGTCGGGTCGGGAGGCATGCTGGGACTGTATTGAATCCTCCAGCCTGCAGCGGAATTTTTCAAACCAGGTGCGGCCGACGGATCATTCACTGACCCGCATCCCATCGTAAAGCCCAAAATTACGGCCACGACGAACCAAAATAGCGTGCGTCTGCCATTCACCTGGAGCACTCCTCTCCTGTAGAGAAGAGTTATCGGCACTTGTTCGTTTGACCTTTAGGGGTTCGTGTCGGCTTCTTAGACCTTTTGGAACCACGGCTGGCACTTATTGTCCGTGAGTGATTTATGTTGCTCTTGGAGAGGCTAAGAATGGGTCGGAATTCGGCGGAGGAAAGCCTTGACCAACTTCTGTTGGCATCGTCAGCTAACGAGCATCATTGTGATGATCGGAGTTTCCTCTGCCGCGTTGGGAGAAAGCGTCCCCAGTCCGGCACGGGCTCTTTTGCATGCCAGTGGGAAAGTTGAAGTGAATGGCACTCGCAGCCGTGAAATTACTACGCTTCTTTCCGGGGATTTGATCCAGACCGACGAGGATTCGGTGGCGAATATTACCTCCGACGGATCGTCAGTGTTGGTTTTGCCGAATGCATTAATCACATACTTGGGGCCCGGAGTGGAACTTACCAGAGGCGGTGTATCGGTGACTACCTCTGAAGAAATGCCAGTAAGCTCGTACGGCTTGGTCTTTACGGCGGCGGAGCGGCGGCCGTCGAAGTTTGAGGTTGTCGAGTACGAAGATTTAGTGATTGTGGCGGCGCGACAAGGTAATGTAATCGTAACCGACGGGCAACAAACCTCAATGGTTTCCGAGGGCCAGGAATCGACTCACAATAAGCGGAGAGTCGGAGCCACTCCGCCTGCCGAGGGCTCTCATTGGACTTCGGCCAAGAATATCGCGATCATTGGAGGGGCATCGGGGGCCACGGTGGCAGGGATTCTACTCGCTCAAAGCAACAAGAAGAAAAAATGTGTCAGTGCATCCAATAGCAAGAAGTGCAAATGCAAGAAGGACAATCGGGGGAACGACGATTGCGAGGAGGACGACTAGACCGCATATTACTTAAGTGGGAATATGCAGGTAGCCAGTAGCGAGTCCAACATTCTACCGTCACGTCTATCGCGAGCTACTGAGCTGATGCATCGTCCGGAAATTGAGCGCTGCGGCTATTCCATGTCCTGTGCCCGCGATGATCGGCGGTATCATCCACGATCTGCCATTGGGCATCTTCCGGCGCATCCATGCGCTCGCTAGCAGTTGCCCTCCTAACATCGAAAAACTGACGCCGTAGAGTTTCGCCGGCGAGGGATGGGAACCTAGCAGTGGGTTTCCTTCCTGGCAATCTCCATATGTCGACATGCAGTGCGAGGTAGTCGCAATATCTAAGATGGTGGCTGAAGTTGCTATCCCCGCCAAAAGGAGAAATTTGCGATCGAATATTCTCGGTTTGTGGGTCATATTCGCGGCATCGAAAGCGTTAGTCTGCGAGGGTCGATAGACCGCAACTTGAGAGTCAAACATCTTGCTGGGTAAATTTTCCGCAGCTGCCTGCAGCACAATGAAGACCATCAGACCAGCCATTCTTAATCGCATAAACGGCAACCTTCCCTTGTCATTAAATGAATGTCCAGGGGAGGGAACCGCTACCAATTTCGCCGAGCAAGATCTTTGAAAAATAAGTAGTTCAATACCTGAAAGGCGATTTGCTGCCTTGTTAAACATAGGGGCAGGCGACCGTCCAAAAAATGCTGTTTATTTTCAAGGGAATACAGGTTCCCTAACGTTGTCATGTGCAAACCATTGCGCACTCCTTGTGGTGAAATATTTGAAGGTTGTTGCGGGAAAGCTACCTAAGATAAACGCCCTGGTTGCAGACTCAAGCGTTGCGTTCATATTGCCGTCGCACGCTAGACCGAGAAAAATTTGGAGGCCCTAGAATAAATGAACGAAGGCCGCATAAGTCATGTTTACCATCGAGCAAATCAACGACCTCCACGCCCGGCTCGGTAGCGCGAGGACGTTCCCGGAGTATGTGCGGGCGCTTAATGCGCTCGGCGTCGAACGGTACGATTCCTACCTGACCGATGGCCATTCGGAATACTTCGGGCAGGGCAGCCACAGCGTCGCCTCCCCACCGATGCACGAGGTTCTCTCCATCGCTGAAACCGGTCAACGCGAGATGTTCCTTCAGCACCTGCGCCGGCACGAGCGGCGCGAGACGACTTACTTAGAGATGTCCATGGGCCTGGCGCAGAGCGGGATAGAGAAGTGGACAGTGGACACGGGCAGGATGACTATGACGTTCTACGATAAGGCTGGCATAGAGATGCTGGTCGAGCAGATCAGCTAATTCAACGTTGTCACCACGGGCTGCGGGACTATGTAGCAAAACCGTAAGACCGCAGTGCTCTTGGTTTCTACTGACCGCTGCTGAGTTGATGCATGGTCCGGAAATTCATTATCGCAGCGATTCCGTGACCGGCAGTGGTAATAATCGGTGGTGCCATCCACAACTTTCCGGTGGGCGTTTTCCGTCGGAGCAATGCGCTGGCCAGCAGCTGGCCTCCCAGTATCGAAAAGCTGACCCCATACAGTTTGGCCGTGGATGGGCGCGAACCCAGCAGAGCATTACCCTCCTGGCAATCAGCGTAGGTCGAAATGCAGTGCGAGGTCGTGGCCACATCTAATACAGTGGCCGCGGTTGCCATACCTGCAAGCATAAAAAATTTGCGATCAAAAACCCGGTGCTTGGTTTCTTCTACAGGCGTGTAAGAAACCTCCGGTTGGAAGTGAGGCGCAACAGCTAATTGTGTGTCGAATGCGCTTGACGCAGGAACGCTTTGTCCCACCGCCTGCAAGCTCGCGACGAACATCAGAATTATCAGTGGAACGCGCATAAAATAGACCCCTTATAAGTTTGAAAATCTGGTACGGCGCAAACTCGGAATAGGTGCTTCCAGGTTGAAATTCTTTAATCGGCACGAGACGGAGAAATCTTTAAAGCCGTGCACTGCCATCGCAGGAAGGGCAGAAATCAAGGAAGGGAAATCAGCAGGCAATCAATGCCAACAGACTGATGGGGTCTATACCGCGAAACTTGGTGGTAACGACGGGAGAACCGTGACTGATCCAGGGTGCCGCGGGGTTGACGAATCGGCAGTTCCTTTATCGGCAGATCGAACGAAAACATTCAGTGCAAAACCTGCGAGGTTGAGAATCGACCTTAACGCTCCGTCAAGTCTGGACCACAAGCCTCTCCCGACCGCGACACCGCCCATGGGGTGGAATAGTTGGGATGGCTATGGCACCGCCCCAACGTGGTAGGATGCAGCCATTCTTCACGGAGCGCCATGACCCCCGCACGCAGGCGCGAGATCGATCAGCTCTATCAGGCAGCGCGCGATCCTGCCAAACGCGCGGAAGTGCTTGCCGCAGCCGACTCAGAGCTGCGCCGCGAAGTCGAGGCCCTTTTGGCCCGGGATTCATCGAAACTGGGGATTCCCGGGCATGGTATAGCGGCAGACCCGGTTGGTGCGGAGTTCGCTGCAACGGTGATCACTTCCGGCCTCCAAGTCGGAACCTACAAGATCGAAGGACTTCTCGGCGCGGGCGGCATGGGTGAAGTGTTTCGTGCCATCGACACCAAGTTCAACCGGCCGGTGGCGATCAAGTTCCTGTCCTCGGAGATCGCCGACACGGGGGCGCGCCGCCGCTTCCAGCGGGAGGCGCAAACGGCCTCCTCACTCAACCACCCGCACATCCTGACTGTCCACGACGGCGGGGATTTCGAGGGGCGGCAGTACCTCGTGACGGAGTTTGTTGACGGCGGGACGCTGCATACCTGGGCCACGCAGGAGAAGCGCGGATGGCGCCAGACGGTGGAGCTGCTGGCGGGGGTAGCCGATGGACTGGCGTCCGCGCACGCGGCTGGAATCCTGCATCGCGATATCAAACCTGCCAATATCCTGGTGGCGAAGAACGGCTACGCGAAGCTGGCGGACTTTGGTCTGGCGAAGCTTCAGGAGCCAACCGACCCCGCGGGAGCACGCACTCTTACCCAAGGACAAACGCGTCCCGGCGTTCTGATGGGAACGATTCCGTACATGTCTCCGGAACAAGCTTTGGGAAAGGCCGTCGATGCGCGAAGCGACATCTTCTCCTTCGGAATCGTGCTCTACGAAACCCTTGTCGGCTGCAGGCCCTTCGCTGGCGCCTCGGATCTCGAGGTACTGCAAAAGATCGCGCATGCGACACCCTCGCCCTTGCCAGAGACAGTTCCCGCGGCACTGCGAAGCGTAGTCGAGAAGGCGCTCGAACGCGACCCGGCGGATCGCTACCAGTCGATGCAGGAATTCGCAGTGGATCTCCGCAGAATGACTCGGCACGAGTTAACGGACAACACCCCGCCTGCGACGCTCGTAGGGTCAAAGCCTTACGCTTGGCTGCCATGGACGCTGGTTGCGCTGCTGCTCGCGGGATCAGGCGCGTGGATCCTCTTCCATAGGCCTCTACGCACAGTCCAGAATCCGCTTGCCAATGCGCGGTTCGCACGGCTCACCGACTTTGAAGGGGCCGAAACCAACCCTGCTATCTCCGCCGATGGGAAATTCGTCGCCTTCATCTGCGACCGGAGCGGGCCATTCGACATCTGGCTGATCCAAGCCAACGGTGGCAGCCTGGCGAACCTTAGCCAAGGTCGGATTGGAGATGTGCGCGGACCTCTCCGGGCGATCGGATTTTCAGGAGATGGTTCAGAGGTGTGGAGCTCGGGAACCGAGGTTAGGAGGCTCAGGCTATTGCCGCTGGTAGGCGGATCTCCGCACAATTTCTTGGGCGAACACGCGGCCGAGGTTGCGTGGTCGCCCGATGGCGCCCGGCTGGCGTATCACACGTGGGAACCGGGTGATCCCACATTCGTGGCGGATCATAACGGTGCCAACGAACGTCAAGTCGTAAAAAGCCAACCTGGAATGCACAACCATTATCAGGTTTGGTCGAAGGACGGTCGCTGGATCTACTTTGTGCGCGGCCGGCCGTCCACGCGTGAGATGGACCTGTGGCGCATTTCCCCGGACGGAGGAGAACCGGAACAACTCACTCATATCAACACCGATGTCGCGTACCCGGCTCCAATCGACGAGCGAACCATTCTTTTCGTTGCGCACAATGAAAGCGGGGCTGGACCTTGGTTGTGGGCGTTCGATGTCGAGAGTCAAACAATACAGGTCCAGCCCCGCTTTCATTGTGCGCAACGAAAAGAAACCGTCGCTCGTCGATTGGAGCCGGGTACGCGACATCGGTGTTGATATGAGTGAGTTGTTCCGGTTCTCCTCCGTCCGGGGAAATGCGCCACAGGTCCATCTCACGCGTGGACGGCCGGCCGCGCACGAAGTAATACCAGCGACCGTCCTTCGACCAAACCTGATAATGGTTGTGCATTCCAGGTTGGCTTTTTACGACTTGACGTTCGTTGGCACCGTTATGATCCGCCACGAATGTGGGATCACCCGGTTCCCACGTGTGATACGCCAGCCGGGCACCATCGGGCGACCACGCAACCTCGGCCGCGTGTTCGCCCAAATTGTGCGGAGATCCGCCTACCAGCGGCAATCGCCAAGCCTGACCTCCTGACCTTGGTTCCCCGAGCTCCACCTCTGAACCATCTCCTGAAAATCCAATCACCCGGAGAGGTCCGCGCACGTAGAATCCGACCTTCGGCTAAGGTTCAGCCAGGCTGCCACCGTTGGCTTGGATCAGCCAGATGTCGAATGGCCCGCTCCGGTCGCAGATGAAGGCGACGAATTTCCCATCGGCGGAGATAGCAGGGTTGGTTTCGGCCCCTTCAAAGTCGGTGAGCCGTGCGAACCGCGCATTGGCAAGCGGATTCTGGACTGTGCGTAGAGGCCTATGGAAGAGGATCCACGCGCCGCTTCGAGCAGCAGCGCAACCAGCGTCCATGGCAGCCAAGCGTAAGGCGAGACGTCGCAGGCGGGGTGTTGTCCGTTAACTCGTGCCGAGTCACTCTGCGGAGATCACTGCGAATTCCTGCATCGACTGGTAGCGATCCGCCGGGTCGCGGTTGCGCCTTCTCGACTACGCTTCGCAGTGCCGCGGGAATTGTCTCTGGCAAGGGCGAGGGTGTCGCAGTGCGCGATCTTTTGCAGTACCTTCAAGAAATAGAGGCGCCACGGGCCTGCAGCCGACAAGGTTTTGCGTAGAGCACGATTCCGAAGGAGAAGATGTCGCTTTCGCACCATCGACGGCCTTTCCCAAAGCTTGTTCCGGAGACATGTAGGGGATCGTTCCATCAGAACGCCGGGACGCGTTTGTCCCTGGGTAAGAGTGCGTGCTCCACGGGGTCGGTTGGCTCCTGAAGCTTCGCCAGACCAAAGTCCGCCAGCTTCGAGTAGCCCGTCTCCGCCACCAGGATATTGGCAGGTTTGATATCGCGATGCAGGATTCCAGCCGCGTGCGCAGGGACAGTCCCATCGGCTACCCCCCGCCAGCAGCTCCACCGTCTGGCGCCATCCGCGCTTCTCCTGCGTGGCCCAGGTATGGGTCTCAACAAACTCCGTCACGAGGTACTGCCGCCCCTGAGAATGCCCGCCGTCGTGGACAGTCAGGATGTGCAGGTGTTGCACCTCCCGCTGGAAGCGGCGGCGCGCCCCGTGTCGGCGATCTCCGAGGACAGGAACTGATCGCCACCGGCGGCGCAACTTGGTGTCGATGGCACCGAACGCTTCACCCATGCCGCCACGCCGATCTTGTGACCGACTTGGAGGCCGGAAGTGATCACCGTTGCAGCGAACTCCGCACCAACCGGGTCTGCACTGCCCACATGCCCGGGATTCCCCATTTTCGATGAATCCCGGCCAAAGGGCCTCGACTTCGCGGCGCAGCTCTGAGTCGGCTGCGGCAAGCACTTTCCGCGTTCACAGGGTGCCGCGCGCTGCCTGATAGAGCTGATCGATCTCGCGCCTGCGTGCGGGGGTCATGGCGCTCCGTGAAGAATGGCTGCATCCTACCACGTTGGGGCGGTGCCATAGCCATCCCAACTATTCCACCCCATGGGCGGTGTCGCGGTCGGGAGAGGCTTGTGGTCCCCTTGACGGAGCGTTAAGGTCGATTCTCAACCTCGCACTGAATGTTTTCGTTCGATCTGCCGATAAAGGAACTGCCATTCGTCAACCCCACGGCACCCTGGATCAGTCACGGTTCTTCCCGTCGTTACCACCAAGTTTCGCGGTATAGACCCCATCAGTCTGTTGGCATTGATTGCCTGCTGAGATTTCCCTTCCTTGATTTCTGCCTTTCCTGCGATGGCAGTGCACCAGCTAAAGATTTCTCCGTCTCGTGCCGAATTAAAGAATTTCAACCTGGAAGCACCTATTCGAGTTTGCGCGCTACCAGATTTTCAAACTTATAAGGAGTCTATTTTATGCGCGTTCCACTGATAATTCTGATGTTCGTCGCGAGCTTGCAGGCGGTGGGACAAAGCGTTCCCGCGTCAAGCGCATTCGACACACAAGCTGTTGCGCCTCACTTCCAACCGGAGGTTTCTTACACGCCTGTGAGAAAGAGTTAAAGACACCGGGTTTTTGATCGCAAATTTTTTATGCTTGCAGGTCTGGCAACCGCGGCCACTGTATTAGATGTGGCCACGACCTCGCACTGCATTTCGACCTACGCTGATTGCCAGGAGGGTAATGCTCTGTGACACGCCCCATCCACGGTAAACTGTATGGGGTCACCCAACACTGGGAGGCCAGCTGCTGGCCAGCGCATTGCTGCGACGAAACGCCCTCGATGGCGCCGCCGATTATTACCAGCTGCCGGTCACGGAATCGCTGCGATAATAATTTCCGGACCATGCATCAACTCAGCAGTGGTCAGTAGAAACCGAGAGCACTTGGGACTCTTACGGTTTTGCTACATAGTCCAGCTGCCCGTGGTGACAACGTTGAATTAGCTGATCTGCTCGACCAGCATTTCTATGCCAGCCTTATCGTAGAACGTCATGGTCATCCTGCCGTGTCCACTGTCCACTTCTCATTATCCCGGTCTGCGCCAGACCCAGGGACATCTCTAGTAGTCGTCTCGCCGCTCCGTGCCGGCGCAGGTGCTGAAGGAACATCTCGCGTTGACCGGTTTCAGCGATGGAGAGAACCTCGTGCATGGGTGAGAGGGGAGGCGACGCTGTGGCTGCCCCTCCGAAGAAGTATTCCGAATGGCCACGGTCAGGTAGGAATCGTACCGTTCGACGCCGAGCACATTAAGCGCCCGCACATACTCGGGAACGTCCTGGCGCTACCGAGCCGGGCGTGGCGGTCGTTGGACCCTCGCAGCCGCGATTTTCTTTGCCTCGCCGAATCTAACGAAACCCAGAATAGTTCCCGATCGCAAGTTTCTGATGATGGCAGGAATAGCCACCGCCGCCACGATGTTCGATGTGGCTACTACCTCGCACTGCATGTCCACTTATGGTGACTGCCAGGAAGGAAACCCATTGCTCGGTTCGCATCCTTCAACCGCGAAGCTTTACGGCGTCAGTTTCTCAATGTTAGGCGGTCAACTGTTGGCGAGCGCCTGGATGCGCCATAAGACGCCGAATGGAAAGTTGTGGATGATGCCACCAATGATCGCCACCGCAGGCCACGGATTAGCGGCAGTGCTGAATGTGCGGACAATGCACCAGCTCAGTAGTGGCCAGTAGAGGGAGCCGGACGATGCTCTGACAATCGACAAGCGTTCAAAGGCGTTTGCCGGTCAGGGCGTCTGCGCTGCAGCTCATACTCCCCTGGGACAGTACCGGGCTAGTCGTCTTCCTCACAATCTTCGTTACCGTGCTGGTCTTTCTTGCATTTGCACTTTTTATCGTTGGACGCACTCACACATTTTTTCTTCTTGTTACTTTGAGCGATCAGAATGGCGGCTACAGTGGCACCCGATGCCCCACCGACGATCGCCAAGTCTTGCCCGAAATCGAGCGAGAGCTCTCACCGGCTAGGGTGGCCGCGCCTTTCTCTTCCTGTGAGTTGATTGCTGGCCCTCTGGAACCGTCGAGGTCTGTCGCCCGTCAGCTACGATCACATTGCCTTGCCGTGCGGCGGCAATCACTGAGTCCTCATACACGACAACTTCAAACTTCGATTGCCCGCGTCCCGCGGGCGTAAAGGTCAGGCCGTAGGAGCTTACAGTGATCACCTCAGAAGTGGTAACTGATACGCTTCCTTGTATAAGCTCCACCCCGGGGCCAATGAATGTAATCAATGAATTGGGAACGACTAGTACGGACGATCCGACGGCGGTAATATTCGCCACCGAGTCCTTGGTCGTCTGGATCGAATCGCCGGGGGAAGACAGCGCGATAATTTCAGGGCTGCTGGCCCCGTTCACTTGCTACTTTACCACTCTCTGCAATACAGCGCTCGCCGCACTGGGGATTCTGTCTCCGCCCAACGCGGCACAGGGAAAATGACGTCATTAGAATGATGCTTGTCAGCTGACGCTTCCAGTAGAGTGTCGTTACGGCATTCTCCACAAATAAACTCCATCCCAATCCCAAACGCCTTAAGAGCAACATAACCACTCGGGGACAGTAAGTACCGGCCGTGGTTCCAAAGATCTATGAAGCCGACACGAACCCCTAAAGGTCAAACGAACAAGTGCCGATAACTCTTCTCTACAGGAGAGGAGTGCTCCAGGTGAATGGCAGACGCACGCTATTTTGGTTCGTCGTGGCCGTAATTTTGGGCTTTACGATGGGATGCGGGTCAGTGAATGATCCGTCGGCCGCACCTGGTTTGAAAAATTCCGCTGCAGGCTGGAGGATTCAATACAGTCCCAGCATGCCTCCCGACCCGACCCTGGGGGGACCGGGCACTTGTACCTCGACTTCCCTACCGACGTTAACTATCCAGGTTGCGTTCAACAAGGCAACTGCAAATCTTTGAATTACGTTA
>CAVPME010000013.1:0-280361 GCA_963706335.1 Terriglobia bacterium
AGGTGGCAGTCGTTCAGGAGCAACGCGGTCGGCGAGATTGCGCAACAGGGAAGTCCACCACATGTGGCCCATCTGATCGCTCACCAGTTCGCCCACGTCTTCGGGACGCGACTCCAGTTCGAGCGGCGGCAGCACTTCCGGATTGATGACATTGCCGAGGTTAGTAAAAACGGTTCGGTACCAGGGCAGGCTCACCGAGTCTCCGATCAACATTCCGGTGTTCATTGGCCGGGATGTGAGTTGAAGCGGTGGCAGCTTTTCAGGGAAAAGACGGTCTTTCAAATTGCTCAAGAGAGACCTCCACAACGGGCGGGTCACACTCTGCGGCAATAAAAGATCCAGCTGGTGAGTATCCTGGTCGTTATCCATTTAGTCCGAGCCTTCTAAAGGACAGGCTTGAAACTCAACTTTAGCACTATTTGGATGAGCAACTGAAGGCCACTGATCCAAACTGTTACATATCCTTGCTTGGGCGTCAGACTTGGTGGATCAGGGCACGGTTAGAGTTACAAAAGTTGGCCTTAAGGACAGAATTCACGGCCTTTGCTAAGATGTGCATCCTGAGTTCGCTTGAGAGTCAGTTTGCAGGAACGGAGAGCTTAAAATGAAACAGCGCACTTTGTTTGTCGCTTGCCTCGCCTTGGCTTTGAGTAGTACGGCTTTCGGTCAAGCTAATCAAACTCCAGCTCGCTCGACGGAGCGAATCACTCGCGAAGTTCGACACGAACTGCTGATGCTGCCCTATCTTAATGTGTTCGACAATCTGGCTTACAAAGTTGACGGCTACAACGTAACCCTGATGGGGCAGGTTACGCGTCCCACCTTGAAATCTGACGCCGAAAATGTAGTGAAGAAAATTGAAGGTGTTGAACATGTCGATAATCAGATCGAGGTTTTACCTCTTTCCCCGATGGACGATGGTTTGCGACGCAGGCTTTACCGGGCCATCTATGGCTACCCATCTTTGCAGAAGTATGCCATGGGGGTACAACAGCCGATCCGAATCATAGTGAAGAACGGGCGGGTTACGCTGGAAGGCGTCGTTGACAACGACGGCGATAAGAACGTTGCCAACATCCGCGCCAACAGTGTTCCAGGGATTTTCTCGGTAACCAACAATTTGCAGGTGGTGAAGCCTTAGGCGGTTCCGCCAGAGAATGAAGCGATAAGAACAATCCGAAGCGTTTCGGTCCGAAACGATGAGCCCCAATCGAGGTCACTAAAATCCTCAGTTGGGGCTAATTTTTGGCTGCACAGCTTTCCGAGCCGTTAAATCAAACCAAGACCTGGATAATATTTGGCTGTACAAAATGCCCATAGACATGTGGCATAATGTCCATAGAGGTATCCTATGGAAACCACGATCCCATCTGTTCATCAGCTGGCTGACTATCTGCGGGAATGGCTTGGCCCCCGGGTGGAATCGGAGCTCGCGCTCGCGGCACTGGCAGAACGCGGGTTGCCCTTAACGACTGTGACCCGGATGACGCGGCACGGGCTTACGCGGGACGAAGTGCATTCGCTGGTCATCCATCGTCGAACCTTCAAACACCGCAAGAGCAACAAGCAAAAGCTTTCGCAGGAGGAATCAGATCGAGCGATACGGACCGCCCGGCTTCTGTCTCGCGCACAGGCGACACTCGGGGATTCCGCCGCCGCCCTTCAATGGATGCGCGAGCCGAAGGCTCGATTTGAAGGCCGGACCCCGCTCCAGATGATGGTCACGGAAGCCGGAGGGCGCCTGGTGGAGGAGATGTTGCTGCAAATCGACGAAGGCATGTTTGCCTAATGACTGGGGCGGCGTAAGCGCTCACCACTGGATTCGTGCGCATTCCGAAGCGCCGACATCCGGCTGGAAGCCAGATCGTATCTGTCGTGTCCTTCGACATCCTCGGGTTCCTATCGACTACGGAGTCTCATCCCAGTGTTTCTTTGGAGAATAAGCAATCACGGAACGCTCGATGGACGCGGTGGTCTTTACGCCTCGGCCCGTTGGCACAATCAAGGACATGCAGTGGTTTACCTGGCAACGAGTCCCGCCGGTGCCTTCGTCGAGGTGTTGGTGCACCTTGAACTGAATCCCCAACATCTGCCAGCAAGCTACGGGATGCTGAAAGCGGAAGCGCCGAATGAGACTGCGCCGGTACGAATTACGCTGGAATCGCTGCCCACCGACTGGCGAAATGACTACGCCGCTACGCGTAACCTAGGGGATCGCTGGCTGACCGAAGGGAAGTCAGCGCTGCTTGAGGTCCCGTCTGCCATTCTGCCGGAAACCGTCAATCTGCTGTTAAATCCACGTCATCCCGATGCGCGACGTGTCTCGGTTCTCTGGCATCAGCCATTTCCCTATGACCGCCGATTTTTCAAGGTTAAGTAGCTCACGGGGAAGCAGCGGATCCATGTCCGCATCTGGGATCTGGCAGTTCTGAAACTGGCCAATCCGTCACTCGCCGAACATGGGAACCTGACGAGTATCCAGTGGCGCCCCTTTGCGGCGACGATGAGTGGCGCCGATGACGGCCAACACAGTCAGCGATTCGAGAGCAGTGCGAGGCACGAAAATTCGTTGAGTGTTAGAGCGCAGGTCGGGGGGATTGATCAAAAAACCCTCAGCCATGGCCAAGCTAAGATCATTTGGCATCATGCCTTCCAGAACTTCGTTGTCCTTGAACTTGAGCCTTACCCACAATCCTTCGGTTCGCGGACGGGTGGTGAAAGTCTTCCGGTTGAGGGAGTCGGAACTAGTGAAATCACGGACGAAATAAACCGCCTTGATGTCCCGTAGGTCAATGGCGACGACCGTTCCGGAGGTATTCAGCAGTTCCAGTTTATTGTCTCGAATGTAGTTTGCAGGCGCGACGTGTCCGTTGATAGAATCCCGATCCATCTTTCGGACTACGACCTTTTTGTGGGTTGAAGGCATAATTCAGTGGTCAGTCGGCGGTTGTCAGTGGTCAGCTTAGCAAACCCAACCGAGTATCTACCGCAGTGTAGAGCAGCCCTTAAATCTGCTCTGAGCCGGTGTTATTGTCAGCCTGGGCAAGGCGATTCTCGCACTTTTAGCCACAATGCGCGTGGATTGTAATGTTCACAGTAGCCAAATCGTTAACCTTGTGTTATTTTCTGTAACTTGGCCTGCCCTATCTCATGTATCCTAAGCCTATTCAATAGAATCACTTACATGAAAGCGACTGGAGCAGCCTGTTTACGGAGGCCTCTGCCTGTGGAAAAGTTACCCGCAGCCTCCAGTCTCGAAAACGTGGAGCGACGTTCCTAAGAAAGCATGGCCGACTACATCTACACTATGGAAATCCGGCTGACGCCGGACCAGCAGCGCGGCGTCACCCTGGTACAAGACATTGCTCGCGCCGCCGGGATGAACATCTACCTGACCGGGGGTGCGGTCCGCGACATCATCAGCGGATTCCCCATCCGCGATCTCGATTTCTCGGTTCAAGGTAATCCCTTCAAGTTGCAAAAGGATTTGGAGCGGGCAGGAGTCAGAATTGCCGGCAGCGACGACGAGCTCAAGACGCTTTATCTCGGACTGCCGGGAAACGTCCGCGCAGAAATTACGATGGCGCGCATCGAGCGCTACGAGAAAGCCGGCAAGCCGCCGGTAATTACTCCTGCCACACTTATTGAGGATTTGCGCCGCCGGGATTTCACAATTAATGCGATGGCGCTCTCGCTGAATCCTGGCTCACGCGGACTTGTTGATGGATCCTTTCAATGGGGCAGCCGATATTGAAGCCAAAGTCTTGCGAGTGCTTCACAATTACGCATTTGTGGAAGATCCGTCTCGTCTGATTCGCGCCAGCCGTTTTGCGGCGCGTTTTCATTGGCCGTTGGAAGAGCGAACGCAGGCTCGGTTCGAATCGGCGAAAGAAAACAACTACATCGAGTACATCAGCCACAAGGCGATCGGTTACGAGATTGAGCAGCTGGCGTATGAAGACGATCCATTGCACATCGTCAAAGTGCTGGAGAAAGATGGCTGGCTTAAAGTTTTGAACCAGCACTGGACCAGTGTCAAGGTGGATACGGCGCAGCTGGGACAGCTGCTGAAGACCCGGCAGCAGATGATGGAGCTCGGCTATGCTCCCGATCCCGCGCCAGCAGTGATGTACTTTTTGACCGCTCGCCTGGCGGACAAAGACATAGCAGACATGCGGAAACAGATTCCGCGCAAAGATCTGGTGGAAGCGTGGCGTGATCTGGAAGACCACGCGAAAGATTTAGCGAAACGGTTGAATGGCAAGGAAGCAGCTACGCCGTCGCGTACCTGGAAATTGCTCTCCGAAGCACGGCCAGAAATGATTCTGTTCCTGGCGGTGACATCGCGGCAGCAAGGGGTATTACAGAAAATCAAGAATTTCTTTACCAAGTGGCGCCAAGTGCAGCAGAAAATTCCGTTGCCTGAAATGACTGAACTGCACATAACTCCGCAGTTGCCGGAATATCAGAAAATCGCGCAAGACGTTTTCATGCTGCTGCTCGACGGTAAGTTGCGTTCGCGAACCGAAACTCTGAAGTTCCTAAAACCGCTGGCCCCGCCACCGCCGCCTCCTCCGCCGCCTCCACCGCCCAAACGTGGCAGAGCGGCGAAAGCTGCTGCCGCCGCAGCAGCGGCTGAAGCTGCGGCACTAGCAGCCGCAGCTCCGGTCGCAGACAAGAAAAAGGGAAAGGGTAAAACTGCAGCGTCAGCCACGACAGTTGCGCCAAAGGCGGACGTACCCAAAGCTCCGACTCCGGCGAAAGTAAAGGCCGCCACAAAAGTAGTGAAAGCGGCCGCAAAAAAAGTCAAAGCGAAAGACAAGAAGAAACGCTAATCATCCGTCAAAAAAACAGAGCCGAATTCAGGGTTTCATTTTCATCCGGAGCCGGGCGTCTCGGGGGGTGCAAGCTTGAAAAAACTGGGCAAAATACTGCTCTGGGCGGTAGCGGCTCTTGTGGTTTTAGTCGTCGCCGCAATCAGCTTGACTATCGGATGGCGTCCCTTTATCGGTCCCCAAGCGCGTCCTCTTACCTCCCGTCAATTTGAGCGCACGCCGCAACGCCTGGAGCGCGGTAAATACTTATTTACCGCGTCCACCGGCTGCACAGGCTGTCATTCCCTGCATGACTGGAACACTCACGGCGGACCCGTTCTGGCGGGCGGTGAAGGTGTCGGTCAGGTGATGTGGTTCACCGATCTGCCCGGGCGCATCGTAGCGCCCAACATCACTCCGGATCCGGAAACTGGGTCCGGCAATTGGACCGATGACCAATTGGCGCGTGCTATCCGCGAGGGCATTGGCCACGATGGTCGTGCACTTTTTCCGCTGATGCCCTATGAAGAATTCAGACACATGTCGGACGAAGACCTGGCCTCGATTATCGTGTATGTGCGATCACTTACACCGGTCCGGCATGAATTGCCGAAAACTGAAATTATTTTTCCGGTAAAGTATCTGATCCGCAACGTGCCGCAACCAGTTACCGAACCGGTGAGCAGTCCAGATCGCAGCGATCAGGTAAAGTGGGGGCAGTATCTGGTCACGATTGCGAGTTGCACCGAGTGCCACACCCCACGCGTCCGTGGCGGAGTAGTGAGCGGGATGGAATATGGCGGCGGGTTCATGCTGAAAGGCCCGTGGGGCGCTTCGGCCGGCGCCAATATCACTCCCGATGCCAGCGGCATCGGTTATTACGACGAGAATCTCTTCATCCAGGTCATGCGCACGGGATATGTCAAGGCGAGAAAACTGAATTCGATCATGCCGTTCGAGGAGTTTGGCAAACTTACCGACGATGATTTGAAAGCTATGTTTGCTTACCTGCGAACGCTAAAGCCAGTGAAGCACCGAGTAGACAACAGTCTGCCGCCGATCTACTGCAAACTTTGCCGCCAGACGCACGGGTCTGGGGACCAGAATTAGGTTTGTGCGAGAAAGTCGCCCAAGATCTTCGCAGTCGGGGATATCAGCGTTGCGGCTCCTTCTATCAGGTGAGGAATGAAAAAAGCTGGAAGAATTCTGCTCTTTACTCTGACTTTCATCCTTCTGCTTCTGGTGGCGGCGATCAGTTTCACTGTGGGCTGGCGTCCGTTTATCGGCGCACGCGTCAGACCTACTACCAGTAAAACATTTGAAGGCACTCCGGAGCGTCTCGCGCGAGGCCGTTACCTGGTGACCGGGCTTGTGGGATGTGAACTCTGCCACACGTTGAAGGATTGGAACACTCATGGGGCTCCCAATGTTTCAGGCAAGGAGTTGGCGGGGCAGGTGCTTCCTGTGCCAGGTTTGCCGGGAAGGATTGTGGCTTCCAATCTTACCCCCGATGTGGAAACCGGGGGCGGCGGCTGGAGTGATGACCAATTCGCGCGAGCTATCCGCGAAGGTATCGGACACGACGGCAGGACGATTTTTCCGATGATGCCATATTCCGCTTATCGCCAGATTTCGGATGAAGATCTGGCGTCTATCGTGGTGTATTTGCGGTCGGTGCCGCCTGTACGCAATCTTTTGCCACCCACTGAAGTGTCATTTCCTGTGAACTATCTGGTGCGCAATGCTCCGGAACCCGTGACGGAGCCGGTCAGTGGTCCTGGGCCCCAAGCTGATCGGGTTCCACGAGGAAAATATCTCGCGTCAATCGGTTGCGGCTGTCACGTGGCGGCGGATCAGAAAGGACCGATTCCAGGCTTGGAGTATGGCGGTGGAGAATCACTAAAAGGCCCTTGGGGGGAAGTCACCAGCACCAACATCACTTCCGATCCCACCGGGATCAGTTATTACGACGATGCGCTGTTCATACGAGCGCTCCGCACCGGGTACGTGAACGCAAGAAAGCTAAGCTCGATTATGCCTTTCGGAGAGTTCGCCAATCTTACAGACGATGACCTCAAGGCAATTTTGGCTTATCTGCAAACGCTGCCTCCGGTGAAGCATAGAGTGGATAACAGTTTGCCGCCTACTTACTGTAAGGTTTGCCGCCAGAAGCACGGTGCCGGCGATCAGAATTGAAAATGGATTGATTGTGGGGACGCACCTCAGTGGAGTGTCTGCGTTTGCCAACGGTAGTGATCAGAGTAGACGAGAAAGAAGTTGTCGCAGGACGCACGAGCGAGACCCCAGTACCTACATTGGAGCGACAGATTTTTGACAAATGGTCGGGGGTGGTAGCGCTATAATGAGTGCATGCGGCGCCAGTTGGCCATTGCGGCGTTATGCGCGGTAATTCTGGTGACGCCATCGTGGGCTCAGATGCATGGCTCTTCCAGAGGCGGTGGATCCGTGGGCCGCGCTACATTTTCTTCCCAACCTTCCGCTGCGTTCCGAGGTTCCGCGGGTTTTTCCAGACCTAATTTTGGCTCGCGCGGTACGCACTTCAGCACGACCTTCGGCCCAGGATTTCGCCGGCCCTTCAACGGTTCAGGGCGCTTCCACCAGCGTTTTTTCTTTCGTACTTTCTCCCCCTATTACGGGTACTACGGCTATCCGTACTATTCGGACTACGCGTACTCGCCTTACGACTCCTATCCGGGCGATGACTATGCCGCCGCCTACTCTGCGAGCGCCGGCCAAAACGCGAACGACCTGATCGCGCAACAACAGGATATCGACCGATTGGAAGATGAGGTGGCGCGGCTACGCGAAGAAAGGGAATCTCGCGAAGAGGGTCCGGCAAAACCGACGCAGGAGAATCGGTCTGAGCCGTCAACGTCAACCTTGCTGGTATTTCGCGACAAGCACACGCAGGAAGTTCAAAATTATGCAGTGGTGGGAGGCACTCTGTGGATTTTCAACGAACGGCGTGCAACGAAACTTCCGCTGTCGTGGCTCGACATCGACGCAACCACTAAGGCCAACGAAAACCGCGGGGTTGATTTCCGCGTACCCAACTAATTCGGGTCTTCCCCTGGTGAAGTCTAATGCCCCAGAAGAACGCTCCTGCCGGCACTGAGTTTACTGTGGATAACTCTGCGAAAACGCTTGCCGATTTCCCATTAGAATAGCGCCGACGTAAAATCAGTACAGACTTCCCCATGTCCCAATTCGTTCATCTGCATCTCCATACCGATTATTCCATGCTCGACGGCGCCTGCGACGTGGAAAAGCTCGTCCAGAGGGTCAAGGAACTGAATATGCCCGCGGTTGCCATGACCGATCATGGCAATATTTTTGGCGCGGTGCACTTCGTGAACGCAGCACACAAGGTGGGCGTGAAACCGATTGTTGGCTGCGAACTGTACGTCTGCAAAAAAGACGACCATGACATCTCGCGGACGCCGCCGGACGGCGACACCTACAATCACCTGCTGGTGCTCGCGGAAAACGATGAAGGCTACCGAAATTTGGCGAAGATCACTTCGGAAGCATCGCTGCGGGGTTTCTATTACAAACCTAGAGTGAGCAAGAATTTTCTGGCGGAACACTCAACAGGTTTGATCGGGCTTTCGGGTTGCCTGAAGGGAGAAGTCGCCGAAAGATTGATGGAAGACAATTACGATGCCGCACGAAACGCGGCGGCCACTTACAGCGACATCTTCGGTAAGAATAATTTCTTTCTCGAAATTCAGGACCAGGGGTTGGAGCAGGAGCACCGCATTCACTCCAATTTGTTCAGGCTGGAAAAGGATCTCGGGCTCCCCCTGGTGGCAACCAATGACAGCCACTATCTCTGTGAGGACGACGCCCATGCTCAGGATGTGATGTTGTGCATACAGACGGGCAAGTCGATACAGGACACCAACCGGATGAAGTTCCAGGGCACCGGATTTTTCGTCAAGAGCCATGACGAAATGTATCGCGTGTTCAAAGATGCCCCGGATGTGCTGTCCCGGACCCTGGGAATTGCCGAGCGTTGCGACATGCACCTGGAGAAGGTGAGCAATCCATTCCCGCATTTCGATGTGCCAGCCGGCTTCACCTTGGACAGTTATTTTGAACACGTTACCCGAGAGGGCTTTGCTCATCGCCTGGAAACTTTGCGCACCCTTGATGCGCAAGGAAGACTGAAACATAACCTTACCGAATACGAGCAGCGGCTGGCGCGGGAACTGAGCATTATTCAGCAGATGAAATTCTCCGGATATTTCCTGATCGTGTGGGATTTCATCCGCTATGCCCGGGAGCGCGACATTCCCGTGGGTCCAGGCAGGGGCTCCGCGGCGGGGTCACTGGTTTCATATGCGCTGGGAATTACGGATCTCGATCCGCTACAGCATGAGTTGATTTTCGAGCGCTTTCTGAATCCCGAACGCGTGTCACTTCCGGATATTGACATCGACTTCTGTATGAATCGCCGGGGCGAGGTCATTACCTATGTGACCAACAAGTACGGCCGCGAAAATGTCGCGCAGATCATCACCTTCGGCACGATGGCGGCAAAGGCCGCTATCAAAGACGTAGGCCGCGCGATGGGTGTGCTATACAGCGAAGTGGATCGCATCGCCAAGATGGTTCCGACGACGCTGAACATAACGCTCGATGAGGCGATCAAGGAATCTCCGGCACTCCAGCAGGTCTACGAAAGCGACTCGCAGATTCGCGAACTGCTGGACACAGCGAAAAAACTTGAAGGCATGGTGCGAAACGCTGGCGTGCACGCGGCCGGCGTGGTGATATCGCCACGCCCTCTGAACCAACTGGTTCCGCTGCACAAGACTAAAAACGACGAAATTGTCACGGCTTTTGACATGGTGGCCATCGAAAAGCTCGGCTTGCTCAAGATGGATTTTCTGGGTTTGACGACCCTGACCATCCTCGATGACTCACTCAAGCTGATTGCGCAGACTCGCGGCGAGAAAATTGTTCTCGACGGTATCCTGCTCGATGATCCGGAAACCTACGAGAAAGTCTTTCATAAGGGGCTCACTTCCGGCGTGTTCCAGTTTGAATCGCGAGGCATGCGCGATGTGCTGCGGCGCTACCAGCCGAATTCGATTGAAGACCTCACAGCACTGAACGCGCTTTACCGTCCCGGCCCCATACAGGGCGGAATGATTGACGACTTCATCGACCGCAAACACGGGCGCAAGAAGATTGAATATGAATTGCCTGAGCTGCAAGAGATATTGCAGGAGACGCTGGGCGTAATCGTTTATCAGGAACAGGTGATGCAGATCGCCAATCGCCTGGCGGGATACTCCCTGGGCGAGGCCGACCTGCTGCGGCGCGCCATGGGCAAGAAGAAACACGAAGAAATGGCGCAGCAGCGCGAACGTTTTATCGAGGGAGCAGTACAACGAGGATATCCTCCAAAGAAGATCGAAAAGATTTTCGATCTCATGGCGCAGTTTGCCGGTTACGGCTTTAACAAGTCGCACTCCGCGGCGTATGCGTTGCTCGCTTACCACACCGCCTATTTGAAGACTCGCTATCCGGTGGAGTTCATGGCAGCCTTGCTGACCTCGGTCACCGGAAGCACGGATGATGTCGTCAAATACATAAATGAGTGCCGTGAAATGGGTATTGCGGTAGAAGCTCCAGACATCAACGTGAGCGACGCCAACTTCACTCCACATGGAAACGCCATTCGCTTTGGGCTGGCGGCGGTCAAGAATGTTGGCCATAATGCCATTGAGTCAATCGTCACAGGGCGCAAAGAGCTAGGCCGCTACAGTTCAATCTACGAATTTTGCGAAAAGGTTGACCTGAGGCTACTCAACAAGCGGGTGCTGGAATCGCTGATCAAGAGTGGGGCGATGGATGGACTGGGTCGCCGTGCACAGTTGATGGCCGTGCTTGATCGCGCAATCGAGGGAGCACAAAAAACTCAGCGCGACGCGGAGTCGGGCCAACATGGCCTGTTTGGCGTATTCCAACAGGAAGATGTCTCGTCATCCAACCACAAGCTTCCGGATATACCGGACTGGGATGAACATACCCGTCTGGCCAATGAAAAGGAGATCCTGGGCTTCTTCATCACCGGCCATCCGCTGGAGAAGTATCGGGACAAGCTGCAGGATTTGCGTGCTCTTACGACTGAGGAAGTTTGCGCGATGAAGTCCTCAACGGGGAAAGATGAAACCATCACCACCGCCGGCATTATCACCAGCATTCGAGTATTAAAATCCAAACGTGGCGATTTTTATGCTCAAGGCGCCTTGGAGGATATGTTGGGATCAGTCGAAATGCTGGTCTTTCCGGACGCTTACCGCAAACTTCAGGACAAAGTAAAGCTGGAAGTTCCAGTGCTCATTCGCGGCGGGGTGCGCATCGAGGAAGGAGCGAATCCCAAACTGACGGTGAGCGACATCAGCCCACTCGAAGATGTGAAGGTCCCCTTGCCACGCTCGTTACGCATCCGCATTCCACTGGAAACGTCCAGTGAACTTACGGTCGACGCTCTGTATACGCTTTGCACCGAACGCAAGGGCGAAGCCAAAGTATTGTTCGACGTGGAACGCCAGGGCGATTTCATGGTGGTGATGGAGGCGGAAGGCTATAATGTCGAACCAGACCGCAATTTTATCGCCCGCGTTGAGGAATTGTGTGGCCGTGGGGCTGTGCGGGTAATCGATTGACGCCCGGCATACCGGATCTTTTACTCTGCTTAATGAAAACTGCAGCCGATGAAAGTCTCGAGATTCAGGAGTTCGAAGGCGCACGAGAAAGGCGCGCCGCCCATGGCCAATGACGCGTTGGTGATGACCGGCGTGGAGTTCCTCCTCTCCATGGTGGAATCGCGCTGGGCGTCCAGAAACGGCGACAGCGGAAAGCCAGAGCCCGGCGAGCGTACTCGCAAGGAACTCGACAAGATCGATCAGCAGATCGCGAGACTGCAGGACGCTTCTAATTCCGACGAGAGCGCACTGGAGGACATTCAGCAATTGCGGGCTCGGGTGGAGGCTTTGCGTGCGGAGATGAGATCGCATTTCGGCGCGTGGGAAAAAACCGAGCTTGCACGACATCCACAGCGTCCCTATGCCCTCGATTATATCGAGCGCATCTTCACTGAGTGGAGCGAGATTCACGGCGATCGCGGATTTGGGGACGACCCCGCTCTGGTGTGTGGCATGGCCCGCTTTCACGGTGAAGAAGTAATGATTGTCGGTCACCAGAAGGCACGTGACACCAAGCAGAAGGTTTACCGCAACTTCGGAATGCCTAACCCGGAGGGGTATCGAAAGGCACTGCGCGTGATGAAGATCGCCGAGAAGTTTGGCAGGCCGTTATTCACCTTCGTGGACACGCCTGGCGCCTACCCGGGCCTAGGCGCCGAAGAACGCGGCCAAGCCGAAGCAATCGCTCGTAACCTGCGCGAGATGGTTCGCCTTGAGGTCCCCATCGTGACGACTATCACAGGCGAGGGTGGAAGCGGAGGAGCGTTGGCTATTGCCGTCGCCGACCGCGTCCTGATGTTGGAAAATTCCATATACGCCGTGATTTCACCGGAGGGTTGCGCATCGATCATGTGGCGCGATCCAACGAAAAAAGAACTGGCCGCCCAGGCCATGCGCATTACCGCAGAAGACTTGAAAGAACTCGGATGCATCGACGACATCGTTGCCGAGCCAGAAGGTGGAGCTCACGTCGATCACGACGCAGCGGCTCTGCTTCTTGATGCCGCCTTGCGAAAACATCTCTCCGAATTAAAAACGAATCCAGTGAAAGATTTATTGGAGTCACGCTATACAAAATTCCGTAATATGGCTCAGTTCTTCTCCGGTGGCAATTAGTAGTCGCGCCCGCGTCCCCTTTATAGTTTCAACACATCCCCCACAAGCTTTCCGGGCGTCCCGCGCGGATTGCCCTAACGATTTGTGTCGGCGTGTTTAGTCAGGCGATAGAAGCCAGGTCACATGCAACCCTTTGTGAATACTTGGGTTACGCGACTAATCGCTTTCCAGCGGGCAGCGACCTCAAAGATAAAGCCTTCTATTCGACCAGTTCCGCTTTATACATAACTATGCAATCCTCTTGACCTGCGAGAGAATGGGTCGCGAATCAGCCCGCGAACGCCGTTCGTTTCAATAAACAACGCGAATGGAAAAGCTGACCTTCATTCATCAGATCGTAGCGTCCGCGTCCTTTTCAACAGGGTTCCGTGATGAGCAGTTTCCACAGTACACCGACGCAATTTCCCTTGCCGGAGGATCTAACTGGCTGCAGGATAGGCCGGTTTGAAATCCGCTCCAAGCTGGGCAGCGGGGGGATGGGCGAAGTTTACTGCGCCGAAGATACGCAACTGCGGCGCGTGGTGGCCCTCAAGCGTGTAGCACGCCGACTAGGAAGTGACCCCGAGGCGCGGCGACAAATCCTCCGCGAGGCCCAACGCGCGTCGGCGTTGAGTTCAGAATATATCGCCAGAATTCACGACGTCTTGGAAGAACACGGTGAACTCTTCGTCGTGATGGAATACGTCGAAGGCGAGACTTTGCGCCAGCGACTGCAGCGGCCACTGACTCTGGAACAATTTTTCGATATTGCGATGCAATGCACGGAAGCTCTGATGGCAGCCCACGAGCGCGCCATCATACACTGCGACATCAAGCCAGAAAACATAATGCTGACGCCTGCGGGACGGGTAAAGATCCTGGATTTTGGCGTCGCAAAGCAACTGCCGCGCTCAGACCAGAGCTCCACTGTGGATCGCTCGGGCTCGACCGGCGGAACGCCTGCGTACATGGCTCCCGAGGCATTGCTTGAAAAGTTACCGGATGAACGCTCCGATATTTTCTCGTTGGGCGTAGTCCTTTACGAGATGTTGACTCGCAAACATCCGTTCCTGGCGAACAGCTTTGTCGCCACGAGTGAACGGGTTTTGCACGAAACTCCGACGGCAATTCGCACTTTCAACCCCCATGTTCCCGCGACATTGGATGCCATCGTCATGAAGTCGATGGCAAAGGCCGCGACGCAACGTTTTCCCAATGCAGGCGAGTTACTAGGCGAACTGCGACTGGCGCACGCCGGCGCCACACCCAATCGACTGACTGCAGTAGTCCCCGCATTAAAAAAGGGGAGAGGGAAGCAGCTGTTGGTGGCGTGTCTGATCGGCGCGGTGGTAGCGGCGGGCGTGTTTTTCATTTACCGGCGAATGTCGCACGATCCAATTCTCGCCGAACGCGGCTGGGTATTGATATCCGATTTTGATACTTCGGGCGACACGAGCGTTCCGGAAAAGGGTGTTCGCGAGGGACTAACTATCGCGTTACAGCAATCGCGATACGTCAATGTATTCCCACGAAACCGCGCCTATGAAGTTCTTCAACGCATGAAGAGAGAGGGAGCGGTCCGGATCGATGAAAATCTTGGGCGTGAGATCTGCCAGCGGGAGAGCTTACAAGTATTGCTCACTGGCAGCATTCAACGCGCGGGGCAAATATTCCAGATTACGGTGCGGGGCCTCGATCCCCTGCGAGGCGGTTTGCTATTCGCGGAGAGTGAGCGGTTCGATCGTGAAGATCAGTTTTTTGACAAGGTGGATGCGCTGGCCACCAAGGTTCGGACGGACCTTGGCGAATCACTGGAACGGGTTCAACGGAACAGCCGACCGCTGGCCAAGGTGACCACTACATCACTCGAGGCTTTACAGCTCTATTCCCAGGCCAAGGATGCGCAGGAGCAAGGCAAGGATGACCAGGTTCCGATCTTGTTGCAGGGCGCTCTGCGGCTGGATCCAGACTTCGCCATGGCCCATATGCGGCTGGGCCAGTATTATTCCGCCCTCGTCGGCAAAAATGAAAGGGCATTGGGAGAACTGGATCGCGCCTACCAGTTGAGGCCCGGCGTCACCGGTCGCGAGCAGCGACGCATCGAAGCAGCCTATTACGATTTGCAGGAGCGGTATGACGATAAAGCCGAATCCTTGAGAGTGCTAGTGAGTCTCTATCCTGATGATGAGGAAGCTCATCAGGAACTGGCGAGCGCATATTACGACCTGGGAAAACTCGATCAGGCAATCGCGGAGCTGCGGGAAGTTCTGCGGCTGAACTCGTTGTCGGCCCTCGCGTACGGAAATCTCGTGGTTTATCTGGCACGCAACAATCAGGCAGATGCCGCCATAGCCGCTGCGAGCCAGGCTACAAAGCTGGGTGTGGCCTCTCCGCGAATGCACTGGGGACTTGGCCTCGCTTATTTGGGTCAGGGCAACGTAGTCGTGGCACGTCAGCAGTTTCACGAAATCGGCGAGACGGCAGGAATCGATCGAGACCTCAAGGAACTGTCTCTCACCATCGCAAACCTGTATGAGGGAAAACTGAATGCGGCGAAATCCGATCTGCTACGGCAAATCCAAGCAGTGCCCGCCCGGAGTGGTGGACTACAGTTATTTCGACGATATCTTCTTGGCAATGTTTATCTAATCCAGGCGAACCCGAAATTGGCGTCGCAACAAGCGGAACTAATGCTGGAGGTCCCGAACTCGGGGCTCCAGGCCAGCGACCTTCTCAGCGCCGGGACCCTTTATGCGCGCGCCGGCAATGTGGAAAAAGCGCGACTAGTTCTACACCGGCTGGACGAGGGACGGAAAGCTGTCCCGAGTTCATGGCACCAGAACAACTTTCATAATCTTGAAGGAGAGATTTTCCTGGCGGAGTTGAAACCGCAGCAAGCGGAAGTTTCATTTGCGGCTTCGGATCGGGGACTGGCACAATTCATATCGTCGCTCGGATTGGCCCGCTCTTATCAGGCACTAGGCCGATGGGATGCTGCCGCAGCACAGTGGGAAAAAGTTATTGAAGAAAAAGATCAAATCCTTCAAAACGGCTCGCCACCGGATGTGGCTCTGGCGCACTTGCAGCTGGCACGCGCTTATCGGCAGATCAAAAATCTTGAGCAGGCTCGGGTTCATTATCGGGAAGTACTTCGCATGTGGCAAAACGGCGATGAGCCTCGCATGCTTCCAGAGGCTAAACGGGAATTACAGGAGCTGACACGGGAAGTCGAACACTCGAAAGAAGAAGCTTTGTTACCTAGGGCCGAATAAAAAACTGATCGCTTTGGGAGGAAGTTATGGATCTGTTAATCACTCTGGTTGGAAATGCTGCTGTTGATCCGGGATTTCGAGAAAAGTTTCTGGATGATCCTCTTGGTACGGCGGACGCCTATGGCTTTCGCCTGACAAAGGGCGATTTCGAAATCATGAACACTGTGTTTTACAACCTCACTGACGCCGAGAAGGCGGAATTGGATCAAGTCTTCCACGCGCTTGAAATCGCGTTGTACTCGAAACTGCTGGCTGTAGCTGCGCCCCCACCGAAAAAGTGTATGAAACCCTGCGGCTGGTCAATCTTCCCTCCGCCAAAGTTCGACGACCTCCGCGAGATAATTGTGGAGCAACAGCAGAAAGCCGCCTGATACCGGCGGTGAAGATTGGTGCCGTTGCTGGATGACGCTTGAGAGGTGGCCCAGACTCGCGCGGTCGTATTTAGTCGCGAAACCGGACTGATTGCCGCCTCTCAGAGACGTGTATCCTGGTGCTCGGGGAGCAACTCGTCCTGAAGAGCCGCTTTTCTGACCAATCTACGGATGCACCAACGCCTGGGTTGGACCTCGCGCTGCTTATCTAGTTCTCAAGCAGATACCTCTTTGCACACAGCCATTGTCGATCACTTTTCAACTCACGCTCTGCCGTATAATGAAGGGTTCTGCTTCACAGTAATTACCGGTGGATAAACCGCCAATGGGACAAGGAAGGACGGGAATGGCTACCACAGATGTATCGCTCCACGCCGAGAGCCGCCAACCAGAACAAAAACCCGTAGTCAACAACATGAGCATTCAGGTTGCGACTGTAAACGGCTCTGGTTCGCAGAGCTCCAATACGGTCTTGTTGCGCAGTATTTTTCAAATGGGAGTTCCAGTTTCAGGCAAAAACCTGTTTCCTTCGAACATCGCAGGATTGCCCACCTGGTACACCATCCGCGCCAACAAAGACGGCTACATCGCGCGTAAGAAAGAAATTGATTTTGTGGTGGCAATGAACCCTGAGACCGCCCAGGAGGATGTAATGTCCCTGGATGCGGGTGCCGCGGTGTTGTATGACGAACCTCTCAACTTGAGCAAGCTGCGTTCTGACCTGACTTTTTACGCGGTTCCGTACGACAAATTGGTGGCACCCGTCTGTCCCGAAGCCAAGCTGCGCAAGTTGGTCAAGAACATGATTTACGTGGGCGTGGTGGCCAAGCTGTTGGAAATAGATGTGGCCGAAGTTGAGAAAGCCATCCGCAAGCAGTTCGCTAAGAAGGCGAAAGCAGCAAATCTCAACCTCGCGGCTGTCAAGGCAGGTTATGAGTACGCCGTCGCCAACTTGGTCAAAAAGGACCCCTACTTCATCCAGCGCATGGATAAGACTGCGGGGAAGATCATCATCGACGGAAACTCGGCTGCAGCTCTCGGCTGTATGTTTGCGGGAGTGACGATGGTGGCCTGGTACCCGATTACGCCCTCTTCGTCGCTGCCCGAGAGTGTGATCGAATATATGAAACGCTTTCGCATCGGGCCCGACGGCAAAGCCACATTCGCGATTGTTCAAGCTGAGGATGAGCTCGCAGCGGTCGGCATGGTACTCGGCGCTGGGTGGTCTGGTGCGCGGGCGATGACCGCCACGGCCGGACCCGGTATTTCGCTCATGGCCGAGTTTGTCGGACTCGGCTATTACGCCGAGGTCCCAGGCGTGATCTGGGACATTCAACGTGTGGGCCCGTCTACGGGACTGCCCACGCGTACCTCGCAGGGTGACATTCTTTCAACTGCATTCCTTTCGCACGGGGATACCAAACATATTTTGCTTCTGCCATGTTCCGCGGAGGAATGTTTCGGCATGGCCGGAGACGCTTTTGATCTTGCCGAGCAATTTCAAACTCTGGTTTTTGTCATGTCCGATCTCGACCTCGGCATGAACAATTGGATGGCTGATCCCTTCAAGTATCCGGAAAAGCCCATCAATCGCGGCAAAGTTCTCAGCAAAGAGGACCTGGATCGTCTCGGGGGCTTCTCACGCTACAAGGATGTCGATGGAGACGGGGTGGGTTATCGCACACTACCGGGCACCGATCATCCAGCGGCCGCATACTTCGCTCGCGGCAGCGGACATAATGAGAAGGCTCAATACAGCGAACGTCCCGACGATTTCGAGCGCAACATGGAACGGCTTAACCGGAAATTCGAGACTTCACGATCTTTTGTGCCTCGGCCTGAAGTCGACACTGGCAAATCCAAGATCGGGATCATTGGATACGGCACCTCGCACTGGGCCTTGATTGAGAGTCGTGATCAGTTGCGACAGGAATACAACATTGAGACGGACTATCTCCGTCTTCGTGCCTACCCGTTTACCCGCGAAGTCCACGATTTCGTCAAGCAGCACGATCGGGTATACGTGGTCGAGCAGAACCGGGACGCGCAGATGCTGAGTCTTCTGAAATTGGACCTTGAAGCTACGCTGGTCTCGCGGCTGCGAAGCATCGCACACATTCACGGATTGCCGCTTGATGCGCGATCCGTAACCGACGAACTCATGACCATGGAGGGCAAGTAAATGGCGACCACGACTAGTACGCCTCCGCCCAAGACCAATCGAATCGGACTCACGGTAGTTGACTATCGCGGCGGCAAAACTACTTTGTGCGCAGGCTGCGGCCACAATGCCATCTCGGAGCGCATTATTGATGCCATGTACGAGATGGGCGTTCCGCCCGAGCGCGTAATTAAGCCCAGCGGCATTGGATGCTCGTCCAAAAGCCCGGCGTATTTCATGGGACGATCCCATAGTTTTAATGCTGTGCACGGTCGGATGCCTTCAGTCGCCACAGGCGCGGTGCTAGGCAACCGCCGTCTGATCGCGTTGGGCGTGAGTGGAGATGGCGACACCGCATCGATCGGAGTGGGGCAGTTTATCCACCTGATGCGACGGAACTTGCCGATCATTTACATCATCGAAGACAACGGTGTTTACGGCCTCACTAAGGGGCAATTCTCCGCCACCGCCGACATGGGATCGGTTCTGAAGACGGGTGTCATCAATGACCTCCCGCCGATCGATACCTGCGCGATGGCGATCACTTTGGGTGCAACGTTTGTGGGGCGATCGTTCTCCGGCGATAAGAAGCAGCTTCACGCCATGATTAAAGCCGCCATCGCTCACAAGGGCACCGTGATGCTTGACGTGGTGTCACCGTGCGTCACTTTCAACGACCACGAAGGCTCGACGAAGTCGTACAAATATATGAAGGACCACGAAGAGCCCTTACAAGAGGTCAGCTTCGTGCCTGCGTTCGAAGACATCTCGGTTGAATATGATCCTGGAACCACGGTTGAAGTCACTATGCATGACGGCTCCCGCCTCCACCTGAGGAAATTAGAAGAAGAATATGACCCGAAAAACCGTATCGAGGCCATCACGCGGTTGAATGAAGCGCACGAAAAAGGCGAGGTTCTCACAGGCGTTTTTTACGTGAATCCTGAGGCCCCCAGTTTTGTCGACCTGCTCAATATGACGGATGAGCCCTTAGCCACGCTACCTGAATCAGTGGTGCGCCCCGGAAGGGAAGTGCTCGAACAGGTAATGGAAGAACTACGGTAGCGGTTTTGGTGCCATCGCCGACTTGCAGTGATGATTTAGAGATTAGCTGGCAGATTGCGATAACCTCGACCACCTCTTACCCATATTTGTCGAAAGCATCATGATCCCCCGCCAACCCTTTACAGATGACGGGCGTCTGAGAATGTAGCCTGGGGCGGAACCTCCTCCGATCGCATCGAGATGACTGAACTCAAGAGTAGGCGACTGAGCAAAGTCTGGTGGGCCGTGATATCACTGTTGGTGATCATCGCGGTGGTCCTGATCGTGGGTCGAATTCATCTTTCAAGCCCCTATCTCCGAAAAACGGTGACAGAAATGCTCGCCGAGAAATTTCACGCCAGCGTGGAACTGAATGATTTTCAGATCTACCTGTTTCCCGGAGCGAGGATTGAGGGCTCTGGGCTGGTGTTACGTCACGAAGGTCGCACCGACGTGCCGCCTCTGATTTCGATCGCCGAATTTTCCGCCGATGCCGGCATTACAGGGCTGCTCGGTAAACCGTGGAAAATTGATCAGATTAAACTCAAGGGCCTTGTTATTCAGATACCCCCGAAAGACGCAAGAAGACCACAGGATTGGTCGAAAGCGCGAGACTTCCCCGTCCTCATCCAGGAAATCGTCTCCGACGATGCGGAGTTGCGTCTGCTACCGAAATTAGCCGACAAGGCCCCACACGTGTTCGCGATTCATCGCCTGGTAATGCATTCGGTTGGCCTTGACCGTGCAGCAGCGTTCGATGCACAACTCACAAATGCGGTACCACCGGGCGAGATCGACTCAAAGGGAAGTTTTGGTCCTTGGAGCCCAGACGATCCTGGCCAAACACCTCTATCGGCAAACTACACATTCGACAAGGCTGATCTGGGTGTCTTCAAAGGAATCAGCGGGATTTTGTCTTCGAAGGGCAAATTCGGCGGCGTATTGGAAAAGATCGAGGTAGAGGGTACGACTTCCACTCCCGACTTTTTAGTGAAGATCGGCGGACATCCTCTGGCGCTTGACACCACCTTTAGCGCTACCGTCGACGGCACGAACGGGGACACCCTGTTGCACCCGGTCACGGCTCATCTTTTACATACTGTTATCGTCGCTCAAGGCGGCGTGGTGCAGTCCCCCGACAAAAAGGGGCGGCTGATCGATCTGGACGTTACCGTGAACCAGGGAAGACTCGAAGACTTGATGCGGTTAGCGGTGAAGGCGGACAAACCTCCCATGACAGGCGCGATAACCTTTCATACCAAGTTTGATTTGCCACACGAAAAGGGTGGGATAGCTGACCGCTTAAACCTGAATGGAAGGTTCGACGTCGACCAGGGACAATTTACCAATCCCGAAGTGACAGGAAAGATCAAGACACTCAGCCGCAAAGGACAAGGCAAGCCGGAGGACGAAGACGCTGGAAGCGCAATTTCCGAGCTCAAGGGAAATTTTGTGCTTGATAACGGTGTGCTCACTTTCAAAGGATTGACTTTCAACGTGACCGGTGCCGAAGTAGCTTTGAACGGGAAGTACGCACTACAGAAAGAAGACTTGGATTTTTACGGCAAGCTTCGCATGAAAGCCAGGCTTTCACAGACGATGACAGGTGCGAAATCATTTATCTTGAAGGCCTTCGATCCGTTTTTCCGTAAGAACGGTCAGACTGAACTACCCATCAAGATTACAGGGACACGAGAACACCCATCGTTCGGACTCGACTTTCGTCACAAAGATAAAGACAAAGGGGAATAAACGCCGAATTCATGTTCGGGCGGCGAGAAAAGAACCTCCAACCCACACTAGCTATTCGTTCTCTTCGCCAGAATGTTCCGGGCTTAAGCCTGGTTCGGGGAAGTCACTATCCGAGGATTTGAGCAGGGGATCCTGATCGCGGTGCCCAATTTGCCCATCCATCGAAGTATTGCCTGTTTGTGATGGTCTATCCTGTTCGACTGCACCTTTACCACGGTCCTGATCTTTTTCGCTCTTCAGATCGCTCATAGAGTACCCTCGCTGAAACCCAAACGTAACTGTTTTGACAATGGTAGCTTATCGTGAAACTTTTTTCGTCGCTTAGGGTTTATGCTGTAGATCGGGCGAAAAAGACCACCAGAGGTTCGAGACAGCAGGCAAGGAGCTTTTCATGAAGCATTTGGCTATGGCCGTTTCCGTAATGATCATGTTGATCTTACCTGGCTGGGGACAACAGACGGCACAAGAACAAGCGAAAGCCGGGGCCGCCGCACACCGCGAAGAAGCTCGCAACAACCCCAATCGCCCGCATGAGCGTCACAAGCACCGCCGACATCATCGGCATCATAAAGGGGCATGATAGGCACCTGATAAAAAAGGGAAGCCTGAGCCTCTCTATTATTGCTGAAGACCTTACTGCTGCTGAAGGTCTTATTGCTCTCTTCGGGCCGTAGTCCCCGTGGTTGCAACACCGAGCTTGCGCAAACGCTCACGCGCCTGTAGTGCCTCGTTCGATTTAGGATATCGCTGAATCACGTGGCGCAACGACGCAATCCCTGCCTCCTGCTGTCCCAGTTCAATCAGCGCCATTCCTTTCTTCAGTTCCGCAGTGGCCGCCTTGGTACCGTCCGGGAAGCTTTGGAGAACCAGGTCATAGCTTTTTGCCGCTGCCTGATAATTGCCCTGGCGGTATTGAATATCGGCTAGATAAAAATTAGAGTTTCCCGCCAAATCAGTGCTGGGATAATACTTAATGTAATCGGAGAATTCCTGCGCCGCGAGGTCATTCTTTCCAGCCTGATAGTCGCGCAGAGCATTGTTGTAGAGGACATCCGGCGGAGGAGCGGCGGCCAACTGCTGTTGCTGAGTCTGCTGGGCTGAGATGCTCTGCTGTGTAGACTGCATGTCCTCAAGCTGCTTGCTTACCTTGCCGAGGCGCGCCTTTAACTCATCGAGGGAATCGTTTAACGACTGGATCTGTCCCGACAATTGATCCACATGATTGCCGCTATCGCTCTGCTGTTTTTGCAGGGTGGTCTGTAGGTCGGTTACAGACGTGGCAACTTTATTAGCCCGATCGGTGCTTTGCTCAATCAGGTGTTGCAGTACGCCCATGCGTTCATCGAACGACTGTTGCATGTGCGCAATTCTGTCCTGCAAGTCCTGGACTTGAGTCTGCAGTTGCACCATGTCTTTGTTAACGCCCCAAGCCGATGGGACTGCTGCAGAAAGCAGGGCCAACAGAGCCAGTACGAGCAGGTACTTGTTCTTTTTCATAAGCTGTTTCCTAGAATGTGCAGAATAAGTCGAACGCCTGGGCCACAAAGATGTTGGCGGAAGACGAGAGCCGTTCATGAGTTCTATTCTAACAACTAAGGTCGAGCCAACGTAGCGCCGGCGTCTCGTGAGCGGTCGCGAAGGGTGAATTCCTCACGGACGGTATTAGAGACGCCGGCTTTGATCTACTTCTGGTAAACGAAATGGCCACGCCGGTTCTGCTGCCAGCAGGCCTCGTTTGACTCAGTGCAGAAGGGCTTTTCCTTGCCGTAACTGATGGTCTTGACGTGATCGGCAGGGACGCCGCCCTGGACCAAGGCATTCCGCACCGAGTTGGCACGGCTGTCGCCAAGAGCCAGGTTGTACTCCGTCGACCCACGCTCGTCGCAGTGTCCCTCAACGATGAAAGAGATATTGGGATGCTGCTTCAAGAATGCAATATCGCCTTGCAGGGCGGATTGCTGGTCGGCGTTGATGTCGCTCTTATCGTAGTCGAAGTAGACGTCCTTCACGGTCTGTGAGAAGAGCTCCTCCTCCGTGGCCGAGGGTTGAGGAGGAGGGGAGGGTGGCGAATTCACCGTCACTCGGGCTGTGGCTTGTCTGCGTGCCACCCGCTCCCTTGGCGGTCAAGGTGTAGGTCGTCGAATCGGAGGGGCTGACGGACTGCGAGCCATTGGGCTGCACGGCGCCGATCCCTTCGATGCTGGCGTCGGTTGCGTTGCTTGTTTGCCAGGTCAAGGTCGTGGACTGACCCTTGTCAATCGTATTCGGATTAGCCGTGAGGGAAGCTGTAGGCGCCGCCATCGGCGGCGGTGGGGGTGGCGGCGGTGGCGCCACTTTCTTTTTGCAGGCGCCAGCATCATGATGGCGCCCAAAGCGAACACTAACATCGTCCATCTCATTCGTCGTTGCTTCACTCTCGTCCTCCATACTCTTGGTGCGCATTGATTCCTATCGTTGCGCCCGGCTCAGGTCCGAAGGGAGGGCAGTACTAACCCGCCTCTTTCGGGAATTAACTACGAAACAGCAATTATGATTCCGGTAATCACTTCCAACTCCAGTTTGGCTGTGTGTTAGCGCCCGCGAACGTGAGCTGCTTCTGGTTCGTACCATCGGCCAGCATGGTCCAAATCTGTAGACTTCCCGCACGGCTGGATTGGAAAATGATGTGTCTTCCATCCGGCGACCAATATGGGAAGTCGTTGCGGCCACCATCGTGAGTCAGTTGGACCCACTGCTTGCTGGCGATGTCCATTATGTAAATGTCCTGCGCTCCCGGTGCTCCGGGCCCATACTTGCGCATCCAGGAAACCACCAGAAATTGTCCGTTCGGCGACCAGGCGGGCGAGACCGCATAGCCCTGATCGGTCAGCCGCTGCACGTTGGTGCCGTCCGATTCCATGGTGTAAACCTGCGGCAAGCCAGTGCGGCCGCTTACCCAAGCTATCTGAGCATTGGTCTTGCGGTTCCATGCCGGAGATACATCCGGACCTTTAAACGACTGTGATCCGCTTCAGGTTTGCTCCCGAGGAATCGACAATATAGATCTCAGGATCTCCGCTGCGCGACGAAGAAAATGCCAGCTTGGTTCCATCGGAAGACCATGCGGGAGAAAGATTCGTACCACCGAATCGGGGAAACGATACCAACCGGCTCAGATCGAGCGAGTACATCAGGATTTCCCAGCCGCCCTTGGCGAGGGAACTGAAGGCAATTCGCGAACCGTCAGGTGAAACCCGCGGGGACAACGAAATAGAATTCAGATGGGTGACGGCATGCTGGTTCGCGCCGTCATAGTCCATCGCCCAGATTTCCTTGTGGCCGCTGCGGCTGCTGACGAAGTAGATTTTGCTTTCAGCGATCCCAGCAATGCCACCACCCAGCCGGAAAATAATTTCGTCGGCAAATTTGTGCGCCGTAACACGCGCCGCGTCGCTGGTCGCCGCATCCTGATATTGCTTGCCCAAAACCTGCGGCGAAGTCACGTTCTTAACGTCGTAAAGCCAGCCCTGCACGGTCATTCCGTTGCCGGACGCGCCCAGGTTGCCAAAAGCCAGCATGGCGGCGCTGGGCGGAGCCGCACTCCACGATTCAAACTTCACGTCCGCCGGATTTCCTACCTGCCCCAGGGGATAAAAGCTCTTCGAAACCATGTCGAAGATGCCGGCATTATCCAGATCGTTCCACAAGGTCTCGTTGAAAACCTTCAGCAATTCGGCATTCTTGGGATCTTGCGTGGCTGCCGTTGAAATCCGGGTACGGCCAGGCGAACTTTCTCTACGCCCAGCCCAGTCCCGGTCTTGATCCAGTCCTGGGCCAAGCAGGATGGTCAGCAAAATCAGCAACGGCAAGAATAGTTTTAAGAATTGCTTCATCAATGAAATGCGTCCTCACTAGACGGCAACTGGCTGAGAAAAAAACCAGCCACTATCTTTTGTAATCGAACCAAAACTCTACCGACACCTTATTCGCCGCATAATCCGAGGGCAGGGGACCAAAAGTGTCAATGCGCTGGATGGCCCGTGTGGCGGACTGATCGAGCGAAGGCACACCGCTCGACTGCTCGATCTGAACGTTTGCGGGATGGCCGTCGCGCATTACATCGAATGTGATATACACCCGCTGCGCCGTGCTGATGCGCGGGTCTACTTCATATTTCAGCCAGTTTTCGGAAACTTTCTGCTGCACGACTTTCACGTACCAGGCGTAGCGTGAACCGAAATCTCCACCCCCGCCGGTGAAGCCGAAACCACCCTTGGCGCCATTTTCGTTGAACGTACCGTAGGGTCCGCTGACTGGACCGCCTTGACCGTAAGGAATTACGTTGTCGGCTTCCTGCACCGGCTCTGGCTTCGCCTTCTGCTGCGTGGCGGTAGTCTTGGGTGCGGGCTTGGTCTTGGCAATCTTGTCCGGGATCGGAATTGCGTCCGGCAGTTTCTCCTGACTGGTTCGGGCTTGGGCAGCGATTGCGTAATTCCCTTCGAATCGTTGGCCAGCACATTTTGGGTCTGCGTCTGCGGTGGCTGGAAGCGGAATGTTACTGACCAGGGTCACTCCCATGGCATCGCCTCCGCCGCCTGCGCCCCAGCCTTCGCCGCGACGTGCTCGGAAGGACCACGGCATAGAGCAGGATGGCTCCCGCCACGGCAACGTGCAGCACCAGCGACCAGGCGAGGTTGCGTCCCCAGCGATCGTGTTCGAAAAAGATTTCAGCGTTGGCTGCCATGCGCGTCCAGCGGTTGAGTCACGATGCTCACATTGGTGATGCCAGATGATTTCACGGCGTCCATGACGGTGGCGAAAGCGCCGAAGGGCACATCCTCATCGGCGCGGATGAAGATGGACTGGTGTTGCGGGTCGCGGATTTTCTGCTTCAGCTTGGCCCCGATCTCATTAATGTTGATCGGCGTCGTTGCCCAGAAAAACCCGCTGCTGCTTGTTGATGCTGACCACCAGGCGCTCTTCGGTGATCTCTTTCACCGAACGCGTCTTGGGCACATTCACTTCAATGCCGGACTGCAGCACCGGCGCAGTGACCATGAAAATGATCAGCAGCACCAGTACGACGTCCACCAGGGGCGTGATGTTGATATCGGAGAGTGAGGTTTGAGTTCGTCCGTTCGAAGCCGTAAAGGCCATTACCGCGGTACCCCCGGAGCTTCAGCCGTACGGTAAGCCGGCGTCGGGTTGCTGGCGTTCGACGGCGTTCAGCATTTCCAGCGCAAAGTCATCGCCGCGAGAGGCAAATTCGCGAATGGATCCGCCGATCAAGTTGTAGGCAATTACGGCAGGAATGGCGGCGGCTAATCCGGCGGCGGTGGTGATCAGCGCCTCGGAGATTCCCGGGCGCCACTGCGCGCAGAGTAGCAGCGCCGGCCGTGCCCAATCCGTGAAATGCGTCGATGATGCCCCAGACAGTTCCAAACAAACCGATGAACGGCGTGACCGCGCCCGTAATTGCCAGCCACGGCAGGTTGCGCTCGAAGCGGCTCAGCTCTTCGGAGTTCGCGATCTGCATGGCGCGCTGCACGGCCAGTGGGCTTCTGACGACTCCGCCCGACGCCGCCCCCTGACGCCGATATTCCTCAAAGCCGCCTTCGAAGACTCCCACCAGCGGACTGGGGCGAAACTGATCGGCCACGGCACCTACGTCCTGCAGACGCTGGGCCTTGCGGAACGCGCGCACGAAACGGCCGCTTTGCACCCGCGCCCTGCGCAACACGCTCCACTTGGAAAGAATGATCGCCCAGGAGACCAGGCTGAAGATCAGAAGAAGTACCAAGACCGCCTTGGCGACCGGGCCGGTTTCGCCCACCAAGTCAATAATTTCGCCGCCGACCACTGCTGCCAGCAAGGGATACAGATTCATTGGTTTTTAGGAGATTCCTGCCTCGATTATAGACCAAGGAAGACGGCCAAATTCGCAGGTGAACACCATCTATTAACCCCTAGTTCCTGTGCAAAAACGCGAGTTGGAGGCCGGCATCTAAGCTCCAGTTTCAAAACTCGTAGTGCAGGAAATTATTAAGGAGGCAAACATGACCCATTTCGGAACACTTCGCGATTATCGTTTCACTAGATGTTGACGAAGCCACCGACGACATCCGAGGCGCGAAGGTGTACGGCCTCGATGACGAGAAGCTCGGCAAGATTGACGACGTGATTTTCGATCACGCGACCGGCGGGATCCGCTACGTGGTGGTCGATACCGGAGGATGGCTTTCCAGCAAAAAGTTCATCGTGCCTCCGTATCAACTCAGCCAGTCGCCGCAGCACGAGGACGACTTTCAGGTTCACCTTACCCGCGAACAAATCGAACTCTTTCCGCCCTATAACGAATCGGATGTCGAATCTGACGACAAATGGAACGACTACGAAGGGCGTTACCGCTCCCAGTGGGAACAAAAACCGGTCATGCATCGGGCGACTACCGATCGCAACATCACACCCACCACGCAAGCAGCAGATCGATGCGGGTTCAGGAACTCTTTCATCTGCCGATCGGCCGAGGATGACACCGCGTCCGGATGTCACGCCAATGAGAACGGAAGCTTCATTGGACGTCGATCCGAGCGGCCCAAGCCGTCGATGGGATACGTTTGAAGACCGGTTGCGCCAGCGTCGGCAGGAGATATTTCGGCTGTGTTCGACCTGCAAGACTTCTCCAACATCAGCGCCCGTTACGGAACGAGATTTGCGGCGCAAGGCGAGCTAAAGGAACAAGGCAAGAGGCGAGAGCCAGGATCAAGACCCTGGCTCCTTTTTTCATTTTTATTCAGCGGCATGGCGTACAGAGTCTTTGAATATCTCTTGATCAGAAAACACTTTCAAAGCGGTAGTTCGTATAAAATGTCCGGCCATGGACAGACGAACTTTACTGCAATCGATTCCCGCACTGGCTCTTCTCAGTTCAAGCCGCTTCGGCTAGTCCGCAAGCTCCGAAGACGGCTTCCTCTTCGAACCGCAGTTTTCGAACTGCGGATCTATCACACATACGAAGGCAAGCTCGACGATCTTCTGAGCCGCTTTCGCGACCACACCATGAGGATATTCGAGAAGCACGGGATGAAGAACATCGCATACTGGACACCGACGGACGATCCGTTGAAGGGCAAGACGCTGATCTACGTGATTGCGCACGCGAGCCGGGACGCGGCCACTGCGAACTGGAAGGCTTTCTAGGAGGATCCGGAATGGATCAGCGTGCAAAGCAAGTCCGAGGCGAATGGAAAGCTGGTGGAGAAAGTGGATTCCACTTTCATGGTTCTGACGGATTTCTCGCCGGCACTGTGACGGGGTTCAAAATTAGGCAAAGAAAAACCCCACTCTTCGCGAAGATAGCGAAGGCGGGGCATGGGTTCGATCAATTAAACTTTCGATCGACTTGATTATGGAACCCGTACAGGGTCACCTGTAGGTCGTCTTTCCACATCTGTCCTTGCCGTACCAGAGATCGACGCTTTGAATAATGCGCCGGTCACCAGGCAGGTCAATGATGCGCGTGTGTCCGCCATCGGGAATACGATTGCGGACGGCAATCTCTTCCTGCGTACCGTTTCCGTAGCGAACGATCGACCCGTCGAAGTTTACCGCGCCGCCGCTTACCCGCAACTGAATTGCCCGGAAGGTACCATCGCTGCGGCCAACCTCGATGCTGTCGTGGTCTCGTGGAGCCGTCAACATGGGCGTCGCCGAGGCGAACCATGCGGTCGCGCGAGCATAAGCGCTCGTGAAAGAGGCCGCTATGATGAACAGTGCGAGACAGTTGGAGCCCTGTTTTCTAACCATCGTTTGTCTCATCTCCCTTCGTTGTCAGTGTAGTCCCCAAGCAGCCAGGAATTTTAACATCACTCCCGGTGGAGGCTAGTTACTTGCCGGCTGCGGCCGTAGCCCCAAACAGATCTTGGTCGACTTTAATCGGTTGTCAGGTCGATCAACGCTTTCCGAGATAAGCACCGTGTCCCCCATGGCCTCGATGACAACCGGCCCCATCTTCTGTAAGCCATGTTCGCTTTCCGGACAATTTTCCCAGGGCTGCGGTGGCCACGCCGGGGTCTTTCCCATTTTCGAGAACGTCGTGAACGTGGGTATAACGCTTGGCAATCGCCTTGGCGTAAATTGCCGCAAATTGCGAGGCCTTTTCGGCGTTCGACCATCGCGATACATAAATCAATGCCAGCGGCGCCGCAGGATCGCCTTTGGGCCGGGCGGTATAGTAATAACCGCCACGCCAGTGCGGATACATCTGGTGTGAGGTTTCAGCTCCGGCGTACTGGTCGATGAGGACGGCGACGTCGAATTCGCCAATGGCGCCCACATCGAAGCGATCATAATTCTTGAAAATCTGCCGGAAGTCAGGCGGCTGGCATCGGCTCCAAGTGCTCACCCGCGAGATAGGTCTTGGGCTCCATGATCTGGCGCGTGGTTTGCGGAGGATTCTGAAATAATGCCGCAAAAGCTTTCTCCTTGCCCCCGTTCTTCGTCAGCATCTCCGCGATGAAGTCGATGCCGTAGCGATATGGAAACGTGAGCGCCTCTTTCATGTAAATCGGCGCGTTTTGAAATTGGACAGCGTCCGCAGAGCCCACCAGCATGCCCTGCTTCAAGGCCTCGACCACTTGCGGCGAGTCCTTGATTGATTCACCCATCGGAGCCAGCATGTAGTCCACGAGCACTACCATAGCCTGGCCTTCGACGACGGCTTGCCGGGTAGTGCCGATTTCGTCGTTGGCAATGTCTTGCGAGGTTATTTCTTTCTTCTTGTCCAGGTCGGTGTCGCCCGGCTTCAAATATTTCTCAAGGTTGAAAGATTGGTCTTGAAGAGCATGGGTGAGTTCGTGAGCCAGAACCGGCTTTTGCTGTTCAGCGCCCAGCCAGTCCAGCAGGTTAACGGTTTTGGTCTTGGGATCGTAGTAACCCGCCACTTGCTCTTTCAACAGCACCACCAGGAACTTTCCCAAGTCAAAGTCGCGGGGCAAAAGGCCAAATTTCTTTAGCACCAGTTCGGAGCGACGCAGGCGTTTAGCGTCCTCGTCCTCGGATTGTGTTCTTGGTGACGTAGTCGGCGACTTCGTCGCGACTGACCAACCGGCGCTTTACTTCGTGCTTGATGGGGAACAATGTGTCTTTGCTGGCGAAGCTCAGAATCTCATCGACCGAGCGAAAGAGTTTCTCAGCCTCCTGGGGTGAGATCTTTTGTTCCTGAGGTTCTGTTGTTTCTTGTGTGGCGCGTGCGTCCTCGCCCGCGGATTTTTGCTCCACAGGAGGTCCGCTTCGCGCCCACACGGTTGCGAGCAGAAAAACAAAAGCCAGACTTGTATTGAGAACAACAACGCGAAATCGTTGACCTTCAGCGATAGCCGTATTCATCGGTACTTGAGTTTATACTTTTTTTCATGAGCATCAATCTCTGGACGTCTTCTGAACATGCTTTGGACTACCTCAGCCGGGCTGACTCCATTCCCCATCGCGTCGAGGGTGAAGCGACGCTTCTGGAATTCATATCGCCCACGGCGAAGACGGTGCTAGACCTGGGCACCGGCGATGGTCGTCTGCTTGCCCTCGTCAAACTCGACCATCCGGATACGAATGCCACGGCGATCGATTTCTCGCCCGCTATGCTTGAGGCTGCTCGGAAGCGTTTTGAGGGCGACGATTCGGTCACGGTCAAAGCGCATAATCTTGACCGTCCCCTGCCAACTCTGGGCAGGTTCGACGCCATAGTTTCAAGTTTCGCAATCCACCATCTCACTCACGAGCGCAAACGAGAGCTCTACGCGGAGATCTACACCGTACTGAATCAGGGCGGTGTATTTTGCAATCTCGAGCACGTTAGTTCACCCACGCCCCAACTTCACAAAGAATTTCTACACAGGATCGGCTACACATCCGAAACCGAAGATCCCTCAAACAAGTTGCTCGAGACGGAAACTCAACTCGCATGGCTACGCGAGATTGGCTTCGTCGACGTCGATTGCGGCTGGAAGTGGCGCGAACTGGCGCTCCTGGTAGGCCGGAAGCCATAGCGCGATTCAATACCATTTCACATTGCCATGCGGAGCCGATGTATCGCGGTCAGGCAAGGAATGACAACATTAGAGCTCCCAGGTTTTCACTATCTGTGATGGCAAATTGGTTTCGTGCTATGCTGCGCTCAACCCAGCTAAATTTTTGGTTCAGGACGGCCAGTGCTCGTCGAACTACGGCTTGAAAATTACGCTGTCGTGGACAACCTGGCGGTTGAGTTTGCCCCCGGTCTGAATCTTCTGACCGGCGAAACTGGCGCCGGGAAATCTATCCTGATCGATGCTCTGGCACTCCTGCTGGGCGATAAGGCTTCATCGGATGTCATTCGCTCCGGTGCCGATAAAGCTACGGTTTCCGCCGTCTTCGAAGTCGAAAGTGGAGCGGAGACGATGGTCGCGCAAATTCTTGAAAACAACGGCATCGATCAGGGGGACGAATCGGTGATTTTGCGGCGCGAAATCGCGATCGCCGGAAAGGGACGGGTATTCGTCAACAATCAGCCCGCCACGGTCGCGGTTCTTCGCAATCTGGCGCCATTTCTGGCCACCATTCACGCGCAAAATGAATCGCTGCTGTCGTTCGATGCGCCCGCCCGATTGCGTCTCCTGGATTTGTTTGCCAGTACCGAGGGCGAAGCGATCAGGGAGGCATTTTCGAAATGGAAAGATATTCGGGCTCGCATCATCGAACTGGAGCGCGATGAGCAAGACCGTCTGCGTCTGCTTGACCTTTGGACATTTCAGGCTCGGGAAATTGAAGACGCTAAACTGGGAACTGGCGAAGACGAACGTCTCGAAACCGAAAAACGGGTCCTTGCAAACGCCGAGAAGATCCACAGCGCGGCGATGAACGCCTTCGACCTGCTCTATGAAGGTGAGGCATCGACCTCCGCCTCGCTGCGAGCGGCACAGAAGCACATCGAAGAACTGGCGCGCTATGAGCCAAGGTTTCAGGAGACTATGGCGACCCTCGAAACCGCGCGCATTAGCGTGGAGGACGTCGGCGCGAGTCTGCGAGATTATGCCGGTGGCATTGAGGCCTCGCCAGAACACCTGGCCCAGGTGGAAGATCGCCTCGCTGCTATCGATCGCCTCAAACGTAAGTATGGTCCCACGCTTGAAGATGTCATAAACCACGGGGTTGAAGTCGGCGGCAAAATCTCCGAGATGGAGAATAAAGATGAGATCCTCCGCCAGTTGCACGCCGACCTCGCGAAATCTGCGGAACAATATTTGGAAGCCGCCCGTGTGGTATCGAAGAAGCGCTATGAATCCGCCCGAAAATTGGAGAGGCTGGTCGAGGCTGAAATCAATGACCTCGCCATGCGATCGACTTTCAAGATTGAGGTCAGCGGGACCGATGACGAGGCGAACTGGACCGGAGCAGGTTTCGATCAGGTAATTTACATGATCGCAACCAATCCTGGCGAACCACTACGACCTTTGGAGCAAATTGCCTCGGGCGGCGAACTGTCGCGGATAATGCTGGCTCTCAAAGTCAGCGTGGAATCCGGGTCAAGCAGGAAGAAAAGTTCAGGGGTTCAGCGAACCTTGGTGTTCGACGAGATTGATACCGGTATTGGAGGGCGCGCAGCCGAGGCGGTAGGGAAGAAGCTCAAAAGCCTATCGCGATCGAATCAGGTGCTCTGCGTGACCCACCTCCCGCAGATAGCCACCTTCGCGGACCACCACTATGTGATTGAGAAAAAAGCGGTCGCCGGGCGGACGCGAACCGCAATCCATGTAATCACCGGCAAAGAACGAACCGATGAAGTCGCCCGGATGCTTAGCGGAGCCAAGCTGACAGAAACCTCGCGCAAGCACGCCGAACAGATGCTGAAGACGAACACCTGAATATGCCGCCAAACCATGAAGCCCGAGGGGCGTCCAACCAAGGGTTAGGGGCTGTACCGTTCGCGGCCAAATTATCCCCAACCGCTGCTAATCCTATGCATTTCTATGGCTTACGTTGACCAACTGGGTACTTGTTCGATACTCTAGTTGTCAACCTCCCATAGGGGACGTGTACCCTAAGAAGGCAGAGTATGGCTCTACAGACGAACCAAGACCTAGAACAGAAAACGTTGCTTTTACTCAAGCCTCGCGGGTTCTGCGCGGGCGTGGTAAGGGCCATTGATATCGTCCGCATCGCCCTGGAAGCTTTCGGACCGCCGATCTACGTGCGCAAGGAAATCGTCCACAATCGTTTCGTGGTCGAGGAACTCCAAGGCAAAGGGGCCATTTTTGTCGACAGCGTGGAAGAAGTTCCCAATGGCGAGCGGGTGATTTACAGCGCCCACGGAGTATCGCCAGAAGTGCGGGAAGCCAGTGAACATCGTGGATTGCGCGTGATCGACGCAACTTGTCCACTGGTCACAAAGGTTCACGTGGAAGCGGTGAAGTTCGCCAAAGAGGGTTATTCACTGATGCTCATCGGGCATCGCGACCACGATGAGGTGATCGGCACCCTAGGTGAGGCGCCAATTGTAACCCAGGTTGTGGGGTCGCCGGAGGAAGTCGCTTCTCTGACCGTAGCCGATCCGAACCGGGTCGCCTACCTCACTCAAACCACCTTGAGTCTTGACGAAACCCGCGACATTATCGCCGCCCTGCGACAGCGTTTTCCTAACATTAAGGGTCCGGCAGCGCAGGATATCTGCTACGCGACGGAAAATCGGCAGGTAGCTGTGAAGCATGTGGCTTCCAACGCCGAATTGCTGTTAGTGGTTGGCTCCGATAACAGCTCCAATTCCAACCGTTTAGTGGAAGTTGCGCGTAACTTGGGCACGGAATCGCATCTAATTGACAGTTATCGCAACATCCGGCCGGAATGGCTGGAAGGGGTCAAGACGATCGCGCTAACGGCCGGAGCATCGGCTCCGGAGTGTTTGGTTGAAGAAGTTGTAAAATTTTTGGGTACGGAAGGCTTCGGCAACGTACAGGAAGTTGAAGTCATGCCCGAAAACGTTCGCTTTGGTTTGCCGCCGGAGATCGTGGAAGCTATTGCCAGCGCTCCTGCGGTTGCGGAGTAAACAAACAACATATGGAAGACACCTCCTCCCCCCTCGTTGGTGCCTCAAGTTTTGGAGCGCCTCCATTTGGTGCTCAGTCAACCGCTTCTGCCGTTCCGCAGATGCGTTTCGGAAAAATTGACGATCTCATCAGCCGGGTCGCCGTCGCTATCGATGGTGCGCGCAACTGTCTGTTTTCCGAGCAACATGAAGAAGGCTACTGGTGCGGTGAGTTGGAAGCCGATGCCACGCTTGAGGCCGACTACATCGTGCTCCATGTACTCCTGGGGACCGGCAATCCTGAGCGCATGGCCAAGGCTGCGAATTTTATCCTGCAGCATCAGAACCACGACGGCGGATGGAGTATCTACGCCGGCGGCCCATCAAACATCAGCGCGTCGGTCAAATGCTATTTTGGATTGAAGCTGGCCGGCTACGCCGCCGATCATCCCGAACTGATTCGCGCCCGCAAGAAGATTCTAGAGATGGGAGGCGTCACCGAGGTTAATACTTTCACTAAGATTTATCTTTGCTTCTTCGGCCAGTACGACTACGACGCTGTTCCTGCGATTCCGCCCGAGATCGTCCTGTTTCCCAAGTGGTTCTGGTTCAACATCTACGAGATTTCGTCGTGGTCGCGGGCTATTCTGGTGCCGCTGTCGATCTGCTATGCCAAGAAGCCGTTCAAGAAAATTCCCGACGAACTGGGCGTGGACGAACTTTTCGTGGGTGGCCGCGACAAGTCGCGTATGCGGCTACGTTGGGATAAAAAGCTTTTTTCGTGGCGAAACTTCTTTCTTTCGCTCGATCGCCTGACGCACTGGTTTGAGCGGGTACACATTCGCCCTCTGCGTTCTATCGCCCTCAAGCAGGCCGAGAAGTGGATGCTGCAACGATTTGAAATGAGCGATGGCCTCGGCGCCATCTTTCCGTCCATGATGAATTCAATTATCGCCTTGCGTTGCCTGGGTCATTCCGTGGACGATCCGCAAGTAATTCGCGCCATGGATGAGTTCGAGAAGCTGGGCATCGAAGAAGGCGAAACTTTTCGCATGCAGCCCTGCAAGTCGCCGGTATGGGATACCGCCTACGCCTTATTCGCGCTTGGCGAGAGCGGGGTTCCCGCGAGCGATCCTCGCATGGTAAAGTGCGCGGACTGGATCCTGCAAAAACAGGTCCGTATGGCTGGCGATTGGAAAGTTAAAAACAAAGCCGGACAGCCGGGCGGGTGGTACTTCGAGTTTAATAACGAGTTTTATCCCGATGTGGACGACAGCGCAATGGTTTGCCTGGGTTTAACCCACGTCGAGCATCCCAATGGACGCTACCAGCGCGAGTCCGTCCAGCGTGCCATCGATTGGATTTTCTCCATGCAGTGCCGGAGCGGCGGGTGGGCTTCATTCGACAAAAACAACGACCGCATGGTGTTCCAGCACGTGCCTTTTGCCGATCACAACGCCATGCTCGACCCGCCGACGGTGGATATAACCGGACGCATACTGGAAATGCTGGCGGCTTACGGCTACGACAAGAATCATCGAGCGGTAAAGAAGGCAATCAAGTTCATCCGCGATGAGCAGGAACCCGATGGTTCCTGGTTCGGACGGTGGGGCGTCAACTATATTTACGGAACCATGCAGGTGCTGCGAGGGCTGGAAGCGATGGAGATTGACCATCACGAGCCTTATGTACAGCAAGCCGCCGAATGGATACGCATGGTGCAAAATCCCGATGGCGGCTGGGGAGAAACCTGTGGTTCGTATGACGACCCTAATACCAAGGGTGTGGGACCGAGCACTCCCTCACAGACAGCATGGGCTATTTTGGGGTTGCTGGCGGCGAAAGATACCCGCAGCGATTGTGTGGTTCGAGGCATCGCCTTTCTTTTGCGATCGCAGAAAAAGGACGGTTCGTGGGACGAGCCGCATTTTACCGGCACCGGCTTCCCCCGCGTGTTCTACCTGATGTACCACATGTACCGGCAGTATTTCCCGCTTATCGCGTTGACTACGTACAAGAAGGTAATGGCGGAGCGAAACGGAAGTTAGCCCTCAGCATTCAGCACTCGGATTCGCGACTGCTGAATGCTGAATGCTAGCTTTCGTCACAGGCGCTACTGGCTTCGTCGGCAGCCACGTGGCCCGTGTCCTGACCGAACAGGGAGTCGATCTCCGATTGCTGGTACGGCCCAGCAGCGATCTTCGGAATATCCAGGAATTGAAGGCTGAGCGAGTGACCGGCGATCTGCGCGACGCGGCTTCAATGAAGAAAGCCGTATCTGGTTGCGATGTGGTATTTCATGTTGCCGCTGATTATCGCCTGTGGGTGCGCGATCCCGGTGAAATGTATCGCTCCAATGTCGAGGGCACGCGAGCAATACTGGAAGCTGCGCGAGAAGCGAGAGTGCGCCGGGTGGTTTACACATCAAGCGTCGCGACAATCGGATTTACATCTAATGGGAACGTGGCCGACGAAACTTCGGCAGTCTCTCTCGCCAATATGATCGGGCATTACAAACGCTCGAAGTTCATGGCAGAAGAAGTGGCCATCAGCGCTGGCCGTTCGGGCATGGACGTGGTGGTGGTCAATCCCACCACGCCAGTGGGCGAACGCGATATCAAACCCACCCCGACGGGACAGATTGTCGTGGACTTTCTAAAAAGGAAGTTCCCTGCATATGTGGATACCGGGTTAAATCTAGTGGATGTCACCGAGTGCGCCAAGGGACACCTGTCCGCACTTGAAAAGGGAGTCAGTGGCGAACGTTACATCCTCGGTGGTGAGAACCTGACGCTGAAACAGATTTTGGACAAGCTGGGGGCAATCACTGGATTGCCTTCGCCGAGGATCAAAGTTCCATACGCGCTAGCTCTCGTGACCGGCGTCGTAGATCAAGTGGTTACCGGATACATTCGCGGACGCAAGCCGCGCGCAACCATCGACGCTGTGCGCATGGGTGGAAAGAAAATGTTCGTATCGTCGGGGAAAGCGGAGCGCGATCTGGGCTGGAAGCGGGTCCCGGTAGAGGGCGCGCTGCGACGGGCAGTCGATTGGTTTCGGGTTAATGGCTACACATGAATCCGTTTTTATCATAGTGAGCTGGGGAGACTAGTGAAGCCCGAGGGCGGGATGTCCTCGAGATCGCCGGCAAGAGGCCGGCGGTACAGCTAAGACATTTGCCAAATACCTCAAAAGTCGCCATTGTTGCCGCGCTCGAGCGCGAGGTGCGTCCACTGATCAGGAGTTGGCGATCGAGCGTCCGCGAGTATGACGGACGTCAATACAAATTCTTTGAAAACGAACGGGCAGTGCTGGTTTGCGGGGGGATTGGGCCCGAAGCCGCGCGGCGGGCGACTGAAGCCATCATCAGGTTGTATGCACCGATTATGGTGCACTCCGTAGGTTTCGTCGGAGCGCTGGATTCCACCCTGAAAGTCGGGACTGTACTAACTCCCATTTGCGTGATCGACGCGAGAGATGGCAGCCGGGTCGAGGGTGGCGTGGGACATTGGGTGGTGGTCAGCGTCGATCATCCGGCTAGCGTCGAAGAGAAAGCTGCCCTAGCGAAAGCATACTGGGCCCACGGGGTTGACATGGAGTCTGCTGCAGTGGCTCGCGCGGCCCAGGTTCACGACATTACGTTTGTCGGCCTCAAAGCGGTGTCTGATGAAGCCGGGTTTGAAATGCCTGCTATCGATTCGTTTATCACGAGTGATGGAAAGTTTCGTACCGGGGCATTCACGGTGTTCGTAGGACTGCGTCCGTGGCTTTGGGCACGCGTATTTCGGCTGGCGAGAAACAGCGCGACCGCGGCCGACGCTCTTTGCGTATGGCTGGATCAGTACAACCACACCTCGGATGAATTGCTGGCGGCTGAACCGGAACTGAATTCGACTCACGAGACCCGGAAATCTTAATGGCAATAGCCGGACAATTCGCGATTGAGGAAAGGTCGGCTGCGATCCCGGAGTTCATGCAAGCCGCCGTCTATCGCGGGGTAAATGACGTTCGCCTGGAAACTGTGCCTGTGCCTCATATCGGCGCTGGCGAGCTGCTGGTGCGGGTTCATACCTGCGGGATCTGCGGGACAGACTTGAAGAAGATCGCCACCGGGTCGCACTCCGTCCCTCGGATCTTTGGTCATGAGACCTCGGGAGTGGTGGCGGCGGTCGGTCAGGGCGTGCGCGAATTTCAGCCGGGTGACCGGGTTGTGGTTTTCCATCACATCCCTTGCAGGAATTGTTTCTATTGTGAGCACAAAACTTTTGCCCAGTGCGAGACGTACAAGAAAGTGGGCTGCACTGCAGGGTTCGAACCCTCAGGCGGAGGCTTCGCCGAGTACGTCAGGGTGATGGACTGGATTGTACGGAAGGGTACAGTTCAAATTCCCTCTGACATTTCTTTTGAACAAGCTTGTTTCCTGGAGCCGGTCAACACTTGCATGAAGGGGATCGAGAGACTCGCCTTGCATTCCGGAGAAACTGTTGTAGTGATAGGTCAGGGTCCGATAGGTATCATATTGAGTGTATTGGCGAAACGGGCGATGAGTGGAAGAGGAGCTGACGTCGGAGAAAAGAAGTCGGTGACGTCACCCGAGATTCGCCGGAGCAAGGACGTTCGCGCTGACCTTGAGCTGCCTGACGATAACAAAAACGGGTCTCTGGTAGTCACTTCCGATTTGTATCCTCAGAGGCTTACAATATCTACAAGTTACGGCTTGGGGAACAGCATCGATGCTTCTCGGACCGACCTGGCAGTTGCGGTGCGGGAGTTGACCGAAGGAAGAGGCGCCGATGCGGCGATTCTTGCGGTCGGTGGAAACGGTTTAATCCGGACAGCGATAGATGTGGTCCGTCCGGGAGGCCGAGTTTTGCTGTTCGCGCAGACTGTACATGGGGACGCCACTTTCGACCCCGGCGCGATTTGTGTAGATGAGAAGACGTTGTTGGGGTCTTACAGTGCTTCGGTTGAGCTGCAAGAGGAATCGGTGCGATTTGTGATGAACCGTGAAGTGAATCTTGAACGGTTGATCAGTCACAGATTCCCATTGTCGCAAAGCGTTGAAGCCCTGAACCTGGCTGCCCATCCCCAACCTGACTCAATGAAAATAGTAATTCAGCCGGGCGGCTCGGGAGAAGGAAGTCGAGCATGAACGGTAAGATGACAGCAGCAGTCCTCTACGGCAAAGAGGATCTTAAGATTGAGAAGGTTCCGATTCCCCGTGTAGGCGATGGGGAAGTGCTGGTCAAGGTGCAGGTAGCGTTGACGTGCGGAACCGACTTGAAGGTCTACCAGCGCGGCTATCACGCTCGCATGATTGTTCCGCCAGCATTGTTTGGACACGAACTGGCTGGAGTGATTGAAGAAGTCGGCAACAACGTGCGGGGTTTCAAAAAGGGTATGCGGGTGGTCGCGCTGAATTCCGCGCCTTGCCAGATGTGCTTCTACTGTTCCAAACACCAGGAAAATCTTTGCGAAGACCTGTTGTTTAACAATGGCGCTTATGCGGAATACATTCGCATTCCGAAGCGCATTGTCGAAACCAACATGCTCGCGGTACCTGCGGACGTAACGTATGAAGAAGCGGCAATGGTGGAACCGCTGGCTTGCGTCTTGCGTGGGTTGCACGAAACTAAGGTCGAGATCGGCGACACGGTGACGGTCATTGGCGGGGGCCCGATTGGACTGATGTTTGTGCAAGTTGCCAAAGCTACCGGATGCAACGTCATTTCCGTAGTGAAGCGCGATTCCCAGGTCACAGCAGCGAAACGCATGGGCGCGAACGAAGTAGTTCAGATCACGAAAGTGAAAGACGCGGTCGAAGCCGTACGCATGATTTCCCCGGAGAAGCGCGGCAGCGATGTCGTAATTGAAGCCGTGGGCCGTCCCGAAGCCTGGGAGTGGGCCATTGACATGGTGCGTAAGGGCGGCACCGTGAATCTGTTTGGCGGTTGCGCCAGCGGTACTAAGGTACAGTTGGATACTAACCGGCTGCATTACTCGGAAATGACCTTGAAGGCTACGTTCCATCACACGCCGGAGACGGTACGCAAGGCCTTCGCACTGATCGCGGAGAAGAAGATTCGGTCTACCGATTACATCACGGGAGAAGCGCCACTCTCCCGCTTGCAGCAGGTGCTCCGCCACATGCTGAATCGCAATGGTGATATCAAGACGGCCATTATTCCTGGCCATTGAGCCTGCGCGAATTTGTGAAGACTCTGTAAGTGCGTCTTCACGAAATACTGTCCTGAAATGACGCCGCTTGTAGCGCCTTATTCCTGGCGCTAAGCCGGCCACCGGGGACGAAACTGACTAATGCCATCCATTGCCAGCAACGATTCCCGGAGTGCATCCATTCCTGCCAGTGTGTCGGGATGGTCCAGACTCCCATCCGAATATGCCATTCCGCTGCGGGCGCCTTCTGAGGCCGAGGCGCGGGAGTATTGCCGCCGGCTTGCTCGCAGTCATTACGAGAATTTTTCGGTCGCAAGTTGGTTCCTGCCGGAACGTTTACGCCAGCACTTCTTTAACGTTTATGCGTATTGCCGTATCGCCGATGACTTGGGCGACGAAGTCGGCGATCCCGAGACGTCCCTGCAGTTGTTGGACGAATGGGAGTCAGAGCTTGACGCCTGCTATGCGGGAAATCCACGGCATCCGGTCTTCGTGGCTCTGGCGGGAACGGTGGGCCAGTTCGACATCCCACGGAAGCCTTTCGCGGACTTGTTACAAGCTTTTCGACAAGACCAGACAATCCATCGCTACGAAACCTTTGAAACCCTGGTGGACTATTGCCGTTATTCGGCGAATCCTGTCGGACATCTCGTTCTCTACCTTTGCGGGTATCGGGATGCGGAACGCCAGGCACTTTCCGACAATACGTGTACAGCTTTACAGCTAGCCAATTTCTGGCAGGACGTAAGCGTTGACTATGCAAAGGGAAGAATCTACTTGCCGCTGGAAGATCTGCGGCGGTATCAGGTCAGCGAACAAGATGTCGCGGGCGGTCGAAATACTCCGGCATTTTGCGATCTGATGCGTTTTGAGGTGCAACGCACCCGCGAATGGTTCGGCCGGGGATGGCCGCTGTCGGCGCAAGTAGATCGCGAGCTCGCTGTTGATCTGGAGTTATTCAGTCGCGGCGGACAGGAGATTTTGAATGCGATCGAGCGGCAAGGCTGCGGGGTGCTGGGACGGCGTCCGGCAATTTCGAAGACCCGCAAGCTGGCCCTGGTAGTTCGCGCCGCGTTGGGGAAACTCTTATGAGCGCCGCGGTGCAGCCGATGCCATCTCCGTTTTCTCCAAACCCGTCGCAAATCGCCGTTGCGTATTCGGTGTGCCGGAGTATCACGCGTTCGGCGGCGAAGAATTTTTACTACGCTTTTCTGGTTTTGCCTGCGGCCAAACGCCAGGCTCTATGTGCCGTATACGCATTCATGCGGCGATGCGATGACATCAGCGACGACGGCACCGTTGCTCCCTACGACAGACGGAGGAAGCTCGAGGAATGGTTGGACGCTTTTCATAACTCCCAATCGGGCCGTCCTACCGATGATCCCGTGCTGCTGGCGCTCACCGATACGCAGCGGCGCTACCAGATTCCGGTTGAATTGCTTGATCAGTTGGCTTACGGAACCGGCATGGATATCCAGGAAACTCAGAGAACAACCGAGGAGCCGCAAGTTCTCTACCGGACATTCGGCGATCTTCGCGTCTATTGCTATCGCGTCGCCTCCGTCGTCGGACTGGTTTGCATTCGTATATTCGGATATCGTGACGGGGCAGCGGAACCGCTGGCCGAAAATCTCGGCTTGGCATTCCAGTTGACCAATATCATTCGCGACATCAAAGAAGATGCCGGCATGGGACGAATCTATATTCCCGCCGATGACATGGCGAGTTTTAAAGTTGCGGTGGACGATTTTGTCAAACCGTCCATTCCTGAGCGATTACAGTGGTTGCTGGCGGCTGAAGGGGACCGAGCCCGCGAGTATTATGGTTCCGCTCGAGACCTCATCAAACTGATTGACGAAGACAGCAGGCCTGCTTTGTGGGTCCTGGTGAGCATTTACGCCAGACTTTTGCAGAAAATCGCCGAACGAAAATATGACGTCTTCGGCAAGAAGATTAGTCTCAGCGTCCGCGAGAAAGTCTTTATTTTGGGAAAGGGTTTGCTGAAACGCCTGGCTTGATGACCGAGCCCTGGACACAATCTCCTAGAGTTGCTGTCGTAGGGGGCGGCTTGGCGGGATTGGCCGCAGGTTGTGCGCTGGCGGAAAGCGGCCTGCGAGTCACTCTCTTCGAAAAACGTTCCTACCTCGGGGGCCGGGCCTCGTCCTATCAGCATCCCGGCACGGGGGAAGTAGTAGACAATTGCCAACATGTGCTTCTCGGTTGCTGCACCAATCTGATTGAGTTCTACCGGCGCATCGGGGTTGAAGACAAGATTCGCTGGTACGACCACATGACGTTTCTTGAACCCGGTGGCCGCGCATCGGTAATTCAATCGTCGGAACTGCCAGCACCGCTTCACACGGCACCATCATTTCTGCGGGCGGCCTGTCTGAACTTGCACGACAAGCTAGCGATCAGTGCGGCGCTCGCCGCTCTTGCGCCAATCATGCCGCGCGATACCGGCGAATCGTTCTTGCAGTGGCTGCGTCGCCACGGGCAAACCGAGCGTGCGATCGAACGTTTTTGGAAAACCATCCTGGTGAGCGCACTGAATGACGAACTTGATCGGGTTTCGATTCCTTATGCCGCCCAAGTAATACGTGAATCATTTCTGAAATCCCGCGCTGCTGGTCTGATGGGGGTGCCCACGGTTCCTCTGACCGATCTTTATAGCCATGGGGGTGACTACATTTCCACTCGCGGGGGAGAACTGAGATTTCGGGCCAGTGTGGAGTCGTTTCGGGCGGATTTTGCAGACGTAAAACTGTTGACAGCCGCTGGAGAAGAAGCATTCGACTTCGTCGTACTGGCTTTACCCTTTGACGGATTGTCTCGCATGTTACCGCAGACTTCGGCAGCTGAGCCGCTGCGCGACGCGCTCGCACGATTCGAGACTTCCCCGATTACCGGAATTCATTTGTGGTTTGATCGCCAGATTACCGATCTGGAACATGCGGTTTTGCTCGATCGCACGATACAGTGGATGTTTCACAAATCGAAGCTGCTGAGGGCAAACGGCCTGAATCGATCAGACGGACGGGCGGCAAACCCTTCCGACAGCCATAAGGTTGACGGTTCTTCCGACAGCAATTGTTATGTCGAGTTGGTAGTGAGTTCATCGAAGACTCTGGTTGAGAAATCCAAAGCAGAAATCGTCGAGCTTGGGCTGGCGGAACTTGGAGAGTTTTTTCCAGACGCACGCACGGCAAATCTGGTGAAGTCCACAGTCATCAAGGAAGTCCACGCCACCTATTCCCCTCGACCTGGAATTGAAAGCTTTCGGCCTCAGCCCGAGACAGTTTGGCCGCGGGTTTTTCTCGCCGGAGATTGGACTGCAACGGGCTGGCCCGCCACGATGGAGGGTGCGGTGCGAAGCGGCTACGCTGCTGCACAGTGCGTGGCGCGGGTGGCGGGGCGACGTAACGCGGCGTTCATGGTGTCGGATTTGCCGGCTTCGGGATTTATGCGACTATTCGGTTAACCTGATCAGGCAAGATATCCGGGCCAACATTTCGTTGATCCTGACAGGGTGAGGAGACGCCGTGCTCACAACTGTGCTTCTATTTGGTTTTCTGCTGGGCTGTATGGCTGGACTTCGTGCCCTGACCCCTCCCGCCGCGGTGTGCTGGGGTGCTTATCTGGGATGGCTGCATTTCGCCGGGACTAAGCTTTCTTTCCTGCATCACCTGGCAGCGTTAATCATATTCACTCTGTTAGCCGTGTTCGAACTGGTCAATGACAAGCTTCCAAAAACGCCAGCACGGACTGCTCTTGCGTCGCTGATCATACGCATGTTGATGGGAGCGGTCTGCGCTGCAGCGCTCGCCGTGAGTACGGGCGGGAGTTTGGCTATCGCTGCGATGGCTGGTCTTCTTGGTGCGCTACTCGGGACATTTGGAGGTTATAACATTCGCCACAGTTTGGTCGTGAAAGTGCACCTTCCAGACTTCGCTGTGGCATTGGTAGAAGACGTGATCGCGGTCGCGGGCAGCCTTGTCATCGTCTCTCACCTCTAATCGTCGGCATTTAAATTCTGGCGCCAGCCTCATGCGAGATCAAAATTCTCTGAAAGAAGGCACCTCAACGTGACAATTCCGGCAAACAACAAATACGACGCGATCATTCTCGGTTCAGGGCAAGCCGGAGTGCCACTGGCTTTAGCACTGTCGGCAAAGGGAAAGCAGACTGCCATAATCGAGCAGGCTGCAGTCGGTGGAACTTGCGTCAATTACGGCTGCACCCCGACCAAAACCATGGTAGCCAGCGCGGAAGTGGCGCATATGGCTAGAAGGGCGCAAGAGTACGGTATTAAGGTTACTGGCGTTTCGGTCGAGATGGTTGCGGTGCGCGAACGAAAACGCGGCATGGTGACGAAATGGCGCGAGGGCAGTGAAAAGCGCCTTCAGCAAGCAAAACTCGTCGATTTGATTTACGGCGAAGGCTCTTTCCTGGGTCCGAAAGAGGTACACGTTCGACTGAACGCCGGAGGAGAACGCACGCTTACCGCCGATCTCATCGTCGTCGATACGGGACTGACGGTCAACGTGCCGCCCATCAAAGGCCTTGCGGATGTCCCTTATCTCGACAACGTGAGTGTGATGGAGTTGTCGGAGGTGCCGGAGCATTTGCTCGTGCTGGGAGGCGGATACGTAGGACTCGAGTTTGCACAGATGTTCCGCCGCTTCGGCAGCCGCGTCACCGTGATACACAGGGGCAAACAGCTACTGACCGGCGAAGACTCGGATATCGCGGACGAAATCACCGCCATTCTTCGGGATGGTGGCATCGAAATTCTGCTGGAAGCCAAAACCGAAACGGCGACAGGTTCGGGCAAAAACATTCGTTTGAACGTAAAGCTGAAGGAAGGGAATAGGGAAGTCAGCGGAAGCCATTTACTCGTCGCCTCTGGCCGTCGACCAAACACCGACAAGCTTAATCTTCCGGCGGCAGGCATCGTCACGAACGAGCGCGGGTTCATCAAGGTCAATGACAAGTTGGAAACCTCAGTTCAAGGCGTCTATGCCGTGGGAGACGTAAACGGTGGCCCGGCTTTCACGCATGTGTCGTATGACGATTTTCGCGTGCTGCAGACGAATCTACTGGAAGGCGGTAATCGCAGTGTTGCAGGCAGGATTTATCCTTACTGCGTATTTATCGATCCGCAGCTCGGACGTATTGGGCTAAGCGAGAATGAGGCAAAACAGCAGGGGAAGAAGGTGCGGGTTGCCAGGTTGCCAATGACTTCCGTCGCGCGCGCCACCGAAACCGGGCAGACGCGTGGTTTTATGAAGGCCTTGGTAGATCCGTCGACCGACCTGATATTAGGGGCTGCCGTGCTGGGCGCCGATGGTGGCGAGATTATGTCCCTGATCGAGGTGGGCATGATGGGCAAGCTCAAATACTCGGATTTGCAAAGCGCGATCTTTGCCCATCCTCTATTTGCCGAATCTCTGAATAACCTGTTCAGCAATTTTCAAGACGAGAAGAAATAGGAGAAACACTGATCGGGCGATGTCGCCGAAAGTAATTGGCACGGGAAGGATTCTAGAAGAGATGAAACTAATTTCCCTGAACGTCGGGCTTCCACGTGAAGTGAACTGGCGAGGGATGAATGTTACCACCGGTATTTTCAAATATCCGGTGGGAGGCCGCGTCCCACTACGCAAACTCAACCTCGATGGTGATCGCCAGGCGGACCTGACGGTTCATGGCGGTGAATTCAAGGCGGTGTATTGCTACCCGCTGGTCCACTACGATTATTGGAAAAAAGAGTTGCCAGGCCATGATTTGCCTATGGGAAGTTTCGGAGAAAATTTTACGATCGATGGCCTACTGGACAACGCGGCGCACCTAGGAGACCGGTTCGCGGTCGGTTCGGCGGAAGTAGTAGTCACCCAGCCTCGACTGCCTTGCTACAAATTGGGTATCAAGTTTCAAATGGACGACATGGTGAAACGGTTTCTCATCAGCGGACGCATGGGCTTCTACGTCGCTGTGATTCGCGAAGGGGAAGTTGGCGCCGGAGACGAAATCAAGATAATCTCTCGCGATCCGAACGCCGTACCGGTTACTGACATCACTCGGCTCTACATTGCGAAACATTACGGCAATGAGGAATTGGCTGCAGTGCGCCGAGCGTTGCAAGTAGAAATTCTTCCCGAAAGTTGGAAGGAGTACTTCCGTGAGCGGCTGCAGCACGCGCACACCCACTAATCCCGCTATCCGGCCAGCGACTCTATCGCCCGTACCGCTTCTGGCGGCAGTAACAGGCTCTGGCTGGCGAGATCTTGTTTCATGTGTTCAAGATCGGTAGTGCCCGTCAATGGCAACATTCCCAGGGCACGGGCAAAGCTGAATATGACTTGGGCTGGAGTCCGACCAGCGTCATTCGCAAGCTTCACAATCATCGGATGCCGCAGCACCTCAACGTTGGCTGTTAAGAGCGAAAACCCCTGATAGATAATACTGTGTTTCCGGCAGAACGATCGCACGTCGCGGTCCCAGCCGAGGCGGGCGTAACAGCGATTTTGCACAAAGGTTGGGATTTCCATGCGAGCCGCAGCCATTTGTTCAAGATGGTGCAAAGAGACGTTACTCACGCCGAGCAAACGAGCTGCGTCCGCCATCCCGCTCTTTCCTCATCGCCATCCCAAACTTCGGCTGTCGGCGTCGGTCCATTCGTAGCCAGAGGATGGACCGTGAAGCACATAGCTGTCGACGTACTCGGTGCCAAGATGCTCCAGCGAGCTTGACCATCGACTGGGCGACCTGCATGGCAAGGCTAGCAGCAGGATCATAAGGGCAGCCGATGGTCCTGCCCACCCTGGTAGGTGAACTTGGTTTGAAGAAATAAGATCTTTACGCGAGACGACTCCCGCGCGATACGCGGTTGCCAGCGCCTCACCTACTCCGGCTTCAAAGTAGTGTCGTCGCTGGTTTGCGGTGTCAATACCGCGAAAACCGGCGCGGATCGCCAGTTCGGTGAGAACAAGCAGTACGATCCTCTTTCCAGGCGGTGCCGTACAGGAAGTCTGGGACAGCGGAATTTAGCGAGGATGGCATCAGGTTATCGTGTCAGTGGCGGTCAAGCCGCCAGCAGCGCAACGCCGCCCGCTACCAGAAGCGCCGCCATCCATCGGCGATGATCGACCCGTTCGTGCAGAAATATCTTGGCGGCAATTGCGTTCGCCACAAAAGTGAGGGACGCCGATGCCGGCGCCACCAGGCTCACATCCGCCCAGGACAGCGCAAAGAGCAGGCTGTAGAACGCCAGCGCCATCATGAAAATTCCCAGCAGAAAACTGGGACTGCGCAGGATGCGACCAGCCACGGTGAGCAGTCCAGCCCGACGCCAGAGTTCACCGACGTCGCCGACTCGCTTCATGGCGCGCGAAAGCAGGACATCACCGGTGGTCGAAGCCAGTACGATAGCCAGAATCGCTCCCCAGGTGTAGGCATGCTTCATCGGTCCACCCTCGAAGCGACGGGTTCAGCGAGACACCCATCGCTCCCGTCCGGGATGCGGCGTCAGGGCCGGTCCCTGGGTGACGAATCCAACTCCAGCGGAAATTAGCCCAATACCCAGCCAGCGCAGGGTCGTCACTTCCTCGTGCAGCAAGAACTTCGCAATCAGAGCGAGCAATACGTACCCCAGTGACGTCGCGGGCAACACGTAGGTGAGGTCGGCCCAGGACAGGGCAGTCATGTAGGCCGCGAAGAACCCGAGCAGAAACAAAATCCCCAGAGCGACCCAGGGATTCAGGATGGTCAGAATGATGTCGGGCAGGCGATGCAATGAAACGTTCCCGACTTGCTTCATGCCGCGAGCCAGGAAGGAATCACCAATCGCCGCGAATAACGTCACGCCGGCGAGCACCAGATACTTACGAAAGGTCACACTGTCTTTCCCGGACAACCTTGCGAACCCGAACCACAGCGGTTCAAGGTGGATTCATTTCTGCAGTCTGCGTGACAACGGTCCTAGGTCGGCACGGTTCCGAAAACGTGCAGAAACCTAGGCCTTTGGCCGGTTCGGCCACCGGTTGCCGATCTGCTTTTCCGCTGCTTTTCCTTGACCCACTTGTTTCGCGAAGCGCGCAACTTGAGGAAGCTTTTCGCTTCTTTGTACAGTCGCTTGCGTTCAACGTTATTGAATACGGCCTTCCTGAAGAATGCGGTAGATTGCTTTGGGCCGGAAATAATATTCGTCGTAGAAGCGATGGACGGCGCTCATAATCTCGTCCGCAGGCAGTCCCGGATACTGGATCTGAGCCAACTGGTGACCACCTTCATCCACCATCTTGGTATCGGCCACCATGAAGCCGTTCTTGACGGCGTAATCATAGAGCTCGGTGCCAGGATAGGCGTGAGCAACCGAAACCTGGATGGTTTCAACGTCCAGTTCTTTTGCGAAGGCGATCGTGTTGTTTATGGTGTCGTGCGTCTCGCCGGGCAAGCCCATGATGAAGTCGCCGTGGACAACGAGGCCAAGCTTGTGACAGTCCTTGGTAAACTGTCGCGCCCGCTCGAGAGTGGCGCCCTTCTTGATGTTCTTAAGAATCTGCTGATCACCTGATTCGTAGCCCACGATCAGAAGACGGCAGCCAGCCTCCTTCATCGCCTTCAGCGTCTCGTAGTCGGTGGTAACACGCGAAGTGCACGACCAGGTAAGATTCAGCGGCTTCAGTTTCGCGCACAACTCGACCGTGCGGGCCTTCTGAATGTTGAAAGTGTCGTCGTCAAAGAAAAATTCCTTGACCCATGGCCAGTATTCCTTCGCCTTGGCCATTTCGCGCGCAACGTCGTCGGTGGAGCGCTTGCGCCAGGCATGACCGCTGGTGGTCTGCGGCCAGAGACAGAAGGTGCACTGCGCCGGACAGCCTCGCGTCGTGTACAGCGAGACGAACGGATAAAGCAGGAACGGGACGGTGTAGCGCCGCGGATCCAGGTCGCGGTAGTAGACGTCGGTGACGTGAGGCAGTGCATCCAGATCCTGGATCTGCGGGCGGTCGGGATTGTGGACGATCGCTCCGTCCTTGCGGTACGAGATGCCCAAAATCCCTTCAATCGGATTGCCCTGCGCGAATTCGACAACGGAGTGGTCAAATTCCTTGCGGCAGATGAAATCAATCGCCGTGCAATCCTTCAAGGTTCGTTCCGGCAGCACGGTCACGTGCGGTCCGACGAATGCAATCTTGATCTTGGGATTGACTTCCTTGATCTTGGCTGCCAGTTGGATATCGCCCGGGAAGCCCGGGGTGCTGGTATAAAGCACCAAAAATTCGTAATCCTGCGCGATCTTGATGGTCTCTTCCGCAGAGACGTGATGCGCAGGAGCGTCCAGCAGGCGTGCACCCTCAAGCATGCCGGTGGGATAGGCCAGCCAAACCGGATACCAGTAAGACTCAATCTCGCGAGTGGCAGGCCACCGCGAACCGGCTCCGCCGTCAAAATTCTCAAACGATGGCGGGTTCAGGAAAAGTGTTTTTAAAGGCATAATTGTGAGTAACTTATACTAACATTTCACCACGGATCTTGCGGCAAACACAGGTACAAATCAGGTTCACGCGATCGACATTCGCCCGTGGCACAGCTGATGGCCAAATCCCGTCGCTGCAAGCACATAACACTTAGATTACGAAGAGGACGTTGACGGCTCAACGTTTCTTGGGCGAAAATGCCCCTTTTGCGTGCGACAGCGGAGGGGACCGGGATCTACACCATTCCGATGTCTATTTGCCAACCCCAATCCAGCTTTCCAGTTCACCCGTAGACCGCAGCAGCGTGATTCGGGCTCGCTCCAGTTGGAAGTTCGCGTCCTGTAAAGAATTGTAACGTTCGCTTTGTTGCTCTCGCGCGTCTTGAAGGTCGTGCCAGTTTGCGCTCCCGGCGTCAAGGCGGACTTGCAACGATTCGAGGTCAGACAGCCCCATCTCGGTATTCGAGATCCGCAACCTCCTGTGCGGCGGCCATTTGTTCGACCGAGCGTTGCAATCGTAAGGTTTCTTCGGAGACCTGGTTCTTCGCCGCTTCCGCGTCTTTCTTTGCCTTCAGTGCAGTGGCGTCCGCTGCCTCGGCGCGGGCGCGCTGCGATGGACTGAAAAATGGAAAGCGCAGCACCACGCCGATGGTGGCATTGTTGCCGCTGAAATGTCTTAAAGAATTCGTCGTAATTGTTGTATCGCGCAAGCAGACCATACTGTGCGGCGAAGTCTGCCGACGGCAACATGGCGCGATGCTCACCTCGAGCGCGGAAACTTTCGGCGGTAGCGCGATCGTCAGCCGCTTGCACCGCCGGACTCGACCGGACTGCCTGGCCGGAAAGGTCGTCATCCTGTTTGACTTCAGGAAGTGGCGGCATGGAATCCGGTGTCGGTCTCGATCGAAGCTGCAGGTAAGTCCAGTCAAATGCGCGAGTCGATTACGAATCACGTCGATCGCCCCTAGCGCCTCCGCGAGTCGCAATCGCAGCCGCGCTGTGCTGAGATGCGCCTTGTTCTGCATCTGTGGACTGTCGACGCCTTCCTTGATGCGTTCGCCGACCAGTTGCTCGGTTTTCAGCGCCGTTGCATGTTCTTCCTGTAAGTGAGCTGACCAAAGTTTCCCACTTGGCCAGTTCGGCATAGCTCAGCACGGTGTCCTGAATGACCTGATTTCTCTGGTCTTTGGTCTGCGCGGTCGCGGCGCTCCAATCCGTTTTGGCCGCGCGAACAAAATCGCGTATTGAGGGATTGAAAATCGTCGATTGCGAATTCACGTTGAGAATCGAGGGCGCCGATCCCTCCAGGCTCAGCGGGAATCCCCACGATTTACCCAGTCCCGAACCCACCACGAGCTGCGGAATGTATTGGTTCCGAGCCTCACGATAGGAAGCAAACACGCGTTGCTCGTCGGCGTGTGGCGCCGGCAGTGGTGGTGCTGTGCGCCAGGGCCAGTTCGACCGCGCGCTTAAGCGGAAGAGGCTCGGCGGAAAGTTGAGAATGGGCAAAGGAACGGAGATGAAAGCTTCCAAGCAAAATAGTGGGCAGACCGCTGCACGACACACGACAGACTTCATCTGTTCACCTTCGAGATAAGAATCGACTGGACAGAAAGAGTGATTGTAAACAAGAGATGGGAAGACTGGCTGCGGAAGCTGCTTCCAAAAGATTCCCGCTGGTCCGCAGGCCAAATTAGCGATTGAGGCGGTCCAGCGCTTCCTGGGCCCTGGAGAAGTTCTTTGCCAGAGAGAGTGCAGCGCGATACTCCTGAGCGGCTGCCTGTTTGTCGCCCTGTTTTTCGAGCGCAGTGCCGAGCAGATAGTGAGCCTTGAAGGCCGGAGCTTCTTCGACTTTGGAATTCAACGCCAGGTAGCGGCGCAGGAATTGAACGGCGCCGGAATAATTGCGTCCGCTACGCAGCAGAATCTCTCCCGATTCCATCAGAATTTCGGGACGATCCATCTGCACCGAAACGGCGTGGTTGATGGCCGCTTCCATTTCATCCCACCGCTGCTGGTGACGATAGAAAAGAGCGAGGTTGAACCAGGTCAACGCGCTACCGTGACTGGCATCGATGGCCGCACGATATTCCTTCTCGGCGCCTTCGGAGTCCTTCTTTTTCTCGGCAAGCCGACCTTTGAGGTAGTGTGCCTTGGCCGGATCGAGTGCAATCGAGGGCCCGGATCTGAGCTTCGGCCTTGTCACGACCCCCACCGACGATTCCGGGCGCTTCCAGATAAAACTCGCCCAGAGTCGCTGCGGGCATCCACATTTTTCGGATCGAGCCGGACTGCGGTTTCGAACTCCTCCCGTACCTTGCCGGCCAGAGAAGCCGCTTTGAAAAATACGACGCCGTCCGCCTTTTCGCCATAAATCCGGCCCAGCCACATGTGGTAACGGCTGTTGTTGGGGGCAAGTGCAATCGCTTTTTCGCAGGCTGAGATACCACGGTCCCAGTCGCCCATGGAAAAATACGCGCGGCACAGCAGGTTGTAGGCTTCAGCGTCGTTCGGAGAAGTGTTGATTTTCGATCGCAGAGTAGTGATGGCGTCGTCAGCGCGGCCTGCAGCCAGCAAAGCCGGTGCGGATTCGTCAGCCACCGCAAAGGTAGCAGCGATCACAGATGCCAATATCAGAATGATTGTTCGTAATTTCATTTTCCGTAAGCCAGATCCTAGTGAACGATCTTAACCGCCGCCCCATCGCGAAGCGGTTTCGAACTTGGTCGAAGCCAGAGCCAGTAGGGCATTGTCCGTCACTCCTGACGTCACTTCCACTTCGGTCAAGTTCGAAATCGATGTCTGAATGTCCCGACGTTGCAGTTCGTCGTTCACGATCTGATAAACGAATTTTCTTGTTGTCGTCCAGCCGAACCGCCTCGCGCGGTACCGTCAGCGCATTCCGATGCTCGGCCGTGACGATCGTTACACCCACGTTGATATTGGGAAGAAGTTTGAGATCCTGGTTGTCCACGACACACGTGGTTTCTCCTACGTTGCGTGTACCCAACAACTTCACGGTGGACGGAATCGTGCGTGACCGCACCCTGCCAGGTGCGTCCGGGAATTGCGTCCCAGGTCAGCTCAATCGGCTGTCCGGTAGCCAAGTCGACCCACGTCGGGTTCATCGACGTAGGCACGCACCAGAACTTTCGACAGATCAGCTTCCTGCAGCACCAGGTCGCCGGGGTTGACATACGATCCCTGATGAACCGGAAGGGAATAAACAATGCCGTCGAACGGTGCGCGGATATTCAGTTGGCGAAGAATGTTTTCGGCCGCCGCATAGGCGCTTTGTGCCTCGCCCTTTTGAGCCTCAACACGAGCGACTTCGGGCGCGGAATAGCGGTCTGCCCTGTTTCTGCTGAAGCAACTTAAGATCAGCTTCCGCGGCCGCGAGTTGATCTTGTGCCTGCTTCACTTCGCCGGGCGAGGCCGCGCCGTTTTGCTGCAAACGCTGCAAGGCTTCGAGATTGCGCTGTGCGGTGTCGCGCCCGTTCGAGCTTTGCCGAGTTGAGACTCAAGAGTCAAAACTTCTTCGCGATTGCCGCCGCTCTGCACGGCGCTTATCTCGGCCTGGGCGCTCGCACTTGAGCCAGCGCACGCGCTGCCTGACTGCTGGCGTCGGCGTCGTCGAGTTGCGCCAGGAGCTGTCCCTTCTTTACGTGTTCACCTTCTTTCACCAGCAATCTCTTTACGGTGGTTCCGACCGGAGCGTGGGCTTCAAAACTCTGTATCGGTTCCACCTTTCCGTTGGTGGAGACAATGCTGCGAATGGTGCTGCGGCCGCACGCTGGCGGCGCGGACCGGAATAACTTCGCCTCGAGACATGAACGAGGCGAGCAGTATTACAGCGATCAACGATGCCCGCCGCCCATACCAGCCAGCTTTTCTGGCCAAGAATCCCCGACTTGGTTTGTGCCTATCGCCATTTGTAAGTGCTTGCGCGTGAGATGCCCTAAGTAGTAAACCACCACGCATCTCGCGCTTAAGCCGACGATTCAGCCTTAAGACGCTGACCCGCAAAATTAGATGCGCGAATTCTAGCAGGGAAGCGCTAATTCTGAGGCGTTACGCGGTTATGGCGGTACTGGTTACAATTGTCTTATGCCCAAACCACGTTATACCGAGGGACATGCCGAGGCCGGTCTGCGACACACAAGTTTCCGGAGATTGAAACCTGGCCGAATCAGTTTCCCGGGCTACGAAATTATCGTGGACGATCCCGAGTTCACTTCGGTCTGCCCCAAGACCGGTCTGCCCGATTTCGGAACCATCACGATCCGCTATATGCCTGACAAGCACTGTCTGGAGCTGAAATCGCTGAAGGAATATCTGCAGTGCTATCGCAACCTGGGAATCTTCCAGGAAAACATCGTGAACCGCGTGCTGGAAGATGTGGTGCGCTGGGCAAAACCGGTGTGGGCGGAAGTGAAAGGCGATTTCCGTCCGCGCGGCGGAATCTCGACAGTGGTGGTGGCGCAATGGCCGCGACCAAAGATCGAAGCTAAGGGGCGTGTGTCCACAGACTGCGCACTAAGGCGCTGATGCCTGATCGAAGTCACATGAACGCTTGCGAGGTACAAGTTCTCGTAAGCTCGCGACCTCATAAAGTCTCCTGGGCATGTTATATTCCTTCGCCAAGTGACCCAACGCAAACTCTATCCCTGGACCGCGCTCGTCATCCTGACGACGCTGAACTTTCTGAACTACATTGATCGTTCCGTGCTGTTTGCAGTGCAGCCGCTGGTGCAGAACGAATTCAAGCTCACCAACACTCAGGTCGGATATCTCACCAGCGCCTTTCTGCTGTTCTACATGGTGGCCGCGCCATTCGTGGGCCCTCTGGCCGATCGCTATTCGCGCAAGCTGATCATCGTCCTGGGCGCTGTTTTCTGGAGCGGACTGACCCTTGCTGACGGCGGTCACTCACACCTACGGGGAATTGCTGTTTCGCCATACCCTGGTGGGCGTCGGCGAGGCGACGTTCGTGACCATTGCGCCTACTTTTGTCGCCGACCTTTTTCCGGAAAACAAACGCGGCCGCATTTTCGGCATTTTTTATCTGGCCATTCCCGTGGGTACCGCCGCCGGTTATCTGCTGGGAGGCAAGCTCGGGCGCGAGCATGGGTTGGCGTTTTCCGTTTTATGTCGCCGCGTTCCCGGGATTTTTGCTGGCGCTGGCGGTGTGGTTCCTCCCGGAGCCACCGCGAGGGCCAGTTCGATTCCCAGAAGGAGACTGCGGAGCGCGGAACTCTCAAAGGCCTGGCACGCAATCCGGCATTCTGGATGGTTACGCTAGGCATGGCCGCTGGTACATTTTCACTGGGCGGAATCCAGGTCTGGATGCCCACCTTTCTGTCGCGTGCCCGCGGTTACAGTCTGGAAGCAGCGAACCTGATTTTCGGAAAGATTGTGGTGGTTGACGGCATCCTGGCGTCGTTGGCAGGAGGATGGCTCGGCGATCGTCTGCTGCCTCGAATGAAGGGATCGTACTATTTTGTTTCCGCTGCCAGCATGGGCCTTGGCGTTCCGGTAATGATCGTTGCCCTGTTCACGAAGGGTCCGTGGATGGTGCCAGCCATCGCTGTTGCTGCATTTTTGCTCTTGGTGAATACCTCGCCCCTCAATACCGCCTTGGTGAACTCAGTTGGGTCTCATATTCGAGCTACTGCCATCGCTGTCAACATTTTCCTGTTTCACCTTCTTGGCGACGTCCCTTCTCCTACGCTGATGGGCTATGTCGCTGACAGTCATTCTCTGCAAGCTGCATTCATCCTGCCAGTAATCGCAATGGCGATTTCTTCTGCCATACTGTTTTACGGCATGCGCTTTGCTCCAACACTACGCACAGACAATCAACCCGGCGACGCCGGAGTTTCGGCGGAATGAGTTATTTCCACTGGATTGCTGGTTCGATCCTCGGGTTGGCCTGGATTTGGCGTCTGCTCGACGCGGCTATCGGGGTTCCGAAGATTGCCGACATTTCGTTGCCTCAATGGAACCGCGTTCCTTCCCATAACCCACGGATCAGCATCGTTGTTCCTGCTTGTAATGAAGAAGCGGCAATCGAAGCCACGCTGACGCGATTGCTGGCGCTCGATTACGAGAACTATGAAGTCATCGCGGTCGACGATCGATCGACCGACCACACGGGCGAGTAATGGAAAGGATTGCCGCTGCAGCGCCAATGCGCAGCTTAAAGGTAATCCGAATCGCCGAATTGCCCGCCGGTTGGATGGGCAAACCGCACGCCATGTGGAGCGCAGCCAACCAGGCCACCGGCGAGTGGCTGTTGTTCACCGACGCCGACGTTTTGTTCAAGCCCGACTCTGTTCGACGGGCGCTGGCTTATGCCGAAGCCGAAGCAGCCGATCATCTGGTTTTGTTTCCGCGCATGATCATGAAACGCCCAGGCGAGAAAATGATGATCGCGTTCTTCCAGACTCTGTTCGTGTTCGGACATCGTCCCTGGAAAGTTGCCGATCCCAAAACCAAGGACCACATCGGCGTTGGCGCATTCAACCTGATTCGTCGCAAGGTCTATGACGCGGTCGGCACGTACCAGGCGTTGCGCTTTGAAGTGCTCGACGACATGAAGCTCGGCAAGGTGGTGAAGAATGCCGGTTATGCGCAGCGCAATGTATTTGGGGCGGACCTGATTTCTATTCGCTGGGCAAAGGGCGCAATGGGAGTGGTGGACAATCTGACCAAGAATTTTTTTGCCATCATGTCATTCCAGTGGCCGCGCGCGCTGGCGTCTTGCGTCGCCCTTGCATTTCTGAACCTAATGCCTTTCGTCGGAGTCTGGCTTGCGCATGGCTGGGCGCGGACTGGGCTATGCGGTCGCGCTGTTCTCGATGTTTTCGATCTACGTGGGCATGTCGACGAAGTCGGACATTCCGCCTTACTACTTCTTCCTGCACCCGATCAGCACGGCGTTGTTCGTCTACACCATGCTGCGTTCGACGTTTTTGACCTTGGGACGCGGCGGAGTAGTCTGGCGCGGAACTTTTTATCCGCTGGACGACTTGAGGAAGGGAATGGTGTAACTAGGCCTCACTGTGGCCGGAACCGGGCAGCCGAAAATCAATTTGATCTAGGACGCAGCGGACCTTGGCGCTCAGCGTTTCGTGAGTGAAGGGCTTCTCCAAAAAGTTTGTTCCCGGATCGAGCTCGCCGTGATGCGCGATGATATCTTCCGTATATCCGGAAACAAACAGTATTTTAAGTTCTTGTCTTTTTTGCATGAGCCGTTCCGCTAAGACTCGTCCATTCATTCCAGGTAGAACAACGTCGGTGACAAGCAGATGGATCGGCTCAACATACGTCTCAGCCATTGCTATGGCCTGGGATGGGCTCTCCGCGGACAACACCCGGTATCCGTCTTTTTCGAGTATGATCTGGGCCAGTTCGCGGAGACTGGGTTGGTCCTCTACCAGAAGAACCGTCTCCGAACCTTTCGCGGCTTCAACCTGCACGCGGCGAGGGAAAGTTTGCATCGCTTCATCTGTTTTCGGCAGATAGACTTTGAACGTCGTGCCCATGCCGAGCTCACTGTAAACCCAGATATAGCCCCCGCTCTGCTTAACGATTCCATATACCGTCGCCAGACCGAGGCCGGTGCCTTTACTTCTTGTTTTGGTGCTAAAAAAGGGTTCGAAAATACGTGCCTCAACGTCTTTGTTGATACCGATACCGGTGTCCGCGACCGAGAGCACAACGTAGGATCCAAGAGCGACCACCGGGCGCTGCTGTCGGTAAACCTCATCAACCACGGCATTCGAGGTCTCGATAATCAGCTTGCCGCCATCAGGCATCGCATCGCGGGCGTTGATCGCCAGATTCATGATCACTTGTTCGATTTGCCCGGCATCCGCCTTAACTCGCGCAAGCTCCGGATCAAGCAGCATCTGGAACTGAATATGCTCGCCGATCAGCCGCCGGATCAGCGGGTCAATTTCAGTGATCACCACATTCAAATCGAGAACTCTGGGTTGAAGAACCTGCTGGCGGCTATAGGCCAACAATTGCCGGGTTAACGTCGCAGCACTCTCAGCCGCCCGCTCGATCTGCCCGAGTCCACTCCAGAAGGGGCCTCCTTCAGACAGATATTCCTTCAACAGTTTTGCATGGCCGAGAATTACGCTGAGGAGATTGTTGAAATCATGCGCGACTCCACCGGCCAAGCGCCCGATTGCCTCCAACCTCTGTCGGTTGGCCTCTTCGAGCTGGCGCGCTCGCAGATAGATTTCAGATTCCATCTGTTCGGTTCGTATTCGCAGTTCTTCTGTCACTTTGTGTTCTTCGCTTCCAGCTTGTTTCAACCGCACAAACTCGGTGACGTCCTCCACGCGATGAATGATGTATGAAACCTCCTTATCTCCTGCCAGGACCGGCGAGTTAACCGGGCTCCAATACCTGACTTCAAATCCCCCAGCATCTGGGCGGCGAATATCGTACTTCTGGATTTCCATTGCGTCCGAAACGCGACCGCGTAGGACGCGGTCAAGAGATGCCTTCAGATTGCGGACCCCGTCGGCCTTAGGATCGTCGGGGTTGTCGGGAAAGACCTCGAACAGGCTTCGGCCCATGATGTCATCGCGCTTCGTCAAAGTCGCGGTGAGATAAGCGTCACTTGCGGCCACGATCCGCAGATCAGGCGTCAGGACCAGGTACAAACCGGGCGCGGACTCAAACAGGACACGAAAATCCGGGGTGGCAAAGCTTTGAGTCGGAGCGCTCATGACCTTCCCGATATTATGCCTTTTTGGAGAAAAGATAGCGCACAAGTCACTCTTCAGTTATGACTATTCCGGAGTGTTTTCGGTGGAGCGAAGAAACCATATGACTGCCAGGAACTGCAACGGGCGCGGCCCTTTAAGTTGATTAAAGTTCAAGGAAAACACCGCGTAGTAAGATAGCAGGCGAGTAGTAAGTTTTTCTCATCCCTAGAGGAGAAAGCAAAATGGCTGAACCGAAGGCTGCTGCCACCGGAAACGACGTCTCCCGTGATCGCCTAGCAGAATTGCTGAATGAAGACCTTTCGCGCGAATACCAGGCCATCATCGCCTATGTGGTTTATTCCCAGGTACTCAAGGGCGCTCAATACATGAATATTGCTGATCAACTTGCCATTCATGCCAAACAGGAGCTGGATCATGCACTGATAATTTCTCGGCAGATCGATTACCTGGGCAAAATGCCAACCGTGAAGCCACAGCCGGTCCGGACCTCAGAAGATCCGAAAGAAATGTTGCGGTTCGACCTTGAAAATGAAAACGAAACCATCAGAAATTACCGGGACAGGGTGCGGCAGTGCGAGGCATTGGGGGAATACGCGATGGCGGAACAGATTCGACAAATCCTGGTGAACGAACAAGATCATCAAATTGATCTGGCTACTGCTCTTGGAGTGGACGTGGCAGATCTTTCGACAAAAAAGGCCAAGTAAGTGGCGGCGCGACTCTACTTTATTTTTTATTGTTGTGCCGTGGTAGGCGCCCGGGCAATCCTGACGGTTTGTGCCCGGGTGCACTAGGTATTGCCAGCAGGGGCAGACTGCCTCCAAATTTTCCGCCCCGCGAATGAACTCAGAACTCACAGTTGAAGTCTGCGTCGACTCCCTCGAATCGGCCATGGCGGCGGAACGGGGCGGCGCAAAACGGGTGGAATTATGCAGCAGCCTTCCGGAAGGTGGAATAACGCCTAGTGCCGGCCTGATTGCAACCGCTCGCCAGAACCTTTCCATCAACCTCCACGTTATCATTCGTCCTCGTGGTGGCGATTTCTGTTATTCCCCTGATGAGTTTGCCGTGATGAAAAAGGACATTCTCATGGCCAAACAACTGGGGGCCAATGGGGTTGTGTTCGGAATTCTGGACGTCGACGGACGAGTTGATCTTCCGCGAACCCGCGATCTCGTGCAATACGCTAGGCCTCTTGCAACTACATACCATCGAGCCTTCGACATGTCCGCCGACCTCGGGAAGTCTTTGGAAGATATAGTGGAAGCAGGCACCGACCGGGTCCTTACCTCGGGCGGGGCTTCAACGGCGATCGAAGGAATCAAAGTGTTGCGCAGCCTGGTCGAAGCCGCTCGCGGTCGCATCGTGGTCATGGCATGTGGCGGAATTGATATTGAAAATGTCTATTCCGTGATCGAGAAAACGGGCGTTCGAGAGATTCACGTCAGCTTGAGGACGACCATGCCAAGCCCGATGCGGTATAGGAACCCAAACCTCTCAATGGGAAGCCTGAGGCTGAACGAATACGAACGTTCCGTCGTTCTGGACACGAGAGTCGAGCAATTATTGCGAGCCGTTTCTGCGTCCGGACCTTCCTCCAAACCTTCATAACGTGTTCGACGAAAAAGGACATCCCGAGGTATTAGTTCGCTCTCCCCTAAGCCGTGTAGTCTGAAGATTGGGCCGAGATCTTTTCACAGCAGTGTAGGAACTCACAGATTTCGAAAGGACACGCCGCATGATCTTAGGGATGACAACCGCAACCTACCCATTGATCCACGTCTTGATTAGTCTGGTGGGTTGCCGCAAGTGACGGATATCCACTGAGAATCGTCGGTAGAAATTCATGCGACGGGCGTCTCGCCCTGGCCAAATTCTAAGGGTGAGGAAAATCAATGTGGGAGTCCGACCAAAAAAGAAACGAGCTCTTTTACCAAAATAGAAACAATGGGGCCGGCGTCTGGCCGGCCCATGGCTACGAAGAAATTGGAAAGGGAAGTTTAGCCGAACGACTTCACTGCGGTGGCTTCGTCGTCTTTTACATCGAAGACGGTGTAAAGCTTGGTGATCTGCAGCAGATCGTGAACTTTCTTGGTCAGGTTCAGCAGTTTGAGCTCGCCTCCCTGATTGCGCACAGTGGTGAATGCACTCACCAGCTCGCCAATGCCGGAGCTGTCGATGTAATTCACGTCCCCAAGGTTGAGCAGAATTTTCTTCTGCCCTTTGGAAAGCAGGTCACGAACTACATTCGTGAGGATGACGCTGCCTTCGCCGAGGGTGATTCGGCCGCTGCAATCCACGATGGTGACGCCGTTAACCTGACGTGTACTGGTCTTCATGCTCACTGGGAAGCCTCCTTAACGTGCCCGGATGGTCCGGGAACGTGCTTGATAAGTTTGATTTCGGTGCCGGTCAGGGACGGATTGATCTGCACTTCGTCCATGAACGAACGAATAAGAAAAATGCCTCGGCCTGATGTCTTCATCAGATTTTCCGCCGCCAGCGGATCGGGGATCTTTTCCGGATCCAGCCCTTTACCCTGGTCCCGGATCGTGATCACCAGATTTCCGCCAGTCTGCTCAAAGTCCAAACTCACCTTTTTACCGGGGTCGTAGGCGTTGCCATGAAGGACGGCATTGACGGCAGCTTCACGCACGGCCATGGCGATTCGCATGACCTCGTCATCGTCGAAGCCCGCCTCGGTTGCGATGCGGCTGGCTGCCTGCTCGGCGCTGTCCACGGTCTCCAGCGTCGAATCTAACGTGTAGGAGACCCGCTGTTCGGTCATGGTAAAAATTTGAAGAGCACAGGTAGATCTCGAAACATACCCAGAAACCTCGCCGTTCGAGTCTCAGTCAACGGCAATCGCTTCGCCGTGGCCGAAAACATGCTATTCCAGCGAAGCGGTAGTTTGCCCTTCCGCTGTGCAAATGTCAACGCGGGAGTCGATAATCCTCTCCTCAAACCCCCGTTGCGATACCGTGACCAGCGGCCACGAAGTGGTACGGGATGCCCCTGCCGAGCCGCAGCACTTTAAATTTTGGTTCAAAGCCGTAATTCCATCACCACCGGCCACAGCATATCTGGATTCTTCGCCGTTAGTTGAGTATTCTCGGGATTATGCCGACGTTCGCACTGACGGAACTACTGGGCGCCACTGTATTTGACAGTACCGGCAGCCGTTGCGGACGTGTGCGCGAAGTTGCGCTGGTGCCCCAGGAAGACCGGGCCCGCGTAGCCATGCTCATTGTGAAAACGAGCTCCGGGAGCCGTCTTCTGCCGTTCGGTCTGGTGACCTCGATCAACGGCGGGGTCCGTACCGACGCCTCAACAGCCCAATGGCTGGCAGGGGACGGTTCGGAGGGCATGCTGCTGCTTTCGCGCGATCTGCTTGACCAGCAGGTCATCGATGTTTTCGGAAGAAAAGTCGTTCGGGTCAACGACCTGGATCTCCAGCAGGAAATGGTCGCAAACCGTCCTGTCTTGAAGGTGGGGTCGGTGGATGTCGGGCCGAGGGGGGCGATCCGCCGCTTACTGAAGGGTGTAGTGCCCGTGGCGGCTCTGCGTGCACTGTTGCGGCAAATCCCACCGCGAAGTATTCCATGGGACTTTGTCGATCTGATTGAGACCGATCCAGCTCGGAGGGTAAAGCTCAAAATTTCCCACGAGCGCCTGGCCAAGCTTCATCCCGCGGACATAGCCGACATAGTTGAGGACCTCGCGCCGGATGATCGCGAGGCTGTGTTCAAAACTCTTGACGAAGAGGTGGCAGCCGAGGCTCTTGAGGAAGTCGAGCCCAAGGTGCAGAAAGCGATCTTGGAATCGCTCAGTTCGGAGCGCGCCGCTGAAATTGTGGAGGAGATGGAACCCGACGCGGCCGCAGATCTCCTAGCAGACCTGCCCGAGAAACGTACCTCCGAGATTCTGTTGGAGATGCAGCCCCAGGAAAGAAAGGAGATGGTCGAACTCCTGGAGTTCAAGGAAAACACCGCCGCCGGCAGAATGAACACCATGTATCTGGCAGTCAACGTAAACGCCACGGTACACGATGCAGTGGAAGCCCTGCGCAACTTCGAAGGCGGCGTCGAAACGGTAAGCACCATCTACTTGATAGATTCGCAGGGAACCTTAGCCGGGGCCGTGCCCTTGGCGAAGATTGTGTTAGCTACTCCGCAAACCCCCATGCTCGCGTTGACCCAGGAGCCGCTCATTTCAGCTCATCGCAGTGCCAAGGAAAAAGAAGTAGCGGAGTTATTTGATAAGTACAATCTGTCTACTCTGCCGGTCGTCGACGACAACAAGAAGTTAACCGGAGTGATCACCTCCGACGACATCATCAGCCTGCTTCGCGCGAATCTGTAACCTCCCCGCTCGAGGCCAACCTAAGATCCAGGGGCAACACGGCGGTCCAAGCCACAAGGTCATCGAGTTATTCGATTTCATATATCCAAAAATCCTGTCATGCATTTATGCTGATCAGTCTCTTACATCGAATCGAAGCATGAAGCGAGGAAGTTGAGTTTGGCGAACCTGCTGTCCACCTTCGGAATCACGAACAAGCCGCGAAGGCAGAAGCTTGGCAACATCGTCAAGTTTCGCATGCTGGCATTCTTCGCCGTGTTCGGCCCCGGTTTCATTACCGCAAACGTGGACAACGACCCCGGAGGCATCCTTACTTATTCCCAAGCCGGGGCAAAATTCGGATACACGCTCCTGTGGACTTTGATCCCGATCACCATCGCTCTGATCGTAGTTCAAGAAATGGCGGCGAGGATGGGAGCCGTTACGGGCAAGGGCCTATCCGATTTGATCCGTGAGGAGTTCGGCTTTCGAGCCACATTCTTCACCATGCTGGTTCTGGGCCTGGCTGATTTGGGAAACATCGTGGCTGAATTCGCTGGTCTGGCCTCTGGGATGGGCTTATTTGGTGCCAGTAAATACATTGTCGTGCCCGTTGGCGCATTCCTGGTGTGGTCTGTCGTGGTCGGGAATTCGTACAAACCGGTCGAGCGCATTCTGGTTGTTTTATCGATACTGTATTTCACCTACCCGATATCAGCGATTCTCGCCCATCCGGACTGGAGCAGAGCCTTTCACGACACCCTCGTGCCGAACATAAGCCGAAGCTCCGAATATCTGATCATGTTTGTAGGTTTGATCGGAACGACGATCACACCGTGGATGCAGTTTTACCTGCAGGCATCAGTGGTGGAGAAGGGAATCACCAAACGGCAATACGCACTTTGCCGGTGGGATGTGATCATCGGTTGCATCATTACCGACGTGATCGCGTTCTTCATTGTTCTCGCCTGTGCGGCAACGCTACATGTTTCAGGCTTTCACAACATTTCTGACGCCGCCGATGCTGCGGCTGCGTTACGTCCCCTGGCAGGACAGTTCGCTTACATCCTTTTCGCAGTAGGGCTGGTAAACGCATCCTTGCTTTCTGCCGCGATTCTTCCTTTAGCCACCGCCTACAACGTCTGCGAAGGCCTTGGTTTTGAGTCCGGCGTGAACAAACGATTTTCCGAAGCGCCGGCCTTCTATTGGCTGTATACATTCCTTATTGCCGTCGGCGCCGGAGTCGTGTTGGTCCCAAAACTACCCTTGCTGAAAGTGATCCTCTTTTCGCAGGTAGTAAATGGTGTCCTGCTTCCTTTCGTGCTGGTGTTTATGCTGGTCCTGATCAACCGGAAAGAACTGATGGGGGATTACCGGAATTCCTTTTTAGCGAACATCATCGCTTGGGGAACCAGCGTGACGGTGATTGTGATGACGGTGGCGATGATATGGACCAGCTCGACCGGTCAATAGAGTCTCCCGCCAGCCTCGCGTCAGGAAATGGATCCCTCGACCAGATTTCGCACCAAGCCCAGGTCGGCTTCGAGAAAATCTAAGGATGGTAGCTCGGAACGCAGGGCCCAGCGCATGTCCTTAAAAATCCTGTTCTCGATCTCGCCCTTATATTCCCGAACGGTATAGAAACGCAGCTCGACGGCGGCACCATTCTTGTAGTCGTGCCGGATACGAGCTACCTCTTCTGCGATCGTGGCATCGATCCCCAACTCTTCTTCCAATTCGCGGTGCAGGGCATCACGCGGTTGCTCGCCAGGTTCGATCTTGCCTCCCGGAAACTCCCATTTCAAGGGCATGGTCTGGTGACGAGTACGTTGGCACACGAGAATCTTCTCATCCTGAAAAATCAATGCCGCGACTACTCTTTTTACCTGCGGCAAGGAGCCTCTTGTTTGCAGCCCCTACTGGCCTGAAAAATGTGGCTCCGCGCCGTTTTGACACGGCGAAAACAATACCTTCCGAGGGAGATTGAGTCAGGGAAGCTGTTCTGATTTCTGATGATTCGCATAACAGTCTTCAACACGTCAGCTCAGCCTTGGACTTTCTCCATTTGCTGACCGACCAGTGAGGCGCAATATTCGACCAGTTTGCGGTCTTCATCGCCGAATGCGGCATGGAAATGGCTGTCGATGTCAAGCTCACCGACTACCTTCTTTCGAACGAAGATCGGAACAACAATTTCGGATTTGGTCTCCGTAGAGCAGGCCAGATAACGCTTGTCCAGACTGACGTCGTCAACGACCACGGTTTTACCGCTGGACGCCGCGGCTCCGCAGATACCCTGATTCAAAGGTATTCGGGTGTGAGGTGTCATTGCGCCCTGAAATGGCCCCAGTACCAGCATGCGAGGCTGACCGGGAGTTGGCTTGACCTCCAGCATGTAGAAGCCGACCCAGTTGTATTTCAACATACGGTCGTGCAAGAGCTTGACGATTTCCCACATGAGATCTTCGACCGTGCCAGACGCCTTACTGAGTCGCTCAATTTCCTTCTGCGCTTCCACGATCTTCTGGGCAGTTGCCATAGGATGCTAAGTTTCACGGTCGGAGCTGTGATCCCGACTGGGTTCCTGGAGAATACATTTTAGACCGTCAGGGTGTGGAAAATAATCGCCATGAATCGCGGCCGCCAATGCCTTTAATCCAAGCATAAGTGTGGGCGCGGGCGTATTCAGAAGCTCATCCCGCACGCAATAAACCCGGCCTGTCTTAACCGCCCGAAGTTCCTGCCAGCCGCGATCATGGACGATCTTTTTCAGTGGGACGCGATCTCCTGCTCCGCACCACCCAGCGATCAGAACGTCCGGATCCTCTGCCAAAACCGATTGCGGCGAACACTGTGATCCTGGCTCGCCCAGAAATTCGCCGCCCGCCGCCACTACCATTTCCGCCACCCATTTCTGTGATGCGATTAGCGGCTTGCCCCATTCTTCGCAAAAGACACGTGGTCGAGTATTGCCATTCGCATCAATTGTTTTAACCTTCTCCCGGACTATTTCAATCTCCCGCCGCATATCCTCAATCACCGCTTGCCCTTTTGTTTCCTCACCCATCGCTCCGGCGATGACCGCAATATCCGCATAAATATCGGCCAGACTGTGAGGTGCGAGGCCAAGAAAGCGAATGCCGGCTTTCAGAATTTCGACAACGGCCTTCTCCTGGTAGGGAACAGAGGCGATCACGAGATCAGGACGGGCAGCCAGAATTTGCCGACTCTGAGCGGTCCAGGAATCGGCGATAATAGTGCGGGTCCCGTCCTTGATTTCCGGACAAACATCCACGCAATATTTTGTGCAGCCGACCACGCGGTCCAGTTTGCCGATGGCAGCGAGTATGACGGTGGCGCTCGGCTGCAAACAAACTACGCGTCGAGGATAGAAGTCGGGTGGCACAAGTCAATGGTACAGTTGTCGCCTCATTGAGCACAGCAGTCGACATTGAACTTGCGGTCAAGCGGTCTCGAAAGCACAGTATTCAAAAACTCTACAATCCCATCAGGAGATTGCTCTACCTATGTTCATTCATATGTTCGCGTTTCGCTGGAAGCCAGGAGTCACCGAAACACAGAAGCAACATGTCATCGCTGAAATACACAAGTTACAGGGACAGATCCCTGGTCTGGTTGAAACCTCAGTGGGAGTAAACATTTCTCCGCGTGGGCAGGGATACGAACTGGGCGGCGTCATGAAGTTCACCGACAAAGCGTCACTTGATGCATATGGGCCCCATCCGGTGCATCAGAAGTTGGTGAGTTGGCTGATGCCCTTGATCGAGCCCATCGAAGTAGACTTCGAGACCCATACCGATTAGCTGTCCCGAGCACCTCATCGCCGCGTCACGATACAATTCGTTCGATGTATTCCCCTCAGGTCCTCGACCACTTCCAGCATCCGCGCAACGCTGGAGAAGTGATAAATCCTGACGTATCCGTCCAGATCGACAATCCCGTGTGCGGCGATGTTCTTAAACTGACCCTGAAAATAAACCGAGGACGTATCGATGAAATTAGATTTCTGGCGCAAGGCTGCGTTCCCAGCATGGCCTGCGCGTCTCTTTTGAGCGAAATGGTGCAGGGAAAGACGCTCGATGAAGCTCGCCAGCTGAGCCGGGAAAAACTGATCGAAGCCGCTGGTGGATTGCCTCAGGCTTCGCGGCACGCCAGCCATCTTGCTATCGATGCGTTGAGGGAAGTCATCAAGGTCTATGGACGGGAAAGGGACTCCGGAAAATAGATGGGCCATTGCCGCTGCCCCGCAATGCTTTCCAGTTCCGTAGTGGGATTCACTACGAATGGATTCGGCGTGATTTCCAGCATGTCGGCATCCCAGATGGAATTTCCAAAAACCGCATCTGGGGTTCGACCAACGACTTCTCGAATTGCCTTCGGCTTGCCCTTGCCGCTCGGTACTCGGATAACTTTGTCCGTGACCTTGCCATCGTCGACAACAACGGACGCGGCCAGGACTCGCTGTGGTGGAATCGCGAAGTGTTTCATGCCTGCGCGAATCACCCATTCGCTGGTTGAAGACACCGCCCAGACTTCGCATGCATTCGCGTGCAAGGTTTGGATCAGGCCCTGCATCTCAGCAAAAATACCGTCCGCGATTTTTTCCTCGAAGAATGGTCCTGCCGCGTGTATCACTTCGCTCTCGGACAGTCCGCGGTTGATGGTCACCATATCGGCGCAAATCTCATCTTCACTAACTTCGCCCGCGAGATATTCTGCGTAACGGGCGCGAGCCCATCGCACTGTATCGTCAGAAACCAGCCCGTGCGTAAGTTCCCATTCAAAGAAGCCAAACCCCGCATCGCCGGACCACAACGTTCCGTCGCAGTCGAATACCGCGAGCTTTGGCCGCAATTGCAATACCGACTCGACAAACGCATCTTTGTCGAGCCGAAGACTCTGACCTGCATTTTCAGTATTCATTTTTTGATCATTTGACCTGAGAGCTCACCAAGGCTGCGTAGTCCTCTGGAGTATTGACGTTCATCGTGACATGGGGATCATTAACCTGAACATACGATATATGGTTCTGGTGCCGATGCTCTACGTCTCTAGCGGTTGCGGTTGCCGGAGCCTTTAAGAACGCTTCGATCATCTCGCGTCCTGCGAGGAATGGATGACCGTGTCTACCGTTGTACTCTGGCACTACGGCCCAGACATCGGAGAGGGCCATGTCAAAAGCGTGTCGTAGAGTCTTCAATGAGGACGGACTCGCAGGAGGACGATCGACCAAGGTGATCATGGCAGCGTCGCGCCCTAAATTCAGAACCTCCTCGAGTCCCACCCGCAACGAGCTGAACTGACCCAGTTCAGGCGTGGCATTTCTCTTCATCGAACCGCCAGCGCCGTAAACCGCTGCGGCAAGGGCCGCTTCGTTATTTCCGGCGATTACGATCACTTGATCAGTGAAAGCGCTGAGCGCACGGACTGCCGCGGAAACGAACGTCTCTCTGGAGACCTGGATCCCCGACGCCACGGGCGGCCACGGGAGTAGAGCTTTGTCCGAGCCCATACGGCTGGATTCGCCGGCTGCCAATATCACCCCGCACCATCCTGACACCCTGCTCATGTGGGGAAGATATCAGATACGTAGTAGGTCGTTGCCCCGCACTCTGATCGCCAGAGATCAAAACTCAAATAGGCCTTAATCCTGAGTATCGAGCGCTTTGAGGTCTTCGTTGGGTTCATCATTCTCAATTTCAGAGATAGCCTGGTCACTACTCTTGTGGCGGTGAAACCAGCTCATGTGGGGTAAATCGCGCTCCACCCGGCGGCGGACAGCGATCAGTTCGGCGGTGATGGCTACGGCAATTTCTTCAGGCGTGACCGCGCCAATATCCAGCCCGATCGGAGCATGCACACGTTCGAAAACCTTCGCTGCAAGACCTTCTTTGGTCAATTCCCGAAATATCGTAACCGTCTTGCGTTTCGAACCAATCATTCCTATGTAGCGTGCCGGAGTCTGCACAGCCCATCGCAGCAAGCGCATATCATCGCGATGGCCACGTGTGACGATTACGATATACGAAGACTCGGTTGGAACCACGCGACTGATAGCCCGCTCAAAATCTTCACAAATGACCTCCTTCGCGTCGGGAAAGCGTTCACGATTAGCATAGGCGGCACGGTCATCTGTGATCGTTACTTCAAAACCGGTAGCCGTGGCAGTTTTGTAAAGGCTCAGGGAGACGTGACCTCCGCCAAAGATATAGAGTGACGCCGGAGGCAAAATCGGCTCGACAAAGATGTCCAACGTGCCTCCGCAAACCAGACCCGTATCGAATTTAGGGTCGTGGTTGAGGTTGAAAGTCAGGGTTCGAGGCTTTTCACTCTCCATTACGTCCCGCGCGGCCTGCCAAACCTCGGCTTCGACGCACCCTCCGCCGATCGTTCCCACAATCGAGCCATCGTCTCGAACCAGCATCTTTGCCGTTTTGAATGAGGGAATGGAACCACTCACATTGACGATCGTCGCTACTGCGCCGCGGCGTCCAGACCGGCGCAAGTTGACGATCTCCTCGTAGATATCCATGGCAAATTGATTATCAGTGAGTTAACAGGTGGGAGTCAACGAAACAAAAGAACGCCCAGGACTCACGCCCCGGGCCGCAGCATTTACATATCCAGGCCAGAATGTGAGCTTGGAATCTGGCTATGATAGTTTGATTTTTCCGGAGGACTCATGAAAGCCGCCCGCATTCACGAATTCGGTGGTCCAGAGGTTTTGCGCTACGAAGACATTCCGGATGCGAAACCTCGTAAAGATCAGGTGCTCGTTCGAGTTAAAGCCTGCGCCATGAACCATCTCGATATCTGGGTGCGCAAGGGCCTGCCGGGCGTGACCTTGCCGCATATTCTTGGTAGCGATGTGGCGGGTGAGATCGTTGAAATCGGCGAATACGTTACCAGCTTCGAGCTGGGACAAAGGATTTTGCTGGCGCCGATGTCCTTCTGTAATCACTGTGCGAAGTGCGTAGCGGGACTTCAAAATCAGTGCCCTGAATTTAGCGTCTTAGGTAACCGGGTGGATGGTGGAAATTGTGAATTGATCGCGGTCCCCGCCGTCAACCTGATCCCAATTCCTCACAATCTGGACTTCGAACAGGCTGCCAGCGTTCCACTCGTATTTCTCACCGCGTGGCACATGCTCTTGGGTCGAGCCAGCATTCGTCCGGGACAAACCGTGCTGATATTGGGAGCCAGTTCCGGTGTCGGGATTGCCGCCATTCAGGTCGCCAAACTGTTCCATGCGCGTGTAATCACGACCGCAGGCGACGAAAGAAAATTGGAAAAAGCCTACACCTTGGGGGCCGATCATGGAATTAACCACTACCAGCAGAACATTTACGAAGAAGTAAAAAGAATCACCAACAATGAAGGCGTGGACATAGTAGTCGAGCACGTAGGCGTGGCAACCTGGGAGCAAAGTGTAAAGTGTCTGAAACCAGCCGGCACACTTGTGACTTGCGGCGCGACCACCGGTCCCAAAGCGGGTATAGATCTGCGCTTCTTATATTCCAGACAGCTTTCGCTCCTTGGCTCCTACATGGGCACCATGGGCGAATTGTACGAGGTGCTGGGACACGTTTTCGCTGGTAGGTTGAAGCCGGTGGTCGATCGCACTTTCGCCCTGGAGGATGTTCGCGCCGCCCATGAGTATCTGGAGAAGAGCCAAATGTTCGGCAAAGTCATTCTCAAGCCGTAACTCCCTTCTTCCTTAGCCGCCATCCCATTTTGGGCTGCACCTCAGTAACTTTCCCGAATGGATAGAGTGCAATAGGGTCAAGAGTACAGCCCTCACACGGTCTATCCGCGCTGGGCTGCGCAGAAAAATCCAAATCAATGAATCACCCGCCAAATCGACGCCGCTGGGAGCGCCATCCGTTCGACGCACAGCTACGTGTGGTGGTCGGTCACTCGAAGGATAAGACGGTCGTCAACGCTCGCGGCATCAGGCTCAGCGAAGGCGGGATTTGCCTGTTTGCAGCCGCCAACCTGCCCATAGGAAGTCAGGTGAAAGTTGAATTCAGGAACCCAGACACCGACGAATCGGTAAAGGTGCGCGGAAAAATCCGTAACCGGGCTGTTTATCTGTACGGCGTGGAATTTCTGCCCGATGAACTTGAGCAAAAGCGGCGACTGGCGCATTTAACTGCGCACATGCGTGGCGCAGATGGCCTTCCATCCAGGCAGAACTAGTCTCAAATTCTTTCGAGATAGCTTGTCCAATTGACTCTCCGTTTCCGCTGATGTCTCTTTTCGCTAAGCCTGTGTGTGACATGCCATCTGTGGTTTAGAATAGAAGCATAATGTCTGGCGAACAAAGCTACGGTCCGTACGTCACCACCGAAAACAACAAGAAAGTCGTCAAGGAATTGACCTTTGGCACTCCCACGCCCGAGGGAGTGGTGCTCACCACCCTCGACTCAGCAGTCAACTGGATGCGTAAGAATTCCATTTGGCCTTTGACTTTCGGCTTAGCCTGCTGTGCCATCGAGATGATGTCGATGGGTGCATCGCGATTCGACATCGCGCGCTTCGGTGCTGAAGTTTTCCGTCCGTCGCCCCGGCAATCTGACTTGATCATCATCGCGGGCCGGGTTTCCAACAAGATGGCGCCGGTCATTCGCCAGCTTTGGGAGCAAATGCCCGAACCCAAGTGGGTCATCTCGATGGGGGCGTGCGCGACTTCTGGCGGGGTATTCAATAACTACGCTTTGGTGCAAAGTGTGAATCAGGTAATTCCTGTGGATGTATACGTTCCAGGCTGCCCTCCGCGGCCAGAACAATTGATTTACGCAATCACCTTGTTGCAGGAGAAGATCCAGAAAGAGCGCGGCACCGTCCGGCGCGCGCTAAATTTCTCGTAACCTTCCAGTTTGCTGATTAAGGTGCGAGGAAGCTAATGGAGATTCTCGCGTTCTTCCTGATCGGTTTCCCATTCAGTATGTAGGGGGTATAGCGCCATTTGCGCACCGCTTCCATCGCCGAGTTGGCGAGCACAGTAGGACCGCTAATCAGTTTCAAGTCCTCAAGCTGACCTTGTTCGGTGACCGTTCCTTCGATAACCACGATGCCTTGCGCGCGCGTCTGGCGGGCTTCTGGCGGGTAAACGGGCATTACCTTATGCACCAACACGCCGCCCGACACCCCCTGTGAAATCGGCACCTGTAGCTTGGGCATTGATGGCGACCCGGCCAGCACGTTTTCCAGCTCCGCCCCGGCGCCGGACGAAGAGATATTTGGAGGAATCGCCGAGGGGTCTGGCGATTCGGCTAGTGGAGAAGCCGTTGTACTCAAAGTCCCAGAAGGTCGGATCATTGTGTGGGCTGACGGATTTGCGGCTGAGTGAGGGGCCGACGATCGGGAACCAGCGCCCTTTAGCGACACCCGCCCATGTGCTGCATCGGGTCCCACGGGCACCGCTTGTTGTGAATTGCCATCCGAACGGCCTGAACTCACTGGCAGGCTGGCCTTGTACCACATCTTCCAGATAAAAATGGCCAGCACGATGAATGAAACAACACCCAAGGCCGTGATCGCCATCCACCGCCATCTGCGTTGTACTAGCTCCTCGCGGTGTAGGCCGGTTGCCAAGGTCCGGGCAAATTGCGCGAGAGCAACCGAGGAATCGGCGAAATCCTGGTTTTGCGCCGGCATCTGATGCCGCATCGGGTCCGCTGCAGTCGGAGCATTCGCGGCCACATTCAAGACTTGCGCATCTGGCTCGTATTCGTATTCGATAACCAGCCGATGAGTTTCCGGCATTTCCAATTCTAAGGTCTCTGTTTCCGGGGCTTGCGCCCAGGCGGCTTCTGCCAAGCCTGCAAGACGTCCCAACAGGGTCATGTGGTCGTCACTAAAGGCGTACGACCGCGTCGAAAACGCCTCGAGCACTCCAACCCTGCCGTGGCGCCCCCGCAACGGCACTACCGCGATCGACTTCAGATTCAGCTGGCGACAGACTTCGGCATCGACATGAATGTCTCGGGCTGTGTCATTGCACCGCATGATTGTGCCGGTGCGCAAACATTCTCCGGAAATTCCAGAATCTACGCTGAGATGTTCCCCTAACTCAGGAGCGATTTCGCCGCTTCTCCCTATGCATGTAACGGTTCCGTCCCGCGGCATGGCGATCGCTGCGCCGCTGCTGCCGGTCAGCGCGTGCGCCGCCACCGCGATCGTGCCTAAAATGGTATCCCTTTCCTGCCTGCCTTCTGCGATCAACGCGCGCAACTTGGAGAGAACACTCTCGGCTCCGTCAGGGCCGGTGTTCATATCCGCAGTGATCGAAGAACGGGTCGACCGGGAAGGCCGGGCTCCCGGGGCTTCGGGAGGCGGAGGAGTTAGAGGAGGAAGAGGAGCCATTTTCTACAACTCGCTACAAATTTGGGCGGCTTCTGGCTCAAAATGACAGAAAATACCGGTCAGGGACGCAACCGTACCCCTACGATACCGGACGCTTATGCCAAATCTAGCCTTTTCCGCTTGGGATTCTCTTGGAGTTTGGTGGAAAGGGGTGGGGTTGTCAACGAACGTTTGGCAGCGATTGTTGGCGACGCAGATACCGAAATTGCCAGCGCTTAGGCGGCTTTCGATAGCGCGCACTCCGACAAGCGCACTAAGAAAATGTGCGATCTCTGGCAGATCACGCCCACAATAGCCAGGGAAGCTCGATCGAACAGACTGTCCGGCCCAACTGTTGCCGAAGAGGTGATCTTACCCGCCAAGAAGGCCGGCTTCGGGCTGCCGCAAAATGGGCAGGCCAGATCGGGCAGTGTAGGGGAATTCGCTACCGCAATGCCCGGAAGTGCCGTGAGACCAAAACATTCAGGAGTCCGCGTTTCGTGAAGCTCCTGTGGTCTGATGCTAGCGCGTGCGGAGGGGGCTGTCCGGACGGGACCGGGCTTATTCGGAGTGAGAGGACATCACAGTTTCGATTCTTTTTCCCAGTTTCTGGATTGAATGACCATGGCCTGATAGCATTCGCACGCTGCACCTTCCAGCCTCGCCCTGTCCACGACTTTCACTTCGCCACGCGTGTATTTGATGAGGCCTCGTTTTTGCAGAGCTCCGGCGGCAACCGTAACGCTTGCACGTCTCGTGCCCAGCATGTGAGCCAAGAATTCCTGGGTCAAAGTAATGCGGTCGCCGCCGAGGCGATCCTGGCTCATCAGAAGCCATCGGGCAAGTCGTTCTTCAACGTCGTGTATCCGGTTGCAAGCGGCGATCTGTCCGGCCTGCATCATCATGACTTGTGCGAAGCGGTTCAGTTGTCTCTGTAACATCGGACACTGCCGGAGCGCCTCCGCCAAATTTCCAGCGCTGATTCTGAATGCACTCCCTGCCACTTGCGCGACAACTCGACTGGGGCTCGTACTAAAACCCACGATCAAAGGCAGCCCGACGAAACCCTCGTTTCCCGTCAGACCAACCTCAACACTTTTTCCATCCCCCATAACGTTCAAAATCGACGCCAGGCCATCGTTCAAAAAGTACGCGTGAGAGATGAGTTCACCCGCCTCGTGCAACACAGCGTGCGTATCCATTTGCACGAGGTCCAAAAAGCGAAAAATGGTATCTCGCTCTTTGCCAGGCATTTCCAGCAAGATTTTGTTGCGCAGTGGCTGGTCGTCTTTGCCAATGTTCGGTTGAGCCGATAACTTGATGTCTCGAGGATCGGACTTAATCGCCAATTACGGCTCCTTATTCGGCTGGGGGTAGAAATCTCGTCTGATTTCGCAAGGAACCGTTGCCATTCTGGCCAATCGGAAAGTTGCTAGTGAGACCCACCAACCTACTCTGAGTGATGCGCCGCGACGATACGCTAGCGTACAGAGTCACTTAGACCTCCTTATGGAGCCTAACTGAATGGAGCCTAACTGAATTTATGTACGCTAACGTACAGTTTTCACCCGATTGAAGAGGCTTGAACTTGGGCGCAAACTTCAACTGTTCTCCCAAGAAAAAATAGCGATGTGAAAAAAATTTTGATTGTGGACGACAGTCAGCTAGTTCGTTCCCACTTACGAGTGCTGATCGAAGGGCAGCCCGAGTTGTCCGTGTGCGGAGAGGCTGAAAACGGCCGGGAGGGAATCGATAAAGCTATAAAACTGAGCCCAGACCTGATCGTCATGGACTTGGTCATGCCTATCCTCAACGGGGTCGAGGCCACCCGGGAAATCAAACGACTTCTTCCCACGACCCCGGTTGTGATGTTCACCACTTTGGCCGATCCGTTACTTCAAAACGAAGCCTTGGGTGCAGGCGTGCATGCCGTGGTATCCAAATCCGAAGGTGCGATGACACTGGTCTACAGGATTAAACAGCTTTGCGCGTGAACGAAATTCGTCGTCCATCAGGCACAGGCGCGAATGGAATGCGCCTTCTCCGGCGGGTGCAGCCGGGCGCCGATGGCCTCTTAGCAAATTTCGTTAGCGTTCCCGATTTGCAGCTTCTTTAAACGGAGCTATAATCAAGGCAATTGCCGGGTCGGGGTGTCGTATGTACCCACGTTTTGTTCCAGCTGTGCTGCTCTCCGTGCTTTTCTGCGTGGCCGTGGTCAGCGCCGACGATCAGAAACCTTCCCACATATTTCCAAGCAAACCCGCATGGACCTGATCCGTGCCTTCAATGCGGAATTGGTTTACATCCGCTCACCGTTTCCCATGGGAAAAACCGGGCTCGACACTCAAAGAGGGGCAGCTCAGTCCGAAGTGGGGAAGACCTGCAACGCATGCTTTCTATGTGGGGCCCCGCGGTAAAGCCCGGGCGATCAGGCTCGCATCAGCCAGATCCTGGTCAAGAACGACCGCATCCATTTCGAAATCAACGGTGGCGCGGTAAAGCGGGAAAAATGGTATCAGCACATTCAGTTTGGCGGTGGCGGAGGCATGACTTCGGTCGGGCCCAGCGACGCGAATGCCAATCCGCGCGGCTCGTATGTGGACCTGGTTTTCAAAAGCTATGTGCCCGAAGCTCGATCCTCAGCAGTTGAAAGATTTGCTCCGACCGGTATTCGACTTCAACGCCAAGTCCGCGGTGGAAGCCTACCTCGACACGCTCCCGCCCAAAGTGCGAGACGCCATCAAGCAGCACCAGATTTTGGTCGGCATGAACCGGGACATGGTGATGGCGTCGAAGGGTCGTCCTCCGAAGAAGATTCGCGAGAAGGATGGCGAAACCGAATACGAAGAATGGATCTACGGCGAGCCACCACAGGATGTGGACTTTGTACCGCTTGGTGGGCGACGAGGTTACGCGCTGGAGATCATGAAAGTCGATGGCCAGAAGATTGTGCGCGCCGAGAAAGAAGTAGAACTCGAGCATCCCACGGTTGCCAAAGGTTCGAGCGGAACCCCAGGTTCGTCCGGCGAACGCGCCCACGTTACGGCGTCCAGGCGAAGAGGTCGACACCAATTCACCCGCAGCAGGAGGACGAGCGCCCGCACCACTTGCCGCCCCCAGACCCACTCGGTCAGGACGGCCCATCGTCCCAGCCGAACCCGACGAGGGCTGAGGACTTCAGATTTCAGAGGCTGGTCCAGGATTACCAGATTTCAGAACTAGTTGGGCAATCCGTTCTTGATCGACTTCACCCTCAATCGTCGAGATTTCGCTCGGATGAACCAATTCGTCCTCATCGCGATCTTGGTTCTGTGCCTGAGCATCGGTTGCCGCAATTCACCGCACAGCGAGACTCGCATGCAAACCGCTGACGAACAGAAACAAGCCGATCGAGACTCTTCGCAATGCTTATGCCGCGTTCAATCGCGGCGATATCGCTGCTGCGTGTCACTCTTCGATCCGCAGATCGAATGGACGGAACCGCCCGAGTTCCCCGGAGGCGGCACCTATCACGGCCAATCCGACGTGATGGGATATCTGACGCAGTCACGGACGGACTGGGCGGAGGGCAGTAGCGAACCCGAGCGGCTCATTCCTGCGGGTGACCGCGTCGTCGTATTTGTTCACGCTCCGCTTTCGCGCCAAAGGCAGCACCGAGTGGCACGACGTGCGCCTGGCCGATGTCTACACCTTCCGCCATGGCAAAGCCGTGAACATGCGGGCATTTGCTGATCCGCAGGAAGCACTGCGCTGGGTCGGGATGTAGGGCGAACGTTTGACTTTCTGCGCAAAACGAGGATTTGCGGCAACATCCGCTTGCGGCATGACTTGGCTCCCGCGCACTCCCGCTTTACACTGGAAGTGTGAAGATCGCGCTGGGACAGATCAATCCTACCGTTGGAGATTTCTCCGGCAACGCAGCCAAGATGATCGACTTTGCCGGCCGGGCGCGAGCGGCCGGCGCCGGCCTGATTCTTTTCCCGGAACTCTCGGTTTGCGGTTATCCGCCGCGCGATCTGGTGGAACGACCTTCGTTTGTTGCCGCGCAATCGTGAGACCGCGGAGCGGATTGCCGCCGAGACCAGAGGAATCGCGGTCATCTGCGGACTGGTGACTTCGGCCGATGCCGAGACCGGCAAGTCGGTCATGAATTCCGCGGCGCTGCTCAAGGACGGCGGCATCGCTTTCGTGCAGTCCAAGATGTTGCTACCCACCTACGACGTTTTCGACGAGATGCGTAACTTCGCTCCCGCCAAAAGCCAGGCTCTGTTTTCTTTTTCCGGCAAGCAGATGGCTCTCACCATTTGCGAGGACGCGTGGAACGACAAGCACTTCTGGCGCAAGCGTCTCTATACCGTCGATCCCGTCGAGGCACTGGTACAGGCCGGCGGAAATTTCGTGCTCAATATTTCTGCTTCGCCGTTCTGGCTGGGCAAGCGTGAGTTTCGCCGCGACATGCTGGCGACAATCGCCCGCCAGGACAAAGTGCCGGTGGCACTGGTAAACCAGGTTGGCGGAAACGACAGCCTGGTCTTCGATGGCTCCAGCCTGGTGCTGAATTCCGCGGGCGAGGTCATCGCGCAAGGGAAGTCGTTCGAAGAAGATCTGATTTACTTCGATTCCGATCACTTGACCGGCGAGATGCACGAGCAGATCGCGGGAGAGGAGCCAGCGCCTACGCCGCCCTGGTTCTGGGCACACGCGATTATGTTCGCAAGTGCGGCTTCCGGCAGGTCATTATCGGTCTGAGCGGAGGCATCGACTCGGCACTCACCGCCTGTATCGCAGCCGATGCGGTCGGCCCGGAGAATGTTATCGGTGTGGGTATGCCGGGACCCTACTCTTCGACTGGATCAATTGAAGACGCTCGAATTCTCGCGCAAAATCTTGGCATTCGATTTCAGTCTTCTCTGCATCACAGAAGTATTCGAGAGCTACCGGAAAACCTTGCAGAAAGTCTTCGCCGGTTACAAGGAAGACACCACCGAAGAAAATCTGCAGGCCCGGACCCGCGGGGCATTGCTCATGGCCCTCTCCAATAAATTTGGCGCGATCGTGCTCAGCACCGGCAACAAGAGTGAGCTAGGAGTGGGATATTGCACTCTTTACGGTGACATGGTGGGGGGATTGGCGGTCATCTCCGACGTACCCAAGACAATGGTCTATCGTCTGAGCCATTACGTAAATTCACGCCGGCCAGTAATTCCTCAGGCGAGCCTCGAAAAGCCACCATCGGCAGAATTGCGTCCCGATCAAAAAGACATCGATTCGCTGCCACCATACGAGATCTTAGATACCATTCTGGAAGAATACGTCGAGGATTCGCACAACGCGGAACAGATTGCCGCTGACCACGGCTACGATTTGGCTCTGGTGAGAAGGGTGATTCAGATGGTGGATCGTGCCGAATACAAACGGCAGCAGGCTGCTCCTGGACTAAAAATTTCGCCCAAGGCTTTTGGCACGGGACGCCGTTTCCCCATCGCTGCCAAAACCGGAATCTAAAATGTAAGGGGCGGGCACCCTAGAGAGCCGCTCCTGTTGTCGGATTAGTAGAACCGTCGCACGGTGAAGAAGCCTTTTGGCTTGCACCGGTTGATGTGGAAAGGGAACTCATGCGTAGTTTTGTGTTCTGCTGTTCGTTGATTCTTCTGTCGGCGTTATTCACGCCTGCACAAGAGAAATCGTCGAAGTCGAAAGATTCTGCACCGCCCATTCCCACTTTCAGTACCAGGTTGCCTTCGGAAGAGACCGTCAATGCTTTCATGAAACAGATGTTCGGTTACGATCCATCGGTATCGTGGAAGATAGCATCGATCAGGCCCGCCGAAGCGGAAGGAATCGCTGAGGTATTGGTGGTTGTGAGCAACAGTCAGGGGCAGCAAACGAACCGGCTGTACGTGACGTCTGACGGAAAGCACGCGCTGATCGGTGACATCATTCCCTTCGGCGTCCGCCCATTCGATCCCACGCGTGAAGAACTCTCCAAAAAAGCAGACGGACCTTCGCGCGGCCCGGCGGACGCCCCGGTTACCGTGGTCGAGTTCAGCGATCTGCAGTGCCCGCATTGCAAGGACGCTCAACCCACCGTCGACAAATTGCTGGCGGAAGAGAAAAACGTCCGGCTCGTGTTCCAGAACTTCCCATTGGCCTCGCACGACTGGGCTGGCAAAGCCGCGTCGTATGCGGATTGCGTCGGACGTAGTTCGAACGACGCCTTCTGGAAATTTATCCAGAGCGTTTATGACGCACAAAAAGACATCTCAACCGCCAACGCCGACGAGAAGCTGACGGCTCTGGCGGACCAGGCTGGCGTAAAGGGTTCCGACAGTGCAACGTGCGCGCCAAGCCGGAGACCGCCGGACGAGTACAACGTTCGGTGGCGTTGGGCGCTTCACTCGAAGTGACCGGGACACCAACCCTGTTTATCAACGGCAGAAAAATCAGTAACGTCGGTGGACTCCCGTACGAAGTTTTGAAGGGATTGACGGAGTTCGCAGCGAAAGAAGGGAAGTAGGGGAAGGCTCCGGGCTAGAAGGCTAGTAGGCACGAAGTTGGACTGGCCACTGGCAACTAGCTACCGTCCATCGCCCTTTACGGTCTGACCCAAACTTCTGCGTTCTGAGTTTCTGGCTGCGTGACTACCCGCGGCGTAATCACGATCAGCAATTCGTCTTCGTCCAATTGCTTGCTGTTGCTGGTCATTACGTGATTCAAACCAGGTACGGCACCCAACCCTGGAATTCCGGTCATATTGCGTTGCTCGCTACGGGTTACTGAACCAGCCACCACCGCCGGTTGTCCATCCATGAGATTGATGCTTCCCTTGTACTCGCGGTTTGCAATTATTGGGACGCCGTTGAGAGACTGTCCCGCCAGCGTACGGAATTGAATTTCCAGGTCGAGGCCAACGTTCAGCCCCCGGTCACAAGCGGTTTGGCCTTGAGCGACAATCCGATATCTTCATAGTTGAACGATGGGAAGGGCGCCTGAAAACTGTTGCTCTGAATCACTGATGAAATTGCTGCACTGTTAAAAACCGGGGCGAAGCTGGCATTCAAAATCGGATAGCGTGAGCCTACTAAAAGCTTGGCGTCGCTTCCCTGGCTCACTCGTAACGTAGCATGCTCGAGCGTCTTGACGTTGCTCTCATTCAGCGATAACTGGCCACCCGCCGTCCCGAGACTCAACCCACTCAACGTCAATCCGCCGCCGAAGGTAGCTAGGGGATTGCTGAAGATAGAATTCTGCTGTCCTTGCAGTTGAGCCAGAAGACCCGACAGAGCCGTCGAATTGGCTTGGTTGATTCCTCCACCCGAGATCAACTGGTTGATGAGGTCCTGAATATTTTGCCCACCGAGCGCCGCCAGAGCACCGACAGGGATATTGAAAAGTTGGAAGGTATTGGGGATCTGCAATCCCAGGTTTCGAGTCAGATTATGGGTGACTTCAAAAACGCGGACATCCAACATGACCTGTGGACGGGAGTCTCCGAAGCCTTCGATTACCCGGGTGGCGGCTTCCAGAATGTTGCGAGGCGCCCGCACCACAATGGTGCTGTTTTGAGGCTGCGGTGTTACCAGGCGAATTTCAAAAAGGTTGCGTAACAGATTGACTACGTCCGTCAACTCCTGGGGAGACGAGATTCCTGGCAGGTAGTAGGTTCGCAACAGCATGCGATCAAACAGACGGTGGTTTTGCGCTGACTCTCCCACCAGCAAGATTTGTTTGTTATCAAGCGGCGTCCAGAAGGTGTGGGTCATCTGGCAAGCCACTGCCATCGCGGTATAAAAATCCGCCTGACCGAGATCGAAGCGAAGCCCCCGCGAGACGACCGACTCGTCAAAGGTGGCAGTTACTCCGAACGCCGCGGCAATCTGAGTAAGCAATCCGCGGCCCTCGCCTCGATAATGGAAGTCGGCTATAGCCGGACTAGGACTGACCCGGATCTCCCCAGCATCGACCAAAACCTGCGGCGTAGCGGTGGTTTTTGGCGCCCACTCGCCCATCGCGTCGCGTAGCCGCTGCTGGGCAAACTCATTCTCCGGATCGACATGCAGGGCTGAACGGAATTCGGCCAAAGCTTCGATCTGGCGGTCCTTCAGCATCTCAGCATTGCCTTGCTGAAGATGCTGGAACACGATCTGCTGGCGGATCATTTCGCGCGCTGTAACGTACTCGATATCTTTCGGCGCCAGTCGTGCCGCGGTGTCGAACTGTTCAAAAGCCAAATCCAGATGCTTTTGTTTTTGAAGGTGAATGCCTTGGGCAAAAGCCTGGGAAGCGTCTTTCAAATCCTTTTTGCTTGGTTTGCAGGAAGCGGCGAGCGGAAGGCCATCAGAGCAGGGAACCAGCGGCGGAGTCGAGGGCTGGTCGCTGCAGAATGCCGACGCCGCCAGTCCCACAACTATCAGGAGCAAATTCCCCAACCGCATGTTTCCGATTGTAACCGCGAAAGGCGAAGACTTCGGACGGTTTTACATTGAAGAGTGTACCTTCGTGTGTTCACTTTGGATCAGGAAAGCCGCTGGTTGGCTGTGGTTTCACCACGTGGCATAGCGATAGCGCCGGGCTCGCTCAGGCAAGATTTTGATCAGGACAATCCCAGCTACGAAACCTCCCACGTGAGCCCAGAAAGCTACCCCTCCCTTTGCATCGCTGTAGGAGGCCAGGGAAGTCGCGGCGCCACTCAAAAATTGCATTGCGAACCAGTATCCGAGCGTGACCCATGCGGGCAAGTAGAACATGAAGAAAATTGGAAACCAGATTAAAACTCGGGCTTTGGGAAAAAGTACGAAGTAAGCCCCTAGAACCCCCGCAATCGCACCGCTGGCTCCCACCGTGGGCAAGCGCGAATGTGGGGTCAGAATTACCTGAAAGAATGCGGCGCCCAGCCCACAAGCCAGATAGAAAAGCAGAAATTTGAAATGCCCCAGATAATCTTCAATGTTGTCGCCAAAAATCCATAAGAACCACATATTCCCGATCACATGCATCCACGAGCCATGCAGAAACATGGACGTCAACGCCGGAAGAAACGCGGACACGAATCCAACATTGCCGACTCCTGACACCAGAGCGGTGATGTGAGCAGGGACCATTCCCAACTGATACAACAAGGTCTTCAGGCTTTCGGGAGTGAGCGCCGATTCAAAGAGGAAGATCACCGAGTTCAGCGCGATCAGAAAATAGGTCACGTAAGGGGTGCTGAAACGGGGCTGGTCGTCGCGCAAGGGAATCATGGGAGGTCAAACAATCTGTTAGCTTTAAAGTACCAAATTACCCGACTCCTATGAACGGCGTTCTGATCATCGACAAGCCTTCCGGCATGACCTCTCATGATGTGGTAAACCGGATACGCCGTATTCTGCATGAGCCTTCGGTAGGGCATCTGGGTACGCTTGATCCTTTGGCAACCGGCGTTTTACCCTTGGTCACCGGCAATCTTACCCGGCTCGCCCAGTTCTATCTTTCGTCGGAAAAGACATATGCGGGAATTATCCGCTTTGGCTTTGCCACCGACACCTATGATTCAGATGGCGAACCGGCCAGTCCTCCGCACTCAGTTAAAGTATCACTTGAACAACTACGCGGCCTTGCAGCGCAGTTCGTGGGCACGATTCACCAGATGCCACCCCCTTTTTCCGCCAAGAAAATCAGAGGTGTCCCAGCCTATAAGCTGGCGCGTAAGCACAAGGAAGTGACACTAAAACCTGTGCAGGTCGAAATCAAGGAATTCGAAATATTGAGCCTGGATAACGACCAAGCCAGCTTCCGGGCGCGGGTAGCGTCCGGAACCTATATCAGGTCGATGGCCCACGACATGGGTCAGCAAGTAGGCTGCGGCGCCCATCTTGCATCATTGCGGCGAACCTCACTGGGCGAATTTGATCTTGCCGAGGCTCACACACTGGACGATCTGGCCGCAGCGGCCCAGGGCGATCCCCGGGACAGCTTGTCGGCAATGTTTATCCACCCGCGCCGGCTGCTGCCAAAGTTTCCGTGTGTGACCGCAACCGAGGAAACCGTTACCTACATACGCGGCGGTCGCCCCGTGAACCTGCCCGAGCTCTCTCAGGCAAGGCAAGTAAAGGTGTTCGTCGGCCAAGGGGAACTGATCGCGATCGCCACCAGGATCGCTGGAACACTATTTCATCCCAAAATCGTGCTGTCTGGTACTGGAACCCTTGAGACGATCACCGGCAATCGCCTGTAAAAGGCTCCGGGCATATCTCCCCCGCAATGTCCGATAATTAGTATTATGTAAACTAGCAAGCCCGAGGCTGCCCTATGGGGCGTCAGTTGCCAGCAATTCACGCAAATCGCTGCGGAAGCGGTTGAGCGCTTCCAGCCTTTCTGGCGTGGCTTCAAGGATTTCCTGCTTTGCCTGGAAAACCTGGCGGCCTCCCATTTCTACCAATACGCCAATGGCTTCGCCCAAGCGCCAGCCCGGCGTTCCAAGCATTTGCAAACCGTCGATAGAGGGTACGAGCAATGCGACGCAGCCATCCCGAACCACGCCGACACATTTGGGAAATCGGTCAAAGGTCTGAAGATCAAATCCGGCAAGGTAGATACGCTGAAGCTGTTCGGCGGGGTCAGACATGAGAGCCACTTCAAATCCAGGCCTTCAGCTGAATGCTGGGACCGAGCAACTCACGATAGATTACATCTTGTAGCGGCCGAGATCCTCATCGTTCAAGCCCTCGAGCCATTTACGCAGCTCTTCGCTGGTAACCCGATCCGAGGCATTGGTGGCCAGCTTAGAGTTCTTCAGGACATCGTCCTCAACAAAGATCGGGCAATCGACGCGCAGCGCAAGCGCGAGAGCATCCGAGGGCCGGGAATCGATGCTGATGACGCTTCCCTGCCGCTCGATCCAGATTACGGCGTAGAACGTATCTTCACGCAGTTCCGTCACCACCACCTTGTGTACCTGAGTATCGAGCCCGACCAGAACATTCTTGATCAGATCGTGAGTCATCGGACGGGGCGTTGTAACCTTTTCAATCTCCAGGGCGATAGCATTGGCCTCGTAAATTCCCACCCAGATGGGCAGCACTGCGTCGCCGTTATTGTCCTTTAAGATCACGATGGGCATGTTAGTGACCGGGTCCATCATGAGCCCGCGAATTTTCATTTCAACTTCCATCATTATGACCTCTAAGAGCGCCCTCGCTTGCGTTGCTGATCGAAGATTTCAGACTGGCTGATCAACTTTCAATCCAAATCTTCAATCCCACCCCGCCTCTGAACATCACCCTGCTCCGCTCCTTATACCACCATTTCGCCCAGCAAGCTGTTGGGAAAACTGCTGGTTATCGCCACCGGTGTGTAACCCCCCAAAACAGGAGCCGCACCTTCAGGAACCGTGAAATTCAGTACCTTATTCTGAGATGTCCGGCCGTTCCACTGGCCGCGAGCTAGATTCTGCCCCTCAACCATTACTTCAAGGATTTGGCCAACGTGCCGTTGGTAGGTGCGGCGTTGAATCTGACGTTGCCTTTCGAGTAACACTGCCAGACGGCGGACTTTCTCTTCATCCGGAATTACGTCGGGCAGATGCAGCGAAGGTGTATTTGGCCGCGGCGAATACTTGAACCCAAAAACCGCGTCGAATTCGACCTCGTCGAGCAGCGTGAGCGTTTGTTCAAACTCTGCCTCAGTCTCGCCAGGAAACCCGACAATGACGTCGGTGGTCACACTAATCTCGCGTTTGGCCGCCTTAATCCAGGCGATACGTTCCAGATACTCTTCTCGCGAATAGAGCCGTTGCATCGCTTCCAGCACACGGGTAGACCCACTTTGTATGGGTAGGTGAATATGATCACAGAGAGTGGACGAAGACTCGATGGCCGCGACAACATCAGACCCAAAATGACGTGGATGCGAAGTCGTGAAACGCACCCGTTTGATTCCCACAACCTCGCCCACGGCCGCCAGTAGTTCGGCAAACGATAGTTTGCCAAGAGGATCTTTGTAGGAATTAACAATCTGGCCAAGCAGCTGGATTTCGGTGTATCCAAGGTCAGTCATCTGCCGGGCTTCCGCCAGCACCGAGTCTGAAGTGCGGCTGCGCTCCTTGCCGCGGGTAAAGGGTACGACACAATAGGCGCAAAACTTGTCACAGCCTTCGATGATGGTGATGTAGCCACGGTGAGGATTCGTACGCGCCGTAAACTCGGTTTCGAAGCATTCGTCGGTTTCACGGTCGTCCAAGCCCGTGACCCTGTGGTTCCCTGCCTCGAGCTGGACCAACATCTGGGGCAACTTACGATATGACGCCGAACCGCACACTAAGGAAACGTGAGGTGCGCGCTCAAAAATCTTCTCACCCTCTTGCTGAGCGACGCATCCCAGGACGCCGAAGCGCTTGCCCTGTTTATAAAGCTTTTTATAGTCAGCTAAGCGGTGGAAGACCTTTTGCTCCGCTTTATCCCGAATGGAACAGGTGTTGTAGAGAACAAGCCCTGCTTCTTCGACTGTCGAAACCTGGCGATATCCTTGCGACAGCAGCGTGCCAACAACTTTCTCGGAATCGTGGACATTCATCTGGCAGCCGAAGATTTCCAGATAGAACGTCTTTTGGGCCTCAGGCGACATTATCACCTAAGTATACCGCCATGTGGACGCGACGTCCTGCGTGCATCTGGCAGTCGCGATCATTCCCGACTTTGCACAGGCACCCTCAGTTTTTCCACAACCGGATCTCTCTGGAAACCCTGCCCGGCTTGGGCTTTGACGGTTCCTCATGATGTCAATTGATTTGTGTTTAGGGGAGAACAACAAAGCAACCGAATGGCAGGAGGGCCCGTTGACAAAAATTTCTTAAGGACTAGAATACGCGACGATTTCTGCCTGTAGAATTTCCATCATGAGCTCACAACTTCTCGACTCCGTTCTACTACAAACCGATTTCCCCGAACTCAAGCTGCATGCGAGTGGCAAAGTTCGTGATGTTTATTTGCTCGATCAGGAGCGCTTACTATTTGTTGCCACAGATCGCATATCAGCTTTCGATTACGTGCTCGCGACCGGCATTCCGCAGAAGGGCCGTGTACTCACCCAAATCTCGCTTTTCTGGTTTGAGTTTTTGCGCGAAGTCGTGCCAAATCACCTTATTACCGCCGACGTCAGCCAATACCCCACCGCTTTACAAAAATATTCTGATCAGTTGCAGGGCCGGTCAATGATCGTGACTCGGGCGGATATGTTTCCCGTGGAATGTGTGGTACGCGGATACATTTCAGGTTCAGCCTGGAAAGAATACAAAGCTACGGGCACAGTGTGCGGGATTGAACTCCCGAAGGGCCTGAAAGAGTCGGATCAGCTTCCGGAGCCCATTTTCACCCCATCCACGAAAGCCACAAGTGGGCACGACGAGAACATTTCTCTATCGGACATGTCTCGTTTGGTGGGCCCCGATCTCAGCCGGCAATTGCGGGAGATCAGCTTGACTGTTTACGGGAAAGCGGCGGAGTTCGCGCGGCAAAAGGGAATTATTATTGCCGACACCAAGTTTGAGTTCGGACGTACCATGCAAGGAATTACGCTGGCGGATGAGGTTCTTACTCCCGATTCATCTCGTTTCTGGCCGGCAGACAAGTATGAGCCTGGCCGTCCGCAGGACTCATTCGACAAGCAGTATGTCCGGGACTATCTTGAGGAAATTCGCTGGAACAAGCAGCCCCCGGCTCCGGCTCTTCCGGCTGAAGTGGCGCGTCGGACAAGTCAGAAGTATGTTGAGGCTTACCACTCGCTTACGGGGCGTGATCTGGATGTTTAACGACACGACCGATGAGGATGGTGCCGCTTGAATTTGGCGGATTGGATCATCATCCTGGTGATAGCGATGTCCGCTATGCACGCAGCGGCGATGGGATTTTTTCAGGAAGCCTTTCACATCGGCGGCCTGATTGTGGGCTATCTTCTCGCGGCATGGCAGTATCAACGGCTTGGGCTTCTGTTAGGGACATATTTGAAGTCGCCCTGGGTCGCGGATAGCGCCGGTTTCCTGATCATATTCTTTGCAGTCACGATCGCTTTTGGTGTGGCTGGCCGGACGGCGCGCTGGGCCATGAAAGCTTCGGGCCTTCGGCTAGTCGATAGATTTCTGGGCGGGGCATTAGGCGTTTTGCGCGGGGGGCTAATCGTTGCATTTGTTCTGGTGGGCATGACCTCCTTCACACCATCCGCCAGATGGCTGGAGGGATCGCAGCTGGCGCCATATTTCCAGGCAGTGGGACGAGCCGTAATTTGGGTTGCGCCCGCAGAGTTGAGAGTACGGTTTTATCAGGGATTGGATCTGCTTCGGCATCCGCCGCAGCCGCCGCAGACCGGTTCGACAAGGCATACTTCGGGAAGATAAACAGTCGAGAGCGTCGTGAGTTCGCTTGCGTTTCCAACACGCGAGAGAGAGATTGATCGCGCTGAAGATAGAAAATCGAAGACAAAAGCTTAAACGATAAAGAAAGCGAGACGCCGTGAGAGATCAACTCGAAGCCCTCATCCTGCAGATGTACCGAAGCAATATTCTTTATTCGGAAGCCGTTCGTGAATTTAAGAAGAAGTTCATTTTGACCGTATTGCAGGAGAACAAAGGCAACCAGTGCCGCGCCGCTCGGGAGCTCGGCATGCACCGGAATACCTTGAGCCGCACCATCTCAGAGTTGAAGATTGATGTTCGCCAACTGCGCGATGGGGTTAAGCGTCCTCCGCGCAGCGCCCGGCCGGTGAATTACGAGAAGAAAACAGTGCGACAGAACTGAAGTTCGAGGCTGGTGCTCCAGGCCTCCACTTTCCACCTTCATTCCAAAAAATAAGGCAGCCCTTAGCAATGAGAAAATGCCCTCGCGGGAGCGAGGGCATTTTTATGGCCTATCTCCGGGTGAGGCGCGGGAGCAGACGACGATGTTTCCCGTGACCTTGGAAGAACTGATCCCATCCGTTCACGTGTGTAGAGTGATCGAGGCGTTGGTAGGTCGGCTGGACCTGGCCATTCTCGGCTTTGAACGTGCGCAGCCAGCTGAGACTGGGTGCCCTGGCTACGATCCACGCGCCTCACCGCATCGCGTTCGCGCCTCTTGGCGCTGCTGACCGCCGGAACTTTGAACCATCTACCGCCCCACCGTCTCGCCACACACCAGATCCTCCGAGTGAGCAAAGCGCACCCACTCCGCTCCCGGCTAAGTATCCGACGGAACTCGGCGATCGACTTGTAGTCCGGCCGCAAACCGCCCAGCAGCCACATCACTTCTAGTATTTGTACGGCTACCTACAGCAGGTGCGGTCGTCGCGGCGACTCGAGGCGGAGTGCCAGCGCAATGTGAGAGGGAGCGCAGAGACCGAAATCAGTCTGGCTGTGATGGTTTACAACCTGAAACGTCTGCTAAACCTTCGCATCCGAGCCCCCAACGCGAAAAAGCGATGTTCGGATCCCCCGAACACCGCTTCTTTATCGCTTACGAGCACCCAGTTTCGTAACAGACTGCTTAGGGCTGCCTTATTGCTGGTCCCCATTCTGACTACTGGGGCTTCCTGTGCACCGGAGGTTTCCTTGCTCCCGCCGGCGCAGCCTTGGTCAGCAACGCGCCTTTTTCCATGACCATGACAAACGGTTTGGGGGTGTACGAAACAGGCGTGCCCTCGAAGTTGATCTTGTCTCCTTCTTTCGGGGCGCTTCGAGCAGGAATCGCGGCAGGAAATGACAATTCGATGTCACCACGCTTCTGATCGATGTCATCGACGCTGGCTGCCAACTCGAGCTTGGTCGGAGTGGCACTGATGACTTGTACTTCCGCCATCTGCAGATTCTTTCCCTTCAGCGCGGTCCAGACCTTTTCCTGATCTTCTGGCGATCCTTCAGAAAGAACCAGTTCCCACTCCGCGAAACTCATCTCCTCCGGCTTCTTGGTCTTCACCAGGTCTGCAGCCTGCTGCGCAGGGGTAGGAGGCACGTACGCTGCAATCGTGAAGCCCGCCGGCGGAATGGGAGTCGTTTTCGTCTGCGTCAGTAAATCGTCCCAACCTTGCTCAGAACCGTGATATTTCGCATACCGATTATGGCCAAACTTGACGATCGAATCCTTCCCTTTCGGATCGGTTACCAAATTCGCCGCGCGCGCGATGAAGAACAACCCGTTGACATCATCGGACGGAGTCGCCGTGAGATAGGAGAGCGCCAAAGGATAAACGTTCTCGACATTATTAGGATCAGCCTCGACGGCCGGACGCAAGTATTTTTGCGCTGCCGCATAGTCCTTCATCTGCAGCGCGGAGAAGCCGGCTACACTGTTTAACAATCCGCCTAGTTGAGCCTTCTGTTTGGCGAAGTCGGCGTCCGAAACCCCATCTGGCTTCGTCATTGTGGTGAGCGCCTGCAGTCCACGCTCGGCGTGTTGCTTGGCATCGGGCCACTTCTGAGCGGCCCGCTCGTTGTAGGCAAGAAGCACCAGAGCACGGGTATTGTTCGGATTGACCGCCAGAAGTCGGTTAGCGGTGTCAATGACCTTCGCCTGATTGCCGGCCTGCTGATAGGTTCCCATCAGCAGTTCCAGGGCGTCTTCTTTCATCACGCTGTTAGGGTACTGAGTGAGGAAGGCTTCCAGGCCGCTGATCTTGGCGGTTGGGTCGGTCTGCTGAACGGCGCCGACGTAAGCGTTGTACTCAGCGGGGTCCTTAATCTCTTTCTTTTGCGACGCGGGTTGTGCGGGAGATGCCTGCCCTGGTTGTGCCTGAGGTTGTGCTGGTTGCGCCTGAGGCTGCGCCGGTGCGGCGGCTTGACCTGATGCCACTGCGGACAACGCGAGCAAAAGCGCCACTAGACTCGTCTTCATTCGAATCGCTCCTTCAAAGTTTCGGGAAAAACGGCGACCACATCAAATCCCAGGCACCACCCAAGCCAGCTCACCCGGGGTCGTACTTATACATCGACAGCTTGCCGACGCATCCGGAAACGAAGTGCGTGCCCTGTAAACCGGTAAAACCACCAAGGCCCGTTTCCGGTGAGGCGGATTATAAGTATGTGTAACGTCTAAGGCAAGTTTGCATTTAGAAACACTCTCTCCTTAGTCTTAAATAAGATGCCTTTGAAGGCTCATGCGGATGGTCTGGAACGAGAACCGAAAACCTATTTGCGAGGTATTAATTTCTATGCCCAAGGCAACCAAAGATTCTCTCAGCGGGCAGATTGCAGTTATTACCGGAGCGGGCACAGGCATTGGCGCTGCCATTGCTCGCGAACTGGCGAGCATGGGCGCCTTAACCGTTCTTTGCGGCCGAACTACCGCCCCACTCGAGAGCACGGCTTCGGTGGTCACCGGAGCGGGTGGCAAGTCTCAAGTCGCACCGTGCGACGTGACCGACTTGAGGTCGGTAGAGTCCGTCGCGGCTAGGGTGCAGCGGGACTTCGGACACACCGATATCCTCGTGAACAACGCCGGAATCGGCGGCTTTAGAGCTCCTCTCTATCAGATGCCTCCTGACTCGTGGGAAAGCGTGATTAACACGAATTTGCGAGGCGTCTATTACTGCATCCGCAGCTTTGCGCCGATGATGATCGGTGCGAAGAAGGGCCATATCATCAACATTTCTTCCCTAGCCGGGAAAAATGCATTGCCCAACGGTGCCGCTTACGCGGCATCAAAGTGGGGGCTGAATGGATTGAGTTACTCGGTTGCGGAGGAATTACGAAGTCACAACATCAGGGTTTCCATCGTCTGCCCCGGGTCGGTACACACAGATTTGAGTCCCCACGAGGGGAAAGATCCAAACAAAATGCTGCAATCGGATGATGTTGCACACGTGGTGGCTATGCTGGTAACTCAGGAAGCGCAATCGTTCGTCAGCGAAGTACTAATACGGCCGACCCTGAAGCCGTAAAACTTGCCATTTTTATTTCTTGAACAAATTCTCGAAGGCTTGCCTCGCGTCGTTCGGCCGCAATGCTTTCGGCGTCGACGTTTCTTTTTCGATCATCACTCGAATCGAATAAAACGTACATTCGTTGCCCTGGTCTTTGCGAGGAATTCGTTCTGGAATGGGTTGTGTGCACTCAAAGCGGCTGGAGGTGTCGAAATGGGTGCACTGCTTACAGGAATGAAGTTCGAAGGAGCACTTGGGACATTGACCAACCGGGTCACTGACGGATTGCAACAGTGCTCCACACTGAGAGCAGCGCGAAACGGTCCGCGTGCCGGGCATTTGAATGGCGCGAGGCCCGAATGTTTCTTTCTTGACCGGCCTCTCTGTCGGTTCTCGCCTTTCGGATTTCTGCCCCGTATCCTGGTACCCGCGCTGTCGATATTTCCGGTCTGACAAAACTTCTGCCTCCTGTGACGCGCGGACATTGTCTCGCTTCCTTGCGCCGGCGACAAGTCTGGCGATAATTGTATTTCCCAACACTGGGTGCTAACATCGCGACAGTTGCAATTCGTGTTTGGAGGCTGCGGTATGTCGGACAAAGATAGCAGCAGTATTCTCTGGTTTCTTGCCGGACTTGGCGTTGGTGCAGTCGTAGGAGTGCTTTACGCTCCCAGCGCGGGCAGCGAAATGCGTGACTCGCTGCGCTCCAAAGCGGATGAAGGCCGGGAATTCATGAAGGAGCGCGCCCGTAAGGCCAAAGAACAGGCATCCGATTTAGTGGACCGCGGCCGTGAAGTCGCCAAACAGCAGAAGGATCAGTTCAAATCTGCCTACGAAGCAGGCCGTCAGGCCTACCACGAAGCTACCGCAGCGGATGGCGGCGCATCGAAGAACCCGTAAATCTGCGTTTCTCCGCCGGCGGGGGATTCGACGCAGTGAGGCGGAGCAACTTTCATATATGGATTATCTACCAATTTTCGTTGGAGTTACCGCCGCGGCGGTAGTTCTCCAGGCAGGAATTCTGGTCGCTCTATATGTAGCTGTCCGAAAGAGTACTTCACGGATGGAAGCCCTGGCTACGGAAGTGAAGGACAAGGTAATGCCAACGGCAGATACGGCCCAGTCCATCATGCTGGACTTGCGACCGAAAATAGACACGATTGCGACTAATGTCAGCGAAACTTCGACCGTGGTACGTGGTCAGCTTGAGCGAATCGATGCTACTGTCTCCGACGTCGTTGATCGTACCCGCCTGCAGGTGATCCGCGCCGACGAATTGCTCAATCGCACCATGGACCGAATCGAAGAGACAAGCGAAGTGGTACACCGTACAGTTGTTTCTCCGGTACGTCATCTTTCTGGATTGGTCCAGGGAATTACTGTTGCGTTGGAATCTCTTTTCGGCGGGAAGCGGGCGCCTAGACGGGACGTCACCGTCCCCCAGGACGAAATGTTCATTTAGTCCCGACCGGTCAGTCAGGCGAACCGTTCCTCTTCTTTTCGATTGCGCTGGATTCAGCTCTCCATAAGTGCTGATGTTTTAGGATCGTCACACGATCCAGCCTCCGCCAACTACCGCATCCCCATCGTAGAATACGGCTGCCTGCCCTGGCGTTACAGCTCGCTGCGGCTCCTCAAACGTGACCACAATTTCGTCCTTGCCAGTCTTTTCAATCATCGCCGGTGCCCCCTCATGGCGATGACGAATTTTCACAGTCGTTCGCATCGGCTCCGCCAGATCAGCGATCGAAATCAGGTTGATTCGATGAGTGCGCAGCTTCCGGGTATAAAGCTCTTCCTGCTGCCCCACCACAACCTGTCGAGTGTCTCCGTTGATCTGAATTACATAAAGCGGAGAGCCCGTAGCCAATCCGAGTCCCTTGCGCTGCCCAACGGTAAAGTTATGGATTCCTCCATGCTCACCCACGACCTCGCCGTCGGTCGTGACCAGCGCTCCCGCGGTGTCTGGCAAGGCCTCGCCTTGCTCGGCCAGATAGGCATCGAGAAACTTCTTGTAGTCTCCGCCGGGAACGAAACAAATCTCCTGTGAATCCGGCTTCTGGGCCAAGGCCAGCCCGTGGCGGCGGGCCAACTCTCGGACTTCGGGCTTCATCATCCCACCTAACGGAAATAGCGTTCGACTCAATTGGTCCTGCGTTAGTCCAAAAAGAAAATATGTCTGATCCTTGGACCGATCCGTAGGTCGCTTGAGCAGCCAGCGTCCGAGCGTTGGATCAAACTCCACTTGCGCATAGTGACCGGTAGCGAGGGCGTCTGCGCCAATCTGTTGGGCAACGATCAAAAGCTGATCGAACTTCAGATGATTGTTGCAAAGACTACACGGAATCGGCGTGCGGCCTGAAAGGTATTGCTCGACGAACGGACGCACCACGTCCCGCTCAAAGCGCTCCTCGTGATTGACCACATAGTAGGGAATGCCAATCGTTTCTGCGACGCGTCTTGCGTCGTAAACATCATCCAGTGAGCAGCAGCGGCCCTGCACAACCTCGGGCATGCCCTCATGCCCAGCCAGGCGCCGTTGGTTCCAAAGCTGCATCGTCAAACCCACGACTTCGTGTCCTTCTGCGCGCAGCATGGCCGCGACGGTGGAGGAGTCAACTCCACCCGACATGGCGACGGCGATGGTCTTGGAAGATGTCATTTTTGATTAGCCAGAAGCTACAGGCTAGGCGCTGCCTTGTCGCTGGACGCTGCTTTATTGTAAATGGGAGACAGGTTCCGGAGCCTCGATACCATTTGTGGAACGAGGCTCAAGGCAAATTCCACATCCTCCGCGGTGTTCTGCTTACCGAGGCTAAAGCGGAGGCTGCCTCTGGCTTGCTCCGGACTGAGGCCCATAGCCGTAAGTACATGCGACGGCTCGATCGCGCCCGATGAACATGCAGCGCCCGTCGAAACCGCTACGCCCTTGAGGTCAAGGGTGATTACAAGGGCTTCGCCTCCGATAGAGTCGAAAGCAATGCTCGTGGTATTCGGCACACGCAGCGCACCATGGCCGTTTACCGACGTGGACTCCACATCTCGCAATATCGTGTGCTCTAGAAGGTCGCGCAACGCGCTCATGCGATCAAGGTCGCCCCGCACAAATCCCTCGGAAGCTATCTCCGCAGCCTTGCCCAGTGCCACGATGCCGGGAACGTTCTCCGTGCCCGCCCGCCGTGAGCGTTCGTGACTTCCACCGTGAACCATCGGTCGCAAGGCAGTTCCCTTCCTTACGTAGAGCGCACCCACCCCTTGTGGAGCGTGCATCTTGTGACCTGAAATCGAAAGCAGATCGCAACCAATGCGATTGACATCAATGGCAACTTTTCCGGCGGCCTGTACCGCGTCGGTGTGGAAATACACATCGGCCTCGGCCGCGAACTTTCCAATTTCTTCTACGGGTTGTAGCACTCCTGTTTCGTTATTCGCCATCATGATCGTAATGAGGCACGTATTTGGACGTATCGCTCTGCGGACATCGCCAGGATCAACCTGCCCGCGGCCGTCCACCGGAATATACGCGACCTCGCAGCCTAACGCTTCCAAATGCTTGCACGAGTTCAAAACCGCGTGATGCTCGATGGTCGATGTAATAACATGCTGCCCGGCCGAAACCATTCCTGAAATTGCGAGGTTATCGCCTTCGGTACCTCCGCTGGTGAATACGATCTCTGACGCCTGGCATCCTAAAAGTGCCGCGACTGACTCGCGCGCTCGTTCCACGGCCGCCCGCGTCTCCTGTCCATGATGATGAATAGACGAAGCGTTGCCAAAATGTTCGCCGAAATAAGGCTGCATCGCCGCCAGGACGTCTGGCAGAATGGGCGTGGTAGCGTTATTGTCCAGATAAACGCGTCGCATACTAACTTCACTATTCTACGCTTCAACCGCCTGGCGCAGGCGTGTTAGCCTGCTCAGTTCTTTTGTCGGAGTGTTCATGAAGAAGATTTTTCCGCAACTGATTCTTCCATTTTTTTACATGATAGTTCTCCTCGGATCCGCCTCAGGTGCGAAACGGGCAATCACCGAGAAGGATCTTTTCCAATTCAACTGGGTCGGCAACCCGCAACTTTCTCCCGACGGAAGCCAAGTCGCCTTCGTCCGAATCGTGGTCGATGCGAAGCGCGAAGACTATGAGACCTCTTTATGGAGCGTCCCCGTGAATGGGGGAGAAATGCGCCGGCTTACCGTAGGCAAACACGACTCTTCGCCGCAATGGTCGCCTGACGGCAAGTTCCTCGCCTTCGTCCGTACAACGGAAAAAGAAGGAAAACCACAACCTCCTCAAATATTCGTTCTGCCCCTGGACGGCGGAGAGGCATGGCCACTGACCCATCTTCCAAAGGGTGCATCCGGGCCCGCTTGGTCCGCCAATGGTGCCGTTCTGGCTTTCACGAGTTCTACTAATGACCAGGATTTGGCCATGGCCGCATGCGAGGAGAGCAAAGAGAAAGACAAGGACAAAAATAAAAGCGATTGCGGCAAGCCTCAACACGAGCCCGACATCCACGTCATCACTCGCGCCGAATACCGGGACAATGACGAGGGCTATCGAGATTTCTCACGTCACAGCCACATCTGGACTATCGCGGTTGCATCCGATCCACAGAATCTGCCTCAGCCTAGACAGCTTACGCGCGGCGATTTCACCGAAGAGGGGCCTCAATGGGCGCCTGACGGGTCGAAAATCTATTTCATCTCGGATCGCGAACTGGAACCGTACTACGGACTTGGCCAGAATGTCGTTTACTCTGTTCCGGCGGCCGGCGGGGATCCGAGCGAGGTCGCACGCATCGCCGGCGCTTCACAATCCATCTCAATCAGCCGGGACGGCTCACGCCTGGCGTTCTTTGGCAGTCTGAATACTCCCATTCAATCTCACACTAAAACCAACTTGTGGGTTGTGGACCTCAAAGCCGGAACCGTACCACGAAACCTGACCTCGAAATACGACTGGGATATCGGAGGTGGAATTCTTGGCGATCAGGAACCGCCACGCGGCGGGGGAACGACTCGGCCTGTCTGGAGCGCCGATGGCAAATCGCTTACCGTTTTAGTCGCTAAACAGGGACGTGCCAATCTCGAACGCTTCGACGCCGATTCCGGACAGGTGACCCCGCTTACTAAGAGCGATCAAGCCATAAACCAGTACAGTTCGAACGGAACGCAGATGGTCGCCGAAATTTCTACGCCGATGATGATTAACGATCTTTTCCTGATTAGCCCTGACGGCGCACAGAAAAGACTCACGGACGTCAACCAGAAATTATTTTCAGAACTGAACCTCACCCTGCCCGAGGAAATCTGGTACAAGACTTTTGACGGCCGCAAGATTCAAACATGGGTGCAAAAGCCTTCCGACTTCGACCCAAACAAGAAATATCCGCTCATCCTTAACATTCACGGCGGCCCGCACGCCGCCTACGGCTACGTATTTTTTCACGAAATGCAATGGATGGCAGCCAAGGGCTACGTAGTTCTCTATCCCAACCCTCGCGGCAGCACTTCGTACGACGAAGCGTTTGGAAACATCATTCAGTACCATTATCCCGGGGACGATTTCAAAGATTTGATGGCTGGCGTAGACGAATTAGTGCGTCGCGGATACATCGACGAAAAGCATATGGGCGTGACCGGAGGCAGCGGCGGCGGCCTTCTCACTGACTGGGTCGTCACCCACACGGACCGCTTTGCCGGCGCGGTCGCTCAACGCGACATAGCAGACTGGGCGGACTGGTGGTATTCGGCTGATTTCACGCTGTTCCAGCCGCACTGGTTTCGAAAGCCTCCATTTGAGGATCCTCAGGATTATCAAGATCGCTCCCCCATCAGGTACATCAATAACGTCAAAACTCCGCTGATGCTGATCCTGGGCGACGCCGATACCCGTACTCCTCCAGATGCGGGTGGCGGTCAAATGTTCCGGGCATTGAAATTCCGAAAGATTCCGACCGCAATGGTTCGCTTTCCTGGAGAGACACACGAATTGTCACGCTCCGGTAAGCCATGGCACCGGGTGGAGCGGCTGCACCATATCGTGAACTGGTTCGATGTCTACCTGCAAGGCAAACAGACCAACGAATATGACCTGGTTCCGCCTTCCGAGCCTGACTGGGAGAAATCAGACGCACCGTAGCGAACTGCTGAATCCTGAGTATTTATTATTGAGAGTGTCATCCTGAGCGGAACAGGCTCATTCGCTCGCGAATGGGCCTGTGAAGTCGAAGGATCTCAGCACCAGCGCGCTCAGGTGCGAGCAATGTCGTTATCTAAAGTTCAGGGGAAGAGATGTGGTGGTCCTTGCCTTGACGCTGACGACCCTACCGCCGCTCGACAGGCACATACTGCTGCGGGATACGACGGCCCAATATAGTCAGCGCGCGGGCGGATCAGGCGGTTGTCGTCGAGTTGCTCGATCACATGCGCCGTCCAGCCACTGATGCGCGACACCGCAAACACCGGAGTGAACAGGTCTACATCAATACCAAGAATGTGATAGGTGGATGCCGAATAGAAATCCACATTCGCGTTGAGCTTCTTCTCAGCCTTCACAAATTCTTCAATCTTTACGCGACATCGCAAACCACTTGGTCTGGCCACTGCTCTTACCCAGATCGTCGGACATCTTGCGCAGGTGCGTGGCGCGCGGATCTTCGGTGTGGTACACGCGATGGCCGAAGCCGGGAATCTTCTTTTTCTGCGCCAGCATGCCTTTAACATGCTCCACCGGATCGGCGCCCGATTTGTCGATTGCCTGCAGGATGTGGAAGACCGCTTCGTTCGCGCCACCGTGCAGCGGTCCTTTCAAGCGCGCCGATGGCTGCGGTGACAGCCGAATGCATATCGGACAGCGTCGCGGCCACGACTCGCGCCGCAAACGTGGACGCATTCAGTTCATGGTCGGCGTGGAGGATCAAGCGCGATATCCAGCGCCCGTTCGGCGGTTTCCGAGGGCTTGGTCCCATTCAGCATCAGCAGGAAATTGGCGGCATGCGAAAGCGAGCGGTCGGGCTCGACCACGCTCTTCCCCTTTCGCATGCGGTCATAGGCGGCCACGATCATCGCAATCTGCGAGGTCAGGCGAAATGCCTTGTGCAGGTTGGCGTCGTGATCGTTTTTCTTTTCCTCAGGGTCATAGAACGAGAGCGCCGAAACCGCTGTGCGCAGCACGTCCATGGGCTGAGTCTCTTTCGGAGCGGTCCGCAGAAGTTCGATGATGGCGGGATCGATCTTGCGCTCTTCCGCCAGTCGCTGGCGAAATTCCTTCAGTTCTTTGGCCGAGGGCAGCTTGCCATACCACAACAGGTAGCAGGTTTCTTCAAAGTTGGAATGGTCGGCTAGTTCGTGAATGTCGATGCCGCGATAGGCCAGGACGCCTTGATCGCCGTCGATATAGCAAATGCTGGAGGTGGTGGCGACAATTCCTTCCAAGCCTTTAGAGGCTTGTGTAGTGGTCAGGCTGGGCATGTTCCCTCACTCAAAAGTTTGTAAATCCCGGTTGTGGCCGCACGGGGAAGGAAAATGACGCGTGCCGTCGCAACTAGCTTTTATACGCCAAAAGTTTTAACTTTCCAAACGGACCAACCGGTTGGGTAGTGGGTCAGTTTCAATTTCCACAGGCTCGCTTTAGCATCCTGCGAAGGGCAAGATTAAGGTGTGCAGATAAAGCCCATTTTAGTGCGAACTATCTTTGTTTTGCTATTGGCGCTCATCCCTCTAATCGTATGGGCGGTGCGGGTTGAGATGCAGTACCGCGAGAACGCACGTCATTCACTTCCGCGCAAGAAATTACGTCTGGACGATGGAACTACGATTTTTCGGAGTAGTGCTTCATGACAATTGGCAAAGGCAAACGTCCCCGTGATCCAAATCAGCTTACCAAGTGGATCGTAGGTAGTGGTGCAGTTTGAATTCCCACGGAGTAGCGCAGTGAGGCAGCCTATGGGAAACTGTGGGCATGGCGAACATTGAGAAATATGTACCGAGGAATGGCCAAGTAGTGATTGCACAAGGTCACGAGGGAACTTTCAAAGTGTTGAATGTTTCGGCAGATGGCCAAAATGCCGATATTCAACCTTTCAACTTGTCCAAGCAAATGCTACTTGGCGCGGTAATGAGGGGCGTTCCGTGCAGCACGCTGCACCACTTCAAAGAAGACGCCAGCCAAGCCGCTGCCCGGATCGTGAGAGAAGCTACAAAGGATTAGTGAACTGGTGGCGTTGTTAAGGTATTTTTTGGCGGGATGCGGACACCCAGGCGCTCGAACACCTTGAAAAACTCAGTAGGGCAAGTAGCGTTCCAAATCGAGAATGACTTAACTTCAAACTGCACCACTACCGCGCAGACGGTAGTGCATCAGTTTCACCTTGAGAAGTGGTGCATGTGATGCATAAATGCGCAACTGAGATGACCTAGGACAAACGAAACGACAGTGATAAGAACCGTCTTGACCGTTGGACTCATGGCGACCATGATGCCATATCACGGCATGCTAAAACGAGGCTGTGGAAATTGAAACTGATGCACTAGCGCGCGGGCCCTAGTGGGTCAACTTGACACCGCGTGAGGATCGGTGCCCCGTCACTTCCGTTGCTCGGCCTGGTAGCTCTCGATTAATTCGCGAATTCTTAGGGCGTCGGCTTTGCGATGGCCATGGCTCGTTATCGGCGCAGTGCCTCCAGAGGAGTCAATACGAATCTCGGACCAGATCATACCTGTCGAAATCTGGACCGAGGCAACTTTGCCCAAGGCTATGCTTTCTTCGCTGCTGCCGAAGAGGCGGGTTTTGAGCCGGCTTATGTGTTGCGGGGTAACGATAACGCGCACGGGAAAAAAGAGATTACCCCTCGTCCAGCGGCTGGCGGTGAATGTTTCAGAAATTGGTGAATCCGGCATTTTTAGAATAGCTCTGCTATGTCAAGCACAATGATTGGCGCCTGAATGGATAACTTCAATCGATAGATGAGAGCACCCCGTCCCGGAGCAACGATGCCTCTTATATCCACTCCAAAGCGCCTTTTCCCCAGATCCATATGAACCCTACGATAAGAATGAGCAGGAAGATCAGCATCTCAATCAATCCGAAAGTGCCCAGCGCCTTGAACTGCACCGCCCAGGGAAAAAGAAAAATGGTCTCCACATCAAAGACCACGAACAGGATAGCGACGATGTAGTAACGAACGGTGTAGCGGCCGCGGGAGCTGTCCACTGGATCGATACCGCACTCGTAGGGCATCAATTTTGTTTTGCTGGGGTTGTCAGGACGGACGAGCTTGGCGGCGAGCAGCGTCACAGGTATCAGAACACCGACGAATGCTATGAAGATAAATATGGGAACGTAATTTTGCGGCATCGAATCCCTCGGAGCATCTGCCTGATAACGCTTGCCGCACTCATAGTACCGCTGACTCTGACTAGCTTCAAGATGCGAATCAGTATTGTTTCATTTTTCACTTTGTTTGGCGCAACTATAATTGGCAAGAACGCTCCACCGTCGTAAAGAAATAACATCAAGATCAACTGCGGCGACAATCCCAGCACGGGTTGCGGCGGCTTGCGCCGCCGCACTAAAGCGGGATCGACCTTAAGGGGCGCTATTTGTAAGTTACGGTTGAGCTTGCCAGATTATCGCGGTGTGCACTCGAATCCACCATCGATTCGAACGCGGGACCATTCAACGGGTTTGCCTTACCAGCAGCCATCAACGCTGCACTCAATTTGTCCAGACCCTCCGCGTTGGGCGAGATTACGTCGATCCAGAAGGTTCCTGGAGCTTGGGTGTGGATCGCCTCGGTATCAATTTCATACTCGACGATCGAGCCGTCAGCGAGCAGCTTTTCCAGTATCGGGACGATAAAATTCTTGCTGAGAGTTTCGATCGCGTGATCCGGCACACTCTCCTTCAGTTTGTACATGGACACACGCGTGTAGGCATTCTTGTACGCGCCCGCCTTCCAGTTGTAATACCGGCTCACAAATACGCCGTCCGAATGCCTGGTCGCGTTGGCGAGCACGGGGGAGGTTACCGTCCCTGACTTGTAAAACCTATCCAGTACGTTGAGCACTCCTGCCATGGTCATAGCTGACCACCAGTCGTCGTGCGTATCTCCATCTGCTGTGTGGACCAAGTTCAAGTCAGTTCCGTAACCCACAATGGTCCCGTCAGCCAGCATCTTGTCCAGAACTTTTTGATCGGCAGCGTTGTTCTTTTCGAGATCCGCCCATTGTGCGCGCGGGATATTCCAAAACGCAACATAGCTGTACATCGGAGGCTTTTCTTTCGGTTCATCTTGCGCCCGGAGGAACGCGGACGAGGTGACCAACATTGAAAATACGTAAACTCCTGCCAAAATTTTGCCAAGCTTCCTTTTCATCTTTATCTTCTCCTCAAAGAGTCACCGGCTTGGGGATGAGAGCGCGCCGGAGAGTTGGTGTACCCGGGGTAGGTTGCGTCCGGAACGCTACTCCGCGGCGCGGCGAATGTCAAAGAAAACCGGTTTGCAACCATTTGCTGTGGTGGAAATTTCGCCATTGGATCGTATTCAAATTTTCCGTTCTCTAGCAATTGCGCCGTCGACATCCGGTGAGTTTCACTAAAAATGTTTTTGACATGAACGAGGAGGATCAGCTATCTTCATAATCCATGAGTTCCTCTACCCATCTCCACCATCACCATCATGTGCATAACATGTCGGCGGGGGTGTCTTGAGATAGGTTAGTCACTCAGAAAGATTCGGCCCGCTGACGCGATTTGCGACGGCGGGCTTTTTGTTTTTACTGACAAATCGGAGCTTACATGAATGATCAGAACGCATTTCACGGCGAACAAATTGATTTCGACAAAATGCAAGGGCTGCTGCCTGCGGTAGTGCAAGACGCGGCGAACGGCGAGGTCCTGATGTTGGGATTTATGAATCGAGAGGCTTACGAGCGGACGATGCTCGGTGGATTCGTCACATTTTTCAGCCGGACTCGCAACCAGCTTTGGACCAAGGGCGAAACGTCCGGCAACCGGCTGGAAGTGGTCTCAGCCGCAACCGATTGTGACCGCGACACCATTTTGCTGCAAGTGCGAGTGCTGGGTGAAGGCGTGGTATGTCATCGAGGAACGCGATCGTGCTTCACCCAGAAAATCGCCATGGACAAGCAAGCCTCGGCGACGGAGAGGACGAATTCATGAAGCTGCGGATTGGCATCCCCAAGGGCAGTTTGCAGGAAGCAACGTTGCAACTGTTTGCGCGTGCGGGGCTCAACGTTTACACAAATGGACGCTCGTATTCGGCCAACACTGCAGATCCTGATGTCGAATGCTTGCTGATTCGCGCCCAGGAAATGGCTCGATACGTCGAGCACGGCGTGCTGGACGCGGGACTCACGGGGCTTGATTGGGTAATGGAAAGCGGCCTGAAGGTAGTCACAGTCGCCGATTTGATTTATGCAAAACAGAGCCGCGGCAAAGTCCGATGGGTACTGGCAGTGCCCGAAACATCGGGCTATCAGCGGGCGGAAGATCTGACCGACTGTATCGTTGCCACGGAACTCGTGAATGTGACTCGCAACTATTTTGCGGCGAAGAGTGTGACCGTACGGGTGGAATTTTCCTGGGGCGCCACCGAAGTGAAGCCGCCCACGCTCGCGGATGCAATCGTCGAAGTTACTGAGACTGGCAGTTCGCTACGTGCCAATCACTTGCGAATCATCGATACGTTGCTGGAATCGAATACTCAGATCATTGCCAATTGTGCCGCCTGGAAAGAAGACGAAAAGCGTCAAAAAATTGAGCATCTTGCCGTCATGCTTCGGGGCGCGATGGAGGCTCAAGGCAGAGTCGGCTTGATGTTGAATGTAAGGAAAAGTGATCTCGCCGGCGTGCTCGGAATTCTGCCAGCCCTGCAAAAGCCGACAGTGGCAACCCTGAGCGACGAAGACTGGGTGGCAGTGAATACCATCATCGAAGAATCGGCCGCATGGAAAATCATCCCTCGATTGAAGGCGGCTAATGCCGAGGGCATCGTCGAATATCCGCTGAACAAGGTGGTGATGTAAATGCGGATACTTGAAGGTGCTGCCGCCGTGGGTTACGTCCGCAGGCTCGAGCGGCGCGGACAAAGACTGGATGCCCTCGAGCCTCGGGTTCGACGTATCGTCCAGAGTGTGCGACGGGAAGGGGATCGTGCGTTGCGGCGATACGCCGAACGCTGGGACGGTCTCCTTCCAAAGCAATCGCTACAGGTTTCGCGAACCGAAATGCATACTGCGCTGGCGGCTTGCCCACGGCAGTTGCGAGCCGCGATGGAAGAGGCAGCCGCGAGTATCCGCAACTTTTGTGGTTGGCAAAGGCCTAAAGACTGGGAACGCACCCGGCAGGGCCGGTCGCTGCGACAGATGTTGCGTCCGCTCAGTGCGGCGGGATGCTACGTTCCGGGTGGTCGCTATCCCTTGCCCTCAACCCTGCTCATGACGGTAATACCAGCGCAAGTTGCCGGTGTGAAGGAAATTCGCGTGATATCTCCGCGACCCGCGCCAGCAACCTTGGCAGCGGCGGCTCTGTTAGGAATCAATGAGTTTTATCGGGTCGGAGGATCCCAGGCGATCGCAGCCTTAGCCTATGGTACGAAAACCATTAAGCAAGTGGATAAGATCGTAGGGCCGGGAAATCTGTTTGTTACGACGGCGAAAAAAATTGTAGCATTCGACTGTGCCATCGATTTTCTTGCAGGACCTACCGAAGGACTCATACTTTGTGATAAGGGCAACGCGGCATTCATCGGAGCCGATCTGGTTGCGCAAGCCGAACACGATCCTGACGCACTAGTTTTGTTGATTACCAGATCGCGAAAACTCGCGGCCGCGGTCTCCCGCGCTGTGGCTTCCTTGAGCTGGGAAAATTCGATCGCGCGGCGTGCGGTGCTCAAACATGGGGCTGTACTTCTTGCCTCTTCCCGCGAGGAAGCGCTTGCATGGACCAACAGGATTGCACCGGAACACCTCACCACGACGCGCCAGAATCTGCCGGACATCCTCAGCGCGGGATCCATTTTTATTGGAGATTATTCGGCGCAGGCAGCTGGGGATTACGGTTCTGGACCAAATCATGTGCTTCCGACCGGGGGCGCGGCACGTTTTCGGGGCGGGCTTAGTGTAAGTGACTTCATCAAGGTAATTACCGTGCAGGAGGTTTCGCGCGCCGGGTTGAAAAAAATTGCGCCGTCCATTGTTGCTTTAGCCGAGGCTGAAGGCCTGAACGCGCATGCTCAATCGGTGCAGCTGAGGTGTGGCCATGCTTGAGACTCGCCCAGCAGTACGAAAACTGAAACAGTACAAACCTCCCCTGGGAGATCGTTCCGGATTGCGTTTGGACTTTAACGAGAATACCGGCGGATGTTCTCCGCGAGTAATGGAGAGCCTTCGGCAATTGCAACCGGAACAACTCGCGAGCTATCCGGATCGGGCTCCCGTCGAGAAAGTGGTTGCATCGTATTTTGGACCGAAGCCGGAACAGGTCTTGTTAACGAATGGAGTTGATGAGGCCATTCACCTCCTGTGCGAGGCGTATCTGGAGCCGGGAGACGATGCAGTCATCGTTGTTCCCACTTTCGCAATGTACGAAATTTGTGCGGCTGCTACAGGAGCGAGTATCGTTTCGGTTCCCTCCGATGAGGACTTTCGCTTTCCAACGTCAAAGATACTGACCCATACCACGAATCCCAATACCAGGTTGATTGCGATTGCAAATCCGAACAATCCCACGGGTATCGCTGCTTCGGCGGACGATTTGCTGCTAATCGCTCGCAGCGCTCCCCAGGCCGCAATTTTGGTAGACGAAGCATATTTCGAATTTTACGGTGAGTCGCTTCTGGAACATGTGGGCCAAGTACCAAACCTCTTTGTTGTCCGCACTTTTTCGAAAGCCTATGGAATGGCCAGCTTCAGAATAGGAATGCTGGCGGGTGCGGCCTCACAAATACGCGATCTCCGTCGAGCCTGCTCGCCGTACAACGTAAATGGAGTCGCGTTGGCCTGCCTGCCTGCGGCATTGGCCGACGAGGAATACGTTCAGAAATATGTGGCAGAGGTGCAATCGAGCCGCAGCCGTTTGCAAGAAGAGTTCGGTGCGCTTGGAATTCCTTTCTGGCCAAGCCACGCAAATTTTGTGCTGGCACGAATCGGACGGTTACACGCAGATTTTGTGCGTTGCATGAAGACCCGAAACATTCTGGTCCGCGATCGCTCGTCCGATTGGGGTTGCCATGGATGCGTCCGGGTTACCGTGGGCTGGCAGGCCCACACCGACCGCTTTCTGAGCGCATTACCTGCAATTCTTAAAGAAATCGGATGGGAAGGAAAACCTTCGGCATGAGACAGGCCAGCATTGCGCGAAAAACGAATGAGACCACCATTAAGCTTGTCCTGCACATTGACGGGCGTGGAAAGTACAAAATATCTACCGGTATTCGATTCTTCGATCATATGCTGGAATTATTTGCCAGGCACGGAGGTTTCGATCTCGAATTGCGCGCCGAAGGCGATCTGGATGTCGACCAGCACCACACCGTGGAAGACGTAGGCATCGTATTAGGCGAAGCATTTCAAAAAGCGTTGGCATCGAAACGAGGAATTTTGCGCGCCGGGTATTTCGTCATGCCGATGGACGAAACCCTCGGGCTGGTCGCGGTCGATTTTGGCGGCCGGGCATCCGCCGTGGTGGAGACGAAGGTGCGGCAGCGCCTGGTAGGCGACTTGCAGGCGGAATTGGTTTACGACTTCTTTGAAGGCTTTGCGCGTGGCGCACACGCCAACGTACATGCTCGTGTGCTTTACGGCCGCTCTAACCATCACAAAATTGAAGCCCTTTTCAAGGCATTCGCACGCGCGCTACGCGCGGCATGTTGGCTCGACCGGCGCATGGCACGTTTGCTGCCCAGTACAAAGGGGCTCTTATGATCGCAATCGTGGATTATCAAGCGGGGAATCTCGCTTCAGTCAAGAAGGCGTTCGACCACCTCGGACAGCAATCAGAGATTACCTCCGATCCGAATGCCATTGCCAGTGCGGACAAGATTGTTTTGCCTGGTGTGGGAAATTTCGGGGCCACGACTGCCCTGACCGGCCCCATAAAGGAGTCGATCAACTATGCGATCAAGCGGGAAGTCCCTTTGCTCGGTATTTGCCTAGGAATGCAATGGATGTTCGAGTCCAGCCAGGAGGCCCCGGATTTACATGGTTTGGGAATATTTGAAGGGCAATGCGAAAAGTTTCCTATGGAAGTGAAATCCCCTCACGTTGGCTGGAATCAGCTGCAATTTCGAGGCACATCTCGCCTTCTGCGGCATCTGCCAGCTGATGCATTTGTTTATTTCACACATTCCTACCGGGCTCCCTTGATCGATGCCACGGTTGCAGGATGCACTTACGGTGGCATTTTTTCCGCAGCGGTAGAGCGAGGACAGCTCTTCGGAGTGCAGTTCCATCCTGAAAAATCAGGAACCGCTGGCCGCCAGCTTCTGCAGAATTTTTGTGAACTGTGAGATTTACTCTGCCTGACAAATGCTAACGAAGCGCATTATCGCGTGCCTGGATGTGAACGGCGGACGCGTCGTCAAAGGCATCCAATTTTCCGATTTGCGCGATGCCGGCGACCCAGCCGAACTCGCGCTGGCCCACAGCCTCGCCGGAGCGGACGAAATTGTACTGCTCGATATTTCGGCAACCTATGAGCACCGAGCTACGTTGCTCGATGCGGTTCGGCGGACAGCCCGTCAACTATTCATTCCATTCACAGTAGGCGGCGGTATCAGATCCTTGGACGAGGCGGCGGCTGTGTTCGATGCCGGCGCAGACAAGGTGACTGTTAACTCCGCCGCTCTCCGGGATCCCGCGCTAATTACACGAATAGCGCATCGATACGGCTCTCAGGCAGTGATTGTCGCGATCGACGCCCTTCGGGTCAGCAATGCGAAGCGCTTATCTTTCGGGGTCAAAGCGACGGGAGGCCGAGACGCGACCGGCCGGGATGCCGTGGAATGGGCCATCGAGGCGGAGAGCCATGGAGCGGGAGAAATAATGCTTACTTCGATCGATCGAGATGGGACTCGCGGCGGCTTCGATTGCGATCTGACCTCGGCGGTCGTCGACGCGCTCAACATTCCAGTCATCGCATCGGGAGGGGCGGGAGAAGCAGGACACTTCGTTGAGGTCTTTCGAGACGGTCGTGCCGATGCAGCCCTGGCCGCATCCATCTTTCATCTGGGCGTGGTTCCCATCGGAAACCTCAAGCGAGACCTTCTTTCCGCCGGAATCCCCATGAGGTGGCCATGCTAATTCCTTCCATCGATCTCATGGGTGGCAAAATCGTCCAACTGGTGCAAGGCGAAAAAAAAGCTTTGGAATTTAATGATGTCGAGCCTTGGATAAAACGATTTTCGAAATATCCTCTGATTCAACTCATCGATCTGGATGCGGCGATTGGAACAGGCGACAACCGCGAACTTCTGCGCTCGTTGGCAGGCCGGCTTCCCTGCCAGGTAGGCGGAGGGATTCGTACTGCGAAAATTGCAGAAGGACTTCTGACCGACGGAGCCAAGCGCGTAATCATTGGATCGTCGCTGATAAGGAAGGGGCAGATTGACGCGCCGTTTGCTGAGGCCATGGCACGTCAGATCGGCGCTGAAAAACTGGTTTTCGCAGTGGATTCGAAGGGCGGAAAGGTCGCAATCAGAGGATGGCGTGAAATCACAGAAATATCCGCCGCTCAAATGATTCGCGCCCTGGAGTCATACTGCGATGCATTTCTATACACCAATATCGATACCGAGGGGCTGTTGCTAGGCATGCCGTTGGACGTGGTTGCTGAGTTGAGGAAAATTACGAAAAGACAGTTGATAGTCGCCGGAGGCATTAGAAAAGAAGACGAAGTGGAACAACTTCATGCCATGGGCGTAGATGCGGTGGTAGGGATGGCAATCTATCTCGAACTGCTGAAAATATGATGCTCCCTCACCGACTGCCTCTTTAGCTTGTTTATAATCACTGTTCACCCAAGCGATCCGCTAAGACAGGAACCCATTGGCACTCGACGAGAATATCTACGAATTACGGCGCGAAAAGCTCAAAAAGATAGAGGCACTCGGCCAGCAGGTCTATCCCACCAAGTACGACGCTACTCACACGATTCCGCAAATCGTTGCTGAGTACTCCGACAAGAGTGTCGAGCAACTGGACAACCCCAGAGTTAATGTGCGTGTCGCCGGACGCATCATGGCTATTCGGCTGATGGGCAAGGCCGGATTTGCTCATCTTCAGCAAGCTGGTCAGCGACTACAGATTTATGTGAAAAAAGATGCCGTCGGAGAGAAAGGATTCGAACTATATCGTCTGCTCGACCTCGGCGATCACGTTGGAGTAAGCGGATATCTATTCCGCACCCGTACGGGCGAGCTGTCGATTCACGTCGAAGAAATTACGTTCCTCTCCAAAGACTTGCTGCCGCTGCCGGAAAAGTGGCACGGCCTGACGGACGTCGAACTGCGGTATCGACAACGCTATGTCGATCTGGTGATGAATCCCGAAGTGCGTGAAGTTTTTCTGAAGCGGGGTAAGCTGGTGCAATCATTCCGGCGATTCATGGACGGGCACGGGTTTGTCGAGGTTGAAACGCCAATGATGCAACCTGTGGCCGGCGGCGCGGTTGCCCGGCCATTTGTGACCCATCACAACACGCTCGACATGGATCTATTTCTCCGCATCGCGCCAGAACTTTATCTCAAGCGCCTAGTGGTAGGAGGATTTGACCGGGTTTTCGAAATCAATCGTAACTTTCGCAACGAAGGTATCTCGATGCGACATAATCCCGAGTTCACCATGCTCGAGTTCTACCAGGCCTACACGGATTTTCGCGGTGTGATGGATTTAACTCAGCAATTAATAGAACAGGCTGCGAAAGACGTAACTGGCGGTACCAAAACCAAGTGGGGAGATGACGAAATCGATTGGGCGAGTGAGAATTGGCAGCGATTGACTATGCGCGAAGCCATCATGCTTTACTGGCCTGAAACCGCGGGCACCAAACCGGCAATCTCAGATTTCGGATCAGCCGAAGCGGTCGAACGCCTGGTACGACGATTTAATTCAGCACACGCGCATGTGGCTTACGATCCGAAAGAGCCTGCAGGAAAGGCAATCGCGGCTCTATTCGAAGCGGTTGCGGAAGATTACCTTTTTCAGCCAACCATCATTTACGAATATCCTACTGCGGTTTCTCCGCTTTCCAAACAAAAACCCGATGAACCGGACTGGACGGAACGATGGGAAATTTTCGCCGGCAAAATGGAAATCGCAAACGGGTTCAGCGAGTTGAATGACCCCGAAGACCAGCGTCGCCGCTTCGAAGGACAGTTGAAAGAGCGTGAGCGCGGCGACGAAGAAGCCCACCAAATGGATGAGGATTACATCCGCGCCCTCTCCTACGGGATGCCGCCGGCGGGAGGGGTCGGTGTCGGGGTTGACCGTTTAGCGATGCTGCTGACTGACTCGCATACTATCCGCGATGTGATTTTGTTTCCACTGCTCCGTCCAGAGAAGACTCTAGTCACAGGGGCCGCCGAAAAAGGAGAGGAAGCAAAATAGCATTCGCGATCATCGGAGCGTCGTGCGTGACAACAAATAATTGTCTCTTCTTAGATGCTTCGGTGTCTGCCGCACTAAAAGTTCTTTCGCCCTTGTCGCCGATATGAAATCGAATGCTTATGCGCTTCGACTTCGACTCTGAAACTCGCCGGCGTCTCGGTCATCGTCTGGTTGACCAGATCGACGCCTTCTTCTCTTCCCTGCCTGATCGTGCCGTGCAACTTCCTCTCGAGCAACGAAGTTATGGCCCGCTTCACCGTCCGCTTCCCGAGATCGGCGAAAATGTCGACAAAGTATTGGACGAAGTCTGCCGCGAGATGGTGGGGCAAGGATTCCATGTCCCCAGCGCCAATTATTTCGGTTTGATGAACCCTACGCCAACCTACATCGGGGTGCTGGCCGAGGCCCTGGTAGCGGCGCTCAATCCCCAACTCGCTACCTTGGCGCGTTCGCAACTAGCGTCGAAGATCGAATTAGAAACCGTGCGCTGGATCGGCGAGCGTGTGGGGTGGCCTGGGGACTTCAACGGAACATTTACCAGCGGCGGCAACGAGGCCAATTTTAGCGGCCTCGCTTTGGCGTTGGCGTGGTGCTTTCCAGGAGCCGTGGAAGAAGGGGTAGCCGCTATCGGCGCTCCGCTAGTGTTCTACGCTTCGGCCGAATCACATCACTCGCTCGATAAGTCCGCGGGACTGCTCGGAATTGGCCGCAAGGCGTTACGGCGTGTTGCAGTGAATGAGGGGGTGCAGCTCGATCCCCAGCACCTGGATCAGGCAATCCAGGAAGATACGGCAGCTGGTTGCAAGCCCTTTTCTGTCGTGGCAACCGTCGGGACCACTAATTCCGGTGCCGTAGACGATCTGGTCGCGATATCGGAAATTTGCAAGCGCCACCATCTATGGTTGCATGTGGACGGCGCTTATGGAGGGTCGGTGATTTTCTCTGACCAGCATCGTGACCTTGTCCGCGGCATCGAGCTGGCGGATTCGCTAACCATCGATCCGCACAAGTGGCTCGCAATGCCATTCGCGACCGGGGTGATCCTTACCCGCCACCCTGAGATATTGGAGCGTACATTCTCGGTCGCCGCACCTTATATGCCAAAGGCTGCCGGCGCTCACTTGCCGGATAATTCCCGCATCAGTACGCAGTGGACCCGGCGCATGAACTCTCTAAAACTATGGTTGACGCTTCGTGTGCACGGCCGCCAGGCGTATGAGGAACTGATCGATCGCCAGCTCAAACTAAGCAGGGCATTTTCTAGCTGGGTGGAAGCTTCGAGTGACTTCGAGCTGGCAGTTCCGCCAACCCTTCCTATCGTGATCTTCCGAATTAAGTCGGATAGACTCAGCCCCCAGCAGCTAGCCTCCGCTCACAGCGCTGTCGTGGAGGAAGTTACGCGCGATGGCCGTCGCTGGATTTCAGAAACCATCGTCAAAGGCCAGAGCGTGCTGCGTATGATGGTGATCAGTTACCTCACTGAGGAGCGGCATCTGCAAAAGTTGGAAACTGCGTTAACGAACGCAGTGAGAGGGCTGACATTGCGCACGCCAAATAAGGCTTGAATCGCCCCAGGATCCAGCCGCAAGCGGTTTTGATAATGGCCCGCGGCGGAGCACTGTCAAGAATTGATGCCGATGCAACTCTCTTTGTTAACTGGAAGAGAGCTTAGAGAAAGGGCAAGTACAGCTTCTCTTGATGCTTCCGTGGTTGCTAACAAGCAGTGGCTGCATTGCTCCGCGAACATATTGTTGTGCGGTCCATCTCTTTGAGGAAGAGAAGCACAAGGATCAAAATAGAAAAGCCCGGACTGACATCGGGGCCGCATGAATAACTAGTCGCGCAATCCTAGTGCCCAGCAGTGCGCTTATGTAAAAAAGAGTTCTAACGGCGGTCAAATATTCAGAATGAGGGAGGTATCACACAATGCACTGGAATTAGTGCATTTTCGGGATTACGCTTTCCTTCTAGTTCGGGCCAAATACTGGCAGCGCTATCGTAGCGTCCCCTCTGCCTGCTGGACGCTGGGTCGGTAGCGCTTTGCTTTTTCTAGTGCCCTTTCGGTGCTCGTTCAGCCCACTTCCATGCGGTCGCGACAATATCCTCCAATGAACGCGTCGCCTTCCAGTTCAGAAGCTTCTCCGCGCGTCTAGGATCGGCTACTAATTCTGGTGGATCTCCAGGTCGGGCTGCGGCCATGCGGCTCGGAACCTCGCGACCGGTCACTGATTTGATGGTCGCAAGGACGTTGCGGATGGAATGCCCCTGCCCCGTTCCCAGATTGATCGCCACCGAACTGCCGCCGTTGAGATACTCCAGCCCCTGTACGTGCGCTTCTGCCAGATCGCTTACATGAATGTAGTCGCGCACACAGGTGCCATCCGGTGTGGGATATTTGTCGCCGAAAATGTCGAGCGCCGGGCGCTCGCCGCGGATAGCCTCGAAAGCCGAGGGGATCAGGTGAGTCTCGGGTTTGTGAATTTCACCAATTGTGCCGTCTTCATCTGCGCCCGCGGCATTGAAGTAGCGAAGAGAAACATAGCTCAGACCGTACGCCGGACCGTAGGATTCCAACGCTTGCTCAAAAATCAATTTCGTAACGCCGTAAGGATTTACCGGAAAACGCGGCATGTCTTCGGTGATGGGAACCTTGGCCGGAACTCCGTACACCGCACAACTGGAAGAGAACACAAACTTGCAAACCTTGGCGTCAAGCACTGAGTGCAGCAACGTAAGACCATCCAGCACATTGTTCTGAAAATATTTTCTGGGATTGGTTACTGATTCCCCCACGTACGCATGAGCGGCAAAGTGCATTACGGCGTCAACGCGAGCCATTACCTGATTTAGTTTCGCTCTGTCGGAAATATCTCCGACGATCAGCTCGAAACCCTTGGCCAGTTCTGCATGGCCGGCGACCAGGTTGTCGTAGATGATGACTTCATAGCCACGCCGCTTGAGCGCGTGTGCGGCGTGACTGCCAATGTATCCTGCCCCTCCTACTACCAGAACGGTCACTCTGTAGGTCTCCTGCGCTAATAGTTTTGTAATTTTGTTGAGTGATCCCGAGTAACAGAAAGTTTATCAGAGGGCGTTGAAGCATCGGGCTTGGGAAATCGAAGCCGATCTATTTTCCTTTGGCGATACCGATTCTGGCGCGGGCTCGGTGGCTTTGTCCGTTTGGGGAAACTAATCCTCAAATAAACGATGCATGCGCTGCGGTCAGCGAGATCGACAAACCTCATGGCTCTAAGCTAACAATCAGAGTTGGCCGAGGTCGTGCCTGCCAAGTCCGATTATAAAACGTTACGCCGAGACCACCTCAAAACGAGTAAATCAGATCGAACTGCATGCGCTTGAGGTACGGCTCCTGCTGCCCCGCGGTGATTCCCGGTAGCCAGTACGGCGTGCTGCAAGATTGCTGTTCAGGCTGCGGCCGTACCAGAAGGTGTAGCTGGCGACGGTGTTGGCGCGCACCTTCCACAGCGCGTACCAGCGGTTCTGCAGGATGTTGGTAGGCGCGCGCTGGTCGCTTTCGGCGAAGGACGCAATGGCTGCGTCCTGTTCTTCGCGCAGCCATGCATAGCCAACCTGGATGTCATTCTTGTTCTTGGTTTGACCCAGGCTGATGTCGGCCAGGTAGGTGTGTGACTGCTTACCCAGACTGGTCAGAACGCCGTTCCCTGTCGGATCCAGTGGATGATCTTTCGCGTCCAGGTTGTTTTCGTATTCCAGCAGCAGGTTGATCGGAAGTCGGTCCCAGCCGGTCTTGATCTGGTTGTTCAGGATGAAGTCGGCGTACAGGAATTGTGAAAAGAAATGTGGCTTGCCGCTTGGATCGTTATACGTGGCATTGGTCATGCCGTTGGCCGCAAACGCGCAAGGCGGAACCGTCGGCAGCCCCGAGCCCTTGCCGCAACCCGGACCTTCGCCCGGAACCTGCAGGCCCGCCGGTCGTGCGTGGTCGCCTGCACCGCGAAGGCGCTGGCCTGCAGGATCGAGTCAGGGTTGTTCCACTTGATGGCCATGAAAGATGGGTGTAGTGGTGAGCCGGCCAAGTTGCAGCTTGCCCGATACCTGTCCGCCCGAGCGCGTAGGAATCGGTTCCCGCCGCAAGCTTCGTTGTAACAGCAACTGCATGAAATGGACGGTGAAATTCTTTACTCCCGGCGTTTGCAAATCCCAGGAAAATTTTTCGTTGAAGCCTTCGGGATTGATGTCCGGATCGCCGGTGACCTGGGTACGGTTCCAGGCGTAGGCAAACTTTCCGCCAGTCAGTGAAAGCCAGTTGTGTGCGACCGGGTTGTAGGTGATGTAGCCTCGGTCCAGGCCAATCGTCTTTGCGATCGAAGAAGTTGGTGAAGGTCTCGTTGGTGGTCGTGGGATCTCCCAGCGAACCGGTGGCCAAGGCAAAGCCGCCGACAAAGTCGTCGTTCAACTTGCCGTCCACACCAAAGCGGACGCGGATGCGGCCGCGGTTTCGGTCAGCCACGCCATCCTGGAAAAAGCTTTCGCCGCGCACCCGAATGTCGCCGTCGAAACGGAAACGTCCGACTACATCTTGCAGGGCGCTGAATCTCTTGTCTTCGTCCTTGGACTTGGTCTCGACTACGGAAAGCGCGGTCTTTGCCTCCGTACGCGACTGGAAGACGGCCTGGTCCGCCGCGTGTCTGCGCCTCGGTGGCGGATTGCTGAGCTTGCGTAGCGGTGGCCTGCGCCTGCTCGGCGCTCCCCTGCACTTTCTGCGCAGCTGCATTGGCCTGTTGGGTCGCATCGAGCAATTGCTGTAGTTGGGACTTCAGCTGGTCCACTTGCTGGCGCTGCTCTTCGATTTGCTTCTGTTGGGCGGCAAGAGCGTCACGAAGTTCCTGTACTTCCTGGCGCTGACGCGGCCGTAGCGATTGGATCTCTTTGTGGTGAGACTTTGGATTTCCTGCCTGCGCTTTCGCTGCGGCCGCGCTTATCAGCACAAATACCCCAAACCACAAGAACCGTTTCATTTCGAGTCTTCCTCTTCGTGGATTCTGTAGTTGCTCCGGTATTCCTGGCCACTGAGCCTCAGGAATGGAAAAGCAGTTAGTGCAGATTTGTTTGATTCGGAAAGTGGATGAAACTAGTTTTGACAACAACAGCCGTGGAGCAGGTTTCCACGAAAAGGCAGAACGCGCTAACAGGGTAACCGCGGTCATATTTGGGAAGGTGCGAAAGTCAGGATGTTCGAATTCCGCGAGAGGCGGCGCGGTAGTTAAATGCCGTCGCTGATGGGTTGCGATGTACTCATCTTCGCCTTTGCCCCGTCGAGCATTTCCCTGAGCTACCATGGGCAGCAGGTTTGGCCCGGCTGACTTCTTACTCTTTAAGCGCTTTCCGGACTTGGCAAAATTCGGCTTGACGATGTCGGCCAGGGTCGTGTGCTCCAGAATCTTGGCCGCAGCGTCGCGGACTTCGAGAAACACCTGGTAGAGGGCGCGGTGCTCGAGGTCGCGATCGATCAGGCTGCGGAGCTGTTCGGCATCGCCGAAGGGTGCCAGAGGCCCGTCAATCAGCCGGATGATTTCGCTGAGTTGAATCTCGGAAGGCGGACGGCGCAACTGGTATCCGCCTTTGGCGCCGCGCACGCTTTCAACGATGCGGGCGTTCTTCAATTCGAGCAGAATCAGTTCCAGAAATTTTTCCGGCAGAACTTCTTCATAGGCGATGTCGCGAATGCGAATGGCTCCCTGGTTGTAGTGGCGGGCCAGCATCATCATGGCCTGCAGGGCGTACAGGCCTTTCTGGGAGATTTTCATGACGCGCTCATAATGGCATAAAACCCGATCGCCTTACTAGGGTTTAGTGGGATAACGTCCATTTGTATTCCCGGTTCCTGGGGAACAGGCATAGCAGTCCCTCAAAAAAGATGGGCGGCGGATCGTAGTCTGCGAACAGGAGAGAGGACTACGTCAATCGCAGGACTTGTACGGTGATGTTGTCTGGGCCGCCTCGCTTTTTGGCCGCTTCCACGAGGGTCTGCAGAAATTTCTGCGGCAGTCTTTCCCGCTGACGCAGTTCGGAATCTCGCTGTCGGTGAGCAGGCCCCACAGACCGTCGGTGCAAAGCACCAGCACGTCTCCCGACTCGAGGGAAACGGGCTCTGACGGGAGAATCGGGAGTGACGCTGTCGCCCGCTCCCAGTGCGGCGGTGAGGATATGGCGCTGGGGATGAGATTCGGCCTCTTCGGCGCGGAGGACGCCGTTGTCGACCAGGCGGCTGACGTAGGAGTGATCGTGCGTAAGGCGCGAGATGGAGGAACCACGCACCAGGTACAGGCGGCTGTCTCCTACGTGCGCGAAATAGAGTTGGTGGTCAATCAGGGCCATCGCCGTGCAGGTGGTTCCCATCCCGTGCAGATCGGGATACTTGTCGGCATATTCCTGGATGCGCTGGTGCGCGGCCTGAAAGCCTTCCAGAAGCCAGGTACGCGGGATCGCCTACGGCCGCAGTTGGCGTAGACCTCTTCGATGGCTTCAACCGCGATGCGGCTGGCTTCCTGGCCGCCTTCGTATCCGCCCATGCCGTCGGCCACAATGGCCAGCCGGCCCTTCATCGGGAACTGCAGATCGTCGGCCGGTTCCCAATAGGAATAGCGGTCTTCGTTGTTTTCGCGCTGGCAGCCGACATCGCTCAGGCCCGCCAGCTCAACACCGGGCCGAACTCTCATTCCACCCCTTTTGTCACACGATACCCAAACGGAATTTGGATTATACCGGACAAGCGTCAAATGGAGACCGCTGGTTGGCCCTGGTTTCCGCGCGTACTGCAAAAGAACCAGCGGGCGAATAACGACATCAGTCCGCGATTGTGAATTATGAACCTGCCTGTGCCCTACAATGTTCGCTGCGAACGACTTGCGAATCTGCTAAGGATCCATCAGGCGACCTCACAACTACATGGCAACGGCAGCGACAGTAGCGGGCAAGAGGAACACGAACAGATCGGCAAGGCGGCCGGTCCGTGCGTGCATGGTGCTGTTCGGGGCCTCCGGCGACCTGACCAAGCGCAAGCTGGTTCCTGCACTTTTTAACCTGGTAAAAGCCAAGCTGCTTCCCAAGACATTTTGCGGTCGTGGGTGTGGCCTTCGACGATTTGACGCGCGATCAATTTCGCGACCAGGTGACCAGCTTTCTGCAACGCCGAGGACCGCGGCACCGAAGACTGGAAGTGGTTCACGCGAGCGGCTCTACTACCAGCGCGGCGAATTCGGCGATCCTGCCACTTATTCCACTCTCGCCACCCAACTCGCCGGCGTTGACCAGGAACACGGCACGCAAGCGAATTATCTGTTTTACCTGGCAACGGCGCCAAAGTTCTTTGCGCCGATCGTGCAGCAACTGGGCAAGGCCGGACTGTCCGACCAGGAGAACGGACACTGGCGGCGGGTGGTCATCGAAAAACCTTTCGGACACGATCTGGACTCGGCCAAGGCCTTGAACCGGGACATCAAAGCGGTGTTGGCGGAAAACCAGATTTATCGCATCGATCACTACCTGGGCAAAGAGACGGTGCAGAACATCATGGTGTTCCGCTTCGACAACGCCATCTTCGAGCCCATCTGGAACCGCCGTTACATCGATCATGTGCAGATCACGAATGCCGAAACCGTCGGCGTGGAACTGCGCGGCGGATACTTCGATACTGCCGGCACGCTGCGCGATATGGTGCCCAACCACATCATGCAGCTGCTCAGCCTGACTGCCATGGAGCCGCCGGTGTCGTTTCAGGCCGATGCGGTGCGCAACGAGCAGGCAAAGATCTTGCGGGCGGTGCAGCCGCTGGATTCGGAAGATGTGCTCCATTCCAGCGTGCGCGGACAGTATGGCGAAGGCATGATCGGAGGAGAACGGGTAGCCGCCTACCGCTCCGAGCCCGGAGTGGCTCCCGGAATCGAAGAACCGAAACTTTTCTGGCCTTGAAGCTGAACATCGACAACTGGCGATGGGCGGGCGTTCCGTTTTACATTCGCACCGGAAGACGGCTGGCACAGCGTCACACCGAAATCACGATTCAGTTCAAGCGCACTCCGTTCGAAATTTTCCGCAATGCTCCGTCCACAACCACACCAACCAGTTGGTCATGCAGATACAGCCGGTGGAAGCGAATATCGCTGAGCTTCGGCGCCAAGGTTCCGGGCCCGGTGCTGCGCGTGGGATCGGTGGACATGAGTTTCGAGTACACCAAGTATTTCGGCGCGGACGCCTACACCGGCTACGAAGTTCTGCTTTATGAGTGCATGATCGGAGATGCAACGCTCTTCCAGCGCGCCGACATGGTGGAAGCCGGCTGGAGCATCGTCGATCCGGTTCTGGATGTGTGGCAGGCGCTGCCCCCGCGCAGATTTCCCAACTACGCGTCAGGCACGTGGGGACCGGCGGAGTCCGACGAATTGCTGGCCCGCGACGGCCGGCAATGGAGGAAAATCGAACCATGATTCTCGCAGGCGACATTGGCGGAACCCGCACTCGGCTGGCCGCTTTCGAAACCGAAGGCAGCAAACTGAAGTGCGTGGTCGAAAAGACCTACCCCAGCCAGGAACATGGCGGCTTGGCGGAAATCATCGCCGATTTCATCAAGACCGAAGGCATCCCCGTACACAGCGCGTGTTTCGGCGTGGCTGGACCGGTGCGCGACGGACGCAGCAAGATTTCCAATCTTCCCTGGACCATCGACTCGCGTGAACTGGCCAAGCAGCTCAAGCTGGATTCGGTCGGGCTGCTCAACGATCTCGAGGCCTATGCTTACGGCGTGGATGCTCTCGAATCCAAAGATCTGGTCACGCTGCGCGAAGGATCGGAGGATGCGGAAGGAAATCGCGCGGTCATCTCGGCTCGAACCGGCCTGGGTGTGGCTGGTCTTTATTGGGATGGCTTCCGGCATCATCCGTTCGCCTGCGAAGGTGGACACACGGATTTCGCCCCACGGAATGAACTGGAAGTGGAACTGTTTCGCTACGTTCTGAAGAAGCACGGTCACGTCAGCAGCGAGCGCATTCTTTCCGGGCCAGGAATCAAGAACATCTATGACTTCCTTCGCGACACCAAGAAAGCCGAGGAGCCGGCGTGGCTGAAAGAGCAGATGGAGAAAACGCACGATGCTCCGGCGCTGATATCGAAGACCGCACAGGAAGGCAAAGCTCCGATTTGCGATCAGACCATGTCACTCTTTGTTAGCAGCGTACGGCGCCAAGACCGGAGACTACGCGTTGAATTTCATGTCCACCGGCGGCATTTTCATCTGCGGCATTATCGCGGCCAGAAATCTGTCGAAGATGAAAGATCCGGTCTTCATCGAATCGTTCCTGAGCAAGGGACGCATGCGCGGACTGCTGGAAGATATGCCGGTCAAAATCGTGCTGAATGACGATTGCGGGCTGATGGGATCGGCTCGTTACACGTTGGTCCAGAAGGCGTTTGGCAAGCGCGGAGCGAAGTCGGCTGGCGGTAGCTCATACGGGCAAGTCTCTATTCGACCGCCGAATTGATGCTCGTCAGCAACTGCGAAATGCCTTCCAGTGGAATCCGTACCCACGACGGACGATTGTTGAGTTCATAACCCAGTTCGTAGACTGCCTTATCCAGAAGATACGCGTCCAGCAAAAGGGCCAGCTCGTCTCGCTTTTCGGGATGAATTGCGAATTTCGCGACATTTCGAGATACGCTTTCAGAAAAGTGGCGGACACCCACTTTTGCCAGTAATAAGCCCACAGCCCCGAATCCTGAAATCGCGTGTCCGGCCCCTGAACCGAGGCTTTCTGAAGAAGCGGCGTGTAGGCGGCGTAGTGGAATGAACGTAACATTCCGGCAACATCCTGCAAGGTCGAGCGCTTCTTGCGGCGTTCTTCCAGAGGACGGGCAGGTTCGCCTTCGAAGTCGATAATGACAAAATCATTGCCCGTGAATAAGACTTGTCCGAGGTGATAGTCGCCATGGATGCGGGTGAGCATGGCTGACAGCTTTCGTCCGCTGAGAAGTTGAAATCGCTGCCGCACAGTTTCTTCAAGTTCCAAGACGCCATCGACCTCACGACGTGTGTGTTCTGGCACTTCATTTCGAAGACGACGCAACAGAGCAAAGTTTGCGGTCGCAAGATCTGTCGCCGAGCTGACGAATGCCTGTTGCTCCGCTTCGGAAATAACGTGAGGCGTAAACGCCGGATATTGCCGTGCCGATGACAGCGCCACGTGGAGTTCGGCGGTGCGCCTGCCAAGCAATGCGGCAGCGTTCAGATAGGGACCGATGCGGTTGGCTGCAGCGCTGGGGACCGGTTGCCCGGATAAGAGCAAGATCGAGGCCTGGGGAATATCTGAGGCGTCCAGCGGGTGGTCCTGATGTGCTGTTTTGTAATATTCCTCGAGAGCTTTTAACGTGAACTGCCAGGCATCACCCTGATTAGCAACGAAGCCCTGAAGTATGCCGAGTACGGTACGAGTTCCCTCTTTGCTCAAGTATTCAACGTGACCTGCCACGGGCGGAACGTGGCGAAAAGAGGTCTGTTCAGTCAGGAACAATCCGATCTCCAAGTCAGGATTGATCCCTTCCTCCACCCGCCGAACTATTTTTAACATCAGACGCTGGCCATACATCACCGAGCTGTTGCTCTGTTCTGCCCTAATGAGAGAGGGCTCCAGTACCCCTTCAGACGGCTGCCACAAAGTTGGAAGCGCGCTGGTTGACGACATCCGAACTTCTCCCCTTGAACCTGGGAATGAATCCCTTTGAGCTATCGCATCGAGCAAGCGGGAAAGAAAGCGCTGATCCAGGAGTGCATCGGCAAGAACGATATCTTCGGTTGAATCTAGATCTCGAAACGAGATGACTGTTGTCGAATCCGCTGCGACGGATTCGCCATTGCGCAGGTGGATTAAAGGTATGTTGTAAGTGTCACCTGGACCACTTTCATATCTGATCTGTGCAAGCACAAAATATGCGCGGAGGACCGGCTGATCTATGGCTACAATGTCAAGCACTTCCACGGCGAGTATGCGACGGGCCTTCCCGCCAAACCAGCGACGGCGCATGAGGAACTCTGGCAGAAGCTTGGGCAAATTACTGCGCGCAGCAGCAAGAAAGACCGCGTCAGAGCCTCGAGGATCTCTTTCCGCCGTTTCTATTTGACGATCTTCCCGTGGACGATTTGCCATGAACAATCTTTCGTCTGATGAGGTCTGGAGGACGAAGGGTTAGCGAATTGTCGAGCCCTAGCCGAATATAACTGTCATTGCACTCTTAATATCAATTGCGTCCCGCTACTCAAACGAACGTTATCTGTCTTGGAAGTGACGATCGAGGCCGTACCCGTGGACTCCAGCGAAAGGCCTTTGATTCCCACTATTCCCTTGCTGGTCGGACCCAAAGGGCTGACCGTCGAACTATTGGCATTGTTGGGATCAGATGGCAAGCCCGACCTGCCGCCGACCGGGTATCCACTGGGATCCGGAACTGGTGTGCCGCCGGCCGCTGTCCCGATGCGAGTGCCTCGCTGACCCGGCGAAGGAGGGACACCACTCGCCGATGCTCCCATCGGATCGTCTTCACTATTCGGAACTGCAGGCGAGGTTTGCAATGGCCGGGCAATCGCCTGCACCGCGGCCTGTAGAGGAAGTTCCCGTCCATCCTTCAACATCACGCGTTCGAAGGCGATGCCGAGCAGCGAGTCTGGGGATTGTTTACTGTGGGCCTTGGCGTCCGTCACGCGGCCAATGATCCTGGTATTTCTCGGAATCACAATCTGCCCGTGTGACAGCAAGTCCAAGGCAGTGCGGGCTTCAAACTTGTCGTTCGGTTTGAGCTTTTTGGCATCGAGGGACTTTGAAAGCTCAACAGACAGGAGAGTTCCAGGAGCCAGTACATTCACACTTGCGGCCTGTGCTGGAGAATTTGATTGTGAAACCGGCGGGATTTGTGCCGAGAGAATTTCGGTGACCAGTATTATTGCGAACAGTAATAACAAATTAGGTTTCATGTCTGTTCCCATTTTACGCATACAGGACGCTGAGCCCGTCGCAGCAGCGAACATACAGAGTAGGATGCGATGTTCTAAACCCAGGTTCCTTTCCTGTAGCTCCGATATTCGTCGCCGAACTTTGCCTCCAGAACTCTCGATTCTTGTCGGGCACGTATGATCTGCACCGGAATCAGTATCACAAGCAGGAGAAATGCGTAGCGGTATTGCAAGGCGACTAGGATGGCAGTGACTAACACAGCGCTGAAAAGGTAGATGGGGTTCCTGATCTTGGAATACACACCATGTGTTACCAGCTCACGCGCCTGTGGCGTGACTGAAAACGAAGTACCCAGCTGCCAGCGTGCCGTGAAAAGCATGATTGCGGCTGGTATCGCGAAAGCCAACCCTATCCAGCGTGCGGCGGACCATCCGCCGGGCCGGAAAACGACAATCAAAATCACGACGACGACCGCGCAGAACTGAAGAACGAACAGCGGAGTAATTCGTTCGTAAGTCACCATCCCATCATTCTACAAAGCCCTGGCGCACGCTGTGGATGAAATCGGTGTATGCGGGAGTCAGCTGCGCGGCACGCATTTCGGTCGCAATCTGGCCGCGATGGTAGGCCGAGTGCATAATCACGTGGATTAGAATGTCCTCTTTACCACTCTTCCAGCTTTCACCCTTACTGTTGCGATAGCTCACGGATCTTTCCAAATCGGCCTCCTCGCGGCCTCCCAGATAAGTCCTCCAGTTTGTGTCCTGTTCGGCTGCCAGATTGTCGCACTCATTCAGCGCGAGCTCCGGCCAGACCGCCAGAGTTTGAGGTTTTTGCTCAAGGCGCTCTAACCACAGACGCTCGGCCGACAGAACGTGCGCGATTAACTTCAATCCACGCGCAGGGGCTTGAGACGTGGAACGCAAACTGGCCAGTACCTCGCGGTTTGCCCAGGCGTCGTAAGCAAAAAGGCGTTGGAAATGTGCAACGGTGTTCATGTTTTCTATATATAAAAAACAAAGTCTTTAGTCCAATTCTCTACCGGTTGGCAAGCGCGGCGCATACGAAAAGGATCCGCTGCCGTCCGGACAGAAGCAGATTTCTACGATAAATCCCTTCGGAATCACATACCGTTCGCGGGGCGAAAACAAGGAGAACCACGCACAAGCAGGCAGAAACTGAGGGGCAGGAATAAAAGAAAAAGCCCCATCTGAGAGATAGGGCTGAGTACCAACCAATGTTGCTATTTCCAACGTTGCTATTTCTTATCTTCCGCCTGTTCCTTGGCCTCGTGCGCAGCTGCTTTATGTCCTGCCATCCTGACCGCTGCCATGAATGGGGCAGCCGCCTCTGGCGGACGAACCTTTCCGGTCAGGATCGTGCGGAACGGGACGTCCTTGCCATAGATCGCGGTGGTCGAATCCGCGTCCGGTTCGATAACAGCACCCTCGAGCGTAAGACCTGCAAATGCTCCCTTGGAGCGCGAGTAGGTCAGTATCTCGGTATTCAGCTTCCAGTCGGTGCCGGCGGACGCGTGACGCCCCACGGGGCCGGCAGCAGCCGAACCCTCTCCGCTAAGCTCGAATTTGCTCGATAGCAGGTGCTGTAGGCCCTTGTCGTTCATCACCAGCATAACCAAGTCGACACCCTCGGCACCGATCTGGAGACCCCAGCTTCCGCCGCCGACAGAAATAAAGGCGGGAGCGCTCCAGCCGGAGGCCTGGCGGCAACTCGCTACACCGCGACCGTGCTTACCGCCGAAGATGAATCCGGCCTTGATCAAGTGAGGCACCACAACAATGCACTTCGCGTCATCCAGTACCTCTTCAGGTATGCCTTTGTCGGGCGTGCCCATAATTTCTTTCAATACGTTTCCGGCATTTTGTAGACGCTCGTCGGAATCTTCCTTGGCCGTGGCAAATGCCATTGTGCCAAGTGACACAACCAAACTGAGCAGCAGAACCAATGATATTTTTCTCAACTTTCCCTCCAAGAATTCGATTTTTATGTTTGTGGCCGCAATCGCATACCGCTGCTGTTTTCTTCGCGGCGAATATGGGTCTATACGACTGGCCTGCGCCCTGATATCAGGTTGATCAGGAGCACCACGATTGCTATGACTAGCAAGATGTGGATGTACCCGCCTAACGTGTACGAACTCACCAATCCGAGCAACCACAAAACCAGCAGAATCACAAAAATTGTCCAAAGCATGTCAAGTCACCTCAAGAGTGGAGTTCGACAAACCGGCCACGCAACTCTGATCCAAATAATGGTCGAAGAGTTGTTTGCTGCGAACGCAGGCACAAGATAATTTGAGGTGATAGGCATGTCTCTAAGGGAAAAACTGTAGAAATCTAAGTACAATCATAGCGATCACGATCGACCTCAAGGTCGCCTACCAGTCTTGAATTCACGCAAGGAGAGAGTTAGGGTAGAGCGGAAGATGGGTATTCTGATATCCAGTGCGGCTTGGATTCGTCAAACTGATTAACTGCAGAGTCGGCGAGGAGGCAGCATGAAACGCAGAGAATTCATCGTCGGTGCAACCCTTGGAATGGGGGCCGCATGGATTGGCACAAAGAGCTGGACTACCTCGGCACGAGCCATGCCGCCCCTGCCGAGAAAGTTTACTGCAGCCGATACCGTCACGCTCGGCAATACCGGAATTACTACGAGCCGTCTGGCGATGGGTACTGGAACGGTTGGCAGCGGACATACTTCTCACCAGACTTCTTTAGGGGTGAAAAGGCTATCTGATCTGCTTCTCAACGGACATGAAAATGGCCTGCGATTTTTCGATTCAGCCGACGCGTATGGAAGCCACCCGCACGTAGCCGAAGCGCTCAAGCATGTCTCCCGCGACAAAGTGACTGTGCTGACCAAAACCTGGGCTCGTGACCCGGCCCAAGCCCGTGCCGATCTCGAGCGATTTCGCAAAGAGCTCGATACCGACTATCTCGACATCTGCCTCATGCACTGCCTGACCGAAGGCGATTGGACTGAACGCTATCGGGGCGTAATGGATGTTTTCTCTGAAGCGAAAGAAAAGGGGATCATCCGAGCCCATGGCTGTTCATGCCACAGCATCGAGGCCTTGCGCGCCGCGGCCAAATCACCTTGGGTAGAGGTTGACCTGGTGAGAATCAATCCGATTGGATCGCACATGGATGCCGACCCTGACACAGTAATAAGCGTTCTACGTGAAATGAAAGCGGCCGGAAAAGGTATTGTCGGTATGAAGATTCTGGGTCAGGGGGACCTTCGTAATCGCCAGGACGAAGCATTGAAATACGCTCTGTCACTGGGCGTGTTGGACGCCTTTACTATCGGCGCCGAGAGTAAATCGGAGCAGGAGGATCTGATTCGCAGAATTGCGTTGGCTGCTTAGAACTGCGCGACGGATTTCGCGGATCGTCTCGGCGAGAGCTTAAGATTTGAGTCGAAAAATTCCGCTTGTCATTGGCAGGCTGTAGCTCCTCTTCTTGCTCAAGCTTTTAATGGTAGTCGGAGGTCGTGTCCGGTCATTTCTGTTGGCTGCGGGATGCCTAACATCCCCAGTACGGTCGGTGAGACGTCGCGCAGCGACCCTCCCGCCTTCAGCGTAAATCGTTGTTCATCCTCTGCGATCGCGATGAATGGCACCGGATTCGTAGTGTGAGCTGTGTGCGGTCCTCCGGTCACTGGATCGATCATCATTTCCGCATTGCCATGATCGGCCGTGATCAACAGCGCTCCTCCCTTGACACGAACCGCCGATTCGATTCCACCCAGGCAGGCATCCACTGTTTCAACCGCCTTCACGGTCGGTTCAAGCTTGCCTGAATGTCCTACCATGTCCGCGTTCGCGAAGTTCACGATAATGACGTCGAATGTTCCCTGTTCCACAGCGTTGACCACCGCATCAGCGATGCCAGTCGCGCTCATTTCAGGCTTAAGATCATACGTAGGAACTTTCTGAGAAGGCACCAGCAGACGCTCTTCTCCGGGAAACGGCTGCTCGACCCCGCCATTGAAGAAGTATGTCACGTGAGCATATTTCTCGGTTTCTGCGACTCGAAGATTACGCAAGTTCGCCCGCCCCATGACGTTGGCTAGTATATTGTCCATCGACTCGGGAGGAATGACGACTGGAAGCGCGAATTTCTTGTCGTACTGGGTCATACAAACATAGTGCAATCCGTTAGGCACACGGTCGCGCGAAATGGTCATGTCGAGATCATCAGCTCCCGGCAAGTCGCTCCCGCCTTGAGGATTAAGCCCGCTGTTACGAGCCAGCGCCCGGGTAATCTGACGAACGCGGTCCGCTCGGAAATTGAAGCAGATGCACGAGTCGGCATCACGGATCATCCCTAGCGGCTCGCCGCGATTGTCCACGCACACGATCGGCACAACGAACTCGTCTGTGATGCCGTTGTTATACGACTGCTTTACGCCCTGCACAGGATCTATAAATTTCCCGCCTTCGCCGTCACCAAAGACCATCGCGTTGAACGCTTTGGCAATACGCTCCCAACGGCGGTCGCGATCCATCGCAAAGTAGCGTCCGCTCACAGATGCAATCTTTCCGATGCTGTACTCCCGCATTTTTTGCTGCAGGTGTTCGAGGTATTCCGCGCCGTTCGTGGGAAAAGTATCCCGGCCGTCCATGAAGGCGTGCACGAAAACTCGGTCGATGCCATTCTGCTTGGCCATCTTCAGCAGCGCATGCAGATGCGCCTGATAGGAATGGACCCCCCCATCTGAAACCAATCCAAAAAGGTGGAGGCGGCGCCCACCAGTGCGGGCATTCTTCATGGCGCCGAGTAGCGTGGTATCGGAAAAGAAATCTCCATTCTGAATCATCAGCTCAATGCGGGTGCTATCCATATGGACCACACGACCGGCGCCAATGTTCAGGTGGCCCACTTCGCTATTGCCCATCTGTCCGTCCGGCAAACCCACGGAGTGGCCACTGGTTTGGATTAGCGTATTGGGATAATCCCGCAGTAACCGATCGTATGTCGGCTTACGGGCTAACGCGATTGCATTGGCTTTGGTTTCGGCACGATAACCCCAGCCATCGAGGATGACGAGGACGAGAGGTTTGGGACAGTTCATTCAGCTCCTGACTGTGTGTATTTCGATGAGTCCGCGTAGGGGGGCTGCGGAACATCTAAGACTGCGATAACACCAAAGATTCAGAACAATAAATCTATAGGAGACCGGAACAGGTTTTCAAATCAGCAAGCTCATAATATAGTCGATATATAGTCGATTCGGCAGGGCAGGTAAGTGCGTTAAAAATCAACCCGCTGCTTTTTCGGAGATGATGGAGAATTTATGGCAATGAGTGAACTTTTGCTTGGTGAATTCGACGAAGAAATGCGGAAAACTAGAACCACGCTGGAGCGCGTACCCATCGACAAAAAAGATTTCACGCCCCACGCAAAATCGATGCCGCTGAGCAAACTTGCTCCTCACGTGGCCCAACTTGCGGGCTTTGGATTGACGGTTCTAACCACGCCAGAACTTGATTTTTCCAAAGGCAGTTATAAATCGGTGCCGCTCGAATCGACGGAGCAGCTGCTGGGCGTTTTCGACGAAGGAGTCGCTAAGGTTCGATCCGCCTTAAAGAGCATCAAGGATGACGATTGGACTCAAAATTGGAAGTTAAGCTTCCAGGGAAAACCGATCTACGAGGGGCCACGGTTCCTTGCTTACCGGGCTATGTTCCTCAACCATCTGATACACCATCGCGCCCAACTGGGAGTTTATCTGCGTTTGAACGAAAAGCCCGTTCCGGCCACGTACGGCCCATCCGCCGATGACACTATGGGATTCTGAGATAGCCAAAAACCGCAGTGACGAGCCGCGCCGCGCAATCTTAACGGGCCGGCGGCTCGATCAGCCTCGATAGTTGAGCGCCTTTATGCCCATGAATCTCGCCGCATCTCCCAGTTCTTCCTCAATCCGGAGCAACTGATTGTATTTAGCGATGCGGTCGGTGCGCGAAGCCGAACCGGTTTTGATCTGACCCGCCCCTGTCGCTACAGCAAGATCAGCGATGAAAGTGTCTTCTGTTTCGCCAGAACGGTGGGAAACAATCGAGGTGTAACCGTTGCGCCGGGCGAGGTCGATCGCATCCAGGGTCTCGCTGACAGTTCCAATCTGGTTGACTTTGATCAGAATCGAATTCGCGACTTTTTTGTCGATGCCTTCCTGCAAAAAAGTAACGTTGGTGACGAAGAGGTCGTCTCCCACAAGTTGGATCTTGCCTCCGAGCTCTTTAGTGAGATTTTGCCAGCCATCCCAGTCGCTTTCGGACAAACCGTCTTCCAGCGAAACAATGGGGTAGTCGTTCGCCCACTTCGCCCAGAATCGCACCATGTCGTCAGAGCTCTTCGTTGATTTGTCCGATTTCTTGAAAACGTATTTTCCATCCTGATAGAACTCGCTTGCCGCAGGATCAAGAGCAATAGCGATTTCCGCGCCTGGTTTATAGCCCGCCTGCTGGATTGCTTCCAGAACAACTTCGATGGCTTCGACATTTGACTTGACGGAAGGAGCAAAACCCCCTTCATCTCCGACCGCGGTGTTATAGCCACGCTTTTTGAGCACACCTTTCAACGTGTGGAATACTTCAACGCCCCAGCGTAGCGCGTCAGAAAAAGATTTGGCGCCTACCGGCATTACCATGAACTCTTGAAAGTCCACATTGTTGTCGGCGTGCGCGCCGCCGTTGAGGATGTTCATCATAGGTGTCGGTAGCGTATTGGCACCCGCTCCGCCTAAATAACGATAGAGCGGCAGGCCGAAAGCAGCTGACGAGGCGCGGGCGGCGGCCATGGAGACTGCCAGAATCGCGTTGGCTCCGAGTCGCCCCTTGTTCTCAGTGCCGTCAAGGTCAATCATCTTAAGGTCGAGCGCTCGCTGGGCGGCAGCATCCATACCAATCAGGGCCTTGGTGATCTCACCGTTCGCGTTTTCGACCGCCTTCAGCACGCCTTTGCCTAGATAAACCTTCTTGTCGCTATCGCGCAATTCCACTGCTTCGTGCTCGCCTGTGGACGCACCACTAGGAACAGCAGCACGACCGCTAGCGCCGCCGGCGAGCGTAATCTCAGCCTCAACTGTCGGATTGCCCCGCGAATCGAGAATCTCCCGGGCGTGAATTTTCTGAATTTTGGTCGGTGCGTCCATCACTCCTCTTTCCTTTTCGGATTTCTACCTGATCATGCGACTTTTGGTCTGTGAAACTTGTGATTATAGCGGATGTTTGCAGGCTCGCTTCAGGTCTCCCCTCTCCTTTCCGGTGTCGTTTGTCATGTTTAGTAAAAAGGCATTAGCGAGAAAAGTTTTTGAACCATTCGAGGACCACTTCGCCCGACGACGTAGCAGGCCCGTATCTACGGTGGTTCCCCACGTTTTTCACAGGCCCGCCCCAGTCGCGCGTGCCCTACAGTCAAGTCAGGATGTCGGATCGAACAGAGACTCTTGTGGTGGGATCAAGAGCGCCGGATTTTTGTTATCAGCCGCAAATCGTGAGGGCATCCTTTCACTTTCAGGTTTTCCATCTCGCGGCAGGTTGATTTTGGAGTTCATGGGTGGCCCTGGTGACCGAACTGCGTTCAACGCATGGCGCAGTGGGAGCCGATGATCAGCCAAATTGAAAGGCCGGAGCGCAACTGGCTTACATCGCGGCGGAGAGGGCCACGGGCGTGTGGAACCCGACGAAATTCTTAAGGTCATCCGGCGTCATTTTCCGTTTTCGCGGGATGAAGGCCGGAGGGTGACAAAGGCGTATGGACTGCACCCTCGGATCGGGCTGGACGCGATTGATATCGCTCACCCCGCAACCATAGTTATTGATCGGGATCGAAAAGTGAACTACATCCATTGCGGTGAAAGTCAGACGGATCGAGCCCTCTTCAACCGGGTCAATAGAAGCCGTAAGAGGCTTATCGAAATGACTTAAGACTACATAGGTGCAGCTGCTGAAAGATTAAAGAAATCGAAGAAATAAAAACTGGAAGCAAATCAGGAGGGCAGAATGAAGAAAACAGGCTTATTGCTAGGCACGCTTCTATTCGCCGTCGCGGCCGGGGCACAAACCAACATGGCTCTACCCGCGGGAACGGCGTTCAAAGTCAAACTGGAAAATACACTATCGACATTCTCCAGCAAGGAGGGCGATGCTTTCTCTGGGCGGGTTGCGCAGGATGTAATCCTGGACGGCAAGACGATCCTTCCGATCGGAGCTACCGTTCAGGGACGTGTGACCAAGGTTAACGAGCCGCGACGCATCGCGGGCAAACCGACGATCGGGATTTTTCCCGAAGCTATCGTTCTTCCGAATGGTGAGCGGTACATGCTCAATGCAGCGATGGTCGACACCAGCCTGCGCAACGGCACTGACGTCAACACTGAAGGCCAGTTCAAGGGCGAAGGTATCGACGGCCGAGACCTTACCGAGATCGGGATGGGGACGGGGGCCGGGATGCTGATCGGGGGATTGGCTGCGGGCGGTAAAGGCCTTGTGATCGGGGGAGCGGTGGGCGCGACTTTGACGGTTGCGCATTGGCTCGGAAAGAAGCGTTCGGCAGTGCTGCCGTCCGGAACCGAGTTGATGATGGAGTTGAGTCGCCCGCTGGCGATGACTCCGGAGCCTGCTGGCCAGTAACGGAAAGCGGCGTCGGAACTCATCTCAGCCCGTGAACTTAGCCAAGATTCGGCGCAACCGCCGAAATTACTTTTGAAACACTGGTTTTTCAGGGTGACACTGGCTTGGTCTTCCAGTTCAGTAGCGAGAGTTTGAGTTCCGACGCCTGAGGGTTTGCGCCAAGTCTCCCTACCAGTGCGTGATCATCTCTTCTTGCCGAAGTAAGGGAAGTTCAATCCACCCCTCACCCGGGAGGGTATCGGAAGGCAGGCCGTTTCGCCAGAGGCTGAGGCGTAACTTCAACTTGGTGGCCGAGTGGGCGTTCGAGCTGTTCGAATAGACCGGCACCCCCAAGAGCCACGCCAATGCAATTTTAAATTCAAAGTTACGAAGTAGTGCTGCGGAGGCTTTTTCGGTTGGCCGTTCAAAAACCGCTAAAGGCTGGCTTTCGTCGGCCCTGGTTAATTTCCAGGTTTTAATCTTTCCTGATTCCACCATCACGTCGAGGCGGAGAGCGCGCTTGGGTCGCTGCGTGTCGACAGACCACGAATCGACATTAGCCACCAGCTCAAAATTTCCTGCCGGAATTTCATGATCAGCGAAATCCAGCCGCCCATAAAGAAACGCGTCGTCGATACCAGCATGAATTGCATCCAGCAAAAACTGTTTACCGTGCATCGCTCCTGCACGCCGGTCCGCCGTGTAGACAGCGGCGCCCATCCATTCGAAGTAGCGCACCATGTCGCCGGTAATGCGAGGATGGATATATGCCGTCTGTGCAAGCACCGAGGGCCGCATCGCACCGCCGATAATAGGCTGGGATAGATAGTCGGGCGCTCGTGCACCGAGCGCCTGATAAACATTGGAAAGATGTTTACGGTAGAGCTCGTCGAATTCACGGTCGTTAGCCGAATGATGCTCGGGACCGTACCACCAGTTCCAGTCACTGCCTTCCGCAATCAGGATTTCTTCGAATGCCAGGTTGCGCTGTGCCTCACTGGCCGATGGAGCTGCCTGGGCATAGAAGGTCCGTGCGTCAAAAAGATAGTCCCAGGAACGATTATCCTCAGGGGCGCCGATCCATACGTTGAAGTTGGCGTGAATCCAGGAGCCAGGCACGAGCGATGTGAGCTTGCTAAAGTTCCGATGGCGCGCGATACCTTCGGAGACCGTGACCGCTTCGATTCCGGCATCACGTTGCAATCCGTCATAAAAGCGACGTAGAAATTCCCTGCCCGACCGCGGGTAGTACTCCCACGCGTTCTCGCCGTCTAAAATAATTGGAATGACCGCATCTTTACCTGATTGCAGAATTGGTTGCGCCGATACCTTGATGTTACGTATGAGGTCATTCGCTGCCTCTTGCGGGGCCATGCCGGCGTAAACAAATCCGATCAAATCCGAGATCGCGTGATCCCTGAAAATCAGATTCATTTCTGTATCCTGATGCTCGAAGCGGTGGATTGTGTAAAGCTTGGAAGCCAGTTCCGACGACAGATGACACTTGCCGTCGCGCGCGAAAGAGATGCCGAGACTTCGGCCCAATACTTCTTCGTCGGTGGCCATCCACTTCACTCCCAGATTCTGAGCGAGAGCAAAGACCTCTTCCGAAACGCTTCCCTCTGATGGCCACACGCCCTTGGGGCGCAGGCCGAATACCCGCTCATGCAGATCGAGTCCACGTTGCAATTGTTCGCTTGCATCTTGGGGATGACGAAAACGATTCTCCGGTAAAGGTAAACCCGGTGTGGACACGGCGCCCATATTGGTATCGCAAACCAAAGGCAGGATCGGGTGATAGAAAGCTGAAGTCGAAATCTCAATCAGGCCGCGCTTGGCCGCGTCCGCATGCGCCGGTAATACTTTGGCTAGTAATGCGCGTTGCCGCGCGATCACAAAACTTTGATCTTCCAGTGAAAATCCTCGCCCCTTTTTGATCAGACCCGCGATATCGGAGTCATCGAGAAAGAACTCGTCAAACCAAGCGATCTGCGACAGCACTTGCAGATCGGTAAAGTCCTGTAACTGAAAGAGCTTTTCGGCTGCCGCAAGGGATCCGCCGGTATCGCGAAAGTGATCCCAGAGTTCGCGATACCTGGGATAACGCCCAATCATGTTTTCCGGATTCGCCTGGAAGAGATACTGCAAAGCGAAGTGGCGCTCGGCGAGAGTAAGATCCTGGGCTGGTCTCGCGGCAACCTCTAAAAATGGATCCCGCGCTTCTCCGGTCACGTAGTCCTGAATTTGCGTGATCAGTGACGGGACGAGGTTGAAGGTTTGGTGAACGTCGGGAAACTCGTCCAGCAGTTTGACCATCCCATAGTAGTCTTTTAATGCGTGTAAGCGTACCCACGGCAGGCGGTACTCTCCGGAAACCAGATCCTTGTAGTACGGCTGGTGTTGGTGCCACAGGACAACCACGCGCAGAACGGGCATGAGGCAGTTTTTCCGAACGAAGGTGAGAGTCTAGCAGGGTTTTGGCCGGGCGCGCGAGATCACCAAAAGTCCGGTACACTGAGTGAGTATTACTTTAGAGATGGCTAGAGATGGCTAAGGAACCTACATTGACTTTGCAGTCGCCACCTCGCACCGAGGCGAGCTTGCTGACTGATCAGGATCTGCACCTGTTCAACGAGGGCACCCACCTCCAGATCTACAACAAGCTGGGCGCTCACCTCACGTCCGTTGACGGCCGGGCGGGAACCTCTTTTGCGGTTTGGGCGCCAAATGCGAGAGAAGTCTCCGTCGTAGGCAGTTTTAATAACTGGGATCCCCATTCCCACCCGCTTCAGGCCCGAGGCAGTTCAGGCATCTGGGAAGGATTTATCCCTGGAGCCACCAAAGGCACGCTATACAAATACCACATCGTTTCGCATAACCAGGGCTATGTTGCCGATAAAGCCGACCCTTTTGGCATTCTTCACGAAACACCGCCGCGAACGGCCTCGGTGGTGTGGGACCTCGAATACAAATGGTCCGATCAGCAATGGATGGAAACCCGCACCCAAAGAGATTCATTGCAGGCACCCATCTCAGTTTACGAGGTGCACCTGGGATCGTGGATGCGGGTCCCGGAGGAAAATAATCGTCCCCTAACCTACCGCGAGACCGCTTTACGCTTAGCCGATTATGTCAAGCGAATGAATTTCACTCATGTGGAATTCCTGCCCGTCATGGAGCATCCATTCTACGGTTCGTGGGGTTATCAGACCACAGGTTATTTCGCGCCCACGTCTCGCTACGGTACGCCGCAGGATTTCATGTATCTGGTGGATTATCTGCACCAGCAGGGCATTGGCGTGATCCTGGACTGGGTGCCGTCCCACTTCCCTACCGACGAGCATGGATTGGCCTACTTCGACGGCACGCATTTGTACGAACATGCGGATGCACGCAAGGGTTTCCATCCCGACTGGAAGACGTACATCTTCAATTACGGCCGCAACGAAGTACGAACTTTTCTTCTCGCCAGCGGGCTGTTCTGGCTGGACAAGTACCACGTCGACGGGTTAAGGGTCGATGCGGTCGCGTCAATGCTTTATCTCGACTACTCGAGAAAACAAGGCGAGTGGATCCCCAATAAGTTCGGAGGCCGGGAAAATCTGGAAGCCATCGATTTTCTACGGCAATTCAATACAGAAGCCTTCAAGAATTATCCCGGAATTCAGACCATCGCCGAGGAGTCGACTGCATGGCCCATGGTCTCTCGACCAACTTACGTGGGCGGCCTTGGTTTCGGCATGAAGTGGGACATGGGATGGATGCACGACACGCTGGCCTATTTTTCGCAGGACCCTATCCATCGCCGGTACCATCACAACCAACTCACGTTCCGTATGTTGTACGGCTTCACGGAGAATTTTGTCCTTCCGTTATCCCATGATGAAGTGGTTCACGGTAAGGGATCTCTGATTGGCAAAATGCCTGGAGATGAGTGGCAGAAGTTCGCAAATCTCCGGCTTCTCTTCGGGTACATGTATGCACAGCCCGGCAAGAAGATGCTGTTCATGGGTTGCGAGTTTGGACAGGTACGAGAATGGGCGCACGACACCAGTCTGGAATGGCATGTTTTGCAGTATCCGGTGCATCGAGGCGCACAGAATTGGGTTGAGCAACTGAATCGAGTCTACCGCGAACAACCGGCGCTACACCAACTCGACAGCGATCCCGCTGGCTTCGAATGGATCGACTGCAACGATACCGCGGCAAGCGTAATTTCCCTGCTGCGCAAAGGCAGATCGCCGGGGGAGGAAGTCGTGATTGTATGTAACTTCACTCCAGTACCGCGCCTCGGATATCGTGTCGGTGTGCCATCTGGCGGATACTGGCGCGAGATCCTGAACAGTGATGCCCAAGAGTATGGGGGGAGTGGCATGGGAAATCTGGGAGGCGTTCATTCTGAGGACCGGACAGTTCATGGACGGCCCCATTCTATTAGTCTGACCTTACCCCCGCTTTCCGTATTGTTTCTAAAACCTGAGTAAGAACCCGAGAAAGAATTCGACAGGCTCCCTTTCTGCATAGGAAGCATTCGCGAACCCGCGGTATCTGGTGAACAAATGGCTCCCCACTACCGTCGTCCATCGGTGTCTTTTCCCATGCTATTCTCCCTCTAGTTAGCTCGTACGACACGCAATGCGCATCCTGACTCGCTACATCCTAGGCGAAGTGATCTCCCATGCCGCCATCGGCATTGCGGTGTTCACGTTTGTGCTTTTTACGCGCGATCTGGGGCACATCCTCGATTTGGTTGTCCGCAATAGCGCACCGCTGCCTAGCGTGATGGAGATTTTCATTTTTACGCTCCCCGTTGCCTTTACCTACACAATTCCCATGGGTGTTCTCGTGGGAATACTCATCGGGTTGAGCCGGCTTGCCGCTGATAGTGAGATCACTGCCATGCGGGCGAGCGGAATAGGAGCGTGGACGCTTCTGCGCGTTGTTTCTATTTTTGCCGTGGCGGCCTGGGCGGTTGCTCTCTTCAACGCGGTATACCTGGCACCGGCCTCCCAGGCAGCCCTGGGGAGACTGGAAGACCGCCTGAAGGCCTCTCAGGCTTCATTTGAAGTCCAGCCCCGAGTCTTCTACGAGGGCTTTCCCAAACTCGTGCTTTATGTACAGGATGTAAAAACCGCGCAGGGGGCTGCAATCTGGAAGGGCGTTTTCATCGCCGACATCAGCAATCCTGGCTCGCCACGCATTACGCTCGCCCGTCAAGGAATTTTGGTTAGCGAAGGGCCGCAAATGCTTCACCTGCATTTGACGGACGGGGCTACCCACGAAACCGACGCGGCTTCGGCTGATCACTATCAGATTTCCACTTTTGATCAGACCGACATTCCCATTCCCGTTCCTCAAACCGATAACAAGGACCAGGAACCTGTGCCAATGGCTGAACTTCCGACTTGGGAATTGCAGGCTCAGGCTGCCAAAGCAAAAAAGTTCGCCGCACCTTGGTACTACATCGAGTTCTATCGGCGTTTTGCCTTGCCAACGTCCTGTCTGGTGCTGGCGCTGGTGGGAATTCCGTTGGGTCTGTCTTCCAAAAAAGGAGGCAAGTCGGCAGGATTTGTTTTAACCATTTTGCTTGTGTTTGCCTATTACTCGGTGACTTTGATCGGAGTGTCCCTGGCCCGCCAGGGAAAAGTTCCACCGTGGTTCGGCGCCTGGCTGGCCGATATCGTTTCATTTGTGTGCGGGGCATTTCTTCTGTGGAGAGTCGAACGCCGACCGTTCGAACTTGCTTCGTTCCGTGCACGCTGGAATCCGCTGAAGACCAGGCTCGCTGAATGGGGAAAGCAGTTGGTCCGCTTCAATCGGCCCGAGAATGCGTTTGAACGGGCGTCCACACGGCGGCGCGTCTTGAACGCCACTTTCCCCATGATCCTTGACGACCTGGTGATGCGAGATTTCTTTCTCTATCTCACTCTCATCCTGGCGTCATTCCTGATGTTGCTCCAGGTATTTACTCTGTTTGAATTGCTGGGCGATATCCTTCGCAACCGGATTTCTCCACTGATAGTCGGTGAATACCTGGTCAACGTTGCACCATTTTTTCTATACAACGTCCTGCACTTGAGCATCTTGCTGGCAGTACTGATCACCCTGGGATTGATGCAGAGATCAAACGAGATTACCGCGATCAAAGCTACCGGCATGAGCATTTATCGCGTGATTGTGCCCATTCTTGTAGTTTCCACTTTGTTGGCGACAGGGCTATTCTTCTTCGATCAATTTTATCTCCCCCATGCCAACAAGCGGCAGGACGCGCTACGCAACCTGATCAAGGGAAAACCGGCACAAACTTATCTGAATCCCGACCGCAAATGGATTTTCGGCCAACACTCAACCATCTACTATTACCAACTGTTCGATCCCGATCGAAATCAGTTCGGCAATCTGTCCGCGTTCCAATTTGACCCCAAGACTTTTCAACTAACGAACCGCGTGTACGCAGACCAGGCTCACTGGGAGGAAAGACTGCAGCGATGGGTTTGCACCCAGGGATGGGAGCGAAGTGTGCATGGCTCCGCCATCGGCGATTACCATACATTCGAGGTCGCCACTTTCGCACCCATCAGCGAACCGCCTGGATACTTCAAGAAAGAAGTGCGGCAGTCGTCTGAAATGAACTCCGAGGAGTTGCGTCGCTATATTCGCGATCTACAACAAAGCGGTTTCGACGTAGTCCGGCTCAGAGTTCAGTTGCAGGAAAAATTCGCGTTTCCTCTGAATACTTTGATTATGGCGGTGCTGGCGATTCCCTTCGCGTTGGCCGCCGGAAAACGCGGCGCGATTGCGGGAGTCGCAACCGCCGTGGGCATCGGACTGCTCTACATCATGGTCTCGCGGTTGTCGGAATCCATGGGAAACGTAAGCCAGTTACCGCCAGTGCTGGCCGCGTGGGCGCCTGATCTGATTTTCGGGCTGGCCGGTGGGTATCTGATTCTTAAGGTTCCCACTTAGTGTGTTGGGCCAGTGAGACTATTTTGTCGCTACCGCTGAAGGCTGGCCGCCAGTAGTGATGGCCGAACCCAAAAGGCCCAGTACGCCCACGGTCGAGTCGTAACTATACGACGTCATCGTGGAGGCTCCCAAATTTGCCACGTACAAATAATCCGTCGTACCTAGCGTGGCCGCCACGACGCTTGTCCCGCTGCGTAGCGCTATTCCAGCGGGCGTGCTTCCGGTGCCGATCGAGGGTTGTGTATTGGCGGTCAAGACTCCGGTTCCTGTGGCGATCTTATATTCCGAAATTTGATTGGACTGGCGATCGAGTACGAAAAGAAATTTGCCTGACGGTGTGGCGACAATCGAAGACGGTCCGAGGCCAGCTGAAAACGGAGAACCTGCAACCGGTGAGAGTGAACCGTCAGGACTATTGGGATCACTACACGTGCTGACCACCTGATTGCATATCCCAAACGCCGATACACTGCTGGAACCCGAATTGGAAACGTAAAGAAATCCGCCATCCGGGGTAATAGCCATCCCCGCTGGAGCTGTCCCAACAAGAACAGTCGCAAAACGCGTGAGGCCGCCGGATGTAGCGTCAACCGAAAAACTGGCTACAGTTCCATCGAACTGATTGGCAACATACAAGAACTTCCCGTCGGGCGTAACCGCGATTGCTGTGGGGCCGGGGTTGCTTGCAGGCGAGACTCCCACCACCTGGACATCGGAGACTTTGGTGAGAGTCGCGTCTTGAATCGAGAATATCGAGACCGTACCGGATTCAGGTTTGCACTGCAAACCTTGATTGGCCACGAACAGGAAGTGCCCTCCCGAATCGGTCGTTATGGCCTGTGGAATGTATCCGGCCGTCGCACTCCCGCCTGCCGCTGTGAGCGTGCCGTCGGATTTCACCGTATAAGCGGAGATCGAACCCGTGTCGTCAGGTAACTGGCATACCGTAGGCGGGACGGTTGGCGTTATCGCCGAGTTGCTGTTGACAATAAAAAGTGCGTTAGCTGATGACGTCAGGAGCATTGCCGATGGTGTGATACCCGTCTTTACCCCGGTGCCATTCGCCGTGAGTAATCCGGTCGACAGGTCAATGGTGTAAGGGGAGACCAAAGAATCTCCCTGCGTACTTACAAAAAGTTGTCCGGTGCCCGACGAAGTCGAAGAACTGCTGGAACTGCAACCATTCAAAACAAGCAGCCACAATACGATCAGCAGACCTGGCAGGAAACGAAACCTCGTCCCCATTCTTTATCCCTGTCCTCTCGAGTTCTCGAGCCATCCGACCAATATGCGTGGCCTTGGATCGAGATCCAAACTACCTTCATTTGTGTATCAGGAATATCTGTGAAGAGCAACCAGCGCTGGTTGGTTGGAACCAACTAGAAACAATAAAGTTGCCTGCAATTCGATCATCTCGAACGGCTGGAGGTCGTTTCTGCCGGAACCGCTACGGAGCGAACTTCGCCCACAACGTTGGGATCAATTTTGGCTTCGGCAGCCACCCTCGTGACGTTGTCATCGACAGGCGCAATAGGTAGACGAATCTCGACCTGTAAGCCACCTTCCGCCCGGTTGGAGGCCCTGACGGTGCCTCCGTGCAGGCGCACCGCACGATCGGTAATGGCCAAACCTAGTCCGGCACCACCCGTGAGTCGGCCGCGCGAATCATCTATGCGATAGAACGGCCTGAAGAGTTTGTCTAGTGCGTCCTCGGGAACTCCTGGACCGAAATCGACAATCCGGACGAGAGCTTCGCCAGCATTACCGTTTTGGCTCCGCTCCAGCGAAATTTCCGCGCTGGTACCCTCCCTTGTGTAGCGAGCGGCATTGCGGACAACGTTTTCAATGGCGCTGTACAAGAGGCTGGGTACTCCGAGAACTTGGCAGTCATTCTTGATAACGGACTTCACCCCACAATTATGACCTTGGGCTTCGAAATCCGCATCCGCCGCGATTCCCTCGATCATTTCCCCCAACAGAACCGGGGACTTCTGTCGCGCATCGCTGCCACTGTCAAGGCGGGCGATGGTGAGAAGACTTCCGATCAGATTATTCAGGCGATCAGCCTCCAGGTCGATGCGTTCCAGCGCGCTGTGGGCGTCTGGCCCTGACCGCTGGTGAGCCAGCGCTGACGCGACATTCAGGCGTGCCAGCGGTGAACGAAGCTCATGCGAGATGTCGTTCAACAAACGGGATTGAGCGTTCACGGACTCCTCAAGCCGCTCGGCCATGGTGTCAAAATCGCGCACCAGTTGCGCCATTTCATCGTGCCGGCGTTCGGTCATCCCACCCGCTCTCGCCGTAAGATCACCCGCCGCCAAGCGTTGCGTGGCCGCTCGCAGCCGAACCACAGGGGAGGTTAGGTACCGGGCCAGCAGATAGCAGACGAGCCCGGATGAGATGATCCCGATTAGAATGCTCAGACCGGGAATGCCACTGGGACCGAATGGGCCGCTGGGAGGCACTAAAGCAATGAGAGTATAGCGGTGACCATCGCCCGCCACTAGAGCCTGGCGCCGGAACGGACTCGGCATGATGCGCTGCCAGAAGTCGCGCGCAGGTGGCTCGACACCCTTCGCTAGTGATTCCGCCCAACGAGCCAAATCACGGCCAGAGAGGCTCTCGCCCTCATCGCCCAGTAAGTAGGCGCGCACGTGTTGCGATTCGCGTACTTCGTCCAGATAACGCTTCACTTCGGCTTCGCCGCCATGTTGATAGGCCTGCACCGCTTTGGTCAAAACAGCGCCTTGCTGGGCATCCCAAATAGCGGACTCACCGCGTTCGCGCATCGCTACCGTAATCAAAATCGCCAGCACCACGAATAGCGCCTGCGCCAGCCAATATGACAGAAAGATCTTCAGGAAAAGTCTCATGACACGCCACTCCTGGTTTTCTCTTCCTGAGTAGTCTTTTCCGTGCCGGCCTTTTCTGTAGCGGATTCCTGAGGGCGGGTAAAAATGTAACCGACGCCGCGGACGGTCTTAATATGGTCGATCCCGGAATCCGAATCCCCTAATTTTTTTCTGATCTTGCTTACGTGCATATCGATGCTTCGATCAAAAGGCGAGAACTTCCGGCTCAGAACGATATCCACCAGACGCTCTCGCGGAACCACTCGCCCTGCCTCTCGCAGCAACACATGGAGCAAATTGAACTCGACAGAGGTCAACTCCACCGCCTTGCCCTTTTGCAGGACGGTACGAGTGCCAGGATCTAGCTCAACCTCGCCGACCCGCAGCAGCTCCGACGGCTGTCCACCGCCACGTTCCAAAGAACGGGTGCGTCGCAGAATGGCGCGGATCCGAGCCACGAGTTCGCGAGGATTAAAAGGTTTTGGGAAGATAATCGTCGGCGCCTATTTCCAGGCCAACAATGCGATCGACGTCTTCGCCACGGGCAGTCAACAGGAGGACGGGAATCTTAGACTTGTCGCGCAGGCGCCGCAAAACCTCAAAACCATTTATACCCGGCAGCATAACGTCGAGCACAACCAGCAAATGCTCTCCGGTAAGGGCCTGTTCCAGACCGCGAGCACCGTCTGGCGCTGACTCAACCTGGAAGCCCTCTGGCTCAAGATACTCGCTGACCAGGCTGCACAGCTCGACGTCGTCATCGATGACTAAGATACGATCCACAGGCTTCATAGTAAGTTCTACAACAGCATGTATTGTCCTGCGGTAAAGAATTGTCAAAGCAGGAGTTTACCCTTTACAAAACTTTACTCCACTTGACTGTCTTTTTACCGCTGTTTTTGCAGGAAGGGGGTTTAATAATTCAGGCATTGGCTAGGTTCCAGCGAGCGCAGGGCTGGTGGAGGAAAGTATGAAGTCGAATTATTTTAAGGTTTTCGCGGTGGCTTTGTTGGTTGCTGTGTTGGGTGCCATCGGACTTTCGCAAACCATAAAGCGCGCGCACATGCGCGGTGAGGGCATGTTTGGCGGCGGTATGCGATATCTTGTCCATCAACTGGACCTTACCGAGGCGCAACACGCTCAAGTGAAGGAAATCATGGCTAAGGAAAAGCCCAACTTTCAACCGCTAATGTTGCAGATGGCTCAAAATCGCCAGCAAATGCGGCAGTTGATCATGAGTGGCTCCTTCGACGAAGCCAAGGTTCGCGAGCTGGCCGCGCAACAGACCCAGACCGTAACTGAACTTACCGTGCAAAGAGCTCGGGTAGAGTCGGAAATGTTCCAACTACTGACCCCCGAGCAGAAAACCAAGTTGACCACGCTCGTCACCCAGCACGAACAGCGAATGATGAACCATATGCAACGACCGACTCAAGGGCAAACGCAGAACCAGTGAAATTTGGTGCGTTTCGTCGTTTTGAGATTCGTCGTTTTGAAGTCTTGGAGCAGCATGACCGTCAGAAAGGACGTAAACGTGGCAACAGCGACGCAGCAAGATGTGATTCGGGCGATTGCCGAAGAGATGGCCTATGGAGTCGAGACTGCGGTTGACTGTTGGATGACTCAGATCGAGTCGGCACTCTCAGACAGTAAGCTCAGCGCCACAGGTAGGCTTAACGCCGTTCACGAAATTGTCCGGAGCTACAAGCTCATCACCGGCAAAATGGAGTTTGATTAGCAGGGCGCTGTACTCGTCGCGGAGACGGAGTCAATTCGCATGGATGCAATGTATGTTTACCTCATCGCATGGAGTGGGTTCTTTTTGTTGGGTTGGGTGGTCATGCTCTTGGTGGCCTACGCATTGGCCTTCCAGGGCGATTCGGCTTAAGGTTCAATCACTTGATATTCCGCAAATTTGATGGGTCAATTTGCGGTTCTTGAAGCCTGTGCTGATAGAATCACATCTATTAGAAGCACATGCTGCCCAAAAGCCTGCGTCCCCTGTTCCCTTATCTGAAGAAGTATCGCAACAGTTTCATCATTGGGACTATTTGTGTTCTCTGCAACAACGGGATCTGGATTTTCTTCCCCCTGGTGCTCCGGCGCGCCATTGATGATCTTCGGCTTGGAGTGAATCATCAGAAGCTTCTTACCTACTCGCTTCTTTTGCTCGCCGTAGCCGCGATAAAAGGCATTTTCCAATTCCTCACCCGCTGGATCATGATTGGAATTTCTCGCGAAATTGAATTTGATCTACGTAATGACCTGTTCCAGCACCTGGAAGGCCTGTCCTACTCCTACTATCAGCGCACCCGTACGGGGGACATCATGGCTCGGGCCACCAATGATTTGAACGCCGTGCGCATGCTGCTGGGGCCGGCGATTATGTACTCGGCAAACACAATCGTATTCACGGCCGGTGCCCTGGTTTTCATGCTTTCGATCAGTCCGAAGTTGACGCTTTACGCTTTTCTGCCATTGCCGGCGGTAAGCATTGTGGTTCAATACTTCGGCAAACTCATTCATGAACGGTTCGAAACAATCCAGGCCATGTTTTCTGAAATCTCTGCCCGTGCCCAGGAGAATTTTTCCGGTGCCCGCGTGGTTCGGGCTTATGTTCAGGAAGAGGCCGAGATCGTCTCGTTTGAGACCTCGAATCGGGAATACATCAACCGCAGTCTGAAGTTGGTCAGACTGATGGGCATGCTCTGGCCAACTCTGGAAACCATGCTTGGACTAGCCATCGTGCTGGTGCTTTGGCTCGGTGGTCGTGAAGTGCTGAGTGGACGCATTACGCCTGGCGGGTTCGTCGCTTTCAATACTTACATGGTTCAACTGACCTGGCCGGTGATCGCGTTGGGCTGGGTAATCAACATCTTTCAGCGAGGAACGGCGTCCATGGGACGCATCAATGAAATCCTGGTGGAGAAATCCGAGATCGAAGACACTCCCGAAGTCAGGGCTCTGGGCTCGGGGGACACCGTCACGCAGATCGAAGGTGCGGTGGAATTTCGCAACCTCAATTTCGCCTATGACGGCGTGCCGGTTCTGCACGACATCAATTTGCGTATCCCCGCCGGGAGCAGCCTAGCCATTGTCGGCCCTACCGGTTCCGGCAAGACCACCCTCGTCAGTTTGATCCCGCGTATTTATGACACTGCACCCGGAAGAGTGCTGATTGATGGACGTCCGGTTCGCCAGTATCCGCTTGAGCCGCTTCGCCACCAGATTGGTTTCGTTCCGCAAGAAACTTTTCTGTTCAGCGAAACCGTGCGGGAAAATATTGCGTTCGGGAAGGAAGACGCCACCGACGCTGAAGTCCGTGCGGCGGCAGTTGCAGCAAACATTGCCACTGACATCGAGGAATTTCCGGAGCAATATCAGACGATGGTCGGAGAGCGCGGAATTACCTTGTCGGGAGGACAGAAGCAGCGGACCGCAATAGCTCGCGCCATCATTCGTAATCCGCGCATTCTGATTCTTGATGACGCCCTTTCCAGCGTTGACACCCAGACCGAAGACAAAATACTCAATCATCTTCGCGACATCATGCGAGGCCGCACGACCATCTTCATCTCCCATCGCGTTTCCACCGTGCGCAATGCCGACAACATCGCCGTTCTGCACGCGGGCCGGATTGTGGAACTGGGTACACACGAAGAATTGCTGGCGCGGAACGGTTATTACAGTGACCTCTACAACAGGCAATTGCTGGAAGAGGAACTAGCCGAAGTCTGAGACAGTTGTCAATCTTCATGTGTCGGCGTCGCATGCCTGATCTGTCTTGCCGAACACGACAACTGCTTCCCCCTATGAAGCGACTGCTCACCCCCGAACTGCTTGACACCGACTCGGGCACGCCTTCCGAAATTTCCGATTCAATTGCTGACCTACAACGAATCAATCGTTGGTTCGGAGGCATTGTGACCACCGTAGGGATGATCCGCCGCGTTGCACGCGAAATCAATTCGTCATCCCTATCGATTCTGGAAGTCGCTGCGGGATCTGGATACGTCCCGCAGATGGCTCACCAGCACCTTCGACTTCTTGGGCTGCATCTACAAGTTACGTTGCTTGATCGCGCTCGATCGCATTTAGGTGAGGGACACCGGGCTGTAGCAGGAGATGCACTGGCTTTGCCTTTTCGCGAAAATAGTTTCGACCTCGTAAGCTGCAATCTCTTCGCGCATCATCTAAATCCAGAGGAAGTGGTGCAGTTTGTGAAGGAGGGCCTCCGAGTTTGCCGGGTGGCGCTCCTGATTAACGATCTGGTGCGTGACCGGTTGCATCTGTTGCTCGTGTATGCCGGACTGCCTCTATATCGCAGCCGGCTTACCCGACATGACGCTCCGGCCTCGGTTCGTCAGGCCTACACAACCGACGAAATGCGGGCCATGCTGACGAAAGCCGGTACCGCACGAGCTGAAATTCGCCGCCACTACTTGTTCAGGATGGGTGCAACAGTTTGGAAGGATGGCAAAACGGCTTCAGCTATAGAACTTTAGACACCGGATAAACACAGGTGACGGCATTCGCGGCCTGAGGCTCATGGCGCATTACGATTTGATCATCATCGGCGGCGGACCAGCGGGCACATCCGCTGCCATTACCGCAGCTCGCTCCGGTGCCAAAGTTTTGTTGCTCGAACGCAGTCGATTTCCCCGCCACAAGGTTTGCGGTGAATTCGTATCGGCTGAATCGTTGGAGTTGCTCGCCAATCTGCTCAATCGGGATGACGGCGTCTTATTAAAAGAAGCAATTCTGATTTCGAAGGCTCGCGTTTTTCTCGATGGAAGGATTCTGCGGACGACAGTGAGTCCCGCCGCAGCCAGCATCGCCAGGCTTGACCTTGATGCCGCGCTTTGGCGGTCTGCGATTAGCGCCAACGTTGACGCGCGACAGCAAGTCACAGTGCAGCAAGTTACTGGCATTGATCCGTTTCGTGTTACAACCACAATCGGTGAATTTGAGACACGCGCCGTGGTGAACGCCTCCGGACGATGGTCGAACCTGAACCTTCCGCACATCGAAGAAACACTCCCAGAAAAGTGGCTCGGGATCAAAGGCCATTTTACCGAACCATCAGGCGAACCTTCGGTGGATCTATATTTCTTCGATGGTGGTTATTGCGGAGTACAGCCAGTTCGTGTCCGAAGCCAGGACCTAGGCATGGGACGCGTAAACGCCTCAGCAATGGTTCGTGCTGACATAGGTAGTACTTTGGATGCGATCTTCTTGCGGCATCCCGCCTTGCACGAACGTAGCAAGCATTGGATCGCCGCCAGCGATCCCGTCAGTACATCTCCGCTGATCTTCCGTGATCCGCGCCCCGAGCGAAATGAGATGTTGATGGCAGGGGACGCCGCCGGTTTCGTCGACCCGTTTGTCGGTGACGGGATATCGCTCGCATTGCGCAGTGGATCGTTGGCTGCTCAATGTCTCGGCAAGTTTTTTGCGGGGGAAACTTCCCTTCCCGATGCAACAGCTCAATATCGCGAACTCTACAGGCAAACACTGGTCCCCATATTTCGCGCTTCCTCGAAGATCCGCCAGCTGCTGCGATTGCCCCAAATGGTAAGGAAACCCTTGCTGATGTTGTTGGAGAGTGCTCCGGCCATTACCCGGTTCGCGGTCAGGAAAACCAGATAACAGAACGGCGGTGCAAACCGGACTTTATCGCCGCCTAACGGACTACCAGAACCTCTCGGACGTTGTCTCGGGCAAGAAAAAATTTCAGGGAAGCAAAATCGCGAAACAGATTCTCGATGTTCCGATTATTAAACACTCGCTGCAGCCGGAAATTATTCGGCGATGAATTTCGTGCTGCTCCCTTTTTGCCATCGCTCCGCAAATCGATCAGCTGCATTTCCAAGGTGTCGGCCCCCACAATATGATAGCGGTAACAGGGCGCGTCGGGTCCGGCTTCCTGAGTGTGGAAGAACGCCAACAGGCTGCCTCCAGGCTTGAGTAACGACCAGAGACGTCCGACAACGGGTTTCACCAAGCTTTCATCCAGGTAGTCGGCGAGGTTCCAGCAGAGCACAATGTCAAACTGCGCTGCCGGATAGACCAGGTTTTCTTCCAGAAACCGCTTGCTGTCCAGAATTGTTTTGCCGGTCTCGTCCTTGGTCACGAGAGACGGGTCGGTGGATGACACTAGCAAATCATCGCTGTAAATTTTGTGCCCGCGTTCCGTGCAATAGCGAATATTGGCAGGAGAAGTCGACCCCAGATCGAGCACGCACAGTGCTTCCTCTGAGTCTAATTCTTTAACCAACTGGCCCATGCTGCTCGACCGGCGCGTGAGACGCTTCGCTCCCTGGGCCGACCCGGGATTTTTCTCGGCACTGTCGGATGAGCTACGAAAAAATTTCATCAACCTTTACGCTGCCGACGCCCTCGGTGACCGCCGGGCATCTGGTTTATTTTACTGTCCGATCTGACGATCGACCGGTACTCGCATGAGGAGTTGAGTAGACTTGGGCTGGACTACTTTGTTTCCGTTTTCGTCGCAGACGCAGAACCCGCTCCAGCGGAAGCAGAACTGGCGCCAGCGGCTGTGCTCGGGGTAGAGGTTGCCTTCAGTCCATCGGTCTTCGCAGACTCTCTTTGAATATCTAGCTTACCCTTAAAATACGCGCCCTCTTCGATAGCAACCCGCTGGGTGACGATATCGCCCGCAACGATGGCCGACTTGGTCAACTCTGCTCGCTCGGTGGTGCGGATATTGCCATCAAGCTTGCCTTGCACGATTACGGCTTTGGCATTCACGTTCGCTTTCACCTGCCCATGAGGACCGATGACCAAACGGTTCCCGGAAAGCTCGATGCTGCCCTCCACTTGGCCATCTACGTAAAGGTCCTCGCTTCCGGAAAGTTCTCCCTTGATGATGACGGATTTTCCAATGTGGGCAAACTCAGCCGTTTTCGGCGTCTCCATAGCTTTCGGCCTCCTCGACCTCGTGGGTTACTGATCTCTACGCGGAAGTCCCCAATTACCCGTTATCAGGTCCGAACACTCACAACCGGAACAGGCTTAAGGGAAAGGAGACCCAACACTTGCATGAATGCCATCAGCTTCATCGAACTATATCTCACAGTTCCCATGGGGGCAACCGTTGAAGGACGCATTCCTTGGCTAAGCCCGTAGCTTTCGCGGTTCTGACATCTTCCCAAGTCTCCCGGTGGCCTTCTAGACAACACCGACAGATGGTTTTTCGTCTAACCTTTAAGATGGGCGTACCCTCTCAATGAACCACTGCTGCACTGCCGCACGGATTTTATTAGCCGCGGTTGCGCTCGCCGACGGTGCCCGGGGGGTAGCGGAAGGAACTCCTGGGCGGCCTCCCGACGATCTGATCAGGCAAACCATCGCGAACGAACTCAGATCCGCCGACCAGAATTCCAAGTATATGTTTCGCGAGCGCAAGGAGACCCCCGAGGGCTCGCAGACTAAACTCTTCGTGCAAACTCGAGAGGCCACAGTGGGGATGGTCGTGGCCTATAACGACAGGCCTCTGAATAAAGAACAACGGCAGGGAGAATTTGGCCGGATCCAGCATTTCATCGACGATCCGGCGGAGTTGGACCGAAAGCGTAGTAAGGAAAAAGAAGATGCAGAACGGGTCAAGCGTATCTTGCGGGCATTGCCCGATGCCTTTCTTTACCAGTACGACGGAACCGAACCGGCCAAGCCAAACGTGGGAAAGCCGGGCGGTGAACTTGTGCGCCTTAGGTTTATTCCTAATCCGAAATATGAGCCTCCAAGCCACGTTGAACAGGTTCTCACCGGGATGCAGGGGGTGGTCCTGGTTGATCCGCAGACCCAGCATTTGGCCAGAATCGACGGAACTCTCATGAAGGAAGTTGGTTTTGGGTGGGGCATTCTCGGGCATCTGGATCGCGGCGGTCATTTTCAGGTTGATCAAACCGATGTAGGAGATAACAACTGGTTTATCAGCCGCATGGAACTTGCGTTAACCGGCAAGATGCTTTTGTTCAAAACCTTGAACATTAAGTCAACCGAAATTTACAGTGACTTTCACCGCGTGCCGGACGATTTGACCTTCGCTCAGGGCGCGCAGTTGCTCAGAAAACAGGCAGCGGTGGTAGCACAGAATCAGCCTTGATGCGGGCATCGCGATTTATCAGGTGTCGGCCGACTCCTCCCGGCCTATAATCGCCGTACTCACTAGTTCGCCGGAGGCAGTATGTCGGTGCGGGTTCCGGTCATCACTCTTTTTGTTATCGCGATATTTTCCCTTTCAATTTCTCCGGCCACGGCGAAAAGCAAAAAGAAGCAACAACTACCTGATGTGGTGCTAAAAGCTCAGCGAGTTTTCGTGGTAATTCATCCCGATGCAAATGAATCTCTGACTGATCCAAGGGCCAACCGAATTGCGCAGGATGCAGTGGAGTCAGCCATCTCGAAATGGCACAGATACGATCTGGTGATGGAGTCCTCAACTGCCGATCTAATCATCGCAATTCGTAAAGGACACTCCGGCGGCCCGATGATCAGAAATATGCCGGATGATCGTCCCGTTGTCGTGCAGGGTGGCGGCATACCTGGTGCCGGAGTACGTCTCGGTGGCCAACAGGGACGCCCTCCCGACCTCACCAGCCCGGATCCCGATCCCCAGGCCCGTGACCGAGGTCCACAACTGGGGAGCCAGATCGGGTCGTCCGAAGATATGTTTGAGGTCTACCTGGGAGGTTCAGACTACCCGCTGGATGCGCCGCCCATCTGGCGGTATAGCGCCAAGAACGCATTGTCCGGACCAGAAATTCAGGCCGTGGAGCAGTTCAAGAAGGCGATTGAGGAATCGGAAAAGCAACGCCACCAAAAACCTTAAGTTTTTTCAGATTTGCCTAAGACGGCAAAAGTGTTTCTTTTTGCACCGTGAGCTTCTCGATCAAATCCTCGCGAATCCTGTAACCTCTGCCGGCCGCGTCACTCACCGCGATTGTTCCTTGCGGACTGACTTTAACCTCAGGTTCGATGATGTCTTCTTTCCAGTAACGCTTCGAGGAAGACACATCGCCGGGCAGGCGAAAATTCTGCAGCGTCGAGAGTGCGATGTTGTGGGCCCGCCCAATACCTGATTCAAGCATTCCTCCACACCACACAGGCACGTTGTTGTTCTGGCAGACGTCGTGCACCTTTCTTGCTTCGCTGAAACCACCGACGCGACCAACTTTAATATTCACTATGCGACAAGCCTTGGTCTCAACCGCTGCGGCTGCGTCGCGCGCGTGGCGAATGGATTCGTCAAGGCAGATGGCGGTTTGCAGCTCTTTCTGCAGCCGGGCATGGTAGTAAATGTCATCATTCCACAGGGGTTGTTCAATCATCAACAGTTTAAAGCGATCGAACTTTCGCAAGTGCTCAATCTCGTCGAGGGTGTAGGCAGAGTTGGCGTCGCAACTCAGCAAGATTTCCGGCCAGCGCGACCGGATTCGTTCAAGCACATTTACGTCCCATCCCGGTTTTACCTTCACCTTGATACGGCGGTAGCCGGCGGCCATCTCGACCCCAATTTTGTCCAACAGTTGCTCGACAGAATCCTGGATGCCGATCGAGACACCACACTGAATTTCGCGGGTTGTTCCTCCCAGCAGCTTCCAAAGAGGTTCACTCTTTTGAATTGCCTCGGCGTCCCACAATGCATTTTCTATTGCAGCCTTAGCCATGCGATGCGCGCGTATTTTCGCCATCAGCCCGTTGCTCTCATGAGCTGCGGTTATAACGCGCCCCAGTACGGCTGGCGCGAGGTAGTGTTTGATCGTAGCCCATGCCGTTTCCATCCACTCGGAACTGTAAAACGGATCCTCACCCGCGACACATTCTCCCCATCCGGATACGCCATCACACTGGGCAGTAAGCAGCAGGATACGGCGTGCATAGAGACGGCCAAAGCTCGTCTCAAAAAAATGAACGAGCGGCATTTGGATTTCGCGCAGAGTGATACTTTCAATTTTCATGTGAGTTTAGGATACGTAAGTCCAACGTTCATCCCACTGCCCCAGCAGGAATTTACCATTCCCTTGAGAATCCCGTTCATATCGCAGCACTGCCAAGCCTAGGGAAAATCCTTCGACAAAATCCTTTCGATTTCGATCTTGCACTTCCTGCGCCAGATGGCGGGTGCCTGGCGAAGCCTTCCATCCATAGATTTCTGCTGGAACCGCAATTGTTTTCGCTATTTCGAATCCAGGCCAGGAGACCGAGCGCAGCAGATACTCGACCCGTTTCGACTTTAACCACCATTCCGCAACCAAACGGTCGGAGGGCAACCCGCCCTGCAAAGGCGACGACGTCAGACCGTACTGGTTGACGCTGTAGCGACGTGCTATCGCTCCCAAACGCTCAATGTTGAGATAGGCGTTCTTGATCTCGAGTGGATCAAAAGTCCATTCGATCAGTTCGAATCCACGAGCCATGGCGTCTTCCCGTTGGACAAGCTTGATTCGTTGTCCCAGCCCTTTGTTTCGATATTCGGCACGCACGGCCAGCATCTGGGAATGCAGATAAGAATGCCCGCCGCGGGCTCCGGGGATCGATAACGCGAAGGCAACCAATTTCCCGTCGTGGAAAGCGCCAATGACTTGTCCCCCGATCTTTTCCGCGACGATAAACATACGCAGAGGCACCAACTCCGCGTCGCTGAAGTTCCATACTTCCTTTTGCAGTGCGACACAGGACGACATTTCTTCGAGGTTATTAATCTTACGGATCATCAGGGAATCGGGATTCATCCCGCTTCCCGTTCCTGATTTTTGGCCTGTTGCCATAGCGATTCCAGTTCGCTCATCGAAACCTGCTGCAGACCACGGCCGGTGGCACGTAGTTCTTCTTCCATCCATTGAAAACGGCGCTTGAATTTACGGTTCGTCTTTCTCAAAGCCGATTCCGGATCGAGTGAAAGAAAACGGGCAATGTTCACCAGGACAAAAAATAAATCGCCGACTTCTTCCTCCAAACGTTGCCGAAGATCTTCAGAGATCTGAAGTGCACCGGAGTTGGCGATTCCTTGTGACTGCGATCGAGGCCCCGGCGCAGGAAATTCATCGAGTTCCTTCTGCAATTCCTCGGTTTCCTCCTGCAGTTTTCCGAAGAGGCCGTTCATATCGGGCCAGTCAAATCCTGCCTGCGCAGCGCGCAAGCTCAGTTTGTAAGATTCCATCAGAGCCGGCATTGCCGCGGATACCCCATCCAATATCGACTCCGATGACGCGGATTTTCCCTTGCCTCGTCCCGAAGCAGCTTCTCTTTTCTTTCTTTCTTCAGCTTTGAGACTTTGCCAATTTCGTATCACTTCCGATGAGGTCCCGGCCTTTACGTCGCCAAACACGTGGGGATGCCGGTCGATCAGTTTGTTGGCGAGACGGTCGAGTACGTCGTCGACCGAAAACATACCCTCGTCCTTCGCCATTTGCGCATAGAAAAGAACCTGAAGAAGCAGGTCGCCCAGTTCGCCCGGAAGCTCGTCCCAATCCCGGTTATCGATGGCTTCGAGAACTTCGTAGGTTTCTTCTACCGTGTAGGGTTTGATGGAGTCGAAGGTTTGTTCGCGGTCCCACGGGCATCCGCCGGGGCCTCGCAGTTTGGCCATGATAGACACTGCGCGTTCGAAGCGTTCCCCGGTGGTTGGCATCCGTTTCATCAATGTAAATGACATTTCTGTCTGCGGGCAATAAAGCCCGTCCACTGGAACCGCCTACCGACTGAGCGGGCCATGTCAAAACGTCGACCGAGGCAAGCCAACTGTGCTCCAATTGAGTGATCATCATCACAGCGCAAAAGGCCCACTTGCACTCGAGGGTAAGGTCATATATGTAAATAACTTGGAAGGAACTCGAAATGTCTTAGCATCAAGAATTGCCATAGAACCATAACTCGGGTGATGGTCCAAGGCGCTTTTTCTCGCTCGGAAGACCACGAGCAGCTTTATCCTAAACGTACGAATAACCTGCCGACGCCTTGACATCGAAAATGCTTCACAATTCTCCAATTCGGCGGCCGCTCGAAGGCCAAAATTTCCAGGTGATTGTCATAGGAGGCGGCATCAATGGGGTCGCGATTGCCCGAGAATGTGCGCGCGCCGGACGCCGCACACTATTACTGGAACAGCATGACTTTGCGGCGGGAACCACCAGCCGAGCCACCCGCATCATTCACGGCGGTCTACGTTATCTCGAACATGCCGAACTTGGATTAGTGCGCGAGTCGTTATTAGAGCGGCGGCGCATGCTTCAGCAATATCCCCACCTCGTGCATCCGCTCCATTTTTTGCTGGCGCTCGATCAGAATAGTGGCCGCAGTTCGCTCGCCGTTCGCACCGGACTTTGGCTCTATCGCCATCTCGGCGGCGGGAGGCTTTCCGCTGATTCCAGCCAAGACGACATACGCAAACTAGAACGGCTGCTCGACTCCGGACGACGCTGGTCGGTCTTCGATTATGAAGACGCGCAGTGTGAATTCCCGGAGCGGTTAGTGGCAGAGTGGCTGGTTGAAGCCATGGAAGCGGGTGCCGTCGCGCGCAACCACACTCAAGTGCTGGCCGTGGATGTGCGGCATCGGCGTGCCGTGGGCGTGCTCTTGCGCGATCTGATCAGTGGGAAAGAGGAGCGCGTCGGAGGAAGTTGGATTATTAACGCCACCGGGCCATGGGCCGACCGGATATGCCAACGTTCGCAGATCAATACGCCCCATCCGATGGTCGGCGGAATTAGAGGATCGCATATCGTAGTGCCGCGCTTCGCTGGGGCTCCAGATGCGGCGGTCTACACAGAAGCGATCGACAAACGCCCGATTTTTGTCATTCCCTGGAATGAACAAATACTGGTGGGCACTACCGAAGTTGCCGATCAGGGCGACCCTTCCAAAGTCGAGCCCGCACAAGCCGAAATCGACTACCTGGTCAGCTCGTTCCTTCACTTGTTTCCACAGATCAAGATCTCCGTCGGGGATATTCGTTATGCCTTTGCGGGCGTTCGGCCTCTTCCCTTCGCCCCGAAATCCAAGGCGGCCTCTGTGACCCGTCGGCATTATCTGCATGATCATGTCGAGGACGGGGCTGAGCACATGATTTCCGTGATAGGCGGCAAGTTAACCACGGCGGCCGAACTCGCTCGGCAGTGCGTGGCAAAGGTTGGAATCACGCAAACGTCTCCTCAATTGCTCGCTGTCGCATCGGGAAAGAGTGCAGATCTGACATTTGATCGTTGGGTAATCGAGATCGCCAGCGCCGGGGGCATTACCGATACCGCGGCTAGAAGTATCGTGGAATGGCACGGCAAACGCGCTTTGGAGATTGCGCGCATGGCCCAGGGAAATCCAGACCTTCGCGCACCTCTCTGTTCGCACTCGGAGCACATTGTGGCGGAAGCGGTGGACGCCTTGTCCAATGAGTGCGCCGTCACTTTGGGAGATGTCCTGCTGCGACGTGTGCCAGTCGCGCTGGGTGGTTGTTGGTCGTCCACCTGCAGCCGAGAGGCGGCGCTCCGTATCGGCGCTGCGGCAGGTTGGACGGACAAGCAGGCAGCGACAGAGCTTGAGGCGTTCGAAACCGAGCGATCTGCTTTTCTGCAGAAGCCCGCGCAATTAAACGCTGTCCTAGAAGCTGCAGCGGACTAGACTCTTCTTGCCATCAGCCCCGCTTTGAGCCCAGTGTGCCTACCAGCAGTTCACAATCATCTGAAATGATTCCGTCCACTCCCCAGCCAGCGAAGCGCAACATGAATTCCCGGTCGTTTACCGTCCACACAAACAGTTTGAGGTCGGCATTGTGCACGTTTCGTACCAGGTCTCTGTCTACGAGCGAGTGGTGAGCAATTACATGATCGACGGGCAAGTCGGGCCATCGTGCGAGTTGGCCGGCATTCTCACAAATAATTCCTATCTGGGCTGAGGAGCTGCGGGCTTCCAGTTCCATCACCACGTCGGGAAGAAACGAGGAGATCACATATCCCCGTTTTGGCGGAAATTCGTGTAAGGCGGTCAACACGATCGATTCCAGATTTCTTGCTTTAAGCTCGATATCCAGGAAGGCCTCTCCCTGATATTTCTGCAGGATCTGACCTAGCCTCGGAAGATGGGGCAATTGGTTCGCCTGCGCGCGTGAAATCGTCACGCGGCCGACCTGCGGATCGTGACAAATCACTGCGCTGCCGCATGCGGTCCTGCGAACATCGAACTCGAAACCGCAACAACCGTGAGCCAGAGCGAGGTCAAACGATGCACAAGTATTCTCAAGGACGCCAGGGAATGAGCGTGTGCCTCGATGGCCGAGGAGGACGGGAAATTGGGCCATGCTGGCACATTTTAAGGCATCTGATCGGAGGCGGTTTTGTTCTTTTCGTCCGGAACTAATCCAAATCGAAGTCCCGGATTGGTTTGCCGGTGTCGGGGGTCTCTTTAGCTTTCCTTACCGCTTCCTGAAACTTCTTCTCCAAAAGGTTGGAGGCATTCTTCTGCGCCTCGACTGACTGACGGAAGATGGAATCACGGCGATTATCCTGTTCTTTCATCGCCTGGGCAGCCTCTTCAATGTCGGCAAACATCTTCGGTTTCACCGCGGCGGTGTGTGCGATAACTGCCTTGGATTTCAGCATCCACTTTGAGAACGGCATTGCAACAAGGACAGGTCACCTCGAACTGAGAGATCATTCTTCGCCATCACCAAATCATACCGCCAAATCGTTAGTCATGCGGATGAAGCTTGATGGGGAAGATTTTGAACAGGTTAAGCATTTCCCACCCCAGCAAGACGATCGAAACCATGACCACGAGGATAGCAATGGTTTCCCCGAAATTTAAGCGGTTGCGGGAAGGCTCAAAGCGCCTCGCAACCAGCCCGAGAATGTTGAGTGTGGCGAACCCGAACACCAGTACCCACAAAATGCTGTAAATGTTGCTCTTCTTGTCGAGGTCTTCAAACAAGATCAACGCCATGAATTGAAATCGCAAACCACGTTCCAGCCATGAGGCGGGCAGCGGGTAGATAGGTCAGCTAGCGCGGTCAAAAATGAGGGCATGGGCCGGTTTCTGATGTCGCGGGCAAAGCCTAACGCGTTGCCAAAGGAAACGATATTACCCTTTTCCAGTCACGAAGTCAGCGGTTTCTGCCCAAACAATCACAAGCGGGAACTTCGACAAATGGTTGCAGTACCAGCAATTCCCGTCAAACGGCCTTGGAGTAGAATGTCGCCGCAATGAAACCAGGAATGAAATGGATCTGTCTTTCTCTGCTGTCCTCACTAACTTTAACGGCTGGATATCAGGTAACTGCCCAGACAAAACTGTCAGGGGCTCGAGATCTGCACCCTATTCCATCAAGCCTTAACGCCAGAGCCGCAAGCGTCCCTCTCCGTAACTCGTGGCATCCTGAAGGTCGAAGGCTTGAAAGATCCGGTCAATGTGCTGCGCGATCGATGGGGTGTGGCTCACATATACGCTCGCAATCAGCACGATCTGTTCTTCGCCCAGGGATTCGTCGCGGCCCAGGATCGGCTATTCCAAATGGAATTGTGGAAGCGTTCGGGACAGGGCCGGCTAGCCGAAATCATGGGGCCGGGAGCTCTGCCAGCGCGACGTGAATGCGCGGTTGCTGAGTTATCGCGGCGACTATGAAGTCAGAGTATGAAAGCTACTCGCCAGACACCAGAGAGATTCTCGAAGCGTTCACGGATGGAATCAACGCTTACATCGCAAGACGCGGAGCTCCCGGCGGCCATGGATTTCCGGTCGAGTTTCAAATTGCTGGCTTTCAACCTGAGCCCTGGAAGCCGACCGACTGTCTGAACCGGATGGCCGCCTTCTCAATGACAGGCAATGCCTTCGAGGAATTGGCGCACGCGCAGGCTACCATGGCGAGTGGCACCGATGCTGCGTCACTGTTGTTCGATTTCGATCCCCCGGTGAAACTGGATCCCGCCCCGGCCACCGACCTGGGCGGATCTCTCTCCGAAGCTTGTTGCGTAATCTGGTTGGAAGCGACACGCGTATTGAGTTTTCCAAGCCACCACAAGAAAGTAATAACTGGACGGTCTCCGGCAAACTGACCCGCAGCGGAAAGCCGCTACTCGCCAACGATCCTCACCGCGTCATCGCCGAGCCTTCGCTCCGCTACATGGTGCATCTGGTCGCGCCAGGTTGGGATGTGATTGGCGCAGGCGAACCTGGCCTACCCGGAGTTGCGTTGGGACACAATCAAAATATCGCCTGGGGTTTCACGATCTTCGGCCTCGATCAGCAGGACTTGTATCTGGAAGATCTGAATCCTTCCGACTCCTCTCAGTACAAGACGGCGCAAGGGCTGGAAAGACCATGGAGATTCGCAAAGAAACATTCGCGATTCGTGGCGGCTCCTAACGTGCAGGTAGATTTGAAATTTACCCAGCACGGCCCGGTGCTTTGGACGGATGGAAAGCGAGCCTTGGCTCTGCACTGGGTAGGCGCCGAACCTGGAACAGCAGGCTATCTGGGTTCGCTGGCCGTTGATCGGGCGCAGAACTGGCAGGAATTCGAAGCCGCGATGCCTCGCTGGAAAGTTCCTTCCGAAAACATTGTCTACGCCGACCGCGACGGAAATATCGGCGAACATTCCGTCGGCCTTGCGCCGCTTGCGCAAGAACTGGACCGGACTTGCTACCCGTACCCGGCGCTGGCGGTTACGAGTGGTCCGGATTTGTGCCGACTGCTGAACTTGCCGCATCAGTTCAATCCGGCCGTCGGGATTCGTTGCCACCGCGAATCACAAGATGATTCCCGACGGTTATCCCTACAAGGTGGGTTACTCGTGGGCGCCGCCTTACCGCGTTTCAGCGAATCACACAGGTGCTGCAGAAGGCCCAGTCGGGCGACAAACTCGACGTCGAGGCGCATGGAACGCCTGCAGTCGGATGTGCTCTCGCTGCCGGCTTTGCAATTGATCGATCTATTGCGAGCAGCAGTAGCTCAACAGAAATCCACCCCTGCCGCCGACCTCCTGCTGAAGTGGAATGGCGAAGTTCAGCGTGACTCGGCGCGCCGCCGCTCTGTACGAAGTCTGGCTGCGGATCGTGACCGGGAAACGATGGATGCTCGCGATTCCTGCGGCCGCCAGACCAGACCATTGAGGACTGGTCTCCTCACCAGGTGCTCGAGTTTTCTCCAAGGCAGCAATAAGCCCAGAGTGCGGCATCAGCGTTAACCGCGACGCAATGTTGCGAAACAGTCTGGAAAAGGCCTGGAATGAGATGGAAAAACTTCAAGGCCCGGACCCGGCGAAGTGGTCGTGGGGACAGATGCACCGCGTACGCTTTCGCCATCCGCTCGATCAGATGCCGGAGGACGCCCTCATCGATCTCGGCCCCGTTCCACGCCCCGGCGATGAGTACACTGTAAATGCCACCGGATACTTCGGACAATTCGTTCGATCAGGTTTCCGGGGCAAGCTATCGCGAAATCCTCGACCTCAGCGATTGGGACCATTCGGTCGCAGTGAATACGCCCGGCCAGAGCGGACAGCCAGGCAGTCCGCATTATTCGGATTTGTTGCCGCTCTGGAGTGAAGGAAAATATTTCCCGCTTGCGTATTCGCGAGAGGCTGTCGAAAAAGAAGTAACCGACAGGCTGACTTTACAACCATAGGAATTTCAGGGAGATCAACTTAAGATTAAATCATGATGGACAATACCAGGTTACTCGTATTCCTCACCGCAGCGTTCCTTCTGGCAATCGCTCCGGGTCCCGGAATGCTATATGTTTTGGCAAGAAGCTTGGCAGGGGGAAGACGTGAGGGCGTGCTTTCGGCGCTAGGGACCTTCGGCGGCGGAATGGTGCATGTTCTGGCGGCTGCAGCCGGAATTTCTGTCATCCTCGCGAAATCAGCCATGGCATTCGCTGCGGTGAAATATCTCGGCGCCGCCTATCTTTGTTTTCTCGGTGTTCGCATGATTCTTGAGGCCCGTCAGGATGTAAAGGGCGGCGAACCCTCGATACCGTCACAAAAGCCGAGCAGAAATCCCTTTTGGCAAGGTGTGACTACAGAAGTGCTAAATCCGAAGACGGCGCTTTTTTTTCTGTCTTTCATTCCTCAATTCGTAAACCGCGAGAGCGGCCATGTGTTCCTGCAGTTTTTGATGTTGGGCAGTGTCTCAGTAGGTCTAAACACGTCAGCAGATTTAGTAGTGACGGCGTTGGCCGGGCCGCTCGGCAACTACGTCCGTTCCTCTGCCAAGTTCAGGAAACGTCAACGAACGGCCACGGGAGCGATCATGATTGGATTGGGAACGTATTTGGCGACGAGCGAAAAGTAGTTGAAGTTAAAGTGAAATGATCTGATGATCGAGGCAGTCGATCCGGATGGTGTCGTATAGGTCGCGTAAAAGTTCAGTTCCGTAGCGCGCCACAAAGTAAATACCGCCCACTTCCCTCTCCTGCAACACCTTGTTCGGATAAAGCGCATTGCTCAGCAATTCAGCGTGGCGGCCCAGGAGTTCGCTCTGTCGAAGTTCGGCTCGCGCCGCCCGGGAACGCAATTGCTCAAGTTGATGTTGCATCTTCGATCCCGCATTCGCTGCAGCCTCTATCAGTGTCTTATCGAGCAACTCGAGAGGCCGTTGAATCGCCGCCAGGGATTTTTTCAAAGCCGCTTCAGCCTGCTCGAAAGCTGATTGGAGATCGGGAGGCAGGGTATGTTGCGCCAAGGTCTCTCGTAAAATTTCCGGGCCTTCGAAAACCTTCGAAGGGCTTACGGCATAACGCTCAAGTAATGCTTGAGGTTTGCGCTCCAAAATAGTCCCCGAAAACCTGGGAAGAATCGGCGTAACTCGCCCGAGAAGAGCCTTATAAACTACCGCACCTTGAGCGAAATATGCCACTTCGGCCGCGCCACCAACGTAGGCAATTGTCGGGAGCAAGTAATCCTGCACCACCGGTCTTAGAAGAACATTGGCACTGAACAGTTGAGGCTCGGAAGAAATGCGCTCCAACAGTTCGGATTGCGAGATATTTTCTGCCGCCCACCGTGAACTCGCTCTCACCGACTTCCCCGTTGGATCGACGGTGTACCGGAGTGCGGGACTCCATTCTTCAGCATGAACAGCAACGTGGAAGACGGAGTGACCTTCACCTGCTGGTGATACCCCGCGAGCTTCCAGCTCCTTTCCGCGAGCGAGCAAAGACTCGTCTAGATCGGCTGCGCGGCGAATCGCTTCGAGGTATATCGGTCCGGCAATCCGTTGCAGCTCAGGATCGGATGCATCCAGCAAAACTACTCCCCAATCAGCGAACAAGCGTGCGAATAGCCGAGCATAGGCACCGCCGAAGTTTTCGCCGGGGCGATAGGATTCTCTCAGGAAAGCAGTAGCCTCAGTCTCGCCCAAAGAAGTGGCCGCGGCTTCAACTACCGCTTCAATTTCAGCGCCAAAGACCACCTTCCCCACCGGCGCATCCGGCACACCCCTCGTCGCCGCGGAGAGCTCCTGCAGAGAGCCATCCCCTGCCAGAACGGAAACGTGATTGATCTCGGCCAGATCGTGGTCGGTCGTAGCCAACCAAAACACAGGCACACAATCGCATCCCGCACCAGTCGCTTCCTGGGCCAGCTTCACCGTACTCAATGCCTTGAAAAGAGAAAATAGTGGGCCACCGAAAAGACCGACCTGTTGCCCTGTAACAACTACGCCAGCCCCTCTCCGTAGACGTGCGATATTTTCTAGTGTCTTCGCCGACCCGCCCCATGCCTTGTTTTGCCGTTCCAAAATGTCAGCGACCTGTTCGCGGCGCGCCGGATCACAACTGAGCGCCGAAGCCTCCTCCATAAACCATTCGGAGAAGTATGGGGAACGCGAATAAAATGGACGGACGGCGGGAGACCAGGACAGGAAATCGGAGAAAAACGGCGTGGTATGCGGGATTTGACGAAATGGTAGACACTGCGCCTTCACCGGCAACGCCCCTGGCAAAGCTTCTTCATACATCCTTGGACGAAAGCAGTCATGACTTGGTCAACACCCGATTGTACAGAAGGTTCGTAATTCAGATGTTGGAAACGGCCTCAGGATGCAAAAGTCTTGGGCGAACTCGTGTAAGCGCGAGCGTCCACGCTCTTACTGCGACGGAATCAGCAAGGTTTTGCAGGCGGGATTAGGGTTTGCGATTGCCAACGGAAGCGACGAGAACATTTCTAGCAGAGGAGCGAACGCGGGCAGGTTTCTGTGACGCAAGGCTAGAGTCAAAACCGCCGCGAGAGCGCGCACACCACCGTCCAGTCAAATCTGCTCATTTCGATTTGGAGAAGTCTTCCACGGCGAACAACTGCCCATTGCGTTCAACAATCCCGATGCCAACTACGTTCATGTCCGAATCCAGGATATTTGCGCGGTGATTTGGCGATTTCACGAATTGAGCATGGATCACCGAAGGCGTAGGCCCCTGCGCCACATTCTCGGAGAGCCAGACAAAATGAGCTCCAGCTTGTCGCACCCGTCCTGGAAGGCTGGGTTCGCCCGGAAACTGATGCGAGAGTTCTTCTTTATGTGCCATCTCGCTTGCATGTTTTCGGGCTGCGACTGCCAGCGCGTCGTCCCATCGCAGCGCCGGCAACCCGTGCGACACGCGCTCCCGGTTAGTGGCGTTGAATAATTCTCGTTCCGGATTACCGTTTCTGCTTTCTGCCATTCCGGAAGCCGAAAACAAACCGATGCAGACGACAGTCAAGGCGAGTTTCGACCAGTTTCCCATTGGGTTCCTCACACTTATTTAAACCCAGTTCGGGAAGAATGATGCTTACTCAGGAGGGCACAATGCGAATCGCCGGTGCAGCATCTTCGGTAACGTTTCTGCATCAAATTGAGGTAGATTGACTTCCAGCACTTAGCAACTTAAATTGGAGGTGACTCTTTAAGCTATGCTTAGAGAGTTTTTTGTTCCTGCTCTTTGCAAGGCCATCCCACCAGTGGGGGCGTCACGGCTTCGACGGAGATGCTTTCGGCCAAGAGGCATGCCGGGGTGCACACACCCGTAATCGCGTGCAAAATGATAATTGCCAATCAACAAATGGCATACGCAGCCTAATTAATTAGGCAGCCGTCTTCCACAGCTTCGCCCTTGGGCTGTGCGCGGACGTCACACAGAGGGCTGGTCTTCCCCGTTACGTCTGGGCGGGGAGGGCGAGACTTTCAGGCTAGTGGCAACCGTTTCTTGTCCGTTCTGAGCGGGGGCCGCGAACGTCCCAGGGTAATGCCTGGGGCATGAACGCGAATAAGCATGTAGTCTCTTGACCTGTAACATTTTCGGACGCGGGTTCAACTCCCGCCGCCTCCACCATGATAAACAAAAACTCATAGATGTTGACGCAGTAATCGCCGCACTCGACTCGGAGCGCAGGGCGAAAAACCTGTCTTGGCGTCAGGTGGCCGAGGCGGCCGGCGTAAGCCCCTCAACCTTGACGCGAATGCAACAGGGAAAATCGCCTGACGTAAATACATTCACAGCTCTCTGACAATGGCTCAACATTCCCGCTGAGAAGTTTTATACCGAAAAATCTCATCCGGCTCATTCTACAAACGACCTCATGGCCGTTGTATCAACGGTGCTCCGGGGACGGAAGAAGATGAATCCGAAGGCCCTGGCTGCGCTACAGGAGCTCGTAAACGCAGCTTTCAAACTTTCTAGGAAGCTCAAGTGAAGTGAAGCGCGGGTTCAAGGCCGAAGCCGAAAGAATTGCGACAGATACGCGGCTCGAGGTGGGATTGAAGTGCGCGGATCGATTGGACGCAATCGAACTCGCGAAATATCTGGAGATCCCGGTTGTGACAATGTAAGAACTCGAGTTGCACTACGGCGGGAGGTCGAATTTCCGCCACCATTTCTCAGCGACTGATCCCGATTCCTTCATCGCCGTCACCATTTTCGTCAGCAATTACCGTCGGATAATCCATAATGCCCGCATCGCGGGAGTCCACAGGATTCTCCTTTTGTTCGCTTATTACTCAACCAGGACCTATTGGTAGCGTAAATGCTATATATAAGTCTTATAATTATACATATATATCTTTATTATATCTTTTATGCTATATTAACGTCATGAACTTGGCAGCCCAGATCGCTGGGTACCGGGACAAGGGATTCACCGGCGAGCAGGCCGAAGTCATCACGCTGATGCGGCTTGCCGCTGGCGTGCTCTTTCACGATTTTCCCGATTCCTTTTTGCTGTTTGGCGGCGCAACGTTGTTGCTTTTTCATAACAGTGTGCGCCACTCCGCAGATTTGGACTTGCAGCCGAGAGCGGACACTCTGCCGACATCAGAGGATCTTCGTGGCTCGCTTGCGACCGGACTGGCTTCTGCTGCGGACGCCTTGAATCTCGGGCCGCTTCATGTCGAGGTGTCTGGCGACAAGATTCTAGTTAAGCAGCGAGACAACAGCTTTCTATTCAAGGTGGACATCACTCGGTTTGGGTCCGTGATTGAGAGTGAGGTAGAGGAGCACGCGATTGAAATTGATGAAGGCAATGTCGCCAGGGTGAAGGCGGCTTCGCGTGAATTCCTCTTGCTGCAGAAGGCAGAGTGCTTCCTGTTGCGGAAGATCATGAAAACACGGGATGCCTTCGACATTTATGGTTTGAGGCAATCGGGCGTTGTCCTCAACGAGCAGCTAGAGAATCACTTAGAAGACACTCTTATGGGCGCCCAAATTGACGCTGCGGAAATCGCCGCGAAAATTGCTCAAGTTGACGAGGGGCGTTGTGGTGAGCTGCGAACATTGGTGTCCTCAGAAGTATTTGAGTCGCTAGCGAAAGAACGATTCAGTGCCCTCCGGGACGCGCTTCGTGATTTGTACCGACGCTGGCTTTAGCCGCAAGAAAAGAGGGACGCGAATATGGATTGGGTAAGTGTGATCCGCAAAGAGGCGCAGACCAGCTCTATCCTTCGCACGGATGAACTGGCACGTAAGTACGACATCGTTCCTGCTGCTGTAACACAGGCGCTCTCGCGCCAGGAGCAAAGAGAACTTGTGGAACATGTCGGCAGCAAGATCTACTACAACTGGCTTGCGCCGGATGGTTCCACTCGTGAACTGGTGAATGTTCTGCGTGATGATGCCTATGTCTCGCTCGAGTCTGGCCTCCGGGAATACGGAATCAGCACGCAGTCGCCTCGCACACTCACTTGTGTAACTACAGAACGCCCTCAAGAGTTCAAGGCACGGACGATCACGATCAGCTACAGAAGTATCTCTCCGCGACTCTATTGGGGGTTCCTGCGAAAGACCACTCGATACGGCAGCTATTTGATAGCGGAACCAGAAAAGGCAGTCCTTGACTGGATTTATTTGGGCATTCAGAACGGAGTCGCACCTGCTCTCGACGAACTTGATTTCAGCGGTGTTGACCGACCAAAGCTCTTGAACTATGCGCGGCGATTCCCTCGATCCACATATCTTCATGTGCTACCCGCTCTTGTCGAAAGCGCGGGAGTTGTGAAGTCGGTCGGAGCTGGCGCCGGCGCAGGAGATTAATGGCGCGTAGTGCGATTATTCGACGCAGGAGAGACTGCTTCTTTCGTCTAGAAAACAAGTCAGTCCAGAGACTGCACGTCTCCCGAATTCACGGCTGCAAGATAAAGGATACTGTCGTTCTTTGGCGGGATCTCGTCAATCAATAGATTGACGGCAGATTTTTCGTTAGCGTATCCCTTCCAGCGGGAGTTCCCGACTTTCACAAAGTTCGCCATTGCCTTGTGGACGAGCCTCCCGTTCATATCCCAAGGGCGCCAGCAGATCGAACTGCGCATGCCCGATATAGGCGAGCTTTGTGTCGAAGTTCTCCTGCCCACCCGCGTCGAGTGCGGGAATGCTGTTGGCGATCATGAATGCGTAGGAAGCCGTGCCCGCCCTTCCATACGCCTGAAAACCGATCGCCCGGGGAAGTACAAAGGCGTACTCGGCCGTCGACAGGTCGGGAAAGAGGTAGTTGCCCGGGTTGTCGTACAAGGGCTTTAGTTCGGTTTCTTAGGGTGACCAATCTATCCGCTCGATTCCGCGAACGAGATCGAAATGGCGGTCTCGGCTTAGGAGGGAGAAAGAATGCTGACGGCAGAGCGCGGCAATCCAAACGTCGTTGGAAGGAATTGGTGTTCCGGCTCTCTTGAGTTCGGTTCGAATAGTAGCGTAGGAGTTGGCCGTCTCTTCATCCACATCGAGTACTCGGTAGTTGCAAATCGTTTCCGTTAACCATTGTTCGTAGCGTTGCCGGTCGCGTGATTGCTGAATTCCATATCGATATTCGCCCAACACAATTACCGGAACAGCAACCTCCGCTGCTTTGCGAAGGATCGGCTCCAGCGCTGCATCACCATCTGCGACGGCTGACAACCCATTCGTGTCCAGGATCACTGTTGATCCTCAGTCTCGACCTGGTCGAACTCTTCTTCTATGATGCGATTAATTCTGGCCGTTTCCTTGTGCAGGTGACGGAGTTTGCCGAACGTCTTCATCCAGGGCTTGCTATCTCTATCACTTTCGGCGCGTAGCTTGTCCGACAGCGCCTCCGAGACGAACGCTCGAAAAGGAATCCCGCGCTTGGCCGCCACCGTCTTGGCGCGACGAAAGATGGCATCGGGAATTTCTAACGTAGTCTTCATGAGCCATGCTCCCATATTTATGGGAGCGAGTCAACAAAGCTTGATTCAGCTGCTTCAGCCCAATGCCAGGACCCGGGAAAGGTGACTATTGCGAAGAATGGAAAATTTATTTTTGTTTATGTTGGATAAATTGGCACACCAACAACGAACTACTAATAAGGCTTGCGCTAGGCGGATGACAAACGGCAGGGGTCCAAAGTTTCTGGAACGGAGCATTCCCGGTTTTCACTGACGAAAATACGCAATTCTTCTATTTTCGATGGTCTTTCTCGGCACGCGCGTAACCTTTCAGGCACCCGAGACTATCGCGGTCGGGAACCGCGGAATGTAGCATGCCGCGGGCCACGGTCCCCAATGGCGCCGATGGGGTTTGCACGTGACTTTCCCCTCAACGTAATGGAGCTTCACGCTGTCGCACTGTCCACGGCACGCAACTGCGCGGCGTGCCTTTCCTCCTTCTTCGCCGCTTCGAGGCGGCATCGCTCCTCGATAGACAGGACTGCTTCTGGGGAAGTCTTGCCGAACCGCTTGAAGTAGAGCTCTTCGATAAACTGCGGCAAGGGCAGCTTCCACGGCTGCTGTTTGTGGTTATCGATCTTGCCCAACTTCGCCGGGTTCATCCCCAGTTCGCGGGCCATGTGGACCTGGGCGTGAGACAAATGGTGGCGCTTTCGCGCCTCGATCCACGCCTGCATCTTCTGATTCGGTTTCTTCGTCTTCTTGGCCATGCCATCATCTTTCCACTCGACTACCTTGCCAACATCTTCCGCGTCTGACATCGTCGGGCAGGACGCGCTGGTTGTCAGCGGAATCTTCGCCTGAGCTATTCTTCAAAATGGAAGTTAGGAGTATTTTCACAATTACGGTAGATGAAATCTTTTGTGTGTGGACGGGTCTTTGCCAGCTTCAGACCGAACGAACCTTGGCCACAGATCCAGGGACAGCCCTCTATCTATACCAACGGTGAAAATGCTCAGACAAACGCTTCCACTCTAACTTCGGTTTTCACGGCGTGTCTGCGAGCAGATTCGGGATAAGCCCTGTTACCCTTGAGGTCGATTCTTGGCTTGCTCCATGGCGATCTGGTTTACATGTGACAACGCCTTCGACCCAGAGGCCCCCTCGATCGCCTTTACGGCGATGTCCTGCACCTGCAGCTTAGCCTCTACCAGTTGTTTTTCGAGCGTCACGATCTGAGCAGCCTGGCGGGCCAGAGTCTCCTCCAGGGTCCTCACGTGCAGTTCAGCAAGCCGCTTTTCGGTCTCTGCGTCCTTCCTCAGGACGAGCACCTCCTGCTCGAACTTGGCTTCCGTCTCGCGTCGAACCCGCAACGCGGCGGTCTCCGCTTCATTCTGGAGACGTGCAGGAAAACCCTCCACTTCCTTTCGTAAATGCGTCAGTTCGTCCTCGCGTTCCTTCAGTTCCGCCTCGCGCTGTCTCCAGCCTTTCTCCAGAGCCTCTTGACGCTCCTGGTTCTTCTTCTCCAAGAGGCGCATCTCTTCTTCATATTTGTCCTGAGCTTTCTTCCGCTCGAGCGCCTTCTTATACTCATAATCTTCGATCTCGCGCTGACGCTGCTTCTTAAGATTGTCGTCCTGTTCCTTGCGCTCACGCTCCATTCGCGCCGACTCTTCCTCCCACGACTGGCGCTGCGAGCCTATCTCTGCCTCCGCCCGCTGCCTTTCCCGCGTATAATCCTGCACCATCTGATCGAGCGCCGTTGCCGCCACATCAATCTTATGGAGCTGCTCCAGTTCCTTCCGCTCGAGCACTACTGCCTCCCGCAGCGTAGCCAGTACCTTCACCTCCTGCGGTGAGCTGCTCGGAAATATCGGCAAGAGCCTTGCCGACCTCCAGTCCCAGCCCGGAAATCTTCTGCACTACGGCCTCGACCGTCATACCCTCGGCGCCCTGCCGGACCTCGGCCGCGTGCAGTCGCGCCGCCCCCTCGGCCTTGGCGTCTGCGGCCTCGCGCGCAGAAACCACCTGCTCTTGGATCTCCGCGAATTCCTGCTGCATTTCCGCCTTGCTGCGCTTTGCTCGCACGGGTGCTTTCATTGCCTTCACGGGCATCTAGTATTCCTTTCGCGGGAAGATTATCAGATTTCCAGGCCTTTGGGTCCAATGCTCAGAAATTCTGGATAGCCTTTAATTCGTCGGCCGAATCGGAATCAAGGAGGAAAGCGCCATCTGCATTCGATCCGCATTCGCGACGTCCAGGCAATGCGAAGTGTGACCGACTCTATTGCGCGAGTGCCCTGCTTGACATGTTCGAGGAACCGGCCCACCTCCAGACCCAATCCTGAGACGTAGTCTTCTAAGTCTGCCTAAGCCAGACTTGCGGCGCTATATTCGTCAAACGCGGTCGAGTTTTTTCTCGGTGAATCTGAGCGAACCCATGGGAAACGGTGTCGCATGTGGCGTCAAGGTGAGTCTAGAACGCAAGCATTTTCGTACAATAAACGTAGAACGGATGTGGCAATTGGGCCGTTTGGGCCGTTGTGGCACTTCCCGGAATCAATAACTTACGCGCTGTCAACAGCGTGATTAGTTCGACTCCCCGCGGTAACATTTTAATTTCGTACAATAAGCTTTCTGCGGCGGCGGATCCTCCGCCGGGCTTCTTTTTTTTCCTTCTCACGGCAAACAACTCGTCCGGAGTCGGCCAAAGCGGGTTCTGACTACTTCCCTGGAGAATTCTGAATCAATACCAGATCCGAAGGAGAATCTCCGCGCACCAGGGCCAGGCTCTTGCCATCGGGCGACCATTGATAAGAGTAGATTTTGAGGGAACCGAAGTTCGTCAACTGTCGGCCGGGACCGCCGTCCAGCGGTTGCAGCCACAAATTGTCCACTCCCTTTTCACGGACAGGGTAGACGATACCTTTGCCGTCGGGGCTGAAGCGGGGTTGCCCCTGATGCCGCGGGTCGTACTCGAACATTCGCAGGACCTGGCCGGAATCAAGAGAAACCAGGGAGATCGTTGGCCTCTGGGCTTTGAAATCGTAGGTGCCCAGCACAACCGTCTTTCCGTCGCGGGCAACGTCAAAACCGGCGTTGAATTCCGCAAAATCCTTTGTAACTCGTTCCGGCTGACCTCCGTCGATGGACACTTTCATATAGGCAGGAACGGTCATATCCATATAAAAGACGGTTTTGCCATCCGGGGAGCACATCGGAAACATATCTCTCTTGCCCTCGGTGAGACGGTGCAATCCGGTGCCATCCGCTTCACTGCGCCAGATGTTCACCGAGAGGGTTTTCAACATCCCGCGCGCGAAAACAAGGTGGCCGTCGCTGCAGCCGTTAGGCTGCATCGCCGCAGACTCCTTTTCGGAAGCGATCTCCCCCTTGAGTTCGCCGTTCGGGCTGATCTCCCGAATGGATGACCCCTGCTCCGTCAGCAGATTGCCATCTCTCGCCCAGGCGACCACCGGCACGGGGTCTCCCGAACTAACCTGCCTGGCGTCGGAGTAATCGGCCTTTAGGCCTGAACTCACATAAACGTCGCGCACCGACTGGCGCATGACAGTGGCAATGGTCGCGCCGTCGGCGGAGACACTCAAGTTGGCATAGTCATTCGTGTCGGCGGTAATTGGACGAAACTTGCCATCCGGATAACTGATCAGCCCAACCTGCTGCCGGCTGAAGTTTGTTTCCATGCTTGAGAAAATTACTGCCAAGGCTCTTCCATCGGGCAGCCAGGACACGTTGGTTAGCACTGTGTATGGCGGCCTGGATATCGTCCTCTGGGCACCGGTGTCCGGATCAATCGAAATCACTGCGCTTATGCTGTCTTCCGCCTGATCGAAGATCGTACCGACGATCGCCTTTCCATCCGGCGACCAGGCTGAATCCGACACCACATTGGCCATTGGACCGGCGAAAATGCTCTTTTCGTTGCTGCCGTCGGCATTTGCGATGAGGAGGTGGTACTTGCCAGGGTCGGGATCGTTGGCGCGTATGAAAGCGAAGCGCCGCCCGTCGGAAGAAAAACTTGGATTCGTGTCTATATCCTTGACCAGAAGTTGTGGAGTTCCACCCAGCACGGGGATGCGGTATAGATCGTACTCCTGAGACGCAGGACCGCTGACCAATTGGGTATGCGAAAAGTAAATGTGGCTGCCATCGGGAGAGAAGCGCAGGGCGGAGTATTGCACATGCTCTGGCGGAATGATCTGCACGTTGCTTTCGCTGGCCAGATGGCGCAGCCACAATGATTCATTACCCTCGCTATTCAACACGTAGGCCAGGTAGTTTCCGTCGGGAGACATGGCCCCGATCCGCGCATTGTGAGTGCCGCTGATCTTGGTGATCTTGATGCTCTGGAAAGGCTGGCTACGGGCGAAGAAAAACAAGCTGTATATGCCGAATGCAGCCGCGGCGATCAGTAGCAGTACGACGGCGACCATGACTCCAACGCCGGCTTTATGCTGGCGCGCGGCCGCGACCAGGGCCGAACCACTGGAGCCGCGCTCGGCTCCTGCGACGGGCACGGTTGCACTCGAAACGCGAACGGCCGCGGAATCCTGAACCTGGAGCCTTCCCGATTCGGTGTCGCGCTTGAGCCGCTTGAGATCGCTTCTAAGTTCGGCCGCGGCTTGGTAGCGCAGTTCGCGATCCTTCTCCAGCAGCTTGCTGATGATGTCTTCCAGCTTGGGTGGTACTGTCGGATTCAACCGTATCGGCGGCAGCGGAGTTCGATTGAGGATACCGTCGAAGATGGTTGCTGAAGTTTCTCCCGGGAAAGGCAAGGCTCCTGTGGCCATCTCATACAGCACTGTCCCGAAGGAAAATAAATCGGTGCGGGCATCGAGATCCTTGCCCTTGGCCTGCTCCGGGGACATGTAAGCGACGGTGCCAACCGCCGCGCCGGGGCTTGTCAGAAGCTCATGGCTGTCGGCGATGGTGGCCGCTGTGGGCCCCACCGACTGCGCTTTCGGCAGGAGGGCAACTTTGGCCAGCCCAAAGTCCAGGATCTTGGCGTGCCCCCGTTTGGTGATAAAGATATTAGCGGGCTTAATGTCGCGATGAACAATACCTCCGGTGTGCGCGGCGTCCAGCGCATCCGCCACCTCGATGGCTACCTCCAGCAGCGTCTCAGTCTCTAATGGTCGTCCCGCGATGCGGTGCCTGAGTGTGACGCCATCCAGAAACTCCATCACGATGAACGTCTGCCCATCCTGCTCGTTGATTTCATGAATTGTGCAAATGTTGGGATGGTTCAGAGCAGAAGCGGCCTTTGCTTCACGGCGAAAGCGGCCCAAGACTTGAGCATCTTTGGCCACTTCGTCGGGCAAAAACTTCAACGCAACAAAGCGATCGAGTTTGGTGTCCTCGGCTTTGAATACGACGCCCATCCCGCCGGCGCCCAGCTTCTCGATGATGCGATAGTGCAAGATGGTTTGGCCGATCATGGGAGACGCTTGTCGCCGGAGCATTCATCTTAAGGACGGGGTCGAGGCTAGTCAACGTGTTCGCAGTTCTGGGCGAAGCGCGCCGAGCAGTACACTTGCGTTTAACGAGCAATCCGGAAACTGTTCCGGGCCAGAAGTCGGCTTCGCGGAGATTTTCTCCTATAAGCCCGTTCCTGGCCAACCGGTAAACAGTGATCGATTGCTGGACACAAGGGCGTTTCTGGTTTTTGATTTGCAACGAATGGAATTGGACACGTCGCACGGAGCTGCGAGATCGATAGCGGCCCCTCGCACCAATCCGGTTAGGGCCGCTTTGGTCATGCTGTAAACGCTAGCTCCCGGAAATGCTGTCCGGACGGCACTGTTGCTGCCGATCAGGATGATTCGCCCTCTATCCTTCATGGTTCGTGAAACCGCTTGTATACCCACGAATGCTGCGCGGACATTAACGGCCAACATATGATCGAAGTCTTCAAGGCGTAGCTGTCGCTGGTTCCCCGGATCATAATTCCGGCATTGTTGACGAAAATATGTATTTCCCCTAACTCTTTCACGACTTGATTCACTGTTGCGCCAATGTCCTCAGCAGACGCACTATCCGCCTTAATCGGGAGTTGGAGTTCAGGTGAACCCATACGACGTTATAATGTCGTCATGTCAGCGGCACATGACTCTCTTCTCTATGCACGCGTCGAAACAGTCCTCGCTGGCGAGATCGCCGATGGAGACCTGAAGATCGGCGACCAACTGCCGACCGAAGACAGCCTCATTGCGCGATTCGGGGTCAGTCGCATCACCGTCCGTCGGGCTATTCAGAATCTTGTGAGCCGCGGCCTTGTCGAGATTCGTCGCGGCAAGGGCACATTCGTCACCGCGCCAAAGATCACGCAGGATCTTAAAGAGCTGAGCGGATTTGTGGAAGACATGCACGCACTTGGCCACAAGCCAACGGCCCGCGTAATCGGCAAAGAAATTGTCACTGCCAATGCGACGGTGGCGCGCCAGCTTGCGCTGACAAGAGGCGAGCGCGTCGTCAGAATTCGTCGCGTGCGCCTGGCAAACGGCGTTCCCCTCTCCTTCGACGAGACCTACCTACCCTTGGAGATCGGCAAGAAGATCATCACCAACAATCTGAAGGTCGAGCCCATTTTTTCGCTCCTTGAACGCAAATATGATGTTCCGCTGATCGAGGCGGAGTACAAATTGGACGCAGTGGCAGCTGAGAACGAGGTCGCCAGGGCGCTAAAAGTGAAACCACGGAGCCCGATTTTTCGCATTGAACGAACTTCCTACTCGACAGGCAGCCGTCCCGTCGATTACGAAACACTGTACTACCGGGGAGATCTCGTCCAATTCGTCACACGCCTTGTCCGAAAGACTTCTCGCTGAGAATCTTCCGATGCCCTGCGCGGCGTATGAAAGCGGCTGTCATTTCTTCCTGAAATAGCGGTCGATCGCCATCGGCCCAGAACCACCGAAGACGAGCGCCGCAAGGCACGCAAGATAGAGCAGATCAAGCTCGTAGCCCGGCGGCCCGAACTGGGCCCGGCCGGACGTCACACTCAGCAGCTTGATCGAGCTGAACCCATAGGGGAGATGGACAGTTAGCATCGCTACGAAGAGAACCGCAGCCATCGGCAGACTAACGAGTGGGACGAAAGCTCCGAGCAGGACGGCGAGACCACCGATGAGTTCGGTCAGAATGGTGAGCCATGCCATGAGATGAGGCGCGGGCACGCCCATCGCATGCAGGATGGCGGCGAAGGCTTCCGGTCCCCTGGACAGTTTCGCGAAGCCATGCTCCATGAAGCCATAGCCAACAATCAGCCGTAGCGGAATAGGAGCCCAAACGAACTACCGAAGGTCTTGCCAAGAATGCAAGACCTCTGCTTAGGAATCCAAAACGGCTGCTGCCTTCCCGTTCCAATGATTGAGCAAGTTGGTTCATATTCAAAACACCTCTCTATTTCTTGGTCGTTGTCGAACCCGCGAATCGCCAAGAGCGGACTGCGAACGCCTTCGTTCTAGCTCATTATGATGTTATAATGTCTAAAAGGTTACAGAATTTGCGAAAACTCTTTTGCCGACATCTCGCTCTCGGGACCTGGGATGCCGCGGGATGAAAGATACCGCCGCAGCGACCTTCCTTTAAGGCAGCGCTACGATTCTGGTGCAAGCTGGGATGGATCAGCTTCGGCGGCACAGCCGCTCACATCGCCATCATGCATGACGAGTTGGTCGAGAAGAAGCGGTGGATCAGCAACCGAAGCTTCCTCCATGCGCTGAGCCATTGCATGATCCTTCCTGGGCCTGAAGCGCAACAGCTTGCGATCTATATCGGGTGGAAGCTGCATGGCAAGCGGGGTGGCATTGTTGCCGGAACACTTTTTGTGCTGCCTTCCATGTTTATTCTGCTGGCACTCAGTGTGATCTATGTCAGATTCGGCAGCCTGCCCTGGATTGCCGCTATGTTTAACGGTCTGAAGCCCGTTGTCATCGCTCTGGTAATCGTCGCCCTGCAAAGAATTGCCAGAAGGGCGGTGCGCGGACCGATTCAAGGTGCCATTGCGGTGGCTACGTTTGCAGCGATGTTCTTCTTTGAGGCGTCGCTGCTCGTCGTGATGCTCGCTGCCATTGCTCTGGGAATCGCCCTGACGACGGTGCTGCCTGGCCTTCTCCACCGCCCCGGCAAAGCAAGCGCCGAAGAGGACGAAGAGGGCTATTACATCCGCCATAGTTCGGCCGCGACGAAACCGATCCCTCTTTTATGCCCTATGATGAAGTTGGCTGCGGTTGTCCTGCTTCTCTGGCTGCTGCCGTTGCCGCTGTTCTACTTCTTTGTTGGGGACTTCCATTTCTGGCGGGGCCTGGCGCTGTTCTTCACCAAGACCGCCTTCGTGACTATTGGCGGCTCATATACGGTAATTCCCTATGTAGCTCAGGTTGCTGTGTTGAAACTTCACTGGCTGAGCAGGCTCCAAATGATGGACGGCTTCGCACTCGCCGAGACAACTCCAGGCCCTCTGATCATCGTAGTAGCCTTTGTCGGATTCCTGGCCGGGTACAACCACTTCCACGGCTCATTGTGGATGGGAACCTTGGGTCTGCTGGCAACGACCTTCTATACCTTTCTGCCGTGCTTCTTCTTCGTATTTGCGGGCGCGCCGCTGGTGGAACGAACCCAAGACAACCCGATGATCAGAGGCATCCTGGAACTGATCACCGCTGTCGTGGTCGGCGCGATCTTAGATCTAACACTATTTCTAGGGAAAACGGTGATCTTCCCATCAGAAGTTGTAGGTCTCAAGCAACTCAATGTGATCTCTTTGAGCGGGGTGATACTGTCCCTCCTCCTGCTCCATAGATTCAAACTGAAGGTGATTCACCTGATCCTGCTGGGCATCGGGTTCGGTGCTATGCGTTATTTCCTGGGCTTTTGACAGCATTCGACGAAATTCCCCGATAGTCGCTAGGCTTTCTAGGCATTTCTCGAGCGATGCCCACGGATGACTTGCTCGACCAATTCTTCGCCGAACCGTCTGGTAAACGGGCCCGAGCCCAATAAGAAGCGGTAATAGATCGCGCCAAAGATCGCGTCGTTCAGCAGGTCAGGTTCTGTATCTGACCGCAACTCGCCTGCATTCTTGCCTCGCTGCAGATCGGCGATAGTAGCGGTCCGCCGAGGACTAACCCATCGGTCGAAGAACGCCTGACGGATGGCTGGCTCGCTCTGGCCCTCGGCGATCAGCCCGGCCACGATCTTGCCGAACGGCCCGTTGAAGGCGTCGATCAAGCGCCGCACTCGAAGGCGCAGAGACTCTTCCGCGGTCAGGACCGTCGGCTTCTCCAGGTTGGGAGCCATCCGCTCGCAGAGCATGGCCAACACCAAGGTTGCCTTGGTCGGCCACCATTTATAAAGGGTGGGTTTGCCGACCCTGGCCCGCTTGGCGACCTCTTCGATGGTCAAGTCGCGGACCGACTTTTCCTGAAGCAGGGTATAGACCGCATCCATGATGGCGGCATGCGATGCCGCCATTTCGCTTGGTGGCCGGCCTTTGCGCGCAGCGGGAAGCACGTTCTTCTTCATGGAACTAATTTTAACGGAACGTAGCGTAAATTCAATTGACATCCGGTGATCGCGTTTTATTATAAAACGAAACGTAACGTAAATTAAATGATCGGTCGGATAGGCTGACTGAAACCAGGATCAACGCAAAAGGAGAATGCAATGAATAATCAAGTGCGTCCCTACGAACCGCTGACTTCCCAAAATGCAGCGCTCGTTCTCGTCGATCATCAGGTCGGTCTCATGACGGGCGTCCGGGACTATTCGACCGGCGAACTGAAACACAACGTGGTGGCTCTGGCCAAAGCTGCGAAAGCGCTGAAACTGCCCGATCGTCGTTACCACGACGGCGCGCGACAGCATGTGGGGTCCGACATTCCCCGAACTCGTGGAGGCGCTGCCAGGCATCGAGATCATCGATCGTTCATCGGTCAATGCGTTCGACGACGCGCGCGTGGCTCGCGCGATCGAGGCGACCGGTCGCAAGAAGCTGATCTTCGCCGGCATCTCGCTCGAAGTCTGCGCGGCTTTTCCGGCTATGACAGCCGTGGGAAAGGGGCTCGACGCCTATGTGGCGGTCGATGCCTCGGGAACATTCAGCGAGACCAAGCGGCAAGCTGGGCTCCTGCGCATGCTGCAGGCGGGCGTCATTGTCTCGGACTACGCGACCTTGATGGTGGAAATCCTCAAGGACAATGCGCGACCGGAGGCCGGCGAGGTCTACGAGGCCATGGACATGGGCTGGGCCAAGCTCGTCGGCCAGATCGCCCAGGCCTACGGAAAATGATTGGAACTGGTCTCCGAGTGGTGGGGTTGAAGAAATGCTTCGAAGGTAATCACGAGAGCATGGGAATTTCACAGCGCCTAGGCTATTCCCATTTTCCGAGGTGTGTTAGAGGTGCCGGCGATATTCAGTCGGTGTGATTCCATATTCCTTTCGAAACGCAAGCGTGAGGTGTGCCTGGCTTGAAAACCCACACATGATTGCGATCTCCGCGATACTGAACTCTACCTGTTCAAACAATTGTCGCGCACGCTCGAGACGCCGCTTCAACACGTATCGATGCGGCGTCATACCCGTGGTCGCACGAAACATCCGCAAAAAATGGCTCCGGCTATAGCCGATTTCTGCCGCTAGTTCCCGAAGGGTCAGGTCGGTGTCCAAACGGCTTTCGATGAGTTCCTGGATGCCACGCAACTTTCGTTGAGGGAGGATTGCCGTACTGTTCGACCGCGGCGGGAGATATTCACCGAGAAAGAGGAATCGTACCGCAAGTGCGTGCGCCAGGGATTCTGCGTACAGAGTTCCCGATGCCCCACCAGACTCAACCTCCGCAAACAACAGATGCAGAATCTCTGAAACGGCGTGATCGTGCAGGCCGGAACGCGGATTAACCGGCGTCGGCAATCGGCCGTCTAGTTCCTCACGCACCGCCGATAGTAACGGGTCGCCAAAGGCGCAATACAAAATATCTGCCTTCTCAAATGACCGTCCAAACGGCACGGGACCCCTTGGCACAGTCGTTAACGCGCCTACCGTTTTGCTGGTTGGAACGAACCTACCATCAGCCGCTTTCTTTTCCCCGCGCCACGTTGGCGAGCACAGCATTACGAGGACATGCTGGTCGAGCGGTTTTTCCTCCGGCCGCTCTCCCGGACTGCAGCTGTACTTTTCGAGGAGAAGGTTTTGCCACCGAAGCGCACTACTCGACCGGATTAGCGTCGCCGGACCCAAGATCAGAGGAGAGAGAATTGACTCGGGCATGGAACGATTCTAGCTAGCCGATAACCAGAAAAAGAAGCACTTTTTTGAAACAAATGAGCATTACGTGTAAGTGCGCTCTTCTCAGTTGACATCAAAGGGTTGCTGGCGATGGGTTGTGGCCGCCGTCAAGAAAGGATCAATGTCATGATTGTCATTACCACTCCTACTGGCGCTATCGGATACCAAGTTCTTGAACATGTCCTGCGTAGCGCGGAGCCGATTCGCGTAATCGCGCGCGACTCCTCGCGTATTCAATCGCAAACTCGCAAGCGCGTCGAGGTTGTGCAGGGATCCCATGGCCGTATCGATGTCGTCAATAAGGCATTCGCCGGCGCCGATTGCGTGTTCTGGGTGGTGCCGACGGACCCCTGCGCGAAGAGTGTCGAGGCGGCCTACATCGACTTCACCCGCCCCGCGTGCGATGCATTCAAGAAGCACAAGGTGAAGCGCGTCGTCGGGATCTCAGCGCTGGGGCGAGGTACGCCGGCCGCTGCGCATGCCGGTCTCGTGACGGCGTCGCTGAAGATGGACGACCTCATCGCTAGCACGGGAGTTCACTACCGGGCTGTTACCAACCCCTCGTTCATGGACAACCTGCTCCGTCAGGTCGAGCTAATCAAGAACCAAGGCATGTTCTCCCTGCCCATTTCTGGCGATCTCAAGCAGCCCAGCGCCTGCACTCGCGACATCGCGGCGATTGCGGCCAAACTGCTGCTCGATCACACCTGGAACGGAGTTGGGAGCGCGCCCGTCCTCGGCCCAGAGGACCTGTCATACAGCGACATGGCAAGGATCATGTCCGAGGTGCTCGGAAAGCCTATACGTTTCCAGCAAAGCTCCGGCGAATCCCTGAAGGCCAGGATGATAGATCTGGGAATGTCAGAGGCTATGGCCCAGGGGTACGTCGATATGTGGACTGCGTACAACGAGGGACTCGACACGGCCGAACCCCGGACTCCGGAATCGACAACGCCCACAAGCTTCCGTCAATGGTGTGAAGAAGTACTCAAGCCTCGTGTGCACTCTCTGGAACCGGCCGCAAAAAAGGCGAACGCGAAGTAAGAAGTAAAAGGTTAAGGAGGACAATCCACGCCGAACCAAGCGATCTCTCCTGGCATGGCGGCTTGCGTTTGACTGATTCACAAAAACAGAGAGGTTCTCCTGCACCTCTCCAGAGATAGTCATCATATCCGGCTCATCTCTCCCGAGACTTCTTTGGTTGGTTGCACTACCAAAGCTCACTCGGGTCTGGGACTGAGTTGTTGTGGTAATCGCATTCGGTGAGAAACATTCTTCGATATGCAATTCATTCACTAACTTGCTTTCCTGCGGGTAGAGGAACGACCGCTCTTCGTGGCTTCTCCAGAAGTAGCTGAGGATGATCACGCTGGCGACGGCCGCGTATGCACACATAGCGAGGTGAACGCGTACCCTTTTCACCTCCTTTACGGCCAGCAGTACTGCCAGGTTTGCCAAGCGAAGATTACCATCATCTTGATTCGTGCTCTCGCGACATAACCATTCAATCATGCCCGCGAGTTTGTGCTCTTCCTGCCAGGCATCCGGATGACCCAGAGCAACCGCCGGGTTAATCCTCCCATGGTGACAGGTATCCCGTACCGGCGGATTCGCAGGTGCCGCCGCTGACCGTGAAGTTCCCACGAATCAAGCCGTCTCCCTCGGCCCTACCCAGGAAAACGATGACGCCATTGTCAGTCTCAATTTCAAAGTTCGCGGCATTACCGAGAACATAGCTGCCAGAGGGAAATGTCTCAGGAGTAATCTTCCCCGACTGAAAGCAGACGCCACTCTCAAAATAGACTGTTCCGGTGAGGCCATAGCTGCCATCAGAACCCACGGCGCCCTGACGCAGTTCGACCGCGATGCGATTAACCTCTCCCGTCGTACTCGTCAGGTCGCCAGCCCAGTTACCCGTTACCGAATGTATCGTCTCGCCGGTGAGGTTTCCGTTGTCGCCGCTGGCACAGCCGCCGTTGATGACATATGTTCCGGTGAGCGTATCCGGGGAGTTCATTTTTATGGTGATATTTCCCGCGAAAGTGATGACCTGTCCATTAACAGGCGCGGAAGTCAACGCAAGATTCCCGTCAGTCAGACTGCCAGTCAGACCAACGCTCGCCAGATGGTCAAAGCAGTTCGAACCGTCGATATGAACCACCGCCGTTATTGAGTCACCGGACTGGGTTAGAGCGCCAGCGATTGGCATCGCGGGATTTCCCGATATTGATCTCGTGTCGAATTGCCAGTTTCCCGAAATGTCTTGCGGATTGGGAACGAGAGGAGGGACAGAAGGAGAAGGAATGGGAGCGACAACTCCAGTTCCCGATAACTCCTGTTTTCCTCCGGCGCAACCGCTGAGGAGCATGAGCATTGTTAGCCAGAACGTGAGCGCGAAATATTTCATGATTCCTCGCATAAGTCGGCGGCTGGGCACCTACGCCGCATAAATCCCGGATTCACTGCGGACTTCAATAGTCCCAGGGGTTCGATGGAGCAGTTAGAACAGCCGTTCCGTCTTGGTTGCAGCCTCCGCCGGAGATGGAGTAGTCGCCGGTGATCTGTCCTTTGTTGGGGTCCAGCGTTCCCACCAGAGTCATCGCGCCTCCGGCGGTTCCAACTTCCATTACGACCGACTCCCCCAAAATGAAGCTAGCCGAGGGAAAGGTTCCGGAGGTAAAAAATCCCGAGCCGAGGCACGAATTACCGAAAGTGGCCTTCCCGCTGATGCCGAAGCTGCCGGCGGGACTGGCGGCGGCGAGCTGAGATCCGTCAACCGAGATGGTGAACGCGCTACCGGCGGAGCTGGTGAGGGTGCCGTCGAAGTGGCGGGGAAGGGCGGAAATTCTGGACCCATTTATCTCCCCTTCATCGCCACCGCCGCAGCCACCGGTGGTGACGTAAGTGCCAGCAAGGGCGGAGCCGCTGGACGTGCCGGTAATAGCAAGCACCTGCGAGTCCTGAGCCGCGGTACTGGCGGAAAACCTGTCGTTGCTGGTGGTTCCTGTCAGGGTGAGCGTGGTCAGGTGATCGAAACAGGTCGAACCGTCGACGTGAACTGCCCCGGTTATGGCGCTGCCGGATTGACTCATGCTACCGGCGATAACCATCGGGGGGATTCCCGACTTCGAGATTGTGGTGAGTTGCCAGTTACCAGAAAAGTCGGGCGTTGGAGGACTAGGGGGAATAGGGCGAAGAAACTGCCCGCCTCCTCCGCCACCGCATGCCGCGAGGAAAGCAAGCATCGAGGCCAAGAACGTGATCGCCAGTCGTTTCGTGGTTACGGGATGCACGGTTATCGGTTTCATGGCTAGCAGGTTTATGGACAATCGCGTGATTGCTAATGGGTTCATTGCTAATCCCTCCGTGGCGAATCGGGTCATGGCAATTTCTCCGCCTGGTTGACTCGAATAGCTGACAGTTCCCGGCATGGCTGGGTTGCTAGAAATGACAGTTCCCAGGATCGTCGGCGTCGATCCGGCGCGGTTGACCAGCCGGAATCAACTGGACGGCGATGGTTTGTGCCACGCTGGTTCCCTCGTTTCTGACGATGTGCACGTGGTCGCCACCAGGATCGACAAATCCCATGCCCACTGTGTAGACATGAGGCGAGCACTCGGGGTCATGGCCTTCATAGGCAGTTACGGTGCCTGCAGTGACGACGATCAAGCTGTGGCCGGGATGCGAGTGCCAGCCTGTTTGTCCTCCCGGTTGCCAGATATTGCTCTGCACGTACAAATCTGACTGCCCTTTAGTCCTTTGCCAGGAAAGCCAGAGGTTCCGCTTGCGCGGGGGTGTGTTTGGCGGGAGAAAGTGGTTAAAGACGTCGATTTCGTCGAAGCGTCCGGGGATAGACGAGAGTGGTGTGCTGGTAAATCCTGATGCATCGGTCGCCATGACGCGTTTCGGGCAAATGAGGGCGAGAGTCACGACTGTGACAGCCGAAAGCAAAAACCACGAAAATCGAGTTCGCATTTGAACCTCCGAGTTTCAGAATGGCGCGCGCGATCATACGCGATGACACAATCTGACAAAGGCGTAATCCGGTCAAACGGTAAAGCGCGGAACTGCTTGGTCTTTGTGTGACTCGCCTTTAAATACTGCACTTTGCCGTGACCCAGGCTGGGTTTACAATTCAGGCGCCCGGTAAGCGTGGATCGGTCAGGGGAGGGCGATGGGCTCGACAACGCCAGAGACACCTGCACCTGTGAAGTCATCCGAAGACCGGCTGGATTCTTGGAAGGAGATCGCGGCATCCTCAAGCGCGACGTAACCACGGTCCAACGGTGGGAGAAGCGGGAGGGGATGCCCGTCCATCGTCACCAGCATGACAAGGCTGGCACTCGTCTGGCTGGAACGGCCTACCAGGAGCATTCAAACATTCTGCAATTGGTCAAGGTGCATCCCTACTTTGATCCCTTGCGCGGCGATCCTCGTTTTACGGAACTGGTCCATCGCGTCGGGCTTGACTAGCTAGCTGGGCTTTCTGCGAGGTTCCAATCGCAGAGCCGTACATGAAATACGCCATCCTAATGCTTCTCGCGTTGGAACTGGTGACGCCCGAGCATAGTTTGTGCGCAGGTTCCTACCGGTACCATCACTGGGTTCGTCACTGACGCAACCGGTGCGAGGATTCCCGGGCGCCAGCGTCACAGTCACGAACAAGGAGATCCGGCTTGAAGCGCACTCTGGTTACGTCGGACGCGGGGGACTACAGTGCGCCGGCGCTACTTGCCCGGGCTGTACGAGGTCGCAGCGGTGGCGACGGGATTTAAGCGGCTCGCACGAGAAGCGACCGTGGAAGCGGGCAGCACGACAACTGTCAACCTTGCCATGCAGGTCGGCGCTAAAACGGAAAGCCTGACCGTGGAGGGCACCTCGCCCCAGATTCGCTATGAGTCCCACGAGGTTGATGGCATGGTCACCCGTCCTCAAATCGAGGGACTGCCGCTCAATGGGCGGAACTTCCTGGAACTAGCCAAGCTCGAGCCCGGAGCGCAGCAACCAACGAGGACAAGCAACAATCGAACCTTGGTGCCCTTGCTGGGTGCTCCCGTGGGCCAGAACGGACGCGGCAACGCGCGTTACCGTGGACGGTGGCAGCGTCATGGAGGTCGGAAATGGCGGAGTCGGCCATGGGATTTTCGCAGGAAGCAGTGCAGGAATTTCAGGTCTCCACCGTCAACTTTGATCTGAGTACCGGAGCAACGGCAAGCGGGGCTGTGAATGTTGCGACTCGCTCCGGCAGCAACCAACTCCATGGCTCCGGCTTCTTCTTTTTTCGTGACCACCATCTCTCCGCCTATCCCGGCACTGCATCGGGACCCGTTCAATCCCGATCCTTTCTTCCAGCGCAGGCAGTTTGGGGTGTCACTGGGAGGCCCAATCCGTAAGAGACCGCGCTTTTTTCTTCGGCACGTTTGAACGCCTCGAGCAGCGCGGCGTGATCAGCACGGAGCTGCTCACCCCGGAATTTGCTCGCTCAGCGGCATCTTTCCCAGCCCGACTTACGTGAATCAGTTCAGTGTCCGGACGGACTTTCAATTGAACGAAAAACAATTGATGTTCGTGCGCTACTCGCACGAAGGCAGCTTCTCTTATGGACCGACGAGTTCGGGCGTACCCGTCCACGTGGCCGAGACAGCATGGATGGAACGACCAGAGCATTCTGGGATTGACTTCGCAGTTGGGTGCCGGGCTGGTGAATGATGTGCACTTCTCCTATTTCTTCGTCAGTTTCGCCCAGCACCCGCCGGAGGCAGCGGACTGTCCAGCGTGCCTGGGAATTGGCGCGCCCTCGATCGCCGTGGACCCCGACCTCCTCATCGGGACTCTCCAGCATCACTGCCGTCCTGGGACGGCGCTATCACCTCAATGATGTAGTCAGCTGGCAGAAGGGCCTGCATCACATCCGGTTTGGCGGCGATTGGGAAACGACTCAGAGGCGGTCGGACTGAACTTGGCGATCAGCCCGTCACCATGAATTTGTTCTCGCCCAGGGACTGTCAGGGATTTCAATGCCCAGCAGCCGCCGGAGCTCCAGATTCCGTTGCCGGCAACATTCCTCACCTTGCCGGACATCTTGCAGTTGCCGCTGCAGAATTTCAGCGTCGGCATCGGCAATCCGTTCGTCCCCCAGGCAGGATTTGGAAATGCTCGTGTTTCCCCGCTCGTTCACCTGTTCTTCGAGGACACGTGGCACCTGCACCCGCGATTCGTCGTCGACTACGGCCTGGGCTGGACATACGACGCTCCTCTCAACTACGACCTTCACTAAACCGGCCTATCTGGCGCCTGTGCTCGGCGACTTCAGACCTACGTCCCACCCGCAAGAACTGGAAAAACTTCTCGCCGTCGCTCGGTTTCGCATGGAACCTCAGGGGTGACGGGAAGACCGTGATCCGTGGCGGTGTCGGCATTTATTACGATTTCCAGACCGCGGTCGGCATCGCGGATGAAGAGAGGGTGTCGCTGGGTCCGCGCGGAGTCGGACGCGGCTCGTACTTCAGCGGCGGTATCCGCAATCCGCTCACCGATGTTCCCGGCGTCCCGCTAGGGACATTGCTCGATCTCTCCAATCCGACGCTATTCACCGGCGCCACGGCACTGCAGGTTCTGCCCACCATTCGCGCGGACCTGGCGCAGGCTCGGGGCGATCCAAACAATCGAGACTTTTCCGTCACCAACATCGAAGTGGATAAGCAGGGATCCAGTGGTTGCCGGCAGACCTGCCCAACCCCTCCGCGATACACGTGAGCCTCGGAGTGCAGCGCGAGGTCATTCGCGATCTGGTCATCAGCGCGGACTTCGTCGTCCGGCAATTCAGTCACACCGGTACGCCGCCCGGTCTGATTGATGCCAATCATTTCACCAGCGTTCGCGGCCCCGTGCTGCCGATCTGTTCCGACACCCAGAGCAGCGATCCTCAGGCACTCTGTTCGCTCGGACCGATCTCTTTAACGTCCGGATTGGTAGCGTCAACCTACCGTGGTTTGCTGGTGCGGGCTGAAAAACGATTTTCTAACGGGATTGCAGTTTCTCGCTTCGTACGCTTATTCGAGCAATGTGGGCGACAATTTCGGCAACGGCTTCGACAATGACCATCCCCTGGAGAATAAAGGTCCGCTCGATCGCGACTGTCCGACATATTCTGAGTCTTTCCGGACTGGCTCAACTGCCCAAGGACTTCCAGGTGGGATTTTCGTCAGTTACAGCAGCAAGCCGCCATTCTCCGCCTTCCTCGGCGACCTGGACCTGAACGGCGACGGCACAACTGACGACCTGCTTCCGGGCACAAAGGCGAACCAATTCAATCGTGGTTTGGGAAAGGAAGATCTACGGCACCTGGTGGACGCAGTTCAACACTACCTACGCGGGTGGACAGGACGCTCGGGGAAATTTCATTCCGGCGATCACATTGCCTTCAAAATTTGAGTTCGGCGATTCATTCCTGACCGCAGGATCTCCGTTTGAGCCGTGATTTCATCTTCCGCGATCGCTGGCGAATGACATTGATTGGAGAGGTCTTCAATCTGTTCAACATCGCGAATCTCTCAGGCCGGAGTGGCGATCTGCTCGGTGCCGGGTTCGGGCAGGCAACCAGCCGCGTAACTCAGGTGTTTGGTTCGGGTGGCCCTCGGGCATTCCAAATAGCAGCTCGCGTCAGTTTCTGATCTCATTTTCCGAGACCCGTTAGATCCCGACAAATAGTGATGAGCGGTGCGAGCACCGCTAGGAATATTTCTGCTGTTTTCCAACGACTGTCGTAACCAGAGCACCAAAGGAAAGCGGCTAGACGAGTACCGCTCCGCCATCTAACACCACGGTTTGGCCTGTGCTGTACCCCTGTTGCATGAGGAAAAGATAGGCGCGTGCAATCTCGCATGCCTCGCCGACGCGGCCCACCAGCAGGGTCTTCGCAACGCTTTCGAACAAGTGCTCCCTTGCGTCTGCATTCATGCTTTGCCACAGGTTCGTTCGAACGACGCCAGGACATACCGCGTTGACGCGAATCGGCGCTAACTCGACCGCCAGGGCACGCGTCAAAGCTTCGATGGTTCCGCAGACGCTTGCGGCCACTGTCCATCCCTTGTGCGGGCGCCGGCCTGCGACTCCGGTTGTGAGCACGATCGAGCCGTCCTTGCGGATATGCGGGCTTGCGTACTTGACCGCAGCCAGAGCAGCCCAATAACGCAATTCAAAAGCACGCCGGGCTTTGGTGAGGTCCGTCGCTACAAGCTCATTCAATTGCAACGTGTCCCCGGCGGTGAAGACCAAATGATCGAAATCACCGATCTTCTGAAAGAAGTTTTGAATGTCATGCTCATTCGAGAGATCGAGCGTGTGCCCCTCCGCTTTTGCATCAAGCGTTGCGACCGCTTGTTTAACCCGGTCTGCATTACTCGACGCGATGATTGCCCGCGCACCTCGTGCCACAACCTGTTGCGCCACTGCTAACCCGATGCCGGACGACCCGCCGAGCACTACAATTCGTTTGCTCGGAAAGCTCCCCGTGATTCTCGATTTGTTGCTCTTGTGTCATCGCGTTCTCTCTTTTGTGGCCTACAACCGTTGCCACACTCCAGTAGATGGCTTTCATTGGCATACGGCGTCATGCATAATGGTCATAGTTTGTATGCGTTTAGAGAAACTGCGACAGGTCGATGTGAACCTCTTGATCGTTTTTACGGTGGTGGCCGAGGAAAAAAGTGTCACCAGAGCGTCCGCCTCGACTATTGCTCAGTCAACCGACTGTCAGCCGCGCCCTACAGCGCGCGCGTTCCATGTTTCAGGACGATTGATGGTTCGCTCGTCTTCAGGGGTTTGAACTCAGGGCTATGAAATGGTGATCCGAAGATTTCTCGGGCCTGGCCCCTCTGGGGAGACCCTGACGCTCAATAACAACATCATTCCCTCCAAGTTCAATGCTCGACCGGCCGCCTAAAGTCGACCCACGGACAAATTTTTTGATCTCCGAGCTTTGCCGGTAGTCCCTGCCTTGTCCCGCAATATGTTGTCCAGTGACAGAGATCATATCCAGCCACAATGCAATGTACGCCGTCACAACGGCGCACCGAAGCGCAATTCCATTCCCTAGATCAGAGACTGGCCAGCAAGTTTTATTTCCGAACTTTGCAAAAATTCATCGGACCTACGCCGACGTCCCTCCACCTTTTCGCAACATTTGATTGGGCGGGCAAAACTCTATACTGTGATGGTGGAGTTTTGCGTTGGAAATATATTTGGTTGATGGGACCTACGAGCTCTTTCGCCACTACTATGCTCTGCCCTCTGCGCGAGATGCGGAGGGATGCGAGGTAGCGGCGGTCCGGGGCGTCCTTGCGTCGGTTCTGGGCATGATTAAGGGCGGTGCCACGCACATTGCGGTGGCAACCGATCACGTAATTGAGTCTTTTCGCAACGAACTGTGGTCTGAATATAAGACCAGTGAAGGCATCGAGCCCGACCTGCTGGCTCAATTCCCTCTGCTTGAGGAGGTCCTTTCAGCCGCCTGCGTGCTTGTCTGGCCCATGGTTGAGTTCGAGGCGGACGACGCGTTGGCCGCGGCGGCTGTTGCATCCGCCAAAGATGCGCGCGTCGAAAGGGTGATCATCTGTACTCCAGACAAAGACCTCGCCCAGTGCGTAAGTGGCACGCGAATCGTTCAGCTGAATCGGAGGACGCGCGTCACTCTCGACGAAGCCGGGGTAATCAAGAAATTTGGCGTCTCACCGTCGTCCATCCCTGATTACCTGGCGCTTGTGGGCGATTCGGCAGACGGCTACCCGGGTCTGCCCGGCTGGGGTGCGAAGTCGTCGGCTGCAGTGCTGGCCAAGTTTCTGCACCTCGAAACCATTCCCGCAGACAGCCGCGATTGGCACGTGAACGCCGTTAACGCGGGCGCCCTTGCAGCGACTCTGGTACGCGACCGGGACCGTGCGCTACTCTTCCGGAGGCTCGCCACTCTGCGCACTGACATCGCGCTATTTGATGATGTGGATCAATTGAGATGGCATGGTCCTACGCCGGCCTTTGCCAAGATCGCAGCTCGACTGGACGCAGCACGTACCGAAAGCCGGGGACCGTCTGGACCCCGCTCTCAGAAAAAGAGCACTGTCTGATCCTCGCCCGGCAATTTCAAACCTGGCGGCAGAGCATTGCGTTCCCCGGCCAGATCTGACGCTTAATCTATAAGGCCCGTCCCGCGCACGCTCCTGACGCCCACGCCCACTGGAAGTTGAATCCACCCAAGTGTCCGGTCACATCCACGACTTCCCCGATGAAGAACAGTCCGGGCACTTTCCAGCTTTCCATGGTCTTGGCCGATAGCTCGTTCGTGTCGACGCCGCCGACTGTGACTTCAGCTTTGGCGTAACCTTCCGTTCCAACGGGAAACAATGTCCATTCGTGGATTTTGTGCTCCAGATCGCTGAGTGCGGTGTTCGTCCATGCCTTGGGAGGATGCAGTTCGAGCCAGCGGTCGGCAAGCCGGTTCGGAAGGAATTTCTGCAATGCCGCTCGCATTGCCGGGATACTTCGTCGAGACGCCGCTTGCAGAAGCGGCGCTGTGACTTCCTCACCGGGTACAAGATCAAGCAAAACAGGTTGATTCTTGCTCCAGTATGACGAAATTTGCAGGATTGCCGGCCCGCTGATGCCTCGATGAGTAATGAGCATTTTTTCCCGGAAGCATTGGCGATCCCACCGCGCAACCACTTCGGTAGAGACTCCTGACAGATCGGCATAGGATCGCCGATCCTCGTCGTTGAATGTGAGGGGAACCAGTCCTGGCCGGGTCTCGCAAACCTTCAAGCCGAACTGGCGAGCGACGGAATAACCAAAATCGGTGGCGCCCATCTTAGGAATTGAAAGCCCGCCAGTGGCGATAACCAGAACCGGAGCACGAAATTGCTTGTCAGAGGCTCGCACGACGAACTCATCGTTGCGGGCCACTCCTTCTATACCGACTTTCGTGATGAGGTGCACGCCGCCATCCGCACATTCCCTTTCGAGCATTCCAAGAACATCTTGCGCGGAACGATCGCAGAAAAGCTGGCCTAAGGCCTTTTCGTGATAAGCGATCCCATGTTTGTCGATGAGTGCGATGAAGTCGGCTGGCGTGTAACGGGCGAGAGCTGATTTAGCGAAGTGCGGGTTGGAAGAAATAAAGTTATCGGGTGTGCAATGAATATTTGTGAAATTGCATCGCCCACCACCGGAGATCAGTATCTTTTTCCCGGGCCGTTCGGCCAATTCAAGAATCGCGACACGCTTGCCGTGCTTGCGCGCTTCAATTGCGCACATTAGACCGGCAGCCCCGGCGCCGATAATCAACGCATCGTATTTAACCGGCGGAGAACTCATTAGCCACACAGAATATACCGAGGCCGCAATGAGAGGGGGGACGAGCTCAAGGATCGCCTTTTCCGGCTGATGCATCCATGAATAAAAATACGGCGGACAGTATCAAGGCCGCGTAAGCAGTCTTCCAAAGCGACCATTGTTCCAATTCATTTCGAAGATCAACACTTCAGCGAATCGAAAGAAGTGATCTGACGGGCATTCAATGCGGATATCGGTTGCGCGTGTTCACTAAATGCCCCGCAGCCCCTAATTGAGGTCCCTAGGCGCTTCCGCTCGGGAAGACGATGTTAAGTATCTGAACATCAAGCGCTTGCGATAGCTGGCTTTTAGAGCTTTCGGCCCTTTTGAGACCGATCAGGAGCCAACCTCCTCCACCACTGTGCAAACAATTGCGCAGCCGCCCCGGAAGCGCTACGCAAAGCCGAGTTTACGCAATGCACAGTTTGGTATCGGTATTGCATATACCCATATGCCGCTCCACTGGCGGGTTTTGACGGAGCGACGGGCCGCCGCTAACTCACAATGTTCTCGGGGAGCCGGAAGTTCTTTACGGAGATGAATTCAATGAAGACAATTGTATTCGCAGCGTTCTTTTTCTTTGCCACCGCGGCTTTTGGGCAAACTACAGGCAGCGCCGCATTGCTAAACAGCGAACCAATCGTGACCCAGTTCACAAGCCATGACGCACATGCGAGTCAACAGCCCATGGGTGTGGAACATAATCTTCTGGGAGTGTCTGGTGTCACTTCTGCTCGCGGCGAGCGGCCACTGTGGGAATTTGCCACCGCAGCCTCACTTATTCCTCTTGGCGATTCAGCTCGGGATTTGAAGAAGGCGCACGAAGTAGCTAAAAGAGCCGACATTGTCTGGACCAACTAGTCAGTTGGCGCCAGTAGGCAGCTCGAAGTATTAAAAACTTTTCTGGCCGGAATGCCCCATTTGGTCGCGTCCCTTGCGAACATTGGGGCACTTTCATTAGTGCTTAACTTCTGCAGGTGGGGTCTGTGAAAGCTTTACCGTTATTCGGATTTCCAGCGGCAACCCACGTTGAATTTCTCAGTCTGACTCAAACCCGTCTTTGCCTGCTACATTAAATCCATGACCAAGCCAAAGCTGAACATCGCCATGATCGGCACCGGCTTCATCGCCAAGGCCCATTCCAACGCCTTCCGGCAGGTTGGCCACTTCTTTGAGATTCCTTATATACCCGTCTTAAAAGTCTTGTGTGGACGCAATCAAGAGAAGCTCAAAGCTGGAGCCGAGAAATGGGGATGGTCAGAGACCGCCTCTGATTGGCAAGCAATTGTTCGCCGGCCCGATATCGATGTCGTCGACATCGCGGTTCCTAACTCGTTGCATGCGCCCATCGCGATCGCGGCGGCGGATGCCGGTAAAATTGTACTGTGCGAGAAACCGTTAGCTACGTCACTGGCCGAAGCCGAAAACATGGCAGCAGCCATGTGCAAGGTGCCAAGCTTGGTGTGGTTCAACTACCGTCGGATTCCGGCCGTCGTATTTGCCAAACGACTGATCAGCGAAGGCCGCATCGGGCAGGCCTATCATTACCGCGCAACTTATTTGAACCAATCCGGCAACGACCCCAGCAAAGCCACCACCTGGCGATACAGGCGATCCGAGGCTGGAATGGGGGCTGCCGGCGACTTACTTTCTCACTCCATTGATTCCGCTTTGTATTTGAATGGCCCGATTTCCGAGCTTACAGCCTTGTCCCATACTTTTGTTCCCGGGCGGGATGTGGACGATGCCACGACCTTGCTGGCGAAGTTCGCTAACGGCAGCATCGGAACATTCGAGGCCACGCGGTTTGGCGTGGGATGCCGGAATCGAAAGACGTTCGAGATTAACGGCTCGAAGGGAATGTTGCGTTTTAATTTGGAGGAAATGAATCAGCTGGAGTTTCTAGATGCCACCGAGACAGCAAACCAAGAGGGAGTACGTAACATAAGTGTGACCGGCCCCAATCATCCTTACTCAGACAATTTCTGGAAACCAGCGCACATCATCGGCTATGAGCACACCTTCATCGCCACGTTGGGAGACTTTCTAGCTACTCGGGACTGTCAAGAGCCCTCAACCAAGGATCTCGACAATGCTGTGGCGGTTCAAAGAGTATTGGACGCCGTTGAACGATCAGCTGCGTCGCGAAGTTGGATTCGGTTGTAACCTCATCATGAGGGGAACGCGTTTCAACTGGGCCATAAATTAACCGACCGATGAAAATCGGCAGACCAGGTGGTTTAGCACCTAGTGAACTTATTGGCCACAGTCGCCGAGAAATGAGCCGTCTTCTCAGCGAGTATCACAACTGTGACGAAATAGGACCAGCCGCGGCGAACTCCTGCGCCAAGAAGCCGCAATAGACAACGACCGCAGAAGGGAAAACGTTCCCTACACCATTTGGGCTGTACATTGGCGAGCTTGATCGGCCAAACGGTTTTAATGAAGAGTCACTTTTCCAGTTAGCTCAGTTTGCGCCGACGATCGTGCGACGTATACGTCAAAGTCCCCGGGCTCTACGGTCCAATCATGCTTTTTTACGTCGTAGTAGGAAAAACCTCTGCGGTTGAGTGTGACTGTTACCTGTTTTGTTTCCCCAGCGCCAAGAGTGACTTTGCTGAATCCTTTTAGTTCTTTCATGGGACGAGGAACGCTCGAATGGCGGTCTCCTACGTACACTTCCGCGACCTCCGCCCCTGTGCGTGTGCCCGCGTTCGTCACCTCAAAATGTATTTCCACGTCTCCGGAAGTCGATGCTGGCGAAACGGTGAGGTTTTTATAAGCAAAATTAGTGTACGAGAGACCGAAGCCAAAAGGAAATAACGGTTTTACTCCGGACTTGTCGTACCCGCGATAACCAATAAATACTCCCTCTGTGTAGGCGACCTGCACGTCTCCATTTTTAGGATAGTAGGTGTCGTGCGCGGGATTGTCTTCCCAGCGGCGTTCGAACGTCACTGGCAGTTTGCCGGATGGACTGTAATCTCCGAAAAGTAGCTGTGCCAGCGCCTTTCCGCCTTCCTGCCCGGGGAACCAGGTTTGGAAGATAGCCGGCACATGATCCACCCAAGCGGTCATATCCACGCCGCCGCCCGATGTCACCGCAACCATCGTTTTCTTGTTGATGGCTGAAATTTGTTTGATCAGTTCATCTTGCCCGGGCGGCAGAACAAACATGCGATCGCCGCTTTCGCCCTCGATCGACGGGTCAAAACCAACCGCCAGGACGACGGCGTCGACTTTCTCTGCGATTGACTTGACCTCCTGACTGATTAAATCTTCCGGACGGACAATCCCGAAATTTAACCGAGTTTTCCCCCAACCGCGTTTGACGAAGTAATCCAACTCAACCGCGTGCGGGCCCGGCGGCAGAGAGATTTTGACCTGACTAAGAAACGCATACGCCTGCGTCCAATCATCGATTATTAGTTTCTTATCCACATAAAGGCGATAGCCGCCATTCTCGCCCGGCCCTTGAACGAAGGCCAAATAGTCTCCTGGTGTGCTTGGCCTGAAATATCCTGTCCATCGGATCGACTGATTATTCGCCGCCATGCCATCAGTGGTCCCGGGATCGTAGCTGGCTTTATCGTCAATGCGTTGAATGCCCGGCGTGCCGGAAAGAGTAGTGTTGTCGAAGAATTCGACTTTCAGACCTGCTCTGCCGCCGGTGGCTTCAGTCGTGAAGTGAGTCAGCCCGGCGAGGTCCGCCAGACTTGGCAGTCCGGCAGCGTAGTAGACTTTGCCGTCGCTGGCCAGATGATCTGCAATTCCCTGAAGGAAGCTGACCGCCCAGAAAGGTCGGACCTCTCCGCTACCACCGCCCACCGGCTGCGCCGGTGAGGCATCTGGCCCAATTACGGCAATGGATTTAAGCTGCGATTTGTCGAAGGGCAGAAGATTGCCATCATTCTTCGAGTAGCACCATTCCAGAGCGCGCTGCCTCGAGTGCGACTTGATCACCGTGCGGATTCAGGAGCGGAATTGACGCATCGGCCTGGTCGCGATCAAGCCATCCGAATTGAATCGCTGTGCGCAATATACGGCGCACCTTGTCGTCAATGGTCGCCTCGCTGACCTTACCGGAGCGGATCGCGGGGAGCAAAGTGGTGCGGTTCATGAACTTTCCGGACGGCATCTCGAGGTCCAGGCCCCCGTTGGCCGCGGCCACGCCGTCATAAGTGCCATCCCAGTCCGACATCATGATGCCCTGAAATCCCCACTCCTTCTTGGCGATATCGGTGTTGAAGTAACCGCTCTGAGTAAGATGAAGACCGTTGGTCAGGTTATAGGAATCCATGATTGCCCCAACGTGGGCCTCTTTGACTGCGGCTTCAAAAACAGGCAGATAGATTTCGCGCATGGTGCGCTCGTCGATAATCGAATCCACATTATGCCGGTCAAATTCGGAATTGTTGCCCAAGAAGTGCTTGACCGTGGCGCTTACTCCGTGACTCTGCAGCCCCGTTATGTACCCCACAGCGGTTCGTGCGGCAAGAAAAGGATCTTCCCCGAAGTATTCGAAACTTCTACCATTCAGTGGGGCGCGATAGATATTGACGCCGGGACCGAGTAGAAAATGCACCCCCCGAGCGCGTGCGTCTTCGCCAAAAACGGCTCCGACTTGTTGCGCAAGTCCGGGATCCCAGGATGCGGCCAACGCAACCCCGCCTACGGCTGTGGAGGGGCCGTAATTACGCAACCCAACCGGTCCGTCGGACATTTTCAGTCGAGGCAGATGAATATGCTGAATGTCGCGAATGTAAAAACTGTCAACTCCCCCGATCAGATCAATTTTCTCTTCAAGTGAGAGTTGCTTGAGAAGCGAGTCGGCACGAGTTTCGACGTCAGTCTGAGACTGCGACGTCTGGCTGAAAAGCGGAAGCGCCAATAGCAGGAGAAAGGCGGCAGTCCACTGAAATCGTTGCCGCCGGACGTTACGAAGTCCCATGGTTCCCGTTCTGCGCTTGCAAATCATCGGTGCCTCCGCTTTTAAAAAAATGAATAGCGCTTAAGTAAAACCGTTCGACACAGACACCCTAACGTTGCACCCTTCCCGATCCGCCGCCTTTGAGCAGGGCATTCACTTCATCGACGGTGGTGCGGCTGAAGTCGCCAGGAATGGAATGTTTCAGGCAGCTCGTGGCCACCGCAAACTCAAGAGCCTCGTGATGCGTAGGAAGAGCTTGGAATCCATAGATCAGGCCGGCGGCAAAAGAATCGCCGGCGCCCACTCTGTCTACGATGTGCGTAATGTCGTAGGCGCGGCTGACCATAAAAGATTTTCGGTCGTTGAGGCACGCCGACCAGCCGTTGTGCGACGCGCTCTTCGATTCCCGGAGAGTGATTGCGATGGCCTTAAGGTTGGGGTACTCATGCAAGACTTTCGTCGTCAAGTTCTCATACTGTTGGCGATCCAACGAACCGGAGTGCACATCCACCTCAGCTGCAATGCCGAGGGCCATTTGAACATCTTCTTCATTCGCGATTGCGATGTCGATATGCTTCACCAGTTCGCGCATGACCTCGACGGTAGGCTTGCCCCACTTCCAAAGATTCTTACGGTAGTTCAGATCGCAGGAGACAGTAATTCCCTTCTGTCGGGCATTTTTCACCGCCTCCAGCGCGAGGTCAGCCGCAGAACTGCTGATGGCGGGTGTAATGCCGGTGACGTGAAACCAGCCCGCATTTTCCAATGAATGGTTCCAATCGATATCGCCTGTCTTAGCAAGCGCTATGGCACTAAAATCGCGGTCATAGACCACCTTGGAAGGCCGCTGGTTGGCGCCAGCCTCAAGATAATAGATACCGAGGCGGCCCTTCCCCCGAACAATCCGGGACGTATCCACGCCGAACCGCCGCAGCTCGCCGATGACTGCGTCAGCCACCGGATTTTTTTCAGGCAGAACCGTCACGAAGGCAGCCGGCAGACCTAATTGCGCTAGCGCGACGGCGACGTTGGCCTCGCCGCCTCCAAAAGTGGCTACGAACTGTGGGCTTTGCAAGATCTTCTCAAAGCCCGGAGGCGCCAGCCTCAACATGATTTCCCCAAACGTGACAGTCATCTTTCCCATATCCCCTGTTTTTGAGCCTCACAACTCAATCTGAACCCTGAGTACGAATGCCGAGAGCGCTAGCTGCCTTTTGCTTGCTGTCCTGAGACTAAGTCCACGCCAAGTGTGGCCAGAACGATGTCTTCGCTCGATGAAAGGCCGCTTACGGCCACAGCGCCGGCCACCTGGCCATCTTTCCAGACCGGAATGCCTCCACCCCACCCAACAAACCTGGGATCGCCATAATAAGCGATATCGTGGCCCTTCTCCGGGTGCCGGACTTTTTCACCAATCTCCTTGGTTGGCTTGCGCTCCCGCGCCGCAGTCCAAGCCTTGTTGGCGGCGATGCGAATGGAAGAGATCGGCGCGCCATCCATGCGGGCAAAAGCGATTAACTCGCCGTGAGAGTCCGCCACGGCGATTACTGCCGGCTTCTGCATTTGAATAGCCCGGTCCACGATGACATCAATAATTCTCTTCGCGTCTGAATAGTCGAGCGTATGATTTGTTCTCATAACTAGCCTAGTAGGGTTAATTCTGATCGAGCGTAGTAGCGCAGAGGATTGTAAATCAGGCAACAGGCAGCACCGCTACCGATTTGAGCTTGATTTGAGGAATAAACAAAAAATGGGCAGGCTCATTGAGCCTGCCCAAGCGTTGCAGTGCCTGATTTAGAAAGCCAACTTCAGACCGAACTGAATCAAGCGTGGAAGATTAACTGTGTTGGTGACCTGACCGAACGTCGCACTTGTCTGTGTTCCGTTTGGAGGTCCGAATTGGGGATGGTTGAACAGGTTGAAGAACTCCGTCCGGAATTCGATACCTACCCGTTCGGTAATGTTGGTCCTCTTGAACACCGCGAAGTCGAAGTTATTCACGCCTTGCTGACGCAGCGAGGCATCGACGCGCGGCTCATTGCCAAAGGTCCAGGGGTTGAGTTGCGCACCTGTTGCATCAACGCCACCCGGTGCGGTGAAGCAGGATGTGTTGAACCAGTGGGTAACGCGAGAGACTGCGCTTCCGGAGGTGCCCTTGTCGCATCCCGGGATGTAATCAGGCCGCAACGTGCTCTGTCCGAGTAGACCTGAGTTCGTCATGGCGTTAGCGCCGCCCCAGCTGATCTTGACCGGGAAGCCGCGTTGGAAGGTCGTCGTTCCATCAACCCCCCAGCCGGAGACCACTTTGTCGGTCACGCCGCTCACGCTTGAGGCAAATCGCTTGCCGTGGCCGAATGGCAGATCAAGAACGTAGCTGATAACCAACCGCTGCGAAACGTCCTGTGACGAAAGCGAACGCTCGGCGCTCAGGTTGTTCCAATCCTGAATGGCACCCGTTCCGCCCGTTGTGCCGCCTTCGAGCCAAGAGGTGAGCGTATCGGTGTTGGACATCAACTTGGCGTTGGTATAAGCAGCCAGCAGCGTGCCGCCGCCCTGGAACCGTTTGGTCACGGTTGCCTGCAGAGCGTTGTAGTTGCTGCTGCAGCAGCCTTGTCCATTAAGGTTCACCCCCGCATATTGCGGATAGGGACGGTCGAGTTGGCCCTGAATCAGACCTGTCGGCCCAAGTGCGCCCGGAAGAGCCTGACTGAAGGGATAGATGGCGACGGGTTGAGTGATGGCCACGGCAGCGGCGCCACCAGTAGCGAACTGGCTGTGAGCCTGGTTGATGAAGCTGTCTGGAATCTGGTTGATGTTCGGGTTCGATTGCGGCAGATGTACGCCGTGAGCGCCGGCGTAGGCAACGTCCGCGAAAAAGCCCCAAGGCAACTCGCGCTGAATATCAAAGTTCCACTGCTCGTTGTATCCGTACTTCTGCACGGTATAGCCGGTAGCCGAGAAGTTGTTCTGCGTCAGAATGTACTGCGACACATTAGGTTGTGGATTGCGGCCCGGGACTGCAACCAGATTGTTGGCGCCGTTCCCCCAGGAGCCTGGTTGAACGGTCCAGCTCCCGCGCAAGTGATGGCACCATCCCGCGAGCGGTGCAAGTATTGGCGTTCAAGGGTTGCGGCTGGAGTCACACCATGGTCGTTGCTGGCGAAGAAGTTCGAAGTGGCGCTGCTGACCGGATCCACGTAGGGATTGGCATTGAATGCGACGTAGTTCGGAATAAAGAAGATTCCGTACCCGCCGCGAATTACCGTCTTCTGATCTGGTGAATACGCGAAACCCAAACGAGGCATGAACTGTGTCTTCGAAAGCGGCAGATTGTTGCGGCTGTCGTTGACGCCAGTCTTTACCAGGAAGGCATCGCCCACACAAGGGCTTCCAGCGACTCCGCTGCAACCCGTGACGGAACTGTTTGTAGCCTTCGGGTCGAAGTACGTCATCTTGTCAAACCGCTCCGACCATGGTCCTTGCAATTCGTAGCGGAGACCAAGGTTCAAAGTCAGCTTGCTGGTAAGGCGCCAGTTATCGCCGACGTAGAAGGCGCGGTAGGTTTGTTTACCCGAAACCGGACCCGAGATCACCAGCGATCCAGTGGTCTGGTTGCCGAAGGCGGAGCCTTGACCGTTGCCATATCCGAGCATGAAATCGGCAAAATCTTCGCCGTTGCCGCGTTGGGTACCGCTGACGTTGCCCGCGCCTACAGTACCACGGCGCATTCGACGTCCAAGATCCGGTGAAGGAGATTAGACCGCCACCAGTGTTGGTTTGCAGGTAGTTGTCGTAGCCTTCTTCGAGTTGGCCGCCCCATACGAATGTGTGGCGTCCGCGAATCATGGTGACCTGCGGCGAAAGGTTAAATTGTGTATTCAGATCGTTGATGGAACTTTGTCCCTGACTGCAGGTTACCAAGCTAGTCGTTCTGACCGAAGCACGGAGTCAGCGGGGTGCGCTCGATATCCGGCACGAGTGCGTTATAAGCGGAAGGCCATCCTTCCTGCGTCACGTCGAAGCCAGAGTTGATCGGCGCGCGCAGATAGTGAAAGCGGCTGATGCTGGCGTTAAGGTTGAAAATCGTAGTCGGGCTGATGGCGTAATTCCATCCCAACACGAAGCTCTTGCTGCGAGTGTTTTCCGCGCAGCGATCCTTACACATGCCGGTGCCGAACGGATCCTGAGCCAAACTTAGAAGCTTCCAGTAAGCGAAGCGACCGAAGATCGTGTTCTTGCTGTTGATGGTTTGATCGACGCGGGCGATATAAGTATCGGTGTCGCCACCGGTGCTGGAATCCTTCAGGAAATTCAGAACCGTTCCGCCCGAGGTGGGATCTGCAATCAGCTTGTCCAGAAGAAACGCCGAGGTCGGATTGATAGGCCGCGGCAACTGGTGCATTGTCTGGCAAAAGGTACGCGTGGTGCCGCGATGCAGTTCCGCCGGTGAAGAGGATCGGGTTGTACAGCTGATCGGACTGGTGCGCTGGTCGAGGCGGTTTGTAGATCTGATGGGAACGTCCCGAGCCGTCCTGGCAAACGACCGGCACGTTGAAGCCGGAAGTACAGAGGTCAGAAAAGTCGCCGCCGCGTTCGGCGAGCGTCGGCACCGTGGTATTGAACGGAGTGCCGGTGCGCAGCCGGAATCCTTCATAACTGAAGAACGCAAACGTCCTGTCCTTGATAACAGCTCCACCGATGGTTGCGCCGAACTGGTTCTGCGTGAACGGCGGCGGCTCGTTTGACTTTCCGAGTGCAATCTCTGAATTCTTGTTGAAGAACTCGTTGGAGTTGAAAATCTTGTTGCGGAGGTAGTCGTAGCCTGAACCGTGCCAGGTATTGGTGCCTGACTTTGTGCTCACGTTGATAACGCCGCCCGCGAACTTGCCCCACTCCGGTCCCAGGTTGCTGTATTGCACCTTAAATTCGGAGACCGCGTCCTGAGTCGGAACCATCAGCGGAAGGTTGATGTAGCCGATATTGAGCGGCTGACCATCGAGGTAAATCGCTCCTTCGTTGGCGAACGCGCCGCCGATCTGGTAGTTGGCAAAGTCGAAATGGGTTCTTGCCGACCACCGTGCCCATCGTGTTTCCTTGCGGAACTACGGAAGGAGTAATCGTGGTCAGGTTGTAAATGTTTCTGCCGTTCAAAGGCAGCTCGTTAGCTTCGCGCTGGTTGACAACTGTTCCCAGCGATGAAGTGTCGGTCTGAAGAAGGGGCGTTTCAGAAGTGACTTCGACGGTCTCGCTGACCTGGCCGACGACCAGGGCTGCATCGATACGCGCCGTCTGCTGCACTTCGACCGCGACCGATGGACGCGCGAAATGCTTGAAGCCTTGCTTCTCGATGTCAATCCGGTATTCGCCAGGAGTCAGGTTCACAAAGCTGTAGAGTCCGTCAGTTCCGGTCGGCTGAGTACGCTTCTCCGCCGTTCCCATATTGGTCAGCGTGACTTGGGCATCGGCGATCGCAGCGCCCGAAGGATCGGTGACCGATCCAGTGATCGAGCCGTAGGTGGATTGCCCTTGTAACGAAAATGCAAGTTGAAAAGACGAACGCCTAACGGCGAGGACCAACGAGAGGAATCTGCGAGAAATCATTTACCCACCCCCACACGAAGTGCACAGAATTAATGAGCCTGTGGTGAACCGGTCATCTTGGGCCGGATGCTGGAGTGACAATTACTGCGTGAGTTTTGTCATAGCTCATAGAACGTTGTCAAGAACAAATCTGATCGGTGGAAGCTCGGTAATCGATTACCTAAAGGGATATAGGCATCTTCCATCGAGGTTGGCGAATACCAAAACGCCGCTTCACTCGAGGCGGTGCAGCGACGAAACAACGAGCCGAATTTAGAGGACGAGCAGTCGGTAACGTACACGGACCTCCAAGAATACCGCTCTGCCCTGCTACGCCGATGTGCAATCAACCAGCTGGGCGCGATATGCTAGCCGCGAGAGTATCCCAGTTTGCCAACCGTCATTCCCCGAATCGCTTATCATTTCGCTAATTCTTGCGGCATGGCTTCTGGCCCTCGCTGCTGCGACCCGCGTCTTTGTTCGAGGTCCGGCAGCCACCGCGGATTGGATTTCGTCCTGCAGAATTCGCCCACACCCCAGAAGATATTTGATCGAAACCATGCCCGGAGGAGTCGCCCTCTTCGATTACAACAACGACGGTTTGCTGGACATTTTCCTGGTGAACGGCGGCCGCATAACCAGTCCCATGACAATGCCGGAGAATTTCGATCGCAAAAATCCACGCTACTGGAACCGGCTGTACCGGCAAAACAAGAGACGGCAGCTTTACCGACGTTACCGAGCAGGCAGGACTGGCAAATGCGGAAGACGGAAACTACGGCATGGGAGTTGCCGTCGGCGATTACGACAACGATGGGTTTCCTGATCTCTACGTCACCAGCTATGGAAAAAATGTTCTGTACCACAACAACGGCGACGGAACTTTCACCGATGTAACCGCGAAAGCGGGGGTTGCGGCTGGCGGCTGGTCAGTTTCCGCAGGATTCTTCGATTACGACAATGACGGCAAGCTCGATCTTGTTCGTCACTCGCTACATGGAGTGGGACACAAAACACAGCAAGACTTGCGGCGGCGAGTGGCATACCTATTGTCCTCCGGAGGAATTTCCTGCGACCACCAGCATTCTTTATCACAACAACGGCGACGGAACTTTCACCGACGTCAGCCAGAAGTCCGGCATTGCCGCCAAGAAAGGCCGCGCGCTGGGCGTAGCGTTCGCAGACTACGACGGTGATGGCTTCACTGATATATTCGTCGCCAACGACGGCATGCAGCAGTATCTCTACCACAACAACGGCAACGGAACTTTCACCGAACGCGGCCTCGAAGCCGGCGCGGCCCTGTCAGAAGACGGACGCAGACTTTCCGGAATGGGCGTGGTTTTTCAGGACTACGACAATGACGGGCGGCCCGACGTGATCGTGACCGAACTTCCTCGCGAGATTTATGGCGTTTATCACAACGAAGGGAACGGAACGTTCAGTTACGGCAGTCTCGAAACCGGGTCTCGGCGTGCTGTCGAGCGGAAGCTCCGGCTGGGGAGTTGGCCTGGAGGATTTCGATAACGATGGCTGGAAAGATCTCTTCGTGGCGCAAGGCCATGTTCTGGATAACGTCGAGAAGATCGATCCTTCCCTGCACTATTGGGAACTGCCGCTGTTGGCGATGAATCGCAATGGCCGGTTCGAGCGAGCCGATTCAGGCAGCACCACTCCTGTAGCAGGCCGCGGGGCCGCTTTCGGCGACCTGAACAACGACGGATGGCAGGACGTGGTGATGACCTCTCTCGGCGGTCCTCCGCAGGTTTTCTTCAACCGCGGCGGCAATCAGCATTGGCTGGTGATTTCGTTGCGCGGTACACGCAGTAATCGCGATGGCTTCGGCGCGCGCGTGCGCGTGAACGGACAGACTCGCTTCGCAACGTCGGCGGGAAGCTATCTTTCATCCAGTGACAAGCGTCTTCATTTCGGGCTCGGCTCCGCGGAAACGGCAAAAGTAGAAATCAGCTTGGCCTTCAGGCGCGCAACAGACTTTGGATGACGTTCACGCCGATCAATTCCTGGAAGTCCGCGAACCGGAGAAACCGTGATTCGTATTCTGTTGACAGTTTGGCTGGCATGGCAGACAGCTGTCTCCGGAGGCTCTGCAACACATGCAGGCGGGAACGGAGGCCGAGAAGCAGCGTCAATTCGAAGTCGCCATCACGGAATTCAAGAAGGTAACCGAACTCGAGCCCAAATTGTCTGACGGGTTCGTGAATTTCGGTCAGGCCTATATGGAGAACCGGAATTATGGAGCAGCCCTGGCTCCACTGAAACGTGCCTTGGAACTCTCCCCCGATCTCGCAGGCCGCTCACCAGTTGCTGGGATACGCTCTGCTCGCGCAGGGTTACGACGCCGAAGCTATTCCACATCTAGAAAAAGTTCAGGAGCAGACGGCGCTTGGGATTGCGCAGATCAGTACCGGGCAACTGCAGCAAGCGGTAGAAAATCTGCAGGCCGCATTGGCAAAGCATCCGAACGATCCTGACCTGCTTTACTATCTAGGCCGTGCCAGCGGCTTATTGTCGAAGCAGTCCATTGACACGTTGATTGCTGCTTATCCTGATTCAGCGCGGGCCCACCAGGCGCTGGCGGAAAACTATTTTGTGTTGCGACAAATGCCCCAGGCCGAGAAAGAGTTCCTCGAAGCTTTGCGGCTGCGTCCTGACACTCCGGAATTGCATCTCGAACTCGGTTTGGTTTACGCCGGCTCGTCGCAGTGGCCGAAGGCCGAAGAAGAGTTTCGCGCCCAGAGCAAAATGGAACCTGGAAATGCAGAAGCTGCCTACCGGCTCGGCAGTGCTTTGTTGCAGCAGGGTAAGGCCCGCGAGGCAAGAATAGAACTTGAACGGTCGAATCATCTGCTCCCAGATATGCCCGAAACGCTATATTCTCTAGGTAAGGCCTCGGCATTGGCGGGCGACTCTGCTGCCGCCGAAAAAGCATGGACGAAACTGCTATCGATCGAAAAACAAAGCCCGCTGGCGGCGCAGACACATTTCGCCCTTGCCGGTCTCTATCGCAAGCAAGGAAAAGCGGCGGAAGCAGAGCGCGAAACTCAGGAATTTCAGAAACTGCAGAGTCCCACAACTCAACCAGAAAGCGTCTCAAAATAGACTGCACCTATTAAGAGTTTGTAACGGTCCCTATGCTCAAACTGAAAGTTCTAGGAAAGGTTCTTGAATCAGGGCTGGTCGCTATCGTGCGCACGAATAGCTCAGACCAGGCCGCGCGTATCGCGGAGGCGTGCGCTCGCGGAGGCGCAGCTGCGATTGAGATCACATTCACCGTTCCGGGGGCGACCGCCGTAATCGAACATCTCGCCAAAGAATACGCCTCTGGCGATATTCTGATCGGTGCGGGCACGGTGCTCGATCCCGAGACTGCGCGCATCGCCATCCTCGCTGGGGCACAATACATCGTCAGTCCGTCGGTAAGTCTTGAAACCGCTCGCCTGTGCAACCGCTATCAGATTCCTTACATGCCCGGCGCCGGCACCATGCGCGAGATTGTCGATGCTATGGAGTGCGGCGCCGATATCGTTAAACTTTTCCCGGCGAGACTCTGGGGCCTGCCTTCGTAAAAGCGGTGCAAGGGACCCCTGCCGCAAGCTTCTCTGATGCCGACCGGTGGCGTTAGCGTTGACAATGTTGCCGAGTGGATTAAAGCCGGGGCAGTCGCGGTTGGCGTGGGTGGAAGTCTGACGGCCGGCGCTCAATCCGGCAACTTCCAACTCATCACCGACACGGCGAAGCAATTCATAGAACGCATCCAACAGGCGCGGAAAAAGTAGGCTTCGTCTTCCATTCTTTTTCGGATGTGAACGCAGAACTGCACACACTCCTATGAAGCTCTGGAAAAATGATGACGAACTGTTCTCTCTGATTCGGCGCGAACTGTTTACCTGCGTGGTTGGCGACGTGATGGACAAACTGGAGCTTCAGCACCAGTTTCTGCCGCCGCAAATTCGACCTCTGCGGGCGGACATGGTGGTGGTCGGCCGCGCCATGCCGGTGCTGGCCGTCGATGTCTTCACGGAAAAAGTAACGGGCACCGCGAACCAGCTCATGGCCAAACCGTTCGGCCTGATGCTCGAGGCTCTCGACGATCTTCACGCCAACGAAATCTACGTCAGCACCGGATCGTCTCCGCGCAATGCCTTGTGGGGAGAACTGATGAGCATCCGTGCACGCAAGCTGGGCAGCAGCGGAGCGGTCTTGAACGGCTACTCGCGCGACACCAAGGCCATTCTCGATCTTGAATTTTCCGACGTTCTCCTGGGGTCCCTACGGCCAGGATTCTTCGCCGCGTTACAAAGTGGTGGATTTTCGCGTCCCCCTGGAAATCGGCGCGTGCGCGTTGCGCCCGGGCGACATTCTTTTCGGGGACATTGACGGTGTCTGCCTGATTCCCACCGAAGCCGCCGATGAAGTGTTCGCCAAGGCGCTGGAAAAAGTTCGCGGCGAAAAGCTGGTCAGGAAAGCGCTCGAAGAAGGAAGCAGCGCGGTAGCGGCATTTGAGAAGCACGGCATTATGTAGACGGCCTGTAGAAGCTAGCAAACTAGCAGCACAGACTCGAATGATAACCATCGATCTCTCCGGCAAATCGATCCTGATTACCGGCGCAATGGGCGCCATCGCCGAGTCCATGGTCCGCAAACTGGTCGCGGCCGGCGCAAACCTGATTCTGGTCGATATCAAGCCGGAAGACAGCTGCGAAACAAACTCTGGGTGACTGGAAGATTCCGCCGTCTTCTTACGTTTATTTCTCAATCGACATTACGGATTCCGCCGCGCTGAACCGGGTCGTCGACGAATCCTTCCGACGCTTCCCTGCCCTGGATACGGTGCTCGGTCATGCCGGAGGTTGCGGTCTTCATCCTTTCGCAACCACTTCCGAGGCCGATTACGATCGCATTTTTCGCTTCAACTATTTCGCCCAGGTCAATCTGGCGCGCGCGGTTTTCGCGCAGTGGATTGAGCGCAAGATTCCCGGCCATCTGATCTTCACGTCGTCTTACGTCGCTCGAATGCCGCACACCCAGATTCCTTCCTATGCCTCTGCCAAAGCGGCGCTGGAGAACTTTGCCCGCTGCATGGCGTTGGAGTATGCCCACACCGGCATTCGCGTAAATGTGGTTTCACCGGGCAATGTCGCCGCCGGCAGTTCGCTGAAAGTTTTCGACGAGGATCCGGCTTACCGAGAATTTGTCTTACGAGTCTCTCTGGGAAGAAGAAACAGTCCGGAATCGATCGCTGACGCATTTGTGTTCCTATGCTCTCCGCTGGCCAACGAAATCAACGGCCAGATCTTGAGCTCGGACTACGGAGCCGGCATCGGCAATCGCTTATGAAAATTGGCCTGGGCCTCTATCGCCACATGCTGACGCGCGATTACTACGACTTCGCGCGGCAGGCCGGCTGCACTCATGTGGTTGTCCACCTGGTCGACTATTTCAACCAGGGCGGATCGAATCCGCGAAACAATCAACCCTCAGGCGGCGAAGTACGAACCTTGGGGAGTGGCGGGCGATCCCGAGAAGCTATGGACCGTCGCGGAACTAAAAGACTCTTCGTCAGTGAAATTGAAGACGCCGGCTTGGTCCTTTCAGCGATCGAGAATCTCGACCCAGCACACTGGCACGACATTCTTCTGGATGGTCCGCAACGTCCGCAGCAAATCGAAAAAGTTAAAACCATTATTCGCCACATGGGCGAAGCCGGCATTCCCGTGCTCGGATACAACTTCAGCCTGGCCGGCGTTTGCGGTCGCGTCACCGCCCCTCTCGGACGCGGACACGCCGTCACCCTCGGAATGGATGGGCCCGCCGAAGATGTTCCCATTCCGAACGGAATGATTTGGAACATGGTTTACGATCCAGCCGCGCCCGACGGGCACACTGCCTTCCATTTCGCATGAAGAACTGTGGCGCCGGCTGGAAAGATTTCTGGCAGACGTGATTCCAGTCGCCGAGCAAGTCGGGCGTGCGCATGGCCGCCCATCCCGACGATCCTCCCATGCCGACCATGCGGCAGCAGCCTCGGCTGGTCTACCAGCCCCACATGTATCAACGATTGATCGATGCCGCTCCCAGCCCGAGCAACTGCGCTGGAACTTTGCGTCGGAACTATCGCGGAAATGACCGAAGGCGACGTCTACGACGCCGTCGACCGCTACAGCCGGCAGGGAAAGATTGCCTACATTCATTTGCGAAACGTGGTGGGCAAAGTGCCGAACTACCGCGAGACATTTATCGACGAGGGCGACGTGGATATGATCCGCATCCTCTCGATCCTGGCGCGCAACAATTTCGATGGCGTGATCATTCCCGACCACACACCGCAGATGACCTGCCCCGCTCCCTGGCACGCCGGCATGGCACACACCATCGGTTTCATTCTGGCTGCTCAGGCGATGCTCAAGACATCTGTCAAAGGCCGGACTGTCTTGACTGCCGCCTCGAGCGCCTCGGCCAGTTCTTCGGACAAGGTCTCCAGCAATTCCCTCATCATCGCAGCCTCGCGTTTCGGCGCTTGGCGGTCTGCTGTTCGGTTACGACAACATCGTCATCAGCGGCGCGATTCATTATCTCGCGTCTGTGCTTCAATCTCGATGCCGCCGGCATTGGATGGGCCGCCGGGATGCGCGCTGATCGGATGCACCGTCGGCGCGGCCGGCGCGGGTGCGGTGGTCGATCGTATCGGCCTGAAGAAAGGGCTTGCGACTTTGCGCCGCCTGCTTTCGCGCTGTCGTCACTCGGCATGTGGTTTGCCGCCAGCCTGAACCAATTCGTTATCTGGAGATTGATTGGCGGCCTGGGAATTGGCGCAGCCTCGATCATCGCTCCCATGTACATCGCCGAGATCGCGCCCGCCCGGCTTCGCGGCCGGCTGGTAACTCTGTATCAACTCGGAATCGTGCTCGGGCATTCTCGCCGCGGTGTTTGTCAACATGCTTATTCAGCGCATGGGCGATGAAGCCTGGAACACGTCCACGGGTTGGCGCTGGATGTTCTTTGTCGGCATCGTTCCCGCAGTGCTGTTCGGCAATCACCATCATTCCCGCGGTAGAAAGTCCGCGCTGGCTCATGAAGATGGGTCGCCGCGAAGAGGCGCTTTCTGTGCTGTCGAAAATAAACGATCGAGCACACGGCGGTAACGAGAGTCGGCGCAGATTCAGGACTCTCTGACCCTGGAAGAAGGCCATATTTCGGAATTGTTCACCACCTTCCGGCGGCCGTTGCTGATCGGAATCATGCTGGCGGGATTTTCGCAGCTGAGCGGAATCACACCGCTCTTCTCTTTCCTTCCCGAAATCTTCAGATCGGCGGGGACCGCCACCGGCGACGCCTTCTTTCAGTCGGTGCTGGTCAGCCTGGTGAATCTGGTCTTCACCTTGTTCGCTCTTTGGCTGGTGGATCTTTCCGGACGCAAGAAGCTGATCCTCGCCGGCACTCTTTTGCAGTCCATTTCTTTTGCGTTGGTGGGATGGTTTTATCACGTCCACGGCAGCGGATTGGCCGTGCTGATTTTTGTGATGACGTTTGTGGCAGGTCACGCTTTCGGAAATGGCGTCGCTTGCTGGGTGATCATTTCGGAAATTTATCCCACCAAGGTTCGTGGTCGCGCCATGTCGATTGCGACGACCGCGTTGTGGGTGGTCGGATATCTGGGCAATCAGAGCTTCCCGCTCATGCAGAAACACTTTGGGAGCGATGGCACATTCTGGGTTTTCAGCACGGCGGCGTTCTTCTGAATCTGATATGCGTGCTTTGGCTGGTTCCTGAAACCAAGGGACGCACGCTGGAAGACATCACCAAATTCTGGGCCGCAGGCAAAATCACTTCCAGCAGATTGAACAAGGTTTCGCAGCTCATCCGGCAGAATTCCGAAATCCAAGCGCTTTTGAGATCCTCGGGCTCAGTTGTGCCACCGACTGGAATCGAATCGCGTGAGATGCCCAGCTGCGCGCGCGCCTTGCGACATTGACGCTCTTTATCATCGACAAATAGTGCTTCTGAGGCCGTAACTCCGAGCGCCGTCGAAGACTGTGCTCGGTAGATCGCCGCATCGGGCTTTAACAAGTCTCACTTCGGCCGAGAAAGTCTAGGTGGTCGAATTGATCGAGCCAAGCCAATCTGCTCTCGCACATAGCGAATCATGTCCACGGGCATGTTGGAAAGCAGACCCGGTCTTGATTCCCGAGATCGCGAAGCTGCTTCAGCCATTCCACCATGATCGGGATTGATGTGACGCCCACATCTCGACGTCCCATTGGCTCAGTTGTTGTATCTGCTCGCGCGTCAGCTTCATGCCGGCGCTTCTGCCAGGTCTGACCAATAGGTCTCGAGCGAAAGATCGCCGCGGTCATAGTGCAGCCGATTTCGACCCCACAGCGAGCGAAACGTATCCGGGTCCACCTGGAAAGAACTCGCCATGCGAGCTCCACTCGTTCGCGCGTGGGCGGATAGCGACAAGCACTTCACCGTAGTCGAGAATCACGGCTTTTATCTTTGCGAATTTGAGCGATCCATTTCGCCTCCACATCTCATATTCTCCCGGCTTGCCGGCTTCAGTCCAATGAATTGACGTTTGCTCTGTGATAACTTGTGGGCTGCTTTTCGTCCGTCGCAGTAGACGGTTAGCGCAATCCTGAACGGCTGGAGTCTGCATGAAGCTGAATCGCAACGTTGCTCAAGAGCACGGTCGTGGCGGCTCTGGGCGGTCTTTTGTTTGGATTCGATACGGCCGTCATCTCCGGCACCACCGGCGGCCTGACCCAGACTTACGGGCTTACGCCGTTTCTTTTGGGCGTGACGGTCTTCAGCGCGCTCTTCGGAACCGTGCTCGGCGCAATGCTGGCGGGCTTTCCGGGGGAACGCTTTGGCCGTCGCGACAGTTTGCGGGTGATGGCGATTCTGTATCTGATCTCCGGCCTGGGTTGCGCCATCGCCTGGAATTGGTCCGCTCTGGTGATTTTTCGTTTCATCGGCGGACTTGGGCGTAGGCGGATCTTCGGTGCTCGGGCCGATGTATATCGCGGAAATTGCTCCGGCGAAATTGCGCGGCCGGCTGGTTGGATTCTTTCAGTTCAACGTGGTGTTCGGCATTCTGGTCGCTTACTTCTCAAACTACATCATCAGCCTGCAGCACTTTGGCGTCGCCACAGAATGGCGATGGGAACTGGGAGTCACCGCCATTCCTGCCGCTTTGTTCTTCGTCATGCTGTTTACCATTCCGCGCAGTCCGCGCTGGCTGGTCAAGAAGGGACGAGTGGACGAAGCCCGAACCGTACTGCAGACCACGGGCGACGAAAACTACGAGCATGACCTGCAGGAAATCGTCGCTTCCATCAACATGGAGCAGAGCCAGGCGACCGAAAAACTATTCACTCGAAAATATGCATTTCCGATTTTTCTCGCGGTCAGCATCGGAATGTTCAACCAGCTCTCCGGCATCAATGCGATTCTGTATTACCTGAACGACATTTTTAACCATGCCGGCTTCAGCAAAGTCTCGGGCAATCTGCAGGCGGTCGCGATCGGCGCTACCAATCTGCTTTTCACCATGATCGCCATGTCGGTGATCGACAAGCTTGGCCGCAAGACTCTGCTGCTGGTGGGTTCGGTCGGCACCGCGTTCTGCCTGGCCGGGGTCTCGATCATTTTCTTCACCGGACAGCACCAGAGCCTTCTGGTCTGGCTGCTGGTCGGCTACATCGCCTTTTTCGCCTTCTCGCAGGGCGCCGTCATCTGGGTTTACCTCTCGGAAGTTTTTCCCAACTCGGTGCGCGCCAAGGGACAGAGCCTGGGCAGCTTCTCTCACTGGTTCATGAACGCGGCCATCTCGCTTATCTTTCCGCTGATGGCCGCTACATCCGGCGCTTATCCGTTCGTGTTCTTTTCGGTGATGATGGTGGTGCAGTTCTTCGTGGTCTGGCTTTTTTATCCGGAGACCAAGGGCTTGTCGCTGGAAGAAATGCAGAAAAAGCTGGCGATCAGCTAGATTCATAGTGTAGACTCTGCTGATGGCTATGTCTACGCACTCTTTTTCTCGCCGTTCCTTTCTCGCTTTGTCCGCAATGCTTCCCTTCTCGATGCGTGCATTCGCCGCAACCTCGGTGCCCGTCGGTCTCGAGCTCTACTCGGTTCGCGAACGCTTTAAAAGACGATCTCACGGGCACGGTCCGGACCGTGGCGGAGATGGGCTACCAGTGCGTCGAGTTCTATGCGCCCTATTTCGATTGGACCGAGCCACAGACCAAACGAGATGAAGAAGCTGCTGGACGATCTGGGTATCCGCTGTTATTCCACTCACAACAGCAGTTCGTATTTCACGCGCGGAGAATCTCAAGAAGGCGCGCGACATGAATCTGATTCTTGGAAGCAAGTACGTAGTCATGTCGAGTTCGCAACCCAAGCCCGGGATGGACGGATGGAAGGAAGTTGCCGACACGCTGAACTCTGCCGCTGACCAGCTCGAGCCGTCGGGATTGAAGGCGGGCTATCACAATCACGAACTGGAATTCACTCCGGTGGACGGCAAACGTCCAATCGAAATACTGGCGAAGAACACGAAGTCTTCCATCATGCTGCAGCTCGATGTAGGAACATGTCTGAAAGCTGGCTCCGACCCGGTGGCGTGGATTCGCGCCAATCCCGGCCGAATCAGATCCATCCACTGCAAGGACTGGGCGTCCGGGGCCGGACAAAGGCTACACGGTCTTGTTTGGCGAAGGTGCGGCAGACTGGAAAGGTATTTTCGCGGCAGCCGAGAGCGTCGGCGGGGTCGAATATTACCTGATCGAACAGGAAGGCAGCCGATTCTCTGAGTTCGACACCGCCAAACAGTGCCTCGAGGCATTTCGCACGCTGCGTCAATCGGAGTGAGCAGACTTATCGTGACCGTCGTTGGAGGGTACCCCCGGCTCCCGCAAGTTTTCTGACGAGCTGAACCGCTTGCGCGCAAAACTTGTTTTCTGGCTGCCCGCGCACCTCGCACTGCATGGCAAACAGCCCGCCGGATAGCCGTTCCCCGGGCGAGGCTGCCGTGGTCACAAACAGGGTTTTCAGATCGGCGCCACCAAACGTGCAGGTCGTAATATTTTTCACCGGCATCTCAATCACGCGATCTATCTTTGCCGTTTGGTGCGACCCGCACGATACAGCCGCCATCGTAGCGGCAGTTCCACAAATACCCTTCTGCATCGACGGTCGATCCATCCGGCAAGCCTCGATCGAAATCCTCAAAGAAAGGGGCTTCATTCGAGATCTGCCCCGTAGCAGCGATCATAGTCATAGGCCCAGATGACGTTCGCTATCGTGTCTCCAAAATAGAACCGGCGCCGATCGGGACTCCAGGCCAAGAGTATTGGAGATACCAACGTCTCGACGGTGTATGGTCACTCTGGCAGCCGGATCGATACGATACAGGATTCCGTCCTTCCCGCCGGCGTCTCCAGATGATCCGTCAGGATTCACATTGTTACGCATCGAGCCGACCCACAACGAACCGCGCGGATCGGCGCGCCCATCGTTGAGCCGAACCTTGGGCCATCCGTCAAGACGGAAAATTGGCGGATACCGGAGATCCGACGCTGGCTCCCACAAAATCACGCCCGAGCCCATCACGACGGCCAACACGTCATCGCGGTCGGTGAGCGATTAACGCGGTTACGGGTTCGTCGAAAAACCAGGTTCGGACACACTGGTCCGCTAAAGTGAAGCGATGAATGAGGAAACGGTTGATGTCGGTCCAGTAAACCGCCGAATGCGCCGCGTGCCAGACCGCTCCTTCACCGCAGACGTCCCCGGTGGGAGCGACGCAAATTGGCTGTGAAGGATCAGCTCGAGACGAGATTACGCTACCCCGATGCCGGCCAGCAGTCCGCCGTCCACCAGGTAATCGCCACCAGTGCAAAATGCCGCCTTGTCGGAGGCGAGAAACGCAGCCAGTTCCGCGACTTCTTCCGGCGTACCGATCCGCCCCAGGGGATGAGCGTCGCCGAAGCGCTTGAATACCTCTTCGACCGACACGCCCGGCGAAAAATGTCCCGCTGAGCGTTCGAGCATAGGCGTGCGGATCGATCCCGGACTGATCGAATTTACCCGGATGTTGATCGGCTGCATGATCGAGCGCCAGCGCGCGGGTAAGACTGTGCACCGCGCCTTTTGATGCCGCATACGCCGCTACTCCACGCTGGCACGCGTGTCCCTGCACTGACGCCAGGTTAATGATCGAACCTCCGCCACGTTTCTTCATCTCGGGAATTCCAAAGTGGCCGAGAAGATAAATGCTGCCGACGTTCACCATCATGCAGCGGTTCCAGTCTTCCAGGCTGGTTTCGACCGACGGTGCCGAAGGGATGAAAAGCGGCCGCGTTGCACGATGATGTCCAGACCGCCAAATTCGCTCACAACTTTCGCCACTACGTCCTGGACAGCCTGTGATTGGGTAGACATCGCACTTTTCCACGTGCAGACTCAGCGCCGTGGATCTTGACATCAAGGTCCAGTTCCCGATTCGCGTTCACATCGATCCCACACGCCACCACATCGGCGCCGCCGGCAGCGAAACGTTTCGCGATCGCACGTCCAATGCCCAGTGGTTCCGGTGACGATCGCGACTTTGCCTTCAAATCTCATTCGTCGACATTCAACTGCCACTCTGCTGACGTAAGGCTGCAGAGATGACTTCCGGCTAATGACTTTCTCTCGGAACGCCTGCGCCTCGGCAGCCGACCAGAAAATCGAGGTCTGCTCCTTTGTCGGCCTGCAGAACATGTTCGATGTACAGCCGTTGATAGCCTCCGCTCGCGACTGGCGGAGGCGGTGTCCACGCTTTGCGGCGTCGGCGTCAGTTCGTCTTCTGTACACGCAAGTTCCAGCTTGCGTGCTTCCACGTCGAGTTCGATCTCATCGCCGTTTTGCACCAGCGCCAGCGTTCCGCCGGCAGTCGATTCAGGAGTGACGTGCAGCACCACCGTTCCGTACGCAGTGCCGCTCATGCGCGCGTCGGAAACGCGCACCAGGTCGGTGATTCCGCGTTGCAGCAGCTTTTTCGGCAGCGGCATGTTGCCGACTTCGGGCATCCCCGGATAACCCTTCGGCCCCGCACCCTGCAGCACCATCACCGAGTTCTCGTCGATTTCCAGCGCCGGATCGTCGATGCGCTTCTTGAAGTCTTCGATGTCGGAGAACACCACCGCCCGGCCGCGATGCTTGAGCAGACTCGGGCGTCGCCGCGGAAGGTTTGATCACCGCGCCTCCGGGCGCCAGGTTGCCGCGCAGGACGGCGATCCCGGCATGCTCCCGGATCGGATTCTCGCGGCCGTGAATCACTTCGCATTCCAGCACGGCGCATCGGCGGTGTTCTCGCCCATCGTCTTGCCGTTCACGGTCAGTGCGTCGCGATGGATCAGGTCGCCCAAAGCGCGCACCACCGCAGGAACTCCACCGGCGTAGTAGAAATCCTCCATCAGGAAACGGCCGGAAGGCATGAGGTCGACCAGCAGCGGCAGATCGTGACCCAGGCGATCGAAGTCGTCGAGCTCCAGCTTGACGCCAACCCGTCCCGCAAGCGCGAGCAGATGCAGGACGGCATTGGTGGAACCGCCAATCGCCGCGTTTACGCGGATCGCATTTTCGAAACGCCTTCCGGGTCAGGATTTGCGACATCTTCACATCGTCGCGAACCATCTCGACGATGCGCCGTGCCCGCCTCCTGCGCCAACACGTATCGCCGCGAATCGACCGCGGGAATCGCCGCGTTCTGCGGCATGCCCATGCCCAGGGCCTCGACCATGCACGCCATCGTCGACGCCGTGCCCATGGTCATGCAGTGGCCGGCCGAGCGCGACATGCAGGATTCGGCGTCCATGAAATCGGCGCAGCTCATCTTGCCCGCGCGTACGTCTTCGCTCATCTGCCAGACGCTGGTGCCCGAGCCGATCGGCTGGCCGCGGAAGTTGCCGTTCAGCATGGCCCCGCCGGAAACGACGAGCGCCGGCAGATCGCAGCTCGCCGCTCCCATCATCAGCGACGGCGTGGTTTTGTCGCATCCGCAGAGCAGGACGACTCCATCGAGCGGATTGCCGCGAATCGATTCTTCCACGTCCATGCTGACCAGGTTGCGGAACAGCATCGCCGTGGGACGAAGATTCGTCTCGCCCAGCGACATCACTGGAAACTCCAGCGGAAAGCCGCCGGCTTCGTAGATGCCGCGCTTCACTCGCTCCGCGATCAGCCGGAAGTGCGCGTTGCAGGGAACCAGTTCCGACCATGTATTGCAGATGCCGATCACCGGCCTGCCATCGAAAAGATTCGGATGGAAATCCCTGGTTTTTCATCCACGAACGGTGAATGAATCCGTCTTTATCCTGCAAACCGAACCACTGGGTCGAGCGAAGAGGAGCGCCGTTTTTGTCAGCCATAATTTGTATCTTGGAATTCCGCGAAACACGCTGGCATCTTACGTTTGTTGCGCAACGCCGCACCGCGAAGGCAATTCTGCTGCCTGTCAAAGCGACGGCATCTCGAAAGGTTGGTTGCGCGACCGTCACGCTAAGGAAACAAGCTCAAGCCAGCTAACGTGATCACTTTTCCGGAATCGGCTCCGGCTCCGCCGAGCCGTCCGCGCGCGGATCGGACGCGGCAAAATTGACCTTGGTTTTGGAATTACGCAGCACCGCTTGCCCACGGCCCATCGCTGTCGAATATTCTTTTCTCACCTTGAGCTTGTGTCCTTTTTGCCGGAGCTGTTGCAGCGTCGCCGCGTCCACTCTCGATTCAATCAGGATGTCGCAGCCAATTCCTTCCAGTCGGTCGGACGCACCGTGAAGCGCGGCTCGGAGAGCGCTGCCTGAATGTTCATTCCGTAGTCCACGAAATTCGAGACGAACTGCGCGTGCGCCAGCGGCTGGTTGGCGCCGCCCATGATTCCGAATCCTATGTGCGTGTCGCCCTGCTCCATGAACGCGGGAATGATGGTGTGAAACGGACGCTTGCGCGGAGCCAGCGCATTGGGATGGCTGGGATCGAGCACGAACAACCCGCCGCGATCCTGCAAAATGAAGCCTCGTCCTTTCACCGCCACTCCGGAGCCAAATGCGTCGTAGAGACTCTGTATGAGCGAAACAATATTTCCGTCTTTATCGATGGCGGCAAGATAAGTGGTGTCACTTCTCGCCGGACTGCCGCTGGCCGGGGTGCAATTCGCTTTTTCCGGATCGATCTGCGAGGCGCGCTGTCGGGCATAGTCTTCCGAAAGCAGTCCTTTGACCGGGCACTTTGGCAAAGCGCGGATCGGCGTTGTAACGATACAGATCGGAATACGCCAGCTTCATCGCTTCAATCCGGTTGTGCAATTCCATCGGCGCCAGCGGACCCGCCTTGTCGGGCGCCAGCGTGCTCATGATGTTCAGCATTTCGAGCGCCGCCATGCCTTGTCCGTTGGGCGGCAGTTCGTATACTTTCCAGCCGTGGTAGGTAGTTGAAATCGGCTCAACCCATTCCGCGGAAAAATCCGCCAGGTCATCTGCCTGCATGGTTCCACCGAGTGCAGTCGATGTGCTCACGATCGACTGGGCAATTTCGCCGCGATAGAAAACATCACGTCCCTCTTCGGCAATCAGACGCAACGTCTTGCCCAGGTCCGGATTGCTGAACATTTCTCCAATGTCCGGCGCTTTGCCGCCCGGCAGAAAAACCCGCTCAGCCTCTGGAGTTTGTTTCAGGCTTGTGCCGCGTCTTCCCAGAAATCATGAATCAATTCCGGCACGGGATAACCATGTTCGGCGTAGTAAATCGCCGGCGTGAACAGGTCCTTCCACGGCAATCGTCCAAACCGCGAATGTGCTTTGGCCCAACCGTCGACTGCGCCGGGAACGGTCACGCTGTCAATGCCGGCCTGCGGCATCTGCATCGTGCCCTTTTGTTTCAGATAGTCGATCGAAAGTCCGCGCGGCGCCCATCCGCTGGAGTTCAACCCGTAGAGCTTGCCAGTCTTGGCGTCCCAATAGAGCAGGAAACAGATCGCCACCGATACCGTTCATCATCGGCTCGGTGACGCCAAGCACGGCGTTCGCGGCAATCGCCGCGTCCATTGCCGAACCGCCACGGGCCAGGATCTGCGCTCCCGCCTGCGAAGCCAGGGTGTGGCTTGTCGCGACAATGCCGCCGTCATTAATGACCATGGAGCGCCCATACGAACGGTCTTGCGCGAAGAGGGGCACGGCGGTGATCAGAAACAGAGCAAGGAGAATCCTGAGGTGCCGCACAGGAAGCCAAAGATAGTTGATTTCATGGGAGATGAGTTCCTGCCTGACGAGGTCATTCAGTAAACGGGTCACAGGTAACAAATTCATGGGCAACAGATTATAGACGGCAGCGGTAATTTTCGGAGGCGCCTCCAGTGAGAGCGGAAAAGCGGCCTCCGGAAGTGCTGCGTTTTATTGGCGTTACTCCCGCCGAATCAGCGATTTAAGGTTCGCTTCAGAAAAAAACTTTTGAGATTTGTGAGAGGGTTTAATCAATACGAGTAATGGAGGGCGCTGAAATGCTAAAGAAAACCGCACTTTCACTGTTTGGACTGGCTGTGATGTTGATCTGTCTCAATCCCCCGCAGGCTCATGCCGGCGTGGTGGTTTCATTGGGTCCAGTTTATCGGGCGTCCGGTCTACGTTCGTCCGTACCCATATGTAGCTCCGGTTCCTTACGTCGCTTATGCCCCGAGTCCTTACGCCTACGGGCCGGTATACGTTCGCCCTGGCTACGGCTATCGTCGTTATTACGGTCGGGACTATTACTGGCGGGGAGACCGGCACGATCGCCGATTCGAACATCGTGAATTCGAACACCGAGGCTGGCGTCGTTAAAAAGTCCATTAGCTAATGCGGCTCCAGCTGCATCGTCCCACCCTTCGCCCTCACGGCGAAGGGTGGTCGGCGGTAAGCTTTGACGTATCACTCCACTTGGCCGGTGTATAGTTTTTGACCTGATCTCGTGGAGGGCCCATGGCGGAAGCGGTTCCGCTTACTTTTCTCTGTATCACTACCTACGAAAAGGGACAGGAATTCATGCGCGAATGTAAGCGCCAGGGGTGCCGCGTCTTCCTGATTACCGCTGAGACATTGAAGGATGCCGATTGGCCTCGCGAAAGCCTGGACGATATTTTCTACATTCCTGCCGAACTTCCTATCCCCGACATCGTTAAGGCGGTGACATTTTTATCCCGCGAGAAAAGGATCGACCGCATTGTCGCGCTCGATGAGTTCGATATGGAAACTGCCGCCACATTGCGTGAGCACATGCGTATTCCTGGCATGGGCCTCACTACGATGCGGTACTTCCGCGACAAGCTGGCAATGCGAATGAAAGCCATGGAGAGCGGAATTCGCGTTCCCGATTTCATACCTGTGTTGAATCATGGGGACATCCGCTATTACCTCGAGCACGTTCCTGGACCGTGGGTGTTGAAGCCTCGCTCCGAGGCATCCGCTATCGGAATCCGGAAAATCGAATCGGCGGATGCGCTGTGGCCAATCCTGGAATCGCTCGGAGATCAGCAGTCGTCCTTCCTACTTGAGAAATTCATCCCGGGCAACGTGTACCACGTAGACTCGATTGTTTCGGAAAAAGAGATCGTGTTTTCCAGCGTCAGCCGCTATGGCGCGCCACCCATGGCGGTCGCACAAGAAGGCGGCATTTTCACGACCCTTCTGTTAGGCAGCGAGTCGCCAGAAACCGTCAGCCTTCGCCTCCTCAACCACGACCTTATCCATGCCCTCGGTTTGCTGCGCGGAGTTTCCCACGCTGAATTCATCGGCGCCCACGACGACGGGCATTTTTATTTTTTGGAATGCGCGGCGCGCGTGGGCGGCGCATACATAAGCGAGATGATAGAGGCGGCTTCGGGCATCAACTTATGGCGTGAGTGGGCACGTATTGAGATTGCCGGCGGCAAGCTTCCCTTTCGACTGCCCCCGACGCGAAACGATTACGCTGGCATCATACTTTCACTCGCGCGCCAGGAATACCCCGATACGTCTGCCTACAACGATCCTGAGATCGCCTTGCGTTTGAAAAAGCACCATCATGCCGGCTTGGTATTGCGCTCCGCAGATCCCGAGCGAGTGCAACACCTTTTGGAACACTATGCCACGCGTTTCGCAAAAGACTTCCTCGCCATTGCGCCGCCAGGAACCAAGCCATCTGCTTAGAAGCAGGCTTGACCTGTCTGTACTCTGATCGTAAAGAGGTTGTGGAAGATAAAACCTGGATTCAGTCAGTTTACCGTTCGCTTGAGGTGTACTCCGGACGAATCTTTTGTCAGACCTTGACGCTCACATGACTGACTCGATCGGGTCCAGCCGCCTGATCGAGCGTCGACTCCACCAATCGAAACAGCAAAAAGACTGGCTTCTCTGTCTTACAGACTCTGTAAGCGTCCCTGACGCTGTTCATCTCCGGTCGGTCTGATATTGCTCCACAAACGTGCATTGTAATAGATGCTTTTGCCTGTTCAAGGTTGGTCGCAATCACATGTCTTTCCACCTCTAAAAAAGGGTAAACTTCCTCAGACTTTTACCGCTTTTGAATTCCACTTCGTCATGATCCGTGTTCGCCAGGCCACATCTACTGATATCTCTTTGCTGCGGGTATTAATTGAGGCATCGGTTCGCGGATTGCAGGTTCGGGATTACACTCCGGCACAAATTGAAGGCGCTCTCGAAAGCGTTTTCGGCGTGGACTCCCAGCTGATATTGGATGGAACATATTTCGTGGTGGAAGTCCCGACTGAACCGACTGGCCAGAGTTCGTCTTCCGGAGAACCCGGCACAATTGTCGCCTGCGGTGGTTGGAGTAAACGGAAGACTTTATATGGCGGTGACCAGTGGACGGGCCGCGAAGCAGCGCTCCTCGATCCGCTGCGCGACGCGGCCAAGATTCGCGCATTCTTCGTGCATCCGTCGTGGGCACGACGCAGTATCGGCAGCTTGATTCTCGATGCTTGCGAGAGGGCTGCGCAGGCTGCCGGCTTTACCCGCTTCGAAATGGGCGCCACCCTTACAGGCGTGCCGTTTTACCAGGCCCGCGGATATGTTGCTTTGGAGAAGCTCGAAGTCCCGCTGGCCAATGGCGAATCACTGCCTATCGTTCACATGGAAAAGCGCATGAAATAAGGGAATGTCGATCACTCGACCCACCGCGCGGTTCCTGACATTCCCCGAGGCTGTGGTCTTCCGGGTTCGCGTTATGCACACTCTGGCACAGGAAATGCAATTGTCTGAAGACCACACAACCGATATCATGCCTGCCACTTCTCCTTCTCACCCAAGAAAGCCTTAGGAGGATTTGCCCCATGGATGCTTCGCAAGGTATGGCGGTCGTCCTGTACGCCATCATCGCTTTTTTCGTAATTGGCACAATCTTGAGCGGATTCTTTCAGGTGCGAACGGCCGAAGCTGCGGTCATTCAGAGAATGGGTAAATTCCTACGAGTCGCCACTGCGGGTATCAATTTCAAATTGCCGTGGCTCGACCAGATTGCCGGAAGAATCGATCTAAGAGTGCAGCAACTGGCTCTGGACGTAGAGACTAAGACCAAAGACAACGTATTCGTAAAGATTCCGGTTTCAGTCCAATATCACGTCATCCCCGAGAAAGTTTACGAGGCCTTTTACAAGCTGGCCAATCCCAAACAACAGATTTCGTCTTATGTGTTTAATGTGATTCTCGGGCACGTCCCTAAAATGATTCTGGACGACGCGTTCCTCCAGCAGTCCGACATTGCCGTCGCCATCAAAGAGGGACTGGATGACGTCATGACCACGTACGGATACGCTATCGACCAGGCGCTGGTGACAGACATCGAACCGGACGAAAAAGTCAAAGCTGCAATGAACGAAATCAACGCCGCACAACGCGAGCAGGTAGCAGCCAGCGCCCGCGGTGAGGCCGAAAAGATTCTGAAAGTGAAACAGGCAGAAGCCGAAGCGGAAAGCAAAGCGTTGCAAGGACAGGGTATTGCAAATCAGCGTAAGGCGATCATCGAGGGGCTGAAAGTCTCGGTGGAAGCGTTCGCGCAGGCGGTTGAAGGAACCTCGGCGAAAGATGTGATGATGCTGGTCCTCGTCACGCAATACCTCGATACTCTGAAAGACATTGGTGCTCAGGGTAAGAGCAATACTCTGTTTGTGTCGCATTCCCCGGCTGCAGTTGGAGAACTGTTCCGGCAGATGCAGGATGCGATCATGATCGGACAAACCGGTGCCGAAGCGGGGAAATAAACACCGAACCATTTCGCGCTGAAAATCTCAAATAGTCGCAGGTCGAACTTCCGGCGTTTTCACGTGTTCGGGACGAAATCCCACTCCAAGCAGGCGCGCTGGAATGCGGCGTAGAACCGGCAATTTCCCTAAAAGTTTGATGCCCCATGGAACTGATAGCGCCTTGCTACTGCCCAGCACGTTCTTGATCACATTGTCCTGAACCAGCAACTGAAGCCGCTGGGTTGCTCGCGTAGGGAATGTCCTTCGCCTCTGGACCTCGTAAAGTGCTTCTTCCGTCACGGTGCCGCGGAGAAGTCTGTTGCCCAGAATATTCGCGGTCGCGACCGCGTCCTGAATCGCCAAATTGATTCCCACGCCTCCAATTGGAGACATCGCATGTGCCGCGTCTCCAATACATAACAGGCCCGGTTTAAACCATTGCTTCAATCGATCGACGGTGACAGTAAGCAATTTGATTTGATCATCCCAATCTTGTAATTCGGCTACGCTCTCTTTCAGAAACGGTTCCAAGCGGGCGAGTTCCTCGCGGAATGCGGGCAGTCCTCGCTTTCTGACTTCTTCCGCGGTGCCTTTTGGAATGACGTAGGCCACCTGCCAATAATCTTCGCGATTGAGCAGAACCAAGATTCTGCCAGTATCGAATCGGCCAAATGTTTGCCCAGGATCGGTCCTTCGCCGACTCAATCGCATCCACAGAACATCCATCGGAGCACCCTGGCTCAGGACCTCAAATCCCGCGCGCTCGCGAACAAACGAATGGCGACCGTCGGCGCCTACCGTCAGCTCCGCACGAACTTCCAATGCTCCATTTGGAGTGTTTGCTTTTACGCCCAGCGACCTTGCCGTTTTCTTGCAACAGATCAACCGCTTCTGCCTGCATTGTCAGATGAAAACCAGGATAGGCCTTCGCCTGCTCCGCAATGAAATTCAGAAAGTCCCATTGCGGCATCAGGCCCAGGAATTTGCAATGTGTAGGTAAGTGCCTGAAGTCGGCAATGGTGAGAACTTCATTGCCAATTTGGCCGGAGAGTTCCCGAACTTCCTGGTGCGGACGCTTCAGGAACTGGTCAAGAATCCCTAGCTCGTACATGATTTCAAGAGTGGAAGGATGGATGGTATCGCCGCGGAAATCGCGTAAAAAATCTGCATGTTTCTCAAGTACGACAACATCCACACTCATGCGGGCGAGCAGGTAACCCAGCATGACGCCCGCGGGTCCACCTCCAGTAATACAACAGCGAGTTTGAATAGTTTCGGGCAGGCGGGTCATTTAACCATTTGTTTGCCGTAGATATCAAAAGGTGGGTGGGATGCGACTGGTTAAGAGCACGAGCGGGACGCCCATGCTTTACTTGAAAACACAAAAGGAAAAGGCCGTGACATTGGTTATGCTCTAGTTGCCAGCTCTTGCGAGGGAGCTTAACAACGTGGAGACACGCACCATCACGGCCCTTGATGTGATCCCTGCTTTCGCAGTTCCAAACCCCGGCTGTTCCTCGCAGAACCGTCGGTTTTTTCGGGTCTGGTTGTCCGTCAGGTTACCCCACCGGACTGATCACCCAGCCTACTTCGGACTGGCCAAGTTTTACTTTGGGCCAACCCTTTCGGCCGTCGACGTTCGCGAAGTTAAATCCGCTGACTAGAAATGTCAACGCCGTTTTTCGGTGCAGCAGTGGAATTCAATCCTGTGCAAATCATAAATCCTACTTCACTGAATGAATGACCCTTAGGCTATTTCGTGAGCAGACATTTCACGTTTTCCACAAAGTATTCCACACACGTTGCAAGCACTCCTGATAAATATCTTGACGTAAGAATCACTTCTGACGCATGGTGAATACAGCGGACAGCAGATGCCGGAACTCGTAGCCTACGTGGATGGAGGGTCTCTGGGAAACCCGGGGCCGTCCGGTATTGGGGTTGTAATCGAGGGCGGCGAAGGCGGAACAGTTCGTATAGCGCGATGGATTGGCCGCCAAGATAATAATGTCGCCGAATACGTCGCATTGCTCGAAGCCCTGCAATACGCCCTGTCACTTAAAGCTGAAGCGCTTCACGTTTATTCGGATTCGCAGGTTGTCGTCCGGCAGATGCGAGGAGAGTACAACTGTCAGAGCTCACGTCTTTACTCCCTGCATTGGATTTGTCGCAAGCTGACCCGTTCGCTGAGATTTTCCATCACACACGTTCCTCGCGAACGCAACGCCGAAGCCAACGGACTCGCCAATTCTGCAGTCCGTCAACGACTCACGCTCAAGCCCTCTCTATAACAACACAGCCAACGCCTGCTAACTTGCGCCTTTTGCAACCGCTCTGGTAACTTTCCCATTCTTCTTGCCCAGGGACTCTTTGATGCGTCTGGCTTACACTCTCAGGTTTTTTGCCATTGCCATGCTGCTCTTCCCTGCTTCCCTACGCGGGGTGGACACTGGCGTAACCCAATCTCTGCACGAATTATTCGACCGGGACTGGGAATACCAGATGGCACACGATCCGGTGACCGCGTCTGAACTGGGTGACCGCCGCTGGAACGACAAATGGCAGGACCTGACTCTCGCAGCCGTCCATGATAGCTATCAGCATGCGCATCAAAATCTCGACCAACTCGCATGCCATCGATCGCGCCCGGCTTTCGCCGGAAGACCAGGTCAGTTACGACGTTTTCCAGTACAACACCAATGATTATCTGCAGGGCGAGCAGTACAAATGGTATCTGGTTCGCACCAACACTTTCGAAGGCATACAGACAATTGAAAACACCGTCGACTCCCTGCGCTTCGAAACCGTCAAAGACTACGACGACTGGCTTGGGCGCATGCGCAATTTCCCCGCTTACATGGACCAGAATATCGGGCTGATGCGGCAAGGAATCCGGGAACACATCGTGTTGCCGAAGGTTATTGGCGAGAACATCCTCACTCAAATGAATGGCATGGACTGGCAGGATCCGGCGAAACACGGATTTTATAAACCATTCAAAAACATGCCTCCCTCATTTTCCGATGTTGATAAGCAGCGGTTGAACTCGGCCGCCCGTCAGGAAATTAAGACCGACGTTCTGCCCGCTTTCCAACGCTTACGCGATTTCATGCAGAAAGAGTACGTTCCTGCTTCGTTTGAACAGGTCGGGGCCTGGCAAGTTCCTAACGGTGATGCAACCTACGCTTACTTGGCGCGATCTCGAACCACAACCGACTTAACGCCGGAAGAAATTCATGACATTGGATTGCAGGAAGTAAAACGTATTGGCGCGGAAATGGATAAGGCCAGGGAACAAGCAGGATTTAAGGGAACAAACCAAGAATTCTTTCATTTTCTGCGTACGGATCCGCGCTTTTACGCGAAGAGCTCAGACGAGCTACTCGAATTCACCCGCGCTCGTGCCAAGGAAATCGATCCCCTGCTGGTGAAGTTGTTTCGAACTTTCCCTCGTCTGCCGTATGGGGTACGACCCGTGCCGGCAGAAATTGCGCCAGGAATGCCAGCCGCCTACGCGGATGGTGCCTCGCCGGACGGCTCGCGTCCCGGATTCTTTTACATCAATACCTACAAACCGGAAAGCCGCCCCGAATACGAGATCACCTCGCTGATCTTGCATGAAGCCGTACCCGGCCACACATTTCAGGGTGGCATCGCAATTGATTTGAAGGGCCTCCCCAAGTTCCGGCGCTACGGTGGCTACAGCGCCTATGCGGAAGGGTGGGCGCTCTATTCGGAATCGCTTGGCGACGAACTCGGGCTTTACGGCGATCCCTATGTCCGCTTCGGAAGATTGAGCAACGAGATGTGGCGCGCGGTTCGCCTGGTCGTGGACACGGGGATGCATTACAAACGCTGGACTCGCCAACAAGCCGTCGACTACTTCGTGGCCCATGTCGCGACCACGGAATACAACGCCACCAGCGAAATCGATCGTTATATTTCATGGCCAGGCCAGGCGCTGGCGTATAAAATTGGCGAGCTCAAAATCAAAGAGCTCCGGCAGCGAGCGGAAAAAGAATTGGGGGATAAGTTTGATATTCGCACATTCCACAATGTCGTGCTGTTGGATGGCCCGTTGCCACTTACGGAGCTTGAGAAGCAGGTGAATACCTACATCAAAAACGCTAAGATCGACGGGAAATAATCCATGTCCGAGACCGCCGCACTGCTAGTGTCTTGCCCCGACCAGAAGGGTCTGGTGTCAGGAATTTCCAGCTTTATATTCCGTCACGGCGGCAACATTCTGCAGTCGGACCAATACACCGATGTCGAAGCCGGAATCTTTCTGGCACGCTTCGAGTTTCACCTTGACGGGTTTCAGATTTCTCGCGACCAGATCGCTTCCCAGTTCGGATCGCTGGCCGAAGCGTTTCGCATGAAGTTCGAATTGCATTTCAGCGACCACGTTCCCAAAATCGCTTTGTTCGCGTCGCGCCTGCCTCATTGCTTGGAAGACCTATTGCAACGACAGCAGGCAGGAGAGTTCAAAGCTGAAATTGCTGTGGTGATTTGCAATCATCCGGAACTTAGTCACATCGCGACCCGCTACGGCGTACCATTCCTGCATTTTCCTATCACTGCGGAAAACAAGAGGCAGCAGGAATCCGCAGAGATGCGCGAACTTGAATCCAGGGGAATCGAACTGGTCGTGCTCGCCCGTTACATGCAGGTTCTGACCGAAGACTTCATTGCCGCTTATCCCAACCGCATTATCAACATCCATCATTCCTTTCTCCCGGCTTTTGTCGGCGCGAAGCCCTATCATCAAGCGTTCCTTCGCGGCGTAAAGTTGATCGGAGCCACCGGCCATTATGTCACCATGAACCTGGATGAAGGCCCCATCATCGAGCAGGAAGTTGCCCGCGTGTCCCATCGCGACTCAATCGACGACTTGATTCGCAAGGGACGGGACTTGGAACGAAATGTACTAGGCAGAGCAGTTCGACTGCACCTTGTGCACCGAGTCCTGACCTACGGTAACAAGACAGTCGTATTCGACTGATGGTCCGCTAACTGAATCCTGGCTTTACTCGAACCCTGGGCGGCCTTCGCGGATGCGCTGTGAAAAGTCAGGAGAGTCATTTACGGTGCGGGCGACGGGATTGATATAAGCATGTTTCATCAGCTCGGCGAAAGGCATATTTCCAGCAATATTTCCATTACGGTAAAGAATCTCCGGACCTCTTCCGTTGAGTAGAATCCACCAGTCATACGGACTGCTTCCGGCCGGAAGATGGCCAGTTGCGGCCATCAGAGTGAATATCTTCGTGGTGCAGTTATCGGCTATGGCGTTGTACCACTGCGGATGATTACGCAGACTGTTGGCACCGCGAACATATTCCAGAAACAGCTGGCGCGACCATTCCGGGCCCAGCGGTGGTATGGAACAAATAGACATCCTCGCCAGTCCGATAGTTTGACCGGAGGCGAACCAGATCACGTTCGTCAGCCATGACGTAAATCAGTTCATACTGCCGGAAGAATCCGCGAATCGCTGAGTAGCCTTCGCCGACCTCATCTCGCGTTTCGATGGAGGCCGCGACGTGATCGTCGCCGAACTGGAAACTGACGATGGGATGGGCGATCCACGTAGATCCCCAATACGTCACGAACAGATCGATGCCACGAAGTTGGCTCAGGTAGACGGTTCTGGTCAACCACTGACAGGTATATTCGAGTTCAGTACGGTAAGCGCAGTCACGAAAATTATGAATGGTGACGCGATCGCCATCGACGTTAGCCCATGGAGTTTCGGCGTTGTCTTTTTGCCAGTTACGATTGTTTGAGGGTTGGAGCGAAAGCCAGCACATGAGGACCAGAAAAAAGCCCGCCAAGCAAACCGCCATTCGCTTGCGCTGTCGCCGAGCGAAATATATCAGCGTTAGTAGGCCAGCAAGATAAACGATCGGGGTGAGAAGCCGCAAACGCGGAAAAGAAAAGTCAAAGTAAAGGGCGGCGGTGGCCCAAAGCGACAGCCCGGTCAACAATAACCAGACTAACCCGACCCCAATCCTTCGGAGCAGGCGTTTCCACCAGGCAGGATCATTGCCACTGTCCATCGTTAACTCGCCATGGGATTATTTCAGATTTGGTTGCCCCCCAGGGATTCGAACCCCGATAAGCAGATCCAGAATCTGCTGTCCTACCGTTGAACGAGGGGGCAACTCTCGGTGAGATTGCGGAAACGAACAGCCTTGATTCTATGGGCAGGCGAGTTTACGGTCAATGATTGGACGTATTCACAGCTGCAGGCGGAGAACTACGGATATATCGTGATTTCGGTGTGGCTCTATCGCAAGGAATCTGCGGTCAGCAGAGAGAAGAAGAATCCTGATTAAATCGACTTTTTCGCGTTAGCTCTCCCGAAGATCCGAAATATGGGAGACTCGTGAAACGGGTTGCTAATAAGAAACCGTTGCCCTTGAACTTGCGGAAGCTGCGATGGTTGAGTAACGAGAGGACTGAAAAATAAAAGCCTTCCTTTTGTTTTCGATACGGGCATGGCTGCGAATCCCCTCTCTTTGCCAGCGGTCGACTCCCGCCGTATAGAAAGCTCGGTGTTTGTCGATGTTATTTAATTCAAGGAGACGCCACAGCACCTCGCTTCCACCCTTACAAAGTTTTAGCGCATCGATCGCTTCTGTCGCCTCCGTCCTCGTGCCCTTTAATTTTCTAAGCTAGTTGGCTTCTAGATCTCTGCGGTCTGGCTATGAGGAAGCCCGTGTCTCGATCAGGCTCGGTTTCAGGGGGACTGGCGGCGAGTACCAGTTGGATCGCTCCTCTTTTCGACAGCATTCCAAGTGTGTGGTTTCGCGGACAACTCATCGTCGGGTTACAAACCCAACGACTGTGCGGCAAATTCCAGGACGGATCAGCGCTCTCCCGAGAACTGCAGCCTCGAGTGTGCAGACAAAAACGCTATCGCGATCCGGCCGTCTCGGCGCCCAGGCCGGTGTTGGAGCGTACCAACAGCTCATTGAATTTGTGCTCCGAACTCGGTTCGTGGCTAAGGAGTGTCCCCAGGATTGCGCCCAGGAAGCCGAGCGGGATGCTGAGGATACCCGGATTCTCCAGCGGAAACCAGGCTTTGGCCTGGATCAAGTGGCGCGCAGTGCCCGTGACGGTGGGAGGATCGACAGCCATCAGGCTGGGACCAACGAGAATCAGTCCAATCGAAGCAAGCAACCCAACCGCAAGACCGGCGACCGCGCCGATAGTGTTGAACCGGCGCCAGAAGATCGATAGGACAATCACCGGCAGGTTCGCGGACGCTGCGACGGCAAACGCCAAAGCTACCAGGAAGGCTACATTGGCAGTAGGACCCAGCAAGATCGCAATGGCAATCGCAACCGCGCCGACGACGAAGGCCGAGATGCGGGCCACCAGAACCTCCTCACCTGGTTTCCGCTCGACGCCCCTGTGGATGACGTTGGTCCAGAGGTCGTGTGCGAAGGAGGTCGAAGCGCTGATGGTGAGCCCCGCGACAACCGCGAGGATGGTCGCGAAGGCGATGGCGGAGATGAACGCGAAGAAAATGTCGCCGGCGAGCGCCTGCGCAAGCAGCGGAGCGCTCATGTTGGTGCCGCCGTGGGTGGCGATGAAGTCGCGACCGACGATGGTGGCCGCGCCGAAGCCGAGGAAGGTGGTCATGATGTAGAAGCTGCCGATCAGGACCATAGCCCAGACGACGCTGTGACGCGCGGTTTTGGCGTCCGGCACGGTATAGAAGCGAACCAGGATGTGGGGAAGTCCGGCGGTGCCAAAGATCAATGCGAGTCCTAGCGAGATCAGTTCGAGCGCTCCATAGGGCGGTTTGTAGCGCAGGCCGGGTTGGAGGAAGTCTTTGACGACCTCTTGCCCCTTCTCGTGATAGGTGACGTGTGCCGATGGCGTTGAAGAAGTCGCCAAGACTGAAATGGAAGTGAGCCAGCACCAGAATGCTAAGCAGGATCGTGCCGCCCATCAGCAGAATGGCCTTGATGATCTGCACCCAGGTGGTGGCGAGCATGCCGCCAAAGACCACGTAGACGATCATCAGAATGCCGACTCCGATGACGGCGGTGTGGTAGCTGATGCCAGAATCCTTTAGCAGCAGCGTGACCAGCGCGCCCGCGCCCACCATCTGCGCGATCATGTAGAAGGTGCTGACCGTCAGAGTGCTGATCGAAGCCATGGCACGCACGGGGCGCGGGTTCAGGCGATAGGCGAGTACGTCGGCCATGGTGTAGCGCCCGGCGTTGCGCAGCGGCTCGGCGACAACCAGCAGCACCGTGAGGTAAGCGACCAGCCAGCCTACCGAGTACATGAATCCGTCGTATCCCTGAAAGGCGATGATACCGGCGATGCCTAGGAAAGAGGCGGCGCTCATGTAGTCGCCGGCGACGGCAATGCCGTTCTGCCATCCGGTGATACGGCGGCTCGCGGCGAAGTAGGCGCTGCTTCCCGCGGAGCGTTTTGACGCCCAGTAGGTGATACCGACAGTGATGGCGATGAAGATCAAAAACATCACGAGCGGAGTCGACATTATTGGAGCTCCTGCTGGTTCTGAACTTGGCCTTCGGCTTCCTTAATGATGTCCTTCGCGAGCCTGTCGAAATTGTTGGCCGCCTTGACATATAGCCAGGCGACGATCCACGCCATGAAGAATTGTGAGAGCGCGAACAGATAGGCAAGGTTTACGACGCCGATGACCTTGGTTGACATGAATTCTGGGGCGTATCCAACCAGAATCGGCAACAGAAAGTAATAGACAAGGAAGAATACAAAGGCCGGAATAATAAAGGTCTTCTTGAGGGCCAGAAGGTCTTTGAATTCTCGCGTTTCGGCAATGCGATCCCATTCGGTTTTGTTGGCCGTATAACGCGGGGTAGATTCACTCATGGTTTTCCTCGCTCGATGAGGACGCGGTGAAAGCCTACACATCAAGTTGCCACAAAGCAATTGCCGTTCATCGTGATGCCCAAGGGCCCCGAGTCCGTGCTGTTATAGCCCACTGGTTTGATGGACCTGGCGAGCATGATTCGGTTTTTGCCGGGCTCAATCTGTTCCAGTCGATTGGCCGGAACCTGCCGTTTCGCCCTTCCATCCGAGTAACGGCCAACCTCGTATTCAAAGAGCTCTCGATTGCTTACGGCGATCAGCCTAAGAGAGGCTGGGTTCGAAAGGGTTGGAAATTCTCAGCTTTGTGTGACGGGTTCTGTAATCACTCTCCGCGCGACTGAAAATCGGCAGATTCAAGGTGTCTGAGCGTAGGCCCGTTATCGGAGAATTGAGATCATCCAGCGGCGCAGTTGCCCACCGACTCGTCGACTTCATATTACGAATCGGGTCTTGAGAATAGTCGGATTACTTCCGGATCCCCAAACGATCCGGGAACCATCTCACCCTGTGACCTCGGAGCGATGGATTACTGCGACGACTTGTAAGGCTTACGCGTCACTCCGGGAGGGCAGGAGAAACGCAACTTCGGTCCGATTGCTCCGCCACTATGGCTCTATAATCGGCGCATAGCATCGTTATGGCACCCTTGCGGCATGGGTTCGAAGAACCTGGGGATGTACAGGACATTCGTCTTGTCGTCGACGCCATCCCTACGTTGGCATGGTCCGCTAGTCCAGACGGCTCGACAGAGTTTTTCAATCAGCGCTGGCTGGACTATACAGGGCTATCTGCAGAGCGAGTTTTGGGCTCGGGATGGGAGGTTGCGACTCATCCAGACGACCTGCACGACCTCGTGGATTACTGGCGACGCGCTGTAGCTTCTCGCCAGCCAGGTGAGAGCGAAGGGCGTCTGCGCCGATCCGACGGAGTATACCGCTGGTTTCTGTTTCGTGCGACTCCATCCTTGGACGAAAACGGCAGAGTTGTGAAATGGTACGGAACGTATACCGATATCGACGATCGCAAAAGAGCAGAACAAGTCCTCGCAGTTCAGAACACACTACTCCAGCTACAATTTCAGCAACGAAGAGCGCGATTGTCACCGGCGCCTCTGGTGGAATCGGAGGTTCGATCGCAAAACGACTGGCAAAAGATGGATTTTCGGTGGTCGTGAACTACGCTGGAAAACCGGCCCCAGCACAAGCAGTTGTCGCAGATATCAAGGCTGCGGGGGGACAGGGCATCGCTGTGCAAGCAGATGTGGCGATTGCCGCAGACGTGGAGCGGCTCTTCAAAGAGTCGATGGAAGCTTCGGCAGACCTGATGTGGTGGTTCATTGTGCGGGCATCATGCCGCTGTTTCCGATTGCCAGCGGAGACGTGGCCGCCTTCGACAAAGTGATCGCGACGAACTTGCGCGGAACCTTCCTGGTATTCGCGCAGGCGGCTCAACATGTTCTCGATGGCGGCCGCATCATGGCTTTCTCCAGCAGCGTTCTCGCCAAGTCCTTCCCGACTTACGGTGCCTACATCGCTTCCAAGGCGGGAGTCGAGGGGCATGGTTCACGTGCTTGCCAACGAACTGCGTGGCAGAAACATCACGGTCAATGCGGTGGCGCCGGGCCAGGTGCGAACGGACCTGTTCCTGAAGGGCAAGAGCGACGCACTGATCGACGAATTAAAGAAGATGAATCCGCTCGAACGGCTCGGCCTGCCAGAAGACATGGCAAATCTAGTGTCATTCCTTGCTGGTCCTGAGGGCGGCTGGATCAACAGCCAGGTGTTGCGCCCCAACGGCGGCTTCGCGTAATGACTGCGCGGCACCCTCAAACCGAACGTTCTGCATCAGAATTCACAAGACGGAAACGAACTATGAAGACAAATAATTGTCATCACCGGAGCATCCAGCGGCTTCGGCGCACTGACGCGCGCGATCGCTGGCTCAAGCCGGTCACACCGTGTATGCGAGCATGCGCGAGACCAAAGGCCGAAATGCGGCACAAGTTGAGGAAGTCGAGAAATTTGCCGCCGAGCATCAAGGTGATCTTCGCACCATTGAGCTGGACGTCACTTCGCAGGAATCTTGTGACTCGGCGATCCAAGAGATCATCGCGAAGACGGACGCCTCGATGTGGTGATTCACAACGCGGGTCACATGGTCTTCGGCCCTGCGGAAGCCTTCACGCCCGAGCAACTCGCAGAGCTTTACGACGTCAATGTACTGAGCACACAGCGTGTGAACCGCGCGGCTCTGCCGGTGTTGCGCAAACAAGGCAAGGGCTTGGTAATTTGGGTTGGCAGCAGCAGCACTCGCGGAGGAACTCCGCCCTACCTGGCTCCATACTTTGCCGCTAAAGCTGGCATGGATGCCCTGGCCGTGAGCTATGCAGGCGAACTTGCGCGATGGAACATCGAAACCACAATCGTCGTTCCAGGTGCGTTCACATCGGGTACAAATCACTTCGCCCACGCGGGATCACCCGAAGACAAGGCGCGTTTGAAAGAGTATGAGTCTGGGCCGACCGCCAATCTGACAAAGCAGATCATGAAAGGCTTTGAGTTAACCGCGGTGCCGAACGCAGATGTATCGGAAGTCGCTAAGGCTATCGTCAAGGTCGTCGATATGCCCTTCGGTACTCGTCCCTTCCGAGCGCATATCGATCCTGCTAACGACGGAGCAGAGATGGTCAACGGTGTTGCCGACCGTGTTCGTGCGGAACTGTTACGGAACATGAAGCTTGCGGACCTACTCAGGCCCTCGTCAACCCAGGTTCCGGCTCAGCAAGCTTCATAGGGCTCGAACCGATTACGTCCGGAGGAGAGCCATCGGCGACTTTTTGGATGTTCGGCGGGAGGATTTCCGAAATGCATACACTGAGAATAATTCTCGGCGGCTTTCTGCTTCTAGGAGTGTGCCTGCTCCTTGGCCATTGGATTGAGGAAGCAGCGGCTGTGGTCGGTCTGGCCATCAAATGTTTTCTCGTGCTTTGGCTGATTGCCACGCTCATCAACATGTGGGTCGGCGTCAGTAAGGCAGGCTATTCCATCAAGGATGAGGCTCCAATTGCTTTGCTCGTATTTGCGGTCCCCGCGATCACTTCAATTCTGATTTGGTGGAGAACCTCCTATTAGAGCGTACCGAGGCTACCAGATCACTGAAACCTGGGCGGCGGCGGCCATCGCTGGCATTGTCATCAAAAATAACTCGGTGGACCCCCGAATATTACTATCGGTCCAATTCCTGTATGACCGACTAGCCTTCAAATGCAGCCCTTCACTACGGGTTGTATTCTTAGAATATGATCCGACAAACTCTCGGCATCGTTCCTGTGGTACGAAACCGCAGCTTTCAAATCGCAGTCTTTCTTTGGCTGGTACTGAGCCTCTCGGCCGGGGTTCTGACCCGTGGCGGAATTCCCTTGAACATTCCCGCCTTGAACCGGATGAATCCCATGTTTGCAGTTGCTTTTTCTTCAATCGCGATCGCGGTGCTCCTCGCAGAGATGGGCATCGTCCTCTTCCTTACACGCGGCCGACCGTTTCCTGACCTCGACCAGCGCGCGCCGGATCGCGCCATTGCGAAAAAAGAGACGTGGTCGTTGTGGATTTACATCGTGATCATCATGATTACCGGGCACTATCTCGGACAATATTTTTTCGGCGAAGGCATCGCCATGCACCTGAACGGATCGGTGGTGGGAGCCACCCGCGTCCAATCGCCCCTCGAAGTTTGGACTTGGGCGGCCTATAACGCTGTCTTACTCGCCCTGATTCCTTACGTTGTCTTTCGGCGCCGCGGCTACTCGCATCAGGCACTAAACCTAAAATCGGACAACCTCAAAAACGATTGTCTCGTGATTGCTGTTGTTTTACTAATCAGCTGCCTGCTCGATCTTGCCGGACCCAATATCTTCCAGCTCTCTGCTCATCAGGAAGTCGCCGGTGGTCTACTATCCTTTATCATTAATATGGCCGGCACTGATCTGCCGATCATGGTTGTGATCTATAGCATTCTGCTGCCACGCTACGTAAAGCTCACTTCCTCAGTAACTGGTTTCCTGTTAGGAGCGGTTAGCTATCCCATCATGCATTTATTCGAGTCCTGGACCCGCTACGGCAGCGTTTCGGATTCAGGCGTCTCGCTCCTGTTTGTCTTTCTCACCTTCTTTCCCCCGGGACTGATGAAGTCGTTCCTTACCATCCGCACCGGGAATGCGTGGGTTCATTTATGGGCCTTCCATGCCATTTCGCCCCATGTCACTGTCGATACCAGGCTGTTGGTACACGATTTCCATATCCAGTAGCTTCATCCTACGCGATCGAAAGCAATCTGGGGTCCTGATGTCACTGCTTTTCGTGCACGAATGCCGCAAGCGTGTGATCATTATTACGGCCTCAATCGGAATGGAGCGGTCCTCCGCGCCAGCAGAATCTCAGCATTCCCTTTTTGAGCAGCAAAAGCATGCTGCACATTGTCGAAGTAGGAGCGCAGGTCCACGTCGATGACACGGGACAATCGGATATCTTGGCGAGATCGACAGTTTCTTTGGTGCGCCGGCGACAAAACGCAGTCGGAGCACAATGCTTTCAGTGCTGCGGATCTTGAAAGACTCTGAGCAGGCAAACAGAAGGAATGATGGGGCGGTTTATCTAAGAAACGGAGCAGATGAGCTGCGTCTAGAACGAGTAGCTTTCTCGAAGCGCGACAACTCCCGGATCACGCTAGGGCTTTTTCGGACGCGACGCGATGATCGAGCGTTGAGACCGAAGATGAGGTGTGGGACGTCGCATTCGAAAAAGCCGTCAGTCGTGAGCCACATATTTTTACGATCACCTCGAATCGACTTCCTTTCCGTTGCCATCTCTCTGCGCGATGCTGACGGTCACATGAGCGGTGTTGGTTTTTTGTGATGCTCTAAGACGTGAGCCGCCGTAATGAAATACCCAGCAGCGTTGATCAGGAAGGCAGAGCCTTGAACACCAGCAGCCATTATGCGGTTCGAGTCGTCCGCGTTTGGCCAATACCAGACACTGATTACCCCGTGCTCGGCATCCGCTCCAATGCAAATTAGAGTGCCTTCAGCGTCTCCTCGCGATGTGGCCAAGTGAGCGAAAGCAAAAACAATAAAAGTCTCGCCGCACCGTTGAAAACGCATAAACTTGCATTCTCGCGATGGTGCGGTCCGGGTAATGCTTAGAAACCCAGATATCTAGCCAGGACTAAACGCGCAACACTCCATATTGCGAGCCGTGGGGCTGAATACCATGGCATGTTTCCAAAGGCGAGGCGCACGCAAAGCCAAACAAATCCCCAGAACTCTCTCTCGCCAGCGTACATCCGGAAATCCTAATCGCAGTCAAATCGTGCCACAAGCCAACCCTTGCAAAAATCCAACAATTGACCCAAATTGAGCCAATTTCCTTGCTATAAGAATTGAAGCCGCGATCCGGGCCACACCCTGGTCAAAAACCACCCTACGCTTCCTTTTGTTGCGCATATTCATTGGAGTCAGGTGCCCGAACGTTGAGATTTGACGTATCAAGTTCGTAGCGGTTTTTACGGACATCGAACGCATAAAGCCTGAGCTTGCCACCGTACTTTGGCTCTTGTCCCTTTGTTACGTTTTTCAGCTCAAAACGCAACCACCCCTCTACCTTCATATCTGGTGCTATTGGGGTTGTGCGTAGCAATGCTAGTAGGTTGTGCATCTCGTCCCTAACCGTCTGTATAGTAGGGCGGCCCCAACCCTCATTCACGTGACGCTCATACCTATGACAGTAGTTGCCTATGTCCCCCGCAGCCTCCCCTGAGTAGATGGCTGCATCCGAAGACAGTTCCAACACAAAGGCGCTAATGGTGCGCGGTTTGTCAGTCGTCGAAACGGACGTTCGCACGAACAGACCTAGGTTAATCTGATATGTGGACCCATCGGGAGCGACGGAAAGGTCATCCCCGATGCTGAGGCGCTGGATAAGCAGGTCGGCGTGGCCGAAAATAGGCGGACAATTCGGGTCTATCGTCTCGTCCCAACCAGGTTGTGTGGCTGCATCAGGGATTGCGCCGTTGAGTAAGCTCTTATCCTGAAATTCTTCAGCACCGTCTTGCTTTCCCAGCACCCATGCAAGGATGGAGATTACCAACAGGATCGCCGCTGACACATATCCAATGGAATTGTTCAGGATCGCTCCGATGGCTATGGCGGCGATAATTAAGCCACCTTCGAACACTAGTATCCAAGTTCGCCTCACCCTAAGAGTTTACGCGATTTTCTTGGCGAACAAAAGACGAACAGGCTAACATCAAAAAGATGGACGGGACGCAAACGCGTGGTCGCGATCGGCGCTGGGATTATCGTCGCGCGACACTTGAAAACTGTTGACGATTTGTTTGGAGGACCAGAAGGTAGCCAGCGAACCTGACAAGATGGTTGCGGCTGCTTCAGTGGGCTGAGGGTATCCTGCACAAGACTGACGGCAGGGTTGACTAACCAGAGGAGGACTGTTCCTATGAAATCATCATGGCAAATGGATACGGGGCATCTCGTATGCCGCTGGTATGAGGTTGGTCAGCACGTTCGGTACAACCCGCCTTGGATGCAAGAGGCATCCAACATTCAAGGCAGCGATTTGCCACCGTTTCAGATTTTGCCAGCCACAGTCCATTTTGGGGGCGCACGCGGTGCCTCTTGGTTCCTACGCTATGCCCCTAACCACGATTCCGAATAAGGACGCCCGAAGAAAACCAAGCAATCGAGGATGCTCTGCACGAGCTTGACACTCTGCGAAAAGAAGTTGCCGCCTGCCAGGGATCGCAACGCGTGGCCTAGCTGGAATCAAGCTAGTCTGTTCAGTTCACCACAGAGTTCGCGGAGGCGCTCATTTCTTTCAGCGTATCCGTCAATGTCCTCAGGGGTCATTTTCTTCGTGAATGCTCCAGCTGTGGCGTTCAGGAATTCTCGTTGCTGATCCAGAAGACTCGACATCTCGGTGCTTATTTCGCCGATCCGTTTGTGATTCATTGGCCTGGCTGCTTATCTAAGAACGCCCTGCACGTTCTGTCTGCCCGCTAAGGTACGCATAGCCATACCGTATTTACTGTATTCGTCCTTTCGCTGGTCAGTCCTGCTATGGTTCGAGTGGCACCCTGAACTGTTAGATCTCTCCGTTTTGACAGATTTTCTCTTCGTGCCCCTCATCGCAACCGCTCTTGTGGGGTTATTTGTCGGCTTGGATTTGGCAGTGACATGGACAAACTACGCGTCTCTGCTCTCACTCAGCGCTTCATAAGCCGCTGCCACCAACGATATCCAGCGTGGGGGCTATATTGCGGCCGCAAATTATGCGTCCGCGGTGCTGGCATCCCGCATGCAGGCTTCTATTCGATCGTCGACCTTGCCTTTGCGATCTTCATCATCGGCTTCGTCATGCTCAAGGGAAATGGAACCTACAGTAAGACCACAGCGTATCTTGGCCTGGCTGCGGGATTCTTTGGAATCCTTTCTGCAACCGGCTTCTTTGTCACCGTAATGGTACATGCCATTCTCCTCACAGTCTGGATCTTCTTTGTAGGCCACGGACTCTTCAGGCTCAGTCAGAAATGCTGCTGATCAAATTGATCGGCCGACTGGAAACTATCCGAGCGCTATCCAACTCGAAAAGATGCTGCGGGTGAGTTATGGCTAAAGGCGATTTTAGCGACAGTGTACACATTCGCCTTTCGCCGGGGTGAACTCCTGGGCATGAGGGCCGGGCAGACTGACCTCAACCGTCGCAGCATCCAGCTTGAGGCGCGGTCTACGAAAAGCAACGAGCCACGGCTGGTTATAATGACGCAGGTGTACGAGTTGCTTTCCAAATGTGTTGCTGGCAAAAACAGCAACGATTAGGTATTCACGAGAGGAAATGCGCCTGTGCTGGATTTCAGTGGCGCGTGGCAGAACCGCTGCGTAAAGGGCGGATCGGGTAAATTCACTGGCAAGGATAAGCACGGCAAGAACACAGGGTATGAAGGACAGCTCTTTCACGATCTACACAGGTCGGGAGTGCGGAACCTCGTACGGGTTGGGGTGTCGGAAAAGGTTGCTATGACTATCAGCGGACACAAGACGCGAGACGTATTTGACCGCTACAATATCGTGAGTGAATCGGACATGCGAAAAGCGACAGAATTGCTCGAAAACTCGATGCGCACCACTATGAGCACCAGTGAAAAGGTCGTCCCCATTAGGAAACCAAAATCCGAAGCAGCTAAGAAGCGAGCGATAGCATGAATATCCAGTATTTATGCTCCTTTCAAGCTGCTTATCCGTAACTACGACGTACGTACGCCCGGGTGGCGAAACTGGCAGACGCACGGGACTTAAAATCCCGGGCTCCGAAAGGAGCGTATCGGTTCAATTCCGATCCCGGGCACCACTTAAATATCGGGTTTGATGGCCTGAGGTGGCGAATTAGCGCTGGATTTGCTGTGCTTCTAACGCTCCCGTTCATGTTGCCTTCCGCACATTACAAGGACGTCGGCGTCCGGATTGCATCTTTTCGGAGCTGAATACCCACCCCGCCTATCCTCTCTCCAGAAACTCCCCTTCACGCCACTCCGGTTTCAACGACTTGGAAGCCTAGGGTGGCAGCTTTCTTCTTGAGCAAGTGAAGTTGTTGTTCACGATGTTTTTGCTCGTAATACTGAGTGCCCTTGTCGACGTACTCTTGACCGTATTTCAGCATGCGGAATACCAGCCGGGCGAGCCGGTGAGCCATCGCGGTGATCGCCTTCGGCGCTCCCAGCTTGGTTCGCAAGCGACGATATTGCGCGCCCAGGTAACTCTGGCTTTTGATCAATGTGGTGGCGGCCATTCGCAACGCCGTTGCCGCACGGTTGATTACGTGGCGCGTGCCTCTCGCTAGCACTTTGTCTCCGCTGATGCGATTGTCTGGACACAATCCCAGCCAAGAAGCGAAGTGCGCCTCGGTTTTCCAGCGGGTCATATCCAGTCCCACTTCGCTGATAATCGTCTGCGCCACTATCGCGTTGACGCCATCGATTCTGCTAAGGTCCACTCCGGTGATTCGATGCAATTCGCTGGTGAGGTTGAAACCAGGCGCATTCCTTTGGATCCGCTTCGTCTTCTTGGCGTTGGGTATCTTTGGTTGCTCCGTCGATGCCCGCTCAGCTACGGCAAACTGCTTCAACTTCGCTTCCAGTTCCCGGTCGCATTCGGCGATTTTGTGCTGATAGGTCTCATACATCTCCATTTCCTGCTTCAGCACAAACAGTAGTTCGGAGCGCCAGTTGCCCTCCAGGCTCTTGGCGATCTGTTCTCGCCCCGCCCGAATCCGGGGATGGCTCAGTTCCGCCAGTTTCCTCGGATCGCGCTCGCCCGCCAGAATCGCGCGCACGATGGCTTGTCCGGTCAGTCCCGCTCAGATCGCTGATCACGTTCGCCAATTGCACATTCATCTGAGTCAACACCTTCTGTATGCGCTCAATGCAGGTCGACGCACCGCGCACATGTTCTCCCCGTTGCCGCCAATACGTCCGCACCACCCGGATTTCCGCCGTAGGCTGGAACGAGTTGTTGAGCAGGCCATGGGTGTGAAGCTCTAACAGCCATTGGCTCTCTTGCACGTCGACTTTTACGCCCAGGTAGATTCTTGGTGTGTCGTGCGTTTACCAAGTAGACCTCGAAGCCACGTTGTTCCAAGATCTCGTACAGTGGAATCCAATAAACACCCGTCGACTGCATCGCCACTGGTTCGACTTCGCATGCCTCTAACCAATCCGCCATTCGATGCAAGTCCGCTGTGAAGCACTCGAACCTACGGACTGGCTCTGCATCTTGTTCCGGGCGTACTGCCACGTAATGCGCGCCATTGCCTACATCAATCCCTGCGGCGCGCGGATGCACCACCTCCAGACCGGGGTTGGCCGATTGTAATCGCCGTCCCAACTCCTTCCTCTGCTTTCGGTTCATCTTGCCTGCTCCCATCTTCGCTCTCCTTCCTGGAAAATGGACCAGGCTCGGCCCGGCTGCGATTGGTTTAAGAATCTCTCCAACGGGGTCGACCCATCGTTCAGGACAACGGGCTGCCACCATGCCAGTGATCGCAATGACCGGAGCCATGCTGTCTATCGGGCACTCAGCACCAATGGGGAATCGGCTTTAGCTTGCCGAACCTCGTCCAACAGCAGGCTCTCAAATCCGCCGCCTCCCGCCAAGTTTCTGTCCCCGGTGACTGCACCCAGGGCGCGGTCGAATGCTGTCTACGCTTCGCTGTGTCCCTCGCGGTAGCAGCGCAAGACTCGAGGCCGAGCGGATCGCTACTCCTTTCTCGTAAGGCTCTTTCATCCTCTGCTTCAAGCCGGTTTATCCCGGCGCACTGTAATGGCGATTTCGCGCCAACTATCGCGATGTCCACTCGAATACTAGCCAAAAGCCGTACTTGAGCATAGCTATTTCGCAGCGGTTACCATGATTTCAACGCGAACGCCTGCATGCCAGAGCGGCGCTCCAACACAAACACGTACGGGAGGATTTTGTCGATCGACCCAGTCGTTCCAGACCGCATTGTGATCGTCAAAATCAGTCATATCTGCCAGCCAGACGTGGGCAACCAAAAGCTTCGACTTGTCGGTACCAGCCATTTGTAAAAGCTGGTCGATACGTTCTAGCACCTGTCTGGTCTGCGCCTTGACATCGCCGACCGGGTCACCCGGAATACCGCAGAGATTAACCACGTCGTTATGCACGAGGGCATAGCTGATAATCGGGACTGTTTTCATACCCGGAACACTCATGCCTTCGGTTGTTCCCAGCCGTTGAATAGTCATCTGCTCTTCTCCTTGCAAAGGAACTTGGTTTTTAGTATCCGTGTCACAAGCCGGAAGTAAAGCGGTACAAATTGTTCATTAGACCACGGATAGTTGTTGTAAACGGCGTTTGCGCTCACAACCAGGCCACCCGTCGCTACCCGCCCTAGACTTTATTGCCGGACAGCAAAAATCAGGAAAGTTCTGGCTGAGAAAACAGTCCCTTGGTCTATAGGGTCGCCACCCGCCTCCCCGAAAGAAAGGGCGGCGGAGTCTTGCCGTGGACCCTCCCTCACCAATAGCCGCGAGCCAGAAATCCGCCTAGGACAAAAGTCGAAAAAGGGGACCAAAACTTTGCGCACGCCAAAACATTTGGCCAGTTTATAAATTTGTTCCGGCCCTGGAACAAGCTCTGAATCGGTTCTGCCGGGGCTTGCTATTTTGGAGGCCCGAGGTCTATTGTTTGGCGCAACCAAAGCACCATTAAAGAAGTGAGGTCACAATGGTCACGAAGCTATTTACCCTGTTATGCGCGTCTGTAATTGTGTTCTCGCTGACTGCGGCGGTGAAGGCTCCCGCTCAAGAGAAGATGCACAAGAAGGCGACCGAAGGCCGCTGGGAAGGAAATGTCATCAGGAGCAACCCGGATAAGTCCACCTTGACCGTTCGGAGAGTGGGATCAAACGTTGAGAAGACGGTTCACTATGACGGCGCGACTCGGTGGGTCAGTCAGGAGCATGGTAGCAACAAGGTCAACGACATTGACCCGACCCAGGTCAAGGACAATGATCGAGTTATCGCCAGAGGCATTTGGGACAAAGACGTACTTTACGCCACTCTAATCTCGAAGCGTCTCTCGCACTCCAACTGAGTTCAAAGGCTGGAATTGATCGAGTCGCAGCAAATTGTGCTGGGATGCATGGCAGACCTCGGCGGCCCAAGATTTTGAATATGCTAGGTACAGCCTCCGGCCGGCGGCAAAACTTTCCTAGCAACGGTTCACAAATACTCGAAATTAGCTGCCGAAAAGAAAGAAGGGGAGTAAATATACCTTGCTTTAGGACGGCGACGCGTGTCGCCACCGAAATGTGTTACACAGTGAAGGAGGAGGGTAAGTGCCATGAACCCGCCTGGCCACCTTGTTTCGGCCATCGGACTTTTCGCACTCGGCCTTTTCATCCTGTTCGCCATCTGGCGGAAGACCAGGGAACGAAAAACAAAGCGCCTCGACCGCGACACGGCCCTTATCCACCAACAGAAGCTAGACAACGAGAGTCGGGTCCTTCATTGGTTCTTAGGGAATCCCAACAAAAATGCGACAGTGGGGCACTTGATTACCCAAGTGAATCTCAGCCGGGAAGAGATCGCAGAAGCGCTACGAGCTTTGGCAGTCAAACAGAAAGTCGTCGTAAAGGACGGTGAGTACTGGAGTCTTGTCCCGAGCGAACGGCTGACATTTGGTACATGAGTCGCGGCGCTCCGGCTGTCCCACCGACGTTTGGCAAAACTGCCGATTCAGTCAAAGACACGCGTCGAAGGGGCCTGAAACGCAATGCCCTTTTCCTGATTTGTGTCGAATCAAATGGCTCGACCCGTCTTCACTTCATCAGGTTTGGTGGCGTTGCCCACCAGACATCTCTCCGGTCACTACAACTTTCATCTCGGCCTCCTGCGTTCCGAGCCTTTGGGTTAGACACCACAAAGTCTACTCGGGTCGTCGCGAGGCCGACTGTCGTTATGTCATCAGTTACCCTTTGCAATCTCCGAAAGAGAAGGTTGTGCACTCGGAAAATCTGTGGAGTCGCAAGCAGTGGATGTGATTCACGATGCCGCCGCGCCAATTCTTCAACAATATAGAGCAAGCATTCGGGCGAAGCGGAATTTTCACGATATCTTGTTGAAAATTCCCAAAAAGGCAAACCAAACCAACCGGCCCTATCACGCCTCCATTCCGATTCGACGTCGCCTTTGACGTAGCAAACCTCCATGCCAACTGGTAGCATCCTGCGCATGTTCAAATTCCTGATGATGCTCAGTTTGCTCGCGTCTTCTTGCTACGCTGCGGATTTGCCGTCGAAAAAGTATTTGAACCTGACCGCGATTAAAACCATGGTCGCCGGTGCTGAAGCGGAAGCCAAAAAGCAGAACGTTGAAGTGACCATCTGCATTGTCGACGAAAGCGGGAACCTGCTTTTTCTGGAAAAGGCAGACGCTGCGTCGTTAAACACAATCCAGTTTGTTCAGAGAAAAGCCCGTCACGCCGCGTTTTATCGAAGTCCTTCCAAAGATGGCGCCGACGCGGTGAAGAGGGGAAATGTCGAAGTTTTGCGTTTCCCTGACTTCTTCCCTAACCAGGGTGGTTTGCCGATCCAGGTAGACGGCCAAACTCTGGGCGGTATCGCTGCCAGCGGAGCGAAATCCGAAATTGATGAGACGATTGCGCAGGCGGGACTCGATGCGCTTCTGAAAAAATAGAATGTAGAGCACCTTGAGTTCCGGTTGCAGTCTGCACAACTGAAACGCCCATACCTACATTGAATGTTGAGAGTGAGGCTGACGTGACACGTCACATACTAAATACCGCATTGAGCGTTTGTTCGCTGTTCATCCTCTTATCCAGCGGATGGACCGAAACCAAACCCGACCGAAAGGCCCTGCATGTCTACTTTATTGATGTGGAGGGTGGACAGGCAACGTTGTTCGTCACTCCGGCACACAAATCGCTGCTGATCGACACGGGATGGCCTGGCAATGATGGGCGGGACGCCGACCGGATCGTAGCCGCGACCAAACAAGCGGGCGTCAAGAAGATCGATTACGTTCTGATTACTCACTTTCACATGGACCACGTCGGCGGTGTACCGCAATTGATATCGCGGATTCCGGTGGGGGCGTTTATCGATCACGGCATCAATCGCGAGACCGGCGTTAAGGATACGACCGAAGTGTGGGATGCCTATCAGAAAGTCATGGCGACTGGAAAATATAAGCACATCGTTGCGAAACCCGGCGATACACTTCCCATCAAAAACCTGAAAATCAGTGTCGTCAGCTCGGACGGAGATCTAATCAGCAAGCCACTGCCAGGCGCCGGACAGGATAATTCCGCCTGTAAGGATGCGGAGCAATATCCAGTAGACAACACAGAAAACTACCGTTCGCTCGGGACGGTTATCACCTTTGGCAAGCTACGAATACTTGATTTGGGAGATCTCACACACGATCAAGAATTGAAATTGATGTGTCCCGTCAACAAAATTGGCAAGATCGATGTTTATATCGTTTCGCATCACGGTTGGCTGCAGAGCGGCAGCCGGCCTTTCGTGAATGGAATCGCGCCGCGGGTTGCCATTATGGATAACGGGGCCAAGAAAGGCGGCACACCGTCAGTCTGGGACACTATCAGCAAATCGCCGAATCTCGAGGGCTTTTGGCAACTGCATTATTCCGACGAAGGCGGAAATGCTCATAATGGAGAGGCAGACTTTATCGCCAATCCGGATGGCCCTGACGTGGGAAACTATCTGGAACTTGTCGCGCGACCCGATGGAAGTTTTGGAGTGTTCAATTCCCGGACGAATAAGACCAAGGAATATCCGACCCGGAAGGCAATCTTGGATTAGGCGGCATACCGACTGACCGTTGTCGGCTATTGTCTGCCCAATGTCTGACCAATTCTTTGTAGGCCCTGGCGAAACATTTCCGTATCTACTCCCATGCCAATTCGAAAATGATTGGGGAGCTCGAAGAAACGTCCGGGAACGGCCGAGGTGTCTTGTTCTTGACGCAAACGGGACAGAAAGTCCTCTACCGAACCCTTGCGAAGGCGAAGGATAGACGTCGTTCCAAATTCGGTGGGCGGCGCCGACAGTGATTTGTTGAGAGTAATAAAATCCGCCAGGAGCAAGCGGTCCGCCTCCACCACCTTCCGGCCGCGTTCACGGACCTGTGCGAGATTCTGAAGTGCGAACACACTCAGCAGTTCCGCCGGATGTGCGGGAATAGATGCGAACAAATCATTGAGGCGCCACATCGCACGCGCGAGCTCCGGTTCAGCGAGAATCCAACCGCAGCGTAGGCCACTGAGCCCGTATACCTTCGTTAAACTGCTCGTGACGATGAACTCTGGCCCCAGATGAAAACAAGATTTCGGAGTGCTGGTGTACACCGCATCAAGATAAACCTCGTCTACCAGAACCCGCGCACCTATGCTGCGCGCCAGATCGCCTATTTCGAGCAACGCAGATTCCGATGCAAGTGCACTGCTGGGATTGTGCAGATTAGTGATGACAATCAATTTCGTGTTTGAAGTGACAACACGGCGCACTTCAGCCGGATCCAGAGCATAGCCACTTTCTTCGGTTCTACGAAAACGTTTGATCGAGCTTCCCAGAAACAACAGTGTGGAAGTGAGCAACTCATATGTAGGCTGTTCGAGGAGCACTTCGTCTCCTGGATCGATAAGGCTCGCCATCGCCAGGTGGTTCGCCATTGAAGTCCCCGCTGCGGCGACCACGCAGTCGGGATCAACCCCGCATTTCTTTGCAATGGCGTGCTGCAAAGGCGCATAGCCGTAGGTGCTATCACCATTGATTTCTAACTGTTCGAGTTTTACAGGAAGATCACGCAGAGGGAAGGAAGCCACGCCGCTAGTGGCAAGATTGAACTTCGCTTGCCCCTTCGTCTTGGCCCACAGCATGTAGTCCGAATGTCGGTGTCTAACGAGTCTGGTCGTCATGAATTTATTTGCTAGTGACTGCTCGTGATTTTCGGCTCCAACACAAATATACTGGGATCCCGGCCAGGGCAATGATCAATCCGATAGCTGAATTCGCCGGAAAGGTCGCGATGGTAGTGATCACGATTGCGACACAAGCCATCACGAACACGCCAGTGGTGTAGGGATGGCCGGGAACGAGATAGAGTCCCGGCGACGCACGCAATGCTCTGCGTCGGAAGACAAAAAGAGACGCGGCGGTCAGGCCAAAGGAAATAAAATCAACCGAGATCACGTAGTTGAGTATCTGCTCGTAATGTCCTGAGAGCGCGATAACGGTAGCAGTTACACCCTGCAAAATAATGGCGACCACAGGAACTCTCGCCTTTGGTGACAGCCAACCTACGCTCTTGAAAAATAGGCCGTCACACGCCATAGCGTAATAGACCCGAGGAGCCGTCAAAATACCCTGGCTGAGAAAACCTAGTGTAGATACTGCGATTCCGAACGCAATCCATTTGGCGCCCCGCTCGCCAAGCGCTGCCCGCATTACCGCAGATGCGGGAATATGTGTCGCTGCCAATGCACCGGGACCGAGTACCTTCAGGCAGACAAAGTTAACCGCGAGATAAAGCATCACGACACCGAGAACACCGATCACCAACCCCCGAGACAAGTCTCGCCGTGGGTCACGCATCTCCCCCGCGACAAAGCTCGCGGTCTGCCAACCACCATAAGCAAAGGCGACCGGAATTATTGCCGCGCCCACGGAGCTTCCCAGTCCGGCCATGGCTGGGCGATCAACCAGCGGAAAAAAGTGCACCGCCCCGCCTCCCCAAAGGAGGCCAGCCCCCACCATCACTGTAATGGCCAGGGCTTTGAGAAGCATGAGCGCGCTTTGCACATTACTCCCGGCGCGTACTCCAAAACAATTGATGGTCGTCAACCCCATCAATGTCACAGCGGCGACGGGACCATCGCCCGCCGAAAAGCCCGTGATTTCCCGGTAGTACCGGGCGAACGTCACGGCCACGGCAGCCATGCCCCCGGTTTGAGTCACTAATAACAGCACCCATCCATAAAGAAACGCGACCGAAGGATGGTAGGCCTCGCGCAAGTAGAGGTATTGCCCTCCGGCGCCGGGGAGCCGGGTCGCCAATTCCGCCCAGATAAATGCACCCAACAATGCCAGGCACCCTCCAAGCAGCCAAACGCCCATAATAAGAAACGGGGTATGCACCCGCATGGCAACCACATAAGGATTGATAAAAATACCGGAGCCGACGATGCCGCCCATAACAATCATGGTGGCGTCGAACACTCCTAATAGTTGCCGAGGTTTGACTGGTTCCAAAGAGCTGGCTCGATCGAGAGTCGTCAAGGTTGGCGGATGGATGAAACGAGTCCAGATCTTGACTGCAAAACACCTTAACATAAGTTTTGACGTCCCCAAACTTCACCCAACAACAAGCGCCATATGGGCATGTTAGGCTTGCAGGGCACCTTTACACGTTGTGCGGAGACGAATGACGAACGGTCACACATCGCCAGTCGACCTGCAAAAAGTCGCGGAAGAAGTTACGCGGTCCCATGGTTTCGATCCGGACTTCCCTGCCGCGGTTGAACAACAGCTAGCGAAACTCGATGCGGATCCACCAGCGATTCCGAACAGCGACATTCGAGATTTGCGCCATCTGCTCTGGTCGTCCATCGATAACGACACTTCGCGTGATCTGGATCAGGTTGAAGTCGCCGAGCGCTTGCCAGACGGTCGCATTCGCGTGCTGATAGGCATTGCAGATGTGGATGCATTCGTGGCTAAGCAATCACCCATCGACGATCATGCTGCCAGGGAGGCCACGACGGTTTATGCCGGAGTCCGAAATTTCCCGATGATCCCGGAGCAACTCAGCACCGGCAAGTCTTCTCTTTTGGAAAACGGGGACAGACTCGCGGTGGTGATTGAGTTCGCGGTAGGCACGGATGGCGTTGTCGGTTCCGACAATGTGTATCGTGCACTCCTGCGGAATCAGGCACAGCTTACTTACAGAGGCGTCGGAGCCTGGCTCGAGTCGACTGGGACGACTCCTTCGAAGATTGCCGCTTCAAATGATTTGCAAATGCAACTTAAACTACAAAGTGAAGCCGCACAGGCACTTCGAAAGCAACGCCACCAGCAAGGGGCATTGAATCTTGAAAGCACCGAGTTGCTTCCAGTCATACTCAACCAGGAATTGGTGGGAGTAGAAAACCAGCAGAAGAATCACGCCACCGATCTGATCGAAGATTTCATGATCGCGGCCAACGGCGTTGTTGCCCGGATGCTTGAAAAGGTGTCGTCGCTCCGCCGCATCGTGCGGACCCCTAAGCGGTGGGACCGGATTGTACAGTTGGCTGCTGCCCAAGGCGACAAACTTCCATCACAACCAGACTCTAAAGCTTTGAACGATTTTCTGACCAAACATCGTGCGACTGATCCAGATCATTTTGCGGATCTTTCCCTGGTTGTAATCAAGCTCATTGGGCCCGGAGAGTACGTGCTTGAGCGGCCGGGTGATCCGGAGCAAGGTCATTTCGGTCTGGCGGTTCAGGACTACACCCACTCAACCGCGCCAAACCGCCGGTTCGCAGACGTGGTCACACAGAGACTCATCAAGGCGGTTCTCTCCAACTCCACTGCACCTTATTCGGATGATGAACTCGCCACCATCGCCAGTAACTGCACAGTGAAAGGAGATGAGGCGCGAAAAGTAGAGCGAGAGATGTCCAAAAGGCTGGCCGCAGTGGCAATGAGCCATCAGATTGGGCAGGTGTTCGATGCGATTGTTACCGGCGTTACTCCGAAAGGGACGTTCGTCCGCATAACAAAACCGCATGTGGAGGGACTTCTCACTCAAAGTGAAGGTGTGGATGTGGGGGACCGATTCAGAGTGAAGCTTATTCGCACGGATGTACAACGCGGATTCATCGACTTCGTCCGAGCGTAAAGAACTGTGGCTTAGTGAGAGATGATTTTCAACAAAAATGTCTCCAGATTTCTTAACATCAACGTCCATCTGGACGCTCGCGGGATATAGCAGGGGAGGCGGCGTCAGGCGGCTTAGCCAAACAAGGATAAGAAATTCGTTCCCTGGGACCACTGCTATCCTAGTCTGCAATGACCTTGATCTTTTGAGCCCACGCCGGCGCACACAGCAAGAAACACACGATGAACGTTCGGATTGAAGCTTTTCATGAGAAAAATTACTTCTCCAGCGCAGGATTCAACTGGCGTTTTTATTGCTTCTTTCTCTTGCTTTCAAACCCTTCGATCTTGAACGCATTTTGCGATCAAAAGGCTGGAACCGACAGGGACGCCAAGATTCGCGAGAACAATGGATCAGGCTAAGATTTGCTTCGCGCCGCCCACTCGGCGTCGAAGCGCCCGCGATCGTAGAAAGATTTTTGGGTCCCTACTCCGGTGGTTGAAAGTCCCGCATAAAGATTAGCGCGACGTACAGCTTCGCGCTCGGGAAGTCCTTCGCCGAGGAAGACGGCGAAGCTCCCGATAAAAGCGTCTCCCGCACCGGTGCTGTCGATGCTCTTCACCGGAAACGCCGGCACATGTTCCATGCCGTCGGAGCCAGCAAGCAACGAACCATTAGCTCCCAGTGTGATGATGACACGCCGGATGCCATAGCTCAGCAGCTTCTCCGCGCACTTCTTTGCGTCTTCAATATTCTTTACGGGCATTCCGGTAATCGTCTCGGCTTCGCTTTCGTTAGGAACGAAGTAATCCAGACCCGCAACGGCTTTGACGTCAATCGGCTGCCCTGGCGCCGGATTTAGTATGCAGCGAATCCCGCTCTTGCGCGCGAACGCAACGGTGTAATAGACCGTTTCCAGAGGGATTTCGAATTGCAGGACAATGCAATCGACGTCTTTGAGCAAGTCGCTCGCAGCATCCACGTCGGCTGGTTTCAATTCGTCGTTCGCACCCTTAACTACAAAAATGCGATTTTGCCCGCTGGGCTCGACGAAGATTGGGGCCACGCCGCTGGAAACGCCTTTGACCTGTTTAACGTGAGTGGTATCGATATCCAGCTTCTTGAAGTTCTCGATGGTTGCGGGACCAAACAAATCGTTGCCCACGCGCGCAACCATGAAGACCGCACCCCCACATAGGCGTGAAGCGGTAGCTTGATTGGCTCCCTTTCCACCAAATCCGAGATCGAATTTGTCGCCGAAAATGGTTTCGCCAGGCTTGGGAAAGCGATCGGTAAAGGTTGTCAAATCGATATTCGCGCTGCCGACCACCGCAATTCGGGGAATCTTAGGCATATTAAGGAAACCTTGAGGATAGAATTTGATTTCAGCGACGACGCGACAAATGACATGACAGATAAAGAAAAGCGAGTGTATTGAGTCGTCCAGGCCGTGTCAACGAGTGCAACGATTCACTCGCCGTAAGGCACCCAAATATTTTTTACTTGTGTGGCGTGCTGGAGGAACCATCGACCCTCGGACTGTTTCGCGTCAAACCAGTCGATCGAGCGACCTTCATTGGTAAACACCTGCTTGAGGTTGCCGACCGAATAAGCCTTCGCAGCTGTCGCGCTCTCTTCGTCGGCGAAGCACCAAATTGAATCAACGTCGTCGTGCTCGGCGAGAACTTTTAGCAGCTGAGAAGTGTATCCGGTTACGATGTTAACCGCCCCGCCCGGCAGGTCACTGGTGTCGAAAATCTGGTACAGGTCGCCCGCGATTAAAGGATACGTTTCTGAGGGAACCACCACGGTCGTATTCCCTGCGGCCAACAACGGCATAGTGAGAGACAAGAAACCGAGCAACGGAGCCTGGTTCGAACAAATGACTCCGACTGTTCCAATGACCTCATTCATAGCCAGAGCGACATTGCGAAAGGGGGGATTGTGCACTGCACCGTCATACTTATCGGCCCACCCAGCGTAAGAGAAGATACGCTCGATTCCAAGCGACACTTCAGCGGCAGCCTGAGTTTCTCCTACGGCCGCCGCAAGCCGGCGGGCGATCTCCTCGCTGCGCTCAGAGAGATTCTCGGCAATGTAGTAGAGAACCTGCGCGCGGGTGTGTGCCGTGGCCTTGGCCCACGAGGAAGCTTTGTGTGCCGCCTCAACCGCGTTTCGAATATCTTTACGATTACCGAGTGGCGCCTCGCCCAAAAAACGGCCATCGGCGCCCTGTACTTCCATGCTGTAGCCTGAGTCAGGGCGAGCTTGCTTCCCCCCGATGTAAAGTTTCACGGTCCGATCGATGGCTGGCAAACTTGGAGCAGAATGGTGATTTGAAGGCTGCCGAGGAGTTGGCTCGACAGTTGGAAGCGCAGGTGCATTCTTGAACCACACCGGTTCCAAATATTCCAGCAGCCCTTCCCTTCCACCCTCACGTCCATAGCCGCTTTCGCGATATCCGCCAAATCCGCAGGCTGCGTCGAACAGGTTGGTGCAGTTGACCCAGACCACGCCAGCCTTGATTTGTGAGGCAACATGCAAAGCTACGTTCAAACTCTCGCTCCAAACACACGCGGCCAAACCATAGACCGTGTTATTGGCAAGCTCAACCGCTTCGGTCGGGGTGCGAAATGTCATCGTCGCCAAAACCGGACCAAAGATCTCCTGTTGAGCAACGATGGATGTGGGATGCACGTTGCTAAGGAGCGTTGGCGGATAGTAAAGTCCGCGCGATGGCAGGTCGATTTTCGGCTGCCAGCAAGTCGCACCCTCCGCAACGCCCTGGTCCACAAGACGCTTGATGCGATCCAGTTGCACTCGATCTACGATCGCGCCGATGTCGACGGACTTGTCGAGGGGGGCCCCAGCGCGAAGCGTACTCATGCGATCGCGAATTTTGGTTATGAGAGGTTCCGCGATGCTCTCCTGCATGAGGAGACGTGAGCCCGCGCAGCAGACTTGTCCCTGATTAAACCATATGCCGTCTACCAATCCTTCAACCGCGCTATCCAGGTCGGCATCTTCGAAAATAATGAAAGGCGACTTACCACCCAATTCGAGGGAAAGCCGCTTGTGGCTGGCAGCGGTGGCCCTGCGGATCGCGCGGCCAACCTCCGTCGAGCCGGTAAATGCAATCTTTGCAACTCCCTCATGCTTCACCAACGCCTCGCCAGTTGAACCGTCACCGGTGACGATATTGACTACGCCCGGCGGCAAGCCGACCTCCTGGCAAATCTCAGCGAACGCCAAAGCGGTTAGGGGCGTGAATTCCGCCGGTTTCAAAACCACAGTGTTCCCGGTGGCCAATGCAGGCGCAATCTTCCAGGCAAGCATGAGCAACGGAAAATTCCACGGGATAATCTGTCCAACAACACCGCAGGGAGCGTAGCCGGGAAATTCCTGTTCCAGCAATTGCGCCCAACCGGCATGATGATAAAAATGACGAATCACTAGCGGGATATCGATATCACGACTTTCGCGAATGGGCTTACCGTTGTCTATGGTCTCAAGAACAGCGAGCCTGCGAGAGTGCTTCTGGATGGTTCGAGCCAACGCATAAAGATAACGGGCACGCACGTGAGGTGTGTGCGCTTGCCACTTCGACAATGCCGTGTGGGCCGCGCGAACGGCAGCGTCGACGTCCGCCGCGGACCCCTGCCCCACTGCAGCCAATCTTTCGCCGTTGGAAGGGTCCGTCGTTTCAAAATAAGTGCCCTCTGACGGCTGCTGCCAGGCGCCACCAATAAAATGTCCGAACTGCGATCGTGGCGATCGAGCCAGCTCAAAGCTTCTTTCGGATCCTCGGGCGCCGGCCCATACTCCATGGCGACGAATTTCTCGGCAATACTCATGTCCCTCCGATTTTATTTAGCTCTTACGCGATGGGATGGCGATAGTCCGCCGAATACCGTCCAGTCACGTGGTGTTCCAGTTGACGTTCTATGTCATTCAGCAGGCCACTCGCTCCGAAGCGGAATAACTCCGCCTTCATCCAGGAGGGGCCGAGCTCTTCTTTCATCAAGGCTAGCCATTCGATGGATTGCTTCGCGGTACGAATCCCGCCCGCTGGTTTAAAACCAACCGCCATCCCAGTTTCCTGCGCATATTCGCGAATGCAACGCGTCATCACAAAACCGACGGGCAGTGTCGCGTTGGTTGGTTCCTTGCCGGTTGAAGTCTTGATAAAATCCGCGCCCGCCATCATGGCGACGAAACTGGCGCGTGCCACGTTGCGCAAGGTGAGCAGATCACCGGTACCTAAGATCACCTTCATGTGCGCCGACCCGCTGGCTTGTTTGAAAGCGGCAACTTCATCGTAAAGAGCTTGCCATTTACCGCCAAAAACATGGGCACGCGTTATCACGACATCGATATCGTCGGCTCCGGCTTCCACTGAGCGGCGAATCTCTGCTACTCGCTCGGTCAGGGGTGAAAGGCCAGCAGGAAATCCAGTCGAAACCGCAGCCACGCGAACTCCGCTGCCTTCGAGCGCACGTACGGCAGTCTCCACAAAAGCGTGATAAACGCAAACGGCGGCTACCTTGATATCCAATTCTTCGATACCAAGACGCTTCTCCAGATCACTCTGCAACGGATGACGCCCCTTCGCGCACAAGCGACGCACCCGTTCGTCGGTGTCATCACCGGATAAAGTCGTGAGATCCATACACGAGATGGACCGCAGCAGCCATGCCGCCTGCCAGTCTTTCTTTACAGTCCGGCGCGCCACGTGGCTCTGCGCGCGGCGTTCAACCGCGCTTGTATTGATTCGGACCTGCTGTACCCAGTCGAGATTGAGGGGAATGCCACGGTTGGATATCAATGGGCGTCCGGCAAGGCTTGCGATGGCTCCGGCAGAATCCCCCGTCAGCGCGTTGGTTGTGGCATGGCGGTGAAGGTCACCTTCCGTATTGAGACGTGTTTGATTCTCGGCTGACATTGCAGTTTCCAGCAAAAGCGCGTAATCCCAGGCGAACAGCGTAATTCGGATTCTCACGCTGTTTTCTGGTCCAATTGTACGGCAGATGAGATCGAAAGGGTACACACGACGCCGAAGCGGTCGCGTGTTGACGTTGGGGTCTGATCGAAGGCTCGAGAATTCGTCAGTTCAGTTTGAGCCTTGACACAATTTCGTTCTCGCCGCTAGGCTCGTGCGTTGCTTCACCTTCGGAGAAAACCAATTCTGAAACATTTGAAACAGCACAGGTTTTTGATCGCGCAAACTTTATTTCTGCTCTTTATTTCCCTGATACTGGAAGTTCCTGCCTCGGCCACGGCAAAGAAAATTATTTTCGACACCGATCCCGGCACAGATGACGCACTGGCCCTGATGCTGGCGCTCAACTCGCCGGAACTTGATGTTCGCGCGATCACGGTTGTCCCGGGAAACGTAACGGCCAGCCAGGGCCTGGAAAATGCGTTGCGAATGGTTTCGCTCGCCAATCGTTGCGATATTCCGGTCGCGGCAGGAGCACAGCATCCGCTGTTTCAAAAGCTGATCACGGCTGAGTTCTGGCACGGAAAGAATGGGCTTGGCAATGTCGAATTGCCAGCAAGCAAATGCAAGGTGGATGCGCGCTTTGGCCCTGACCTCATAATCCAATTGATACACGCCGCTCCCCATGAAATCACCCTGGTTCCTGTCGGACCGCTGACGAACATCGCACTCGCCGTCGAAAAGGATCCGTCGATTGTTCCGCTGGTCAAAGAAGTGATCCTCATGGGCGGATCGATCAAGGGTGGCAACGTGAACGCTGCCGCCGAAGCCAACATCTATAACGATCCCGAAGCAGCTCAGATCGTGTTCCAGGCAGGATGGCCCCTGACCATGGTCGGACTGGATGTTGGCGACAAGGCATTGTTTTCCCAAAAGTAACTCGACGAATTGGGGAAAACTCATGGCCCGGTAAATGATTTTATTTATGCGGTGGCCAAATATCTGGTCGACCTCTCTGGGCAGTTGGGTTCGCCAGGCACACCGATGTACGATCCCATGGCAGTCGGCGTGGCGATCGACGCCACTCTGGTGAAGGCTCCCGAGATGCACGTCGACGTCGAGACTCGCGGCGAGTTCACCCGCGGAGAAACCGTGGCCAATCGAAACGGATATGTTGAACGCAACGTGCTTCACGGCGACCGTTACGTGATCGAAGGCGTCGACAAGGTCGCACCCAACGCGAAAGTTTGCATCGACGTCGACGCGGAGCGCTTCCTGCAGCTCTTTGTATCCAGAATTAAGGGTAAGTAATTCAGGTTGAACAGCAAGTACCGAGGAAGAGCGCAAACGATGACATCAGGGAATTCGGATCGACGTCAGTTTCTAGGAGCAATGGCAACCATCGGAGCAATGGCGGCCGCAGGCAAAGGTGAGGCATTTCAGGCAAAGTCAGGCCGTCCTTCAATCCGATGGCCCAAGCTGACCGGCAGCCCGGTGCTGGATAGCCTTCATCCGGTGATTGAGCACTCCCGCGATGTGCGCACCAATGTCGACAAGATCGTTGAAGTGGCCGGCTGGATGGCGTACGAAGAACTGCCCATGCCGGATTATCAGATGCCCTTCGGCGTAGGACAGGGCAGCGCCGACGATGTGATCGACTTCATCCTGACCGCCGATTGCGTGGACACCGCTTTCACCGATTTCTCCACCCACGTGAAATTTCAGGTGGACTACGCAGGGCGGCACTGGTCTGATTCCGACGGGCTTTTCGCCTGCATGAAGCGGGCGATGGACAATGGGATCCCGATTCTCGACGGCAAGTTTCTGGCGCGGGTGACTCGTCCGGAGATGGAGCGAATTTTTGCCGCCAACATCGAACTGCCCATGCTCGACGAAAAGATGGAAATCTGGCACCAGGTGGGTGCGGTGCTGGCGGAGAAGTACGACGGACGCTTCCACAATTTCGTGAAGTCGTGCCCGCCTCGTCTTGTACGACAACGGCGCCGGATTGATCGACCGCATGGTGAAGGAGTTTCCTCGCTTCAACGACGTGAGCCCATACGATGGCGCAACCATCAAGCTTTACAAGTTGCCGCAACTGGGAACGTGGTTTGTCTACTCGTCGTTGAGAAAGACCGGTCAGTTCCCTCTCGCCGACGTAGACAAGATGACGGCATTTGCCGACTACATCGTTCCCGTGGGATTGCGGCTGCTGGGAATCATGAGCTATTCGCCCGAACTTGAGCACGCGATCAACACGTTACCAGATGATTCCGCGCGACAGCCGCCAGGAAGTTGAGATTCGGGCACATTGCATTTACGCCACCGCGCTGCTCTGCGAAGAGGTCAACAATCTTCGCCCGAAAGACCAGCAGATCATTATTCCGCAGATCGACGCCCGCCTGTGGACCCACTATCACACCACGTGGTGGCCGCATCACTTAACCAGGACGATCATGTATTGATGATCGATCACAACCACGAGATCTCGAACCCGGCGGACCCATGAAATACCATTCTCTTTCCTTTCGCACCTGACGCGATTTTCTGTTCGTCAAGTTCGCATACCGCGCTGTGGTCTCGCATGTCTTGTTGCGTCGCAAGCTCTGGCTTTTTCCGATGAATGGAAAGCGCGCCATCCTCTGGTTTCGCCGAACGGAGTTATGAATCTTTCCGAGCCTCCCGCTCGCGGAAGATATTTTCTTCCCAGGACCTTCTGGCGATGTCGACGGCTGGCGGGCGGGCCTGAAGGCCTGGCGCGCTGATCGGCTCACACGCCTACGATATGACGGCTCACAATATGACCGGCCGGAGCTGGCGTGGACGCAGCAGGTCTTCTCCCAGGTGCAGCTGCTCATCTGGGACCGAAGTTTTTACAACCCCGAGACCGGCGAATATACGGTGGACCGCTTTCTTGCCGACACCGAGAGCCGCATCGGTCCGATTGACGCTGTGCTGATCTGGCACGTGTATCCCAACCTCGGTGTGGATGACCGGAACCAGTTCGATCTTCTGCGCGATCTTGCCCGGCGGAGTTCCCGCGCTGCGAGAAATGGTCCAGAAGTTTCACCAGCGTGGCGTGAGAGTATTTTTCCCGATCATTGCCTGGGACACTGGAACGCGCGAGGAAGGGGTCGCCCCCTTGGACTGCAATTTCGCAGTTGCTGAAGGATATTGGCGCCGACGGCATCAATTTCGACACTCTCGAAAGCATTCCCGCGCAATTTCAGCTCAGCCTCGGACTGCCATCGGACATCCGCTGGCGCTCGAGCCGCAATTTGATATTCGCGACGAGTCGATTGCGTGGTCCAACATTGGATGGAACGACTGGGTCACGTGGGAAGGCAAGGAATATCCGTTTGTGCCGATGGTGAGCAAGAGCAAATGGCTTGAGCCACGGCACATGGTAAACGTCACCGACCGCTTTACGCGGGACAAGACGGACAGCCTTCAGCACGCCTTCTTCAACGGGCAGGGTTACGCCACGCTCGATAATCTTTGGGGCTTCTGGTACGGAACCACTCCGCACGATGCAGAAGCCATTCTTCGCTTCACTCGAATCGAACGGGCCTTCGCGGAAAATCTGCGCAGCCCGGACTGGGAACCGCATTCTCCCACTTTACAGCCGGGCGTCTTCGCCAGCCGCTTTCCTACCACAGTCGAGCACGCTTTGGACCATCGTCAATCGCAATGAGTACGACAGCGCAGGGGAGCAACTCCGCGTGCCCTACCAAGCGGGACTGCACTACTTACGATTTGTGGCACGGTACGGAGTTGACCCCTACCGTAAAGGGCAACGAAGCCACACTTGAGTTTGACGTCGAGGGACTGGGCTTTGGAGCTGTACTGGCCTCGCCTCAGAATCCCGCCGCCAGGTCACATTAAAGACCTTCTTACTTATATGGCGGAGCGGTCGCGGCGTCCGCTCTCGAGCTACTCGCGAGAATGGAAAGCCGTTAGCGCAGAAGATGGTCGAGATCCCCGCGACAAAACCGGCTCGAGTGCGCCGACCGGAATGGTTCGTATTCCCGAGACGTATTTTGACTTTCAGGTCCGCGGCATTGAGATTGAGGGCGGAAACGATCCCGGGGTCGACGTGCAATATCCCTGGGAAGATATCGCGCGGCGGACTCATCGCCATCGCGTGCATGTCACAAACCTTTTATATCGATCGTACTCCGGTAACGAATGCCGAATTCAAGACATTTGTGGACGCCACACACTATCATCCCAAGGACGATCATAACTTTCTTCGTGACTGGAAAAACGGGACCTATCCCGACGGATGGGAAAAGAAACCTGTGACCTGGGTATCTATCGAAGATGCACGAGCCTACGCCGCCTGGGCGGGTAAGCGTCTGCCTCACGAATGGGAATGGCAATTCGCCGCGCAATCGAATGATGGCCGAATCTTATCCCTGGGGCAATGATTGGAATGCGGAGAGCGATGCCGGAACCGGATCGCGGGCACGTCAGACGTGTCGCCCGCGAATGTTGATGCATTTCCCGCAGGCGGCAAGCGCACTTGGAGTGCTCGATCTGGAGGGAAATGTTTCGCAATGGACGGATGAATACCGCGACGAACATACTCGAGCCGCCATCGTCCGAGGAGGCGCGTCTTATCAGCCTCTGGGCTCGATCTGGTATTTCCCGCAGACCTACCGGCTCGACGAGCACCAGAAATATCTGTTGATGTCGCCCGGGACGCGACCGCGCCGGCACAATCGGCTTTCGCTGTGTCGTGGACGCACAATAGCCTGCGCCGGTAAATGAAGTCGGGAGTCTAGTTGCCGCAATCCGGTCCATCGACATCACGCGTACCTCGCAGACGATGGCGGATGGCATTCCTGCTGGCCCTGGGCGTCGTCATTGCCTTTTTCGATCGTATTAACCTGTCAGTCTCCCAGAATGCTCTGCATGCCTCGTTTGGCATTTCCCTGATTGCATTCGGCTATCTTTCGAGCGCATTCAGTTGGACCTATGCGGCGATGCAGATGCCGTCAGGAGTCCTTTTGGATCGATTTGGAGTCAAACGAATTGGCCGGATCGGAACATTTATCTGGAGCATGTCTTCGTTCGCCGCCGCCGTGTCGCCGGGACTTGGAGTATTTGTCGCAGCGAGATTCTTGTTGGGTGTGGCCGAGGCTCCAACCTTTCCCGGGAATGCCAAGGCCTTGGGATACTGGTTTCCAGATGCAGAACGAGGCTTGGCAACCGCGATCACGGATGCGGCGGCGAAGTTTTCCTCTGCCATCGGAGTACCCGTTAATTGGCTTACTGCTTCTACATTTTGGTTGGCGGTGGAGTTTTGCAGCAACCGGCCTTGGCAGTCTTATATATTTCGCGCTGTTTTACGGACTGTATCGCAACCCCAGCGAAGACAAAGGCTTGTCGCCGGAAGAACTCGACTATATCGTTCGCGGCGGGGCACAGCCCGAAGACCAAGTCAGGGCGAAAAACAGAGCCTCGTTGGCTTATCTATTGCGCCAACCAAAGGTATACGGGCTCGCCTTGGGATGGGGCGCTTACAACTACACTTTCTTTCTCCTGTTGAGCTGGCTTCCCAGTTATCTTTCAATTTCAATGGGGATGGACCTTCGGCACTCAGTTCTTTACACCAGCGTTCCGTGGCTGTTCGCCACCCTCACCGATCTGGTGGTTGGCGGGTGGCTAGTGGATGCCCTGATCCAGCGCGGGTGGAATTCGAATCGGGTGCGATTGTCGGTTTTGATTATCGCGACCAGCTTCGGGCTCGGGATGGTGGGGGCTGCTCATTCTCACAGTCCGACGTCGGCGTTAGTCTGGATCAGTCATCGCGTTGGGAGGATTGGCTGCCGCCGCACCTGTCGCCTGGACCGTGCCCTCGCTTATCGCACCTCGTGAAAGCGTAGGCACTCTCGGAGGCATCGTCAATTTGGCCGGTCAGTTGAGTGCAATTTCTGCACCAATCATCACCGGCTATATTGTGTCAGCCACTCATTCTTTCGCGTCGGCGTTTGTAACCGCGACCGTGATCTTGCTGCTGGGCATTGCCGGATATGCCTTCCTTCTCAGACGTATCGAGCCGATTCCAGAGCCTTCCGAAGTTTAGCCCGAGTTTCACATTTTAACTTTGACCGTATCGCGGCGGTTCCTCTGTACAAAGCAGATCATTCGTATAACAATGAACCACAAAAGCCCGCTCGTATGGCGGGGTCTGTGGGTTGCAAAGGGGAGCAAGCTTGTATCTCAGGCCCGGAACGCTCGATGAGGCCGTTCATATGCTGGCCGCACATGGTGGTCAGATATTGGCGGGTGGCACCGATGTCTTTCCGTCTCTGGGTGATCGACCCCTCCCCAAATCCATACTTGATGTTTCCGGCGTCTCCGAGATGAAAGGGGTCACGATTGAGCCGGATCAGATTCGTATTGGCGGCCTTACCACGTGGAGTCAGATTATCGCTGCTTCACTGCCTCGCAGTTTCGACTCACTAAAGAGTGCCGCGCGGGAAATCGGCGCGATCCAAATTCAGAATCGCGCTACCGTAGCTGGCAACCTGTGTAATGCATCGCCCGCCGCCGACGGTGTGCCTCCTCTCCTCACCCTGGATGCCCAGGTCGAACTTTTTTCTGTCGAGGGATCTCGCCGGGTTAGTCTTGCGGAATTTATCGTTGGCAATCGCAAAACCCTTCTTCGATCGGGCGAGATTCTCAGCAGTGTAATCGTCCCTCGACGCCTCGACGATGCAGCATCGTTCTTTCTGAAGCTTGGCTCCCGGCGTTATCTGGTGATATCGATCGTCATGGTTGCGGTCGTCGTAAAAACTGACCTCAACGGATCCGTAGCAGAAGCGCGGGTCGCGGTAGGATCATGCTCGGCCCGAGCCCAGCGCCTCACAACTCTCGAGCTTGCGCTTGTCGGCGCGCCAGCACGAGTAGGACTAGGTAGACTCGTAGTTCCCTCACACCTTGCGCAACTTTCCCCGATCGATGATGTACGTGCAACTGCCATTTACCGGAACGATGCGGCCTTGACGTTGATCGGCCGAGCACTCGACGCCTGCGTTGGGAGTTCCTGACGTGGCTACGATTATTTCTCCTAGTGACACCATCCAAGTCTCGATCACTCTCGCGGTAAATGGGCGTAGACTAACTACCCGCGTTTCGCCGACGACTCGTCTTTCGAAATTGTTGCGCGAGAGTCTCGGGCTCACTGGAGTTAAAGTGGGCTGCGACGCTGGCGACTGCGGAGCCTGCACAGTTCTCATGGATGGAGAGCCACTTTGCTCTTGTCTGGTCGCCGCTGGACAGATTGAAGGACGCGAGATAACGACGGTCGAAGGGTTGAGCACTCGAGCTCCCGTAGGAGACCGGTTGCAGAAATCGTTCCTTCATCATGGCGCCGCCCAGTGCGGTGCTTGTACGCCCGGAATGCTGGTATCAGCAACGGCATTGCTGGAGCGCAATGCAAACCCGAGCGAAAACGATGTAATGGACGCGATCGGCGGCGTGCTTTGCCGCTGCACCGGTTATCGCAAAATCATTTCGGCCGTGCTCGATGCTGGGTCCGTCCCAACTTCTAAGCCTTCGCCTCAAGCGGGAAGCGCGGTTGGTCAGAGGCTCATCCGCCTGGATGGTCGCGGAAAAGTGGATGGCCGCGAAATTTTCGGAGCCGACGAGGTTCCAGCTGGAGCGCTTGTCGTAAAAGCCATCCGCAGCCCTCATTCGCGGGCGCGCTTCCGCTTCGGCAACCTGGACGAATTCGTCGCTACGCATCCAGGTATCGTTCGGGTTTTGACGGCGAAAGATATTCCCGGCAAGAATCGCTACGGAGTGATTCCTCGGTTCGCAGACCAACCCGTCTTCGCCGAAGATGAAGCAAGACACAAAGGTGAAGCGGTGGCGGCCGTGGTAGGGGAGCCCGAGGCGATTGAAGAATTGGACTTCGCAACCTTTCCAGTAATCTGGGAAAAGCTCCCTGCGCTTACCACGATTACCGATGCCCTCGCGTCGAATGCTCATCTAATTCATCCCCATCGCGAAAACAACATCCTGGTACGCGGCCGGGTGGTTCGGGGTGACGTGGAAAGAGCCCTCGAGGACGCCGACGTCGTTGTCGAGGATGAATACGAATCGGGCTTCGTGGAGCACGCCTATATCGAACCCGAAGCGGGTTTTGCGCGTCGGGTTGGCGACACAATGGTGGTTCAGGCATGCACTCAGGCACCCTACATGGACCGCGCCGACATCGCCGCCATTCTGGGTCTGGCGCCAGAAGCCGTTCGAGTGATTCCGACCGCAGTCGGCGGTGGTTTCGGAGCAAAACTGGATTTGTCGGTGCAGCCGTTCATCGTCCTCGCCGCATGGATCTTGAGACAGCCGGTGCGAATGGTTTATTCGCGTTCGGAATCGATCATTTCCACCACAAAACGGCATCCTTCAAGCATACGTCTACGTGTGGGCGCGACCCGCAACGGAAAGCTCACCGCGATGGATTTTGCTGCTGACTTCAATACCGGAGCTTATTCTTCGTGGGGACCGACAGTTGCGGCACGAGTTCCGGTCCATGCGTCGGGACCTTACTTTATCCCGAACTACCGCGCACTCACTAGAGCCATACATACGAACCTGGTGCCGGCCGGGGCGTTCCGCGGGTTTGGAGTTCCGCAAACGGCAATTGCCCAGGAGCAGCTTTACGATGATCTGGCGGACAAACTTAACCTTGACCGCCTCGAGTTCCGAATCACGAATGCCCTGGACGACAAGACGCCCACCGTCACGGGACAGGTGCTCGGTGAAGGGGTAGGGATCCGCGCATGTTTCGAAGCCTTGAAAACGAAATGGAGGGCCTCGCGCAATGAGTCTGCGAAGTTCAACGCAACCACCACTGGTTCGTTACGGCGCGGTGTTGGAGTTGCCGGAATGTGGTATGGCTGCGGCAATACTTCCCTTCCCAATCCATCCACAATTCGTGTGGGACTGAAGGCAGACGGCAGGATTGCGCTCCACCAAGGAGCCGTCGATATCGGTCAGGGCTCGAACACGATCGTCGCCCAAATTTGCGCAGATGCGCTGGGCGCGCCCATTGATTGCTTTGATTTGATCTCAGGGGATACATCGATTACGCCCGACTGCGGCAAGACTTCCGCTTCACGTCAAACATTCGTCACGGGAAAGGCCGCTCACATGGCAGGCGCGCAGCTTCGCCAGTCAATACTGCGGCTGGCTAATTTGTGCGAATGCGCCCACATTAATTTTGAAGATGGACGAATCGCCGTGCGCGACAAGGACAAACTGCAGGAAGTCAACCTTCGCGACCTGCCTCTCGATAAGCATGGCTATGTGCTGACGGGGGAAGCCACATTCGATCCGCCGACCAGTCCACTCGACGAAAATGGTCAGGGAAATCCCTACGCAGTTTATGGGTTTGGGGCGCATCTTGCCGAAATCATTGTGGATACGGAATTGGGAACGGTGAAAGTTTTGAAGATAACGGCCGCGCACGATGTGGGCCGCGCAATCAATCCGACTCTGATTGAAGGACAGATCGAAGGTGGTGCCGCTCAGGGTCTTGGCATGGCACTGATGGAGGAGTTCTTTCCCGGCAAGGGCGAGAATCTTCATGACTACCTGATTCCCACGGCTGGAGATATGCCGCCCGTCGAATCAATTCTGATTGAAGATCCATCACCGATTGGGCCCTTTGGCGCCAAGGGAATCGGCGAACAAGCGGTGATCCCCACCGCACCGGCAATTCTTAACGCTATCCATGACGCGATTGGTATCCGCATTCGCCGCGTGCCTGCCACGCCTGATCGCATACGCGCAGCGATTCTTGCGAGTCGCACCAATGAAAAGCATGCCTGAAGATGACGCCATCCGGTGTGATGCCTGTCCAGTGCTTTGCTACATCAAGCCTGGCAGGACGGGTGCATGCGACCGGTACGGAAATGACAGTGGTCAATTGGTCCGGATCGATCCTCATGTGGTTCTTGACCGGGCCGTCACTCGTGGTGATTCAGTAGTTCCCTTCCTCGATCGCGATCGTGAGTGGGATGGAAGTATCGTAAGTGGTCCGGATAACTTCGTAACTGCAATCGGCGCAGGCACAACCTATCCCGATTACAAGCCCGCCCCATTCATTATTTCTTCCCATGTGCAGGGCGTGGATATGGTCACGGTAGTCACTGAAGGGATCTTTAGCTATTGCGGCGTCAAGGTGAAGGTCGATACCGACCGTCACCTCGGACCAGAAACCAATACGGTGCGCGCGCAGGGCGAACCCGTAGGCCACGTTACTACCAGCGAATATGGCTCCCAGATGCTCTCTCTCGGAGGCGTGCGGCATCTCACAGGTGGCAGTCGCCAGGAGGGTACCGCCACTTGCGAGACTTTGCTGAACCTTTGTAATCGAAAGCCAGTTGAACTGACCATCGATGAAGGCGCCAGCATAATCATCCAGGCGGGCAAGGCTCCCATTGTGGATGGCGCGCAGGAAGAACGTATGCGAGTAGGCTGTGGATCGGCCACCATCGGCATGTTTGCAAAACAATGGTTTGGCAAAGTGGATGAAGTGGTGGTTGTAGACGACCACATCACAGGCGTTCTATCTGAACATCAGGCCGGGAAACTACTCGGCGTGCGCGAGACGGGGATCAAAATGAAGGGCCGTCGCTCTACTCCCGGCCGGTACTTCCGCGGTAGCCGAGCCCGGAACTGCCTGGGGTGGCACAAACATCGAAGATCCACTTTCCATTCTGCAAGCCTTTAATCCGAAGTTTGCCTGGCCAAATCTTCGATTGCTGATGGTCAGCACCACCGGGGAGCATCACGCCTATTTCGAGCTCGACGAAGCGTTGCGTCCGGTAGAAAAGGAACTGCCGCGTTCGCTTGGCGAATCGGTCACCCGGATCAAGGAAAATTGCGAACCAGCTCTCTCCACCGTGCTCTTCATGGGCGGGGCAGGAGGTTCGCTAAGAGCGGGAGTGACAGAGAACCCGGTCCGCCTTACCCACTCCGTCAGGGACGCCTTGACTCGCGTTACTTGTGGCGGCGCTCCCGTCTATGTTTGGCCGGGAGGGGGTATCACCTTTATGGTGGATGTCACGCGTATGCCGGAAAACGCCTTCGGTTACGTACCTACACCGGCGCTAGTTGCGCCAGTGGAGTTCACTCTCAAAATTAGCGATTACTCAGCGTTGGGTGGCTACATGGAACACGTTCGTCCCTTAGATTCGATCATGCAAGGAGAGAGTCACCGTCATCTTTCGGCTCGCCCCGAAAATCCCTGGCCTCTGTCGCGGAACAAATCTTCCCACGAGAATCCGAGGTCAGGCCGATGAAGAGCCGAGCGCAGGCAGCGTTATTACCCGACGGAAGGCGGCTCCATCTTCATGACGGGCCCATTGATCTCATCATCGAAGCTTTTGGAACAGAAAGCGAAATAAAAAAAGCCTATCGCAGGGCTGCGGAACGATTCGAAAGCGTGCTCGATGAACTCTGCGGAGAGCTCCCGCTCTTGCGTCAGTCCGCAACCGAAAACGGCTCGCGTCCGGTCGGCGTTATCGCAATGCGCATGTACGACGCCGTGCTTCCCTACTGCCAGAAGACGTTCGTCACCCCAATGGCGGCAGTCGCCGGCTCAGTGGCGGAGGAAATATTGAGAAGCATGATGTCTGTGGCAACGCTATCGCGTGCTTATGTGAATAATGGCGGCGATATTGCCCTTCATCTCTCAACTGGGGAGAGTTTTATAGTGGGTATGGTTGAGAGGCCCGATGAACCATCGCTGTTCGGCACTCTTCGTCTGGATGCGGCACATGCGGTGCGAGGTATTGCGACCAGCGGCTGGCGCGGACGAAGCTTTTCGCTTGGCATAGCTGACGCGGTAACGGTTCTTGCCGAGCGTGCCTCGGCAGCTGATGCGGCGGCCACCATTATCGCGAATAACGTAGACCTGCCAGGACATCCCGGCATCGTTCGCATTCCCGCATGCGAACTTGATCCCGATAGCGACCTTGGCGACCGGTTGGTCACGAGGCAGGTCGGGGAACTTTCCGGTGGCGAGATCAGTGACGCCCTCCGCGCTGGTGCTGTTATTGCGAGGTCAATTTTATCGGACGGACTTATCCGCGCTGCCGCTTTGCGTTTGCACGGCAACACCATCGTCATCAGTGAAGCGACACCGTCCGACATAGCCTTGGGCGCGGATCTTATTCAGTCCAGTGAGGTCCTGATTCATGCCTGAGGTTCTGGTTCGCAAGAAGTTCACGGCGGTCGAAGAAATCTTTCACGAGGGTGGTCCAGTTTCCGGGATACCACTTCGCCGCGCGGTCGCTCTCACGGTCATCCGTAACCCTTTTGCCGGTTCCTACGTAAACGATATTGCCGGATTCATGGACGACCTCAAGCCCTTAGGACTGGACATGGCCCGAACGCTGGTTTCTGTGTTGGGTGGGCATTCGAATGTTGTTGAAGGTTACGGTAAAGGCGCAATCGTCGGTGCAGCCGGCGAACTTGAGCATGGAGCCCTTTGGCATGTTCCGGGTGGTTACGGCATGCGTGAAGTTCTCGGCGATGCAAGAGCTATCGTGCCGTCGACAAAAAAAGTCGGTGGACCAGGCACCCGCCTCGATGTGCCCATCACGCACATTAACGCGTCATACGTGCGCAGCCACTTCGACGCGATGGAAGTTGGCCTATCCGACGCCCCCCGCGCCGATGAACTTCTGCTGGCTCTGGTCATGACGACCGGCTCGCGCATTCATGCCCGCGTCGGCGGCTTGAAAGCTTCGGAGATCAAGGGAGAGGACGGATTGCGATGAAGCCCAGCATTCGTAAGATTGTGACGTTCCTGGAAGAGACGCGCACAGAAATGGGACGCGCTGTTAATCCTCCAACTCGACGCGCAGCTGCGGTTGCTGTGATCGAAAATCCTTGCGCCGGAAAATACGTGGAGGACTTGTCAGAGCTGATGCTGATCGGTGAAGAACTCGGGGAACTCCTGACGCAACGTGCCGTGGCCGCCCTCGGTGCGGCCGCTACATCCGTCGAGAGTTACGGAAAGGCAGCAGCGGTCGGCGAGAACGGCGAACTCGAACATGCCGCGGCGATCCTCCACCCCAGATTGGGCGCTCCAGTTCGCAAAGTTCTCGGAAAGGGTGCCGCGCTTATTCCGTCATCGAAGAAGCGAGGCGGTCTGGGTGTGGTGCTGGATATTCCGCTCGGTCACAAGGATGCCGCATTCGTCCGCAGTCATTTCGATGGGATGGAAGTGCGAATCAATGACGCTCCCCGCGCCAACGAAATCATGGTCGCAGTCGCAGTGACGGACAGCGGACGTCCCCTGCCGCGAGTCGGCGGACTAACCAAAAACGAAATCAAAGGCGAGGACGGCCTCCGCTAGATCCCCTTTTGATAACTAAGAAGGGCCGCCAGTTAACCGGCGGCCCATGAGGTTAGCTTGCAACTGCCTTCTAGAAGTTCAACTTTAGCGAGAACTCAACCACTCGCGGCGAGCCGAGTGCGTTCACACCAGAACCAAGGCCCAGGCGCAAATCATTCGGCTGAGGGCTTGTGGTCCCGTTGGGCGAGCCTTGTGATCCATCCAGGATGTTGCTGAACGGAGCAGCAGGACCGTCAAAGTTAGCGAAGTTGAACAGGTTAAAGATGGACACACCTGGCCGCAGTTCAACCCGATCTTTGACCTTGTATCCCCAGCTCAAGCTGAGATCGAATGTTTTGAGCCACGCCTGACCGACGGCGCCGGGGGGTGCCAGAGGCAAGCCTGTAAAACCCCCGGTTGATTGTCCGCCAATCACTCCTCCCAACGTTTGCAGCTGAGAGAGAGTGAAAAGGCCATTGTTAATCAGTACCTGACCAGCCGGCGTCGTTTGGCCAACGATGGTGTTGTTGTAATTGGAAATGAGCTTGTTCAGGCCACCCACTCCGAACGACCTGCCAAAGCCGCCAAGGTTAGTGCCTGGCAGAAGGTCGCCGACGCCACCGTTGGACCCCACAGTGCCATCACCGGTGCCATCTCCCGTGAGGTCAGTCTGGAACAAGCCGCCTGGCGCCCCGGTGACCGGCAGGGTTACATTGGACGGTAGTGGACTGTCAAAGTGAGAGATCAGACTCATGCGGAAGCGTCCCGGCAAATCCATGGTGCCGCCGAATGAAAGCTGATGAGTGCGATCCAGTCCGTTCGGTCCGATGTACCTGGTGGGATCGGCGTTATCGGTGGGGAAGTTGATGAAGTCGTTGTCCCGTGCCGTCGATACATAACGGGAGAACGCGTATGAAACTTGCAGGTTCAGGTAACGAATGCCGGGCAGCGGATTGCTTACGTTTTGCCGTAAAGACATCTGCAGACCGTTGTAGACAGAGCGTCCAATCGGAAACAGCATCTGGTTCGTACCGAGGTTCTGGTTGATACCGGGGAACGCCGCACGAGCGTGGGGTGCACCGGGAGCATCGAGTTGTGGGCACGCCAGACCACCACAAACGGAATAACCGGAATCAAGCCCGTTCGAGGCGTAGTCTGTGATAGTGGCTCCCTTGCCAATCGCGCAGTCAACATCTGCGCAACCGAATCCCGCGTTGGTTGTCGCAATCGCCGCTTGGGCATTTGCCAGATTGAAGAAGCGGGCATCACCGATGTGATTGGTGTCGATGCTCAGCAGGTTGTGGGTGGAAATGTTGCGGAGGTAGTCCGCAGTCAACACCATGCCATGGCGAAGTTCGTGCTGGACGCCGATATTGAACTGCACCGATCGCGGGGAAACATATTGCGGCGCAAATAGATTTGTTCCGGTGACGTCAATCCCGTCGGCCAAAATGTTTCCGATATAGACGCCGTTGTTGGCAGGACCTTGCGCCAGGGTAAACGCCTGATATTCCTGTTGCAGTTGTACGATCTGCGAAGACACACTTCCAATCGGCTGCCCGCACATGGTAGCCGGATCGATCGTGCTGGGAAATGGCAGAGTTTGCGGAGAGCCGTTCGAGCACACTGGCGTGTTGCCAAGGAAGAACCCCTGCGCTAAACGAGCCGGACGGTCGAACAGATTGTTGTTCCAGATCGAGTTTTCGTAGAACAACCCAAGTCCGCCGCGGATCACCGTCTTTCCATTGCTTCTCGGGTCCCATGCAAAACCGACCTGAGGAGCAAAGTTGCGATCGGGCTGGTTCACGCGGTTTCCAAGGCCGGAATAGAACTGGTTGTTGAACTGATCTAGTGCAGGAATGGGTCCGAGATCACTGTCCGTGCGGCCAGTGTCACGTGCGTAGCGCAGACCCAAAGTTAAAGTAAAGTTTGGCCGTACTTTCCAGGAATCGCCGAAGTACAACGAAATGCGATTGTCGGGACCAAGCCCGCCACCAGGAAAGCCGAAGGTTGGCTTCTCCGACGAAAATCCTTGACCGTTGCCCAATGTAACGTTGGTGACGGGATAGTTAAGCGGGTTGGACGCTCCCCCCGGAAAGATGTTGAAGGGGGTGGCATTGCTGGGCGCACCTACCGCTGGCGCCAGCCCCAGAAATTCGGCGAAGCCGCCGCCCAAGATGTGGTTATAACCTGCGCCGAATCGAAAGAGATGGTTCTTATACGATTTGCTGCCGTCGTACTTGATCTGTTGGTTGGACTGTACCGTAGCCTGCGGAGCAAGAAAATTGGGTCCGGAGCAAAAGTCGTCCGCTCCCGCGGTCAGGCAGTTGGGATCGCCTCCGATGGCCAGTTCGATCCCAGGCGCAGGATCGAAGATGCTGGATCCCGTTACTGCGTCAGCAATTCCATTCTGGAATTTTGTGTAACCAAAGCGGATGCTGTGAGTAAAACTGCCAGTGTTGAAATCCGCGCCGACAACATGATCGCGCGCATGGTTCACGTTGGCGAAAGGCTGAAAGGAATTGGGAATGAACGGTAGTGCGCTCCGGTTCTGATCAAACGAAAAGCGATAGAAAAGTTTGAACCGCCCGGCTTGCCAGTCAAGTTTTCCTACCGTCTGGGTTTCACGAAACGGGGAATTGAAACTTCCCGTCAGACCGGTGAATGCGCCGCCGGGAAGAACTGGATCGAGCAGATCTTGTTTGTTGCGCTCGGCATCGATAAAGAAGAACAACTTGTTCTTGATAATTGGACCGCCCAGACTGCCACCAAACTGGTTTCGCTGAAATGGGTTGGTGGAATCGCCCGGCAGCGCCGCATTCAGGGACTGGTCACGGAAATAGTAGAACGCGTCACCGTGCAAACCATTAGTTCCCGATTTGGTGGTGATGTTCACCGAACCGGAAGAAGTCAGTTCGGTTGAGAGATCCAAGGATGATTGTTGCAGCGCGGATTCCTGAATAGCTCCGAGTGGAAGGTTCTGCGTGGTTGTACCGACGGTTTCGTCGCTGATGTCGATACCATCAACTTCAATGCGTGCGGTACGTCCGAAGCGGCCGCCAAAGGAAACCGACGAAAATCCGTTCTTGGTGGGATCGAACGTTCCTCCGTCCTGAATCTGTACCCCTGGCTCTAGTTGCGCCAGGTCAAGAAAGTTGCGGCCGTTGATCGGCAGGTTCTCGATCTGCTGGCTGGTGAGAACTCCCTGGACCGTGGCCTGTTCGGTGTTCACGGCTACTTCCGATCCTTGTACTTCGACCACTTCCGCGCTCTGTCCCAGGGTAAGCCTTACATTGGCTGAGGAGGTCGTGTTCACCTGCACGGTCAGCGGCATCTCGATAGTCTTAAATCCGGTCGCCTCGACGCGAACCACATAATTTCCAGGGATCAACGCTCCAGAAGCAAAAGTGCCGGTAGATGTGGTCGTAGATTCGGCGGTCTGTCCGGTGTCCTTGCTGCGGATAACAACTTTCGCTCCGCTAAGCACGGCGCCCGAGGGGTCGGTAATTGTTCCCTGAATGCTTCCTGTCGAGATTGTGGTCTGGGCGAATGTCACCGTGGTCAGAGACAACAACACACACAAGGACATGACAACCAATATGTGTCCTTTTGCAAATGTATATAAGGCGCGGATGTTCACAAGCGTTCTCCCTTCAATTCGCTATTGACTGTTCTTTACAAAACAACTCAAACAAAAACGAAACGCATCAGGGAACGTACAGGAAAAACGGTAGATGAAGAGACCGGAGACCATTCGGAGATTCCTGCCGATCTGCTAAAAGATCAAGAAACCCGAGTCCTACGAGCGGAGCCCCATGGAATAACAAGTGGTGTTGTGCATCTACTGGGCCAAACGAATGTTGTTGAGATCGTGTTAGTCTTCGAACGGTTTACGCACGCTGAACCAAGATGAATGCGGAAATGCGATGTGTGGCCTACAAAAACTGGGATGGAGCATTCCGGGAAATGGAAGAATCACTGGCTAACATTCTTAGAATCTCGACCTTCCGTAAAGAACTGTCAAAATATGTTTAGGAATATTTACGTCCCTTTCGTCTTATACATTCGTTGACAATTTGTAGAGAATTCACGAGGACAGCCATGATCGTTCCACGTCGTGCAATTCGCATTGTTGCCTTTTCGCTTCTGGCTTCGCTTTTGGCAAGACCGCAAAATCACAAAGACAAAGTCGATCTCTTGATGGTGGGCGGCACTGTCGTCACCATGGATAGGAGTCGAACCATCTTCGAAGACGGAGCAATCGCGGTTCGGGGCGACACAATTGTCGCGATCGGCGCACGCCACGAATTGGAGGGCAAATATACATCTTCAGAAACCATTGACGTCACCGGCAAGTTGATTCTTCCGGGCTTCATCAACGGACATACTCATGTGCCCATGACGCTATTCCGTGGTTTGCATGACGACGTAACACTTGCCGACTGGCTGTACAAATATATTTTCCCGGCCGAAGCTAAGAACGTTAACGAGGAATTTGTACGCTGGGGTACCCGCTTGGCCGCAGCGGAACAGATTCGCGGAGGCGTCACGACTTTCGCCGATATGTATTACTTCGAGGATGCCGTCGCCGAGGAGACCAAGGCGGCCGGCATGCGCGGGGTGCTCGGAGAGACACTCATTGACTTTCCCGCGCCCGACAATAAGAGTCGGGCTGAGGCATTGGCGTACACCGAAAAGTTTGTACAGAAGTGGCAGGGCGATCCACTGATTCATGCCGCCGTGGCTCCGCATTCGATCTACACGTGTTCCCAAAAAACGCTTCAAGACGCCGCAGCGCTGGCGCGGAAATATCACTCGCCGATTCTGATTCACACCGCTGAAATGAAAAAGGAATGGGAAGACAGCGAGAAACAAAACGGAATGTCACCGGTGCAATATCTCGACAAGATCGGATTGCTTGGTCCGGATGTAGTCTCCGCGCATTGCATTTTCGTCGATGAAGCCGATCGCAACACGTTGGCCCAGCGGCAAGTCGGCTGTGTCCATAACCCTTCGAGCAACATGATGCTTGCGAGTGGCGTTTCTCCTGTTCCCGAAATGCGGGCGGCCGGGGTCGCGGTTGGTCTGGGAACCGACGGACCGGCAGGCAGTAATAATGATCTGGATTTGATGGAAGAAATGGATCTGGCGGCAAAGCTCGCAAAGATCACAAGAATGAATCCGTTGGCCTTGAACGCGAAAGCGGTTGTCGAAATGGCGACCATCGATGGCGCCCGAGCTCTGCATATGGAAAAAGAAATCGGTTCGCTGGAACCGGGCAAGAAAGCCGACCTGATTGTTATCGGTCTGGACGAACCGAACGCCGTTCCCATGTATGACGTTTACGCGCAACTGGCGTATGCCCTAAAGGGCAGTGACGTTGATACCGTTGTGATCGGTGGCCGCGTAGTGATGCGAAATCGAAAACTGCTCACCGTGAATCAAGCGGAGGTTATCGCGAAGGCGCGCGAATACAGAAAGAGAATCGCCACGTCACTCGGACTTCCGTGAAGAGCGAGGTCAGGGGTTGGTACCAGTGTTTCGCTCTTCATCAAAATCACATGACCGACTGCCTCCAAGAATAGGAAACTTTTCGTTGGTCCTCAGACTACGGAGCACCCCCTCTGCAATTATCAACAGCACTCATTGCATTTGAGCGAGAAGGGCGACGTCGAGCTTTGAATAGTACTTTTTCATATCGTTTGCCCCGTATTTTTTACGGAATTTCTCGACCACCGCGGAGACTCCTGCCGTATCCGTGATGGGGACAGCTTGAAACTCACTTTCTGCACCCTCCGCACTGATCCGAATCGAAGGGCTCTTGACGACATTCTTGTACCACTGCGTATCCGATCCGCGTACCGGCAAGAGGTAGATCTGATCTCCATCCAAAACAAACCATACCGGATTTGAAATAGTCCGTCCCGACTTTCTACCGGTCACAGCAACGTTAATTTCACTGGACCGGACAAGGCGGTCTCCTAAAACATCGTTCTGAGTTCGCTTCATACCTCATCCTTTGTATCCCTTATTTCCCAACGCAGTATTCTTCGTTGCTGACTTGTTCCATTCGACAACTTTACCGGCGAAAACAGCACCCGGCCCGGCCAACTATTTTTGATCGACCCTCCCAAGCCGCCGCCAGCCGTAATTCTAGAGTAGCGCCGAGCCGATGTTTGTTTCAAATGTTTGCCGGGGCCTCCGCCAACTCTTGATTCCTTTCCGAGTTTGCCTTTTGCACTATCTTCCCAATGCGGCGAATTCCGCCCATCTTAAAGAGTGCCGCAAGACCAAGTATAGATTCCGGACTGGGAGCCTCTTGCCTGTTCCAATGAAGTTTCTTGGCGGATTCTTCGTAGTGGGCGATGAAGATATCTGTCAGTGCGGGGACGGCGTATTTATAACTTCGGGCGCTCTTGTGGCCGGAGGAGTATTGCGGCTGCGTTGTGCGCTTACCACCCCATCGATGATCACCATGCCGATGCCGGGTAGGTCTCCCAAGCGAATGCTTTCCAGGATCGTCTTCCCGTCTGAGTGTTGCGCTTTGTCCATCACCACGAACGTAGCGGTGCGACCGATCGCAATCAAGCCGCAGTCGAGCTTGCGAATTCTGGCGGTATTACCGGTGGCAAAACAGATTGCCGTTTCTGCCGGTATCTCTCCCAAAGAGGACAGCATGGAAATCATTCGCAGAATACCGAGTGGCTGTACCCCCGATCCGGCGGGAGAATCGGTTCCCACGATTACTCGATCCAGATGCTTCAGATCTCCAGCCGTACGCAACGTAAGCAATGCCGCTCTCTCGTTGCCATTGTGTACGACTTCCAAAGCTCGCCCGGACTTTTCGCAAAGCGTCACGATCTGATCGTTGGGAAGTGCAGTATGACCGCCGTTGATGTGGCCAATCACATCGGCGTCGGCAGCAAGCACAATGTCTTTATCGATCAAACTCGAACCGGGAATCGAGGGACCGCCGGTGTGGATCGTGCTTTGAATTCCATATTTTCTCGCCCACGCCACCATCTGGCGCGCCGTAGAACCGTCTTTCACGCTTCCTAGTCCAACCTCACCGAGCATTGTCACGCCAGCCGCAGCCAAATCTTTGAAGTCTTCCTCGACCATTCCATGCTCGATAACCGGCGCGCCGGCGTGAACTCTGACGCCCCCAGGACGGAAGGCCGAAAAGGCGCGCTGCGCAAAGACTGCCATGGCTTTGAGACCGACCACGTCTTTGGGGCGGCCGGGGGTGTGCACTTCACCAGCGGAAATCATGGTCGTGACTCCGCCGTGGAGATAACTGTCAATCCAACCAATCTGGTTCTGGCGCGGGGTCCAGTCGCCCGCGACTGGATGTACGTGGCTGTCGATCAGGCCGGGAGTCAGCGGTTGTGCCTTTGGCATCGATAACCAAAGTAGCGCCCTCGCCATCGATGTCTTTCTGTTTGCCTATGGAAGTTATCTTTCCGTCGATCGCCAAGATTACGTCAGCGTCTAAAATCGGATTTTCCAGGTCGCCACTCAGCATCAGCCCGATATTTCTGATTAGAAGGCGGGATTGTTTCGTCACCTCGTCCTTGTGATGTGTGTTCGCCATTTCAAACCCCTTTTAGCAGAAATCTGCAACGCAAATATCCCGACGGGCATTAATGCGCAGCGAAATGTTATAAGCTTGCTTCAGTAATCGTTAGTGAGGCGGACCCGGCATGGTATCTCGCAATGTCGTTTTCTGGGAAGTGGACACGCAAAAAGATTTCATGCTTCCCGGGGGAAAGCTTTACGTTCCCGGCGCCGAAAAATTACTGCCTAACATCAAAAGACTCACAAATGCGGCCTCTCGGGGCCAGGTTTTTCTGGTGTCACACGGCTGCTATCACAAGAAGGACGACCCTGAGTTCGCGATTTTCCCTCCACATTGCGTGAAAGGCAGTTCAGGGGCCGAGTTTGTGCCGGAAGCACTGACCGACAAAGTCATCTCAGTCCCGAATGAACCACAGGCGACAATCCCGGACAATTTTTTCTCCTACCACCAGATTCTCCTCGAAAAACAAACCCTTAACATTTTTGAAAGCCTGCATGCAGATGAGTTGGTGAAGCGTTTTGATGACGATATTGAGTTTGTCGTTTTCGGAGTGGTCACTGAATTTTGCGTGCGCTTTGCAGCCAAAGGATTGTTGGATCGTGGCCGGCGAGTTTGCGTGGTGCAGGATGCGATCGAAACCTTAAATCCCCAAGACGGACGGAGTGCCATTTCGGAACTTCAGGATAACGGAGCTCGATTTATCCCTACGGCACAGGCGCTCGATCTGTTGGACCGTCGAACCTAGGAACCAGAAACGAACCCCGCTCTACGGCAAATCCCGACAGGGTGTGCTTTCTGATCCTCACCACCTCAAGACTCAGATAGTAAGGTGTTTGCTCCTGCGCTTCTGGAAGCGATTGATTCCCAATCAATGGCTCGGAAGACAGCACGGTTCACTAATAATATTGAAAACCGACTTACTGAATTGCACTCCATCTACGCCTTTCCCGTGGTTGACACTTGATGGTCAATGGAAGTATCGTTCTGGCCACAGTTTGTACCGACAAAGATCGGAAATTCCAGCTGATCAATTGTCCGCGACGACAACGTATCACCGAGACTACATATTGTGCTGAAGTTCTTGGCTGTGGGCGTGAAAAGTCTTGAAAGACTTGGCGTCCCGGTGCATAGTCGCGCAGAGACAACAGATTTTAGGGTTTTGTTCTGAAGCAATTGGGGTGTGCCGCAGTTTTATCGGACACCAACGAGGGAGAGATCGATGACTACCAGAAAGACGCTGCTCGTACTGTTTTGTTCACTTGTATTTCCCATCTGTCCGCTTCTGTATGGACAGGCGACCGGGAGCTTTTCCGGCACCATTACGGACAAGACCGGTTCGGTAGTTTCCGGAGCGCAGCGTGAAGGCCACCGCACAAGGCACCGGCCTGTCGCGCGAGACCAAAACCGACGATAGCGGGCACTACCTCATGCCCTTGCTGCCTATCGGGGATTACACGATTCATGTGGAGTCGCAGGGCTTTGGTCCTGCCGAGCAGAAGGACGTCCGGCTGCAGGTGGATGAGCATCGTGAACTGGATTTCAGCCTTACGCCTGCGTCGGTCAACTCAACGGTCGAAGTCACGGCTTCCGAAGTGACAGTGCAGACCTCGAATCCGACTTTGGGTCAGGTGATCACCTCGCAGCAAGTCGCCGAACTCCCCCTGAACGGACGCGATTTCGTGCAGCTGGCCACCCTGACGCCCGGAACCACTCAGGAAACCAATCCCGGGAGCTTTTTCAACGGCGGTCCCAGCAGCGAAGTTTCGGCGCGCGGAACCTATTCGCTGTCGGTCGGCGGATCGCGCGCCCAGAGCACCGATTGGCTGCTCGATGGCAACGACAACAACGAATTGACCGCTGGCGGCATCTCGATTCTGCCTTCGATCGATGCCATCCAGGAATTCAAAGTCCTGACCTACAACTATTCGGCGGAATATGGGACGCGCGCGGGTCCGACGGTCCTGGTGACCACCAAGTCCGGGTCGAACCAGTTGCACGGTTCGCTGTTCGAGTTCTTCCGCAACACCAAACTCGACGCGCGCAGTTATTTTGCGGCGAGCCGGGAACAATTCAATCTGAACCAGTTCGGCGGTTCGCTCGGCGGCGCCATCAAGAAAGACAAGACTTTCTTCTTCCTTGACTACCAGGCAAAAAGGCAGCGCCACGGCATAGCCGTTCGTGGGGGTGATTCCGACGCCTGCCATGAAGACCGGGGATTTCAGTCTGGATCCTTTTGGGGTTGCCAGACCGGGAACATTTAATGGGACCCTGAACGTTAATCGCGTCGGTGATCTGACCAACCCCTATAGCCCAACGCCGCACGCCTTTTCAGTGTGCTGGCGCGGGGCCCCCCTTCCGGCGTTAGCCGACGGGACTCAGGCCCCGGGAACGCCTTGCAACCTGATTCCGGCCAACATGTTCGATCCAGTCGGACAGAAATTGCTGCAGCTTTATCCTACGAGCAATGCCAGCAACGGGGGCCTGGGCATCAACTTCACCAACGTTCCGGTTAGGAGTCTTGACGAAGGAGAGTTCGACGTACGCTTGGATCACAACTTTTCCAGCAAGGACTCCCTCTTTGCCCGCTTCAGTTACGATCAGGCGACGTCATTTGTCCCTGGAGGTTCGCCTGGCTTTGCTGAGCAGAGCGCATTCGCCAGCACGCAGGACATCACCAACCATGGTCGCAATGCAGCGTTGTCGGAGACCCATATTTTCTCCGACCGTACCATCAACCAGGCGACCTTTGGGTTTAACCGGATTTTCAACCACATCAAGTCGTTCGGTGACTCAACCTGCGAAGCTGCGAAACTCGGAATTCTCGGCGCCAACCTTGACAGCCGGTGCCCGGGAGCCCCTCCGGGACTGAGCCAGTCGACAGTAGATTGCGTCAGCTGCGGTTTGACTTCGATCGACATCTCCGGCGGATACTGGTCATTGGGCGATCGCGGTTTTGCTCCATTCCAGGGCGGAACCAACGTCTACTCCTTTTCCGACACTCTGGACATGATTCGCGGCAAGCATGACGTCCGGGTTGGCATGGGAATTCGTCTCAACCAGATGAACGTGCTGACCAACGGATTCCAGGACGGCTTCTTGCTTCTGTTCGCGGGAACGAATACGGGCGACGATGCCGCCAACTTACTTCTGGGGCAGGTTGACGGAGCAATTCACGATCAGACGTTCGAGGGCGCTACTACCGGTCGCCGCTGGAAGATGTTCCGTCCGTTTGTGCAGGACGATTGGCGCGTGACCAGCAATTTGACCGTGAACCTCGGGTTGGCGTGGGCTTTGGTAACGCCAGAAACCGAAGCACAAAATCGCCAGGCGAACTTCAACTTCAACACCGGTAAATACCTGGTTGCGGGAAATAGCCCGGAAAAGAATTGCGCGATTTGCGTCCCCAGTGATGGTGCGGTCGGCGTTCAGTTCGACAAGACTGCTCTGGAGCCGCGTATCGGGTTGGCGTGGAAGCCTTTCGGCAACCAGAACACTTCCGTCCGCGCCGGATACGCGATTTTCCACGACTCCTCGTGGAACCAGGGTGCGCAAGGACTCTGGGAAAACCCGCCCTACTTCGCGGAAAGCGATAATTTTTCCGGTCTCTGTCCGTTTGGGAACGCGACCTCGGCCGCTCCACTCGACTGCGGTCTGCAGCGCGCTTTCCTTCCTGGCTTTACAGCACAGCCGGATCCTTCAACCTTTACCGGAACCATTCAGTCCATGAACCTGAACTTCAAGCAAGGGATGGTGCAGCAGTTCAACCTGAACGTTGAGCACCAACTGCCAGGGGACGTCGTGTTGACCGCCGGCTACGCCGGTTCGCGCAGCACACATATCCTGGTCGGACAGGTGAACGAGAATATCGGCTCGCCATCTGCGTGCGACCCCACCAGTACGAATTTCACTCCCGGCTATACCTTGGGCTGCGCGCCGGGTGGCGGTGCTCTGGTGGCGCCATACGGTCCGTTTACGACCGTCGACAGCAACAATGACGCTGGACGAGCCCGTTACGATTCTCTCCAAATCAAAGCTGAAACCAAGAGTGCCCGTCACGGGCTGTATGCTCTTCTCGGATACACCTGGGCGCGCACCTTCGACACCGGGTTTCCGGATGGCGTCGGCACAAGCCCGGGAGCCACTTACTGGCCTCTGCCAGGAAACGCGAAATCGGATTGGAGCCTGTCGCAACTTAACCTCAACAATCAGTTCACCGCCAGCGTGATCTACGACTTGCCTTTTGGAAAAGGCAAGAGCATTGGCAGCAACTGGAATGGCGCAATGAACGCGATTCTGGGAAATTGGCAGGTGAACGTAATTGAGAAGGTCACCAGCGGATTTCCTCTTTTCGTCGTCGGGAGCGCCAACGATTCGGGAGTCAACTTCCAGTGGAACGGAAGCAGCTTGAACCGTCCCAACCAGGTTGGCGATCCGAACAAAGCAGGACAGGTCGCAGCGAACCCAACCTGTGTGGCCCCGGCCCAGATTCATACCGTAGCCAACTGGTTCAATCCTTGCGCCTTCGAGGACGCGCCTCCGGGACAACTTGGAGACTCCGCGCGCGCTCCCATCTCAGGACCGAACTTTGTGAACACGGATTTCTCAGCCGTCAAGAATTTCATCCTTGCCCTTCCGCGAGGGTATGGGCCTGCAATTCCGCGCTGAGTTTTTCAACCTGTTCAACCACGCGCAGTTCTTCTTGCCCGGTGGCGGCAGCGGAATGCAGGACGTCGATTCCCCCTCGAGTTTCGGCGTAATCACTCAAACGGTTAACAATCCACGCGTCATTCAGTTTGCTCTCAAGCTGAAGTTCTAGGGACGAAGTGGCAAGGCTCATCCGTGCAGGGCGGGTTCTCTCACCCGCCCTGTGAACCAACTCCCGGCGAGCCGGTGCTTTGGACAAACTCTCTGGAGGTGTGATGGGCCGTTGCATCCGGCAACTGTCGCTGGCATGTCTGTTCGTTGGGTGCTTTTCCATTTTCGCGTCTGCCCAGAAAATCAAAGTCATCGTCGACCAGGATGCCCGCGGTCCCGGGCACCAGCGACCAGCAGGCCATTCTGGTTTTCCTGCAGTCTGACAAGTTCGACGTTCTCGGCATTACCACCGTCAGCGGCGATCAGTGGGTCAAGGAAGAGACGCAGCACGTTCTTCGTATGACGGAGATCGCGGAGCGCACCGACGTGCCGGTGATCCAGGGCGCCGAATTCCCTTTGCTGAATTCCAAAGAAGAGACCGAGCGTTGGGAAGCTCTCTACGGCAAATTTGAATACAAGGGATGCTGGACGGACCGATTTGAGGCGAATCGCTCCACCGTTTACGACGAGCCGTACCACGCTCCTGACGTGGTGCCTCCCATGAAAGAAGGAGCGCCTCACATTCAGGCCACTCCCGGCACCGCGGCGGAATTCATCGTCAAGATGGTGCACAAATATCCGGGAGAGGTGGTCCTTGTGGGCGGGTGGCCCGTTGACCAACTTTGCGCTGGCGCTGAAGCTCGATCCCGAGGTCGCCACGCTAGCCAAGGAATTCGTCATGATGGGTGGCGGACTTTACGCGGACAAGGGCGCGATCGACCCCGGCGCCATCGATGCGCGACGCGAATTCAACTGGTGGTTCGACCCGGAAGCTACTCGCATCGTCTTGCGCGCGCCGTGGAAGAAAGTCACGATCACGCCGATCGATATTTCGGTCAAGACCCGGTTCACCGACGGAGATGAAAGCCACTATTTCCAAGGCCAACACTCCGGTCACGCAATATCTGGACAAGTATTCGTTGCCCGGCTACATGTGGGACGAGATTGCCGGCGTTGCGCTTGATCGATCCATCGATCATCACTGGGCAAAAGCAGCTCTACATGGACATCGACGTGGATCACGGCGCCAGCTACGGCAAGACGATTTTCTGGGATGCGAAGGCTCAGGTCCCGCCGTATCTGCGACTTTCGAATGTTCAGTTCGATATCGACGCGGAGAAGTTCTACAAACTTTATATTCAGCTGATGACCCGGCCGGCACGCACTGAGCCATCAGCGCGCTAGTACAACTCGGACCCGAAAGGTTCAAACAATGAGGTTTGCACGCTTTCATTGGCGGTTGCAGGCATACTTGTTGGGCAGCGTTTTTGCCGGAGCGCAGCAGCGTCGCAAGGTGATCATCAACCAGGACTGCTCGGGCCCGGGCGGCAGCAACATGCAGACCCTGCTGATCCTGATTCAGTCGCCTCAAGTCGAAGTGCTCGGTATCACCGTGGTCAGCGGAAACCAGTGGCGCGACGAGGAAGTGGCGCATACTCTGCGTCTGCTGGAGATCATCGGACGTACCGACATTCCAGTGATGCGCGGGAGCAGCCTTCCCTCTGGTTCGCCGCCGTGAAGACGCCGAGCTCTGGCAGCAGCGTTACGGCAAAGTCGCCTTCGCCGGCGCCTGGGACGACCGCTGGTGGCACGAACCCTTTGTCATTCCCGCCCTTCCGGAAGGAAAGCCCACGACCAAGCCGGCCACCGAAGATGCCGTTCATTTCCTGATTCGGAAAGTGCACGAGTTCCCCAACCAGGTCACGATTTATGAAGGAGGGCCCATGACCAACCTCGCTCTCGCGACTGCCATCGATCCGCATTTTCCGAAGCTGGCGCAAGAACTGGTTTTCATGGGCGGGAGCCTCGCTCCGCAGACGGACGATCCGGAGTTCGTCAGCAATCCTCGTCACGAATTCAATTTCTGGTTCGATCCCGACGCGGCGCAGGTCGTGCTGCGGGCACCCTGGAAGAAGATTGTCTGCACGCCGGTCGATATCTCGATCAAGACTCGACTGACGCCTGCGATGATCAAGCAGATCGATGCGAGCGGAACGCCTTTGGCACAGTACGTTGCACGCTTCTTCCGTACAGGCCAGGGCGGCGAATACATGTGGGACGAACTCGCCGCGGCCGCGTGGATCGATCCATCACTCATCACGAAAAGCGAGACTCGCTACATGAGCGTGGATATCGATCGCGGCGCGGGTTACGGGAACACGCTGACCTGGACCGAGAAAGACAAGCCAAAGACTGACGGTGCAGCCGGTTGAGATTCAGGTGGATCTGGACAACGACAAATTCAATCGAATGTTTATCAACTTGATGACTGCGCCTACACCCGGCGCGCATTGAAATCTACGGCTTTGAATGGGGACATCGCGAAGAACGCCCCAAAAGTGTCACAAACAGAGTCCGGGTTTCTACCTTTTGTCCCTGCTGGTGTGACACTTTACTCTGGTGCCTGCGACGCAGAGGACGGGTCGCGGAGCGTATAAACGAACTGTTGAATCTCATGACGCTGGCGTTCGGTCTGCTCTTCGGCCTTCCTCGATAGCTGCTGGTAGCGCTCGAGTTCTTCCTGCGATTCCGTCTTTTGGCCGACCCTTCGATACAGTTGCGCGAGGCGATAGTGGGCTTCCTCCAAATCTGAATCGGCGGCAATCGCGCTCTTCAACGCCACCATTGCCTGCGGAAAATTTTGCTGCTCCGAATAGAGAATTCCCAATTGCAAGTAGCCAACACTAAGTTTTGGATCGAGTTCGACAGCTTTCTTCAAAAGGGACTCGACCTGCCCTCGGTACTGCTCATCATCCGAAATCCTTCGTCGCTTCGAAAGGTCCATGGCATAGTAATAATTGGCCAGAGCATTTTTTGGTTGCTGTCGGGCAAACCGTTCCAGGCGTTCCGCTCCGCAATCTGAGTGGGCTGTTGCCGCTGTTTCAATCTTTCCGATGAACAGATAAGGATTGGGGTCACCAGGATTCAAGTCTGAGGCCTCGCATAGGCGGGCGGCAGCTTGATCGTAGGAGCCGCGGACGTACAATGCCACGCCGAGCCCTACAAGCATGCGCGACGAACGCGGAAACTTAGCCGTTGCTTGGCTGAAGACTTCGATGGCAGGTTCCGCGGCTCGATGCATCAGGAGCTCCGCTCCCCAATCGAACAGATGGACTTCACTGGGATCCAGCTTCGCGGCTCGCTGATATTCGCGCACAGCTTCAAGAGGATTGCCGCTTTTCTCCTCAACATCCCCCAACAAGTGGTAAAGGTTGGCTTGGTCGGAAACCGATTTCGGCGGTTTTATTAGAAGGATTCGAAGACTGGCGCGCGCGTTGTCAAGCTTGGCGGCTCCAGCATATGCTCGAGCTAGGTCGTAGGCGGTGTCGTAATCTCCTAAGCTGATGCGTGCCGCCCTTTCCAGATAAGGGATTGCCTCGTCTGCCTTTCCTTCCGCTATCAGAATCTTTCCCAGTTGATGATTCGCGGGACCATTCTCAGGCTCGCGCTTGACCTCATCCCGCAGTGGTTTTTCTCTGGCAACCGCAGACGAGGAAGCTGTTGGCTGCACCACCTCGGATCCTTCCCCGCCTAAAGAAACCGTTTCTTTCGCCAAAGTCTCTTTGTTGTGGGCAACCACGTTTGAACCGTGCCCGCCCAGATTCGTGCTATCGGTGACTCCTGCTACGGTGAACTGGGGTTGATCGAAGAACTCCGGTTTACCGGCCGTTGTCTTCGCGGAAAGGAGCGTGAGGTCAATCTTCTTGGACTCGCCTCTTTCAATGACAAGGGGCTCGTGAATGGCACTGCCGTGTTCAAGCATTTCCGCGCGCAGGGAATAAGTGCCCGCGCGATAGAAGCACAACCCGGGTCCACCGTCGCCGTGGGGTTCAGGTTGAAGGTCTGACCCTCGAGGTGAATAATGCCAGCCCG
>CAVPME010000014.1:0-79208 GCA_963706335.1 Terriglobia bacterium
CGACGATTCGAGCGACCGCGCAAGTCTCGCTGGACTTGACAGGCAGATTGATGTAGGTGATTCTGATAAGGTCGCCGGGGCAATCCTACCAAACAGGTGCCGTTGGCGCCGTCGAAAGCGAAGGCATCCCGCCCATTGTCGTTCACTGCATGCAGCGTGAGCGATTCAACGTGATTCTTCGCTCGACCTGCGGAGGCTCGGGTAACGGAACAGTCTGCGTGCGGCCCAAAGCTGAGAGACACAAATCTGCGCGCCCATTAGGAATAGGACCTACCGCTCTTGCTCGCTTCCTTCCCAATAATTCCATCGCCCCTGAGCTCCGCCCGTGGTTTGTGCCAGAGTCGTTCGGCAGGCCGTACTATTTCGGCCCGGAGAGTGATCGAGGCCGGCTTGGTTCAGGAAGCCAGCTCGGCAATCCCAGTTAGTTCCAGGTATTCGTTCTCAGACAATTGCAACGACGCTGCCTGATGTTTTCCTCGAGATGAGCAATCGAGGAAGTCCCGGGGATGGGTAACATAACCGGGGATCGCTTCAGCAACCACGCCAATGCGATCTGGATGGGTTTTACTTGGCGAGCCTTCGCGATCCGTTCCAGCAGCTTGCCGCTCGCGTCCTGCTCCCAGCGGGAACCATGGGATGAACGCGATCCCATTGCGCTCGCAATAGTCGACGACATTGTCCCATTCGCGATCGGCGAAACTGTACCGGTTCTGGACCGACACGATCGGCACGATTTTCCGCGCGCGCTCGATGTGCTCTACTGTGACATTGGACAACGCGACCAAGCGGATCTTCCCTTCTGATTGCATGTTGGCCAGGGTCTCAATCGACGCGGCGAGAGGCACCACCGGATCGGGTACGTGCAACTGGTAGACGTCGATCCGGTCGAGGCGCAGTCTCTTCAGGCTGCCTTCCACCGCCTCGCGCAAATGCGCCGGGCTGGCATCGTGGGTCCACTGGTTCGGCCCAGGGCGATTCCATCCACCCTTCGTCGCGATGACAAGGTCCTTGGGGTAAGGCGCCAGCGCTTCGGCGATCAACTCTTCGCTGACGTTGGGACCATAGGAATCAGCGGTGTCGATGAAGTTGACCCCCAACTCGACGGCGCGGCGAAGGACGGCAATTGCTGTCGCGCGATCCTTAGGTGGCCCCCAGATTCCGTCGCCCGTAAGGCGCATGGCCCCGAAGCCAAGGCGGTTGACGGTAAGTTCACCACCTAGAGAAATTGTTCCGCTGCCAGCGGCCGACCGACCAGTGGTTTTCTCGCTCATGTTCATTCTCCAGAAAAGTTGCTTTGTCAGATATCACTTACTTTACTCCGCGACGTGCCAGCTCGAATTCCGGGCCGCGCTTTAAGCCTTGTGCGAGTGTCACGTCGTCTTCGACCCGAGATCCTTTTCGTACACCATACCGCTCTTGGTAACCATGAAGGTCATGACCCCTGACGACCGGTAATCCGCCGGATACGCCACTCAGCCGCCGCAGCTCCCGGCCGCAGAATTTCCTGTCACGATTCTGAAAGTAGTACCCGTGGAAAGGAGCGGACTGGCTTGCCCGTGTCGCGAGCCGTGTTGCCAGCGATCGAGGTACCGCTACTGAGGAGGCGTTGGGCAGACTCGTGGCTGGGTCCCGGCGATGGTTTCCGGTCCGTTGCGCTCTTTTCCTTTTGCCAATACATGGCAGACTTGAATTGCGGTGGTCTCATTCTCCCCAACTGTCCGGAACAGAATTTCCTGCTTTACCAGTATCGGAATCAAAGTACCATGCGCCATTCTTTGAAACCAGCGGAATGGGGAAAGGCCAGTTTTCTGCGCCGATGTACAGCACCGTGCTTCCGTCGGGCTCTCGGACCAGACGGTGCATCTCCTGATATTTCTCGCTGAACCGCTCGCGTTCGAGTTTGTCCTCGATTTCGTCGCTCGACGAAGTCACTTCCTTGCCGGCTCCGAGGATCCTTTCCAGAGCTTCCTCGTCACTATTTTGGACGGCCTGAAAGAGAGCGCTGGTCGCTTTCCACGGCGACGAAAAGGTCTCTGGTCCTGATTTCTGAGCGAGACTCAATTGAGAGCTGCCTACCACCAGCAATGCCAGAACGGCCTAGCGTAGCCATGCAGTTGAGTCTCGGCTGGAATGTTTTCGGTCATTAGATTCGTTGCGTCCATGATTTCGTTCTCCATATCGTTGGTTGTCTTTCCAGAAATCAGACCGAGTTACCGGTGACCTCCGCCCCACCGTGGAACGCCTACCCCCGCCGCCGTGGAAGCCGCCGAAGCTCGACTGCCCGCGAGAGGAAAACCCTCGCGTAACTCCTCCATGATTAAAGCCGCCGAACGCTCCGGAATGACCACCGGGCTGGGCATGAGGGCCGTGAATCCGTGTTGCGGTGCTACAAATCCATGCTGTGGGCCTGATCCATGGAACCCCGGACTTCTGCCTGGGCCGCGGCCTTGAAATCCATTTCCACCATGAAATGCCGCCGCCACGATTGAAGTTCGCGCGTTCGTGATTGAAGGTGTTGCGATTGGCGAAGATTCTGCTGTGGGAGATATAGGTAGCTGTGGTTGTAAAGATGATTCCGTGGTGATGCCAGTCATATCCCCAGTGGTGCCATCCCCAGCCATAGCCGCCAAAGAAGCCGATGCCAAAGCCGAGGCCAAACGCAATTCCCGGCCCGGTCAGGTACAGCCCTGGATACCAATACCAGCCCGGCCAAACTCCGAGAGGCTCGCCATAGACGAGCCAGGGATCGTATGCCGGCACGTAAACCACCTGAGGATCGGCCGGCTCGATCACGATCGTTTGCCCCTGCTGGGACACGGTTTGCTGTGAAGTACTGTTTAAATTCCCCGCCTGCTTCGCCCGCTGGCGCATGACTTGAACAGCATCCATCACTTCCTGCTGTTGGTTGACGTACGCATCGCCGAGCGATGAAGTCCAGGAAAGATTCTTGTCCATGTTGGCGAGCACTGAAGGAAATTCCGTCAGGGCCTTCACGCTGGGATCCCAAGGCTGTTTATCGACTTCCTGGCCCAGTTGTTCTCCCTTAAGGTCGGGGTGTTGTTGCACCCACCGGTCTGCTTCGACAATCTGGTCGGGATAGGTGGCAGCTGCGAGTACCTGTGCCACCAAAGCATCCGCATACAACGCGATGGGCGCTACCAGCTGCTGCAGTTGTGCCGGAGTCTGTTGCGCCGTCCTGAACCGGTGGTGTGTTGCGGCGCGATTGGTCCGCCTGATGAGCGAATGCTCCCGGCACAGTGGTCAGCAAAAGGCAGCCGGAAAGAAAAAGGGACAAAGTCTGTTTTAGTAACATCACAATCAATCCTCCTGAGGCGTAACGACTTCAAATGGTCAGCCGCCAGATCTCTCGTTATCAGTTGGCCAAGTCAGCGACAGTTCGAGGCGCAAACGACCGAACCGTGAGCGGACATGCCGTGTGGTCGCATTGACACGCGATCTCGACGTCGTCGCTGCCCGCATCACGACACGAGTCTGAGCAGTACTCGATTCCCCTGGGTACATCGCACAGACAAGGGATGTGTGCGCACTTTCTGGTCTCTTGATTCGCCATTACAATTTATCCTTTCCAACTCTCGAACTATTCCTGACCCAATGCGATTTCTGACGTAGCGCCTTCTGTTGTTCCAGCCCGAAGGAGTGCGGAGGGGAAGGTCACTCCGGGTGGCCCAACGTTGGCGCCTACGTCATCTCATCTGATTGCATGTAGCTCTCCAAACATCCCGTTGCGCTAACCCGATGCTTTCCAAGGTTGTGTGGTCCGCAACAGAGAATGCGAACCGTCAGGATGTCCACCGGCGGATAACCGCGTCCGCATTTCGACGTTGTTCCCCTTGGCGCATCAGGTGGATGAACATGACCGCGCGACGACGCTGTCGGACGAAGGACGCAACCTCATCGATAGTTCTCAAAGAATCACGCCACATAGCCAGATATTCAACAAAGACCGATGGCGAGATGACGATCCGCATCGGGATTTGGACGAAGCTGTCAACCAACGAACGCCATGCGATACGAGTTGTCGCTTTTTTATCGGGCCTCAGGCGAATGTCTTCTAGCACCGTCTATTTCTCCCTCTTCCTTGACCAACACATGTGGAAGTCCACGTGCTTCGTTGAAGACGAAGGTGGAAAAAACAGTGAAGCACGAAACAATTCTCTACATATCCGACCACGCAACCAGCAGCGATTCCGTGATGGTCGAACTCGAGGCGAAGGGCTACCAAATTGTGAGCACCGACAGTCCAAGCCAGGGCAGTGCCCTGTTGTACATCATGCATTCAGTTGCTGCCGTTGTGCTCCAGTACCAACCGGAAGACCGGACCTGGTTCGAATTGACGCAAAGCCTGCGGACCATTCGTCCCGATGTTCCTATAATCCTGCTGAGCCGTGACCCGATTCTCTACTTGCCACCGTGGGTGGATGCGTGCGTGGGGACGGAACAACCGCTCGAAAAGGTCGCTTCTGCGGTGCACAGTCTGTTGACCGGAGAGCGCTTCGAAGCGCACAGCGCACAATGCTGCACTGGGGCTTAGGATGGCCAGTGCGTATGCCCGGCAATCTTGCTCCTGCCAAACCGCCTGATTTCTCGTTATTATGCTATCTGCAAATCTGCTCGCTCAGCCCACTTTTGATCGCTGCCCACACGGGGCAAGTCATGGCGGATCAGGACTCTTCATCGCGGACGCCGATAGCTGTGAGTACACAGTACGGCCCAACCATTCTGCCGGTCATGGAATCACAGAGCGGAGGCGGGCGGGATAGGCGCTACTCTCCGCGTGGTGGAATCTTGTGCCTCCGCCTGCCCAGCAACGACGAGGCGGACGAATGACGTCCGCAGCCGCTCCTGTGGTGTTCGTGATTGACGACGACGGTTTAGTCCGGGCTGCGATCCAGGGCATGCTGAGGTCAGTCGGATTGCGTTGCGAAACCTTTGGAAAGCCACAAGAGTTCTTGCAGAGCAAGCGACCGGACGGTCCGAGTTGCCTGATTCTGGACGTCAGGCTACCCGGAATGAGCGGCCTGGATTTTCAACGCGAATTGGCCGACGCGGGCATTCGTATTCCCATCATTTTCATCACCGGGCATGGCGATATTCCGATGACTGTGAAGGCCATGAAATCCGGGGCGGTGGAGTTCCTGACCAAGCCATTCCGGGACCAGGAGTTGCTGGATGCGATCCACCAGGCTTTGGATCGCGACCGGGTCATGAGCCAACAGCAGAGCGAGTTAGGCGAGCTGCGAATGCGCTACGATTTGCTGACCGCACGTGAGCGTGAGGTCATGGGCATGGTGGCTTCGGGCATGCTCAATAAACAAATCGCTTCCGAGCTCGGGACCAGCGAAATCACGGTCAAGATCCAACGCGGGCACGTCATGCGGAAGATGCAGGCCGACTCCCTGGCGGAATTAGTCAGGATGGCGGCGAAGCTCGAACCGACGGGCAGTCGCGAGTGAACATCCTCACCAAAAAATTCAAGGGCACTGTCTGGCAGTACGCTTCAGCGGCGCCACGGTGGCGGCCCGACCCGTCGATGCCCATCCGGTGACAGCTCAGCGGCGCGGGAGGTCGGGGCCCGCGACCGGGCTCAATTCCTGGGCCTCTGCGCTGGGAAGTGTGAAGCTAAAAGTGGCACCACGTCCTGAGTTGGATGTGGCCCACAAACGGCCGCCATGGGACTCGACGATCGACCGGCTGATCGAGAGCCCCATGCCAGTGCCTTGAGCCTTGGTGCTGAAGAACGCATTAAAGATCTGGTCCGCCTGCTCCCGGGGAACGCCCACTCCGGTATCACTAACTGAAATCAGCAGCTGACCATGTTCGGCCATCAGGGATCTGATAGTAAGTTGGCCCTCGCTCGCTGTGTCCTGCATCGCTTCGATACCGTTGAGCATGAGATTCATGAGAACTTGCTGCAATTGCACTCGGTCAGCCACGACTCGCGGTAAGTTCTCCGATAATTCCGTACGAATCGAAACGGAATGTCTGGAGGCCTCACTGCGCAGCAGGACAACCATCTCCTGGATGACCTCGCTCACATCCAGCAAATTGGTTTGTGGCGCGCCCTTCTTGAACAGCTGTCGAAGCCGGCTGATGATATCAGCCGCCCGCGTTACCGCGTTGACCACCCGTGCCGCGGATTCACGAGCCTCTTCTATATCCGGCTGCGCGCGTGCTAGCCAACGCAGGCAAGTTCGGGCATCGGTCGCCGCGGCCGTAATCGGCTGGTTGATCTCATGGGCGAGCGAGGCAGTTAATTCGCCCATGGTAGTCGCCCGATTGATGTGCGCTAGATCGGCCTGTACCTGACGTAGTCTTTCGCGTTCTTCCTCTGCCTGCCTTCGCTCCGTGACGTCGACGCCCGTACCCACGAATTCGACCAATTCGCCGGAGGCGCTGAAAACAGGATGACCGATCGACCGGATGTATTTGGTCGAGCTGTCCGGGAGAACCGTGCGGAAGTCAACTTCGAAATCTGATCTCTCACGAATTGCTCGTTCGATCACCTTATTGAAGGTAGTCCGATCCTCAGGATGAATCCGCTGATAAGCCGCGTCGAACGAGCTGGAATCCTTTTCAGGATCAAGTCCAAACAAACGATAGTGTTCCTGTGACCAATGGACGTTCTCTCTGCGAGCCACGTTCCAAGCCCAGCTGCCAGTGTGGGTTAGCCTTTGCGCTTCCTCTAAGTACGCCTCGGTTTTTCGAAGGGCTGCTTCAGCGAGTTTGCGTGCGGTAATGTCCGTAATCGCTCCGACCAATTCGGTTTTGCCCGGTTGACCTGTTTCCAGAAGATGTCCCACAACGTGGACATGCTTGACCGATCCATCAGGCATAAGCAACCGGTGTTCGATATCAAAATCCTTAGCGTTTGCAGATGCGCGATCGATTACCTGTTGAACACGGACTCTGTCCTCGGGATGGGTGCGATCCAGAATCTGCTCAATACCAGGTTTTGTTTCACGGCCGAATTCAAAAATTCGAAACGTTTCTTCCGACCAGTGGATTTCACCGCCGAAAACATTCCAGCCGAAACTGCCCGTCTTGCTCAGCTTCTGCGCTTCCGCCAGGTAAGCTTCATTGCGCCGCAATTCTTTTGTCCGTTCCATGACCTTGATCTCGAGGGAATCACGAGCCTGGCGCAGTTCCAGTTCCTGGTCCTTAAGGGCCTGCTCCACCCGCTTCCGATCGCTGATGTCAGTGCACGTTCCGAACCATTTCACGATCGTTCCGTCACTGTCCCGGATCGGCGTTCCACGCGTCTTAAACCAACCGTAACCCCCGTCGCTCCGGCGGATACGGTATTCCACGTCATAAGGCTGGCGCCCCGCGACCGATTCCATCCAGAATTGTCGGGTAGGCTCGCGATCATCCGGATGCAGTGTGTCCATCCAGCGCCAACCGAGCAAGTCGCTCTCGCTGACGCCGGTATAGTTTGTCCACTGAGTGCTGAAGTAGTCGCACCAGCCATCCGGGCGGGCACCCCAAACCAACTGCGGCAGCGCTTCGGTAAGACTTCGCCAGCGTTGTTGGCTTTCCCGCAGTGCCTCCTCCGCCCTCCGTCGCGTGGCCGTGATCCAGCACACGATCAGCCCCAATAATGTAAAGAACGTCAGAGAGAGGAAACGATAGGGAAAACGAATCCCCGTGAGCTCGAGATAGGGGACCAGCGGCTGGAAAAAATAGCCGAGGCCGAGAAGTGAAAGGAGTAAGGCAGTGAGGCCTGGGACCACCCCACCAAACCAGGAGGTCAGGGCGACCGCAGTAAGGAAGAGTGCGCCGCGAACATCGAAGCCTCTTCCAAGCAGCAGCGCCACCGCGAGCGCGACTCCAACGGAAAGAATCGCGAGCCCGTAGCGCCAAACTGCTTGTCGAAGGATCGGAGGCGAAATCTTCCAGCCCGTCATGGCTTATCTGTCTGCTGCGTAGTGTGCGACGGCCCCGGAAAATATTGTATTTAAATTGAGCTGCCGCAGCGAAATTGTTAATTTCTCACGCATCCGGTTCATTCTTCAGAGGAAAGCAATGGAGCGGCATAGGCCTTCGGATCAGCCGCTCGATCGTGGAATCGTATGGCAGCCGCATGTGGTTGGCGAGCTTCTCAGTACCCACGAATGACGTCTGCAGGTGATGTTCCGGGCCTATACCAAAGTATGATCGCGCCGCAACCTAGGCATAATTGTGCCCTCGTTGATTGCGCTGCTAAGGTAACGTCATGGCCGTTCGAAAGAAGGGGAATATGGTGGCAATTGTTGATGACGATGATCTGATGCGCAGCGCACTGCAAGGCCTGCTGAAATCAGTCGGCCTGCCGGCGACAGTGTTTGCTTCTGCGGAGGAGTTCCTGAATTCTGGCCAACAGCACCAGGTTGGATGTCTGGTCGCGGATATCCGCATGCCGGGAATGTCCGGTCTGGAATTGCAAGCGAAGCTCAACGCCGATCGTTGCAGAATTCCGACCATCTTCATCACGGCACACGGTGACGAGAAAATGCGGATGCAGGCCTTAAGAGCAGGCGCGGTGGAGTTCATGGCAAAACCATTCGACGATGAAGCCCTGCTCGAGAGTGTCCGGGCGGCTCTGGAGAGTTGAGCCCAACAAGAAGCGTGCACGTACTATGAGGGGGTTCGTCTGTGGCAGCTACCGTGATATTGCGGACTAGTGATCAAGATTCTTACGCGCGCAGATTCGAGCAGGTCATCGGCAATAGTCCTGCGCTCGAAGCGGTGCTTGAACAAGTTGAACGAGTCGCGCCCACCGGTTCTACTGTGTTGATCCAGGGAGAAACCGGCACCGGCAAGGAACTCATCGCCCACGCGATCCACAAAATCAGCTCGCGCTGCGGACGTCCTTTCGTAAGATTAAATTGCGCCGCCATTCCGTTGGATCTGCTGGAAAGCGAACTCTTCGGCCACGAGAAGGGCGCGTTCACCGGAGCCATAGCGCAAAAAATTGGCCGTTTCGAGTTGGCCGACAAAGGTACGCTCTTCCTCGACGAGGTGGGTGACATTCCGCCGGCACTGCAGCCCAAGCTGCTGCGCGTACTGCAGGAACAGGAATTCGAACGTCTGGGCAGCACTCGGACTCACCAGGTGGACGTGCGCCTGGTCGCGGCAACGAATCGAGACCTGGCTGAAATGGTGAAGCGAGGGGAATTTCGCAGTGACCTCTACTATCGTCTGAATGTGTTCCCTGTCCTTCTGCCACCATTGCGCGATCGCCGCGAAGACATTCCGGCCTTAGTCACGCATTTTGTCGAGATTTTAGGTCACCGGATGGGTAGGGAGATCGAACATATTCCCTCAGAAACGATGTCGGCTCTCAGTTCATACCAGTGGCCGGGGAATATCCGTGAACTACAGAACCTGATCGAACGTGCTGTAATCCTTTCCAACGATGGTGTGCTTCCTAATCCTCTGCCCACCGCAGAAGCTGACCAGCCCGCGCCTATCCCTCGGGGTACGACCACACTGCGCGACTCCGAACGGACTCTGATTCTGCAGACCCTGGAATCGGTCCACTGGGTGATTGGTGGTCCGAAAGGCGCAGCCGCCAAACTTGGATTAGCACGCACTACTCTGATTCACAAGATGCAGAAGCTGGGGATTTCCCGGCCGGGACTCCAGAGCGGCCAGAGTGTGGCGGAGCCAGCACCGCATGGCACCCCCTCGCTCCCCCAATTGCAGTAAGGCCTTTGCTGGCTTTCAGCTGGACCACCATCCTCTGGATCGAATCTTTGTCACTCAATGTACCTGAAGGCACGCTCGACCCCGTATTGGTTTTGGCAGTTCACCTCATGCGGCGGAGATCTGGGCTCCTCTCGTCTCGACAACGTTGTGCGCTGACGCCGCGGACGAGAACAGAGGTATGAGACCTTCGACCAGTGTTGGGTGAGTCAGGACCGCATCGCGCAGCGCGGTGTAGGGCAGCCCTGCGATCATCGCAATCTGGACGGCGGCCAGGATCTCCCCCGCACCGACACCGAAGGCCGTGAACCCGAGGATGCGATCGCTATCAGCCTCCACGAGGGCCTTCACAAACCCGCGGGTCTCCGAAAGCGTGCGTGCACGCAGGTTGGTTTCCATTGGGACCTTAAACAGGCGATACGCAATCCCTTGAGCCTCCGCTTCTGTTTCACTCAGGCCGATACGAGCAAGTTCGGGGTCGGTAAACAGACAATATGGGACTTGCCTGCCCGTGGTCACACGGTTGCCGCCGGTTAAATTGGCATGGACTACGCGGAAATCGTCGATGCTGATGTGCGTGAACTGCGGGCTACCTGCGACCTCGCCGATCGCCCAGACGCCGGGCGCGGTGGTCTGCAGCCGCTCGTTGACCTTGATGTATCCCCGGTCGGTGAGCTCAACGCCGGTCAGTTCCAGGCCGAGTCCTTCGGTGTTCGGATTGCGGCCTGTGGCGACCAATACATGACTACCCTTTAGGACTTTCTCAATTCCATTCTGCTCGACGACGACACTCACCGAGTCGCCACGATTTGCCCGACACTTGCTTGATCCGTGCATTCAGAAGAATGTCGATGCCTTCATCTGCGAGCAGGCTGCGAAGAGCCTCGCATACGTCCGGGTCTTCTTTGGACATCAATCGTCCATTGCGATCAATCACAGTCACTTTGCTGCCGAATCGCCGCATGGCCTGCGAAAGCTCTACTCCTACGTAGCCACCGCCGATAACGAGCAGATGTTCGGGGACTTGATCTAATTCGAGCGCCTCGATGTGCGTGAGCGGTTGTGCTTCAGCAAGACCAGGAATTGCTTCCAATGCGGCCCGCGTGCCGGTGCTGACGATCACATTAGTACCGCGGAGTTGACGAGTGCTCCCGTCGGGGAGGGTGGCCTCCACAGTTCTCGGAGCAACGAACCGCCCGGTGCCCAAAATGAACTCGGCGCCCGTCTTCCGGTAATTCTCCATATACATCTCGTTCAGGCCGACGACCATCTTGCGCTTGCGGTCTCGGACGCCCGACATCTCAATCGTGAAGCCATCGTGAGCAATGCCAAACTCTTTGCTTCGGCGAAAGTAGTCCACAACTTTCGCACTATGGATAATGTTCTTGCTCGGAAGGCACGCAATATTAGGGCAAGAGCCGCCAATATACTTGCGATCGACGACTGCGACGCGCTTGCCTTCGCCAGCAAACGTCCACGCAGCGACGGTCGAGCCCGTGCCGCCACCGAGAATCACCAGATCAAATTCTTCCGGCTGCGACTTCTTAAGAACATGGGCGGATGGAGAGGTCTCGGTGCTCTTCATGCGACTTTTCCTTTCTGAGCGACAGGTTCACTCTTGGCTTGCATCGATTTGACGAGATCGGCTGCCGACGCTCCTTCGAGCGACAGTGGGCCTCGGCGCTGGTTTCATGGTGTGGCTGACCGCGATGGGCCGGGGCCCGGCGGGCTCGATTTTGGCCCGCTGGCGTGGAGGTTCTTTTCATGTGCGGCTCCAACTCTCGCACCTAATTTAGCGTGAGATACTTCTTACTCACGACCTGGTTCTTTCATTTTCGCACAGCGGACCGAGTCGGGATAATCGGTCGGATGTTTTCTGTAGATTGTCACCCCCCTCCACCGTGACACCGTCTACAGCAGAATCAGCCTCCACTCACGCCGTAACGGATGCCTCCGAAATAGGAAAGCTCAAGCCTTATGTAGACGCACTCCTAGCGGAGTTTTGCCTGAGATTCCATAACAGGCCCCCACAAGGCTTACGCCGGGAAGTCGAGAACAACTCCAAGCTGATTTTCTTCCCGCGCAGCGATTGGGGTGTCCTCAGTTCAAGTCTCGTAATGCCAAAGCCAGAGCTTCCACCGATGGACCTGAAGAACCCGGGGGCAACAGCGGGCGCGAAATGGGGATGGTACCAAGCGGATTCTCCAAAAGTTTGAGGGCCTCTGCAGCACTGATTTCTTGATAGCGATACCGCCGCCCTCGAAGGTGAAGGACCCGCGGCGATTTCTCAACGTCGATCGGTGTTACTGAAACCAGCCCCTCATTGTGCCAGATCGAATCCCGTTCATAGGTGGTGATTAGGGCGCAAGCCGCATTCGTCTTGCCTTGCGCTATCTGTTCAAGAGATTCGGTTGCGATCAGCAGAGGCACATAGCAGTCCTCGCAGCCGACGGGAGTGCCGGAGAGGAAAAGATAATACGCATGTTTGTACGCCAGGCGCTCACCTGCAGCAGAGGAAGACGATCGACTCACGCCAGAAATGGGGAACAAAAGTAACAAGACTAGAGACAGCAGAATCGGTCGCATCATATGTTGATCCCTACAGTAGGGGCTGCGGGAATTACTGCAACACGTTAGCCCGAACCCCGTCTCGTGCACTCGCAATGAGGTGGGCTTCGAGATCTTGGAAATTTAACGGACAACGGTTATGCCGCGCTACAGGTACGGAAAGGAAGATCAGTTAGCCCGAATGTTAGCGTACTTTCTTTTCTTTGCAACTTTCTGGTGTCCGAACCGGGGTTAGCGATGATCCATCACCGTCGCGCCGGTGGCCGATCGTAAAGCGCTTTCCTGGGGACACATCTCGTTCCGAGTTTTCCTGCGACCGCCTAAAGAATATTCACAGCTCTAGCGGCCAGTAACGCAAAAACAGTGAGAGAAATGCTCGCCTGTATCATCATAAGAACCTTCGCCCAAGCCGACAAGGCCGGCGTATCCGTGGGTGAAAATGCAGTGCTCGTGTTGAAAGCCAAAAACAGGTAATCCACGAAATTGGGTGACCAGTTGGGGTCTGAGATTGTCCCGCAGTTCATTTGGGGAAAGAGGAAAGCTCCTTCCTTGTGCCCCGGGACCTTTTCGCGCTCATGTGGCCCTCCGCCGTCGAGTCGCCAATACCACAGCGCGAATACAAGAACGTTGGTCACCCACAGAGCGACTGCGGACCGAAGCAATACCTTGGGATCGATCTCATGCTTTGGAATGGCGGCTACAAGCAGGCCAAGAGACCAGATCAGCGCTAGGGTCAAAATCGCGCTGGCTGCATACCCGATCATTTTGTCGGCGCCATGATATCCGACTCGATGTGAGATCACGGTAGAGGCAACGATCGCGCCCATAACTGCGAACAGGAGCCAATCCGGACCCACGGAAAGATTGCTGGGCAACGCAGCATAGACCAACCCAGTCGCCAGCATTGCTGTAATGGCAAGCCAGCGTGGTTCCTTAGGATAATCTTGGTTTGCTTTGGAGTTGATCATCTCCGGCACAGCCATAGTCTAGGCTACTGGGCGAACGAAACAACAGGTGAACTTCTGGATCATCACAGATTTCGACTTCCGTCATAGCGGATGAAGTCGTGTAATGATTCTGTAACAATATCGGGTCTCTGGTCGAAGGCATACTCTAAAAGTTAGTCGTAAGGCGCATGGCGACACTTCGGGATGGGCCGATAGCGTTACCGGAGAAAAGACCCCCGAAGTCGATCACGTCCAGAACGTTCGGTCAGGTTCTGTCCGTCGATCTGGAATCGGATGTTCAGGCGTTCTGACTTGTAAACATCCGCGCCCGCCGAAGCATTGACCTGAAATGAAGGATAGATGCGGCCACGCGCGAAGTTGATCCGATCCAGGACTTGCTGGCCGTATTGTGCCAGTACAGTGGCTGGGTCCCCAACAAACTCGAACGGTAGACCCGTGTCGTACTGAATTCCGCCTGCGATCCAGAACCGGGGTCGGACCTGATACCGCAAGCGACCGCGAGCGGTATGGCGCTGGTCCTGCGAAACCGGAAAGCGTCCGCCGGTGGGCAAACCCTGGGCGTCGTCCCCCAGGAAGAGGCCGCCCGTGACCGGGAAGGAGGCAAATCCCACCATGTACGAATAGCTCAGAAATCCCGATAAACCGCGCCAGTCGGGCACGTCGAGTTTTGCTTCGGCTCCGTAGATTGTGGACTTCCGGAAGGAGATTGGAAAGCTTATCGTCGAATTTGCGATCTGATCGTCATCCGCATAATTCGAAACGAACCTCGCGAAGTAGTTCGCGTCCAGCCTGACCTTTCCGCGAAATACCTTCGTCAAACCCGCTTCATAGTAGTTTCCCTCCGAAGGTTCGACCGGCAAACGCAGAAAACTTGTCGGATCGATGGATTCCACCTGGTTGGAACTGGAAAGCAGGATATTTTCGAACGACGGAGTCTGAAACACTCTGTCATAAGAAATATGCACTAGCAGGTCGGCGGAGGGGAAATAACGGGAAACGGAAACGCGCGGATCGACCGCGTGACGATTCAACAAAAGCTGATAGTGGTCCCAGCGCAATCCGGCGCTGATCGTCCAGTTCTTTAGGCGAATCTGATCCTGAACGAAAATCGACTGCTCAAGGTCCGGCCTGTTTCCAAGAAACCTGAAGTCAATCGGAGTGGTCATCGTCAAACTGAGTCGGATCGGTGATGTGATAGCGAAAATTTTCGTTCAGGAATGTGTTGTCAGACTCGAATCCAAATTTCCATTCGTGCCGTCCGTGATTGATGGTTGTCGTTCCGCGGAAGTACGCTTCGCGGAAGAAGTTTTGCTGGAAGACCTCAATCGGCGTCGATTCCGCATTGGAGTTGAAACCAATCTCGTTGTCGCGAACCATCGTACGAAAATCAGTGATCGCATCTGGAAGAGAATGTGTGCTGGTAAGAGGCGATGCCCATCGTCTCGATGTTGTCCGCCGTTTGGCGCTGTCCGTTGGCTTGCTGCAGCTGTTCGTTCGGTAGTTCGTAACGCGACAGCTCGTGCCGAACGATGAACCGCAGGCGGTCTTTCGAGGTCAGGTCGCGTTCGTAGTTGACCGAGAAATCGCCCAGGGTGCCCGTGTTTGTGTAGTTTTGCGGCACCACCGGATTCAGGTAATGGTCCGTCATGCTGCCGCTGGCGCTGGCGCCAAGAGTATCTTTGCCCCACGCGTACTGCCCCTGAGCGGACGCGCCAGCCGTATCAAAGCTGCCCCCAGAAAGCACAACCTGGCCGTGAAAGCCCGGCTGTGAATCCTGCAGCGTATTCACTTCGATCACTCCACCCATTTTTCGGCCGTATTCCGCAGGGATGCCGGCGGTGTAGATGCTCAGTCGATTGCACATCGTCTGCGTCAATGGCGGGACCGAAACTGGGCGAGCGATTATCCGTCAGCGGAATGCCATCGACCACAAACTGAGTCTGATACTCCGAGCCGCGGGGATGCAGAACTGCATTTCCTTCGTAGAGCCAGCCTGGCTGCGAATTCACCAAATCCTGCAGGGATCGGCCGGGAATCGAGCCGAGCCGGTTTTGAATATTGTCGGAGCCGATCCGATTGACGGAGCCAGCCTGATCGGGATCGATCAGAGTGTTGGCCGCACTCACCGTTACCGACTGATTAACCGTGGGCAACTGGAGGTGGAGCGTGTATTCGATCGGGATCGAGGAATGAATATCGACGGACTCGGAGAAGTTCGCAAAGCCCGGCTGTCGTACCTCGATCTGATAGACCCCGTAAGGGAGACGCTGTACATCCAGGCGGCCTTGATCATTGGTCGCCAGGGTATTTCGATACTGATTTGCCTCGCTTACGATCTGAATCGACGTTCTTACGCCCAAGCCAGCCGGGTCGGTCACTCTTAGGCGCAATTCTCCGCTGTTACTTTGGCCGAGAAGCGGCAACCGGCAAAAAAGGACGAACAAGGCGGCATATGTCTTCATGAAGACTCGCGCCTCTGTAATTTAGCACTTGTTGAGGAGGGTTAGGTTGGCGCTTCCCAATCAAGCCTCCGCTTCTTGCTCCGCGCATTAAGGATTCGGTTTCGATCATCTTTGTTCAGTGTTTTTTCAATCTCCAAGGGGCACCCTATGGGTGCATTTCCATACCGCCATGCCTCTGTCCCTGCATTCACTCCTCGATTCAGGTTCCAACATCGGATTAGTTTAGGGCAAACTTCAGTCGCGCCCAGTGGATTAACGCTGCGAGGAGACTCTTCTCCCAGCCCTTACTGACCTTCTGGGTGAGGACACCGCCGTTCACGCACAACGAGTGGCATGGGATATGGGTAGCAACTGGCACAACGGCAACAGTCCGCACCCAGCTTCCAGAATGGCGGTCATTTCCGGTTGCCGTCACCCATATCCTAACGGGCGGCCGCTCTGAACACCTGATGATGGCGATTCAGCTAAACAGTTGTCCCGGAATCACAGTCTATGATTCCGCCCCGATTCGGTGTAGAACCGCGTCCAGAGCTTCCGAAACTCTCGTCAGGAGGCCATGTTCAACCAGGTGTTTGAGAAATTGTTCATTTATGCCGCCGGCAGTAGCGTGAGTAGCGGCCAGTGATTGGAAACTGCGCTCGGGTGAATCGACAGCGCCAGTCGTTACCCCCCAAAAGAGTCGTGCAATGTAGTCTCTGGCTTGCCATGATGGAACACCTTGCTGCTCCAACCAAGATGCAATCGTTTGATTAAATGCGAAATAGGACGCAATTGTCGCGGTCGTCGCGCAGATTGCATCGAACTGGCTTTCCCTCTCAACTGGAAAAACAGTCCCAACGGCAGAGAAGAGTTCAAAGGCTACAGGATCGGAGGGATAAATTGCCGTGGGGCTCAATCGTTTTGCCGTTGACGGCAATGGCACGGCCCTTGCGATTCGTACAGCAGGCGTTACGAGTTCAGACAAGGTCGCTAGCGAGAGCCCCGAGACAAGACTGATAACCTGATGATCGGAACGGAAACGCAATTCCGAAAGAACATCTCGCGCGGCTAAAGGCCTCACAGCGATCACGATTGTGTCAGAATGGTCGAGAACCTCCTGGTTACGGGACGCGACGGATATTCGACGGAAACGATTAACAAGCCCATTAGCGATAGCAGAATTGCGGGGGGACAGCCATATGGAGTGGGCAGGGACGTCAGACAAGCTCAGGCCAGTGACGATTGATAAGGTGATTTCGCCAGTTCCGATGAATCCTAGCTGCATGAGTCGTTCCTGTCGTTTCCAAACGGAAGCGACGCACAGATCCCGAACGATATTCAAAAGATGTCAGACTGTGATTGTGGCACCGGGCTGGCTTCTAAGCTGGCTTCTAATGAGTTTCGTCCGACGATGTCTTTCCGTCTGCTGAACATCCAGCAACGATCTGCAGGGCGAGTTCTGCCAAACTGGAAGACCCTCTTACTCCCTCGAATATTTCAAACACAGCCGCGATACCACCGCACTCAGCGCCGCTCCTGTGAGAAGCTCGTTTTAATCAACTTAATGAAGCCAAACTGTGGATCTGTCATTGCAGCTTCGACAAGTCGGGTGCCTACGGACAAGGCGAAGGTTGCTGCGCCAATAACCGCTGTGGTTCTAACAAAGTTCCAGTGGGGCACGGCGTAGCTAGTCACGACCACTATCCGCCAACTATTACCAGGCCGACAGCAAAAGCCAGGAGTTTCTTGAGCACACTCTTCCGCATTTGACGCAATCCCATCCTCTCACATTGCGAGGGTCTGTTCTTGAGAAATCAGTGGCAGTTCAGTGGCTTGATCATTTCTGCTTGGTGGGAGCACCTTGCGTAAAAAGCAACGCAGCCCGCACCTTCGACCTCCCTCCCGCGGCAATACACAGGAGCCCCTCTTGGTCGCAGTCATTGATCCTATTGCGATTTGCGGCCAGGCCAAAAATCACACAGTGTGCCCGACGATTTTCCCTCGGCAACAGAAAGCGCCGAGTTGGGAAGGCAAAGATTACCCTGTTGAACCAGATGCCTCGATACTAGATATGCAAGCTTTCGACGATCCGGAGGTTAGAGATCGCGGGGGGGCGACGTAAGCAACGTGATGAGCTCTCACTCAGATTGTCAGGTTCCTAACAGGTTAATTTGCAGCTTTTGGTATCCGTGCTCGCGCGCCCACAGGTCCAAAGGTATGGTTGCCAGTTCATCTACAACGGCAACGGCCAGCCCCGTCTTCGTCAAGTCGACACTCTTCAGATAGGTATGGCATGTATCGCAAACGTCCACTCGGACGTGGGCGATTTCTGGTGCCGAATAGTAAGCCATCTGCGGTTCTCTTTCTTCTCCGCACGCCGGGCAATAGATTCTTCGAAAAGCCCATTCATGCGCGCAGAGCATGCAAACCAGTGACTTTTTCGCACCATCACCTTCGCTTCGCAACACGCCGACGATAGGCTTACAGTCGCAAAGCGGGCAGGTCGATGGAGTTCCATTCACAATTTCGATTTCGCGGTGATCCGCAAGATATTCAGCATACGGCTGAAGAAAAATCCACGCGAGCAGCCGATCGGAGTAAGCAGCAGTGCTCGGATCGCGGACGTGGGCTTCGGGATCGTCCGCACGCGCAGCCAAATCCGAATCCCCGTGCCAGACGTTTTCAATCGCGCGCTGCCATCCCGCTGGACCCTTCTGTGCCAAGCTGGCGGCAGCCTGTGCAAGCGGCACTGGCGCAATTTGCTCGATCATGGACAGGAATCCCGGAAAGTTCGGCAGGAGCAGGAAAGAGATCTAATTCATCTCGCAGAGGACGATCGGAGGAAATCTTCGGCGAATCCGCGAGTGCTTTCTGAATTTCCTCGGTAAAAGCTTTTCTGAAATGTCGCCACATGCGAGTAGAAGCGCAGTCCTTCAGCGGCAAATGGGTAAGAAGAAGTTAGTTCATTCGCGCGAGAGATGCGACGATCCCACTTCTCACGGATCATCGAAGTGCGTCGGGTCCGCCGCTGACCTGCTCGTACCAGGAGCGATGAAAGGTCCAGGCCCAGGCGCGCGTGACATAACCGTGAACCATGGATCCAAAGCTGCCCTCTTCGAGAATCGCGCTCATGTACACGTGAATCAGGAACAAGCCGATCGTGATCAGCGCTACGCTCGCGTGAATAAGGATTGCCGCGTAGCGCACGAAACGCGCAGGCTCCACGGAAGCGCTTCCGTGTACCACAACGCAATTCCGGAGAGCAGCAGCAGGATTACGCTGTAGAGCATCGCCCAGAAGAACAGCTTCTGCCCGTAGTTGAAGCGACCGACGGGAGGCAGTTTGTCGTCTTCGTTCGCAATGTAGTAGCGGATTGCTTTTGCCCAGGCGCGATCAGCAGTCGTCAATTTTCATGTCGGCGTGCCACTCTTTGAATGTCCAGAAAAGTGATGCCGCAAAAATCAGGCCAACCCACGGATGCCAGGCTCGCGCCACCGGCCCGCCACCCACGACGGCGGCCAGCCAGTAAAGATATGGCGACCAGAATGCCAGACCGGTAGTCAGCAGATAGATATAAGTAAAAGCTCCGATCCAGTGATTCACGCGCTCGGCAAGCGTGTAGCGCGGAACCATCTCTTCGTTGTGACCAACACTTGGGCGTGAAACGGCGTCGGTGGTCATTGCTGCCTCCGATCGTCCGTGCTTGATCTCTTCTTCTTTCTTCGGCCCAAATCGCATGTAATGGAATGCCATGCCGACGATGCCAGCGACCATCGCCAGATTCCCAATCCACTTCAGCGGTCCTTTCCACAGCCGTACCGATAGAGGGACGTGCGGATCCTTCGGCAGTCCGCCATACAACTCAGGATGCTTCGCATCATGCAGGACGTAGATGACGTGCGTTCCGCCGACTCCCGGCGGATCGTAAACTCCCGCATCTGCGAATCCGGATTGCTCGCGAAGTTGCTGCGCCCGCGTCTCTGCCAGCTCCTTCATTTCCGCCTTCGTGCCGAAGTGCAGGCAGCCGGTGGGGCACGCCTTAATGCAAGCTGGTTCCAAGCCCTACTGAGACACCGGTCGTTGCAGAGCGTGCACTTGAAAACTTTGCGAGCCTTCGGACTGAATTTTGGAATATTGAACGGACAGCCTGTCATGCAATAACCGCAACCGATGCAGTTCGCTTCCTGGAAATCTACGATGCCGTTGGCGTATTGAACGATGGCGCCGTCCGCCGGGCACGCCTGCGAGGCAACCGGGATCTTCGCAGTGCATGCACTGATCTTTGCGCATCAGCAGCATCATGCTGCCGTCTTCGCGCTCGTGCTCGTTGAATTTGATCAGGTTCCAGTAGTTCCATGCCGTTTCCGGCATCGTCTGGTAGGTGTTGTCGAAGGTGGTTTCGCTGAACGGATAACCGTTCCATTCCAGGCAAGCTACTTCGCACGCTTTACAGCCGATACACGTGGTGGTGTCCACCAGCTTGGCGACCCGGAATTCACGGTTCAGACCAGCGCCCGGGACTGGGCCGGCGTGACCCGAAATTCGGATTAACTCTGTTGCAGCCTGGCTCATTGTCTGTTCCCTACGCCTTCTCGATCTTTCACCAGGAAGCCCTTGGATTCGGGAGTGTGGGCGTTCGGATCGCTCACCGCTGGGGTCAATAAATTCGCCGGCGTCCGTGCGTTTCTTCCTTCATCTTCGGCGATCCCGCGAAAGCCCTGGTGAATCGGCAGTCCTATCTGGTAAACCTTTTTGCCGTCGATCATCATCGGCTTCAGACGACGGGTCACGAAGGCCTTCGCGATATACGTTCCGCGCGCGCTGATTACCTTGATCGGGTCCGTTCCACGAATCCCTTTTTCGTCCGCCAGTTCCACTGGAATCTCCACGAACGGTTCCGGGATCAGTTGGACATTCATCGGATTATTTTTCGTCCAATAGTGATAGTGCTCGGTCAACCGGTACGTCGTGCAGACAATGCTGTACTCCTCGGGAGCGCCAAACTTGTCGTACGGCGTCGTGAACTTCTTCACCAGCGGATTATTCGACTGATCGGGGTGAAACGGATTCTTGATTGGGCTCTCGATCGGTTCGTAATGTTCCGGGAACGGTCCGTCTGCGAGCACTCCGATAGGCGCGAAGAGCCGCCCGACGCCTTCCGGGTTCATGATGAACGGACCCATGTGGTCCTTCGGAGGAGAATCCGGTTTGAAGTCCGGAACATCGTTGCCTGCCCATTTTTGGGCCGCTTCGTTCCACCACACTTGCTTTCGCTCCGGATCCCATGGCTTTCCGTCCGGATTGCAGGAGGCGCGGTTGTAAAGCACGCGCCGGTTAGCCGGCCACGACCACGACCAGTTGGGATAAATTCCCAGGCCGGACGGATCTTCAGTGCCTCTTCGCTGGATCTGCGCCCCTGCCTCAGTCCAACAACCGGAGTAGATCCAGTTGCCGCACATGGTTGTTCCGTCATCTTTCAGCCAGCCAAAACCGGGTAGCTGCTGGCCGGCTTTGATCACTTGTCCGGTCGCCGGATCCGTCAGGTCCGCGAGCGCTTTGCCGTTCAGTTCCATGGCAACTTGGGAAAGCGACGGGATGGGACGCATCTGCGTATGCCCAGTTCAGATTCAGAATCGGGTCAGGGAATTTTCCGCCTTCTTTCTTGTACAAATCGCGCACGCGCAAGGAAGATCTGCGCCACGATGTCCTGATCGAGCCGCGCGTCTCCGGGAGGTGGAACCGCGGCATATTTCCAGGTCACCCAGCGCGCCGAGTTGGTCATGCTGCCGTCTTTTTCCGCGAAGCCCGCGCACGGCAAGCGGTAAACCGTTGTCTTGATGTTCTTCTGCTCATCGGTCGTGATGCCCGGAGCTCGCCAGAATTCGCTGGTTTCGTCAGGATAAATTTCGCCCACCACCAGCCAGTCGGCCTTCTTGAGCGCATTGATGTTCTTGTTCGTATCCGGGCCGATCATCACGCCGTTCATTCCGAACGCCATCATGCCCTTGACCTTGTCGTTGTACATGTCATCCCAGATGTGGGTCCACGAATAGTCGCGGTCGACTTTGGGCAGGTAATCGAAGGCAAATCCGTTCTGCTTGATCGCAGCATCGCCGTACATCGACTTCAGGAGCGATACGAAGAATTTCGGCGTGTTCGAGTAATAGTTCATCGAAGCCCACGGCGTGGGTTTCGAGGCCATCGGCGTAACGCGCTTCAGGTAGGTTCCGAGGTCCGTGTCGGCGGGAACCGGCGCCTTCAAATATCCAGGGAGGCTGTCGTACAACCCGGCCATGTCCGTGGCTCCCTGAATATTCGAATGGCCGCGTAGCGCGTTCACTCCACCACCCGCTCTGCCAACGTTGCCGAGAAGAAGTTGAATCATGGCGGCAGTGCGGATTATTTGTGTTCCAAAAGTGTGCTGCGTCCAGCCCACCGCGTAGATGATGGTCGCCACCTTCTTCATGTCGCCATCTTTGCGCACGGATGTGAACAAGTCGGCTGCCTTGAGATACTGCTCCTTCGGAATGCCGGTGATCCGCTCCACCGCTTCTGGCGTATATCGGGAATACTGTTGCTTCAGCAGTTGAAACACGCAACGCGGATGCTGCAGCGTGAGATCGTACGCCACGTTGGGAGGCAGAGCGGGAGGTGGTGCCGCTCCTCCGACCTTGCCCGGCACTGCTTCGGGCGCGTGACCAGTCGACCCAGCTGCGCCAGCTTGCCCGTCAGAACCTCCGGCTTTTTCGTAATTCCACGTGGACAGATCGTACTTAGCCGTCGCGGCGTCGAACCCGGAGTAAAGCCCGTCTTCCGGCAGTTTGAAGCCTTCTTTAACGATGAAAGCCGCGTTGGTGTAGTTGACGAGATATTCTTTGGCGATCCGGTTGTTCTCGATCGCATAACGGATCAATCCGCCCAGAAAAGCAATGTCAGTGCCGGCGCGAATTTGCAGGAAGAGATCGGCGGTCGCTGACGTGCGCGTGAATCGTGGATCTACAGAAATTAGCTTGGCGTTGCGGTTTCGTTTGGCCTCCATCGCCCACTTAAATCCGCAGGGATGGTTCTCAGCCGGATTCCCACCCATGATCAACATCATGTCGGTGTTCTTGATGTCGATCCAGCCATTGGTCATGGCCCCGCGTCCAAATGTTGGTCCCAGACTTGAGACCGTGGGGCCGTGTCAAACACGGGCTTGGTTTTCTAAATACACCAAGCCCAGACTCCTCATGGTCTTTACGACCAGATAATTGAACTCATTCGTATCCGTGCAGCCGCCGATGAACGAGATGCCTTCGCAACGATTCACGGTGTGGCCGTTCCCGTCTTTTTCCACGAAGGTATCGTCGCGAGTTTTCTTGGTCCAGCGCGCAATCTCGTTCAGGGCGTTATCCCAGGAGATGTCCTCCCACTCGGTCGCCCCCGGGCGCCGGACTTGCGGTTTGGTGAGCCGCCTCGGGTTGAGCATATCCTGTTCGAGCGAAGAGCCCTTCGGGCACAGGGTTCCGCGATTGGTGGGATGATCGGGATCGCCTTCGACGTGGATTACCTGCGGCGTGACGTTCTTCGCCCGGTCGCCAATCGTGTAAATGAGGACACCACAACCCACCGCGCAATACGGACAAGTCGAGCGGGTCTCGTTCGCGCGTGCAATCTTTAACTCTTTTAGCTGAGCGTAAGCAGGCTGGAGGTCAAATCCGAAAACAGTAGCTGCAATTCCGCCAACGGTGGCTACCCTGAAAAAATCTCTGCGGGACGTCTGCATCGGAGGAACCTCCGCATCCGTTTAGGAATATTCAACCCTTACTTCATTTTCTTAGACCTCGATGATTCATTTGTCAAGCGACACCAACTCGCGGCGACACCAACTCGCGGAAGATAGCTGCTCCGCTGTACGGTACAGTACATCACAGCCAAAGGTTTTGCCCGTCACTTGGCTGGAAACAAACTCCCTTCCTACTTGCTATGAATGCGCGATGCGATTTGCCACAGGTTTCCCCACGCATCCTTCACCATTGCCCTCCTGTCCCCGTACGGAAGGTCTGACGGTGGCTCCAGTATTTCTGCTCCCGCTTCAACTGCCCTCCGATAAGTCTCATTCACATTCTCAACGTAGACGTAGAGAAAGCCCGACACCGGTACCCGAAGACCACCCCCGTCGCTGATCATGATCAGCGAATCGCCGATCCGGATCTCCGCCGGGCGATTGACCTGGAACTCGCCCTGTCCCTGGAAAACCTTTTTAACAAAACGAACCATTTCTTCGGGCTCCGAGGTGACAATTCGGGGAGTCACTGTGTGCCAGCCGTCAGGTTGAAAGGGGTTCATAGCCGTTGCCCTACTTCAGTCGCTAATCTCAGGCAGTCTACACCGATCCTCAAGAGCCTTCATCGACGTCCACAGACCGAAAGAGCATGCGTAATCGGCGAACTCTGAAGCTCCGCCGCCCGTCCCTCCGAAGCCCCCTGAATCCGATTCCAGAGGACGAATTGTTTAAACTAGCGTGCTATCCTTCTGTGTTTCCGACGAGCAAGTCAGAAAATCAAGGAGGATTTTGTGGGTTCTGCCGGAGCCTCGCTGCGTTTGTTGTGCGCAAAAGCCTTGATTTGTGGAGCGGTATTTTGCCATGCGCAAACCTATTCAACATCTGCCATCAGCAGTTCGGGCCAAGGGATTCCAGCCGGAACGGCAACAAATCCTTTCTCCGGCAGCGTCCCCACGAAGGTTGTTCCTGGACGCATGCCGCTGTCGCTCCACGATGCCATTGACCTCGGCCTGAAACACAACCTTGGGCTACTGCTTTCACGCGCCGAGACTCGCTCCGCTCGCGGACAGCGCTGGCAGGAACTGAGCGCCTTGCTGCCGCACGTCACCGCGTCTCCCTACATTGCGGAATCGAAGGTCAATATTGAAGAAGCCGGCCTCGGCGGTGTTAGCAGCCTCTTCCATATTTCTCCATCAGTCGGGCCATTTTCTTATTTCGACGCGCAGGCAGCCGTCAGCCAAACGCTATTCGATTGGAAATCAATCAATGCAGCACGTGCCGCGGGCGAGAACTCGAAGTCTGCGGACTACTCGCTGCTGGATGCTAATGACGTTGTGATCCTGGCGGTCGGCTACGTTTACTTTCAGGCGGTCGCTGACGAGGCTCGAATTGAAACTACTGAAGCTCAGGTGCAGACCGCACAATCGCTTTTCGATCAAGCGACCGACCAGGTGACCGCGGGCACAGCCGCAGATATCGACGCTCTCCGTACCAAGGTGGAACTGCAAACTCGACAGCAACAGCTGATCCAGGCAAAGAACGACTTCGCTATTCAAAAGATCACGGTGGCGCGTGTGATCGGTTTGGCACCCGGCCAGGAGTTTGACCTTACGGATAAGTCGCCATATCAGCCGCTGGAAAATCTCCGTTGATGAGGCCCTGAAACGCGCGTATGCCTCTCGCTCTGATTACCGCGCAGCGATGAGTGATGTACGTGCCGCCGAACTTTCGCGCAAGGCAGCAGTCGCCGGCTATTTTCCGTCGCTTTCTTTCAACGCGGATTACGGCACGGGAGGGGCCCATCCCTCAGATTCGACCCGCGTATACGACGTGCGTGGAACGCTTTCGATCCCGATCTTTACTGGCAACAGCGTTCATGGTGATATTCAGCAAGCCGATGCGCGGCTCGAACAGAGCCGTGAGCGGCTCGACAATTTGCGAGCGCAGATCGAGGCCGATCGTGCGCACAGCACTGCTCAACCTGCAGTCTTCGGCAGAGCAGGTGAAGGTTGCGACGCAGCAATATCGATCTGGCGGATCAAACGCTCGCACAGTCGCGCGATCGCTTTAGTGCGGGCGTCACCGATACGGTTGAGGTCGTGCAGTCGCAAGAGGCAGTCGCCAGCGCGCACGAGCAATACATTTCCAGTCTGTACAACTATAATTTCGCGAAAATTTCCCTCATTCGTGCCCTGGGGGCTGGCCGAGCAGGGCGTGAAGGAATACTTTCGAGGAAAATGAAGATGGCGGAAGAAAAGGCATCTCCTTCGCTCACCTGAAACCGGGGCTTCGGTGTATTCAGCGCCTCCGCCGGAAAAAAAGTACTCACCCGCAGCACGCCGGAAGCGTCGCAGAAATCTCATCATTCTTCTTGCCACCGTGGTGCTGATTGTTCGCAGGCCTGTCTCTTGTGGCGTTACTTGAGCAGCTATGAATCAACTGACGACGCCCAGGCGGATGTTCATCTTTATCCCGTCAGCGCGCGTGTTTCGGGATACGTAATCACGCGTCAACGTGGATGACAATCAATGGGTGCAAGAAGGGCGACGTGCTGGTCGAGATTGATCCGACGGACTACCAGGTTGCGGTGGCGCAGGCGCAAGCCAATCTGGCCAATGCCGAAGCGACCGCGCGATCGCTGAATATCACGGTGCCCATCACTTCGGTGAACACTGTCGAGCCAGCTGCAGTTCACGGCCTCGGGCGTCGAGGACGCGCAGCGCTGCAGTCATCGCCGCTGAGAAGCAGCTTGCTGCCGCTCAGGCACAGGTCGAAGCCGCCGAGGCCAATGACGTGAGGGCGCAAGACGATCTGCGCCGATACAAACTGCTGGTGGACAAGCGGGAGGTGTCGCCGCAGATCTACGATCAGGCATTGGCCGCGGCCAAATCCAGCACCGCCACCGTCAGCGGCCGCCCAAGCGAATGAATCCGCCGCACAGCAATTCGTGCAGCAGGCCGCAAAGCCGATTGGCGCAAGCCACTGCCAATCACCAGTACTGCACAAACCGGTCCGCAGCAAGTGTCGTCCACGAGGGCACGCGTGCAGGCCGCAATTGCCGATGTTCAGCAAAAGCGCGCGCTGCTCCAGCAGGCCGAGTTGAACCTGCAATACACGAAGATCGTTGCTCCGGTCAGCGGAGAAGTGAATAAAACGGTCGTCGTCGGGTTGAACGTTGAACCGGGGCAGCAACTGCTCACCGTTGTTCCTCTCGATGAAGTTTGGGTCACAGCCAATTTCAAAGAAACGCAACTCAAGCACATGCAGGTCGGACAGAAAGCGGACATTCACGTGGATTCAAGCGGCAGGACTCTACACGGCCATGTTGACAGCATTGCCGGAGCGACCGGCCCACTGTTCAGTTTGCTTCCGCCGGAAAATGCCACCGGAAATTACGTGAAAATTGTCCAGCGAGTTCCCGTAAAGATCGTTCTCGAGCCGGGCGAGAATCGGGATCGACAGACTTCGGCCCGGCATGAACGTTGTGCCAGACGTATACCTCAAATGAGTACCGCCTGCGCTCACACTCGACCAGGACATCTGGCGGCCCAGGTACAATCCTTGGCTGATCGCCGTCGTTGTCGCGCTCGCGGCTTTCATGGAGGTGCTCGACACCAGCATCGCCAACGTCGCGCTTCCATACATGGCCGGAAATCTGGGCGCGAGCAATGACCAAAGCACCTGGGTTTTGACTTCTTATTTGGTTTCGAATGCCATCATCCTTCCGATCAGTGGCTGGCTCGCCGGCGCACTTGGGACGCAAGCGATTTTTCATGAGTTGTCTCGGTATTTTCACTGTGAGTTCTCTGCTCTGCGGGGTTGCGCCGAGTCTCGGCTTTCTTCTTCTCTTTCGAGTGATGCAAGGCGCGGGCGGCGGCGGCTTGCAGCCGATGGCTCAAGCCATTCTGGCCGACACCTTTCCGCCGGAGAAACGCGGGCTGGCGTTTGCTCTGTATGGAATAACTGCCATCATGGCGCCCACGATCGGCCCAACTCTCGGCGGATGGATCACATTCAACTATTCGTGGCGCTGGATCTTCTTCATCAATCTCCCGGTAGGCGTGATCACCTGGTTTCTGGTGCGCCGATTTGTCGAAGATCCTCCTTATTTACAGCGGCTCAAGGGCGCCCGAGTCAAGTTGGACTACATAGGCATTGGCTTTCTGACCGTTGGCATTGGCGCGTTGCAGATTCTGCTCGACAAGGGCCAGGAAGATGATTGGTTCGGATCACGCTTCATCACGACACTAGTCGTGGTTTCAGCCGTGTGCCTGATCTCGCTTGTCATTTGGGAGTGGTTCGAAAAAGCACCAATCATCGATGTCCGAATGTTCAAGAGCTTTAACTTCGCAAGCGCGAGCCTGATGATGTTCATGCTTGGCATCTTGTTGTTCAGCAGTCTGGTCCTGATGCCACAGTTTCTGCAGACGCTTCTTGGGCTACACTTCGGAATTGGCCGGTCTTGCTCTTTCGGCTGGAGGCCTGGTCTTGCTCTTCGAAATGCCGATCATGGGTCAACTGACGACAAAAGTCCAGGCGCGGCACCTGATTGCGTTTGGCTGGCTGGCTTTGTCGATCGCAATGTTTTATTCCACCAAGCGAATTGACCTTGCAGATTAGCTTCAGTGCCGCCGTCTGGCTGCGGATCGCGCAGGTGATTGGCTTGGATTTTTGTTCGTGCCGATTACCCTGGTGGCTTACGTCGGAATTGCGCCGGAGAAGAACAATTCGGTCGCCGGCATCATCAATTTCATGCGCAATATGGGGAGCAGCGTGGGAACATCGTTGGTCACGACCTTGATTGCGCGCCGTTCACAATTTCATCAGCTAAGGCTGGTGGAAAATGCCAGGGTCGATAATCCCAATTTTGCGAATGCGGCTCGAGGACTGACGCGGCACTTTGAGAGTGGCGGATTAGGAAGGCATGAGGCTCACTCAACCGCCTACGCGCGAATTTACCAATCCTTGCAAGCCCAGGCGGCAAGTTTGGCATACATCGACACATTTATGGTTCTTTCCGTGGGCGCGGCGATCATGTTCTGCCTGAGTTTTGTTCTGCAAAAGAATGACCCAGGCGGCGGGGTGAGAGTGGCAGAGTAGGGCCGCGACGCTGCGGACCGTGCTATTTTTCGGCTCGACCATCCGCCCCGGTGCTCGCGATCCAGGCGTAATCTATACTTGGAATGAGCTGGTTCTATGGTCAACATCATCACAATTGAACGCGAATACGGATGCGGCGGCGGCGAAATCGCTCAGTTGGTAGCCGCCCGGCTCGGGTGGAAGCTATGGGACCAACGCTTAACTGAGGAAATCGCGAGACTCGCGAATTGTCCCAAGGCCATAGTCGAAGCACGCGAAGAACGAAATGATCCGCTGTACTACCGCCTCTTCAAATCGTTCCTGCGCGGAAGTTACGAGGGCAGCATCAACGCGCCAAAACTCAACTTGGTCGATAGCGAAACCATCCTCAAGACCACCAGACGTGTCGTTGAGCATGTTGCCGAGAAAGGGAGTTGCGTCATTGTGGGCAGAGGTTCACAACAATTTCTCAAAAACCGGCAGGACACACTGCGCGTCTTTCTCTATGCACCCCGAGAAGACAAAGTCCACCGGCTTCTGGGGCGTGGCAAGAGTGAGAAGGAAGCCGAAGAACTGGTTGATAGCGTCGATCGGGAACGTGCCGATTTCATTCAAAAGTATTTCAACGTCGAATGGCCGGATCGCGCGATTTATCACGCAATGTTGAATACTGTAATCGGCGATGAGGGTACCGTTAATATGATTCTGAGTTTTATGCAAGTTTCGGAAACAAAGGCCACGACATGACAAGTCTTCAGGAATTCCGATGCGAAATCTGCGGCCGGATCACAAGCAGCCCGAACCACTGGTTTGTGATTCAGTGCAGCGATTCTCAGCTTTCCGTCCTCAAGTGGAATTCAGAAGCGGCGAATGCGCCAGGAGCACGCCATTTCTGCGGAGAAGCACATGCGCAGGTCTACATTAGCCGATGGTTTGAGTCGATTTGCTCGCCGCCCAAACCAGACTTCACAAGATCAGCATCTGTGAAGTCGTGATCGATACAGTCTTTTCCATATTTATGAGTTGCAGAGGGACTGAGATGGGGTTATCCAGCCTTTTGCGAGTCAAAGAAGTCTGTCTCGTCCTGAACAGGGCTTCCTGACCCATGGGCTTCCTGACCCATGAATGAGTGCCGTTGCATCCCCGCAATGCTTCAGTTTGGCAATCCGAGCAAATCGCGGTGCCGCAGTCAAAGCACTTCTGCACTGGCAGGCTCGCTGCCCGGCACACTTTTGTCGGAACGCGAAATCTGTGTTCGTTGCACCGGTTTGCCGAGAACTTGCCAAACCGATTCTGTGCCGCGAACATCAAAATGAGCGTTCGTCTGTGGGGTGCCTTTCGGTCAGGCCTTGCGAAGGAGGTGGAATGATGGCGACAGCTCTCGGTTCCAAAATCATAACCAGGCTTGGCATGTTCGCTTTTCTCCTTATCTCTTCTTCTCCGAGTCAAACGCAGCCCATACGAACCTTAGGGGATGAGCTGATTCGGCGAGTGGTTACGAATGAGCTGAGATCCGAGGACCAAGATCACAGTCACTGGATGTTTCGACTGGAAACTTCGAAGAAAGATGGACAACAGGAAGTCTGCGAAGTCATCGAAACCAAAAACGGCGACCTAAAGGTGCCGGTCATGATCAACGATCACGAAATCACCGCGAAACAACGTGAGGAGTCCGTCAGGCGCCTTCAGCAATTGGTTCACAACCCCGAGGCTCTAAGAAAATCAGCCAAGGACAAAAATCAGGATGCGGCCCGCAGTCAACAGCTGCTTGGGATGCTGCCCGATGCGTTCATCTTCAATCTTGCCGAGCGACGCGAAAAGCTCCAGCAACTGGTCTTCAAACCGAATCCACGTTTTCATCCCCGGAATCGCGAAGCCGAAGTCTTTCATACGATGGAAGGGACTGTTTGGGTCGATGACAAGGAGAACAGGTTGGCGGAAATCTCGGGGCGTCTCATAGACGAGGTAAAATTTGGCGGCGGTTTGCTAGGGCATCTCGACAAAGGTGGCACGTTTAATGTTAAACAGGAACCGGTTGCGCCGGGATTTTGGGAGATGACTGTTCTGAATGTCGAGATGAAGGGGAAAGCGTTGTTCTTCAAAACAATTTCCGTCCGGCAGAGGACCTCCAGAACCGAATTCAAGCGGGTACCGGACGATTTGACCGTCGCCCAAGCCATCGACCTGTTCAGCAAGCAGATCGGTTCCTTACACAGGCGAGAGACGGGTAGCAAACAGCCAGCGCCTCTGGCTGTCTCACACATGAGGGCAATTAGGCTGCCTCGTTCGGGTGGTTTACGGGCAGGCTGGAACTGAACGGTCGCTTCCGGTTTGCCAACCATTGGTGCCGCAACGTCTCACGCCGACAGCAAGGGCTGGGCTACGTTGACTGATGTGGTAAACTGCCGCGCGGCAAACGTTCGGGAGGTAGAACGTGAAAGCGCCAGCCCTGTATCGAATCTCTTCCGTGCTCCTGCTGCTTTTTGCCGCCGGACATACGTTTGGTTTTCGCCAGAATAATCCGGAGTGGGGGGCGGACGCGGTTATTGGGTTAATGCGGTCCGTCCACTTCGACGCGCAAGGGTTTACCCGAACTTATTGGGACTTCTTCAGCGCGTTCGGGCTTTTTTTCTCCGTGTTTCTTTTGTTCGCGGCGGTATTGGCGTGGCTGCTGGGTGGACTTCCGACAGAGACTTTGGTACGCGTGCGCAGCATTGCGTGGGCGCTAGCCAGTTGCTTTGTAGCCGTCACGGTTTTGAGTTGGAAATACGCCTTCACTACCCCCATCGTTTTCTCAGCGCTGATTACATTATGTTTGATTGCGGCGGCGTCGCTCTCAGCGAAGATTAGCTGACCTTTAGTTGGGAACGCGGCAGGTCTTGGGCGGTGGTCAAAAATCGCGATTGCATTCACCAACTGCCTTCAGATCGTGAACGTCTCACTATTGCGTCAATACGGTATTCTACCCGCATGTTCGTTCGTATCGCCCGACCAATGGTTTTCCTTGTTGTGGCCACCCTATTTCCGTTGTCCTCGTGGGTCGTGGTTTTCGCTGCCACGGTCCACTATAGTCCGGCGTCGCGCCAAGTAATCGACGAACGATTGCGAAAATACGCTGGCGATAATAAGCAACGCGAGGCGACGCTCAAGCAGATGTTTAATGATGTGGGGTGCAACGATCAACACCTTTCTGAACAATCGGTAAAGGGATCGAAGCTCCCCAATATCGTTTGCTTGCTACCGGGCACTTCTGCCAAGGTCATCCTTGTCGGAGCGCACTACGACCGGGTGTCCGACGGGGATGGAGTCGTCGATAATTGGAGCGGTGCATCTTTGCTGCCGTCGCTATATGAGGCGGTGAGGAGCCAGACACGCGAGCATACTTATATCTTCGTTGGGTTCACTGACGAAGAAAAGGGTATGGTGGGATCGCGTTTCTACGTCCAACAAATGACAAGGGAACAGGTCGCGGCGACTGAAGCTATGGTGAATATGGACACTCTTGGCCTTGCTCCTACCGAGGTCTGGGCCAGCCATTCGGATAAGCGATTGACTAGCGCACTAGTCAATATCGCTAAGGGGTTGAACCTTCCCATCACGGGCGTTGATGTGGGACAGGTGGGAGCACCGATGCGGAGCAGTTTGCCGAGCGCAAGATTCCTCGTATCACAGTTCACTCGCTGACCCAGAAAAATTGGAGCGCCCATATCCTACACACATCGAAGGACAAGATTTCGGCTATATGGCTCGATGATTATTATGAGACGTACCGACTGCTCGCGGCCTATGTGGCTGTCTTGGACCAAGTTTTGACGGCCAATCGGGCTGCGCTGGTCAACGTTCCCCCTTTCCCTTTCTGGTAGGCCCGAGCTGGCTTCGATCCATCCGAAGCGTTAGGGGGAAAGAATCAGACCGCGAGGGACTGCGGATCATGATTTCACCTCTTCGGATTCGGAGCTGCAGCAGGGGGTTCGCCGCCTTTACTCTTCTTTACGATGAAAACGCGGAACCGGGCATCTAATTGCGTAGGAGAAAGTTATGAAGAAGTTATTACTGATATGTCTAACAGCCGCGGTGATGATGGCGCCACTTGCGGCTTACGCACGACCGGTTCGCGGGTTCGTCGGGCCGGGCTTCGGGTGGGGATACTCGCCGTACTGGGGGGCCTATCCTTATCCATATGGATATTACGGTTATGCTCCAGCAACTGGCGCTGTGAAGTTCGATACCAAGGTTAAGGATGCAGAGGTATACATCGATGGCGCCTACGCTGGCACCGTCGGAAAACTGAAAACCATGAATCTGCGACCCGGTAGCTACGACATCGAGGTGCGCGCGTCCGGACAAACTGCGTTCAATAAGAAGGTGTACGTCGCCGCCGGCAAGACCTTGCACCTGAACCCAGACCTCCGAGTCCAACCGGAAGCACAACCTTAAGTTCGTTCTTGCGAGAACGAGACAGAGAAGCGCGGGAGATTTGAGATTTCTCGCGCTTTTGGAACACGTTCCGGATTTTGGCCTCGGAAAGATGCCCTACCCTTATGCCCTGTATCTCACTCGGATCCAACGGCCGGAGCGCATCGACTGATAACCGGCAGCCAAAACACAATTCACTACGTAGCCGTCTTCATAGGTCTCGCGAGGACTCGTTCCGTCACGAACACATTCAACGAAATGACGCATTTCCGCCTGATAGCCGTAGGCAAACGCTTCTTCGGGCAACGGTCGGGTCCAGCCAAAGTCGATGTCAGCTTTCTCAACTACGTAGCCGGCGGATCGTGTTGTGAAAGCGGAAATGGGAGTACCTCTAGTGACGTCTGTAAAGATGGAGCCTTCGGAGCCATGTATCTCGTTTCGAAGATCGAGCCCGCCTTTTGTCGTCCATGAGAGTTCACAATGGCCGATTCCGCCGCTTGCGAACTTGAGAAGCAACAGAGCATTGTCTTCACAATTAGTGTTGTGGTGAACGAGGCGGCCTCCCCACGCCATTACTTCCACGATGGTATTGTCCTTGCCAAAAAACAAACGTGCAGCAGAGATGCAGTGGCAGCCAAGATCATGCATGGCACCACCGCCAGTTTTTTCTGCATCCCAAAAGTGGGGACTATGTGGCCCCCCGTGCGATTCCCGGGAACGCACCCAGAGAACCTTCCCCACCCCACCCTCTGCGACGACCTGCCGAGCTTTCACGACGCAAGGAGAAAAGACCTCTGTTTCGGCATAGCCATGCAGAGCATCAGAACGTCTAGCAGCCTTGAGCATGACATGCGCCTCCCGCGGTGTGCGCGCCAAAGGTTTCGTGCAGATCTGATTTCTCTTCGCACCCGAAAGCGCCAAAGAGACCGGGAGATGCTCTTCGTTCGGAACGGCGATCACGTAGAGGTCGATGTCGTCTTGCTCTATGAGCTTGTTGAGATCTGTCGTTGGTTCTGGAATTGACCATTCCTGTGCGAACTTCCTGGCGCGGTGTTTCTTCCTGGAATAATTCGCGACAACTTCTTGGCCTCCAACATTCGCAAGACCCTGCATATAAAAACCAGCGACGAACCCAGATCCCAACATTGCGATACGAACGCTCGTTTTGGGCGTGGTCATACAGGTTTTGATAGTTTATCTCTGTTCCATCCATCCACTAGGTGTAAATAGTTCAGTTGGGTTGTGGGCGAATGGTCGGCCACGCTTCCTTAATCGCATTACGTCAGGGTGGCTGTCGTCGAACCAGAATCCACCATCAGCATCACTGGAGCTTGCGACGATGGAAGGCTCGATGGTGGCATTGGTGGCTCAGCTCATAACACAAAACAACAATCCGTTAACCCTAGATCGCTAGATTCCTGCCGTCTCTCCTCGCCTTTGCGCGCGTTGCCACGCCCCGTGAAGTTGATTCACCGACCGTCTGGTCGCTGATCTAGCACAGTACAAAGGACTCCGCTTCTATCAAGACAAACGCCGGTTGGTCACTTATTCCACAGGCAACATTCTATGACCTCAACAGGATCTTTGCTTTTAAAAAATATGCGACCGATCGGTCTCGTTAACAATCCAAACCTTTGACAGAAGACTCGAAAAACATGCGCTGGTGGAGACATATTCTCTGGGTGAACTGAGAACCGCCAATGACCGGCAGCATATTCGACGTGTCTGTCTAAACCAAACTAAAGGACGCGAGATAGAACAATGGCTAATACTTATGTTGATGCGGTTACCAAAACGGTTGACGTGAACGGGACTTCCTTCGTGTATCGAGAGACAGGCGAAAAGAATGGCCTTCCAGTCGTCCTGCTTCACCATCTAACAGCTGTTCTCGATGATTGGGACCCGAGAACTATAGACAGCCTGGCCCAGAAACACCGCGTCATCACCTTCAATAACCGTGGAGTGGGAGGCTCCAAGGGCACAACGCCAGACACCATCGACGATATGGCGGCCGATGCAGTGGCCTTCATTCGAGCTTTAGGGCTTACGAAAACCGACCTGCTTGGCTTCTCACTCGGCGGTTTCATCGCTCAAGTCATCGCTCAAAAGCATCCCGATCTCGTGCGCAAAATCATTCTGGCAGGCACTTCGGCCGCCGGCGGAGAAGGGATCAGCAACGTGAGCGCTGTGTTGCAGAACGCCATGGCCTGGGCAACAGCCGAGAAGAAACATCCGAAACAGTCGCTCTTCTTCACACAGTCTCATGACGGTCAGAAGGCAGCTACGGAATTTCTCCAGCGTCTCAGCACTCGACAACAGGACCGCGATCTGCCTGCAACACAAGCCACCATCACTGCTCAGGTGACCGCGGTTACTAAGTGGGGCATGGCGCCTAAGCCGACCTCGTTGGACAGTATCCAACACCCGGTGCTGGTGGCGAATGGCGACACCGACGTGATGGTGCCATCGATGAATTCGGTGGAGTTAGCGGGCAAGCTGCCGCACTCTGAGTTGAGTATTTTTCCTGATGCTGGACATGGAGCTATCTTCCAGTATCACAGTGCGTTTCTCGACCAGACCCTGAGGTTTTTACAAAGCTAACCTTGATGCGGCACTGTCGGTTAATCGGCAAATGAGTACGCACCCAGAGATTGCCCTGAGGGGACGCGATCTAGAGTATCGCGGCACGGAAGAGGAGCTGGTGGTCGCGTCCCCACCTGCCTACTATGCCACCACCGGCAACCCGGTCAAGCGGTATCGCAACCAATTCCGGGCACGTGATCAAATCCTTGGGACTGTCGTCTCAGTACATCCCTATTCCTCGAAGCTCCTGGCGCCGCCCTTTGCCCGGTTCCGGACGAGGTTGGTCCAAACGAAGTTGATCACTCGGGCATCGTTATAGCAATACGCCAGATTGTGGTTGAGGGTGGAGAAGCAATGCTGCTGGCAGGTCTTCTTCATGTTTTCCAGTTGGGCCGATTCGAACTTGTGGTGGTCGATGTTTCCCCAGTCGTAGGTTGAGGCATACATCGGAAAGCATGGCGCCACCGTGCCATCGGTGCGGATGATTACGTTGTTCTGGCCGGCCCGGCAATTCCACTCGAGCAAAGTGGAGCTCACCGTTCTCGTCCCGTACGATTCCGGGCATATCTTGCAATAGCTTTGTAACATCGCCATTGGTGCCGCTTCCGTCGCCGTTCCATCCGAGACGCAGCAGGTCTTTGCCGACTGGCCATGCGCATGAACGCCTTGATCTCCTGCAGGCGTTGCACGGAATTGACCATCTGGTATCCAGCTTTGTTTTTTTCGATCAGCCAGTCGACCAGGGAATCGATTTCGAGGCCAATCTTCCGGACGAATGTAGGTTGGATTGTCGCTCAGGTGCTTGAAGTGCTCATCCTGCTCGAGCATGGGCGTTTCGTTGATGTGATAGTCGGTGGCGATGCGGTTGTCATGTGCGTATTCGGTGATCTGACGGACATCGTTCAGTATTGTTGCGGCAAATGTTGAGGTTGAAGAAGACCATGTAGCCGTACACGTATTGCTTCTTCAGGAGATGATCCAGATGCTTGCGCACGGGTACTACGGCCTTTGGCAGGCTCGGCTTTTCGTCCCAGGCGTCGACCGCGAAATTGAAAATGGCCACGCCAGCGTCGCCCAGCCGGTCGGCAACTTCGGGCCGAAGCAGGCGGCCGTTGGTTCCGATGTAGATCCAGAATCCTTTTTTCGCCGCGTAGTACACCACTTTGTGCGCGAACTGCGGGCGCAGCAGCGGTTCGCCGCCCATCAGCGCCAGCACGCGGCAGCCGTGATCGTGGAGCCAGTCGATGGAACGCCGCGCCACATCTTCGGTCATTCCTTTCACTTTGTTGTTGTAGGCCCAGCAATACCAGCAGTCGAGATTGCATTTGTATTCGACAAATAGGTACGCGGTGATGGGATGAAAATCGCCGGGCAGCACGCGCGAGCGAATATAGGGAAACAGCCAGCCGCGCATCTTGCGATAGACCTGTGGCATGGTCCAGTCGCGCTTCTCGGGAATTGTCACCGGACCAGGATCCGACAGTTTCTCCGGATACTGGGGAAACACGGGCTCAGGCAAAGTCAGCCCCTTAGGCGGCGGCACCGGGACCGGACCAGGGGCTGAATTCATCAGCAGGTTATGGATGTCTACGTCAATGCGGAACTTCGGAACGGTGGCCATGCGGTATTTCCTCTAAAGGTTTTCTGACTGAACTGCTGCTGCTATGAGTTCTCGGTTTTAGTCGGCAGCCATGGTTTGGGTCGGTTGCTCCCAAGTTTGCTCCCTCTACCGGCGGAGCCTCGCTGTCGAGTTGCTCGCGCCGCAACTGCGCTTCGAGCGCTGCCAGTTGAGCCTCGATGTCCTCTGCGGCTTTGCGCTTGCGGATGACTTCCTCGCGATAACGGCGCAGGAAATAATCGATGGTTTCCACGCGAATGCGGATCGAGCCAGACGGCTTGTTCTCGTCGAGATCCTTGAAGCAGAAGTAGGGCGTACCCGACTGCTCGATGATGCCTTCGATCACGCCGTAGATCGGCGCGTCGTGTCCGCACTTGAAGCTGGAGATTTCGAGCGCGACCAGATTCGGGATGCCGAGCCGTGAACTTCGCCGCCCAGACTTTGTGGTTGGTGCTGCAGGAGTAGGAATTCTTCCAGGCATCGCCGATGTCGAGCGGGTGACTGATGACTCCGGCCCGCACTTCGTCGCCGAACAGCCGCTCCAGCATGTCTTCGTCGAGCGGCAACGTGTTTTGCGAGAAGATCGGATAGCCCAGCTTCTGGAACTCTTCCATGATCTCGTGATTGAGGCCGGGATCGTGGTGATAGGGCCGGCCCAGCATGACGATGCCGATCCGGTCTTCGCGCTCCAGTTGGTCGAGCACCTGGCGGGCGCGCTTGCGAATGTTGGCCTCGTAATCCGCCAGCGCCTTGAAGCCGACTTCGACCGCGCGGTCATTCTCTTCCAGCGACAAACCCAGTAATCGGTTGCCACGCCTGCAGCATCTGATGGGCGAACAGTTTTCGGTCGGCGAAATTCAGGACCGGATCTACATACTTCACGTTGTGCTCGGCAAAGACGTCGTTCTCTTTGGTGAATGCCGCCTTCACCGTTTCGGGCGTTGCGGTCACCGTCGGGCAGGCGTTCGTGCCCACGATCTTGACCAGTGGAGAAGTAAGCACGTCGTACATCGGGAAGAAGATGACGTTCAGCGGCTTCTTGCGGTGCTTCTCCTGAATCAGGTTGTAGACGTGGGAAATGCCGATCTTGGCGGGGAAGCAGGGATCGATTGCGCCCCGGCTCGCGCCCGCGCGGTACAGTTCCGAACTGGTGTAATCGGAGTAGATGATATTTTCCGGCTGCACGCCCAGGCTCTCGAAGTATCCGTTGAACAGCGGCGCGTAGGCTGTAAATGTTCAAGCACCCGCGGAATGCCGATGCGGAGCTTCTTGCGATTCTCCATGAGCGGGATACGCTCTTTGGCGGCCTTGTTCCAGAACTTCGTTGCCGGGATGGGATCGGCCACGCTCTTCGGAGTTGACCGGCCGAAACACTTCGTGCGCGGCGATTTCGACAAAATTCGGGTGCTTGTCTTTGATTTCATCGATTCCGGCCTTGATGTCCTTCATATCATTGACATCTTCGACCAGGCCTTTTTCGCAGGTGGCGATGATCAGGCGCTGCTCGCCGTGCATGAGCGGGACCTTGGTGACTTTCTCGATGGGCACGAAGCTCAGATCGTTCTTGGGCGCGGTGCGGATATCGATGAACGTGCGCAGGCAATTGTTCTTGCAGAAATAGCAGCGCGTAGCTTCGTTGCGCGTGGTGCGGTATTCGATCTTGCGGACAGCCTCAAGCCCGACGAAGGTAGTCTGCTGGCCGTTGCGCCACAGACGCAGGGACTCGACTGCAGCGCCGATAGCGCCGGATTCGCCGCAGATATTCGTGAACGATGATCTCAGGCTTCTTGCCGGCTGCGCGGAAGCTGTTAGTGATGAAATCCACTTCAGCTTTCACCACTGCCATGTTGTTCTGCGTCCCGCCCTGCAGAACGAAACGGGTGCCCAGCGCAGCCAGGTTCGGAATGCTGGCCACGTAGAGGAAAACGTTCTTTGGCAGAACCGCGGCCAGCCCGGCGAGAATTTCTTCGGCACGCCAGCCCTGCCGCTGGAAGTTCACGATGTCCGACTGCATGAACACGGCACAGCCGTAGCCGAACACCGGCATGGATTTGGCCGAGAAAGCCAGGTCGGCATATTGCTCGACGCCGAGGCCGAAGCCTTCCGCCGTGGATTGCAGAAAGTAGCCGTTACCCGCCGAGCACTGCGTGTTCAGCTTGAAATCTTTGACCCGCCCGTTGTGCAGGATGATGATCTTGATGTCCTGCCCGCCCACATCCACGATCACGTGCGGATCTTCGTAGAACTTCAGCGCCGACTCGGTGTGGGCGACTGTTTCCACCAGCGCTACATCCGCATGCAGAACATCTTTCAGGATGTCCTTGGCATAGCCGGTGGTAGCCACGCCCAGCACTTCGAGTCTGGCGCTCTGCGCTTCCACCTGTCCGCGCAGGTTTTCAAACATTTCGATCGTGTCCTGAATCGGATTGCCGTTCGAAAGTTGGTAGGCCTTGCAGAGGATGGTCGCCGTTTTCATCGAGCAGCACTGCCTTGGTAGAAGTCGAGCCGCCATCAATGCCGATGAAGCCTCCGACTGTGCTTCCCTTCTGAAAAACTGCGGGCGTGAATTTCTTGCGGCGATAGGCTTCCTTGAAGCGCGGCAGGTCGTCCGGATTTTCCACCAGTCCTTTGCCGCCGGATTTCGCCTTTTCCTCCTGCCGGCCATATTCGATGTAATGAATCAGATCGCTCATAGCCGAGATAGCACCCGACGCTATCGTCTTCGGCGCGTCCGAATTCGATGGCACCCAACGCAGCAAAATACTGTGCGTTCTGCGGGACCTTGATCAAATCCTCCGGCTTGGCCCCGTCGGGAATCGCAACTTTGCGCTCCTGCCACATGCGGGGAATGTTGGCCTGCCAGGCTTCGCGCATGCCGCGAATAAAACTGTTGGGGCCGCCTAAAAGCAGGACGTGCGGCCGCAGCGTGTGGCCGCGAGTGAGGACGCTCAGATTCTGCAGGACAATCGCCTCGAACAGAGACGCCATCAGCTCATCGGACGGGGTACCGACCTTCTGAAGGCCGTTGATGTCCGTTTCCGCGAACACGCCGCACTTGCCAGCCACTTTGTGGAGCTTGACGCCGTGGTAGCCCTGTTCGGCGAGCAGGTCCGTGGGAATCTTCAGCTTGGCATTGATCTTGTCGATGACCGCACCGGTGCCGCCGGCGCACTTGTCATTCATCGAAGGGATCTTCTTTTTTCGACCGGTCTCGTCGTCATCCTTGAAGACGATGATCTTCGCGTCCTGACCGCCCAGCTCGACAACCGAGTAAACCTCGGGATGAAGTTTTTCCACAGCCAGGGAAACCGCCGTCACTTCCTGCACGAACTTGGCGCCGATCCGGTTGGCGATCTCCCCTCCGCCGGAGCCGGTCAGGAACATGCGCGTATTGCTGCGATTGATCCCGACCTCGGCTTCCATGCGCTTCAGGAACTCCAGCGTCTTTTCTGGCTGTTTGGTTTCGTGGCGCTGATAGTCCTGCCACAGAACCTGATCACTGGCGGCATCGACCGCAACCGCCTTCACCGTGGTAGATCCAACGTCTAGGCCTACCAGGAATTTGGTCTGGTGGTCGAGCGGTTTCTGCGAGTGGGTCTCGCGTCGTACCGGAGCGATCTGGAATAACTGGGGCGCCTTGTGATCGTGCATTACTTCCCTCTCTTCAGAAGTGACAGCGGTTGACGGTCAACGGCCGCGGCGGAACGCTGCCGAATCAGTCCCCGGAAGTTGCCGGAATCGCGGCTCCGGGAACACGCGAGCGCTTCCAGAATCGTCTATCGCGATTGATGCGGTCGTTCACATGCAGAATGAACTGCGCCGCTGTGCCCGCGACTCCTTCGCGATGCGGCACGTGATAGAACGGGCGTTTCAGTTCGGGATTCTGCTCGATATACTCCCTGATGTCCGAAAGACTCTTGCCGGTGGACTTGAGGCATTGCTCGAACTCACCCTTGGCCTTAACCTTGGCCTCGCCCAGCGCCATCTGCACCCGGCTATGGGCATTGACTTCGCCTTCGCCCGAAGTTTCGATCGGCAGGAAGATCATGTCTTTGAATTTATTGACGACCGCGGACTGCACTCCGTCAGATTGCGAGGATGGCATGCATCCGAACGGCTTCAGGGCAAGCACCATGTGGCACAGCTTGTGCACGGTGTAGTAGACGTTCTTGCCGACCTCAAGGTGTCCCTCGCCGCCTCTGGCGAACTGGTTGTAGAAGGGATGGGCCATCTCTGCCAACTCAGTTTGCGGCACCAGTTGGTGCGTGATCCCCCCCATTTGCTTGATGGTGCGGTGGTAGAAGAAATTCCACATGCGCTCGCCCGCGCCGATGCCCCACAGCTTCTTGCGCAGGCCGATGTAATTGGCGAATTGTTTCTTCGCTTCGTACCACTCCGGGTTCCGATGCGGACGGTTTACCGGCCACTTGGCCTTGGCGTGGGCTTTCGCCTGATACATCAGGTAAGCGACCCACGTTGCGATCGGTTCCACAATGACCTGCGCCCCTTCGCGTTCCAGGAAATCGAACATGTGGAAGTTGCCGTCGCCTTCCGTGATCTGCGCCCAGAATTCGCCGGTAATCTTCACCAGGGGCTTGACCCGCGTGCGGTCCACTTCGATGGTGTTCAGTTTTTCCCGCGCGGCGTGAAGCGCATTGAGGTAGTCCTTGCCCCACATGTGCTCGTGCCATTTGCCGAACACGTTGAAGGTGTTTCGTAAAATTTTGTTGTTCTTAAATTTGGGCTTCGCCCACTCCGGCGCAATTTGTTCGATTTCGTACGACTTGCGGTTCTTCAGGTCATCGCACAAACCGTCGACCATCTCGCGGAAGACGCGGTCGGTCTCGCCATGATTAGCTTCATACGGCCGAATCTGGTAGATCAGGTCGTTGATCACGTCGCCCAGGTGCATCGCGTTCAGCATGCCGAAGCCAAAATCAACAGTGAACTTCAGTCCGGGCTCACCCGAGGCAGCCTTGATTCCGTCGCTGTCCTTGAAGAGCAGGACGCGGAAGCCGTCAAAACCGGCATTCTTCAGTGCAAAACGGTATTCGGCCTCATACATGCCGAAGCGGCAGGGGCCGCACGACCCCGCAGTGAAGAAGACGTAGTTATCCAGAATCTGCTGGCGCGGCAGGCCTTCTTTTTCCAGGAATTGCAGGTACTGGACGAGATTGCCGACCGTAAAGTAGGTCGGATTGCACTGTCCGTTGTTCCCGAATTCCTTACCCGTCTGAAAGGCGGCGACGTTCGGCACGGGAAGTTTCTCGCAACGATAGCCGCAGCCCTGGAAGACAGCGCGAATCAGATCCTCGTGCTTCCAGGTAAAGCCGCCGAACAAAATGGTCACCTGGCTGCGCTCGTCAGCGGTGAACGCCCGTTCCACCGGTCGGTGGAAGTGGGCGGGCTGATCGAGTCCGGCAATTTTCCGCAGGCGGGCGCGCTCTGCTTGCAGTCGTTGTTTGAGCTCCGAGTCATTTTCAATCTGGACGAGATTTGTAGCCATGACTTCCTCCGGCCTTAAGCTGAATTTTGGCGGTGAGTTCTTCGTTGGAGCAAAAAATCAAAGGATGGGAACAGACCTGGGCAAACAGATGAGGGGTACAGGACACGGCGAGCTGAAATAGCCGCTCAATCACGACGAACTTACTGCCGCGCAGCATCCGAACTCCAAAAGCAGGTTAGACGGTTCGAAGTTTAGCCGCGAGAACTCCTTTCAGGGTTTCGCGGCGCTTCCAAGTTGCGATACTGACCTTCGATGCGAAAAGTTAAATCTGGTTCCAAAGTTTTTATTCTGTTGAATTCGATATTGCACTTCGATGCCACAAATTAAATTTGGTAACAAAGTTTCTATTCCGTTTTCTACAAATTTCTAGCAAAAATCCCGCCTTCATTTCAAGAGGGTCCAACTCTTCTACCTCAGGAATCGGACGGCGCCTTTTCATCTTTGGTATTTAATCCTTTTCTAGTACCGTCAGCGTTCAATGTCTGCACGCTGGCGTACAGACATCCTATGAAAATGCCAGCACCTCGACTCGACTCAACTCAAGTCAAAACGCGGATCGCTATACAGCGGCGCAACTGTCGAAGTTCCCCGGGAGTCGGCAAGTCAAGTAGTTGGGGATTGTGCACGCCTGACCGGAACAAACACGCTCTTTCCTAAGTTTGCGTTCGAGCGCGTCAAGGTACGATTCCGAATCTTGCAGCTTTCCGCCCGGCTGCATGAAGGCTTTTCCCTGCTTGCCAACGAGCACTACGTGCCCAGCTTCGTCCTGTACCAAAAGGCAATGATCCGTATGCACTGGTGTGCGCCGGTTCAATTTGTCGAGGCCTGGTATTTCGCCGCGGGCGGTAAATAGTCACGGAATGCGTCAACAATCGCCGCGAGTTCGGTATGAAATACCAGCATTGAGGCGTGCTCTAGCCGCAAGAATCCCTCGGTAGTCATCTTGTCGATCATTTGGCAGAGCGGATCGAAATAGCCGTTGGTATTCAAGAATCCGCATGGCTTATGGTGAATGCCAAGTTGAGCCCAAGTCCACTGCTCAAAGATCTCTTCTAAAGTTCCGGCCCCTCCGGGCAGAGCAATAAATCCGTCGGCCAACTCGGCCATCTTGGTTTTGCGCTCGTGCATCGTGGAAACAACCTGGAGTTCAGATAGGCCCGTGTGTTGGATTTCCCGCTGCAGAAGTGATTCTGGGATCACGCCGATGACCTTGCCACCACCGCCAAGCGCGGCGTCGGCGAGCACCCCCATCAAGCCCACACGCCCGCCGCCGTAAATCAACGTAATCCTCCGCTGGGCGAGCGTTGTGCCAGTTTCACGCGCGGCGTCGGCATAGAGTGGATTGTTCCCTGCGCTCGAACCGCAGAAGACGCAGATTCTCATCTCTCGTTTTTGTTCGAGAGGAATTGAACTGTTATTTGTACTCATTTATTCTTCTTGATCTGTTCACTAATATTCTTCTTGATCTGTTCACTAATATTCTCTTGATCCCTTAAGTACTATGGTCTTCGGTAGGCACTCCCATATCTAACGCGATTTGCAAAATGATTCTGTCACTGGGGCGCGGCGGCCTGGTGGACCGCGAAATAAATGTGGTAGTGGTTGCGACATCTGGGATTGAAGTGCTCACGACAACCTGGGCAGCGACTTTCGCTCTTCATATATTGATGGATGGTCAACGCTGCGCCACAGGCGCCGCAAAGTATGGCTCGTCTACCCCATTCCGCCTCGGGCCATACCTCGATCGGATGATCGGCGAGCGCGTTATGACAATCCTTGCAAGCATAGTAGACGCCACAGCACTTCATTTTGATCGCGATGACGTCAGTGGGCCCGTGATAGTGCTCGCAACGGGTCTGCCGATCAAGATTGATGCCATGAACTTCTGGAAGAATCGTCACCATGGTGGGTGCAGAAAGCGAAACTCCGTGCATCCGAAAACGTTCGCCGTATATTCCTCTGGAAGATGAACTGCAAGGCGAGCGTCTGGGCTGGAGAGCACGAAGTGAGAATGCGGCGTCGGTTTTACCTGGGCTGTAATCACGCCCACTGATGCGATGAGGACAATGACAATCAGCCGCAACCGCGATCTGATCCGCACTCTGTCAGTCAACATTTGAACCTCGTTGTGATCGAGTTTTCCTTTCCGCCTCGCTAGTGGTTCGGGTTCAAGCTACGGGTTACCTACTTCGACAGCAGTTGCACGGAATCGCTTGGATTGCATTTGGATCGGGCGGATGATCCAAGATTCCGCCCTCGAAGCGCGGGGCTGCATTAAGAATATGGTCCGCCCGGTTATGCTTCCGACAAAGACTCTGCCGTCGGCAGCCGAGGTGATGCCTTCAGTAAAAATTTTCTTACCCGCTATTACCAGTTCAGCAGGTGGTGTGTTCATACTCGCCGGTGAGGCGGCCTGATGGCCAAGGCTCCAGACATACGCCGCCAGAGCCTTTAATTGGTCCGGGGTAAGTTGCGCTCCACCCATGGGCGGCATCGGGCTGCGATATTGCTTCGGGTTTGGCACACCTTCGGTTATCGATTTCAGAATTCCGGCGAAGCTGCCATCGCTCCACAACCATTTCTTGCCGCTGAGATCAGGGCCCAAGGGAGAACCAGTGCCATTCGCGCCGTGGCAACCGGCACAGGCCGCACCGCCCACTTGACCGTGGTAGACGCGATCACCCAGCGCAACCATCTCCGGCGTCACACCTTCGGGAAGAGGAACGCCTGCATCTGGATGAGTGCCCTCCGGCGGTTTGGCGGCGGCTGCGACAACATCGCCAGCCGGAGCCGTCGCACTCGGGCATGGAGTGACCGCGCCCGGCACTCCGCGGCAGCCGCCCTTATAAACAATTCGGTAGATCCGTCCACCCATATCGTCGGAGACGTAGAGCGCACCATCGGGTCCGACTGCGAGGCCCGAAGGACGATGCGCTGCGCCCTCCGGAGTCATTACCGCTCCCGCAAAACCGTCGGCGAAAATTTCGCAATTGCCGGATGCATGGTCACCGGCGAGCGGCTGAAAGACTACGTTGTAGCCGCCCTGCGGATACGGCGCCCGATTCCACGAACCGTGGAAGGCGATGAATACTCCATCGCGATAGCGGGCTGGAAATTGTTTCTTGTCGTAATGCACCATCGCGTTCGGAGCCCAGTGGGCGGGAAATACCGCGGCCGGAGCGAGCTTGTTCGCGCACACGCCAACCGTCTTGCCTCCATCGCCGCCATATTCCGGCGCAAGCACCAGTTTTTGCTGGAAGGGATCGTAGTAGCACTCGGGCCAGCCATAGTCGCCGCCGGATTTCAAAAGCATCACTTCTTCAGCAGGCAGCGTGGCTTCCTGGTCCGCCTTATAAAGATCGGGCCAGTTCGTATGCAGTTGATCTCTCCCGTGCTGCGAAACAAACAAGCGGCCCGCTGAGTCGATGGCAAAGCCTTCGGCGTTGCGTATCCCGGTGGCGAAGCGCTCGGCCGGTGAAAACGTCTGGTTGGTTTTGTTCGCGTCATAACGCCAGACGCCGCCGCGAGTCTCAAGTTCGGTGCAGGGATCTGCACCGGGTATTTTAGGTTGCCGATTTTTCGGCTGGCAGGAATTGGTGGCGGTAGCGACATCCACGAACATGGAGCCTTTGGCATCGATGATGAATGGATGCATGGGATGGTCGCCGCCCAGAGGCAATTCGGAGACGATGGTTTCGGAGCTGCCTGTCGGCACGATGCCGCCGGAAGGCAGCGAATAGCGCACGATTCGATCGTTGATCTCGGCGTAAATCGATCCTTTATATATGCCGATGCCTGTGCCACCGGCGCCGCCGGTCTGGACGGTTTCACCAAAGCGTTCGATCACATCAGCTTTTCCCGCACCGGACTTGTCCTGCAGCGCCACGAGAAATCCGCCGGCATGCACCGGCGTGTTGTCGTAGTACTCGCCGGACCAGGTGTTGGCGTAAACCACTCCGTTCGGCGCCACTACCAGGTGGCGGGCGTGACCGATGCCGTCGGCAAATACGGTTGCGCAAAAACCGGCAGGCAGCTTCAATCCGCTGTCATCGTTCGGGCACGCCTGGCTCTTGGTGTCTTGGCCTGAGTTGCTGATTCTGGGCAGATGCCAAAGGGAGGATTAAGCAGAATGCCGTCAGCACGGCGATGGCAGATAGCAGAGTTCTACTCCCAGCGTTGCATTTGCATTTGAGCCCTCCGAAGATCAACGGTGAGCAGCGAAGCCGCGAGAATCGAAAAAATATAGCACAGGTGTTGAAGAGGTCACCGACAGACTCGCACCGCGAAGAAAGCCATGTTCGCTCAGGTCTTGTCGAAATGTAGAATGATCGACTAGGAGCGATGCCATGATGCGGGACTCTACCGCAATGTTTCAACCGATCAGGAGAACAAGTGGCTGCCATTGGGTTCAACGAATTCCATGGGTCGTGGCAAATCGTGGTGCTGCAGCGCGAGGAACTTGAATTCTTTTGTCCGACCAGGGAAATGGCATTTGCGGCGTGGAACGAAGAATTTGATCCCGAAAGCGGATTCCCGCGAAAGACAACAGCCGGGCCAGCAGATGCCTGAAATAGAACGGGCCCACTAACGGCTTTCAGTACAAGGTAGATCACATGCCTCAGCAAACCGATTTCCCGCTGCCTTCTGATTTACCGCGACCCGCAGATGACGGCGCGGCAGACCATCTCGTGGGATTGACCATGCCCAGGGTCAGTCTTCGCTCGACCGCCGGTCGCTCAGTCTGCCTTTCAGAATTGTCCGCCTTTCGGACGGTCATCTATTGCTATCCCATGACTGGCGTGCCAGGAAAACCTCTCCCCGAAAATTGGGACGCAATCCCCGGCGCCCGTGGCTGCACTCCCCAAGCGTGCAACTTTCGCGATCACAATCAGGAATTCCTGGAGCTTGGGGCAGAGGTGTTCGGCCTAAGTACGCAGACCAATGACTATCAACGCGAGATGGCCGAGCGACTCCACCTTCCGTTCGAGGTTCTGAGCGACGCTGCTTTCCAGCTATGCGACGCCTTGCGATTGCCTACCTTTGTGGTGGCCGGAACACGGCTTCTGAAGCGGCTGACACTGATCGTTCGGGATGGACGCATCGAGCATGTGTTTTATCCGGTGTTTCCGACGAATGAAAGCGCCGATCAGGTGTTGCGATGGCTCAGGGATCATTCGGCTAGGGACTGATTGAGCTGATGCTTCGCCAAAATACCGCTGTGCTTCAGGCAGCTTCTGGCAAGGTCGTGTTCCGGTTTCATGCTCGCGATCTGCATCTGGTGCTGGGCCCAGCGAAAGATGGCAGGCCAATCCGCTTTAAAGTCACTCTGGACGGAACTCCTCCCGGAGAAGATCACGGCAGCGACGACGATGCCAATGGCGTCGGGACAGTTGAAGAACACCGCCTCTACCAACTCATCTGGCAAAAGGGAGCGGTCGAGGACAGGACTTTCGAGATCGAGTTCTTCGATCCCGGCGTGCAGGCATTCGCGTTTACGTTCGGTTAGTGTTGAACATGGAGTGAGCTATGTTGAATCGCAGAAGTTTTCTCGCCAGTTCCCTTGTGACCTTTGCCGGGACGGGTTTAATCACGTGGCTCGGAAGCCCGATGACAGCAAAGGCCAAGTCATCGGCTGACAAAGACACAGTAAAGATTATTCAATTCAGCGATTCCGGGCAAAATCTCGGTCCTGCCCTGATAAAGAAAGCTCATAAGACCGACGACGAATGGAAGCAGCAGTTGAGCCCGTTGCAATATCAGGTCACGCGTCAGGACGGCACCGAAAGAGCGTTCAGCGGTCAGTACGATATACATGACAAAGGGCTCTATCGTTGCATCTGCTGCGACAACGCTCTTTTCAGCTCGGACACGAAGTTCGACTCAGGAACCGGATGGCCGAGTTTCTGGGCTCCCATTGCGAAAGAAAATATCCGAACCGCCATGGACGTGAGCCTGGGGACGACTCGCACAAAAGTCTCCTGCACCGAATGCGAGGCACACCTTGGCCACGTCTTTGACGATGGCCCCAAACCTACATACTTGCGTTACTGCATGAATGCCGCATCGTTGAGGTTTGTGAAACAAGTGTAGATCGCTTTCGTCTGGCAGCTAAGACATTACCCATTTTTCACCCGATTCCCGATAGCGGGCATGCGAATATCCATTTATGTCCGTTTCTACCCGTCATTAACCAAAGGAAGCTTCGGTCCACTCCTCAGCTATTGAGAGGCGCCGAAAAGAACCGGCTTCACCATGGTTTCAATCCTGGCTGCCATCTCCTCGGCGGGGATGCGGTTGGGAGTCTGAAACCAGCGGCGCGCGGCTCCAAAAACGGCCCAGGCCGCGGTGGTCGCCAGCAGTGACGCGATCGACACCGGGTGCCATCCCATGATGGGCAAGGCCTTCCTTGAACATATCCTCGACGACAGGGATGATGGAGCCTTCGAGCGGCATCCGCGCCAACTGACTGGGACAGCCTGTGGTCTCAGCAAGATAGTCGCAGACGCCGAGTGCAATGGCGCGCAGTGCTCCATTGCAGTCGGTAAAGGTGATGCCGCGGCGCTCGATCAGATCGCGGAAGCGGACGTCCGTCATGGCCTGCAGCAGCGCGTTCTTGTCCGGATAGTGCAGGTAAAAGGTGGCCCGGTTCAACGTGGCCTCGTCGGCGATCTCCTGAACGGAGATGTCTTCGAACTCCTTTTTAGTCAATAACCTGGCTAGCGCTTCCATGAGCATGCGGCGGCTGCGCAGGATGCGCGGATCCGTCGTTTCGGTCTCGGGTTGGAGAAGCTGGGCCATTTCTATATTGATGAAAGCATACCTGTTTACGGACCAAAGCGACACTTGTTTATTTTCTTTGAATCGACATATGTCGCTTAATCATCAAATGTCGTATAGGAGGAATTCTCAATGTCAACGCTTCTTCACATCGATTCCAGCCCACTCTACGGTCGGTCAGTCTCCCGCGAGCTAACCGCTGCGTTCGTCACCCAATGGAAGGCTTCGCACCCGGATGGAAGGGTCATTGACCGCGACCTCAACGCAACCGCAATCCCGCCAATCAATGCGGAATGGGTCGGTGCCGTCTACACGCCGGAAGAGGCCCGCACTCCGCAGCAGAAGGAATTGCTTTCGCTCTCCGACTCCCTGCTCGCCGAATTGGAGCAGGCCGATGAGTACGTCATCGGAGTGCCGATGCATAACTTTGGTGTGCCCTCCGTGCTCAAGCTCTGGATCGACCAGATTGCGCGTGTCGGCAGGACCTTTTCCTACGGGGAGGAAGGGCCGAAGGGCCTGATCATCGGCAAGAAGGCGACCTTCATCATCGCAACGGGCGGGATCTACGACGCCCAGACGCAGATGGCCTCGTTCAATTTCGTGGAGCCGTATCTGCGGTCCGTATTTGGTTTTCTTGGCGTGACGGACGCGACCTTCCTCACCGCAGGTGGGACCAGCGCGCTGAACCAGGGGAAGGACCGGAACACGTTTCTTGCACCGCACCTTCAGGCCGTGCAGACGCACGCGCAGACCTTCCAGGGAGGACACGCATGAAAATTACTTCGATTGTTGCTCGCTATCTACTGGGCCTGATGTTTACGGTCTTTGGGCTGAACGGATTTCTCAACTTTATCCACCAGCCGCCGCCGGCGAATCCGCTGGCGATTACAGTTTTTTGTCGCCATCGTCAGCATCGCACTTTGCCGCGTTCTTCTTCGCGGTGCAGGTGCTTGGTGGGCTGCTGCTGCTCTTCGGGCTACTTCGTGCCACTTGCGCTGACACTGCTGGCGGCGGAGCTCTACAACATCCTCGCGTTTCACCTGACGATGTGCACCGGCGCAGCATCGCGCCGGCGCTGGTCGCTTGCGTGTTGTGGATTCTGGTCTTCCTGCAGTACCGCGAAAGCTTCAAGGGCATCTTCAGCGCGAAGGCTGCGACGCAGGCATAAATTGCGTCGCAGTAAACCATTGTCGGTTCCGGCAAGATTGGTACCGCGCTCGCACGCACCTTCGCACGTAAGAATATCGACTGAGCCAGACTTTAGGAGATTGGATCCTTGCTATCGATAATCCTGCGAGGGAAACATCGATTCGCGTAAAGTCGGTATGTGATGGACTTGAGCTTGTCCGCCAATCTGACGAGCTCAGGCGAGGATTTAGCTTGCATCTTTTTCATCACCTGTCCCCGATGCATTTTGACAATGGCTTCACTGGCGTCGAGCTCGGCGCAATTTGCTAGTTAAGTATCCGGAAACGATCAGGTTCATCACCTCGCGCTCCCGAACGCTTAATCTATTCTCGCGCTGTCGCAGTTCAGCAATGTCACACTGTCGTCGGCCCGGAACGGAGAGCGCGATGCAAAGTGTAGACGATCTCTTAAGAAAGAACCGGAAGCATTTGGCGAGCGCGACGCGAAGTGCGCGCACAGCCATATCAACGATATCGGAGACTTATCTTGCATGAAGAAAATTGGCTTTCTCTCATTCGGCCATTGGACACCTTCTCCGCAGTCAGGAACGCAGTCGGCGGCTGACGCGCTCCTGCAGTCCATTGACCTCGCCGTGGAGGCCGAGCGCCTGGGAATGGACGGAGCCTACTTTCGCGTTCATCACTTCGCGCGGCAACTGGCATCACCGTTTCCCGCTGCTCGCCGCGGTCGGTGCTAAGACGCGAAAGATTGAAATTGGCACCGCAGTGATTGACATGCGGTATGAGAATCCTCACTACATGGCGGAGGACGCTGGCGCTGCGGATCTCATCGCTGGCGGGCGCCTGCAGTTGGGAATCAGCCGCGGTTCTCCCGAGCAGGTCATCGATGGTTGGCGCTATTTTGGCTACCGCCCGGTTGAAGGCGAGGACGATGCAGACATGGGCCGGCGGCACGCCGAAGAATTTCTCGAGCTGCTGCGCGGCAAGGGCTTCGCTCAGCCGAACCCACGTCCGATGTTTCCCAATCCGCCAGGGCTGCTGCGTCTTGAGCCGTACTCCGAAGGATTGCGCGATCGTATCTGGTGGGGAGCGGCTTCCAATGCGACAGCCGCCTGGGCCGCCAAGCTCGGAATGAATCTGCAATCCTCAACCCTCAAATTCGACGAGACCGGTGAGCCGTTCCACATCCAACAAGCCGCGCAGATTCGCGCCTTTCGCGCAGCCTGGAAGGAGGCTGGCCACACCCGCACTCCGCGCATTTCCGTCAGCCGCAGTATCTTTGCGTTGATCGACGACCGTGATCGTGCCTATTTCGGACGAGGAGGTCAGGAAGAGGACCAGATCGGCTTCCTTGACGAAAACACACGAGCGATCTTCGGCCGTAGCTACGCAGCTGAGCCGGATGTTCTGATCGAACAGCTTAGGAAAGACGAGGCGATCGCGGCGGCCGACACGCTATTGCTAACCGTCCCAAACCAACTAGGCGTTGCCTACAATGCTCATGTCATGGAGGCAATTCTGACTACTGTCGCCCCAGCTCTCGGTTGGCGCTAACTCGTCCCCACGGTACATCTTCGGGATTAGGCCGACTATCTGATACAGACCCCGAAAGTATCGGAAAACTCTTGCTGTCCATCGCTCCGGATGTTGAAGGTCTCGTCAATCCTGTGCCTAATAAAATTTGACGCGTTATTGACACTGACAGAACTTTCATCGCTGGCTGACAAAACCCTTCTCCAATCCGTATTTCTGTCGTCTCAATCTCAATCATTTACCAACTTGTCCGGAGGGTCACTGACTTGGCAGGATTCTTGCTCATTCGTGGTAGCTGGCAGTTTGAGGAATCGGTTCGAAGTTAGAGGGAGCCCAGCGTGTCATACCGGAGCGTCAATCCAGCAACCGGAGAAGTACTCAAGACCTTCACTGAGCATACCGATGAGCAGATGTGGAGCGCCTTGGCCAAGTCAGACAAGGCGTTTCTAGCCTGGGCGGCCCGTCCGTTCAGCGAGCGTTCGAAGATTATTGCGAGGTCCGCTCAGATTCTTCTCGAACGGAAGGAAGAACTCGCTCGCCTAGCCACATCGGAAATGGGGAAAAGAATCGCCGAGAGCCGAGGCGAAGTGGAACTTAGCGCTTCCATCATGCAGTACTTCGCGGATAAGGCTGAAGTATTCCTCGCACCGAAGAAGCTCGAGTCTGCCATGGGTGACGCCCACCTTGAGTATTCACCACCGGGCGTTCTTCTCAGCATTCAGCCCTGGAACTATCCTTATTATCAGCTGGCTCGCTTCGCGGGTCCCCATCTGATGTCCGGCAATGTGATGCTTCTCAAACATGCCCCCGGCGTTCCCCAATGTGCATTGGCCTTTGAACAGGTTCTCCGGGAGGCCGGTGTACCCGAAGGTGTCTACACCAATCTGTTCCTGAGCAACGACCAAATTGGCGCCCTAATCGACGACCCGCGGGTAACAGGAGTCGCACTGACCGGTTCCGAGCGAGCGGGACAGGCACTGGCATCACGCGCGGGAAAGAATTTGAAAAAATCGACGATGGAACTCGGTGGCAGTGATGCGTTCGTTGTTTTGGACGATGCTGATCTTGACCATACCGTAGAAATGGCAGTTCTCGGCAGGTTTGGAAACAACGGGCAGACGTGCATCGGCGCAAAGAGATTTATCGTCGTCAAATCGATGCTGGACAAATTCCTTACCCGATTCATCGCCGCAGCCGAGAAGCTGAAGCTAGGGGACCCGCTCGATGAAACGGTAACTTTGGGTCCACTATCTTCCGATGCAGCTCTGCAACTCATCCTGCGACAGATTCAGGAGGCCACGAGGCACGGAGCACATGTAGCCCTTGGTGGTGGCCGCGCTGGCGATGTCGGAGCCTTCCTGGAGCCGACGATTTTGACGAACGTGACCTCCGACAACCCTGCGTATAAGCAGGAATTCTTCGGGCCTGTCGCTCTCATTTTTCCAGCTAAAGATGAGGAAGAAGCCATTGCGATCGCGAATGATTCGCCCTTTGGCCTTGGAGGATCCGTCTATACCTCGGACATCGAAAGAGGCAAGCGGGTGGCGAGTCGTACGGAAACGGGCATGGTCTTCATCAACTATCCCGATCTCAGCGCTCCCGAACTGCCTTTCGGAGGAGTCAAACGCTCCGGTTATGGCAAGGAACTTTCCAACCTTGGCCTTGAAGAGTTTATGAACAGGAAGCTGATCCTAGTTCCAACCGGGCACTCATAAGCCCCGCGGAGAAGCGAAACTGTGCCGATCTCTTGCATAGCAGTCTTATTCATCTGCGAGGGGTTGAGTGGACATCTTTGCAGGCCACTTATCAGGAGGGGGAAACGCGAATGCCGTTGTATACCGCTATCACCGAAGATGGCTTTGTGTTCGATGAGACGAAGGCGAAGATCGCGCGGGAAATCACGCGGATCCATACGGCAGTGATGAAAGTCCCTAGCAATTTCGTTCGAGTAGTCTTCCTCTCCTATCCCAAGGGTTCGGGATACACAGCGGGTAAGGCGGCTCCCACCGCAGCATTGAACTGTGTCCTGCGGAGTGGCCACACTGATGCCGAAAAGACCGAGATGCTGAAGCAACTGTGGTCGATGTTCCAGAACCTCACCGGTATCCCGACCGATCAGCTGGCCATATCCCTCCAGGAAATTCCGTCGAGCAATGCGATGGAGATGGGTCAAATCATGCAAGCCGTCGGTCAAAAATAGACGCTCCCGAGGAAAGGAATCGTTCCCTTGAGCTCATAGGCAGTCTTACCATGTGTTTTTTTTCAAATACGGACGCTCTCACTCCCCTTCGTTCTCATGCAACACCCGCCCCTCATTTAACTGCAGGATCACCGCCGATACTACTTTTTCAAGCGTTCACGCCTGAACTGCGACTTCACTCATTACTGATCTCCTTCTGCATTTATGACTGCAGGCAATCAGGAAAACACGGCAAGAAGACAGCCATGGATCCAAATATGTGCCCTTAAGGCGAATATTTCGGAATACTTCACGGCGAGGTGAGCATCAGAACCTTGTGGAGGAAAACAGACAACGATGAAGGTTACTGTCGATGTCCTTAGATCCGCCGCAAAGCCGCGTGCGGATGTGCAGCATCAACAGATAGTTGCTACGTTGTTGCGACCGGGGTGGGTTGAGCTCGGTCTGCGGCGTTCCGACATCGCAAAATTCAGCTACGATGCGGGCCAAGTGATCTTGTGCCACCGTCATGCGGAGTACTGGCTGAACCATGGCTGATTCAGCTACAGCAAAAAAGTTGACGCGGCCAGGTGCGTCGTTCGCGCGCCGCTATGGATTGGCTTTCGCTTCGGTCACCGGCGCTCTATTGCTGGAGCTTCTGTTTCACCACTTCAATCTGCCTCATCCGTTTGCTGCATTTGCGCTGTCCGCAATCGCGATCACGTTTTGGTACGGCGGCACGAAGCCCGGTATCGTGGCAGTTTTGCTTTCGTCGCTGATCCGCGGCTTCATCTTCGAGGCCGAAACCAGCAGCCTCTCCCGCGTTCTTTATGAGCTGGTGTTCCTGACCTTTGCCGTACTCATGATCTGGGTAAGACGGAGAAAGGAGGCTCTAGAGGTCGCGATCGCGGACCGAACTGCAAAGCTCACGGCAGCGAATAAGGACTTAGCAGAGCCGTAAAGAGCAGCTCGATGCGATTGTTTGAGCTATCGCCCGACGCGGTAATCCTGACCGACGATGACTTTCACGTGTTGCGGGTCAACCAGGAATTCACACGAATCTTCGGGTACACAGCAGAAGAGGTTGCGGGACAGTGGCTTCCCGACTTAATCGTGCCCGAGGAATTGCGCGCTGAGGCTCTCAATTACAGGGATCGGCTGATTTCGGGAAACAGAGTTGAGTTGGAGGCCATTCGGCAACGCAAAGACGGTGTTCGCTTTGACGTTTCCGTCGTCGCGAGGGGTATTTCGCTTGGCTTCGACCACGGTAGCCTTCTACCTCATTTATCGAGATATTACCGAGCGCAAGAAAGCAGAAAGAGAACTCAGGCGGAGTGAGGGTTATTTAGCCGAAGCACAGAAATTGACCCACACCGGCAGTTGGGCCTGGAATGTGCGTACCGGCGTTCTCTTCTGGTCGCGAGAGATTTTTAACATTTATGCTTATGAATACCTGGAAACGGGACCCACTTGGCCACAGTTCCTCGAAAGAATTCACCCTGAGGATCGACCGCAGATCGAGCAGAGAGCAAGAATGGAGGCCTCTGGAAAAGAATGGCTAGATTCTCAGATTGATTTTCGAATCATTCTCCCGGACGGCACCATAAAGCACCTCCATTCTGTCGGCTCATCCTGTTAAGGATGACTCAGGTGAAATCACTGAGGTCGTCGGCACCGTCATGGATGTCACCGAACAGTGGAAGGCCAGAACCGAGTTGGAGAAAGCTTTCGAGGAAATTAAGCAGCGGACGGAAGCTGCCCGCCGGAGCGAGAGAGAGCTTCGCGACGTGGTCAATACGGTTCCGGCGTATGTCTGGAGCACTTCGCCCGAGGGTCAGGTTGATTTCGTTAATGATCGTTGGTTGCAGTTCACAGGTTTAGCTTTGGACGAGGCATTCGGGTGGAAGTGGGAAGCGGTTGTTCATCCCGATGACCGGACGAGGGTCGTCGCCGATTGGCACACAGCCCTTAAGAACGGGCGAGCCATGGAGAGTGAAGCGCGGGTTCGGCGGGCAGACGGAGAATATTGCTGGTGGTTTATTCGCAATGTACCACTGCGCGATGAAACTGGAAAGCTCGTCAGATGGTATGGAACCGCTATCGACATTGAAGATCGCAAGCGGGCTGAGCAAGCCCTTCGGAAAAGCGAGGAGCGGTGGAGATCCGTCTTTGAGAATTCGGCTATCGGCGTTGCGCTGACTGACCTGAACGGCCGCTTTCTAGCCACCAATCATGTCTACCAGACAATCGTGGGTTACACGGAGGAGGAACTGCGTGCACTTTGTTTTCTGGACGTAACGCATGAGGACTACCGCGAAGCCAACTGGGCGCTCATCACCGAGTTGCTGGAGGGAAAACGACAACAGTTTCAGATCGAGAAAAAGTATCTGCGCAAGGACGGCAGTTCGATTTGGGTAAGCAACAACGTTTCTCTTGTGCCTGGCACCGAGAGGGTACCGCGATTCATAATGGCGCTGTCCGAGGACATTACACAGCGCAAACGTGCCGAAGAAGCTTTACAGCGGAGTGAGGGTTATTTAGCCGAAGCACAGAAATTGACCCACACAGGCAGTTGGGCGACGCCGATCCCTCTGACCAGGAAAACGTCTATTGGTCAAAAGAGATGTACCAGATCTTCGGCCTCGATCCTGATTCCACGCCACCATCCTCCATGGAGGTAGCCCAGCGGATGCACCCGGAGGACGCGCCTTATCACAAACGTGTGGTCGAGCAAGCCATTCGGGACAGGACTGACTTTGAGACCGACTTTCGGCTTCTTCTGCCAAACGGCGCGGCCAAGTACATTCATGTGGTCGGACACCCGGTAGTGAATGCTTCCGGTGATGTCATTGAATTAGTCGGTACGGCGATGGATGTCACCGAGCAGCACGAAGCGAGAGCGGCTCTGCAGACTGCGTTTGAGCAAATAAAGGCGGAGGAAACAGAGCTTCGGCGGATGACCGACGCCATCGCCAGTTATATTTACGTGTTGCGCCCGGATGGGACAGTCCCTTTATGCCAATCAGACAGTGCTCGATTACACTCGGCCTCACCTTGGAGGACGTGCAGAGAGAAGACCTTCGCGCACGTATCTTGCACCCGGAGGATGTGGAAAGGCTGCGCGAGGAGCGCCATGAGGCGCTCACGCGTGGTAAGCCTTTTGAACTTGAGCAACGAGAGCTTGGAAAAGACGGTAAATATCGCTGGTTTCTTGTCCGCCACAATCCTCTTCGCGACGACCAGGGGAACATTATTCGTTGGTATGCGACTGGGACGGATATCGACGATCGCAAGCAGGCCGAAGAGAGGATGCGTGACGAAAACCTTGCGCTGAGGGAGCAAATCGATCAGGCATTCATGTTTGAGGAAATTGTGGGCTCGTCACCGGCCCTGCAAACCGTGCTCTCCAGCATTGTGAAAGTGGCCCCCACCGATTCCACGGTGCTGATCACCGGCGAAACTGGCACCGGAAAAGAACTGATTGCTCGCGCCATACACAAGCACTCGCAACGTTCCGGCCAGGCGTTCATCAGCGTAAACTGTGCGTCGATTCCTTCCTCCTTGATCGCGTCGGAGCTGTTTGGCCACGAGAAAGGCGCCTTCACTGGCGCGGTGCAGCGCCGCCAGGGCCGCTTTGAGCTGGCACATTCCGGTACGATTTTTCTAGACGAGGTGGGCGATCTTCCCGCCGAGACCCAGATTACATTGCTCCGAGTACTTCAGGAGCGGCAGTTCGAACGAGTGGGAGGTAACCGAATTCTTACCACCGACGTTCGCGTCATAGCCGCAACCAACCGTGATTTAACGGCAGCCATTGCCGCGGGAACGTTTCGATCCGACTTGTTTTACCGGCTCAACGTTTTCCCGATTGAGGTGCCTCCTCTGCGCAAGCGGAAGGAGGATATTCCGATGTTGGTTGAGTACTTCGTTAAGCGATACGCGGAGAAAGCCGGCAAGCAGATTCGCAAAATCGACAAGAATACGCTGGAACTGTGCCAGTCGTATCCTTGGCCGGGAAATATCCGTGAGCTGCAAAACATCGTTGAGAGATCGGTGATCCTGAGCAGCGGCGATACCTTTTGGATCGAAAAGGCTTGGCTGGCCAGCCCGGAGCCAGCCCGGCAAGAGTTGCCAGGTCCTTTGCCAGACACTCTCCAGAATCAGGAGAGAGAAATTATTGAAACCGCATTGGCTGAATGCAAAGGGAAAGTCGCTGGCCCAGAAGGTGCGGCAGCGAAACTCGGAATTCCCCGATCGACGCTGGACTCGAAAATCAAGCAGCTGAAGATCAAGAAACACAAGTTTATCTCTCAGCAGTAGTAAGTCCCTCCTTTTCAACTCCCGAAAATTCGGCACTTCCCGAAGTCTCGTCATCCGACGGCTACCTCTAACCCTCTGTTTTCAATATGTTGCATGTGGCCTCTGCTATTGCATTTCCACTTGCGTCACGGCCGGGATGGCGGCAATGCAGAGCATCGCGACGACAACCGATGACCTTGAGAATCGAGAGATCAACGCGGCAGAGATTCACGGTGTTCACCCTAAGTGGGCGTATGGAGGCGGAGCAGGTCCCGGAGTTGAAGGAGCTTTTTGATCGCGACTATCGAAACATCATTCTGGATTTGCGAGACGTGAGGCTGGCGGATCGCGACGCAGTGAGGTTTCTCAGGGGTTGCGAAGCGGATGGCATGAAGCTTGAGAACTGTCCGGCGTACGTCCGCGAGTGGATCGACAGAGAAAAAGATTGAGAGAACGACGAACCGGCACTTGCCGCAAGCCCCCGGTTTGAGAGGAAGTGAATCGTGGTGGTGAGTACATTTTATCGGCGCACGACGATACCTGAAAGCTTAGCGATCTTCGAATTAAAGCTGTCGCATAAATTTTAGAGCTATGGAGAACAACTTGAAGCAAACATTCTTACTCTTCGGGCTGCTCTTGACGTTAGCGATTCCGTCAGGTTTGTGGGCCCAGCAGGCTGGCTATTCTCAGACCAACCTGGTCTCCAACGTTGCCGGCGCCAAGACTACCGACCCTCAACTATTGAACCCCTGGGGAATCTCTTTTGGCCCCCAACAAGATTTTTGGATCGCCAATAACAACAGCGGTACTTCTACTCTCTATGACAACAACGGAGTCAAAGACACTCAGCTGGTGGTAACCATACCCGGGGCCGCACACAATCCAAACGGGAATTGCAGTCCTGGATGCCCTACCGGAACTGTGTTCAACGGAAACGGCAGCGCTTTCGGCGGCGGAATTTTCCTCTTTGACACCGAAGATGGATTAATCACCAGTTGGAATGGAACCAGCAACACCTCAACCGTAGCCTTCGATAACTCTACGAGCGGTGCAGTTTACAAAGGCCTGGCTCTCACTGGCACTTCGCTATTGGCAGCAAACTTCAACAGCGGCAAAGTCGACGTCTACGATCAAAACTTTCAACTGGCGAACCTAGCCGGCGCATTCACCAATACGACCGCCAGCGCTCCCCCGGCAGGCTTCGCTCCACATGGTATTCACATCGTGAACGGTATGGTCTACGTGGCCTATGCCATGCAGGACACTGCCAAGCACGATTCTGTTCCTGGCGCCGGTCTGGGGCAGGTGGATATCTTCGATACGAACGGTAATTTCTTGAAAACATTCGTGGCGGCTGGTAGTGGCAACAATTTGAACGCTCCCTGGGGCGTGGCGATGGCTCCGGCAAGCTTTGGCACCTTCGCGGGTGCGGTCTTGGTGGGAAATTTTGGCGATGGCACCATCAGCGCGTTTGACACAACCGGAAAATTTCTCGGCCAGCTTACCAACACGGCGACTCCTCCAACTCCATTGGTGAACCCTGGATTGTGGGACATGGTGTTTGGCGGAGGCGGTGCTTCTGGTGATCCGGGCACGCTCTATATTACGGCGGGCGGCAGCAACCAGCCCAATTTCCCGAAGGGAGGTAGTACGACCGCTGTGTTCGCCGCCATCACCCCTGCCGCCGCGGCCACCGGTGCCGATTTTGCGCTGACTCTCTCGGCTCCGAGCGAAACGATCACTCCGGGGCGTACATCTAACCTCACGATCACCGCAGGCGCGGTCGGAGGCTTCAACGGGCAAATTTCGCTTATGTGCTCCGCACCGGGCGGTCTGACCTGCTCTCTCAATCCATCAACGATCTCACCAGGGTCTAGCGCGTCGACCTCGACTTTGTCGATCACTGTCGCTGCGACCCCACCGAGTGGGGGCTATGTCATCAGTGCGGCACTGCTGCCTAGTCTGGGGCTGTTCGGAACTGTTCTCACTGCTCGCAAGAGAAAGTTCCTTACACGTAAGAGCAGTCTGTGGATAGGCCTGCTAGGTTTGCTGCTTCTCGTCTCATTGTTTGGTCTGGGATGCGGCGGTAGCAACTCAAAGGCTCCACCGCCGGGGACTCAAGTGAACGTGATGGTAACAGGTACATCCGGGTCACTAAAACACACCAGCGCAGTAAACGTAATCATTAACTAAGGCAAACATCAGGTCAGGGCGCACTTCGGTGCGTCCTGACGAGCGGGGTTGGCCTTGGCTTACTGATGCGCTCGACTATTTCACAACTTTGACAAACAAATAAGGATGATCATGTTAATTAAGCGATTGCTATTCCTGTTTCTGGTTCTTGCAGTGTTCTCCAGCTTCGGTGGGACGGCTCTGGCTCAATCGGTCCCGCAGCAGTTCGTCGTCACCTACGTGGAGTTCAAACCAGCCGACACAAAGGCCGGAGCCCAAATGCTCGAAAAATTGGCCGCAAGCGCCGAGGATAGTTCCGGCGTCGTCAACTTCGATGTGCTACAGCAGGTCGACCGTCCGAATTTCTTCGCTCTGTTCGAGGTCTGGACCAGCGCAAAGGCATTCTCGGATTTTCAGAGCTCGTCGGCGACCCAGGTCATTCTGCCCCAGCTAACGCCTCTGTTGGAGGCCCCGCTCGATCAACGGTTGGCCAATCTGCTCGCGGGCACCGTGCCTACTCGCAGTGAACATGCGGAGGCCCGTCAGATATTTGTGATCACTCACGTGGATAGCGACCCCCAGTTCGTTGGCCAAATCGGACCGCTGCTCGATTCGTTCGTGAACGACAGCCTAACCGACGCCGGCGTCCAGACGTTCGCCCTGCTCAGCCAAACGCCGACTCCGAACCACTTTCAGCTCGTCGAGGCCTTCGCAGACCAGCAGGCATTCGACACCCACGTGAGCGCGCAGCACACGGTGGAATTTCGGAATAGTACAACCGGGTTCTTGGGAGCGCCCTACGACGAGCGGTTGTATCAGTTCGTCCACCGGTGACGGTGACATATTTTCTCGATGCCGATGCATTTTTCTGAATGAGTCGTAAGTAGAAGTGCAACGACCGGACTCCCCTCGAAGAAGCAATTCTAGCTTATCGGATTAGGGCTGCCGACGTGCCTGACTAACGCATGCTGGTCGCAAGAGAGAAGTTTGTAAATTCAAGTAAATACAAAGGAGATTTGTGAATGAAGACGTTATGGCGCTTTGGAGTGCGTACAGCATTAACTCTGATCGTAAGTGTGGCTTGTTTTGGACAGAACTACACTCAAACGAATCTCGTTTCCAACACAGCAGGAGTTGCTCCTGTAACCGATCCGCAACTGATAAACCCCTGGGGCCTGTCCCGAGCCTCGGGCAGCCCCTGGTGGATCTCTGACCAAGCGACTGGTTTCAGCACGTTGTACAACGGCCCAGGTGTAAAACAGACTCTAATCGTCACCATCCCGCCATCTGATCCAACTAACAAGAACACGCCCATAGGTTCACCCACTGGAACAATCGCGAATGGCAGCCAAACAGATTTCTTGCTCGCAGCAGGTAAACCAGCCGTATTCCTCTTCTCCACCATTGATGGGACGATTGCCGGATGGAATCCAGCGGTGGCGTTAGCTCAGGGCTCCACCCCACCATCGACCAACGCTGTAACAGTAGTAAAAACAAGCGACGGATCCAGTTTCACTGGCCTGACCAGCGCATTCGTTAATGGCAAACGCTTCCTGTATACAGCAAACTTCACCAAAGGGCGCGTCGACGTTTATGACAGCACATTCCAAGCTGTAAGATTCTCGAAGGAGCACTCCAGCGGGAATTTCAGTAACAATAATAAGGGACCGTTCTCGGAGAATTCCTTCGTCGATGAACACCTGCCCGATCACTACGTGCCTTTCAACGTACAAGCTATCGGCAACGATATTGTGGTCACCTACGCGCTGCACGAGGGAAGTTCGCCCTTTGAAACCGACGGCCCGGGTCTTGGCTTCGTGGACATTTACAGTTCAACGGGCCAACTCTTGCGGCGGCTCGAACACGGTGATTGGCTAAACGCGCCGTGGGGCGCGGCTTTGGCACCGCTCGATTTCGGGGCCTTCAGCCATGATCTGCTGATCGGTCAATTCGCGGGTGGCGGCGATACCCAGTCCAGCGGCTTCATCGCCGCTTACGACCTAGCGACCGGGAAATTTGACGGACTGCTCGAGGATGCAGGCGGAAAACCGCTGGCCATCAATGGCATTTGGTCACTCAGCCCTGGGAATGTCAGTCCAACGAATAACGATCCCGCAGCTGCGCCTGCTGCAGAGATCTACTTCACCGCCGGACCGAATCATGGTTCTGGAGGGTTGTTTGGTTACTTGACGGCGGTCTCCGCCGAGTTAACCGAGGGAAATGCACAGTAAGAAGCATGGCTCGTAACATCGCTTGCCGTGGAAGGCATCGTTAAATCGATGCCTTTTCAACTAAGGTGGAACTTTGGCCTGCTATCGGCCTAAGCGGAGGAACGATGCCTGGTTTACAGAGAAATGGTTCGGCACTCATTACGGGAGCATCCACGGGATTAGGCGCGGTATATGCTGATTGACTTGCACGTCGGGGCTACGACCCCATCCTCGTCTCACGCGACAGCCGGCGCCTAAACCAATTAGGAAAAGAAATCACTACAAAAACTGATGGCAGCGAAGTTACGGGAGCGGTCTCGGCCCAAGTAGGATCCGTATGCTATTCCTTGGCTCCTCGTCACCGTTACGCGGCGACGTGGGAACGGCGCATTCAGCCGAGTTACCACTGTCCAGAGAGCGATCTAGCAAGTAGACACAGTTCCGAGCATGAAGATGCAGCTCATGTGAGCGAAAAACAAGGAGCGATCTCGCCAGTTCCAGGCGCGGACTAGTGGCTTATCAGAACGCAACTCCCCTGTGATGGATCGTGGACAATACGTGCTCCTTGTTTTAAGGATGCTCGTTAACGGCATCGTCCATCAGGTGGTATCGATTCGGCCCATGTCGGTGTACGCAACAAGCCACGCGCGACGAATGCGGCGAAGCATGGCTGGATACAGAACGCGACGAAATGGTTCTATCGCGACGAGGTACGGTCGCGTGAGCCACGACACGCGGCGGACATAGATTCCCCAGTACAAACTGTACCCGTTCGGGCGGCTCACCAAAGCAGTGCAGATGAAGCCGTGGACAGTCTTGTTGCGGGTTTCGCGAAGTGCTTCTCGCGGAAATTGATACAAGACCCAAAAGTGGCCATCCAGAGTACCGGGCGTTATTTCGGAGTCGCGTCGGTCGCGTTCCGACAGGCGTTCCAGAAATGAGTCTTCCGGCCGCATCGGTTCTCGATCCCAACCGAATACCCGGCCGAGAAAATATCGGAGGCCGTAGAGCAGAGTCGCGATGTGGGTCGGAGCAGTCTCGGACTCGAGCGCACGAATGTCCGCGACGGTCCGCCCGCTGCCGCCTCCAGGAAGATCCACAGACGACACGTCATAGAGCGGAACGTCACGAAGAAGTTCGTGTCCACGAAGAGGCAAACTCCGATACTCGGCTGCGGAAGCGCGCATCGTGAGTGTCGACCGCCAGTTCTTCAACGTGAGTCACCTCGCTGAACGAGCCATGGTAAGTCCGTTTCTCACGCAGGGAGGCTTAAACGCGGCACCTGCATCACTATTCTGCCTGAAGTGCCGCACTTAGAGCAGCAAGCGATCCCACGTGCCGCCATACCTAATTGCACGAACCATTTCTCTCTCGTAAATACTCTGGGGGAATTCGAGCTCGATTCGGCTTGCTCCATCGAGGGATTTCAATTGTTCGGCGGAGAGTTCCAGATCCAAACTGGCGAGATTGTCCTGGAGTTGAGATACCTTCCGCGCTCCCATGATCGGGATTACAGGCACCGTTTGGTAGCGCAGCCACGCGAGTGCGACTTGCGCCATGCTGCGACCAACTTGTTCGGATACCGACTTCACTGCCGAGATGATCCGCGTCGCGTGTTGTTCCTCGGGAAGGAATTCCTTCATTCCCTCATTGGTCATCCGCCCTCCGTCGGCCTTACCCTCGCCGTGATACTTCCCGGACAGAAACGCCCTTCGCCAACGGAGACCAGGCCAGAACCCCCAAGTTCAAAGCTTTCGCCATGGGAATCAGTTCGCGCTCGACCGTGCGCTCCATGAGGCTGTACTCGATCTGCAACCCGATGAACTGTGTCCAGCCTCGAAGCTCCGCCAGAGTGTTTGCCTGGGCGACCCACCAGGCGGGAGCGTCCGAGATGCCGACGTAGAGAACCTTGCCTTGGCGAACGAGATCGTCCAGACCGCGCATGACTTCTTCCACTGGTGTGATCCCATCCCAGATGTGCACCCAGTACAGGTCGATGTAGTCGGTTTGCAATCGTTTCAGACTGGCTTCCAGTGCTTGCATCATGCTCTTGCGGTGATTGCCCGCCGCATTGGGATCGTTGCCGGGCGCAGCGTTGGAGTATTTCGTCGCTAGAACGACACTCTCGCGATGGCCCTTGATGAACTCACCCAGGAATTTTTCGCTCGTGCCATTGGTGTAGAAATTCGCCGTGTCAATGAAGTTTCCGCCTGCCTCGCGGTAGGTCTCATAGACTTTCTGCGCTTCAGCCTTCGGTGATCCCCATCCCCACTCGTCGCCGAAAGTCATGGTGCCTAGCGCCGCTTCGGAGACCCGCAGTCCGCTCTTGCCGAGTAATCTGTATTTCATATTCGTGCTCCTTTCATTCAGCAACTCAGGAATTGATTCCGCTCTTTGCCATATACAATCGGCTGTCGAAGCGCCCATCTTCAAAAACCGTTGAAACAGTGAGATGTCGCCATTTCTCGGCCTCGCTCGCGCGCGCGGCTTCTGCTTGTTGCACCCGCTTTTCCGCATCGACACCGAGGATCAGCCGCACCGGCACCTCGTCGCTATTTGCCAGTTGCAGAATTACGTCCGCGATCTTTCGCGGATCGCCTTCCGAACGCCCTTCGAGGCCTCGCAACATCTTGAGCATCGAACCGACCGAGGCCTCGTAGTCCGGCAGCAGCTCCGGCGCATTCTGACCGGCGCGCCGTGCCCAGTTGGTCCGAATACCTCCCGGCTCCAGCGTGCAGATCTTGACCCCGAACGGCGCGACTTCCATCGCCAGCGAGTCGCTGAAACCGCCCACAGCCCACTTGGCCGCGTGATACGGCGTATTGCCGGGAACCGCGAGGCGGCCACCGACCGAAGACACCTGAAAGATGTGACCGCTCTTCTGCTTGCGCATCACCGGCACAGCGGCGCGCGTGGTGTACACCACGCCGTAAAAGCACGTGTCCACGACGGCCTGGAAGTCCTCCGCACTCATTTGCTCGAACGGCGCAATCTGCCCGTAACCGGCATTGTTGACCAGCACGTCCAGACGCCCGAAGGTGTCCACCGCCAACTGCACGGCTGCCTTTGCGGCGGCCTCATCGCGCACTTCCAGCGTGACGGGCTTCACCCGCTCGCCGTACTGCGCCACCAGGGGTGCCAGTTCTTCCGTCCGACGCGCTCCGGCTACCACGCTGTCCCCTGCGGCCAGCGCCGCCTCGGCGATGTCCCTCCCCAATCCGTTTCCGCTTCCCGTAATCAACCAGACCTTAGACATGCAAATCCTCCGTTCTCCTTCTTAGATAGACGCTGCGAGCTTAGACTCGGGCCCGCTGGCCTCGCAAGCGAGTCTAATGTGATTACTCACTCATTTATTGGATGCAAGACACATTGACTCGTTACTTGGTTACGCCGGACCAAAACATTTGAAAGCCGCTATCCCGGTAGTGTTTCGCCTTGGACGGGTTCGACGCCGTAAGGTCTATCGTCGCCTCTACCAACGCTGCCAACGACTTCGAGATCAGTTCCACCGGGAGATCGTTCCGAAAGAGACGCTGCTCAATCGCGTCACGAATCATGGTTTGGAATTCGACGAACGGCGCGCTACCGGCGTCTCTGGACTCTTTGGTGAGTACCTCCGAAACCGTTAGTTGCGCCAGCACCTTGCGCTGCTTGGGATTCGCAATGCCCCAATTCACATAGCGATCCCAAACATGTCGCAGCCTGGTACGAACATTCTTCTTCCGAGGGAAATCCGACATCATGGCGTCTGCGAGTTCCAGCTTGATCTCCCGGTAAAGGGCATTGATCAGATCATCCTTGGTCTTGAAGTACGTAAACAGAGTTCCCTCGGCGACGCCAGCTTGTTTTGATATCTCTGACGTTGGGGCAGCGGTAAGACCGCGCTCCGCAAATAGGCGGGTCGCGGCGTCGAGGATCGCATTTCGTTTGTCTTCGCTTTTAGGACGCGCCACTGAACTTCTCTATTACTGAGTGATATACTCAATAATACATAGGAAGTATGCTGATGGCAAGCGCAGGGGAGACCGAAACAAAAATGAAGGACGCCTAAGCCTCGGACAGTCGGTAAACCGGAAGTTGCCGACCCTTGCCGTCGCAAAGCAATTCACTTCGGTAGGCTTCCCATCGCTGCATCCTTGTCGGGCGTCCCCTGCCTGACCATTTCTTTATACCGCTCAAACAAGCTTGGGTCTGGCTCAGGCCGGTGCCACCCGAATTCGATGCCCTTTTCCCAGCAGCACGGACGTGGGATACATTGACAAGCGTATCGTTGCCGCTGCCGTAGGTACCAACGGCTCGGCATCTTTGCGGAACACTGGATGTCAGGGTATTTTTCTGAGAGGCGAAGTTCTTTTCATTGAGGTTGATGCGAAAGCGCTCAACCCACTCAAGACCACAAGTATCCATAACGCGGCTCGAATGGTCGAAAGCTGCGCGACAAACCCGATCAGGGGCGGACCGGCAAGGAAGCCAACATAGCCAGCTGTCGTGACTACGGCGAGGCTGGGACCGGGTGCACTGCCTTCAATGTTCCCTGCAGCGGCAAACGTATTGGGAATAATCGTGGCCAGACCTGCTCCAGCGCACGTAAATCCCACCAACGCCCAACCGGCATTGCCGAACAACAAGACGAAGACAAGCCCTGCCGCGGCCAAAAGAGACCCGTAACAGACGAGGTGGCCGCGTCCAAGCTTCCCGGTGAGATAGTCGCCTGTCAGGCGACCTCCAGCCATAGCGCCTGAGAACACCGCATATCCAAGAGCGGCCAATCCCGGCCCGGTGAGAACCGAAGTCCGAAGATAAATCGCGCTCCAATCGGCGATCGCACCTTCAACGAGCATAATCGAAAATGCAAGAAGAGCGAGCGCGCCTAAAGGTACAGACCAAGTAATCGTGCCTCCGGATGCCACTTTCTCGGCGTCCTCAGGTGCTGAGGGAAGCGGAAGCCACCGGAATGCGAGTATCGACATTGCGGCAAGTGCTATACCGCTGACCCAAAAGTGAATCCCGGCCGGAACCGCACGTGAAGCAGCCAATCCCCCTAACGCAGATCCGGCCATTCCACCCAAGCTGAAGAGGGCGTGGAATGACGACATGATGTGACGCTGGTATCGCTTCTCGAGCATCACGGCGTGAGTATTCATCGCCACATCCATCGAACCAGCCATCGCCCCATAGAAAAGAAGAGCGACCGACAGTGTTAGGACCGTATTGGATTCGGCAATCAAGGGCAGTGCGAGGCCAAACCCCAATGTCGACCCAATCACGATGTTCAGACTGCCAAACTTGTTAATGAGCCATCCAGCGGCAGGCATGGCGAGAACGGAACCGATCGCCGCCATCATCAACGACCTACCCAAAACGGCGGGAGAAAGATGGAGGTGCGCCTGAAAGGCAGGAATCCTCGAAGCCCAGGTTGCGATGATCAGTCCGTGGATCAGAAAGATTAAGGACACGCTCACGCGTACCTGTTGGAGGCTGCGTTGCTGCATCAGTCGGATTCCATCCGATCCGGGCGCCGATTTGTTGAGCTGCACTGTGAACTTGATTGGCGACAGCGGCCATAACTCGGGACAGGGATGTCGAATCGGATTTCGACTCTTGATGCCGTTTTTTCGACCGTGTCAGACAGTACAGAGTTAATTCCTAAGCGAGCGGCCGCCTCGACGTTTTTGGCGCGATCATCCAGGTACAAGATGTCTTGCGGGGCCGCTTTGAGTAGTTCGAGACAATTTCGATAGATCGCCGGCTCCGGCTTTATGGACCCGTCGTCGCAGGAATAAACCAGGTATTCAAATATAGAAAGGCTCGGAAACGACTTGGTCACATGGCGACTGAGTTCGAGTGGCATGTTTGAGAGAAGGGTTAAGGGGAAGCATTCATGGTGCAACAGCTTTGCCCATTGCACTGCGCCCTCATTTAGTCGAGTGATACTTTCGCTATCGAGCTTGATTAGCTCAAACTCAGTTCTTGCCGGCCAACAACCGCTGTCCAGTAGGCAGGTCCATCGATATCACCCCGATCGTAGGGCGGCCGTAGCTTCCAGTAAAGTTCCGAGAATCGCTCATGGGGAATGCCGCACACGAGCGCCGTACCTTTCATATCCTCCAGCGTTTGCTCGAAGCAAAGAACGTTTCCGTAATTGAAGACGACTGCCCGAACCGAACGCTTTTGCGAAAGACCCTTGTATGGCGCTACGTTTGGGCATTATCATGCATAAATCGGATAATACACGTATATACGTGCATAACAAAGTGTATTCGTGCAAAATACCAGAATGAAACCAGAAGCGGAAGCAGGGCAAATCGCCCTAAAGGAAGAGCGCCATCAGTACATCCTGGAGCTGCTTGGCAGCGAGGGCCGAGTCCTCGCCGCGGACCTTAGCACTCGATACAGGGTCTCTGAAGACACGATTCGTCGAGATCTGCGCGAATTGGCGAGTTCGGGAAAGATCCAACGGGTACACGGCGGCGCCCTGCCTCGCCGTGCCGAGGCCGTTCCTTTCCTGTCTCGCCAACAAATCGACATGGAGAGCAAGATCGGAATTGCTCGAGCGGCGGCTGACATGATCCACGACGGTCAGGTGGTGCTGATTGATGGAGGTACCACTAATCTAAGAATTGCTTCCTACCTTTCAAGAGAGCGTTCGGCGACGATTGTTACCAACAGCCCACCGCTTGCTCTGGCGTTGGCGGATCATCCGAAGTTGAGCGTGCTGATGCTCGGAGGAAATTTTCTTAAAGAGGCGCGGATCACGACAGGCATCGAGACTATTCGTCGAGTCGAATCCATTCGCGCTGATCTATGTTTTCTCGGAATGTGCAGTTTGCACCCGGAGGTCGGAATAACCGTCGGCGACCGAGAAGAAGCGTACGTGAAGCAAGCGATGATAGGGGCTTCAACGGAAGTGGTTGGCCTGATTTCACTTGGGAAAATGGGAACATCTCTGCCTTTCCTGGTCGGTCCTGCTTCCCGACTGACACGTTTGATCACCGATGCATCAGACGAAGATGTCCTGAATCCCTACCGCTCCCAAGGGATAGAAGTCACAAGTACGTAAACCGAAGCGGTTCGACACTTCTATAGGCACGCCGTGTCGACATATGACGGACCAGGACAAGGGTCTATGCTGCACGATCAAAGGCTTCATGCACACGATTGCGTTCCGTCTTCACTCGAGGAACTTTTTCATGCATGAATTCCACTACGCAACGGAACACGTAATAGCTCGAACCTTTCATAAGGCTTTCCGACTGATAAAGAAGTATTTGCTGTTGGGACTTATGGTCACGGTCTCGCTTAAAGCACAACAGAGTTCTCCGTCTGCGCGGGCTTGGACTGGTGTCGTACGCACGGCTGCCGGTGAACCTGTAGCCGGAGCGAAGGTAACGGTCTTCACATCCGGCGCCAAAAAGAACCCGACCGCAGTTACAGGAACCGACGGAAAGTTCGCGATTGCAGACCTCCGACTCGGGCCAAATCGCGTGAGCGTGCAAATGCCCGGGCGAGGTCCGACAGGACAAGTGATAGTGAATATTACTAGCGTAACAATTGTGCTGACGGTGTCCGATCAAAACGTGCTGTCGATTGCAGCCAATCCGCAAACTTCTGCAGGAGCCTCGAATGGGAACCCGAGGACAACTTCGAACGCAGCCAGCGGAACAAGCGGGGAGAAACTCTCCAGCCAAAAGGTAAATGAATTGCCGTTGAATGGACGCGACTTCAGCACGCTGTTGTTGTTAGCAGCGGGCACGATGACCGACGTGAACGGGCAGACGAATTTCACCCAGCAGTTCGCCATCAACGGACAGCGCGGCGTCGAGGCTGTGTTCGCGATGGACAATGCGGATGTCAGCGATCCAGAAATGGGCGGGAGCACGTTCACGAATTTCAACGTAGATGCGATTCAGGAGTTGCAGTCAAGCTCAGGCTGGACGCCGGCGGACATCGGGCGCGGCGCGGCAGGTTTCACCAACATCGTGACACGGTCCGGGAAAAGCGGTTTTCACGGGTCATTCTACGAGTTTTTGAGGAACTCTGCCCTCGATGCGCGGAATTATTTCGATCACCCGTCGATTGCGGACCCAGGACGTATCCCTCCGTTCCGGCGAAACGAATTCGGATTTACCAACGGCGGGCCAGTGGTGTTGCCGAACGGGTATGACGGACGCGACCGGACGTTCTATTTTGTGCAGTATCAGGGATTCAGGCAGATGCTGGGAACGACCCAGGTGCTGGCTGTACCTACAGCAGCAGAGAGGCGGGGCCAGGACGTGGTGACGTACTCGGACGGCAGCACGGACACGCTGCACGTACCGGTGAATCCGGCAATTGAGACAGTGCTGGCCCGTTATCCGCTCCCCAACAACCCAACCGGCGCGTATGGTGCGCGAACCTATGCTGCACCTTCAAACGTAAACACGGATACGGATCAGTTTTCCATCCGCATCGATCAGAAAGTTGGCGCAAAAGAACAATTGTTTGGTCGATTCAATTACGACAATCTAACCGGACCGACAACAAATCCGGATCAGACACTGATTGATCCGAGCTTCGGTGTGCAGTATGTGGATCGTCAGCGGAACGGGGTCATTACTTACACGCGCACCGTGTCTCCGCACTTTCTCTGGTCGACGTCGGTGAGTTTCACGCGAACGACGCCTTCGTTTGTGACGCCGAACCACACCGATCCGGCTTTGAAATTCATCGATGGCCTGTTTGAGGCGTTCAATGGAGCGGCGGGATCGGTGATGTCAGCGTTCGGGAATTTGTTCCAGGGACAATTGAATTTTGCGTGGACGAGCCCGCGGCACGCGGTGAAGTGGGGTGTGGAAGCACGCCTTAACCGGGACACGACATACTTCGGTATAAGTCCCAACGGCGAGTACGATTTTGGTGGTGGAACAGTTTATTCGCCCGTGTTCATTCCTTCTGCGAGTGGACAGCATGATGTGCAGCCGGGTCAACCTCTGCCAGACACGATGAGCAGTCTGTTACTCGGGTATCCGTATGGATACACGATCGCGGTCGCGCCGCCCTACGCATCGAATGGCGCGCACATTGGGCCCGCGGCCATCAACCGGAATGACGTGAACGCATACCTCGAAGACACATGGAAAATCAATCAGCAATGGACGCTCGATTATGGGCTGCGATATGAGCTCTACACGCCGATTGCGGAGCGGGCGTACCGGACATCGAGTTTTCTGAATTCGTTCCCACCTGCGGGCGTAGGACAGGAATATTTGATCAATCCGCAGCCTACTTATCAGACCGATTGGAACGGCTGGGGGCCGCGTTTGCAGGTGGACTGGAATGCGCCGAAGGCGGTGCATGTGCACATGGGCGGGGCGATCACCGTGATTCCGCCAAATATCTGGCAGGACAATCTTCTTACGGGGTCAACACCCTACGTTATTTATCCCCGCGTCAACGCGGCACAAAGCGGGGAGATTGCCTACGGATTCCAAATTACACCAAACGAATTGCCGCCCGTCTATAACACCGCTGGCGTGAACGTACTGGCCGGCGGCGATCCGAAAAAAGTCCGGGCGAATACGGTGATGGACGTAAATCGATACCAGCAGGATTTGGCGGCTCTGGCGCCGAGTCATCAGCTCTCGCTGCTGAATCTGGCCGGGATCGACCGGCGCTTCGGCAACGGGTACCTGCAGACTTGGACACTGGGGCTGGAACGGGCTTTCGGCGGCCTCACGGCCGATGCCGCGTATGTCGGAACATCGGCGTTCCGACTTCCCAGAATGTCATATCCAAACGCGTATCCCGGAGCGGATGCGGAATTCGCGCGATTTACAAACTTCGACAGTAGCGGAGCGGTGACGAGTGGTTTCGGATTCGAGTCTGTGATCACAGCGACGTCGCACTCGTCATACAACGCCTTGCAGACCTCACTGTCGGGAAATGTTGGGCATGGCGGTCCGTCATTGCAGGCAGGCTACACCTGGGGCAAATCGCTGGATGATGTCAGCGGCATTATCGGAGGAACAGGATCGACCGGGGCTGTGACCTTGTTTAGTCCGCAAAACCCGTTCGCTACACGAGCGGAGAGAGGGCCGTCAAGCTTTGATGTGACGCACGCCTTCACGTTGAGCGCGGCCCAGGATTTGCATTTGGAGCATTTGGGACTTCAGTCGGATCAAACGCATCTGTTGACGAAGGGCTGGGAGTTGCTGAGCATCTCGACGATCACCAGTGGTTCGCCGTTTACGGTTTATTCGGGGATTCAGCAGACGGGCGCGGGAACGATTGGCGCTGACCGGCCAGACCAGATTGAGACACCGGACCTCTCAAGCGCCGGCAGTTCAAGGCGACCGCGCGACGATTATTTTGGGCGGGGCGCGAACAACGCAAGTTTCTTTGCCATTCCCGTCGGGATCGCGGGGGGGACCGGACCAAACTCCGGGCGCTTTGGAACGCTCGGCCGTAATACATTTCGCGGCCCGGCATATTATGATTTCGATTTTGCCCTCGTCAAGACGACTCCGATTGGCCACCGAGAAAGTGGTTTGGAGCGAGCGGACCTGCAGTTCCGCGCAGAGTTATTTAATTTGTTTAACATCGTGAACATGGGGCTACCTGCGAACCTCATCGAGGGTACAGGGTTTGGCATGATCAACAAGACCGCTGGAACTTCGCGGCAAATTCAGTTTTCGCTAAAGCTCATCTATTGAGGCGCGTCCTGCAGCGACATAGGGTTGGGGGGAGGACAGAAACATGCGTTTCAAGAAGATTCTGCTTTCGCCAACGTCGACGAATCACAGCCTGAAGGCACGATCTCCTCTTTGAAAACGACGAGCGCAGTTTTGCAGTCCGCGGCAGAAGTCTTGAGAGATGCCTTTCTGGTTTCTTTACCTCCTCCCGGACAAACGGTAAATCACATCATTCACGGTGGGTAATCGCCGGGGGTGATTTAGTCTGATTCTATCGGTCCGATCTCGCTAAGTCTCATTGAGTGAAGTTGATGCCGACCCCGTTCGAATGGCAACATCAGGCTTTTCAGAATTCCACTATTGGGCACTTACAGTGCTTTACAAGCCGGCGAGGACTGCCTCGGTACCTTTAAATATCTGAAAAACGGAAATACCAGAGGTGTGAACCACAGGTGATTTTTTTAGCGGCAAGATCGCTACCTTCCCGCCCCGACCAGTGCGGGATCGCTTCCGTTTGGGCTCCAACTGAGTCGCGAGCATGGGCCGTCAAAATTCAAGAGGCTACATCAGCAGAGTGACCACGCTGGTGACGACGAGCGCTGCCGCCCATACCAGGTCGAGATTGAGCCATGCCTTGCGGAGAATCGCGAGGCCGAGCTTGCGTATAGACCACCCACGCGATGAGCCCTGTAACCGCAAGATAGGCCGATCGTATGGACCCCGGTGGCGAGCAGTGCTGCGAGAGGGCTGGCGGCCGCGGATGTGTGATGGTGGCCTGCCATGTGGTCAGCCGCTTCGACTGTGCTGCTGCCCAGCAGCACCGGCAGCACCATCAAACCAGCACCGTGCGCCGACGCCATCAGAAACGACCAGAGCGTCAGGTCCCGGAAGCCCACCTGCATGCGGACCCAGCGCGGATGGTAATGCCGCACGAGGGAGTAGATTCCAAGACCGAACAGAAGCGCGGCGACGGGATAGCGGATCGCCTCCCGCGGCAGCGCCATGCCGAGAAATGCCGCCGCCAGCACCACGCATGCCAATGGACAACGCGTGGCCGAGCGCGATCGGGACGAGCGCCTTCGCCACCGCGCTCCCCTTCTGCTCCTGCATCCCCAGCGCCACCGCGAAGAGCCAACCCATTCCGGGGTTGATTCCGTGGTAGGCGCCGAGGAGCAGCATCAGCCACAACGCAGTTGAGCCCATCTCCGCGTGCGTCATTGCGCCTCTGAGTAGCAGTAGGAATCCGATGAGGCGTCGCCGCCTTCCAGCCGCACCTGGTGCGCGCGCAGCCCGTCGAACTCGACGAAGAACTTTTCATCGAGCTTCATTCCGCCCTTCGGGTTCGCGTCGAGCTTTACCATCCAACTCTTTAACCCATCGGGATAGAACTGCTCGTCCCACGGGGAGTAGAGCGAGTTGGTGAAATAGACGCGCTTGCCGTCGCGGCTGATCTCGACCATCTGCGGGCCGCCGTTGAGCGCCTGCTTGGGCTTGCTCGGGATGAGCCGCGCGGCGCACGATCCCGCCGAGATGGACCGAGCCCGTCTTCTTCGGGTTGGCCGGGTCGGAGACGTCGTACTGGATGAACTCGCCGGTCCCCCAGCACGAAACATAGAGAAAGCGATCGTCGAGCGACAGGTTGATGTCCGTTACCAGCGGCGGCACCGCCTTGAAGCCCTGCAGCAGCGGCGGCAGCTTTTCCGGATCAGCGGGCTCGGCGGGGATTTCGATCACCTTGCGGACTGCCCACTTGCCGTTCTTACCGTCCTCGCGATACCACATCCAGATCGACGACGAGAGGTCTTTGAGCGAAACGACCGACGCCGACGAAACCGTAGGTCTTGTTGGGATCGTGAGCGGGCCGCAGCTCGAGCACCCATCTGTTGCTCCGCGCCCAGATCCAGTTCCTGCAGATGACGTCGCTTGTCCAGGTCCCAGATATGAATCTTGTGGCCGTACTTGCCGGCCAGCAGCAACTCCGGGTTGACGCCGTTTTTCACCATGTTCGGCGTGCCCCATTCGGAGGTGATCATGGTGTCGTGTCCCAGGTGCCACCAGAAGTCGTAGGCCAGTTGCTGCGGGCCGCGATCCTGTTCCCACTGGCCCTTCAGCTCGAACGTGTTCGCGTCCATCAGGAAAATGCCGCCGGGGCCGTCTCCGCTGGCCGATCCGAGTGCGCTTCCATAGACGCCGTCCGGGCCGCAATGAATGGTGTGGGGCGAGGTGTAGCCGGTCTTCTTGATGAACTCTTCGGGCTCGATCACCTTCACGATCTTCGGCTGCTTGGGATTCGGCTTCGTGTCCAGGATGTAAATCCGCGATGACCCGATGCCCGGCACGATCAGGTAGCGACGCTCCATGTGCGGATGCGGGGCCTGCGGGCAGAGACACGCGCTGCACGCGTTCCAGCCGAAGTGATGCAGCTCATTATCGCCGCGGGGAAAATCCGTCTGCCCGACGAGTCGGCCATATCCGGAGGAACTCGGATCGAGGTCAATCACTCCCATGGCATCGCGCTGTCCATTCTTGCCGACGTTGAGCAGCGCGACATAAGCGAGGCGTTCTGGCGGGGCCTGCATCGCCATGCCCGGTGAAGGATAAAAGGTTGGATCCGGACGCATTAAAGTCATATTTGTATCTCCTTATCGTGCAAAGATTCGCAGCGACGACCAGAACCTCAGGCCTTCACCGCGACCACTTCCAGATACCGATGAGACCACGGTGAGTTCATCCCCCACCGCGATTGTGAGCCTCCACAATGCTTCCCGCGCGTATCGCAGTGTCTCGCGTCCGATCCGTCATGCCATCTCCCCATGCCCTCCCAACCCTGTTTTACCCTGCAGAACAGGTTTCCGCCAAATTCCTAGCTGTCAAGGAACTCTGATTCCGGCAGTTTCGCACGCAGCCCTGATGCCACAGTCCGTTCTGCTGAGCACTAAATTAGCTAGCAGAGTGCTCGTCGGAGCTCCCAGCGGCAGATAGCCCCGAAAGGTAGTAAGCCTCGTCAGCAAGGTCGATCTGATCTATCTGCTCGAAAATGAGACAGCCCACGGAAAGCGGTCGCGTCGTCATCTGCGGCCTAGATCTCTCGCTGACAAACAAGGGAATGCCCACAAAGTCTATCTCCCCTCGACGTCAGTCGGAAACATGCACTCCACGCGCAGTTCCTGCGCGGTGATGCACTGGGGCGTACCGACGGTTGTAATTAAAGAAAAGTACGAGAAGCGCTCGTTATCTCGCCTAAACGTAATGGGCAGTACAGGGCTCTGAGGCATAAGCGACGGCTTCAACCCTGCAACCCCGGGATACTCCCGCAACCGCTTCAGCAGGTTTTGGAGTTCCGCATCCAGCACCTGCCCCACCGCTTCCCGCCGAACCCTTTGCAGCAGGCCAGCCGCGACCTTTTCCCACTCCTCAACAAAGGGCCGCATCCCTGCTGGATCGAACATCAGATCGAGAAGATTTCGCGGCTTTGGTCTCATCTCCAGATCGACGAATGAGCCAAAGAATCGCGGCGCAGCCTCATTCGTTCGCACCACGTTCCAGCGCCGGTCCAGCACAAGCGCCGGATGAGGCTCATGTTGCTGCAGCATTCGGTCGATTGCCCGGGTTACGATCGCCATTTGCTCGTCATCCATGCTTTGCTCGCTGTACTGGGGGGCGTATCCTGACGCGAGCAGCAGAATATTCCGCTCGCGTAGAGGGATATTCAAAGCATCGGAAACGATTGAAAGAAAATCGCGGCTGGGAGCACTCCGCCCGCTTTCCACAAAGCTCAGATGACGCTGTGAGATGCCGGTATCCATCGAGAGGTCGAGCTGGCTTTTGCCGCGCTCCTGTCTCCAGTAGCGCAGCAATTCGCCGAGCCGAGGAACTGCGAGAATAGACTGCATTCCCATTGCGATCTCCTCCTGTCGAAACCAGACCTGGCGACGGAGCCCCACTCATGGTCAATTCGCCGGGTTTTCAGGTTCTGCTTTTAAGCTCGCCAGGCGTACTGCCGGAAGGGGTCTTCCAGCGGTGGATTGGCGATGGTTCCAGCGTAGTTGGTAATCGTCGAGGCTGCCACTACGGCGATAACTTCCAGGACCTGTTCCTTCGTGAAGCCGGCAGCGATGAACGAATCGAGTTCCTGGTCGCTCACGTCCCCACGTTTCTCAATTAGCGTCTTTGCCAAGGTGGAAAGTGCGGCAAATCGCTTGTCCGTGGGCACGCGTCGCTCACGAATCGCGCCGGTCTCTTCGGAACTGACCCCCTGCTGGAGCGCCAGTGCGGTATGGAACGCGACGGCATACGTGCAGGAGTTCGCGACTGCGTCTGTCAGAAGAACGATCTGAATCTCCTGCTCAGTGAGGCTGCTGCTGTGAACCTGCTGAAACAGGCCAACGAGGGAGTTGATTAGTTTCGGTGAATTTGCAATGGCGGCGGCGAGATTGGGTACAACACCAAACGCCTGCTGCAGCTGTTCGAGCGCCGACTTCGAATTCTCGGGCGCCGAGGCAATCGTGTGAATCGGATAGTTCGGCATGTAATTCTCCTCTATGATGTGTAGCGTCGCAGGCAATACTGCACGGCTACTTGCCTAATATCGAATAGATCGTGAGGCGCAGCAATTACCCCGCAGGTAATCGTTTGGCTGGAGCTACTGACTAGCTCTGATCGGAGCGGTCGTCGATCGCAAGGTCAGGCGCCCAACTACGACATACTCGGTGCGCTCATCCGTCGTCCGGGAAGGTGCGCACTACGAGCCGAACCAGATATAGAACTCCTTTGGTCGCTTTTGCGATTAGGCTGCCGCAAATCGAATGTCGACTAAGCTGTTGGTGGTCTCGACGACGGGCCCGGCCGCTCACTTGGCGAGGTCGTCAAACTCATGGGCCCTCCTCGCGAATTGGGTCTAGGTGGACAATACGGGTTCTAGCAGGGCATGCGACCATCTGCCAAAGTAGCTTGAGCTCACCAGAGGACAGGGACGCCTATGGAAAGAAAACAGGCAGCCCCCACTCTTTTCTTGTTGGCTCTGGCAGCGATAGCGCTCTATTTCTGTTATGTGATTACCAAGCCATTTCTCGGCCCTGTCTTTCTCGCGGTGATGCTGGCCATAGTTTTCTATCCCGTTCACCTGCGCCTCTCCAGGCGCGTTTTCGAAATCGTAACGCGGCTATCGTTCTCTCTACAATTCTGGTTTTGCTTGCTTTTCTTGTCCCGGGTATTGGATTGGAGTCGTCATCCACGGGGAGACGAGCGGGCTTTATCAGTTACTTAGCGAAGTGTGGGTGCCGGGGGGACTTCATGTTTTTGGCCCGGTGCTCTTAACACTGCTAGGTCCTAGTCGATGATCGCCCACCCTTAGCCCGCATAGAGTAGGTACCCGCATATAGCGCGCATGGCTCGCTGTTCGGTCGATCGCGGACTCGCGCCGGACGCAAGGCCGAAGTCCACCAAAGCGCGGAGAACTGCAATGACGACCCGCTCCGTTGTCCTCGAAACGGGCACAGCCACTTCGTTTTGGTGCTCCCGTAATAATTGCAGCACGCTTTCATGGAACGCGGCGCTGTCGGCCTCGCTTCC
>CAVPME010000015.1:0-229375 GCA_963706335.1 Terriglobia bacterium
GCATGGCTGGAAGTGCTGGCCACCGGGCTGCTTTGCTCGCGACCGTCGCTATACCGGGCTACATGACTCACTACTGCCGCGATTACGATATGCGCGAAATCTTTGATCCCATTCGAGCCTTCGGCCGGATTGTTCAAGGTGGTCGAGACTATTGGAAGGCGTGGGCGATTGCGGTCTCAGCACTCGCGTTATCGTTTCTCGGGTTACTAGGACTAGGAATCGGCTTTCTCGCCACCAGTGTCTGGTTCTGGCAGGTGGCGGGATTCACCTTTGCTTCAGTGTTTACCCGGCGGTTTGCTTTATCTGAGGTCTAAGCAATGACGTATGGTTGCTTGAGCTGTTGGCGAAACATCTGGTTTCGCCATTTAACTGCCGGAAGGTATCGAGCAATTCGCGGCTTGCAACGACACGCATCTCCGTTGGAGCCAGATTGTTGGGCTTGGGTGTGATGATGAAGCCGAGCAGCCGGTCTCAGGAATATCAACGCGGTTGCCACTGAGATTTCGGGGGCACTGATCCCTTCTCTTGTGTTGGGTTGAAGCCGGTGAGCATGCGCGACTTGGCGCGAAACATGTGATACCGCTCAAAAACAACATCGTTCAGCATCGTCGAATAGGGTCCATACGTTCTGAAGCTTTCGTCCCATTCCGTTAGAACTGTCACAGACAGGGCAGATATAGGTCTTTCCTCCGATCTCCACCGGGCCATATTCGATCATGATGTCGGACCGGACAAGCGGCGTGGTTGATTTCAGATCTGCCACCAGTTCCAGGCGAAGAATGGCTCCGCTCGGCGGATCGATCGCGATCTCCCCATGATACCCGGCGGTTTTTTCGAAGGGACTAGTTCCGTCGCGGTCTGGAAGACAACAGCCGCCCACTTGATAGTGTGATTTTTCTGCCGGAATCTGATAGACGAATACTGCATGAGGCTCCCGTCGCGCCCTGCTCCCAGCGATCCCAGGTTAAACCGCTGGCAATTGCATCGGTCACTGCACCGAGAAGGGGGCCGAATACACCATAAGTGAGTAAATAACCATCTGCCGCCTTGCGCTTCTTACCTTTTTCCCCGCTTGAACCTACGACTTCCTTACCATTGCTATAGAGCACCGTTGTTTGGAACTGGCCGCCGCATGCAATGGCTGGTAGTCGACCGTGGTACTCGCGTCAAAATATTGGGGAGTTTCCTCATAGCGAACAGTAGTCCGCGTCGCGTAGAAGTTCGGTAACTTTGGAATCGTCTTGTTTAGGTAATCGACGGCCAGCGAGATCATGTTTCGCTGCGCAACCGCGTGGGGGGGACGTCAGCAGGAACCTCGGCCGGTGGAGGATCCAGAAACGCCGACGCATCGGCCAAAGCAGCCAGAGCCTGCCTGGCCCTTTTGTCGCTCAAGCTCGCTGTCCAGGACGAGAGCTTTGGCGGCGCTCGAGCCGCTCGGTTAGTTCCACATCAGAGAGTCGCCGCGCCACTTCTCCGTCCGACTCACCGCGGGCCGACGCCAACACCTGCTCCAACTGCGCAACCGTCACGCGTCTGGCCGCAAGACTTGGTTGATCGGAATAATAGGGTTGATCGTAATACCCAGTGTTGGTGCGGGCCGTCAAACCCGGCGCGCCGACTTGTACTCGAGGCTGTGATACTCGCCAGGATGATCCGCACGCGAAGGGTCGAACGACTTCTATCCAGATTCTTGAGACTTGCCTGCTGGACCGATTGCACTCCATTTAGGAAATCCAGATAAGAGAGCTGGAGTGGAACGGGTTCCCCCACCGAAAAGTTGAAAAGAGAAATGCGAGCCTCCCGCAGCAGCGTGGAAAACCAATAAATCGTGTCGAAGGTGACCTGTTTAGCTCGTGTGCTTTTCCTAGGTTGTAAGCTTTCAAAGTCCGCTCCGCTCCCAATACCCCAGCCGGGCCCGACCCAGATCAGCACTTTTCTGCCAGGCTTTTGCCGCTCAGACGTCGCAATGTCGCCGAGCGCCTTTAGAGCGGACAGGCCCGCTGGGTCCTCGGGGGCTAACGAGTCGGCGTACTCTGCCGTCCTCTTTTCCAAAAGGCGGCGACGGATAAATACAAGCTTGTCTTTAGCGATTTCCGCAGCTAAGGCGTTCCCGTCGCCGGAAGGTTGGGCAAGTTTCCACAGGCCCGCGTCGGAATCCCGAAGATCGATATGAGCTGAGCCAAATGCCCGTTGCTTTGCCGCAGGAACTTCTCGACTTCCAAACGCTCATCGGCAGCCAGATTAAACGGCATCTTGATCGTATCAACGACCAGAATTACCTCAACCGGAGGATCGGGCCTGGCAGAGAATCCATCGAACGAGTGAAAGGAAAGAATCTTCTGAGGATGGTGGTTGTCCAGCAAAGTAAAGTCCTTGGGTCCGAGGCCACGTATTGGGTATTGGCCGTTCAGAGCGGCGGGCGTGTGCTTGGCCCGGACGACAACTTGGTCAGCCAGATCGACAGCTGTGTTCAGGAGGCCAGCGCCTTCTATACGCTAATTTATAAACCCGATTGGCAAGTTCAAGATAGTTGGCGTAGACACGCGTAACACTCTATCCACTGAGCCTAATTGGGTTTCTGCCGCCTTTCATATTTTCTTTCAAATCGAAGAGACTGAAATAGGTCGGTGCCTTTGGCGATGCCCAGAAGGGTGGACAACATTGATCGGACTGCTCTCCGACATCATCTTAGAAGTGTTGTCCAATTTTGGGCTTGAGTAGAGCAGAACGATACCGGGAACTTTGGACAGCAAACAGCAGTAATCGAGCGCAGTGGAATGGTAAGCGGAACCCCCATTAACGCTGGTGCGGAGCACCCCAGATGCGACCGCAGTCATCGGGAGGAATTGGCTTCCCTGCAACTGTTAACCGGAGGGTTGTAAGCTTCGAGTCCTACCTGAGGAGCTATTCTTTTTATACACCTACTGGATAAGAATATTTTCAGCTTCCGGCGACTTGGGGACTTGCAGTCAGTTAATCCCCATTTTTCGTCGAAGACATTGCCGCTGCGTTGGAGCAACAACATGGCGAGAAATTGGCGATCGCTATGAGTCGGTCTGTTCAGCGAGGGGCGTCGCAGTGAAGATCATCGACAATAATCGCCCCGGCTGCATACGTATTTACCTGTTGGCATCCCAGGTCTTGCGCGTGTCGAAGGATGATTTCACGTTCGTCGCGCTTTAACCACGCCCAATGTTTTGCCCGGTCAGAGAAAACCATTAGGATTCTTCCGGGTCGCGCCTTTTCAGTCTGGCTTTTGAAGTCCAGCATTACATATGAATCGCTTTTTGGGCCGGTTTCGAACTGATGATTGCGCGTACAGCATGGCCAACCAGTGTTTCCAAAAGTTACCGCCAGACCATGCACATCGTAGAGTTTCAGATAGAGTTTGATCTGCTCCTCTGCAGAACCGTGAACATAAACGAGATCACCGGAACGCGCGGAACGTTCTAAAAAGCGGACCGCAGAGGCTGGATCCTCGGAATTAACTCCAATTGGATTTCGAATACCCATCCAGACTGCAGTCGTGGTAACCACAATGCAAAGCGCTATCGACGCTGGCCGCAAAATAGCCTTATTTTTGGCACCAAGCGGTAATATTTCGACGATGGCAGTTGCTCCGCATAGGGCGAGCACCGCCAAACAAGGGAACATAAAGCTGTCCTGCTTCTCTGCGTAAAACGGATACAACCGAAGCGCGTTAAGCGCCAACATCGTAAGGATGGGCAGACAAGCGAGAGCCAGCAGGACTCTGGAGCGGGCGTTGCCAATCGAGACTAGTAAGTTGATGATCCCGCACACCGCCAGGCTACCGATAATCCGCGTTAGAAGACTCGATCGCGAATAGAACATGCGAATGGCGGTACTAAACCCGTGGAGATAAAACTTCAGTATGTTCTGGGACTGGGCACGAAAGCCACCTTGCATATACCAATACGCCAGCAGTTCTGGAGACTGATTGGGCCTAATAAACAGGAATTGCAAAACCAGAAACATGCCGAGCGAGAGCAATCCGAACGTTAAGGTACGCAGCAGTTTGATTTTGTGGCCGGTATTGCCGTGAAGCAGAATAAAGCCTGCTAATGGGAGAAAGATCATGCTGGTGTAAGCCAGCGGCATACAAACGAGAAAGGCAGTTAAGAGAGAGATGAAGTTCTTACGTGTCGGACTTTGAGAGTAATTCCAGATTAAGATCATCAGCAGGAAAGCGCAAAATAAATCCGCACTGTATTGCTTCAGTTGCAGCGACAAGCTCACAAGAGTTGGCGACGTAGCGGTGATGGCGCCGAGGAACAAACCAGGAACCGATCCGAACACCCGTTCGCCAAAAATGAGTGCAAGCAAGACTGCCAGTATGTTTAATGAGAAGGGGACGGCTCGAAATGATATTTCGAATCCGCCGAAAACCTGATGAGCAATTCTGATCGCCGTTACAAACAGCGGCGGAGTGGTCTGCAACCAGGTGTCGTAGTAAAAGGCTTGTCTGAGTGAGGCTGCCAAAGCCGAGTTCGCTACCCAAGCCTCATCAAGCCAAAAAGGTCTTCCGATTCCGGGAAGGCGTACGGCGATACCCGAGAGGACAATCAGAACCCATGCCGCGGTTTGATACCAGCGCCGTATCCAGGCGACGGCGCTTCGACTAGGGACAGCAGCGTGCACGAGAAAATGCTCCGTTGCAAAACTTGATTGATCAGAGTTGGACTCCGATGGTAACCCACTACTATCTGCTGTTGCCGGTGACATTAGCAGCGGTTTTGCTTAGTAGGGTCATTAATCATCGGCTTCATGGTGAAGCTTTTATGAAATACATTACATCGGGCTGTGCGTCATTGGTTCACTTCTATTGATTTAGTCAATTCGAGGTCATTGTCAGACATCTTCGAGAAAAATGATCTAGTTATTCGTCATCGGAGCTTTCAAGGGATAATTACGAAGGCCAATTGGTGCGATGAGTCTCGGGGCGACCTATGGCGACATCGATAACATTGCAGACTGGTGCTCACCAGCGTACGCTAAGGTAGCCACGGGAGCCACCCTTTAGCCTCTCAGATACACACTCCGAACCTCCCCAAAAGGAACCCCCGGCGGAAGTCGAATCCGCATACTCTAAGGAGAAAGTGTGACTCAAACTACTGGCACCATCGCTGTTTCTGAAATCTTAATGCGTGACAAAAAGGCTTTCATAAAGGAATGGATTCAGGACATCCATGATGCGAGTGGCACTACGGGTTCGATATCGGAATCGGAACTGCAGGCGCAATGTTCAAAATTCTTTGATTCGCTCCGAACTGGTTTCGACGGCACGGGCGCAACGGATGTCGAAGATCCGCGCTGGGCGGAAGTTCGGGAGTTGTTGTCGGAAGTTTCGCGGACCCGAGCCATGCAGGGCTTCACTCCGACCGAAACCGCGATCTTCGTTTTTTCCTTCAAGCGGCCACTGTTTCGCCGGTTGACAGAAGAAATTCAGGATCCGATGATTTTGGCCGACCAAATATGGAGTTCAACGGAATTGTTAGACGGTCTTGGGCTCTATACAACCGATGTTTTCCTGAAGACGAAGGAAGCATTGATCCGGCGCGCGCAAGACGACATGCTGGAATTGTCAACTCCTGTAGTGAAACTTTGGGCGGGCATTCTCGCATTGCCGCTGATCGGAACTCTCGATAGCGCGCGCACCCAAGTTGTCATGGAAACTTTATTGGAAGCGATCGTCAATAGCGACTGTAAGGTTGCGATCATCGACATCACCGGAGTGCCGACCGTCGATACGGTTGTGGCCCAGCATCTTTTGAAGACCGTAACGGCCGCGCGATTGATGGGAGCGGAGTGCATCATAAGCGGGATACGGCCGCAGATCGCACAGACAATCGTGCATCTTGGGATCAACTTGCTTGACATCACCACCAAAGCTACCCTCCGGGACGCCTTCGCGGTGGCCCTGCAAAAAACTGGCCAGGAGTTGGTTGGCGGAGAACGTTCTTAGCCCTGAAGGTTCAGAACGGGCTCGGAGCTTGGGGTTCGAAGAACCTCCAGAATCGTCGTCTACAGTAAACGCTGTATATGTTCGCGATCTCGGTTCCGGCTAACATCGCTGGTTCCGTCCGGGTTTAGTTGATGTTTCCTTTCGGTCGTCGAACCTCGAACGACTCTTCGGACGAGTCGCGTGATGCACCTTTGAAAGGGCATCTCTAGTCGAAACCCCCAAATTCGTGCCTTAGGAGAACAGATGAGCAAGACAGTGCAGAATTCGAAGACTGCCGGATTGACTGAGGTTCTGGTGAAGCAGGAAGACTCCGTGCTGGAGGACTGGATGCGGGAAATGAGCCGGGCTACGCGTCGGACTGATTTGATAAAGGATTCGGAACTCCGCTCCCAGTGCTCTCGTTTTCTCAAACTCCTCGGTCAAGGAGTGGAGTCAGGAAATTCCGACATCGATCTACCGGCTTGGGAGCCGATGCGTGACCTGCTCGCTGCCCTCTCTAAGAGTCGTGCCGAGCAGGGTTTTACCCCCACCGAGATCGCAACCTTCGTGTTCTCGGTAAAAAAGCCGATTTTCTCGCGTCTCCGTGATCACCATGGATCCGATGCTGACGGGTTGGCTTCCGAGCTTTGGTCGGCGACGGAACTGGTCGACACTCTTGGTCTTTACACCACCGAGATGTACCTCAAGACACGCGAGGACATTATTCGTCGTCAGCAGGAGGAAATGCTTGAGCTGTCCACGCCTGTGGTCAAGCTCTGGGATGGTATTCTGGCTCTCCCAGTCATCGGAACTCTGGACAGCGCCCGTACACAAGTGGTGATGGAATCCCTTCTGGGGGCCATCGTAACGACAAATTCACGCGTTGCCATTATTGACATCACCGGGGTGCCCACGGTCGACACCGTGGTTGCGCAACACCTTCTGAAAACTGTCACTGCGGCACGCCTGATGGGGGCGGACTGCATCATTAGCGGGGTTCGTCCCCAAATTGCACAGACCATCGTTCACCTGGGAATCAATCTGCTCGACGTAACTACCAAAGCTACACTTTCGGATGCGTTTGCCCTGGCATTGCAGCGAACTGGTTTGTCTTTGGAACATTCGGCTCGAGTGGCATAGGAGTTTTCTTGGAAAAAATACCAATTCTCAGGATGGGCGACTTCTTGCTGGTGACGATCCAGGTGGATATGCACGACCGCCTGGCTCTGACATTACAAGAGGACCTTACCGCTCGGATCAGCGAAACCAACGCCCGCGGAGTTCTGATCGATATCTCCAGTCTTGAGATCGTCGATTCTTTCATCGGCAGGATGCTCGGCAATATCGCTGCCATGTCACGCGTGCTTGACGCACAAACCGTAGTGGTAGGAATGCAGCCCGCCGTGGCCATTACGCTGGTTGAACTCGGTATGTCCCTCCCAGGAGTCCGAACCGCTCTTAACGTGGATGCCGGTATGGAGTTGCTGAAACAGGCTTTAAACGGCCATAAGGCAATCAAAAATGTCCGTCGTCCATAGCGAAACGGTCCCCCTCGCTTCCGAGCCTGACATGGTGCTGGCAAGGCGTCGTGTGCGCGAAATCGCCGGCCAGGTAGGCCTTTCACTAGTAGATCAGACCAAGCTGGTGACCGCTGCGAGTGAGTTAGCGAGGAACACGTTGATCTACGGGGGCGGCGGTTCGATGCAACTGGAGTCATTGAATGGACCCAGACTTGGAGTGCGTCTGACATTCGTTGACAACGGCCCGGGCATCGCAGACATCGAAATGGCTTTACGCGATGGGTTTACAACCGGCACAGGATTAGGCCTCGGCTTAGGCGGGTCTAAACGATTGGTGAATGAGTTTGGGATCGAGTCGAAGGTTGGCCAAGGAACGAAGGTGGTCGTAACACGTTGGAAATAGGTCTAAAGGCTGATGATCATCCGAGTAACTGACGCAACCCATGCCGGGCAAGCACGCCGCGAAGCGGCCGCTTTTGCTGAACGCGCCAATCTGGGAGAGCACGAAAGCGGCTCACTTGCCATAGCGGTCACAGAAATGGTCACCAACGTCCTGAAGCACGCGGGGACGGGGACCATCATTTTGGAAGCTCTGTCTCATAATGGCGATGCTGGGGTGCGTGTTCTAGGTCTAGATAAGGGCCCTGGCATCCGCGATGTGAGCGCGGCGTTGCGCGACGGATATTCGACCGCCGGAACTGCGGGAAGTGGACTGGGGGCTATCAAGCGGGTTTCCAGTGCCTTCGATATTCACTCTACACCTGGGGCTGGAACCGCTGTCCTCGCGGATTTTTGGCCTCATAAGAAAATTCCGCAACATTGGCCGATCGATGTCGGCATATTGTCCGTTCCCGTAAAAGGGGAAGACGTTTGCGGTGATGGATGGGGAACAAGGAAAACGGGGGACTCGGTACTGTTCATGGTGGTCGATGGCTTGGGACACGGAGTCCTGGCGTCGGAAGCCGCGAGAGAGGCTGAGAAGGTTTTTGCTGCGTCACGCACCGATTCGCCAACTCCCATGCTGCAAGACTCCCACGATTCCCTGAAGAAAACACGAGGGGCGGCGATGGCAATCGCGTCTCTTCATCTTGAGCGGCAGTCGATATCGTTCGCGGGCGTCGGCAATATAGGCGGTTCCATCGTGACGCCAGATTCAAGTCGTGGGATGACATCGCATAATGGAACTTTAGGGCACCATCTTCACAGGATCCAGGAATTTACCCTTCCGTGGAACGCCAACAGCATTTTAGTCATGCACTCAGACGGGCTGAAATCTGGGTGGGACTTGAAAACTTATCCGGGAATCTGGAGCAAACATCCCGCACTTGTTGCCGGAATGTTATACCGGGATTTCTTTCGAGAGCGAGACGATGTGACGGTCCTCGTTGCTAAAAACATACGGGAAGCGAGCGTGTCTTGAAGCTGAAACTACTCACGATGGAAGTGAGGTACGAGCACGATGTAGTGTTGGCTCGACAGCGTGCCCGCGCGATCGCCTCCGCACTCAAGTTCGATGTCCAGACACAGACCCGACTTGCGACGGCGGTATCGGAAGTCGTACGGAACGCATTTCAATATGCCAGCGGCGGATCCGTCGATTTCGAAGTTGAAAACGGCGCAGACAAAATGTTGTTCATTACAGTCAGGGATCAGGGAAGGGGTATCCCTAATCTGGATGAGATTCTGGGAGGGAAGTACGTCTCGAAAACCGGAATGGGCGTTGGGATGATCGGAGCCAAGCGGCTTCTGGATCATTTTGAAGTGAAAACCGAGACGGGAAAGGGAACTTCGGTAACGCTGGGCAAGACTATTCCCTTCAAATTCACCCGGCTGAGCGATGCAGAATTGAGCGCTCTTCTAGCGACCCTAGAACGCAAGCCATCGGAAAATCCTTACGAGGAGTTGCAACAACAAAACAAGGAATTGATGCGAACCCTGGAAGAATTGCGTTCGCGCCAGGCGGAATTAGCGCAACTGAATCGCGAGTTGGACGAGACCAATCGTGGAGTAGTCGCGCTTTATGCGGAATTGAATGACAAAGCTGACTTTTTGCAACGGGCGTCGGAGCTGAAAAGCCATTTTCTCTCCAACATGAGCCATGAATTTCGCACACCCTTGAATTCGATTCTTGCGCTCAGCCAGATTCTCAAAGATCGGATGGACGGCGATCTGACTCCGGAACAAGATAAACAGGTTACGTTTATTCGCCGGTCGGCACAGGATCTCACCGACTTGGTGAACGACCTGCTCGATCTTGCGAAAGTGGAAGCCGGCAGAATCACGATCCGCCCCACGACATTTTATGTGGAGAGTCTGTTTTCTGCTCTGCGCGGCATGCTCCGCCCACTACTGGCGCAAAATTCTTCTGTCTCTCTGGTGTTTGACGATCCCGTGGACATTCCCGAACTGTACACGGACGAGGCCAAGACTTCGCAGATTCTTCGAAACTTCATATCCAACGCGTTGAAATTCACGGAGCGAGGTGAGGTGAGAGTTTCAGTGCGCACCGGTCATGACGAAACCGTCGTGTTCGCGGTGACCGATACCGGAATCGGAATCTCGCCCGAGGATCAAGGGCGGATTTTTCAGGAATGGGAGCAGGTAGAAGGCAAGCTTCAGAAAACCGCGAAAGGCTCAGGTCTCGGACTGCCATTGTCCCGTAAGCTGGCGCAATTACTGGGCGGTGATGCGTACGTCAAAAGCCAATTGGGAATTGGTTCCAGCTTTTTTGCAGCCATTCCGATTCGTTACAAAGGCGCGACCGAGGCGGTTTATGTACCTGACGTAAAGCGTGAATTGGACGCAGCCAAGTTACCAGTCCTGGTGGTTGAAGATAATCGCGAAGCGCTCTTCATCTATGAAAAATATTTAAAAGGCACAGAGTTTCAGGTGGTGCCCGCCCAAGACCTTAAAGAGGCGCGCCGTGCGCTCGTAGAGTTCACGCCTGTTGCTATTGTTCTCGATGTGCTTCTGCAGGGCGAACATTCATGGAATCTTCTACAGGATTTAAAGCAGAATCCGGCGACAAAGGACATCCCGGTCTTCGTCGTAACGGTAGTCGAAAACCAGGCTAAGGCACTCGCACTCGGAGCGACTGCGTTTCACGCAAAGCCGATCGACCGGGCATGGCTGCTAGCTCAGTTGAAAGCGACTTTGGAGAGAGATTCGGGAAAAATCCTGATCGTGGACGATGATGAGATATCGCGATACTTGTTGAAGGCGGTGCTCGCTAATAGCGGGTATCGGATACTGGAAGCTTTTGGCGGTATTGAAGGGCTTCGGATGGCCCGTGAGACCAAGCCCGATCTGGTTATTTTGGATTTGTCGATGCCGGATTTGAGTGGCTTCGATGTACTGAATGAACTGAAACAGGATCCTGCGACTCGCCCGATTCCGGTTGTCATTTACACATCACAAGTGCTCGACATCGACGAACGCGAGCGTTTGCAATCTGCAGTCGACATTGTTCCAAAAGAAACGGGATCGAGAGAGATGACAGAGGCTCGCTTTTCCGAGGCGATGGCACGCGCCGGCTTACAGGCGAAGCTGGGCGCTATAGATGAAGCCCGGGTATGATTTGGAAAGTAACCTAGGCGAATAATAATAAGTACGAAGTGTTAGGCAAACATGCGCGAGAGTAAGGACATTACGATACTGGCAGTCGATGATAACGATGCCCTCCGTTACTCACTATCCCGCTCTCTCAAAGAGGGGGGATATAACGTGATAGAAGCGCGCAATGGTGCCGAGGCCTTGCGCATGGCGGATAATGGGCCCGATCTGATCACGCTCGACGTACACCTTCCGGACATGAACGGGTTTGAAATCTGCCGTCTCTTAAAAGGCAATGCTAAAACCGCTCATATACCGGTATTGCACATTTCAGCTACTTTCGTTGATACCGAGTATAGAGTTCGTGGCTTGGAAATCGCGGATGGGTATCTTGCTGAACCTGTCTCACGTGAGGAATTGTTGGCGACTGTGGGCGCTCTTCTTCGGTTGAAACAAGCCGAGCGCGAAGCCCGCTCGCATGCCGATGCCGCAGAAAGAGCCCGGCAAGAGCTTAAGACGGCTCACAATGAACTCGAACTGCGAGTCCAGCAACGAACGAAGGAGCTGTCAAAGAAAACCGAGGAAGTTCGCGAACTGAGCGCCAGGCTTCTACGATTACAGGATGACGAGAGACGGCGAATTGCCCGCGAACTGCACGACAGTACCGGCCAGACGCTGGTGGCAATGAAGATGGTGCTGGACCAGATGAGCGCTGAGGCCAAAAGCGAAAAACTCTCATCGCTGGTGACCGAAACCATAGCCCTGAACGACGACATGAGCCGGCAGCTCCGCACAATGTCTTATCTCCTGCACCCTCCTCTTATCGATGAAATGGGATTGCCGTCAGCTCTGCGCTGGTATACGGAAGGTTTTGAGCAACGTAGTGGAATTAAGGCTGAGTTACAGATTGGTTCGGACTTTGGGCGGCTTCCGGCCGACATGGAGATAACGCTCTTCCGTGTCGTGCAAGAATGCCTTACCAATATCCACCGTCATTCGGGCAGCCTTACCGCAAAGATTACAGTAAGTCGGACTGACGACGAGGTACGAGTTGAGATCGTTGATAAGGGCAACGGCATTCCTGCCGACCGACGACAGGCCGATAAAGTCATTCCCGGCGTAGGTTTGATGGGGATCGAAGAGCGGATGCGCCGATTTGGCGGCACCGTAGACATTGCCTCTGCAGAGAATGGTACGACGGTCGTGGCCACGATTCCGTTTAAAATCGCGTTGAATTCCGTAGTATGACTTCGATCGACTTCAAACAGCTTCAAACGTAATTATTCGAATGGGTGTGCGAGAAGGAACCTTCTCGCTAGGTTCTGTGCGACAGGGGCGGCTGCGTTCGTACGCTTACGGGAGATCCTCCCCGGCCCACGGTCCCGCCGTACCCACCGCGTCGCCGCTTCACAAAGGGCTTATCCATCCGCAGCGCGCAAAAAGAGTACCCCCTCCTTGCCACTTCCAGTATATAGCGCACCCGGGGGCTTGCGGCCAGACCCGGGTCGTGCCTTAGAGTCGCCAGAACCATTCAGGAATGGGAGGAGCGACATGCGTGTGTTGTTGCCGACCTACAGGTCGCGCGAGGACGCGTCGAATCAATAGTGGGACTCGCGGTGCAGCGGGGGGCACTCGGCGCGGAGGTGCGGGTGTGCGTGGCGGCGGTCAAGACGGGCGTGATGTCGAACGGAGTGTGGCCATGACCAAGCATGCGGTGGTGATCGCCGGAGGAGGTCCGACGGGGCTGATGTTGGCGGGCGAGCTGGCGCTGGCGCGGGTCGACGTCGCCATCGTCGAGCGGCGCGCCAGCCAGGACCTCGCCGGCTCGCGCGCAGGCGGTCTGCATTCACGCACCATCGAGGTGCTCGATCAGCGTGGCATCGCGGAGCGCTTCCTCTCGCAAGGGAAGGTCATGCAGGTCGCGGGCTTCGCGATGATCCCTCTCGACATCAGCGACTTTCCGACTCGCCACAACTACGGGCTCGCGCTGTGGCAGGAGCACATCGAGCGCATCCTCGCCGCCTGGGTCGACGAGCTGGCGGTACCGATCTATCGCGGACGTGAGGTGACGGGCTTTGCGCAGGACGACACCGGCGTCGACGTCGAGCTGTCCGACGGCCGTTCGTTGCGGGCGAAGTACCTCGTCGGATGCGACGGCGGTCGCAGCCTGATCCGCAAGAAGGCCGGTATCGACTTCCCGGGGTGGGACCCGTCCATCAGCTACTTGATCGCCGAGGTCGAGATGACCGACGAGCCGGCGTGGGGCATCCGCCGCGGCGAAAAGGGCATCAATGGCCTCGGCAAGCTCGAGGACGGGAAGCGCGTGCGCGTGGTGTTGATCGAGCCGCACGTCAGGCAAGGCGACGAGCCGACCCTGGACGACCTTCGCGAGGCGCTCATCGCCGTCTACGGGACCGACTTCGGTGTTCACGACGTCACGTGGCTCTCGAGGTTCACCGATACGACCCGGCAGGCGGCGTCCTACCGAGAGAGACGGGTGCTCTTGGCCGGCGACGCGGCGCACGTGCATTCCCCGGCCGGCGGACAAGGACTCAACATCGGTGTCCAGGACGCCGTGAACCTGGGATGGAAGCTGGCCCAGGTGGTCAACGGCACATCGCCGGAGAGCCTGCTCGATACCTACCAGGCCGAGCGGCACCCGATCGGTGCGCGCGTGCTCAAGAGCACCATGGCGCAAACGGCGCTCAACCGCGGCGACGAACGGACGAAGGCCTTGCGCGAGACCATGTCCGAGCTGCTGAAGATGGACGAGCCTCGCAAGCGATACGCCGCGATGATGTCTGGTCTCGACATTCACTACGACCTCGGCGCGGGACACCCGCTGCTCGGGCGCCGCATGCCCGATCTCGACCTGGTCACCGAGAGCGGCCCACGGCGGGTGTTCACCCTGCTGCACGATGCCCGACCGGTGCTGCTCAATCTCGGTGAGCCCGGCGCCCTCGACATCGCTCCCTGGGCGGATCGGGTTCAGCGGGTCGACGCTCGCTACGCCGGTGTGTGGGAGCTCCCGGTGCTCGGCGCGGTCGCGGCTCCCACCGCCGTGTTGATTCGGCCCGACGGATACGTCGCGTGGGTCGGAGACGGCACACGGCAGGGCCTCGCGACGCCCTGACCACCTGGTTCGGGCCATCTATTTAAAACAATGGACTTTCGGGTGTTTTAAACCCTGTAATGAGACCGGCTCTCCGCCGTGGGCGGAAGCTCTCCGGCGCAGCGGGCGCCGCGCCGGAGAAAGGGAAAACGAGCTAGGGCAGGTAATATCGGAACGAGGTTAAGACCATGTTCTCGATTCCCGAGGGCTGTCCGAGGATGGTTGCGCCCGCCGCGCCGGACCACGTGTTGCGTACCACGTAGGAATACTGCGGCCCAAATTGCAGAGTGCCTTTTGGACCTTTGTAGAACCGGTACCAGAAACCAACCGTTCCCTGGATAATGTTGCGAGTGTTGGCTGCGCAGTTTGCCAAACCTCCGGGAAGGAACCCGCTGGACGACGTGGGGAACTGCCCGCCAACCGGAGTGCCGGGCACAGTTTCGACGCCGCAACCGGAGTTGTTGGCCAATGCAGAGCCGTATCCAACCGGTTTGCCCGCAGCGTTCAGCAGCGCGTGCCGTCCCACAAATTCCGCACCGGCGTTCAAGTAAACGTCCCACTTGGTTGAGTGGAACTCAACTGTTCCCAGACCCTGGCCGCTTCTAAGGGTAGCCAAGGTGCCATCGGGATTTACGGTGACATCGGGAAGTGTGCTGGTACCGTATCGTCCCATCCCATCTCCGCCGAGGAAGTGTCCGCCGAGGTCAAGGTGTTTCTTGAACAGAGACACGCGAGCGTTAGCGCCAACTCCACCGGTTGTAGTTGAGAAGTTCGAGGCGCCGGCGGCAGTAGGAGTGGCTGCCGTAGCTCCGGGATAGATCCGATCGCGAAAGCGTCTTATGACTCCGAAGACTTCGAAGTGTCCAAAACCCGGTTCAGCAGCAGCTTTGAAAATAAAGTCGGGAGCGGAGTTAAAGCTGTAGGTCGCGGAAGCGTTGTAAAGACCGCCGCCGGTCCCGGCGGAACCCAGTAGAAAGTTCTGGGCCTGACCGCTAGCGGAAAACAGCGTTTGCGGATTTTCAACTGAAGCTCCGAGCCAGAACTTGTTGCCAAAATTCTTGGTAACTCGGAAACCATACTGCCGGGCCCAGCTGAAACCGACGTGATATTGAGGATCGATGGTCATGGGTAGAGCTTCAGTCCGATTGTCGAGACCTTTTCTGGTTTCGGTTACGAGGCTCCACATCTGGCCGCCAGTAAAACTGAGACCGTCGTTCAGGGCCGCTTGTCCCCAAACCTGGCGTTGACGCAGGCTATAGCTGTTGCTTTCGTTGTTGTTGGAAGTCACACCAGCCGAAAGAAAGTCCGCTTCCACGTAGCCGGTGAGCTTGGCCATGGTGAGCTTTCCTTCTCCCAGCAGGGAGATACGGGACTGACGGCCAGAGCCGAAAAACTCGCTCATCTTGTCGCCGGCGGCGCCAGGCATGGTAACGGAATTGAATGGAGTGTTGATGTCGGAGCCAAGAGCATGTTGGCGCCACACTGTTTCTGCCGCCATGAAGCCGCCCGGCGTCAGGGTAATGCCCTTGAATCGGATCGCCAGCGGGCTCTCGGAAATTGTCTTCTGCGTCTCTTGAAGAGCTTGCGCTGTGTTAGTCAGATTGTCTTTTAAGTCAGTGACTTCACTATGCGTAGTCGCGACAACCTGCTGCTGCTGCGTACTCTGCGAAAGCGCAGTGTCGGCTTTTTGCTCAGCCTGGCCGGCTGCCGTCTGCGTTTGGGTTGATTGTTGTTGCAACTGCTGAATTACAGCGTCACGCGACTGCAGTTCCTGCATAAGTTGCTGAATCTGCTGCTGCTGTGCGCCAATCGCCTGTTGCATTTCGTCAAGACGGCGCGAGACCTCGGCGTTGGACGCGCTGGCGGCCCTTTTCTTTGTGGGTTTCGTGCCGGCGGCAGAACTCTGGGGTGCTGGGGCCGCAAATGCACCGGTGGCTAGCGCTAGAGACAAGGCCAAAGCCATGCCCTTCTTCATTGTTCCTCCATTTTAGACATCAAGATTCACTCTTTCCGGGGGCTCGAAAGGGAATTTTTCGTTCCGAATCAGAGTGAGCGACAAGACTCGCAACTGTAGTGCTCCAGTGTTAACATCTGATGAAAATCTGTTAAATATCACGTGAATAGGGTGCGCCGGGCGGTTCTGGCGAAGCTTATAAGTCCTGGCGGAGCATTGGATGGGAAGGAGACGGCGATCGAGAGGACAGCTTTTGCAACCTCTGTGTAACCGTCATGTATAATTTAGCTGCGAGTCTTATGCAGGCAATTCGATAAGTTGCCAGTTGTTTATGCGTCTTCGCCCTTCATGTCGCCTTGTTCTCGTTTGTCTGGCTATCTGCTGTCTTACTGTAAGTCTTACGACTCGCTTCACTACAAATCCAACTGAGTCTCCCAATGTAAGAATCGTACAGGCTCAATCGTCTGATGCCGAGAGGCAACACCTTCTTGGCGATGGCATGCAGTGGATGGCGCCGACCTTTAGCTTTGCGCTGTTCGTGCCTCAGCGATCTGTCGTCCCTGCCGAATCGGCCGTCTTTCCGCCGACTAATCTCTCGTCTGAGAGTTGGCTCTACAACCGTCCTCCTCCCACCTGCTGACTTTTTCCTAGCAGTTCATTGTTAGCTCGAACGTAGCCCCCGTTCATTTGAAAGGGAAAAATCCCGCCACACATATGTTTGCGTGGCGTGGATTCCGGTTCGAACCTGACATGGCCCAAACTTCGCTATCGATATCTGCGGGTTGATTTCTGCAGTTGTTGCGACAGCCCCCTATGGGTCGGAGACCTCTTCTCCGGGAGGACACCATGAAAAAGAGTCTGACGTTATTCGCATTCTTGTTTGGATTGCAAGTGATTGCGGTGCAGGCGGGAACAAAACAGCCGTACCAATCGGCGACCGTCGTGAGTGTCGCAAATCACCAAGCGTCTGCCGGCTCTGCCGGCGACAATCCATCGGATTCTCGGCTGCAATCAGAGAACTATTCCTATGACATCGGCATCCGATTGAACTGCACCGTCTATGTGGTGCGGTATGAGACCGGCATGGATTATCTGCCTTCTGTGTTTACACCAAACCATAGCGTTGAAGTGAATCCGCAAAAGCACGTTATGTATGTAAATGTCCCAGGTGAGCGTGAGATGAGGTTAGGCATTGCCACTCGTAGCCATGCAACGGACTCTTCGTGTGCGGCTAATAATTGACTGTCTGCCTGCGTTGGCTGAAAAGGTGATCGTAGACATGCATAACCGACTTTTACCGACGTTATTTAGATTCGCAGCCCTCATCCTGGCAGTCGTTTTTCTCGGCGCCAGTATGGGGTGCGGACACTCGGCCGCTTCCTCGGATGCCGTATCAGCCGATGCAGTTCCGCGCGTCGCAGTGGTGCGAGTCCGGCGCATGCCATTGTCCAATACGCTTTCTATTGCAGGCGAGTTTCTGCCCTATCAGGAAGTGGAACTTCATGCCAAGGTCGCCGGCTACATTCGCAACATAAATGTGGATATCGGCGATCGTGTTCGAGCAGGCCAGGTATTGGCGGTGTTAGAGATTCCGGAACTTTCCGCCGAGTTGCAGGGTGCGAATGCGGGCGTGCGACATAGCCAGGAGGAAATCACTCGCGCGCAGAACGAGGTGAGCCGGGCGGAGGCGGATCATGAAGCAGTCCATGCTGCTGCGACGCGTTTGAGACAAGCGTCACAGACGCGTCCCGGGCTGATCGCGGAGCAAGAACTCGATGACGCCACGGCCAAAGACAGGTCATCTGAGGCGCAGGTCGAAGCGGCCAAGTCTGCACTATCGGCTTCGCGGCAGGAATTGGAGGTCTCCCAGGCTGATCAGCAACATTATGCTGCCCTTTCTGAATATTCCCGAATCACCGCGCCTTTCGATGGTGTCGTGACCTGGCGCTACGCGGACACCGGGGCATTGATCCAGGCGGGGACTTCAAATGCCAGCTCAATGCCGGTGGTCAAACTTTCGCAGGTGAACGTGTTGCGGCTACGAATTCCCGTGCCGGAGTCTCTGGCGTCCAGCGTGCGCGATGGCGAACCTGCTGACATCCGGGTGAAAGCGACGGACGAGCACCTGTCCGGGAAAGTCATTCGCTCAACCGACTCTCTCGACCGCTCTACCCGCACGATGCAGGTCGAGGTCGATGTCCCTAATCGCGATTACAAGCTGTCGCCCGGAATGTATGCTGATGTGTCGCTACGGATTCAGAACGACGCAAACGCTTTGACTCTTCCCTTACAGGCGATCAATCGAAACGCGGATAAAACTACTGTCCTTCTGGTTGATTCTCAAAACGACGTGGAGGAGCGCGAGATTCATACCGGAATCGAAGGCTCCAACCGGATGCAGATATTGTCCGGATTGAAGGAGGGAGATCGAGTGATCGTGGGCAGTCTCGGGGAATATCGGCCCGGCCAGCGCGTCGAGCCACAAATGAGCACGATGGCTGATGAAAAATATGTCGCGGAACAGGGAGTGGAATAGGCATGTCGGGCTTCGCTATTCGCTACCCGTTTTTCATCATCATGATCTGTCTGATCATTATGGTGGTTGGCGTCACCAGTATGGCCCGCATGCCGGTAGATCTTTTTCCCGAAATTAATATTCCCGTCGTAGTGGTCGCAACATTTTATTCAGGCATGCCACCGGAGCAGATTGAAGCCAACATCACCAATCCTTTCGAGAGATTTTTCACGCTGGGCAGCGGCATTGACCACATTGAATCCCGTTCACTAATGGGAGTCAGCCTCATTAAGATTTATTTTCAGCCAGGCACCAACCCCGATGCCGCAGTGAGCGGCATATCGAATCTGGCGATGGCGCAGTTGCGCCGCCTGCCTCCTGGAACGCTCCCACCGGTGGTGCTGAAGTTTGACGCGTCCAGTCTCCCGGTGTGCCTGATCACACTCAAGGGCCGTGGATTGAATGAGACTGAGTTGCACGATCTGGGGCAGTTCACCGTCCGCAACCAGATTGCAAATGTTCCCGGGTCGTCCGTGCCGCAACCGTTTGGCGGCAAGTACCGGCAGATTCAGGTCTACGTCGATCCCGTGAAACTGCAGGCACACCAACTCAGCCTGATGGACGTGGTTCGCACGGTCAACGATGCCAACACTATTCTTCCCGCCGGCGACGTGCGAATCGGTCCGAAGGACTACAACATTTACACCAACAGCCAGCTTCCCACCACCGAAGAAATCAACCGCCTGCCCTTGAAATCCGAGGGCAATGCCGAACTGATGGTGGCTGATGTCGGATACGCACGAGATGCCGCGGCGATACAGACGAACATCGTTCGGGTGGACGGGCAAAGATCGGTTTATCTGCCGATTCTCAAACAGGGCGGTAACAGCAATACCATCGCGATCGTAAACGGGATTAAAAAGTCGGTCGGAGACCTCGTCGACATTCCCAAGTCGCTGGTGACCAAGGTTGTATTCGACCAGTCGGTGTTTGTGAAGACGGCCATTGGAAACCTGGGCAGCGAGGGCGGCATCGGACTCGTGCTGACCGCCTTGATGATTCTGATTTTCCTGGGCAATTTTCGCGCGACGCTCGCGGTGATGCTTTCCATTCCGCTTTCGGCGGTGGCTGCATTCCTTGCGATCAATGCCAGCGGCGGGTCGATCAACACAATGGTTTTGGGCGGGCTGGCGCTGGCATTTTCCAGACTGATCGACAACTCGGTAGTGGTGCTGGAAAACATATTTCGTCATCTTGAGATGGGGGAAGCGCCGGAGGTTGCAGCTGAAAAAGGAGGTCAGGAGGTGGCGATGCCGGTGCTCGCCGCTACATTCACAACTGCCATCGTCTTCTTTCCCGTGGTTTTTCTTTATGGCGTGAGCAGATTTCTGTTTACTGCGCTGGCTGCGGCAGTGGTTTTTTCCCTGTTCGCGTCCTACGCGGTTGCCATGACAGTTGTGCCGCTATTCTGCGCTCGCTTCATCAAGTCAGCGCACGGAGAGGCGGCGCATCACTCAGATCGAACGAAGTTCGACCGTTTCATTCAATGGTTTAATCGCCGTTATGACCAACAGTTGATGCGTTACGACTTTGCCGTGCGACGCAGTCTGCTTCGACCGGTCGCGACTGTCGTATCCATCCTCGGTATCTGTTTATTCAGCTTCGGCTTGTTCCCGCTCATGGGGCTGGGTTTTTTTCCGCGCACCGATCCAGGCCAATTCGTTATCAACATCAAGGCACCCACCGGTACTCGCCTGGAACTTACCAACCAGTACATCAAACGTGTGGAAGCCGACATTCATCAGGTAGTTTCGCCGGAAGATCTGGACATGATTGTATCGAACATCGGAATCACTCCGGATTTTTCGGCCATCTATACCAGTAATTCGGGACAGCACACGGCCTTCGTACAAGTCAGCCTCAAGAAAGAACACAAGATCGGAAGTTATCAGTACATGCGCCGGGTGCGTACGAAACTGGAGGACGATTTGCCGGAACTCTCAACTTATTTTCAGTCCGGGGGCTTAGTGGATGCGGTCGTCAATCTCGGACTGCCTGCCCCCATCGACATACAGGTCAGCGGTAACGATCAGAAACAGGCTTACGAGGTGGCGGCCGACATTGCAGGGAAGGTGCGACAACTAAGAGGTGTGAGCGATGTCCTGATTCCGCAGGACCTTGACTACCCTGGCATCCAACTCAACATCGACCGCGAGATGGCGGGCCGGATGGGGGTCTCGTCCAAAGAAACGGTGGACAACGTGATCACCGCGCTGACCTCGAACAGCATGATCGCACCCAGTTATTGGGTCGATCCCAAGAACGGCAACAACTACATGCTTACGGTGCAGTACCCGGAAACTCAGGTCAATTCACTCACCGATCTTAAGCAGATCCCTTTGCATGCACCGGCCAATCAAAATCCCACCAACCTCGACGCAGTGTCGGACGTGAAAATGATTAACACTCCGACCGAGGTTGACCATTATCAGCTTCGGCGGGTGATCGATGTTTACGTCTCGCCCGCCAGCGAAGACCTGGGAAGTCTCGCGAGCCGGGTTGACAAAGTCATCGCTAAGGCCAAGATGCCGGAGAACGTTCGTGTTGCCATGCGTGGCTCGGTCGAGGGAATGCGTCAATCGTTCAAGAGCTTTGGCATCGGATTGATCCTATCCATCGTTCTTGTCTATCTGATCCTGATGGCGCAGTTTTCTTCTTTTATCGATCCGCTGATCATTCTATTAGCCATTCCGCCAGGCATTACCGGGGTCATCCTGTTCTTGTTGGTGACCCACACAACGGTGAACGTCATGTCATTGATGGGAGTTATCATGATGACCGGGATCGTGGTCTCGAACAGCATTCTCATCGTTGAGTTCACACGATCTCTCCGAAAGGGAGGCATGCCAATCGAGGAGGCGGTAGCGACGGCGTGCCGCGTCCGCCTGCGTCCGGTACTAATGACCTCACTGGCGACGATCCTTGGAATGATTCCGATGGCTCTGGCGTTGGAGGCGGGCAGCGAACAATATGCGCCGCTCGCGCGAGCGATTATCGGAGGACTGACGATGTCAGTCGTGGTGACGGTATTCATAGTTCCCGCGGCGTATCTGTGGATCCATCGACGAGAAGAGGAAACTGCAGCCACACCAGCCTGAGCGATAGATAAATCATGAACCGGAAATCATTTTTGCTGGTGTGGATTGTGTTGATGGTGGTTGCGGCATATCCGCAGGCCACAGCCAACCAAAATCGAGCGGCTCAAGATTTGCCTTCGGCGCCAGCGCCCCAATCACTGCCGAATCAAACCGCATCGAATGCAGATCCAAATAGCTCCCCATCGGCTGGCAGCGGAACGAATAGCGGAAACGCTACGTCGCTGTCGTTGAAGCAGGCAGAGGCGTTGGCACTGAAAAACAATCCGCAGATATCCGTCGCCCGACTGACAGCTCTTGCGTCGCAGCAAGTCACAAGGGAAGTGCGGTCAAATTTGTGGCCAAGCGCGACCGCGAATCTGACGGGAGTGGATTCACGCGAGAACAGCAGAATCACCGCCGGTGGCCTTAACAATCCCATCATCTATGAGCGGGCTGCGGCGGGTGTCATGGTCAGTCAGTTGATCACTGATTTCGGACGGACGACAAACCTTGCCGCCAGTGCGAACTACGCCGCCAAGGCGGAGGATCAGAATGCCGTTGCCACCAAGCAGCAGATTCTCCTTGCAGTGGATCAGGCCTTTTACAGCGCCTTGCAGGCACACGCCGTATTGACCGTGGCGCAACAGACTGTGAGTGCCCGGCAAACGGTGTCCGACTTGGTCGAGGCTTTGTATAAAAGTAAATTGAAATCCCAGTTGGATTTCAGCTTTGCGAACGTGAACCTGGCACAAGCGAAGTTGCTTTTACTGGACGCGGAAAACAATCAAGACGCGGCGCTAGCCTCACTCTCCGCCGTGCTCGGTTATGCGCGGTTGCAAAATTTTCAGTTGGTTGAGGACACGACGCCAATCAACTCGCCCCCAGGCAATGTGGATGATCTTATTTCGCAGGCGTTCACCATGCGTCCGGAAATATTGGCGCTCGATTTTCAGTACCAGGCGGCTGAGAAGTTTCAATCCGCGGAACATGATCTGCTTTACCCGACCATCCAAGCCGTGGGGGTAATAGGAGACACGCCGGTGCGCAATCCAGTGCTATCCAACTGGTATGGCGCGGTAGGCGTGAATGTGGGGATACCGCTCTTCAACGGCTTTCTGTATAACGCCAGATCTCGCGAGGCCGGCCTCAAAGCGCAGGCTACGCAAGACCGCCTGGTTGACCTGCGAAACCGGATTTCGCGTGATGTCCGTACCAGTTGGCTGAATGCAAACACTGCGTTCCAGCGAGTCAGCGTTACACAGCAACTCCTTGATCAGGCGAGCCAGGCCCTCGACCTCGCGCAGACACGTTACAACCTCGGTTTAAGTTCCATCGTCGAATTGAGTCAGGCACAGCTGCAGCAGACGCAAGCGCAAATTAGCAGCGCCCAAGCCGGGTACGATTACCGATTGACGTTAGCGGTCTTGCGATATCAGACAAGCGGAATCTAACTTGGGAACAAGAATGGTCTATGCCGACCCTTGCTGTGAGAGCTCTCTATAGGGTGCCAGGCGGTGCCGGCTCCGGAGCCAGGGATCACACGCGGAGGATCATTACTTCGGTCGACTTGATGAGAGCGGCAGCGGTTTGACCGGGTTTAAGTTTCATTTCACGCGCTGAGCTCGCAGTGATGATGGAAGTGATCTGTTGTCCGCCAATCGAAATCTTTACCTCGGCCATCAGGCCGCTGATGCGCACAACGTCGATACGTCCCACTAACTGATTTCTTCCGCTGACTCGCCGCATGATCAGATCTCGCTCCGTGATGGTCTTTCCCGTTGTCCGGAAAAGTAGACGGTCGATTTCTGATTGCGGTATGCGGTGATGCCCTCCAGCGGTCTTAACGCTCCGAATCTTCCGTTTATAGATCCATTGCTTGATTGTGGGGAAACTGACTCGAAGTTCCAGCGCTGCCTCTCGCAACTTCAGCAACTCTTCATTTGTGGCTTTAGACGGTCGAGGCTTGAGCTTTTTGGCCATTTAGAACGAAATCCTATATCTGACGATCCCTGGCGTCAACGAACCGTGGCGCAGGCATCGCATCGAAAGGCGGAGATGCGATGTGGCGAACACGGTTTTGTTTGTACGCAAGCGCTCATAATCACACTCAATTAGACATATAAACCGTACTGACGATACACTTTTATAAAAATTACGTGATCTCATAAAAAGAGGGAAATCATGCGGCATGATGCTCCAGGTTTGCTCTACCTAACCACGGATTCATTGCGACAAGATCGTTTCCGGTCAGGCATCTGGCGAGCCTTTGTTTTGGCCTCGGTTGTCTTGTTATTTGTGTGCTCATGGGCACCGTCGGGCTTTGCCCAGGTATCAGCTACGTTGTCGGGCACGGTTACGGACCAGTCTGGGGCGGCGGTCACGGCAGCCGATGTGACGGCGCGAAATCTCGATACCGGACTTTCGCGAACGACAGTTACCGACCAGGAGGGAAGATACCGGTTGTTCGCTCTTCCTCTCGGGCAATACGAAATGCGCGTGAAAAAGAGCGGATTTGCGGAAGCGCTTCGGACGGGGATCCGCCTGGTGGTTGGCCAGGATGCAACTGCCGACGTTGGACTGCGTCTCGGAGCGGTGAGTGAAGAGATGAAGGTTGAAGGTGACGCATCCGTCGTGAGCGTCACAACCCAGGACATCTCGGGACTGGTAGGGGAGCAGCAGGTGAAAGACCTTCCCCTCAATGGCCGCAGCTACGATTTATTGCTTACGCTGAATCCCGGCATTGTCAATTTTACGACCGAGAAGACTGGCGGCGTCGGGGTATCGAATTCAACCACGGGGAATAATTTTGCAGTTTCCGGCAACCGGCCGCAGCAGAATCTGTTTCTGTTGAATGGCGTCGAATTTACCGGCGCGGCAGAGAACAATATGCAACCCGGAGGCGCCAGTCAGCAGCTATTGGGCGTCGACGCAATACGGGAATTCAATGTACTCCGTGACTCCTACGGCGCCGAATTCGGCAAGCGACCGGGCGGGCAGGTAGTGATCGTGACCCAGTCGGGCACGAACCAGCTCCATGGCTCCGCTTATGAATTCCTGCGTAACAACGCTCTCGACGCGCCGAACTTCTTTGACCAGGGATCGGCTCCGCCCTTTCAGCGCAACCAGTTTGGAGCCTCTCTTGGAGGACCGATCAGAAGTGACAAGACTTTTATTTTCGGCAATTACGAGGGACTGCGGCAGCATCTGCATCAAACCTCGGCGGCGTTTGTCCCTGACGCTGCATCGCGCGCTGCTGCCGTGCCAAGCGTGCAGCCTCTGCTCAATTTGTGGCCAATTGCACCAGCGGGAGCCCCGGACTTCAACGGCATCGCACAGGTTTTCAGTAGTCCGTTACAAACCATTCGAGAGGATTTCGGAACGGTTCGTCTCGACCATTTGATTTCTGCGCGTGATTCGCTAGCGAGTGTTTACACGATCGACGACGGTGACGATCTCACCGCTACCGCTGCTGATCCGTTTAGTAGCGACGTTCTGAGTCTAAGAGAGCAGGTATTCAGCCTGGAGGAAACGCACAGTCTTTCAGCCGCCAGTCTGAATGTCGTTCGAGTGGGTTATTCGCGCGCGGGATACTTTTTCACGGGTGAGCCGACGCCCGGCACACCCGCAGCCGACGTTCCGGGTTTCTTGCTCGGACATCCGGTCGGCGCAGTCGTCGTCGGTGGGAGTGCGGCGTCAAATCCCCAGGCGCAGATCGGGTTGGCAGGCAGCAACAACGGAAGCAATCTGCGGATCGCGCGCAATTTGTATACTTTCGAAGACCGAGTCACGCTTACTCGAGGACGACATCAATTCAGTTTCGGAACGTGGCTACAGCCTTTCCAGTCAAACGAGACCATCGCGCTCAGCCAGTTTGGCCAGGCCACCTTCACCAGCCTTCAGACATTCTTGCAAGGTACGACGTCGAGTTTCCTCTATGACCCGGCACCCACCCCCATGCATTGGCGGTCTTTTATGGGCGCGGGGTATGCCGAGGACACGATCCGCGTTGCCAGAAATCTGACGCTTTCACTAGGCTTTCGGGGAGAATTCAACACCGGTTGGAATGAGGCTCAGGGACGCGCCTCTAATTATACCTTCAATAATGGAGTCATTTCGAGTCAGCCGCGCGTCGGAGATTCTTTGTTCACCGCTAACAACGCAAAGTTTCTGCCGCAGCCTCGTGTGGGAATTGCCTGGAGTCCGTTCAGCTCCAAAACTGTGTTTCGCGCGGGATTCGGAATGTATAACGAGCTTCAGGACGCGCTCGGCTACCGCGCCGACCAGAATGCTCCATTCAACCCTACCTACAGCATTGCCTCATTCCCGGTATCGCAGTTTCCCATCGACCCCGCCGCCCCGTTATCCAGCAAGGCGTTGCTAGTTCCGGGTGGTACTCAGCCTGATCTGAAAACGCCTACCTTGGTCTCATGGTCACTCAGGGCACAGCAGGAAATAACGCCAAACACAGTACTGAGTGTCGGTTACGTGGGGTCCCGTGGTTATCACGAAATCATTGGTATCGACGCTAACGAACCATTTCCAACCATTTGTCCGGCCGCGCCGTGTCCCACGAACTATCCGGCTACCTTTCCCGGAGCCTTGGCCAATGCACCGGTTCCTGCGGGAGCCTTTTACATTCCTGCCGGCACACCCAAGGCGAACCCCACCATTGCCAATACCTGGACATGGTTTTCGCGCGGTGACAGCAACTATCACGCACTGCAGGTGGATGTGAATCATCGCTTCAGCCACGGCGTTTCTTTGCGCGGGGTCTACACCTGGTCGAAGGCGTTGGATGACGGTGACTCCGTGAATGCCACAACCTCAGCCAACGCCCCGGCTCTTGTCTCCAACCCGTTTGACCTGCACGCAGATTACGGACTTGCCGGGTATGACGTGAGGCACATAGCTGTGATCAGCGGGATTTATCAACTACCAATGGGACGTGGACGTGCGTTTGCCGGGAATGTGGAAGGCTGGCGTAACGCAATGCTGAGCGGCTGGTCGATAAACAGTATCGTCACGCTTCAAAGCGGGTTTCCGTTTACCCCGCAGCTGAGCTACAACCCATCGAACACCGGAGACACACGAAATCCAGTCCGTCCTTTCATAAATCCGGATTTCAAAGGGTCAGCGATCTTGGGAAATCCGAATCAATGGTTCAATCCGAACGCATTTTTACAGCCACCGGCGAATAGTGGCTTCTTTGGCAATCTTGGGAGAGATACCTTGATCGGGCCGGGATTGGCGACGTGGGATTTTTCTGCAATGAAAGAGACTCCCATCCATGAGCGGTTGAGCCTGCAATTTCGCGGAGAGATTTTTAATCTTCTCAATCGAGCCAATTTCAACACACCGAATCTGATTGTCTTTACACCGTCGGGAGTATCGGGTACGGCCGGGGCGATCAGCAGCACCTCGACCACAGCGCGACAGGTGCAACTGGGGCTGAAATTGATTTGGTAGATTCCGCTCGAATCTAATCGGGAGACTTTCGGACTCGCTCGCGCTAGGTGACCTGCATGTCCTTACTTTGCTGCGGGGTTATCCGACTCCTTCTGGTAACCAGCCGAAAGCGTGCCTTTGCTCTTAGCGATCGGTAGCAACGTGGGATAGAACTGGACGAAGGTTGTGTCAACCGCCGCATGCTGGGAATGGCAGCTATAGCAGTCGGCGGTAGTTGGTACCATTTTCGCTGTCTTATCATCGCCGAAGCCGAAGAACGCCCACTTTCCAGGGAAACGTACCTCGTCTTTTACGTGGACCTCGAATCCCATCACCTCAGCTCCCTGATAATTTCCCTTCTGATTGATCGAGCCTTTCCCTTGCGCGCCGCGTGCTTCGAGCACAAGCATGGTTTTGTCCGGCCATGTGCCTGTTTCCAGGAAGGCCTTATACGCCTCGGGGTTCACAAAGACGTTGTCGAACATGTGGTGGTCACCCATTTGCATTGCTGGGTTATAGCTCATGTCAAAGCCTGTGGTCAGGTAAACCCATTCCCGGTATTGCTCGGGAAACTTGAGACGACCGTCTTTCGTGTATTCCGGAGCCGGGCTCGGCGGGCGTTGCATAGTGGCGGAAGGCAGTCGATGACAATACGACGAACAGACAGAAAAGAACGGTCTTGGGTTTGCTGATCATGCCCGGCAGTATCACACCGCGGTGCTCCGGCGTCCAGACCGCCTACTGCACAAAGCCGGAGACTCGCTGCATTTCTTGATTTTTCTGCCGGTCTGTGGGGTACGATTCTCTGCATGGCAGGCCGGACGAGTTCGGAATCTCCACGCTGGTTGCGGATTTCACTGATCTGGCTCGGAGTCGGTCTTTTCGATGCCACCCAGACAGTCTTCGCGATGCGTTCGGAAGGCATGCACCACGCGTGGCTAGAACTCTTCGTGACGCTGCTGTTTTCCTGGCTCCCCTGGGCGCTGGCAACGCCCCTGGTGATCCGCCTTGGTCGCCAGTTTCCTCCTGTCCGATTGAGGCCGCCCTCCACTTGGTTTGTGCATGTCGGCGCATGCCTAAGTGTCAGTTTGACTTCGGCGGCCTGGCTTGCCTTCCTGGAACTGCTTTTGAATCCCTGGGGTCAATCAACATTGCCCGGCTCTTTCAAGGATGTTTTGCTCTCGAAGTTCTACAACGGGCTTCTTTCTTCAATGATTCTTTACGCATTTATACTGGCGATCAGTAGCGTGCTGGACTCGAAGGAGCGATTGGCACTTCAGCAAACTGAAACTGCACGACTTAACGAGCAGTTATCCAAGGCACAACTGAACGCCCTTAGGCGACAAATTGAGCCGCACTTTTTATTTAATTCGTTGAACGCCATTGCCGGCCTGATTCGCGAAAAGAGAAACGACGCAGCCGTGAGCGTGATTGTGGCCTTGAGCGACTTTCTGCGGCGGGTCCTGGAAGATTCCAACCGGCACGAAGTGGCGCTGGAAAGAGAAGTGGAATTTCTCCGGCAGTATCTTGAGATCCAAAAGCTAAGATTTGCCGACCGACTTGCGCTAAGCGTCGATATTCCCCGAGAACTCTATCCAGCCCAGGTCCCCAGCCTGATACTGCAACCGCTTGTCGAAAATGCGATCAAGCATGGCATTGCGAAACGGGTGCAGGGAGGCGAGATTCGGATTTCCGCAACTCGCTCCAATGGCACAATTCACTTCAACGTTTACAACGATGGTCCCAGCTTGCCTGACAGATGGGAAGAAGCCACAGCGGGAATCGGGATTTCGAATCTGCGAACCCGCCTACAAAGCTTGTACGGCAAAGACTTCAGTGTGAGCCTGCGAAATCAAGGACCGAACGGAGTCGAAGTGTCTGTCTCGATGCCTTTCAAGGAAAAGTGATTTGTCGCCGGAAGACCAACCCAAAGGAATACGGGTTCTCGTCGTCGACGACGAACCTTTAGCCCGCGGCAATATTACGCTTCTATTGCGGCTGGATCCGGATATAGAAATCGTCCACGAGTGTGGGTCTGGTATGGAAGCGCTGGCCGCGATTCGCAGCTCGAAGCCCGACATAGTTTTCCTTGATGTTCAGATGCCGGAATGTGACGGCTTTGACGTAATCGAGTTCCTAGGCGCGGACTTGCCCCCGGCGCTCGTCTTTGTGACAGCCTACGAGGAATACGCGCTGAAAGCTTTTGAGGCTGGCGCGCTCGATTACCTCTTGAAGCCGTTCGACAACGCCCGATTCGAAAGATCGCTCGCCCGCGCGAAGGAAAGACTTGCACGCCACAGAGAATTTCCACGCAAACCGGAGCGATTGGCCATCAAAAGCGCGGGACAGATATCATTTCTAAAACTTTCGGAGATCGATTGGATTGAAGCCGCCGACTACTATGCATGTCTCCACGTGGGACTTTCGACCCACATGCTGCGCCGCAGTATGGCGGAACTCGATCAGGAACTGGATCCAAATATGTTTTGTAGGGTTCATCGTTCGACCATCGTGAACGTGGATCGCATTCGCCGCCTCGAACTCAACGACGACGGGGAATACCAAATCCTGCTGGAAAACGGAACCAGGCTTCGTCTCAGCCGGCGTTATCGAAAGCAAGTGCAAAACCGATTGGGAGTTCGGGACTAACTTCGATGTGACTTTGCCGAATGGCAAAGGCGTGTTGCAATAATCCAATTCCATGGGGCCCTTGCCAGGTTAACTCTTTTTGCCTTTTTCCACGCTTCGAAAGTGCTATATCTTCTGAGACATCGGAATGTTATCTGAGAAAGGCAGACATGAGACTCATTACGATCACTTTGGTTTTCCTGGTTACGCAAGCCGTGTGGGCGCAGGACTGGGCTCGTACCCAATTGCAGAAATCTCCCCGGCACCGGGATTGGGTCACGATAAAGCATGATGGCCGCTCGGTCGAGACGTTCGTGGTGTATCCCGAGTCCAAAGACAAAAGGCCGGTGGTGCTTGTGATTCACGAAATCTTCGGGATGTCCGACTGGGTGCAGGATCTGGCCGATCAGGTGGCTGCCGCCGGTTACATCGCGGTTGCGCCGGATCTGCTCTCCGGCATGGGTCCGAATGGAGGACGCACGTCGGCGTTTGCCGAAGACAAGGTCACGGAAGCGGTAAGCCATCTCAACCCCGATCAGATTACCGCTGATCTCAACGCTGTGGCTGATTATGCCAACAGGATTCCCGCTTCCAATGGGAAGTTGTTTGTAGCTGGCTTTTGCTGGGGCGGCGGACAGACATTTCGATTTGCTACGAGCCGTCCCGACCTCAGCGGGGCTTTCGTTTTTTACGGGGCCCCTCCTGACAAAGATGCCATGACTCGCATCAAGGCGCCGGTGTACGGGTTTTATGCTGGCAATGATGCCCGGATCGGGGCGACCCTCCCCGATACAACTGCGCAAATGAAAGCAGCTGGAAAAACCTTCGATCCTGTGGTCTATGACGGAGCAGGCCACGGCTTCATGAGGGCGGGGGAAGCGCCTGACGCCAACGACGCAAACAAGAAGGCTCGACAAGATGCCTGGACACGATGGAAGGACCTTTTGGCTCGTTAGTTTCAATACAGTGGGATAGCAAACGCTGTCGCGGGTCAGTGCATGCAAAAGTTTGCGGTAATCGAAACCCAAGGTAGGTTTCGGATGAAAACGGGTTAGAATGCAGCGGAGAACGGATGCTCGCAGCAACGAGCAACGCTGCTCCCCTCTAGTCCGCACGCACAGGCGAGGCGATGGCTGACCTGCCCGAGCAAGAGAAAAGAATCGGAGTTTCTCCGATCGCAGAGATTGAAGTTCTCTGGATTACGGCTGGCTTGGGTTGCGATGGCGACACCATTTCCATGACCGCAGCTACGCAACCTAGCATCGAAGATGTGGTGATGGGTGCCCTCCCCTGGATCCCGAAGGTCAATTTTCACAGTCCTTTTCTGGCCATGGCCAATGGCGATGACTTTCTGAGGCCGTTTCATCAGGCGGCCGACGGAGAAATAGAAAGTTACATTCTAGTTGTCGAAGGATCGATTCCCAACGAGAACAATAAGAAAGAGGGATACTGGGCATCGCTGGGCACTGATTCGAAAACTGGCCAGCCGATAACTACTTGCGAATGGATTGATCGCCTCGCGCCGAAAGCCTGGGCCGTCGTGGCCGCGGGGACTTGTGCCACCTACGGCGGTATTCACGCAATGGAAGGCAACCCGACTGGGTGCATGGGTCTTCCTGACTATCTTGGCTGGGAATGGAAATCGAAGTTCAAAATTCCTATCGTATGCATCCCCGGATGTCCAGTCCAGCCGGATAACTTCATGGAGACGCTGCTGTATCTATTACACATGGCAGCCGGCCGCGCGCCGATGATTCCGCTCGATAGCGCCCTGCGGCCGACGTGGCTTTTTGGAAACACGGTACACGAAGGCTGCGACCGTGGCGGTTTTTATGAGCAAGCACAGTTTGCCGATGAATACGGGTCGCCTTTGTGCATCGTAAAGCTGGGATGCTGGGGACCGGTAGTGCAGTGCAATGTAGGCAAACGCGGTTGGATGGGGGGAATGGGTGGCTGTCCCAATGTCGGGGGCATTTGCATTGGCTGTACGATGCCTGGCTTTCCTGACAAATTCATGCCGTTTATGAACCAGCCGCCTGGATCACTCTTATCATCTACTGCGGTGCAGACTTATGGACGCGCCATTCACGCGTTGCGCCGGTTCACACAAGCATCACTGAATAAAGAACCCAGTTGGCGCAAGCGGACGAGAATCGAGACGTAAGCCTGGCGTGGGGGGAATTTACAGCCGCCCGCTGGAATCAAAAGGGGTGGAGCTTCATTTCTGCCGTCGTTTTGAATTAGTCTGTGAGTTCGGAATGATTCGCGTGCAAACTTATTAACGGGCCTGAATTGTCGAGGTGTGAGATGGTTTCATTTTCGTGGCTGAATAACGAGTACGGTGCGCCACGCGATGACAATTCCCCGGTTGCAGATTCTGACCCCAATCCTGCCCAGGCCGAGGAAATTCTGAAGGGCCTTGCCGGAGTTTTTGCCAGCTCCAACAACCCCGCCAGCGCTCGACGCATTACCTATCCACCGGAAAAACCCGGACAGAGATGGTCCGCGGAAGGGCAATTTCCAAATCTGGAAGCTAGGTACCGCGCTCTGGTCGAACAGATCCCGGCGGTGGTATTCATGGCTTATTTGGATCAGGGGATCGGTGAAGCTTATGTGAGTCCTCAGATTGAAAATGTCCTGGGATTCTCGCAGGAAGAGTGGCTGGAGGATCCAGTCCGCTGGTACAGCCATATCCATCCCGACGACAAACAGCGCTGGAGCAGCGAAGCGGCGGAAATGTTTCTTACCGGAAATCCTTTACGCTCGGCCTATCGCGTAATAGCGCGCGACGGCCGGGTGATCTGGTTTCACTGTGAAGCGAAAATGATTCGCAGGGAGGACGGTGAACCCTGGTTCATTCACGGCGTCGGATTCGATATTACCGACCTGAAGAGGACCGAAGAGGCCTTGCAAAAGGAACGTAATGTGGTTTCGGCCATACTTCACACGGTCGGAGCACTTGTGGTCGTGCTCGATCCTGAGGGGGAGATTATTCGCATCAATCGTGCTTGCGAAGAAACCAGTGGCTATACCTTCGCGGAAGTGGCCGGCCAGAAAATCTGGGATGTACTCATGGTTCCGGAAGAAGTGGATCGTTTTAAAGCAGATTTTCATGAACTCCGTTCCGACCGCTTGCCCGGCGACTATGAGGGCCACCTGGAGAGGCGTGACGGGACTCGCCGCCTGATTTCCTGGTCAAGTACAGGACTTCCTGGCAATGATGGCGCACCTGCATACATCATCGCTACCGGAATCGACATTACCGAACGCAAACATCTGGAGAAAGCGATTCTCGAAGTAAGCGGGCGGGAACAGCGGCGCATCGGACAAGACCTGCACGACGGTTTGGGACAGCACCTCACGGGCATTGCCTTCATGAGCAAAGTGCAAGAGCAGAAGCTTTTGGAAAAGAGGCTGCCTGAGGCAGGCGATGCTGGCAAGATTGTGCAGTTAGTCAACGAGGCCATTAACAAGACGCGCGAATTGGCGAGAGGTTTGTTGCCGGTGGTTTCTGATGCGCAAGGGTTGATGTCGGCATTGCAGCAATGGGCGAGCGAAGTGGAGGACTTGTTTGGTATCTCCTGCCGCTTCGAGTGTTTTGCTCCGGTTCTCATCCATGATGACACGGTAGCCACCCATCTTTATTATGTGGCGAGAGAAGCCGTGAATAATGCCATTAAGCACGGTCACGCCAATCATATTGTGATTCGTCTTGCGGCGGATGATCAACAGGGAGCGCTCACGATTACGGACGATGGATCGGGAATCGTTGACAACCCAGCCAACAACCGGGGCATGGGGCGTCATCTGATGAACTACCGCGCCAGGGTCATCGGGGGGGCGCTCGAAATAGAGCGCGCCGCGACCGGCGGTACCGTGGTAATGTGCCTGTTTCCAATTCAAGACCTGACTACGAAGAGCGGTAATCATTGATAGAGGATTATGTACTGAGAATGAAGACCGACGTGACTCCCGGTTACCGATCAACGAACCAGACAGTGCCCAAAAAACACAGAGTTCTGGTCGTGGATGATCATCCCATCATCCGCCAAGGTCTGGGATTATTAATCAACCAGGAGTCCGACCTTGTGGTTTGCGGTGAAGCGGAAGAAGCTACCGGCGCTATGCACGTTCTGGCATCTTCGAAGCCGGACATTCTTATCGTCGACATATCGCTTAACGGTCCCGACGGCCTGGATCTGCTGAAAAACATCAGAAACCTTTATCCGACACTGCCCGTGTTGATTCTTTCAATGCACGACGAGTCGATTTATGCGGAACGTGCTCTGCGTGCCGGAGCCAATGGATACATCATGAAGCAGGAGGCAACGGAAAAGGTTTTGGTGGCCTTGCGCCGTCTTTTGTGCGGCGAGATTTATGTGAGCGACCGAATCGCAAACCGGATGCTGAAACATTACATCACTGGCTCGGGGACGGTGAGGAATTCCTCGATTGCGGATCTAAGTGACCGCGAATTGGAAGTATTTCGTCTTATTGGAGAGGGGCACGGTACCCGCCAAATCGCCGAAGAGCTCCACCTTAGTGTGAAGACCGTCGAATCCTACCAAGCCCATATTAAGGAGAAATTATCTCTCCGCAGCTCGCGCGAATTGATGCAACATGCAATTCAGTGGAACATGAACGAGAAAACCGCGTAGTTCTTCGAGAAGACGTTCGATTTAAACGAAGGTAAACCTGATTTTGCTATTTCCACGACCGGGACGCTTCAGCTTTTAGCCTAAAAGGCGATGTCCGCTAGCCCCCGTCTATCGGGGAATCCCTGACCCTGAAAATAGTCCTTCCCACGAGAGACAAAAAGTGGCACTCCCGCTTGTGACTAATTCTCAATGGGTTGATGCTATGTGCGTTATCGCGCACACACATGATTTCAAACCGCAACGAAACCGAACCGCAATCGGGCTCGTGAGTTAGAGCTAATCGTTAAGTTATAGGCTTATAAGCAAAGAGAAATTCGGCGTATCCCGTCCCCAGGTGTGATGGGAAAGGAGAGTCCAGTCATGGCAGCGGAAACAGTTCCGTATGGTCGAGTCACGCAAAGGCCATCGCCCGTCGCTGAAGTACACATACTCTGGATCACGGCCGGTCTAGGTTGTGATGGAGATTCGGTTTCAGTCACCGCCGCTACTCAGCCCAGTATTGAAGATGTTCTTTTGGGAGCGATTCCCGGCCTTCCCAAAGTACACCTCCACAATCCCGTCCTCGCTTATGAGAATGGCGACGACTTCATGAAGTTCTGGTATATGGCGGAGAAAGGCCAACTGGAGCCCTTTGTGCTTGTGGTTGAAGGCTCTATTCCCAACGAGAAAATCAAAAAAGAAGGTTATTGGGCTGGCCTCGGAACCGATCCTATGACCGGTCAGCCGATCACGACCAATGAGTGGATCGATCGGATTGCTCCCAAAGCTCTGGCGGTAATTGCCTGCGGCACTTGCGCCACCTATGGCGGAATTCACGCGATGGAAGGGAATCCGACCGGCGCCATGGGGCTGGCCGATTATCTGGGCTGGGACTGGAAGTCCAAAGCGGGCCTGCCCATCGTTAACGTCCCCGGATGCCCCGTGCAGCCGGACAATTTTATGGAAACCGTCCTTTATCTTCTCTACCAAGTAGCGGGACTTGCGCCCATGATTCCGCTGGATGACCAGTTGCGTCCAACCTGGCTTTTTGGAAAGACGGTGCACGAAGGTTGCGATCGCGCCGGTTATTACGAGCAGGGTGACTTTGCTGAGGTGTATGGTTCGCCGAAATGCATCGTCAAACTGGGATGTTGGGGACCGGTGGTCAACTGCAACGTTCCCAAGCGTGGCTGGATGGCTGGAATCGGAGGGTGCCCGAATGTCGGCGGCATTTGCATCGGTTGCACCATGCCGGGATTCCCGGACAAATTCATGCCTTTCATGGACGAGCCACCGGGCGCCAGAGTTTCTACATCAGCGGTTGGGGCCTACGGCCGCGCGATTCGTGCTTTGCGCACCATGACCCAGAACACTGCCAATAAGGAACCGAAGTGGCGACATTCAGGTTCGCAACTAACCACCGGGTATCACCCGAGATCCTACTAAGGAGCGATCGAATGAGCACTATCACGGCACCGACGAAGGACCTTCCCGGAAAAAAGGGAAACCTGGTGGAAATGAACTGGGACCCGATCACTCGAATCGTGGGCAGTCTCGGCATCTTCACCAAGATCGATTTCGAGAGCAAGCATGTGGTCGAGTGCCACAGTACTTCTTCCATATTTCGCGGGTATAGCATCTTCATGAAGGGCAAAGATCCGCGCGACGCGCACTTCATCACCAGCCGTATTTGCGGCATTTGCGGCGATAATCACGCCACCTGTGCTACTTACGCGCAGAACATGGCTTTCGGAATCAAGCCGCCTCCGATCGCCGAATGGATCGTGAACCTCGGCGAAGCCGCTGAATACATGTTCGATCACAATATTTTCCAGGACAATCTGGTTGGGGTCGACTTCTGCGAACAGATGGTCAAGGAAACCAATCCAAAAGTCTGGGCAAAAGCGCAGTCGACGCCGGCCCCCCATTCCAATGCACACGGATACCGGACCATCGCCGACATTATGACCGCGCTCAATCCGTTCACTGGAGCGTTTTATCGTGAAGCTCTGGTCATGAGCCGCATGACACGCGAAATGTTCTGTCTGATGGAGGGACGTCACGTGCATCCCTCGACTCTGTATCCAGGTGGAGTGGGAACGGTGCCAACCATTCAGCTGTTTACCGACTATCTGGTTCGCCTAATGAAGTATGTCGAGTTCATGAAAAAGGTCGTTCCATTGCACGACGACCTGTTTGACTTCTTTTATGAAGCGCTACCCGGATATGAAGAAGTCGGCCGACGGCGAGTCCTGCTCGCGTGTTGGGGATCGTTTAACGATCCCGATCATTGCGATTACACCTACAAGAACATGACGAACTGGGGACGCTCGATGTTTGTGACCCCTGGAATTGTAGTGGATGGCAAGCTGGTGACCACTGATCTTGTGGACATCAATTTGAATATCCGCATTCTGCTTGGCAGTTCGTACTACGATGAGTGGAAAAATCAGCAAACATTCGTGAAGACCGATCCGCTGGGGAATCCGGTCGACAAGAACCATCCCTGGAACCAGACTACAATCCCACGACCGCAGAAGCGCGACTTTGCTGGCAAATATACCTGGGTAATGTCGCCCCGCTGGTTTGACAAGCGGACCGGAGATCACTTGGCAATGGACACGGGAGGCGGTCCGATCGCCCGGCTTTGGGCGACTGCTCTGGCTGGTCTCGTGGACATCGGATACATCAAAGCGACAGGCAACAGCGTGAAAATGTATCTGCCAAAGACCACTTCTCTTCCAGAAGTTGAGTTCGAATGGAAGATTCCCAAGTGGAGCAACGCCATCGAACGCGATCGCGCGCGCACCTACTTCCAGGTTTACGCCGCCTGTGCCGCCCTGCACTTCATGGAAAAGGCATTGGCAGAGTTACATGCTGGACATACAAAGACCTGGACGGATTTCAAGGTCCCGGAGGAGGCCATTGGTTGTGGCTTCCACGAAGCCGTGCGCGGTGTGCTCTCGCATCACGTTGTTATCAAAGAAGGGAAGATCGCGAACTATCATCCGTATCCTCCGACGCCCTGGAACGCCAACCCACGCGATATTCACGGCACGCCTGGGCCCTATGAGGATGCAGTGCAGAACACGCCGATCTTCGAAGAAAATGGTCCGGATAAGTTCAAGGGAATTGATATTATGCGCGCCGTACGGAGCTTTGATCCTTGTTTGCCGTGTGGCGTGCATATGTATCTGGGGAACGGTAAGGTGCTGGAGACGCATCATTCCCCGATGTTCGGCATGCAACCGTGAAGCCGCGCCACAGTTGATGATGGAGTGAGAGTGGCAGCTGTTAGAAACCGCCAGTGCGTTCTTTGGTATTGGAACTGGCATCTGAAAACTGCGCTCTCACTCCATTGCTTTTAGGGTGGCGTTTTGAGAGATTAGGACCCGCTCGAAAGGAGCATTGTGGCCGACGCCAGAGATTTTCAGGACGACATGCAGCGAATCGGTGGGCTGGTTCAGCAAATCGATTCGATTGCCGATCCGGCACTTCGATCCGCCACCAAGGATCTGGTCCAGTCGCTAATGGACTTGCACGGTGCTGCGCTCGAGAAAGCCCTCGACATCGTTGCCGAAGCCGGTGAGCCTGGAATGGACATTATCGGCCGCCTAGGGCGCGATTCGCTGGTAAGCAGCGTGCTGATTCTTTACGGGCTTCACCCGGAAGACCTCGAGACACGAGTCGCAAAGGCTGTGGACCGGATACGGCCGCAATTGCGGAAACAAGGATGTGAAGTTGAGCTGTTGGGTGTGAATGAGGGTGCCATCCGGCTACGAGTGCAAACCGGCTCGCATACCTGTGGCTCAACTGCAAAGACCGTGCAGGCGACGCTGGAAGGAGCAATTTACGATGCGGCGCCAGACATGAGTTCGCTGGTCATTGAAGGCTTTGAGGAGAAGCCCTCTTCGGGATTTGTATCGCTGGATAAGTTGAACGGTTCGCTCAACCTTCCTCTCGTGGTATCGGAGTCGCAGGGGACGGATTCACGCTAGAGTTTCTCGCGCCGGACGAGCTGAGGGCGAGACGCTCCCGAGACAACCGACAGGATGTCGGCTACGGTCCAGATTGGATATCTAATTTCATGAGTGCGGGGCAGTTTTCAGGGTCGGCAGATGGTTTTGGCACGCTGCGACAGTTCGCGCGGCGGGAGCGCCCTCTTGAGCGGTGCGAACTATGTAGCGTCGGGTTGTCGCCTGTGCATTCGCACTTGATCGAGATCGCGCAGCGTAAACTGCTGTGCACGTGCGAGCCATGTGCCATCCTCTTCAGCGGTCAAGGCGTGAAATTCAAACGCGTGCCCCGCCGAGTTCGTTCTTTACCTGGTTTTAATCTGACGGACGCTGAGTGGAACGGGTTGATGGTGCCTATCAACATGGCTTTCTTCTTGAAGAGTAGCCTTGAAAATCGCGTGGTTGCCCTTTACCCGAGTCCCGCGGGTGCCACCGAGTCGCTTCTAGCACTCGAATCGTGGAATGAAATTGTTGCCCGCAATCCCATCTTGAACGAGATGGAATCCGACGTGGAAGGATTACTGGTGAATCGCCTGGGTTATTCGCGCGGGTATTCCGCCCCCGACTACTATTTGCTTCCTATCGACGAATGTTACAGGCTGGTGGGCTTGATTCGGATGCACTGGAAAGGGCTCTCCGGCGGGACCGAAGTGTGGAACGAATTGGGCGAGTTCTTTACCAGTTTGAAGGCGCGGTCGACCGACGTACCTGTGACTGGAAACCGGGGATTCAGAACGGAGGAAGAATCGCTTGCCTGATCTGAGCTTTCAAATCGAGGGAGTCGAGGTTGTTACCAACGCTGCCACGCCGTTATTGGGCTTTAAACTTCGATTGACCGACGTCAACCCCGAGCAAACGATTCACACAGTGGCCTTGCGTTGTCAGATCCAGTTGGAAGTCACGCGTCGCAAATACTCTTCGGAAGATCAGGAGCGACTGCTTGATTTGTTTGGGGAACCCGGCCGATGGGGCCAAACACTACGAAATCTTTTGTGGACCCATGCCAACCTCGTTGTTCCATCATTTAAAGGGACAACTCTGGTTGATCTTCCCGTGCCATGCAGCTTCGATTTTAACGTAGCTGCTACTAAATATTTTGACGGCCTAGCGGATGGTGAAATTCCAGTTTGTCTCCAGTTCAGCGGAACCGTTTTTTACGCCGGCCCTGACAATGGTTCTTTGCAGGTGGCTCCGATTTCCTGGGACAAAGAAGCTCGGTTCAAGTTGCCGGTAAGAGTATGGCGCGAAATGATGGAATCTTACTATCCAAACAGTGCCTGGCTCTGCTTGCACAAAGATGCCTTTGACCGCCTGTACCAATACAAGGTTAAACACGGCATACCAACCTGGGAGGAAACGCTAGAGAGCATTATCCCGGTGGAGGAGACGGTGGTCTGATGAATCTCGCGGTGGTGGAGCAGATCGCGAAGGCTGTTCTATACGAAGGGTACATGTTGTATCCCTATCGGCCGTCGTCGGTGAAAAATCAGCAACGGTGGAATTTTGGTGTGCTCTGTCCTCAGTCTTATAGTGAGGCACAGAACGGCGGCGAAGCGTGGACCATGCAAACGGAGTGCCTGCTTGAGGGTAGCTCTATGACCGCCATTGAGATTCGGGTGCGGTTTCTGCAACTCGTAGCGCGCACGGTTCGCGAGCTGAATCAGCCGGTAAGTGAGCTGCGGCAAGGTGAAATGCCGGAATCCCATCTCGTCGAAAAATTGTCTCTGAACGGCCGTGTGTATCTGCCATGGCAGGAAGCGGTAGAACGCGAAGTAGTCCTGCCAGTGTACAACGTGGAAACGCTGGGCTACAGTCCGGCGCCAGAGTCTTTCAGTTTTCTCGCAGAAACACAATTTGAACCTCTACGTGACAGTAGCGCTCACGTCGTGGGCCTGCTGGTTCGTGAACGCACTCCCCTGCACGGTTCGGTCGAAATCAGCAGCCAGAGAGTGGAAGATGGGTTCTTCAAGGTTATCGTGCGGGTCCGCAATACTACGCCTTTCGATGTGACGATGGAGTCCCGGCGCGACGACGCTTTACTCAAATCGATGGCTTCGACTCACATCGTTCTCGGCGTGCAGGATGGAAGGTTCATCTCCATGACCGCGCCCCCCGAGGAACTCAAAGAGACAGCCGCAAAGTGTCAGAACGTTGGCACATGGCCAGTTCTTGTCGGAGAAGAAGGACAACGCGATACGTTGTTATCTTCACCCATCATTCTCTACGACTATCCACAGATTGCTCCCGAAAGCGCTGGAGATTTATTTGATGGGACGGAGATCGACGAGATTCTGTCGCTGCGCATCATGACTCTGACTGACGACGAGAAGCGTGAGATGAGTCAATCGGACGAGCGGGCTCGTGCCATGCTGGAACGCACCGAGACCATGCCGGTGGAGCAGTTGATGAAATTGCATGGAGTGTTGCGTGGTCTTCGTCCAGTCAAGGAGGAAATTCAGTGAACGAGTGGGAATGGCAACTCCTTGAGGAGAAGACCCCGGTCGATCACCTGGAAATTTCGGGCGTTGAAGTGCGCACGGGAAGCCGGGTGCGCCTGCGTCCCCGCAAAGGCGGAGACGTGATGGATATCGCGCTAGCTGGGCAAGTTGCCACTATCGAGTGCATCGAACAGGACTATGAAGGAAAGACTCATTTTTGTGTAGTCGTCGATCAGGATCCAGGACGGGACATGGGTTTGCTTCGCCAACCTGGTCACCGCTTCTTTTTTGATGCCGAAGAAGTCGAGCCGCTGTCGGAAGAGGAAGTCCAACAACTTCCAGTCGCCGAGAAGCCGAAGATACTAGTCGCTGGCATCGGCAATATCTTTCTCGGTGATGATGCCTTTGGCGTCGAAGTAGTTCGGCGAATGGCCGGAGTTAGATTACCCAATAGCGTGAAAGTGTCCGATTATGGCATTCGCGGTTTTGATCTCGCTTATGCCCTCCAGGACGGCTACGAGACAACGATTCTCATCGACGCATGTCCTCACGGCCAGCCCCCCGGCACACTCTACGTCATCGAACCTGATTTGAAGGAATTGGACAGCCCAGAAGCTCCGCCGGCCACAGTGGAAGCGCACTCCATGAATCCGGTAAGCGTATTGCGTATGGCCAGAGCCATGAATATCGAGTTGAAGAATGTCTTGCTGGTGGGTTGCGAGCCGGAAACCCTCGGCGGCGAAGAGGGGCAAATGGGATTGAGTGCGACGGTCGAGGGCGCGGTGGATGAAGCGGTGAAGTTGGTGGAATCCTTGGTGGAAAGAATCTTAAACGGAAACGGGCCTGCTTCGAATAACCTAAAACACTCGGAATGACTAAGGAGACGGGCAATGGAAAATGGCAACGGAAGTTTCAGCGATAGGGATACGTTATTCATGCTTAGCGGCGTGGCACTGCTCGTTTTCGGTGCGGGCTTGATACTTACCAATCCGATTGCGCGACGTTACATGGCGCAGTTAGGGGTGGGGGATCTGGCTAGTCTGGCGTTACCCGATTTGGATCGTTACTTGAAACTGCGCGCGATGTAGCGAAAAGCTTTGATTGCGGTCTAGACTGAGGGGGAACAGCAGCCCTTGATTAACTAATGCAGGGCGCAAAGGGAATTGTTTCTATGGTCCCTACTACTGCTCCTATTGTTTGTTATGTCGTTAATACGCAGACGAGCCAATTTACAGTACAGGCGTTTGCCAACGGGTTGGCCGTTGCGGTTGCACATAGTCCGAAGATTGCCATACGTGACTGGACGGGCGAGGCCAAGTTCAATCCGGTCACGTTGAACGATGCATCCATTAAGGTAAGGATTAAAGCGGCTTCGCTGGAAGTGTTGGACGAACTGAGAGACGTCGATCGGCGTGAATTACACCGAGTCATGAATCAGGAAGTCCTCGAAACCGCAAAATATCCTGACATAGTGTTTGAAAGCTCGGAAGTAAAGTTTGAAAAGCAAAAGGATGACCTGTACAAAGCCAATGTTCGTGGTAGCTTGACGCTTCATGGGCAAACGAATGACCACGCTTTTAGCGTGCAAGTTGCGATTGGGGTTGACAGCGCGCGGGCTTATGGCGACTTTACGATTTTGCAGACCGACTATGGCATTCGAATAGCTTCCATTGCCGGTGGCACCTTGAGATTGCGAGACGAGCTAAAGGTCTCTTTTTATGTAGTGGCTCGAAAGCAAGTTTGAATGCCGTCAGGGCACAGTTCACGGGGGTACTAGTTTGCACTACGTGATAGATCAAGCTAGATCATTGGAGGCGACCGTTCGCTACCGCATCGACGGCACGGGAAATAAGTTCATGGTGAAGGCTACGGCGACGGGACTGTTTTCCGCGCTGGGCCATAACCCGACGATTTCGATAGCAGATTTCAAAGGCGAAGCCCTGGTGGATCCAGAGGCATTGGAAAAGAGTTCACTTCGTCTCGTGATTCAGGCGTCGTCTCTCGCGGTCACCGGTGACGTCAGCGAGAAGGATCGCGCGGAAATCGAGCGCAGGATGCACGATGAAGTTCTCGAATCCGACGGCTATTCGGAGATCGTTTATGAGTGTTCAAAAATTTCAGCCAGCAAGACCGGCGACGGCGAATATTGGGCCGCCCTCAATGGAGAACTCTCCCTTCATGGTGTTACACGTTCCCAGGCGGTTTCGGTGCGAGTTAAGTTCAACGGGGACACCCTGCATGCTGTAGGGGATTTTTCCGTCCGCCAGAGTGACTATGAGATCAAGCCAGTATCCGCCGTCGGAGGCACGATTAGATTGAAAGACGAACTCAAGCTGTCATTCGACATTGTGGCTCGCAAAGGTTGAAAATGGGCAGTCTGTCGGTAGCCTTTGAGTCGTAGGCCGAAATTGGAGGGTTCGCATGTGTTTAGCTATCCCAGGAAAGATCGTCGAAATTGCGGCCGATAATGCGGATTCGGCGCTGGTCGATGTCGTCGGCGTCCGTCGCAAGATCGATCTGGGTCTTCTGCATGACGACCGGCCTGTACCGGGGGACTGGGTGCTGATTCACGTGGGCTTCGCTATGAGCAAGATCAGCGAACATGATGCGCTTGACCAGATGAACACCCTCCGAATGCTGGGAGAGATTGATGGCGCGATGCAGGAAGTCCAGGGATATGGCTTGGAAGAAACAAATGACATCGAGTTACTGGATGACGTTGGTTTAAAGCATCTCGATATTAAAAACGCGAAGGTGAATTGAGCCGGTCGTTCAGCGATTTAAGGGGGGCCGCATGAAGTATGTCGATGAGTTCCGCCAACCCGAACTGATTTCTCGAGCGGTGAATGAGATTCGCCGCCTGGCTGGAACCGAACGCCATTACCGCATGATGGAGGTTTGTGGCGGGCATACGCATGCGATTTACCGTTTCGGATTGAAAGACATTCTGCCTGAAAATATTGAGCTCATCCACGGACCGGGCTGCCCGGTGTGCGTATTGCCCATGGGGCGAATCGACGATGGTCTCTCCATCGCGCAACACCCGGATACCATCTTTGCTGCCTTTGGCGACATGATGCGGGTTCCGGGAACGCAGGGAAGTCCGCTGGAGCACAAGGCTCGCGGAATGGACGTTCGCATTGTCTATTCACCGGCCGACGCTTTGAAACTGGCCCGGCTGAATCCTGACAAACACGTGATGTTTTTCGCTATCGGTTTTGAGACGACCGCTCCTTCAACTGCGCTTGTCATGATGCGCGCCAAAGCGGAGGGCTTGCGGAATTTCTCGGTTTTCTGTAATCACGTGACGATCATTCCCGCGATCCGGGCCATTCTCGATTCTCCTGACATGCGACTGGACGCGTTCATTGGTCCGGGGCACGTCTCCACTGTCATCGGTTGCCGGCCTTATGAGTGGATCGCGCAGAACGAACGTAAGCCGATTGTCGTGTCCGGCTTCGAGCCCTTGGATATGTTGCAATCCATCGTCATGCTGCTGCGCCAATTGAAAGCCGGCGAGGCCAAGGTCGAGAACCAATATAAGCGGGTAGTTCCGTGGGAGGGCAACCGGGCCGCCTTGCGCGCCATGGCTGAAGTCTTCCAGTTGCGTCCTTACTTCGAGTGGCGGGGATTGGGATTCATCTCTCAGTCGGCATTGCGCATTAACGAAAAGTACGCCGAGTGGGATGCGGAACAACGCTTCGATGTCCCGGGAATTCGGGTGACCGATCCCAAGGCCGCGCAGTGCGGGGAAGTATTAAAAGGCGTGCTGAAGCCGCATCAATGTAAACTCTTTGGCCGTGAGTGTACGCCCGAGCATCCTATCGGCGCACTTATGGTGTCATCGGAAGGGTCATGCGCCGCGTATCACAGCTACGAACACCGGAAAGCAGCAATGGTCAGTCTCAGCTCGATCGCTTGAGTGCGACGGCTTCCATGGACGAAACACCTGTTGCGATCCGATTTCGCGATCCGCAAATCGAGATGGCGCATGGAGCCGGAGGTAAAGCCAGCCGTAAGTTAGTCGAGGGCCTTTTCGCTCCACTGTTTTTCGGCTCCCTTCCAGGTCCGCTGGGGGACGCCGCTCACGTTGATTTCGGCGGTACTACGATTGCCATCACTACTGATAGTTTTGTGGTCAAGCCGTTGAGTTTTCCAGGCGGTTCCATCGGGGAACTTGCGGTGAACGGTACGGTGAACGATCTGGCAGTCTCAGGAGCCAGAGCCGAGGCCCTCGTTGTCACGTATGTTCTGGAAGCGGGCCTTCCCACGCCGGTTCTTGAAGCCGAAGTTAGAGCCATGGCGAAAGCCGCGCGCGAAGCCGGTGTCCGCATCGCCGCCGGCGACACCAAAGTTGTTGAACACGGCAAAGCGGACCAGATGTACGTCACGACGACTGGCATTGGTCGGCTCCTCCATGGCGTGACTATCGATCCCAGGTCGGTGAAAGTCGGAGACAAGATTCTTCTTTCCGGGCCCATTGGCGATCATGGAATTACCATCCTGCTGGCACGCGGTGAGCTTGACCTGGAAGCGGATCTTCGTTCTGACACTCGATCCGTGCTTCCCCTGGTCGAAACGCTTATTCGATCGGCAGGCCCCGGGATTCGTTGGATGCGAGATCCAACTCGCGGCGGTGCAGCGACATCTCTAAACGAACTGGCACGAGATTGCGGCCTGGGCATGGTTCTATTTGAAGATCAGATTCCTGTGCGCGATACAGTGCGCGGTGCCTGTGAATTGCTGGGTTTGGATCCCCTTCACATTGCGAACGAAGGACAGTTCCTCGCGGTGATTTCTCCGGAGTATGCGGACGCGGCCATTAATGCGCTGAGTCTCGCGCCCGGTGGAAGCGAAGCGCAGGTGATTGGCGAGGTGCGGGAACAACCTGCGGGCACTGTGCTGGTTACCACGCTCTATGGGGGCAGCCGGATCGTCGATATGCTGGTCGGAGATCCGTTGCCTCGAATTTGCTGAATTGTCATGCTGACCATAAACAAATTGACGGCTCGGGTTGAAGAGCGATTGCTTGAGCGAAATCAGCTATTCGACAACTTCTTTGTTAGCGACGCAGCGCGACTGGCCGATGCTTGCCACCAAATGTCCGAGCGCTTTCTTCGCGGAGGCCGTCTGCTGGCCTTCGGGCGCGGTCCCTACGCTACAGATGCGCAACATGTTTCTGTGGAATTTGTTCACCCGGTCATCGTCGGCAAGCGCGCCCTGCCGGCACTAGATCTATCTATTCTGTTTCGCCCTTGGATGGAAGCCATACTTCGCCCTGAAGATATCGTCATGGGATTTGGTCCTCCAGAAGGCGATCCGGAAGTGTGGGCTACTTTACAGCAGGCACACCTGCGCGACGCCATGACGTTTGCTCTGCCTGGAACCGAGGGTTCGTACAGACTGGATGCTGGAATCCACGACCCGTTCATGCATCAGGAGTTGGTCGAGATCCTTTACCACACGTTGTGGGAGACGGTGCATGTCTTCTTCGAGCATCGCGAACTAGGTCACGATGTGGGAGCTTCGGAATTTCTCTATCCCTTCCTGGGCCGTGAAAAGCAGGGAACGACAGACCTGGTGTCTGAAGTCGCAACGTCGATTCTCATGAAGGTGCAGGACGATTCCAGACTTCGAGCCGGAGTGGCACAGGATGAATCTGAGCAAATTAGCAACACAGCGCTTGCGATTCACGAACGTCTGCAGCGGGGTGGGAAACTCATTGTCTTCGGTAATGGAGGCTCGGCCACCGATGCCAACGACTTCGCAATCGACTGCGTGCTACCTCCCCTGGGGTTCAAGCCCATACCCGCGGTTTCGTTGGCGCTCGAACCCGCCAATATCACCGCAGTTGCGAATGATATCGGCACCGACGCGATCTTTCTGCGCCAGTTGATCGCGCAAGCTTGTGCGGATGATATTGTGGTGGCGATTTCTACCAGTGGTGGCTCTCGCAATATCATTATGGCGCTGGAAGAGGCGCGCAAGCGAAACATGTTGACGGTGGCGCTCCTTGGTTACGATGGCGGCGAAATAAAACGAAGAGAACTGGCGAATTTCCCCGTCGTCGTCGCGTGCGATTACATACCACGAATCCAGGAAGTGCAAGCTTCGATCTACCATGTCATCCGCGAATCGCTGGAGGTTTTGAGCCGTGGCCAAGCTTGAACTTTTCGGCAGTTCGCGTTGTCCGCACACTTCAGAGATGCGCGATTGGCTGGAGTGGAAACGCTCAGAGTTTGTGGAATACGACGTTGAAGCCGATGCCGAGGCTCGAACGCGGATGCGTGAAGTGGCCGCCGGGCAACGCACCGTGCCGATTCTGGTCGAGGATGGCAAGGTTATTCAGGTGGGTTGGCAGGGGCACGGTTGCATCGTTGACATATAACGACGCCTTTGCCGGATTCTTGCTTTTCGGATTGTAGCTGAGGTCGGCGGGAGATTTATGGCCGTCCGATATCGACAATCTGAAAACGACCTGAGCCGTCCACAGCGATAACCAAATGGCGAGGGCCTGCTCCATTCGAGTTCGCGGGATCGTGCAAGGCGTGGGCTTCCGCCCGTTCGTTTATCGCTTGGCTCGTGCTAACACCCTCAATGGCTGGGTGTTGAACGCGGAACAAGGCGTAGAGATTCATCTTGAAGGCGCCGAAGCGGGACTTGAGGCCTTCGTTCGCGACCTCAGAGCGCGCCCGCCCGCCGCTTCTAGCATCGCCGAAATACAAGTTCGGCCCGCAGAACCAGTGGGCCTTCGTGAATTCACCATCCGTGACAGCCAGCGCCAGGAGCATCCGACCGTCCACATTTCTCCCGACTTGCCCGCCTGTGAAGATTGCCTGAAAGAGCTTTTCGACCCCCGCGATCCACGTTATTTGTATCCCTATATCAACTGCACCAACTGTGGCCCGCGCTACACGATCGTGTTGGACTTGCCCTACGACCGTTCGAGTACGACGATGAAAGCGTGGCAGTTTGATGATTTCTGTGCCGCGGAATATCACGATCCCGGCAACCGGCGTTTTCACGCTCAACCGGTGGCGTGCCCTACCTGTGGACCCACTTACTATTTGCAGGGTAGTGTTCCCATACGAGCGAATGACAACAGCATTCGCGCCGCGGCTGGGATTCTTGCCTCGGGTAAGATCCTTGCCGTCAAGGGTCTAGGCGGATATCACCTGGTATGTGACGCCCGAAATCCCGTAGTGGTTGCCGCCTTGCGCGAACGCAAATTTAGAAAAGAGAAACCGTTCGCCTTGATGGTGCGAGACATACGCATTGCCCGCACACTGGTTGAACTGTCACCCGAAGCTGAGGATCTACTCACATCCGTTGCCCGCCCCATTGTGTTGGCCACTGCGAGGGTCGACTTCATTGGCGTCGCGCCTGGCAACCATGAACTCGGAGTAATGCTGCCTTATACCCCGCTGCATCACTTGCTGTTTGCGGCGGGAGCACCAGATGTTCTGGTGATGACGAGTGCAAACCGATCCAGCGAGCCGATCGCTTATGAGGACAAAGATGCTCTTGAACGACTCTCCGGTATCGCCGATTCCTTCCTGATCGGACAACGCCCTATCGCGCGTCGGGTTGATGATTCGGTGGCGCGCGTCGGCACGTTCGGTCCCACAATTCTTCGGCGCGCACGCGGGTATGCTCCTGGCGCCGTGACGACTCTCCCCATCAATCGTCCGATTCTGGCCGTGGGCGCCGATTTAAAGAACACGATCACACTTGTCGTCAACGGCCAGGCGTTTGTCAGCCAGCACATCGGAGACCTCGATCACTTCCAGTCGTTGCGTGCCTTCCAGCAGACGATCAGCGATCTGATCTCCATGTACGAAGTAAGCCTCGACGAGCTGCTCGTGGTGCATGATCTTCATCCGCAATACTCGTCGACCGTCCATGTGGAAGCGTTGCAGGCCGCCGCAACCTGTTCGGTACAGCACCACCGCGCGCACATTGCCTCGGTGCTGGCTGAACGAAGCGAATGGACGAAGCGAGTGGCTGGAGTCAGTTTTGACGGCACGGGCTATGGCGATGATGGATCGATCTGGGGCGGCGAGATTTTTGTGGGCAGTCTGAGCGAAGGTTTTAAGCGCGTGGCACACTTACGCGAGGCGGCGCTTGCCGGAGGTGATGCCGCAGCGGAGTCTCCCGTGCAGGCCGCGGCCGGATTTCTTGTTCAACTCCGCGAGACGCCGGATTTCACTGCCGCTCCGTTTTTATTTCCGGCCCGCTACGAGAATGCTCTGGACTTGATCCGCAAAAATGTTCGGACTTTTGGCACTACTTCAGTAGGACGGCTGTTTGATGCGGCTGCCGCAATATTGGGGTTTACTCGCTGTGTCACGTTCGAGGGACAGGCAGCCATTTGGCTGGAGCAGTTGGCTCGGGACGGATCGACCGAGGAGTTTTATCCCTTCCCGTTCGCCGGCAGCGAACTTGATTTCCGCCCTTTGCTTGGAGCATTGGTGCAAGACCGTCTGCGCGGACGCGAAGTAAGAGAAATCGCACGGTCTTTCCAACTCGGATTCGCCCATGGACTCTATGATGCTTTGATCGCGCTTTGCCGGACTTTCGAATTGCAAACAATTGTCCTTTCGGGCGGAGTTTTCCAGAATGAATTGCTCCTCGAAAACTTACAGTCGTTATTTGGAAACGAAAGCTTGGAAGTGTGGACAAATCACGCGGTCCCGGCCAATGATGGTGGCATAAGCTTAGGGCAAGCAGCTCTGGCGGCCTTTAACCATTTCGATAAACAACTCCATCCCGGGGACCGCAAAGCCGAGTCGATCTATGCATGAACTCTCAATTGCTTTGAGTATCGTTGATTTGGCGACTGAGGAATTGGAACGACGCGGCGGGCGGATCAACGCAGTCCATCTGAAGCTCGGGGCTTTGTCCGGAGTCGTAAAGGAGGCGCTCCTGTCCTCCTATGAAATGGCGTGCGAAAACACGCCGTTACAAGGTTCACGCCTCGTTTTCGAAGAAATTCCTGTGGTAATTTTCTGTGCCCAGTGTCAGGCGCAGCGAACCTTGAGCTCGGTGCAATGGTTCTGCTGCTCCGAGTGCGGCACTCCTACGTCGGAGATTGTGCAAGGCAAGGAACTTGAAGTCACGGCACTGGAGTTACAGTGATGAACCCGGAACCTCGATTGATCGAAGTCAGAAAGAATGTACTGAAGCAGAATGACATGGTCGCACGCGCTCTCCGCGAACGCTTCCGCGCCGCTGGCGTGTTCGTGGTTAGCCTGGTTTCGAGCCCGGGATCAGGAAAAACTGCCTTCTTGGAAAAAACGCTTACTCTGCTGCGTCAGAGCTTTCGCGTTGCCGCGCTGGTTGGCGATCTCGCAACTGAAAATGACGCTGTGCGTCTGGCGCGAAGTCAGGCGCCCGTAAAACAGATCACTACCGGAACGCTATGTCACCTTGAAGCAGCCATGGTCGCAAAGGCGTTGGAAGAAGAGAAGTGGGACCTGAATCAACTGGATTTCCTTTTCGTTGAGAACGTAGGCAACCTGGTCTGTCCGTCTTCGTATGATCTTGGCGAGGACCTTCGTCTGGTGCTGATTTCCGTAACCGAAGGGGAAGACAAACCACTCAAATATCCGACGATTTTCAATAGCGCTGACGTGGCTGTCGTAACCAAGACTGATTTGGCCGATGCTGTCGAATTTAACTGGGACGCTGCCTACGGCAATATCCAGGCTGTGCGCCCTGGTATGCAAGTGTTCCGACTCTCGGCTAAAACGGGAGAAGGAATGGAAGATTATCTGCAATTCCTGTCCGAACGCCTGGCCAAATTGCGCTCGACGGTTAGCGTTTAGGCAGAGACGCGGTTAGCAAGGGAATATCCAAGGCTGCGGGTTGCGATCATGTGGATGAATTAGACGGTTGCACTTTGGGCACGCGGCAATGGTAAACTTCGCGTATGGCTACCAAAAGGAAAACCTCAAAGCGGTCAAACTCAAAGAAAACCGCCACCAAGAAGACTGCTCCGAAGAAAAAAGCCACGAAGAAATTGGCGAGAAAGCAGCCAGCGAAAAAGCGGAAGGCAGCGGCAAGCGTCGTCTCGAAGAAGGTCGCTCCGAAGAAGAAGCCGACGACGAAGTCGACGACGGATAGCCGAAATACCGTGAGCAAGAAGGCGGCCGCCAGAACACCCAAGGCCGGACCGCGCAAGCCGGTTCGCAGCAATACGAGGCCGGTAGAAACAGATGCGGAGCCGTTAGAATTTTCAGTAGACGAGCCGCGAGCGCGCTCGGGCGGACAATCTGGAGATTTGCAGGGATTGCCTTCGATGGAAAGCGCAGACTCTGAAAGCGTGGATGAATTAGTCGAAGAGGGAAACGCTTTCGAAGCTGACGCCATACTGGGTGTCGAAGATGCCGGCGAACCGCGCGAGGTTCACACCCGAGAAGTTCTCGAGGACGATGTTCCCGAGGAATACCTGGATCAGGACGAAAAGTGAATGGAAGTATTTTTTCTGGCAGCCGCTCGCGTCTTCGAGATTCAGAACCTGTCACCCAACGACGTATGAACAATTCGCCAAGTTATACTTGAGTTTTCTCGCCAGATGGAAAGCCTCGGGCGCGCGAAGTGTGTCTTCGCACGCTCACGATTGACTTCCGTCAGAAGTTTTCGATCATCCCGACGTTGTTTGCAGAGGTGTATTCCAAGAAAGCCAGATGGTGGCCGTCAGGAGCGGTAACTTCCGACAATGCGGGAACTGGCCGATCGAAACCGAAATGTGGCCCGATCCATGGATAGTCTGTTATGCCATCAAGAAAGTGGCACTCGTTTTAACGGAAAGCCGAGTACGCGCAGTGATCAGCCAAGGGGTCTTCTCTCTTCCGAACCTCAATTCCGAAATGGCATAACCATGGCGGGGTCCCTATTTCTGTACGGGGCAGCTTCGCAACTGGTATGCTGCGTTCGTCATGGGTAACGTGCGCCGGTGGCCCACCCCCTGGGCCTTCAGTTTGCTGATCCTGCCCCTGGGAATGTACGTGGGGTTCATTTGGACAGCTCTGCCATTCCTGCTCAGCAAGGCAGGGGTTCCGGTTGAGCAGATCGCACGTATCGGCGCGCTCCTGCAACTCCCTCCCATCTTCATGTTTCTCTGGACGCCAATCGTCGATGTCAAGCTGCGCCGTCGCACTTGGCTGGTATGGCAGCGTCGGTCACCGCTCTCTGTGTGTGGGTGGCTTGCTCACTGTTGGGCGCGTCGCATTTGAAGATGCTGACAGCGTTCCTGTTGGGCGGCGGTGTTGTAGTTGCGCTGGTGATGGCAAGTTGCGGTGGGCTAATGGTCACAATGCTGTCTGCATCCGAGCAGTCCAAGGCATCAGCATGGAATCAGGCCGGAAACTTCGGTGGGGGCGTTCTCGGTGCGGCTGTTGTGCTATGGCTGATCGACCGCTTGTCCCTTCCGTTAGTTGGTTTAGCCGCGGCTGCTCTGGTCGCTTTGCCCGCGTACATTGCGTTGACCATCGCTGAGCCGCTACCCAGGTCCTCTCCTTGGTTTCGTGGCCGTTTGTCCGAAATCCGACGAGAGGGACTGGCGGTGTTGCGGTCGCCTAACGCAGGTGGAGTGTTCTGCTGCTGATCGCCCCGGGAAGCACGTGTGCCGCACAGTCGCTGCTTCCCGCCCTGGCCTCGCACTATGGCGTGGGCGGGACAGGCGTGATGTCGACGAACGGGGTAGTCGGGGGAGTCGTGTTGGCATTGGGGGCGCTTTCGGGTGTGCTCGTTCCCGGGTACTGGGACCGCCGCCTGACTTATACGGGGCGCTGGAGTGACCAACGCGCTCGGCGCAATCGTTCTGCTCGCGGCCAATCGGCCGTCCGTGTATTTTTGGGGCACGCTTCTCTATCTGCTGACAACTGGCTTCTGCAATGCTCGGTACGTGGCCCTCGTGTTGGACATCGTCGGAACAGAGGGCCACGACACCAGCACGTGGTACGCCGCCCTCACCGCAGTGGGCAACATTCCTATCGCTTCGATGATCTGGCTCGAAGGAAAAAGCTTCCATAGATTCGGCACGCACGGACTGCTGTGGACCGACGCCGCGGCCAACCTCGTCGTATTCGCGATAGTCGGGCTCGTGTTTGCGACTCACGGCTTAGGCATTCAGGGCTCCCCGACCTCGCAGGTTTTGAAACCCGGAATATCTCGACCCTAAGCACTCATGAAAGTAGGCGAGGGCTGTCGGGATGGCCCTCAACCGGAAGGAACCGTCTCTTAAGTTAGATGCGCTTATGGGGCTGATCCCGCCGGTGGTGCGAAGACTACGAGGCGCGATGCGATAATGCCTTTCCCCTCCTGGACAGTGACAAATTGATTCGGTTTGACGTTTGGGACGGAATCCTTGTGCCCGCTTGGCCACACGATCGTCATGCTTACCGTTTTACGTTCAACGGGCTTCCCAAGTCCGAAAGTAAGCGGTAATTCGCTTTGAGACAAGTAACTCGATCCTGTCTTCACCATGCCGAAAAGATGCTCGCCGGCGCTGCTCTCGACCGTAACTTTGGCGCCAATGCCATCCCGATTCGAGCGCGTGCCAACAGTCTTCACACGCAGCATGTCATTCTGGTTGCCATTGTCGTTACGAAGCAATCTCGCGGAGCCGTTGTTCGCGGTAATCAGCAAGTCCAGATCGCCGTCATTATCGAAATCGGCATACGCTCCACCGCGGCCAACAAGAGGCTTTTGGAGTGCGGGGCCTAATTTCGCCGTGACCTCATCAAATTTGTCCTTGCCCAGATTGCGGAAAAGATGCGGCGGCTGAGCGTATTTGATGGTGGGCTGGACTACGGTCACATCGTCGGAAACATGGCCATTGATGGCTAACAGGTCCGGTAATCCATCGAGATCGTAGTCGAAGAAGAATGTTCCGAAGGTAAGCGATCGCGTCGAGATCCGTGCGATTCCGGTCGCCGGCGCCTTGTCGGTGAACAACCCTGAGCCATCATTGTGATAAAGCGCCATACCCTCGTTGGTGAAATTGCCGATCACAAGACTCTGCCATCCAGAGTTATCGTAATCGGCTGCGTCAGTTCCCATGCCGGCGCGGGTTGTGCCGGCGTCTCCGTACGCAATGCCGGCTGCGACGCCGACGTCGGTGAAGGTTCCGTTGTGGTTATTGTGATAAAGCTTGTTGGGTTCAGTGTCGTTGGTGACAAGCAGATCGAGCCATCCGTCATTATCGTAATCAAGCAAAGCAATACCCAGAGCCTTACTGGTGGGATCATAAAGTCCGGCACGTTTGGTTACGTTCTCGAACGTTCCATTTCCCAGGTTGTGGAACAGGGTTGAGCTTTGACCTTTATAGGTTTGCGGCGTGCAGTAAGATTTATTCTTGTTGTCGAGCGTGCAATATTGATCCGTTTCGATCGACCATTCGATGTAGTGCGCCACGAACAAATCCAGTTTTCCGTCATTGTCATAATCGAACCACACTGCGCTGACTGAAAATCCGGGATCGGCAACTCCTGCCTTGGCCGTGACGTCGGCAAATCTTCCGTTACCCAGATTATGAAAGAGATGATTAGACCCGAGAGCTGTGATGTAAATATCAACTTTTCCATCGTTGTCGTAGTCGCCGACGGCGCAGCCCATTCCGTACATTTCAATCGCCAGGCCGGCCTGCCGCGTGACATCCGTGAAAGTGCCGTTCTGATTGTTGTGATAGAGCGCAGAATAGGACTTGCCGGATTTGTGTCCCGGCCAATCCATTGAATTGATGAGAAGGATGTCCTGATACCCGTCGTTGTCGTAATCCAGAAAGCAGGCGCCACTGCCCATGGTTTCAGGAAGGTATTTTTTCCCGAACGCACCGGTGTTGTGTTTGAAATGAATGCCTGCTTTCGCAGTGACGTCGGTAAATTCGATCGGACCAGATGGGCGAGCGCCTTTCTCCGGAGCCGGAGGCTGAAGATAGGGGCTGGCGACAGCGGGCGAAAGGTGCTGCGCGGAATCTGCGCGCGATTGCTTCCCTGGTACTTGGTTTTGGTCTTCAGGCGATGGAGCACTTTTCGACTGGGACGATGCCGTTTCAGGAGCCTTTGAAGGCGGTTTATTGCAGCCTCCTAGCAAGGAAATCGTGGCAAGCGCTAACCAGCATGCTATCCATCGTCTCATTGCGGATCTCTGTCCCTTTTCCCGGAAACTAGTGGGCGGCCAAATTCGTGGCGGCGCGGCGCGAGTCCAACCACATCTCGATCAGCATTGCGCTCGGGCCGACGATGAACAGCGCATAGAAAGGTGCGTAGACGACCTGATGCAATCGCATCACCATTTCGACCAACGCTACCAGAAATACGACGACACATTGCCCAGTTCTTGAACGAACCGTAGTCTTCGGATCGGTAATCATAAAGAAAATGAAGAGTTGGTACATCGGCCCGGTAATCGGGGCAATTTCTGACTGCCAGGGGCTGCCCGTCATCCAGCTGCGTAGAAACGCGAAGGCGATGAAGGACGCTACGTAGATGCCGGTAATGTGGAACCTGCGTAAACGCCAAATAATTACCGAGCCCAAAATCCAGATGACCACCATGGGTAAAAGATAATTACCCCACTGAATGCTCAGACTGGCTACCGTTTCAGGCACCAGGAAAAGCATTACGGAGATTCCAAAGTTCGACGGGTTCCAGATATGTCGGCCTTTTATACGGAGGACATATTTCGACATGATGGAAATCGCACTGCACAGCGCGTATGGCCAGTAGGCAGGCGAGCGCACCAGAATTCCGACACTTATGCCGCTGATGTATGCGCTCGCCGGGTGCAGCCATTTGTGATAGAAAATGCGGCCCAGCATCATCTCCGTCACAATGCTTACAACTATCGCCAGCAAGGTCTTCTTATAGCTTTCCAGAATTCCAAATGAAAGATGACCTGCCAGCAGGATGCAGGTGATGAAAATCGGCGCCAGATAACGATTTTCGAGGCTGAACCATCGCTTCCAGGGATTGCTCTCGACCCGTGGCGGCGTGACAGATGCGGAGGGCGTTCCTGCAATCCGTTCGCTGGTCTGTTGAGTCATACCGGCTCCTTAATCTTATGCAGCTCGCCCGCAGCCGGCTTGTCGATGGTTTGCACTTTGCCTGACGGCCAGCGAACGACGGCCTTTTCAATCTGCGGATACTTGCCCAGACCGAAGTGCAGCCGCCGCTGATTCTGCGCGGCAAATCCACTGCCGCCCGAGACCTCCTGAACTTGTTGCTGCCCATTCCAGAATAGAGCGACCTGGGCACCGATGGCGCTTCGGTTGCTGGAGGTTCCTTCCAACTCGAACTCGATCCACTCGTTCTCCGGTGTTACTGAGTTTTTGTAGAGTAAAAGCGGTCCATTTTGATTGGCGACTACAACGTCGAGAATCCCGCGGTTCCAAAGGTCCGCCAGTGCCACCGCCCGGCCGTCATACGTGTCGGTGACTCCGACCGCCTGAGCGACATCGACAAACTTACCCGCACCATCGTTCAACCAGACACGCTTGTTCTGATATCCCGAGAGGCTGCGGCCATCGAACGCAGGCCAGTTTTTCGCGTCGCCGATTATGGTGCTGTTGCCACCCGCCACTTTTGAAAAGTCATACCAATAACTTCGATCACGGTCCAGCGAGATGTATCCGTTCGTTAAGTAGAGATCCAGCGTACCGTCGTTATTCAGGTCGCCAAATTGCGCGCCGAAGCTCCAGCCACCAAGTTCAACCCCAAAGTCGCGGGCCAAATTGTCATACTTGATGGCATCGCCAGATGTACCTTCCTTGGGCACCCACAAATTGTTCCCCTGGATCAGAATTCCATCTTCCGAAATGTTGGAAACATAAACGGCGTATCTGCCCTGGTTGAAGATGTCACCAAAAGCTGCATTCATACCGCTTTTTGGAGCAAAACCAACGCCGGTTTGTTCGCCCACTTCGTGGAATCGCTTACCATCGTTGAAATAAAGCTCCGCCACTCCGTAATCGTTGGCAAGAAATAAATCAGGGTGGCCGGTGCCGCGTAAGTCAGCAGCCGCGGCGGCCAATGCCCAGCGACGGCTATTGATTCCTACCTTTGCGCTGACCTCTTCAAATTTGCCATTGCCCAGATTGTGAAAAAGATATTTCCTTCCGCCATTCTTGGCATATTCGAAACTTTCCGGCATGATCCGCGTCGTCGTTAGGTGCCAAAGATCGATGTCTTCGGAGTAGTAGCCACCTACGAAAAGATCGAGCAACCCATCGCCGTCGTAATCCAGCCAGATGGCGGTGTTGGCATTGATCCACGGCGGCAACCCCGCCTGCTCACTTACGCGTGTAAACCCATGGCCATGGTCGTTGTGGTAGAGTTCCGGGCGCCCCCACTTGATGAGGAAGAGATCTTCGTATCCGTCGTTGTCATAATCGCCCCACACCGCGCCGGTTGAAACTCCTGTCCCGGTCTGGTTGACGTCCGCGATTCCCAAATCGCCTGCGACATCTCTGAATGTGCCATCGCCGAGATTGCGATACAAGGCGTTCTTGCTTCCGATGGCGCTGTTGGTTACATAAATGTCCGACAATCCGTCGCGATCGAAATCTACTATGGAGACCGATGCCCCCATCGAAGCGACTTCCGGCATGATCGGGGCAAGCTTCGGATCCAAAGCAGGTGATTGATGAACAAAATTAATTCCCGCAAACTTGGAGACCTCCTGCAAGCTGAACCCGTGTCGCGCTAATGCAGTCTGCGCACCGATTTTGGATTGGTCTTCGGCTCGCCGTGCCGCAATCCGCTTCATCGCGAGAGGTGAGGCCAACAACCCTACGAAGAGGATGCTCACAATCGCTCTTGCGCCGCGGGAGCCGGTCATTGGGATGAATTACCCCGGGATCGATCGCTGCGCAAACTGTTCTTGAACACGTCGGGAGTAACGTATCGCGTGTGATAATTTTGCCAGTCTTCGGGATGGTGGCGATATACCCACTCATCTTCGAGACTCCCCGGACGCGTGTTGTACTCGTTCTTGGCGTGATAGGGCAACGGCAATACGGTCTTCGAGAATGTGGAGTTGTAGTCTCCGTCTTTGATCCAGCCATCACCCTTGATGACAAAATCCCTCACCCAGCCGGTGGGCGGTGGCGGTTGCTCGGGAAAGTGCAGTGACATCTCATCGCCCGAATTCACGATGACGTAGCGGTCATCAATTTTGGAAATGAGTTCGCGGATATCTCCGTAGCGTGTGTAATAACCGATCAGGTCGCGCCAGTGTTGTTTGGTTCCTTCGATCTGGTTATAGTCGGGCACTTCCGGCGCGCCCGCTCCCACCGGCATGTGCATCACCGAATAGCCGCGATAATGCAGATCAGCCACCGCTGGATCCAAAGTGGTTTCTTTCAACGGAGTATCCGGTGCGCCCTGTGCCCAGTGAATTGCGTCCCAATAAATTTCGAGGTTGGTCCTCAACCGCACTCGGCGAGGCGTTCCGGGCCGAAATATGTTGGTCAAGTTAAACAGAATCGTTTTCTTGCGGCCCGCAGGAAACCCTAGATTGTCCTGTGCTGTAACCCAGCCGCCGTGACCGTCCGGCACTTCAACGCTAAGGCCGTGAGCTCGCCAGCGGCTGCCCTGCGTAATAGCCACGTTTACGGACGATTCCGTGTCGTGAATTGATCCTTGTGCGATCAGGTACAAGGGCCCGCTTTTTGGTGCATCGTCACCTAAGTCCACTTCGAGATAATGATCACGAGTCAGGCCTTGAAACTGGCCGCGGCCAAAGCTGCTCACGGCCTTTCCATCGAGATCCTTGACGACGTCGGTAACGTCCTGCCCGTTGTCATCCAGAGCGCGCGCGATGTTGTGCGGGGTTGAAACAGTTGTGATGCCAAGCTTGGCGGGTGGTATGACAAACCGTTCGTCAACAAAAATCTCGGTCCCAACAGGATGATCCACAGTCATGAGCGCGAGATAATCATAGTAATAAACCTCCCATAGTTCTGCGGTGACTCGGATATCGTAGAAGCCATCGTGCGGTACCAGTTGATCGCGTCCGATTTTGTACCACTCGCCGGTAGCGGCAATGTTGGCCGAGCCCAGAGTATTGATCCGCAACCCTATAGCGGACCCCCATGGAACCGCATCCTTAACAAATTCCATTTGTTTTCCGTTGAAAGCAAACAGAAATGGACATGATGCCTTCAATCGCTGTTCGGTGACCACCTCCTGATCAGCTTTGACTCCGAACTCGGCGCGTACCGTGCCATTCGGCCAAATAACCCGGACCACTTCCGCACTCGCCTGTTCGCCTAACCCGAAATGAAGCTGCGGTCCGGCAATCGGTTGTTTTTGCACCAGCAGGCCGGAGCGAATTTCCACTTCGCCACCTACGCCAAACGGATTGATGCGCTGATCGCCAACCGCCTGTACCGCATGCGGCCGCACTACTTGCCAGTGATAATTCTTCGAACTTTGATTAACAGCTTGAATCGGTTGTCCATTGACGGATAGACCCAGCAGGTCAAGTTTGCCGTCGCCGCTCAAATCGGCAACGTCAAAGGTCAGCGCGGGATCAGTCTGGGACTTCAGTAGCGTGAAGTGTTCTTGCGCAGCCCCTAACCAAATCAGCGCGCCAGTTGGGCTGCTTCCTGCAGTCGGAGCGGAAGAGAGCAATAGATCGAGTGCGCCATTATTGTCGAGATCTGCAACCCGCAACCTCACCTCACCAGCCAGGTTCTGCGCGGCGTCGGGAACGCGGGCAATCTCAGCCGTATCCCAACTTTGTCCTTCATTTTTATCTGAGAGACGAACGATCGCGCCGTTGTCCTGGACCGTCAAAAGGTCAAGAACCCCGTCGTTATTGGTGTCGGCAACGGCTACCGCCTTGACGAGCGGGAAATCCACAGGCAGGGCACGCTCACGAAACTGGCCTTGCCGCTCATTCATGAAGATGTGTAATCGTCTACTTGCGTCAATAATCGCGGCGTCGGGATTGCCGTCGGCATCGAGATCACCCCAGGTAAAACCTCGGATTCCTGACACGCCGGCAAAGGGATGAATCGGCAAGAACGTTCCGTCACCGTTGTTTCTCAAGACAGTCGGTACACCACTGTCTGCGCCCAGCACGATATCGAGATCGCCGTCCGCTTCGATATCGACAGCCCATGCGCCCCTGTAAGTCGCATTGGTGACGGAGTTCGGCAGTTTCGTTTGAGCCGTCACATCACGGAATGAAGTTGGGCTATCCTGCGCCAACAGCCGGACGCCTCCCGCACCGGCAAGCACCAGATCTGTTTTGAAATCGTAGTTAAAGTCCAGCGGTACGATGCCCTCGGGCCCGGGAGGTACGGCTGCTTTGCCGCCCGGGAAGGGGAATGTTGCTCCGCTGGATATTCGTACTTCGCGGCCATTGGCTGCGGCGACAGCTGGCGTGCCCGCGCTGCCCAGTGGAACTGCACCGATCCAGTTCCATTTCTTGTTTTCGCCGAGATTCGTGACAGCCTGGGACTTGAACGTCAGCGCCATGTCAGCCTCAGCAGGTCGGAAGACCGGGGATTCAAGCTGCAAAAAGTGGGTGAACGGTTCAGCTTCCTCTCCTGGAGCGGCCTTAATTGCCTTGAGACTTTCGCGGTACTCGGGAACACGTATCAAAACATTGCGCAGGAAAGTGGTTTGGGTAGCCGCAGAGTGGAGATCTGGTCGCGCAGCGGCGGCTTGCACCTCGGCTAGTTGATGCTGCACCTCTGGTGGCCATTCCGCGGAGCGGGCACCGATTTGAGTAACGGCTGTCTTCAGTGTAGCTGCATCCCCGCGTTTTGCGGCGATCCGGCCTAACTCGAGCAATGCGGCAAGATTGTTGGGCTGAGCGGCAAGGATTTTCTGTATGAGGTCTTGAAACTCAGCTTCGCTGTTTGACGCACGCTGCCGCTCCGTCTCCTCGGCAAGCTGGTAGATGGCACGCAGATTCTGCGAATTCAGTTCTACAGCTTTGCGCAAGTCGGCAATCGACTGGGCAGAATTACCGCGCTGACCTTCGAGTATGCCCAGCAAGTCATAAATTTGATCGTTCCCCGGCGCCAGGTCGCGTGCTTTTTGCAGTCGCTGTGCGGCTGCGTCGTAGTTTCTTTGGCGCAATGCCAGAATTCCCCAATTTGCCCAACCGGCGGGCTCTGCGGGAACCAGTCGGGTAAGTTCGGAGAGTCGGTTGTCAGCGTGCACATCGTCGCCGACTTGGAGTGCCGCCAAACCAACGTAGAAGGCTGAAACCGCATCGGCGTACTCTTTTGAGGATTTGTCTGGAAGCTTGGCGGAGGGATGGCACGACGAAAAGGTGCAGGTAAGAGAAACCAAAAAGAAGAGGAGTGCCAGCGGCCGGAAATTCGGGTTTTGATCTTTATCGGTTACCGATAATGAAATCATATGGTCGGTATCGTTAAAATCTTGGAGATTTTTCCGCATGAGTTTGTAGTTGACTTTACGCAGCTTGCAGCTTCTTTACCCGCTGGCGACGTCGCGAGATACCGCGGAACCAGAGAAATCCCACTGCCAAGAATGGTAATAAAAAAAACAACAGGTCCCATCTCCCGAAGCCGGTTGGAGTCGCTTCCACCCGCGAAAAGTCTTCTCCGTGTCCCTGCGAGCTGTCGAGAGTCAGGCGTACGGTCCAGAATTCATCACGGTCGAAGTCAGCCAAAACTTTGTACTGCAATTGGTCGCCGCTGTCGTCTCGAGCACCTGTGTACACAACCTCGGGGAGGCGTTTGCTCTCAGGCTGCACGCCGATCTGCACTTTAAGGTCCTTCGGAACAGTTCCGCCTGGTATCGGCTCAACAAAGACAAAGAAAGAGCCAGTGCCGATGTCGGGATGCGTCCATAAAGAAATGATACAAGGGCCAACCCTCCGGTTCTCGATGATAGGGAAGGGCGGTCCGTTGTGCGCCGTCGCCGCGGTCGGCAAAATCAGGCACAGGGCCGCGACCAACCAGATCGGAAACCTTTCCTTCAGGTAACGTCTCGATGTCATCTTTCGACTTTGCTATCCACTCATCATTGTGGCCCTCATTTCCATAGGTTGGAAAATGAGCCACATCGACGCACTCCAAAGAACGAGGCTCACGGTCGCCCAAGGAATGAAAGCTTGCAACGTCTTAGTGGGCGAATCATCTTCAGCCAGTCCATAAGTGACAGCCAGAGAGCCCGCGAGTCCCAGTAACAGAAAACCCATCTCGATAATTTGGACAATATTTGCCGGGAAACCTGTAAGAGACCATTGTGGTTCACCGAAAAGACGCCATCCTAAACTGGCAAGCGCACTTTGCGTTACCGGAACAATTGTGTACAGTCCGGTCAAAAAGTGAAATCCATAGTGCGCCAGCCACATCCCAAAGCCCATGGGAACGAGCCCGTAAGTGTATCTCACCATCAGGGGCAACCAGGCGCGCTGGTTGCCGGACCAGACGCGTGTTATCCATGCGGCTGCCCCCAACAGAACGACAGGCTCCAGAATCAGAAAGACAGTAAAAATGATGCCGAGGACAGGCGCCTCATGATTCAGATGCAGCAATCGTCCAAGCCAGCTTTCAACTGCATAAACAGGACTCACCATACCAAATGCATTGAGTAGCGCGCCAAACGTAAAGACGATTGCGAGCGCTGCTAGATCCCGGCGCCGGGAAAAGTATCCAATGCCAGAGCGTATGGGGTCGGCCAACAACTCGGTTCCGGGCAAGCGGCTCAGAATGCCAACGTTGTCGTGCGGACAGGCGTGTACGCAGTCCAGACAGAACGTGCAATCCATGTTACCAACCTTGCGCGGCTGAAAGAGGGCCAGTTCACATCCGCGAATGACCACCAGTTCCGATGCTGGGTCGCGCCTTCCACGAATGCAGTCAAGAGTATGGCAACGGGTGCACACATCCTGACTACGCACTTTCACTTCGAATGGAGAAAGCGCGGAGGCAACAAAATTAAACTGTCCTATGGGGCATACGAATTTGCAAAACGAAGCGTGCTTAAAGAATCCGTCTACCACGAGCACCATAAGGAAGTAGGCGAGGATCAGCCACGCTGTCCACCATGGCGATGACCAAAGATCGAACAACTCATAGGTAAAAAGGATCAGGGCAAACAGGCCCACCGAAAGCCATTTGTTTCGCAGCGCGCGTGGCCAAGCAAAACGTGGCTTGATAAATCGTCGGGCAGCCTGACGAACCAGCATAAAAGGGCACGCCAGACAAAAAAAATTACCGGCACACAGCAAAACCAGAACGAGCACGCCGCGAAAGTGAAGCCAGCTGAGAGTTGTGGCCAGATTTTTCGGCGCCAGAGTTGGGCCAAATAGTCCATGCAAAATCATGATCACGCTGACAACTAGCAAGGGAGCTTGAAGCACAGGCCGGGCATAACGCCAGCGAAAGAGATGACCCAGTCCGGGAATCCGCATCAGATCGAAAGGAAGAGATTCTGGTGTTTCCAGGGCCGGAATGGATGATGGATTCAACAGATTGCCTAGTTGGGTCGCACGCCGTACACGTCGATCTGACGCTCCAACTTTTGTCCATCCGGCCGTTTGATGTGGAGGAGGATGACCCAATCCCCAGCCATCGCGAGGTTGAGCTGTCCTTGATACTGTCCAGGCTCGATCTCATTCGCTTCACCAAAGACCGGAGACATTCCGGCATGCGACATATCTCCCTCAAGCGATACATGCGCTCCCGTGATTGCTTTGCCAGAACTATCCGACAAGTGAAGGTTCAGCACGACAAGTCCGACCCGGGGAGGCTCAGGGGAAATTTGATGTTCTATCGTAACCGTGCCGAACGAATCATTCGGTCTTGAGCAGGCCGTAAGGAGCAAGCTTGCGGCGCCAAAACATAACAGAAGATTGGGACACTCCTTCGGGAGCGGGCGTGGCAGCATCCCGATCCATCGAGAGCTAAACATTATTTTGTAAGCCCCAATCGCGGTCTGACCCAACTTCTGGTGGGGTTTACCAATGCATCAGGCCGCTTGCATCGACTGCTGGTTCCCCCAAGCGCAAGTGCACACCATCTTTTCCTGTTCATTCTCCGAAGGAAACATGTGGTAGTACATTGCAATCACCATAGGGATGAAAACAATTGAGTTGTAGAACAAGTGAAGTTCCACGCGCGGGATCACCAACTGTAAAACGCTGAAAGGCACCGGTTTGCCCCAGAAATTATGGTGCGTGGTAGCTTGCCAGATGAGCAGGAAGTGTTCAATGTGGTGCCAGAACTGGATAACCAAAGCAATGGTCCACCACTTGCGCGAAATGCCCGTGAATCCCTTGCGCAACACCCAAAGGCCAATCAGCATGACCAACGCATAGCCGTAGTGCAAAATTTCAGATTTGATCAGTCCGGGATACCATAAACCGAGAATGCCGTTTGCCTTGGGACGCGGCCATCCCATTACATAAATCTGGTAAGCCTGAGCCAGATGCTCTCCCCAGTGTGCGAGAACGATAAACATGAAGACTTGTAACGCTCTCTCATGCCAGCGGGTATTCAGCTTCTCGTAGAAGCTGGCATTCGCTGGAGCAGCATGGATGTCGGGAATCGCGGGACTTGAAACCGCCATATACCCTCCTGGGAAAACACAGACTTACCGCCAAAATGAGATTACGATCACATCCGGGCTACTCCGGGTCAATAGTAGAATTGTATTACCGCTTGCAACTTCCTAAAATTTCAATTCAGAAGTGAAAATTGGTCTCCAGGAAAATTAGCTGCCCGTTTGCGTCATTGGGGTAAATTTTCGCAATTACAGTCTTACCCCAGGCATGGCCGTAGTAGAGAGTGGTGCTGAAGGAACGTGTAATCTGGTAGTCGGCGCTAATGTCCCACACGTTGGCGAGGCCACGAAAGTTGTTGCTGGGACGGCCGGTATATCCAAAGGTCTGTGGCTGGAATGCGCCCCCGCCTGAATACCAAAGATCGGCTGCGTTGGCCAGCCGGAGTGCGTGCAGCTCGCTTCGCAAGGCCAGCTTTGACCATGGCTTCAGGTTGAGAGTGCCATAGAAATCCTCGTTATTCATCATGTTGTAGAACGGAAAGCGCGCGTACTGGCGCGGCGTGGTCAAGATCTGGAAAAAAGTGCCGTGCGTCGAATCTTTCGGGTTTCCGTCGCCGCTACCGTAGGAATATCCGGCGCTCAACCATGGCTTGAGGTGTTTTACCGGAGGCTGCCATCCCAATTCGCCGACAAACGACCCCGCCCGCTGCTTAAGAGCACCCCAGGAACCGCCCTGATATACGCCCCATGCGAGAAAGTCAAACTTACCTGCATTTGTTGTGTTGATCACCTGAACATAGTCTCCGCCGTAGGTGGCGATCTGAACCTTATTAAGATCCGCGGTTCGAACCGGCGCCGGCCGATTGTCGGTCTTCAGTACAGTGTTGCGGTCATCTACGTAGCCTAAACCGAATACGCGCAGTTGCGCCGCACCATGCGAAGTATTCAATGATCGGGTAAAGGCACCGTAGTAGACCTCAACGTCCAGCTCGGGCATTCCGTCAACCTGGAATACTCCGGCGGTGGGTCTCGCTGCAAAAAAAGTGAAGTTGTTGCGACCGCCGTTCAACCCGAACTGGCCTCCATCGAATGTTCGCTGGACGGCAGCGAAAGCGAAGTTGGAGATTAGTCGGCTCGAGATCCTGGTCTGGACGACGGTTGCAAGAGTCGGGTCGGGAGCTTTGACTTCGGTGCCGTCGAAATATTCGAAGCGCCCGAGCTTCAGCCTCGCGGGTCCCAGTTGTTTGAAGTCTACATATGCTTGTTTCAGAAATATGCTGGCGTTATTTTGCTGGTTGTTGTTGGCAAGGTAGTAATTAGCTCCCAGCCCAAGCTGGCCCTGGGGAGCCGCAGCCACGGCGTCATTGGGGAGCCCAAGGATGGAGGGTTGTTCCATCTCGGCAAACCAATCGATATGTTCCCCAGTCTGTCCGATTCCAATACGCAGCAAGGAATTCCATAACCCGTAATCACTATTTCCAGTTTTGCCTTCAAACCAGTTCCAACCTTCCGCCCGGGTGCGCCAATTGATCGAAATCTCGAAGGGACCGAGCTTGTGCTTAGCAGGCGGAGCGGGGGCCTTCTTTTCAGGAACCGCTTGCTGTCCGGGAGGAACCGGTTGTGCAGACAACCCTCCGGTTAAGAGAACTACCGTCAGGCACAAACTTTGTGCGACGTTCGACTTCATAATTTTCACTCCGGCCAATTTTCGGAAGGGCGACTAGATTGCGGAGAAATTAAAGGTCGAACGGCTTGCAGAGCAATAGTAGGAAGGTACTAGCAACCAGAAAAGTACTTCTTAAATAATCTGAAAAAGGCTATCGAAAACGAGAGTGACAGCAGACGATTAATTGCAGCAGCGTATAGAAATCTTAACCAGGATGGTTGTGCGAAATATCCCCCACAACCTGCCCGGCGGCGGACCTTGCCCAATCGCCGGGGACAGATGAATGAAGGTCAAGCGGCCTTCTTAACCCCCTCTACCTCGATCAGTTTTCCCGAGCTCACATCGTAGATAAATCCGTGCACAGGGATTGAGTCCGGTACGAGCGGATGGCGGCGAATGCGATCGACGTCATCAATCACTGCCTGGTGTTGATCTTTAAAGGTGAGCCAGTCGATATACTCAGCTTCACGAGAGCCGGGCCCACGGCCTACGTCGCGAAATCCTTGCGGTGTCAGTTCGGCCGTTTCCAAGCTTGACGCCAGCAGTTCCCGCATCGTTTCATTCGAGAAAGCCAGCATGCCGCAATCGGTGTGGTGAATCACGACGAACTCCTTGGTTCCAAGCAGTTTGTAACTGATAACGAGGGACCGGATGGCGTCATCGCTCGCGCGACCGCCCGCGTTCCGTATCACGTGGGCATCCCCTTCCGCCAAGCCCAAGAATTTTGCCGGATCAAGACGCGCGTCCATGCAGGTGAGAATAGCCAATCGGCGTGCCGGGGGCATCGCAAGCTTCTTCCCGCTTGAAAAGTCGGTGCTGTATTTTCGGTTTGCTTCAAGTAGTTCATCCAGAATCTGACTCATGGAGCCTCCTGAGATTTCGATGTCTAATCTAGAAAGTCAAAAGGCCCATGATCCCTCTGATCATGGGCGGTTAAGGAACTCAGACAATTACGTTCCAATCTTCAGCCCACAAACACAGGGTGTGCATCGACAACAGGACATACTGCAGGGCAAACATCCGCAGAAAGGGGCCTTGCTGAACGCCTTCATAGCAGTTCAAGTATAGCTTTAATGAGACCGGAAAATCTATTGGGCGGGACTATTAAACACTCTCACGGTTCTACTCCCAGAAGCCACACCCTAGTTCTTGTTTGTCCAAGTCAATTGCTCCCCGACGAGTTCGGGCCGTTGCTTTACAAGAGCGCAAATCAGCCGTACGATTTTAGAACCAAACCAGTCCTGCAGAAAGTGAGTCCTCCCTCGCATGCGTCGGAATTCTGTTCGCTTTGCCATACTCTTCCTTGCTCTAATTTCTCTCTTCGGTTTCGATAGATCTCTCGCCTTTGCTCAGACCGAAACATGGCGCTTGGATCCTCCGCATTCTGCCGCGCAATTTGCCGTACGGCACATGGGGATATCGACGGTTCGAGGCACCTTCACGAAAGTGACTGGCGACGTCCAGTATTCCGCCGTCGATCCGACTAAGTCTTCGCTTGATATCACAATCGATGCAGCGTCTTTGGACACGCGCGTTGACATGCGTGACAAAGATCTGCGGAGCCCGCATTTTCTTGATACCGCCAAATATCCGACGATTACCTTCAAATCAAAGCAAGTCGAACTCGCAGGAGCAGGCAAGTTAAAGGTCACCGGCGATTTAACTATTCGCGGTGTGACGAAAGAAGTGCTCCTCGATGTGGATGGCCCGACCTCTCCCACGAAGGATCCGCGAGGAAACGAGCACATGGGCGCCTCGGCGACTACCAAGATCAACCGTCAGGATTTTGGCGTAAGTGCGGATTCAGGTATGGTCGGCGATGACGTGAATATCACCATTGATGTCGAGATGATTAAGCAACCGACAAGTGCCGCCCCGGCGGCTGCGAGATAAGGAAGATTGCTAAGAATAACCTTAGGAATCAGCCTGCAAAATCTGAGGTTGCATTAGCCTACAAGGACGCTTGGTTTGATCCCAACAATTCCCTGTTTTTTTACCAAAGTTCCATCTTCAGAAATTCTGTTTACACAGATGAATTGCGTCATTACTATCCGGACCGTATCGCGAACATGACTCTCATCGCGACAAAGAAACCAAGCCAGTCCCTGGGCAACGAGTTAACGCTTTTCGTAACAAGAGGGACTGGTGATTCGGTTCGCCAAGGTCAATCGCATGATCAAGAAGTTCGTAACTGTGCTGCTCACTGTGTTTTATTGTTTCTCGTGTGTCATCGCACAAGAATCGGCAACTGGAACTCAAGACTCTCTTCAATCCTTAGCTAACGACTTTTGGCAATGGCGAACACACTATCAGCCGTTTTCCAAGGACGATATTCCTAGAATCGATCATCCCCTTGGGCCAAGAGATTGGTCGGCCGCATCCATCGCAAAGCAGAAAAGCGCGCTCCAGGTATTCGAAACAAGATGGAAGAATTTGACCACGGAAGGCTGGAGTCGTTCGCAGCAAGTTGATTATCGCCTGACGGGATCGGCGATTGCGCGCGTGCGTTGGGAACTGGACCTCAATCGCCGCTGGGAGCGGGATCCATCTTTCTACCTGGATCAGACTCTCACAGCCCTATTGGAGTCGCTGCTTGTTCCCCCGCCGTTCGATGCCCGCCGGAGCCAGGAAATTTCTGAACGAATGAAACAAATTCCAGGAATACTCTCGGAAGGGAAGACAAATCTTCATCCCATTCGACCCTTTGCGCAACTCGCGATTGCTGACCTCAATCAGATTCGGCCAAAGTTGATGCGAGTCCAACAAGAGGTCGGCCCCATGCTTCAGGGTACCGCTGGAGATGCTGCGGCATTTCGGCAATCGGCCGAGAAGGCCAGCGCGGCACTAGAGTCTTATCAGTCATGGCTACAACAAAATCTCGACACGATGCCCACCGATGCGGCGGTCGGGCGCGTGAACTACGAGATTCTTTCTGAATCAGGTTGCGCTTCTTCCCTACACGCCAGAGCAACTCTTTGAACTAAGCGCTCAGGAGTGGGCGCGTGCTGTGTCTTTTGAGCAATATGAAAAAGTGCGGAACCACAATTTACCGGAATTGAAGATTTCCTCCAGCCTTGAGGAGGAAATCAAGAAAGCGCAGAGCTGAGGAACTCGCCATTCGAGAGTATCTTGGTGATAAAGGCATTTTGACTGTTCCCTCGGACATGCGTCACTACACGCTTCGGCCGCTGCCAGGATATCTCGAAGCACTTGGAGATTTCGGGGAACTGGATGATCTGACCGGACCATCGAGGTTGAACGATGATAGTGTGCGTTGGATAAGCCCTCCAGGTAAAAACCTTGGATACTTTTGGTTGGCGACCGCTAAAGACGTTCGTCCGGACATGGTTCACGAAGGTGTGCCGGGGCACTATTTTCAGATGTGTTTGTCGTGGAAGCACGACGATCCGATTCGCCGTCACTATTACGATTCCGGCGCAAATGAAGGAATTGGTTTTTACGCGGAAGAAATGATGTTGCAGGCCGGACTATTCGATGACAGTCCGCGAACCCGAGAAATCATATACAACTTCATGCGCTTGCGGGCATTACGCGTGGAAGTGGATGTGAAGCTCGCGCTTGGAATATTTGGCCTCAAGCAGGCTGCGGAATATCTGGCTCAGCAGGTTCCGATGGACCAGAAGACTGCGGAAGCGGAGGCGGCGTTGTTTGCGACCAATCCCGGACAGGCAATCAGTTATCAGGTTGGAAAAAATGAAATACTCCGCTTTCTGGCGGACGCAAAAATGGCGCAGGGAGACAAGTTTAGGCTGCAGGCTTTCGATGACTTTCTCTGGAAGAACGGCAACGTGCCGATTGCGCTGTTGCGATGGGAATATCTCGGCAAAGACGATGACATCCGCGTAATTGATCAGCGGCGCAACGAGTCTGTGGTTTTGAAATAGGCGCAGGTGTCAGGGTCATAGGCCGAAGCCGGGAGACCTCTTCGACGTTGCCTGGCCCGATCCAGAGTTTCCACTACCGGTTGTCTTGTTTCGCAATCCATTCTTCGACCTGGGAATGGAGCACATCCAGCGGCAGCGGACCGCTGCCGACAATCTCATCGTGAAAAGAGCGCAAGTCGAATTTACCACCGAGCTTCTGTCGAGCTTCTTCGCGAAGATTCAAAATCTCCAACTGACCTAACTTGTAAGCCAGGGCCTGTCCGGGCCACGAAATGTAGCGGTCTACTTCGGTTTGAACGTTGGGTTCGTCCATCGCGGTGTAGCGATGAAAGTACTCCACCATCTGATCGCGTGACCAATGCTTTTCGTGCACTCCGGTATCGATTACCAGGCGGATCGCTCGCCACATTTCATTTTCCAGCCGTCCATAATCGCTGTAAGCATCCTGATAGAAACCGATTTCTTTTCCCAGGCGCTCGGAGTACAGAGCCCAGCCCTCGATGAATGCGGTGTAGTCGCCATTCTTGCGAAAGTCGGGCAAGCCCTGCAATTCCTGACCGATGGATATTTGCAGATGATGGCCTGGTACTCCTTCGTGATAGGCGATGGCTTCGATGTTCAACGTCAAACGATGTTCCGGGTCATATTCGTTGACGTTGATACGGCCAGGACGAGAACCGTCCTGGGCTCCCGGCGTGTAGTCGGCGGGAACTGCGTTCTTCGCACGAAACGAGTCCATCGGGATCACCACGAGCTTGTTTTGTGGCAGGCGTCCAAATAGTTTGGGAAGTTGCGCTTCCATCTGGCGGGTGTATTTAGTGTAGAGATCGAGAACCTGCTTCCCAGATACGGCGTAGAGACTGCGATCCTTCTTGATGTGTTCGTTCAAGCTCGCAAGATCGTTGAAACCAAGCTTGTGAGCCAGGACCAGCATTTGGGCTTCGGTCTCGGCGATTTGCTTGAGCCCGATCTGATGAATTTGTTCCGGCTCGAGGTTTGTTGTGGTCAGGCGGCGAATCTCAAAGCGGTAGCGCGCCGCGCCATCGGGAAGCGCCCAGACTCCGGGTTCGGATCGCCCGTGAGGAGCGTAGTCGATCGCGAACGAACGTCGCAAAGTGCTTGTAAGCGGGCAGAATCTCGGTGTTGATTGCCGCCTAAACCGCTGACCGCAGCCGCTGCTTGATCGGCTGCCGAAATGCCTGAGGGAAGTTTGGCCAACGGGTTGTGCAAAAGGACTTGCCTCTCCGCTTTTTCCGGCAACCTCCTGAGCCTGCATGGCCACCTTTTCCAATAAGTAGCGGGGAGGCATCAAATGGTCCTGCATTCCCTGGCGCATGTTGGCGATCGTCTGATCGAGCGCAGTTGGAATCTGATGCAGACGTGATAGGTAGTTCTCGTAATCGTGCAGATCGTTGAAAGGCGTCAGGGTCACCAGGTCCACGAGTTCGAGATGCGGCCCCGCCATCTGATTTACCGGCATTTCCCAGGACTTGAATTGCGCACCTTCGATTTCCTGTCGCAATTTTCGGATCATCAGATCGTGACTGAGCGCTTCTTGTTGAGGGAAACCGGCCGCATCGATCGCTTCAAAACGCGCCAGAAATTGCCGTCTCTTCTGCACATCGGCTTGCTGAAATGCAGCGGAGCGGTCGGTGAGGCGGTCGTTGTACCGATTGTCTCCCAGCGCGGTGGCGGCCTCGGGATCTGAGCGCAATTCGTATTGCCACTCTTCATCGAGCAAAGATTTGAACTGGCTACGCCGGCTCTCCAGATTTGTCTGAGCCCTGCCAGTTCGCATCTTGTGCTCGAAGACGCCGTTTCGGGGAAGGCCACGATACCAATCAGAGTGAAAAGAAAACAGACATGTAGAGGACGTACCCTCATGAAACTCTCCTGAACGCCGGATTAAGAGAACTCGGGCTGCCAGAAACAGGCGTCAGCCCGCCAGACACGCGTAAAATACGCATCATTCTACAACTGCGTCGATGGGCCATAATAGAGGAAGGCTCGACACTCCAGGCGCTCATGAAGACAGGCGAGTTCAAGAAGAATTCGAGTGATTGATTCCCATACCGGTGGGGAGCCTACAAGGTTGATCGTTAGCGGAGGCCCCGAACTCGGGAACGGGATCGTTGCCCGCCCGCCTGAATCGCTTTCGCAATGAACATGATGCCTTGCGTTCCGCAGTCGTAAACGAACCGCGAGGGTCCGATGTGATGGTGGGCGCGCTGCTTTGCGAGCCGGTCGATCCCAACTGCGCGGCCGGAGTAATTTTCTTTAATAACGTCGGATACCTCGGGATGTGCGGCCACGGGACGATTGGTCTGATGGCCACGCTTTCCTATATGGGCCGTATTGCTCCTGGTGAGCATCGAGTAGAGACACCGGTGGGAACGGTGAGCGCGATTCTGCATTCAAGTGGTGAAGTCACCGTCAATAATGTGCCCAGCTATCGCATTGCCACCAAGGTTGCCGTGAACGGTGCCCGACTTCGGACAGGTGGTCGGGGATGTTGCCTGGGGAGGAAACTGGTTTTTTCTTATTGAAAACTCCGGTCACGAAATTGCGGTGGAGAATGTTGAATCTCTGACGGCTTTTAGTTGGGCTGTGCGACAGGCGCTGAGCGCAAATGGTATTACGGGCGCGAATGGACAGGAGATTGATCATATCGAAGTGTTCGGTCCATCGAAGGTGCCCGGGTTAGACAGCAAGAATTTTGTATTGTGCCCGGGCAAGGCCTACGACCGGTCTCCATGCGGAACAGGTACGAGCGCGAAACTGGCCTGCCTTTATGCCGACGGAAAACTTCGCGAAGGTCAGATCTGGAAACAGGAAAGTATCGTCGGCAGCATTTTCGAAGGCAGTGTGAAAGTGCGCGACGGGCAAATTTATCCCAGCATCAAGGGGTCGGCATTCGTCAACGCTGAGGCTGATCTGGTGCTGGACGAGCGTGATCCCTTTTCCATGGGCATCCGCTTATGAGTGATGCCGCCTACGATGTCGTAATCGTTGGGGCGGGCATTGTGGGCGCGGCTTGCGCGGATGAATGCGTTCGGCAGGGAATGCGCATCGCGGTTGTCGATGGTGACGTGATTGGCGGCGGCGCGACCGCGGCCGGCATGGGACACATCGTGGTGATGGATGATTCAGAGGCGCAGTTCGCTCTGACCCGTTACTCGCAGCATTTATGGCAGGAAATGCGTTGCCTGTTGTCACCAGATGTCGAGTACGAAGATTGCGGAACGATATGGGTGGCGGCGGACGAAGAAGAAATGGCTGAGGTGCATCGTAAGCAGATTTACTACAGCCAGCGCGGTGTGCCGGTGGAGGTTCTCGATCGGGATGCGGTGCAGCAGGCGGAGCCAAACTTGCGGAAAGGTCTGGCCGGAGGCTTGCTCGTTCCACGAGGATGCCGTGTTATATCCGCCTTGTGCCGCCCGATTTTTGATCGAACGTGCACGGATGAGCGATGCGGCGATTCATCTTGGGTGTGCGGTCTCTGAAATTGGCAAAGGCATCGTTCGTCTGAACAACGGAAAACGGTTCTCATGTGGTGTGATTATCAATGCGGCAGGCAATGGAGCCGGGTTACTTACACCCGGTTTGCCGATCAAGAGACGTAAGGGCCACCTGGTCATTACTGATCGTTATCCCGGATTTCGTTCAGCACCAACTGGTTGAGCTTGGATACTTAAAGAGCGCGCACTCGATTTCCGGCGATTCGGTGGCGTTCAACGTGCAACCACGCAAGACAGGGCAGGTTCTCATTGGCTCATCACGCCAATACGACGTTGAAGAAAAGCAAATCGATAATCCGATTCTTGCACGCATGATGAGTCGTGCGGCGGAGTACATGCCAAATCTGGCCCGGCTGTCGACGATTCGGGCGTGGACAGGGTTTCGTGCCGCCACCCCCGACAAGCTGCCGCTCATTGGCCCTTGGCCTGGGGACTCGACTCTATTCCTGGCGACAGGGCATGAAGGTTTGGGAATTACAACGTCGCTAGCGACGGCGCGACTTCTCGTAGATCAGATTGCGAGCAGGAAATCTGCTATACCGGTTGAGCCCTATTTGCCGTCGCGCATCTTCTCGGAACACGCCTATGCTTGAACCGATCGAGCTCAGGGTGAACGGAGTTTCCGTGGTAGTTCCTTCCGGATCAACGGTGGCGGCCGCAATCTTGCTCTCTGGCGCGGTCTGCCGCAAGTCGGTAACGGGAGAGTTGCGAGGCCCGCTGTGCGGGATGGGAGTCTGCTACGAGTGTCGTGCCTCGATCGATGGAAACCCGTATCGTCGCACCTGCCAGGTATTGTGCCAGGCCGGGATGGAAGTAACCACCGATGAATAGTGAACCGGTCGTGCGGAACCAGCATTGCGACGTACTGGTAGTCGGTGCCGGACCTGCCGGATTGGCTGCGGCTGCCAGTGCCGCGGAGTGCGGAGTAACCACCAACGTTGTCGACGACAATCCCGTGCCCGGCGGCCAGATTTGGAGAGGCGAATCTTCCACGGTTTCTCCGCCGGCGAACGATCGGATTCAGCGACTTCAAGTGATGCGAGTACAAGTTTTTTCCGGAGCTCGCGTTGTTCATGAAGTTGAACCGGGGAAGTTGCTCGCTGAAACCGACCGCGAGTTATTGGAGTTGAGCTATAAGAAATTGGTTCTCGCGACCGGTGCCCGCGAGCTTTTTCTGCCGTTTCCTGGATGGACTTTGCCCAATGTGATGGGTGCCGGGGGCCTGCAGGCTTTGGTGAAGTCGGGGTTACCAATAGCGGGCAAGCGAGTGCTGGTTGCCGGCAGTGGCCCTCTGCTTCTGGCGGTTGCGGCATATTTGAGGCAGCACGGCGCAGAAATTCCGATGATCTGCGAACAGGCGTCCAGGAGTTCCCTGGCACGTTTCGGGCTTTCACTCTTGCGCCAACCCAGAAAGACTGCGCCAGGGATTGTCACTACGCAAAGATATGGACGGAGTTCCTTATGCGGGCGGCTGCTGGCCCATTGAGGCCCACGGGACTAAGTCTCTGGAGGAGGTAGTGATCTCTCGAGGCTCCAACACCTCTACCGAAACTATAGCGTGTGACTATTTGGCCTGCGGTTTTCACTTGATTCCCAACACGGAGTTGGCAGAAATGTTGGGATGCAAGCTTCGAGACAGTTTTGTACATGTGGATGACCTGCAGCAGACTTCGGTGCCAGGGATATTCTGCGCCGGAGAACCAACCGGCATCGGAGGTTTGGAACTGGCGCTCGTCGAAGGCGAGATCGCAGGTCTTGCGGCTGGTGGGCGTGCTGAGTCGGCAAAACGGTTGTTCCGGGAACGCCGGAATCTACGCAAGTTCGCGCATACCCTCGACCGAACCTTTGCGCTGCGATCGGAACTGCAGGAACTTGCCGCGTCCAGAGACGATGGTTTGCCGCTGCGAGGATGTAAGCTATTCCCGCGTAGCGCTGCATCAATCGTGGCGTACCGCCAAGTTGCAGAGCCGTTGCGGAATGGGACCATGCCAGGGACGCGTTTGCGGACCCATAACCCGGTTCTTGTTTGGCTGGTCTCCAGACTCAGTGAGGCCGCCGATTTTTCCCACGCGTTTCGAAAGCCTTGCGGCAATGGCATGCCAAGTACAACCAGAACACAGCCCAGTAACAGGAGAACATGCATGAAGTGGAAGGGCGTAATGCCCGCGATCACGACTTGCTTTGACGAACAGCTGAGGGTCGACCACGACTTCATGGCAAAGCATTGTCTCTGGCTGCTTGAAAACGGATGCAGCGGGGTTGTGCTTCTCGGGTCACTGGGGGAAGGGGCCACGCTCTCGTTCGAGGAGAAACTGCAAATTGTGCAGAACTGCGTGAAAGCCGTGCACGGAATCGCGCCGGTTGTCGCGTCAATTTCAGCGCTCTCCACAAATGAAGCCATCGCTCAAGCAAAGGCCTTTGCCGATGTCGGTTGCGACGGTCTTATGGTTTTGCCGCCATACGTGTATCAGGGAGATGGCCGCGAGATGAACGCGCATGTTTCCGCTGTGTTTGAAGCCACTCCGCTTTCGTGCATGCTTTACAACAACCCGATCGCCTATGGGACTGACTTTGTTCCTGATCAAATTCAGGAGTTTAGCGACACGATATGAGAACTTGGCGTGCGTTAAGGAATCCAGCGCGGATGTAAGGCGGGTCGCCTCAATCCGCGCTCTGTTGGGCGATCGCCTGGAGGTGTTCGTTGGCGTGGACGACGCTATTGTTGAAGCGATCGCAGTCGGAGCGACCGGCTGGATTGCCGGCTTAGCCAATGCGTTCCCACGTGAATCGGTAGACCTCTTCGATCTCGCTATCCACGGTCGGCGTGAAGCGGCGTTCGAGTTGTATCGCTGGTTTCTGCCGTTACTTCGCATGGATACTGTTCCCAAATTCGTTCAATTGATCAAACTTGCACAATCCGAAACGGGGATCGGAAATCCGCGGGTGCGTCCGCCGCGGTTGGCGCTCCTGGGCGCGGAACTGGCTGAAGCAAAAAAAGTAATCGCCCAGGCTTTGCAGAAACGGCCGCAAGAAAACCATCCGGCTTCGAGCCGGCGATAGTTCGGGGAGCTTCAGCTTTGAAAATATCGGGGTACTCAATCATTGGATTTCGCCAGGTTAGCAATGGTGGTAAGCGCTTCGAAGCCGCCAACCCACGCACGGGAGAAGTAGTTCCACCGAGTTTTTTCTCCAGTTCTCCCGAAGAAATAGACCTAGCGGCCAAGCTCGCGGACGAAGCCTTTGCCACCTACAGCCGGGTATCCGGCCGGGAAAAGGGCAAATTCCTCCGAACCATCGCTGATCACATCGATTCAGCCGTGGACGCATTGGTTGAACGTGCTGAATTAGAAAGCGCTCTCCCCAAGCCGCGTCTGATCGGCGAGGCCGCGCGGACCAGCGGTCAGCTTCGTCTCTTCGCGGATGTGGTCGAAGAAGGTTCCTGGGTTAATCCCCGGATCGACCGCGCCGATGCGAATCGCAAACCTGTTCCAAAGCCCGATCTGAGATCAATGCTTTGCCCCGTTGGACCGGTCGCGATTTTCGGCGCCAGCAATTTTCCGCTCGCATTTTCAGTTGCCGGCGGAGACACAGCCTCCGCACTTGCCGCCGGCAATCCGGTGGTGGTTAAAGCACATCCTGCGCATCCCGGCACCAGTGAACTTGTCGGCAGGCTCTTGCAGAAAAGCGTGCAGGAATGCGGCTTACCGGAGGGTGTATTTTCCCTACTGTTCGATTCCGGCAGCGAAGTTGGAATTGGATTGGTCAAGCATCCTCTGATCAAGGCTGTAGGATTCACCGGCTCCCGTAATGGGGGACGAGCGCTTATGGATGTGGCTGCATTGCGTCCCGAGCCGATTCCGGTTTTTGCAGAAATGAGCAGTACCAACCCTGTCTTTATTCTGCCTGGCGCGTTGCGTGAGAGGTCGGAGGCTATCGCAAGCGGCTTGCATGCATCTTTCACAATCGGTGCAGGACAATTTTGTACCAAGCCCGGTATGGTCTTCCTGGCTGATGGCCAAAGCGACCGATCTTTTGTTTCTAACCTGCAGAAGCTGGTTTGCGAATCAAAACAGTTCAACTTGCTGACTACGGGGATCCGGTCGGCGTATCAGTCAGGCGTCGCGCGCCGGAAGGCGGAGGAGGGAGTAAAACTCTCCGCAGAACGGTTATCGTCCAGTGACGATTCTCAGATTGCCGTCGATCCAGTTCTATTCGAAACGGATATTCAGTCATTGTTACGAAATCCTGACCTGGCGGCAGAATTGTTCGGTCCTGCGACTTTACTGGTTCGGCATTCCAGCCGCGCGGATTTGATGAGACTTGCCGCGAATCTCGAGGGCCATTTGACAGCGACCATTCACGGAACGGAAGAAGACCTTCGGGAATACGCGGACTTATTGGCGATTTTGAAAACGAAAGTCGGGAGACTCGTCTTCAATGGCTTTCCCACCGGAGTTGAAGTCGCGCACGCCATGGTGCACGGAGGCCCTTATCCTGCAACCTCGGACGGACGTTCTACGTCGGTGGGCAGCCAGGCGATTTTTCGCTTCTGCCGGCCGATTTGTTATCAGGGGTTCCCGCAAGAGGCGCTGCCAGATGAGCTGAAAGACAACAACCCGCTACAGGTCTGGCGTATGATCGACGGCAAAATGACAAAGGACGCGGTTGCCTGATTTGATTGTTTACGTTCCCGTGTTTCGGCGCAAAGGGTAATGGGTTGGATGTGATCCGCTTTACAGGAACGCCAGACTCTTTGATGTAGAGTGATGCCCATATGGATGCGCTCCTGCTCCATCGCCTTCACTTCGCCTTCACCATCACCTTTCACTATCTATTTCCCCAGCTCACGATGGGGTTGGCGCTGCTGATCGTCGTTCTGAAGACAATAGCAATCAAATGGAAAAACGAGCGCTATAACGAAGCGGCACGATTCTGGGCCGGGATATTCGCCATTAATTTTCTGATTGGCGTGGTGACTGGAATTCCCATGGAATTTCAGTTCGGCACGAACTGGTCGCAGTTCGCGCGAATTACCGGAGGGGTAATCGGTCAGCCGCTCGCCATGGAAGGTGTCTTCTCGTTTTTTCTGGAGTCGGCTTTCCTCGGCCTGTTTCTTTTTGGAGAGAAACGTCTTTCCCCCTGGGCACATTGGGGATCCGCCTTCCTGGTTTTTCTTGGATCGTGGATTTCTGGCTTTTTCATCATCGTCACCAATGCCTGGATGCAGCACCCCGTGGCATATCGCGTCCTGCCGAACGGTTCTTATTCGGTAACCAGTTTTTGGGGGCTGTTGATGAATCCGTGGGCCCTGTTGCAATACGTGCATAACATGTCGGGCGCCGTCATCACCGGCGCGTTCGTCATGTGCTCCGTGGGTGCTTTCTATGTTCTGGAAAATCGATTTTCCGAATATGGCAAAATCTTCTTGCGGGTTGGGGTCACTGCCGGACTGATCTCATGCGTCACGCAAATTTTTCCCACGGGTGATTTGCATGGACGCTACCTGGCCAAGCACCAGCCCGCAGCCATGGCCGCCATGGAAGGTTTGTTTGTTTCCGAACAAGGCGCCGGCATCGTCCTCATGGGTCAGCCTGATGAGGAAAACCAGCGTATCGACAATCCAATTGTAGTAAACGACGTTCTCAGCTTCCTGATCTATGGCACCACGAGAGCTCAGGTCAAAGGACTGGATCAGTTTCCGCGGGACGAGTGGCCCACGCCTTTGCCGCTTTTGTTTTACGCGTACCACATCATGGCCGGACTAGGCACATGCTTCGCTGCGCTGATGGTCGTCGCAGCTTTCTGTTTGTGGCGGGGCAAACTCTTCCACACTCGCTGGATTCTGTGGCCGTTGATGTTGAGCTGCCCGCTTCCGTACATCGCGAACACAGCGGGATGGATGACGGCTGAAATAGGCCGTCAGCCCTGGATCGTCTACGGACTGATCCGCACGTCAGAAGGCTATTCAAAGACTGTTACGCCGAGTAATACCTTGTTCACTTTGCTTGGTTTCATGGGCATGTACACGGTACTTTCGATTCTATTCATCGTTCTGGTTTATCGTGCGATTGATCGAGGCCCAGCGGAGACAAACACAATTCATGGCACTCCTGTAAGCGTGGCGTGAGGGAATCAAATGGGATTTATCTGGTTCTGGTTGGTAGCGGTCATGTTGGTCGCCTACGTCGTATTAGACGGGTTTGATCTTGGCGTAGGCATTCTGCATCCGTTCCTCGCGCGAAATGAAAAGGATCGGCAGATCATGCTACGCGCGATCGGCCCGGTGTGGGATGGTAACGAGGTGTGGCTCGTGGCTGGAGGAGGAACCCTGTATTTTGCGTTTCCCCTTCTTTATGCCTCGGCTTTCAGCGGGTTCTATTTGGCCCTGATGATCGTTTTATGGCTCCTGATCATGCGGGGTGCGAGTATTGAACTTCGAGGGCAGATCGATTCGACGGTGTGGCGGTCATTCTTCGATGGATTGTTTTTCTTCTCCAGCACGTTGCTGGCGATCTTTTTTGGCGCGGCCCTGGCAAATGTGATACGCGGGGTTCCTCTCGCTGACGATGGCTATTTCTTTCTCCCCCTGTGGACCAACTGGCGCGTAGGGGAAACGCCAGGCATCCTGGATTGGTACACCGTGATGGGCGGACTTGTTGCCCTGGTCGCGTTAGCGGTTCATGGGGCCCTGTACTTGGCAGTCAAAACTGAAGGCGATCTGCAGCGTCGCGCGAGGCGAATGATTCAGCGGGGCCGGATCGCGCTGATGGTTGCAACCGCTGTAAGTTTGCCCGGGACCGTGATCGCGCGGCCCGACTCGTTAGCCAACTACCGCATGTATCCAGTGCTTTTCGTCATCCCGGCGCTAGTTTTGCTTGCTTTGGGAGGGATCATTTATTTCAGCCGCAAGGAAGCCGATCACGCTGCGTTCGGCTGTTCGTGTGCGTATCTTTCAGTGATGATGGTAGGAGCCGCCGCCGGCCTTTTCCCGCGTTTGTTGCCTTCTAGTGTGGACCCGGCACGGGACATTACCGTTGAAAAAGCAATTTCCGGTGCTTACGCGCTGCGTGTCGGTCTTATCTGGTGGGTGATTGGCATGGCGCTGGCTTTCGCCTACTTCTTCATTACCTATCGCATGTTCCGTGGCAAGGTCTCGTTGGAAAACGGTGGCTACGGCCACTGACTTTCCCTCGACATCGTATCCGAGCCGTGACTGTGATACCTACTTGTGTGCGCCGGTTCCTGGGTTTGTCATGAGATCCGTAAACATCCGGTAAAACTTCTCTTTGTCCAAATCTTCCTGAACGTGAACGAGTTGCTCGCCCAGTCCAGGTTGCGACCCGGGCGCCCAGACCAGCACATTGCCATAGCCCGCGGCGTGTGAAATATCGATGTCCATGTACAGCGATACTTCTTTGGTGATGATGCTGGGATCGAGCCAGGCCGCCGGCAGCTAGCTCGTCCCACAGGTATTCTTCGTCCGCATATTTGCCGATGTACTGCGCAGTCGGAGTCGGCGACTTTGCGATTTCGGCGATCATGGCGTGTGTAAGCCGGGTCTTTACGGAGATATCGACGGTGGTGATGGTGATCTTATGCCATGGCGAAGTGAGAACCATGTGGACAGCTTCAGGATCCCACCAGAAATTAAATTCGCGCCGGTTTTCAGTTGGCCACTCTATCGGCACGATGGGAGCGATGCTGCCGCCCATGATCACCAGTTCCTGCGCGAGATCGGCGACCCTCGGATCGAGGCTGAGGGCCTGAGCGAGGTTCGTGAGCGGACCTCCGGCGTAGATCGTCACCTCATGCGGATATTTGTGGACCATCGAGACAATGAAATGCGCGGCGTCTTCATCGTAGGCTTCGTGGTGGGATTGCCTTCGACGAGATCCGGGACATCGTAGGGACCGTGAAATGTACCGCGGACGCCGTCGCCAGTGGGTTTACGGTTCCACGCGCCTTTGTAAGCCACTTTGCCGTAGAGCGATTCCCAGCGCTCGATGGTTTCAAGACGATTGATCAGCGGGTAGACGGCGCCGGGATACACCGGAACATCGGTCCGACCGATGATCTCAAGCATCCGCAGCGTGTGAGCTACTTCTTCGTCGCGCCACTGGTCACCGCTCACGACAGTGATGCCGAGGGTCTCGACCAGGGGGCTCTGCAACAGCATGATCATCGACTGCTGGTCAGTGGTGGCAGGACCGCGCGCGTCCTGATCGATGATCACTTTGCGTTTAGATTGAGCCGCTAGGGGTAAGGAGAAAAGCGAAAGGGTGACGATGACAACAAAAGTTTGCAGGCGCATGGAGCAAGGATTTTAACTGAATTTTTCAATGAGGGAATGATCGGCTTAAGCGCCGGCGGGCTTTTGGATCAGAGCAAATATTTGGCCAGTCTTCCTGCACCCCTGGAATTCCGGCGGAGATCAGTTGCCTCCCGCTTACCATTCCATTGGCAGCCCCACATAATTTTCGGCCAGACTTTGGGAAGCTGAACGCGAACTGGTGACGTAATCCAGTTCTGCCAGCTGGCGGCGGCCGTCGAACGCGTTTTCGTCCGGGAAGCGGTGCAGTATCGAAGTCATCCACCAGGAAAAGCGTTGCACCTTCCACACGCGGCGTAGACAAGTCTCGGAATATTGTTGGAGAAACTCGCGACGGCCGGCTGCATAAAAATCCGTGAATGCGCGGGCCAGCACGCGTACGTCGGCAACTGCGAGGTTCAGACCCTTGGCGCCCGTTGGCGGAACAATGTGGGCGGAATCGCCAGCTAGAAACAGGCTGCCGCATTGCATCGGCTCGACCACGAAACTCCGCATTCCCGTAATTCCTTTTTGAAGGATCGGACCCTTGGTGAGGTTCCAATTATCGGCAGCCAGGCGGATGTCTAACTCTTTCCAAATTGCTTCATCGGGCCACAGATTGATGTCTTCGTCTGGTTTGCATTGCAAATAGAGGCGGCTGATTTTCTCCGAGCGCATGCTAAGCAGTGCAAAGCCGCGATCATGATGGGCATAAATCAATTCGTCCGAGGAGGGTGGCACTTCAGCCAGGATACCCAGCCATCCAAAGGGATAAACCCGTTCATACTCAGTAAGAACGCCGGCGGGTATGCTTGGACGGCAAATGCCGTGAAAGCCGTCGCATCCGGCAATAAAATCACAGTTCAGCTCAAAATCCCGGCCGTCCTTCTGATATCGAATTTTGGGCTTTGAACTGTCGAAGTCGTGCACGCCAACGTTTTCAACCTCAAACAAAACCTGCCCGCCAGCAGCCAGCCGTGCGTTGGTAAGGTCTTTGACGACTTCACGCTGCGAGTAGATAGTGATGCCTTTTCCGCCAGCCAGCTCATTGAAGTCAATGCGGTGACCGCGTTTGTGAAAGCGCATTTCGATTCCGTGGTGAACCATCCCCTCGCGTTTCATTCGCTCGCCGACTCCAGCCTCAGTGAGCAGATCTACCGTCCCTTGTTCCAACACTCCGGCGCGCACACGCTCCTCAACATATTGGCGGCTGCGATTCTCAATCACGACCGATTCGATTTTGTGTAGGTGCAGGAGATGAGAAAGCAACAGTCCGGCCGGCCCAGCGCCAACGATCCCGATTTGTGTGCGAGATGAAACAGTCACGAGCGCCCTTATCCCTCAGACAGCAGATTACCAAAAGGCAGTGATTGACTCCGATGAAAGCGACACGTGAAGTTTCAATGTACAAACTGGCGACTTCGTGCGCTTAGGAGTTAGACTCGTGTCCCGTGCCGACAGAAAATACAAAGCCGAAGGAAAAAAAGGTTCAGGCTGTCAAGAAGAGAGACACTCTCGCTCACCACTCACTCGGTATTGCTACCATCGCGATCCTGATTCTATGGACTGTGCTTTACTCATTCTGGGATCCCAAGACGCACCTGGGATCTTTCTTCGGAAATGCGATTGCCGATTGGTCGGGAGTTGTGGTGACGGTGTTCGCTACCAAGTATTTGTACGAACGAGGTTCATCGGAAAGCAGACAACCGCCCAGGGGCTTTTCCGGTTCCCTCTGGGAGGTTATACGGGAGCATTCACTCACCCTCTTTTTGGCGGTGACCGGGGCTGCATGGATCGTCGTGTATGTTCATGCCGACTCGGAATCGAAATGGGGACAGGTCGTCGGCAATATTCTGTCGGAGTGGACCCAAATCCTGGCCTTGGTCATCATGACCAAGCACCTGGTTGAAAGTCACTCGAAAGAAAGTCGCAAATGACCGTCCCCCACGCTCATGCGGCAGACCGCTGGTCAGACCCTCGGGGTTCAGAACCGGCCCGTCAACGCAAGGATCACCACGATCAGCAAAACCAACCCCAATCCACCACTCGGGTAGTAGCCCCAGCCGCTGCTGTAGGGCCATGTGGGCAGCACGCCCAGTAACAATAAAACCAGAATCACAATCAGGATAGTTCCCATTGGATATTCTCCTTTTGAATGTTTAACCGTTTAAACATCGGCTGCGAATGTATCGCCGCAGCCGTTATGGGAACAATCAGGACTAGCCTGTAGCCGAAGAGGAAACGAAACCTAGATTTCTATAAATAGGTACGCATGTCGAGTTAAGACCAAGATTCGAAAGGGTGGCTTAGTCTGGGAAACTCAGCGCGTCGCCCTCATCGGCCAGCCCGTGCGAGTGATCGTGGCAGATCTCGATCACTTTAACAGTCAACGACACGCATGGCCATTCCGGCCCGGAGATGTGTTGTTGCGGGAAGTTACGCGCCGATTGGTCAAGTCTGTGATTGCGACTACGTTGGGTGCTACGGCGAAACGAGTTTCTGATTTTCGGTTTGAAGAGTTTCGTCTTCAGGAACAAAAATCTGTTCACGGATGATTCGGATCAACTCTGAGGTAGGCGAAAAGAAGCGACTTGCCACTGGGCTTTTGACTGCCGCCATTTGGTTCCACCGTCACGAATACTGCATCAATTTGTGCCAAGCGTCTTGGGATCATCGCACTTCAAGATCCAGCGTTTCTTGGAGGCATTGTCCTCATAGAAAACGCCGAGGTTGAGCGCCTGTTGTCGATCCGGCCCCCGCCGCCCCCAGGCCTGAAATGCGTTGCTGTTTTCGCAGCAGTCTGCTGATCCAAGTCATAGGCGTAAAAGATCAGCGACTTTCCGCGTGTGTAAAACACTCGGCCGTAGGGCTTCTGGGTCTCGCCCGTGCGGGCGACGTCATACACTTCCGCAATGTAGAGATCCCGCGCACCCATCAAGTCCCGGATGTCGCGATCATGCGCGAGGAGTTCGTCCTTCTGGTCGAGCGCTACTTCGCGGTCGTGAAGCAGACGATTGAGATCGTTGACTTTGGCATCCAGAGTCTTGGCACGCGCGGCATCTTGAGCTGACTGCTGCGCAAGAGAGTCGAGTTTCTGCTGCAGCGCCTGCGAAGCTGGACAGGGCCGCGTCGAGCTTTTGTGCCAGTTCGCTGCGTTGCTGGGCCAGGTCTTGTTTTGTCGTATCGCCTGCGCGCAGATCATTCTCCAAGCGGTCCTTCGCTGCTTTCAGGGCATTGATCTCGGCTAGCTGCTGAGCCGATTGCTGGCGAAGTTCGGCGATGATCTTGTCGCGTTGGTCAATCTGGTCACGTGCCACTTGGCGCTCATGCCCAGCATCGCTTAGTTGCGCTTCGAGAGACGTTTGGGTCAGCGCGGTTGGTTGGGGGGAGTCGAGCTTGGCAGTATCGGCTCCGCGATGTACGCCCATTCGGTAAGCGTAAAAGCTGAGGGAAACAAAAAGCAGAATGCCAGCGGCATACAGCATCCACACGTGACGCCAAGCTGATTCACTGGAAAATGGGGGAAGTCGACGGGGGATAGTGGAAACTTCGTTTGTGCTTGTGGACTTCTTTGGCTGGCCTCTGCGTTCTCGCTCCAGGCGTTTGAAGAAGGCTTGCTCTGCCTGCCGTTCCTGATCTTCCGACCAATCCGGGCCTGCATCCAGACCCTCCGACGCTTCCTTGGCCGCGAAGACCGGGATGGCCTGGTCAACAACTGATTCGTACTGCTTTAGAGTTTCCCGGCAGGACTCACAAACAGCAAGATGCTCCTGTAGCTTCTTCTGTTCCTCCTCAGTCAACTGGCCTGAGGTCGAAACGGCGCAGAGCTCTAGGAACTCGTTATGGGGTTCGGTTAGCGACAACGCCCCCGCTCCTAGGTTGGACAAGACCTTTTATCATATTGCTCGCTCACCCGGCAATTTGCTACCAAAAATCTCCTTTCGCAGCCTCTCCAGTCCCCGGAAGTAGTGGTGCTTGACATTCCCTCGGGATTGACCGAGCTTCGCAGCAATTTCATCAAGGGTGTAGCCCTCTATAAAGAAGAGGCGCAGGGTCTGACGCTGGTTCTCCGAGAGCGTCTCAAACACCTTTTGAAGGCTTCCGTTTCCGAGCCTTCCGTCAATCGAGTCCTCAAGCTGTGGAGACTGCTGCTCGCGGATCTGCGAGGTCGCCTGCTGCGTCGTCGAGATCGAGGCGTGTGTAGAAGTGGCGAGAAGTCAGGTAGCGGCGGCGGGAGATGGCGCGACGGTAGGCCATTTGGAGAATCCAAAACCGTGCCGGGCCTTTGGAACTGTCGAATGTCTTGCAGTCACGGTGAACCAAGAGAAAGACGTCTTGGACCAGATCGTCTGCTTCTGAAGTATCTCGCAATACGCGGTATGAGACCGCACGTATCAGGCGAGCGTATCGCCGGAAAAGAACGGCCAAGGCCTCGTTGTCCCCGTTACAAACTTGCGCCACCAGGAGTTCGTCAGATTCGGTCGGTGCCGCGGTCGTTTCTGCAACCAAACTTTCTTGGCTCGGATGTTTGACACTAGACTCTTCCCCGCCGTGCTTGCCCCTCTGAGCGTCGGTGATCCTGGCAGCTGCACCGATGATCCTGGGAAGATACCTAACTGACGAACTCACGTTACCCCCTCAGATTAAGCTACCGCGTCGAGGTTTCCCGTCTGCTGTCGTGATCGGTTTGGCCACACGGATCCAAACTTCCCACTCGTAAACTGCATAACGCTAGGAACGCGAATTGTGACTAAAGCGTCGACAGCAAAAATCCGAGCAATCTTCGCGCATTCTTAAACGCGATTTGTAACTCGGAGGGCTAAGGCCACGATCTTTTGTTCGGATTAAACAGCGAGCGCTCGTTGTTTGTCAATGAGCTTTTAGGAGGATTTCTTGGACTTGGGTGGACGGCCGCCTTTACGGTGCTTTCGTTTCGTCTGTAGATCTCTAAAGTATTGCGAGCCCCGCTTTGCGATCTTCCTCCCACCCTTCCGCCCAAGCGCTACCGCGGCGGGATCCTTCTTTTTTTTCAATCCCGAAAGGGGTGGAGATTGTTAGACTTCGCTGATCATTATGCCCGATGTCATTAAATAGCAGAAGCACAAATGGGAGTCTGACAGTTCACACTGAGCACAAGCGGCACACAGACCGTACACAGAACTGAAATAGTGCCGCGTGCGTTGCGGGATCCGCTTGTCGACAGTTAGTCGAGCAATGGCCATGGCGCCGAGCAAAATCTGGCACATGGCGGCAGACAATAGTCGGGCCCACACATGACTTCCAGATTGCTCGTTTTGGGTCAACTATCTGCTCGAACCGGGACACCACATGCATTACCTCTAGCTAGGAATAGCGTGTTTTTCGTCGAGATGGATTGCAGGCCGACTAATAGTCAATAGGACTGCTTCCAGCATCTCGAGCGCTGTCGCAATCCGCGTTTCTCGAAGCCCAGACTGCGTACCCAATTGGCATGCCCTTGTTTGCAGTGTAGCAATAGTATGTTTACAGTCTAAGCCTGCGAAGGTTCTGCCTATGGCTGTGAAGCGTGTGATTAAGAGTGTTCATATTCTCGCGATGGGAATGGCCGAGGACGACGACGGGTTGACACTGATCGACGCCGGTTACCCAGACAAGGAGGCCGCAGTTTTCAGGGCGATCCGCGGGCTCGGCCGGCTCGCCGGATCAGCTCAAGTACCTAATTTTCACTCACGGCCATCCAGATCATATCGGCAGCAGCGCCGCCCGGATCGTGCGGGAAACCGGTGCGAGAACCAATCTGTGGATTCTCTGCAGAGTCGCCTAGCGCATCTCGCAACCTGCGAATAGCTGCGTTCAAACTGTGATCAAAATCAACGAAGATGTCTGACGGCCATAGCTCTTTTTTGTAGCTCTTCCCGAGTCACGACCTGGCCGGGCTGCGCAAGCAGCATCGTCAATATCTGGAAGGGCTGTTCCGGAAGTTTTATCTTCGAACCATTTCGTCGCAGCTCTGCCGCACGGAAATCGACCTCGAAGGTCCCGAACTGGATCGTGCCCGACCCGTCTTCCCGAACAGTAGACATAAATTACCGCTAATGTCCGCAGTCTAGCAGACCACAAGCGCCAGGTTCAGGTGATCACTTCTCGGACATCGGGCTAAGGAAGCGCGAAGTTGGAATAATCACACTACAGGTGATCGGCCGAGGGTTGAGTACCACGATGGAAACTCTACTAAAGGCTTTTAATCTTCATTTCCCGCTGTTGAATCCATGATCAATCACTTAATGACTGAAGGCGTAGGGAGTGCGTTCGCGAACAGCCTCACACTGAGTTGCCGCAACGCGTCTTAGAAAAACGGCAAAATCCTACTGGGTCGAGATTGTGAAATTCACCGTAATGCGGGCTTCGGTTTCGACTGCCTCCCCGGATTGCAAGTAAGGCTTGAAGCGCCACTGCTTCACGGCTTCGCGGGCGGCCGCCGAAAGAATCGTAGGTCCGCTGAGGATGTGAAGGTCCTGAATATTTCCGTCACGTCCGATCAAGGCTTCCAGCACGACCGCACCCTGAACCTTCATCTGCTTGGCCAGAAGTGGATAGTTCGGCTCAACCGGTCGCGAGATGATCTGCGCAGCGCCGGGGGAAAGATGTACGCGCCCGGTCGCATCGGCGACTCCGCCGGTATCGGAAGCGGACTGAGTGCAGGTGACCGGTGTTCTCGGCTGCAGATCGACTTTGACCGAATTTGTGCCCGCCTGGATTGTCCGGTGCTCGTCGCCGGCCACGACTTCTACTTCCAGCGGAGGGAGTACGGTCCGGCTGGTCACTACTGGCGCCAAAGCGGGCGCTGGAGCTTGGAGGGACCGCCGGAGGCGAGTGCGAGACTTACTTCGAGCGTGCTCTGAACTGGATGGTTTTGTTGTGCTGCTCGAGGCCGGCGTATTGGCTGGAGTGTCTGCGCTTCGGGCGCGATCTGTTCGGTTGGCTCCGACTCGGATTCGGCTGGCGGTGCTGGCGGAAACCAGAATTCGCGGTCTTTGATCAAAACCAGGATTAAGGCAATGAGCAGAAGAGCCCAGAGCGATAAGCATCTGCCGCCGCTGCTTCTGTTCAGATTCTTCTCCGAATGACGGGTTCAACTCCGGTAACTGATTCTCCTCCGGCAAGGGCATGACAACGAGGCCTCCCGCCCGTGGCGGGACGGGCGTGCGGACTAGTATGCCTTGAAATTTCCTCGGAGGCCAGCGAAACCAGTGGTTTTGTGGGATGCTTGGCTAACATTGATTTCTGTGCACACTGTGGCGAATGTCTTTCACACTCGGATGAGAAGATTCGGGTCAGTCGTGGACGGAACTATCGGGAGTTGGCGAAGCAAAAAAACGCCCGGCTTTGGGCTCGCCGGGCGTCGAATGGAAATACCAATGTCTTAAGCGGACTTTTTCAGGTCAGTCGGGAACGCGATAATTTTCCCTCGCTGTTCTGCCGGTATCCACTTCACTTTCGGCTTGAACCTTGCGGGAATGTAAAACTCAATCACCTGTGCCATAACCAACCTCCGATCCACAGCAGGTTGCCCGTCTTACTGCCAACCTCACCGCGACGGGTTCTCTGCTCAGTTACCAGATTAGATGCGAGCAGATTGGCAAAGTGTCAGGAACTATCTCAGGGGTGAGAGCGCAACTTTCAAGAAGGAACCGGGTTGTTCGACGGAGAAATTCAGCAGGCTAGTTGATCGCGCGTCAGCTTCAAACCGTTGAGATTGCCCAGCACGGTGACCGCGATCGATTCAGTCTGGAAAAATTCATTCGCCAGAACTTCAGGTCTTCTACCGTGACTCTTCTCAATGCGCTCGATCAGTTCGTCCAAGCCGAAAAAGCGATCGAAGTACATTTCCTGTCGCGCCAGGTTCGACATGCGCGCGCTGTGAAGATTCCAGCGACAGCATCAGGCTGCCCTTTAGCTGATCTTTCGAACGGCGTAGTTCTTCTTCGGGAACCGGTTCCGCTTTCAGCTTGCGGAACTCGGAGACGACCGACTGCACCACCTTGCCCGCCGACTCACGCGAGGTTCCCGCATAGACCGAAAGGCATCCGGTGTCGCGATAGGGAGATAAGATCGCTGTAGATGGCATAGGCCAGGCCCTGGCGTTCGCGAATGTTCTGGAAGAGCCGCGAGCTCATGCCTCCGCCCAGCAGTGTATTCAAGATGTAGGAAGCGTGCCGGTTTTCATGGGCAATCGGGATGCGAAGGCACTCCCACGCAGATCTGCACCTGCTCCAGCGATTTCTTGTTGCGCATGATGATGCGCGGCACGATCTTCGGCTTGGGGCTGTGGAAGCCGTTCTTTACCGGCTTCATTCTGGTCGAAATGTTTCGCCACCAGTTCGACGAATTGCTCGTGCTTCAAATGTCCGGCGGCGCAAATGATCACGTTGCCAGGCGCAAACCTCTGCTTGTAGAAATCGAGCACCGCATCGCGATCGAACTTCTTGACCGTGTCCTTGGTTCCCAGGATCGGTTTGCCCAGCGGATGGTCTTTCCAGAAATTCTGGGTAAAGATTTCATGGACCAGGTAGTCGGGATTGTCCTCGTCCATCTTGATTTCTTCGAGGATCACGCCGCGTTCGCGGCCGATGTCCTGGGCGTCAAAGACCGGATTCAGCACCAGGTCGCTGAGAACGTCCATGGCGATCGGCATGTGCTCGTCCAGCACCTTGGCGCTGAAGCAGACGCACTCCTTGGCGGTGAACGCGTCCATGTTGCCGCCGATCGAGTCCACCTGGCGGGCAATTTCTTCCGCCGTGCGGTGCTTGGTGCCCTTGAAGACCATGTGCTCGATAAAATGCGAGATGCCGTTGCACTGGCAGGTCTTCATCGCGGGAACCGGTCTTGATCCATATGCCGATCGAGACCGAACGAATGTGTTCCATCTCCTCGGTGATGAGGGTCAGCCCGTTGGGCAAGATCTCACGACGTATGTTGCGAACTTCTTGAACCATGACGTGTTTGATAGGGTAGCGGACAAACGAAGCAGTCAGCGCCTAATGTATTGTTGCACACCCTGCCCGAGTACGGCGAATGCATGCGTTATAGCCTTTATAATCAATGACTTAAGCAATGTTCTATCCGCTTTTTCGAGTCAGGTCAGCGGCCGTTCCGCTATCCTCTACAATCGGTGAATGCGGTCAGGCCGACATGTGACGCAATGGATCAGAATCGCTCACAACTCGTTGTTAGGACTTCAGATTCCCGAACTGACGGCCCTGGTCGAGGAGTTTGGACAGCCCTCTTACCGGGCGCGCCAGCTCTTTGAGGCGCTTTACCGCCAGCGAGTGGAGACCGCCGAACAGATTTCGACGCTGCCGCAGGACTTTCGCCGAAGTCTGGCCGAAAAAGGATTCTCTGTCGGCCTGCCCCGGCATTGAAAAGAAGTTCGTTTCGAGCGATGGAACGGTCCGCTACCTGGTGGCCTGCGCCGACGGGCAGACCGTGGAAACCGTCTGGATGCCCGAAGGCGACGGAGGAGAAGCCGGAGATGGCAGCGAGGCCGGCGCTGAGACGGAATCGGCGGGGCGCACCTGGGAATCGCGCCACGATTTGCGTTTCCAGCCAGGTGGGCTGCGCGGTCGATTGCCAGTTCTGCCTGACCGCGCTGCTGGGCATAAAACGCAATCTCACCGCGGGAGAAATCGTCGGGACAGGTCTGCGCGGTGCTGAACGATCAGAAGGTTTCGCCTCCCCACGATCGCGTGAACCTGGTCTTCATGGGGATGGGCGAGCCGTTCCTGAACTACGACAACTTCATGAAGGCGGTGCGCCTGCTGGTGGAAGGCGTGGGCATTCCGGAGTCGCGCATGACGGTTTCGACGGCGGGCATTGTGCCGCGCATTTACGATTTCGGCGCCGAAGCCGGTGCGTCCCAAGCTGGCAATTTCGCTCAATGCTTCGAATGACGAACTGCGCAGCCGGCTGATGCCGATCAATCGCAAGTGGAATCTGGAAAGGCTGATCTCCGCGGCTCGCGATTTTCCTCTGCGCAACCGGGAAAAACTGACCTTCGAATACGTTTTGCTGGATGAAGTGAATGATTCGGCCGAAGAACGCGCGCGAGCTGGTGGAACTGATTCGCGGCTTGCGGGCCAAAGTGAATCTGATTGCGCTGAATCCCGGGCCCGGAATTGATTTCCAAACTCCGGCCCAAGAACGCGTGCTTGCAGTTTCAGAAGATTCTGATCGCCGCGGGCGTGCCGGCATTCGTACGACGTCCTCGGGGCGGGATATTTACGCCGCCTGCGGACAACTGAAGCGAACCGTGGAACTGGCCCGGCCCTAGCTGGAGCACCGTAGCGCTTGCATCCATCGCGTACCTGCCGTAGAGCAGCTCAGCGCACATCCGCGATTCTTTACGCGAGCCACGACGGTGACGTGCTAAGTTCGCTTGAGCATGGCCCGGCCCACGGATTGGTTACAGGTGGCCGGGATAGCTTATGTGAAATGGTCTGTCGAGGATCGGACTGCACCAGTCGATCGAATACGGTTACTGTGCTTTCTCCAGCTGCTGGGCGACGGAATCCACCAGCGCTGCTTCATCCTGCAGCGCATTTGCGGCCCGCACGATCTGCTCGTCCGCTTCTTTCCAGTTTTTCTGTTCGATGGCTTCGCGAACGCCCGGAATCGTCTTCACGCCGTATCCGGTGTAGGCGCCGGGAGCGTAGATCAGGTGCTGGAACCAGGGACGGCCCGGCAAGCCCGTCCGGCGAGGTAAGCTTGCGCTCGCTCTGCATCAGTTGCGAGTTGACGCCTGCAGCGATGCAGGGCTCACCGGCTAAGTCACCGTTCTTCGTGACCTTTTCCAGCGCTTTCTGATAGCGCTCGGCGCTGTGAGTCAGCGCGTCGGACGCATTCTGCAGCGGGGCGAAATTCAGATGCGGCGGAACTTCTTCGACGCGGAGGGGGAACTGACGTTTTCTTCGGATCGGCGGTCGCGGTAAACACTCCTTCTTCGATTTCCTTGTTGCGCTCGATAACTTCGTCCTGCTTGGTCTTCAGCAGCTTCTGCAATTCGTCCAGGTAGCGGTGGATGGTGTCGGCGAGACCGGTGAAGTCGTAAGGCAGCAGATCGGCGTCGGCCAGTCGCATCACCGTGGTGCCGGCGGTCTGCGAGAGAGCGCGTCCGTAGCTGAAGTCGGTGTCGGAAAAATGTGTGTACCAGTAAAAGTCGTCGTAGATCGAGTGGTAGATTCCGCCGCCATCTTCGTCGCCGTAGCCCAGGTCGAGCGAAGCGATGCCGAGATGATCGAGAAAGACGGTCCAGTCGGATCCTGAGCCCAGAGCGTCAATGCGCAGATCGGCACGGTCGCGCACTTCCTTCCGGTCTTCGGGCGTCTTGGCATCGGCGATCGCTTTCAGCTGATCGCGCTTCCAGACCGTGATTTTCTTTTCCGGATCTTGACATCCCTGGCCACGCCGTTGATGAATTTCTCCAGCGTGTGCGATCCGCCCATCGAAAGGTAGCCGCGCCCGTTGCCGTCGCTGTTGATGTAGGCCACGGCATGCTGCCGAAGTTCGTCGGCGTGCGTCTCGCCCCACTCGGTGGAACCCAGCAGAGCGGGTTCTTCGCCATCCCAGACGCAATAAATAATGGTGCGCTTCGGCTTCCATCCCTGCTTCAGCAGGGCGGCGAAGCCGCGCGCTTCTTCCATCAGCGCGACCGCGCCGGAGATCGGATCTTCAGCGCCGTTCACCCAGGCATCATGATGATTGCCGCGCACGATCCACTCGTCGGGATTGGTTGAGCCGGGAATCTTCACGATGACGTCGTAGAGCGGTTTGATGTCCCAGTTGGATTGCATCTTGAGATGAACTTTGGCGGGCCCGGGCCCGACGTGATAGGTCTGCGGCAGGGAGCCGCGCCAGGCCTCGGGAACGACTTCTCCCTTCAACGCCGCCAGCAGAGGTTGCGCATCGGCGTAGGAAATCGGCAGGACCGGAATCTTGGTGATGGTCTTTACATCTTTCAAGTCGAGGCGTTTGGCATCCTTGGTGGCGCCGACTCCGGGCGTCAGCGGATCGCCGGGATAGACTGGCATGTCCATCACGCTGCCGCGCTGCACGCCGTCGCGGGGACGCCATGCTCCGTTCGGAAAGACGTCGCCTTGAACGTAACCGTCATCGGCGGGATCGGAATAGATGAGGCAGCCAACCGCGCCATGCTCGGCAGCAACCTTCGGCTTGATGCCGCGCCATGAGTTTCCGTAGCGCGCGATGACAATCGCGCCTTTCACCGAAACGCCCATGCGTTCCAGCTTTTCGTAGTCATCGGGAATGCCGTAGTTGACGTAGACCAGCGGCGCGGTCACGTCGCCGTCGCCCGAATAGGCGTTGTAGGTGGGAAGTTGTTCGGCTTGCTGGTTCGATGTGGGATCGATCGCCAGCGCCGGTTCCTGCAATTTGGCGGTGAATTTGGTCGGCTCGACCAGTTCGACCAGGCGCGCTTTCGGAGTTGGAAACAGCACATCGAAGGTTTCAATGTTTGCGTCCAGGCCCCATTCCTTGAATTTCGCGAGCATCCACTCGGCATTGTCTTTGTCGTAGGGCGAGCCGACATGGTGCGGACGTGCAGCGAGGCGCTGCATGTAGTCGCGCTGATTTTGCGGATTCGGGATGTCGCGGAATTTTGCTTCCCAATCGCGTTCGGTTTTGGAGGAGGCCGCGGAATATCCGCCTAAAGGCTGTTCGTTGTCAGGAGTTGTGGCAAGAAGCAGGAGACAGGAAAGAACCAGCAAGGACAGCCGGGCGCCAGCGCGCATGCATTTCTCCAATGGGAAGGCAGTTTTGGGATGACCATTTCAGCAGAACGAGCATTATAGAGTGTGATGCGATTCTTCGCGACCGCTCGCGACTGACGCGACGAGCAATGACGCGACGACATGACGCGACGACGGGCTTGGCAGATACTGAATCCACGGAGTAGGCTTCTTCTCTTATGCGGATGCTTCAAATGCTCACTTTCTCGCGATGTCGAAATCTCGCTTGCCGTTTGGTACTGATCCAATGCCTGTTCTTATCTCACGCCGCTCGCGCGGCGACTTTCACGCTCGAACAGGTAATGAGTTCGCCATTTCCTTCGAACCTGGTGGCCGCTTCCCGCAGCAGCAGAGTGGCTTGGGTGTTCGACGCCAAAGGAGTACGCAATCTCTGGGTGGCGGATGCGCCTAACTTTGCTGCCCGACAGGTGACGCATTACGAGGGCGACGAGGGATTGCCGATGGCCAGCCTGCGAATTACGAGTGACGGTCGAACGCTCGTGTACGTTGTCGGCAGCGAGATCAACGAAAGCGGACGGGTGGCAGACCCCACAAACGCTGTTGAACCCCGGAAACAGCAAGTTTGGGCAGTCGATGTCGATGCGGGGATACCTCGAATGCTGGGAGAGATAGGTTGCGGACAGGAGGAATGTGAAGATGTCGAGCTTTCACCGGATGGGCAATTCGCGGTGTGGGCAGCGCGAAAGCAATTGTGGATTGCTCCGGTCACAGGCGCGACGCCAGCTCATCAATTGACGGAACTTCGCGGAGATAATTCGAATCCAAGATGGTCTCCCGATGGACGGCAGATCGCGCTGGTTAGCGATCGAGGCGATCACCGGTTTATCGCGATCTACGATTTCGGCCGGGACAGCGTGCACTATCTTGCTCCGAGCGCCGATCGCGATGGCATGCCGCGCTGGTCGCCGGATGGGCGTAAGGTCGCTTTCGTCAGGCTTCCCGGGTCTCAAGCAGAAGCTTCCGCTGATTCCGGTGCGCACCGGAGCCCTGGGCGATCTGGGTTGCAGATTCCACAACTGGTGAAGGCAAAGAAATTTGGCACAGCGGGAACGAAGCAAACGATTCGTTTCCCGCGGAGACTGCCGACAAATCCTTTTACTTCGTCGAGTAACGACAGACTGGTGTTTGCCTCCGAGCAGGATGGATGGAACCATTTGTACGTCTATCGGCCCTTCGGGGGCAGCTCCTGCACTTCTTACTCCGGGCTCGTTCGAAGTGGAAGATGTAACTCTGAGCACTGATCACCGCTCCATTATTTTCTCCTCGAATCAGGACGACGTTGATCGACGGCATCTTTGGCGAGTCGGTTTCGACGGAGGAAAGCCGCAAGCGCTAACTAAAGGAGAGACGATGGAGTGGACGCCGGTGGAAACCGGGATCGGAAGTCAGGTGGTATGCCTCGGTTCAAGCGCGACCGTTCCCGCAATGCCGCTGCTGTCGACACCAGAGGGAAGGGAACTGATAGCCAAGGAGGCGCTCCCACCCAACTTTCCCTCAAGCCAGCTAGTCACGCCGAAGCAAGTGATGTTCAAGAGCGAAGACGGGCTGGAAATTCACGGCCAGTTGTTTGTCCCAACCGGACGCACTCCAGCCAGGTCCGGCGTTGATCTTCACCCATGGTGGACCGGTGCGACAGATGATGCTTGGCTTCCACTACATGCATTACTACCACAACGCGTACGCCATGAATCAATACCTCGCGAGCCGAGGCTATGTTGTGCTCTCGGTGAACTACCGCCTGGGAATTATGTACGGCCGCGCTTTTCGCGAAGCAGATAACGCGAGCTGGCGGGGAGCGGCGGAGTATAAGGACGTTCTCGCGGGCGCGAAGTTTCTTCAAAGCCTGCCGACGGTTGATCCCAAGAAAATCGGGCTTGTGGGGCGGATCTTATGGTGGATATTTGACGGCTCTTGGGATTGGCCCGCAACTCCGACATCTTTGCCGCTGGGGTGGACATGCATGGCGTGCATGACTGGTCCGTGTTCCTGCCACACTGGGAGAATCGCCCGGGAGCGCCGGATGCGAAAGAAGCTGAGAAGTTGGCGTTCGACTCTTCGCCGGACGCGGCTGTTTCCACCTGGAAGTCGCCGGTTCTGCTGATTCACGGTGATGACGATCGCAATGTTCCGTTCGAGCAGACGGTGGATCTGGCGCAACGATTGCGCGAGCAGCATGTGTATTCGAAGAGCTTGATCTTTCCCGATGAGATCCACGATTTCCTGATGTGGAAGAATTGGATTAAAGCGTACAAGTGCGACCGCGGAGTTCTTTGACCGGAACCTCAAAAGTTCGAACACGAAGCCATGATGGCGGCAGGGGCACGCCCGGCGACGAGGTTGCGCTTGCTCTTCTTTGTTTCCAGCCAATAGTATCGGGGGCGTCGAGTCGTGAGTCGTATCCGATTGCCATTTCAAACCCTGCGACATCGGTTTCTGTGGCGGCAAAGGGCTCCCATCGGCCCCGGCGAAATCCGCCGCATCGAGCGATGGCTGGCGACAGCCCGCGTCTTTCTGGCAGTTTCTGCCCTCGTCGCCATTCTGATGGATCCGGGTGAAATCGGCTACTCCTTCTGGGCCTACGGTTTGCTCGCGTTTTATATCGCCCAGGGCGTCATTGTCATCATGCTCTTGCGCAGGCGGGAGCAATCAACGGTTTCGTTTCGCCGCCTGGTTCATGCCGCAGACATAATTTGGCCGGCATTAATATCGATCTTCGCCACTGGCCAGGCGAATCCCTTTTTTCTTTTCTTTGTATTCGTGCTGGCGGCCGCGGCCTACCGGTGGGGTGTATGGGAGACGGTGGCGACAGCCGCTTTGGCCGTCTGTCTGCTGTGGCTTGAGAGCCTGGCATTTCAATCCGGCTTCTTTGAATGGATCAATAGTCAGCTGGTTCATTTTCATCTACCGCTGCTGCGTGTCCAGTCTACGGATTTCGAGCCGAAACGTCTGTTCATGCTCTCGATCTATCTCGTGGTAATGGGTCTTCTGCTCGGATATCTGGCTGAACAGCAAAAGCAATTGCGTTCGGAGAAGGCTGTGATCGCGCGCATTCTCGGCAAGGTGCGGGTGGAGGCCGGCCTCAGCGGCACCTTGCAGGAAATCGTAGGCGAATTACTGATGATGTACAGCGCGGGGACGGGCGTTGATTGCATCGCAGGAGGCAGGCGGTACCCGAGTGTATGTCGGTGAAATGCTGCTACGAAACGGCGAGCCGTCTTTCTTTCATTGGCTCGAACCCTCGGCTTCCGATATCGAGACTTATTTATTCAGTAGCCCGGCGGAAACATCTTATGCCTGGAAGAATGGCAATAGCGTAGATGCGTCGTATATGGTTCTGGGTCTTGATCACTCCGGCTTAAGGTTGCCAAACGCATCTTCGGAAACCGTCAGTCCGCTGGCGCATCGGCATCCTTTTCAAGATTTAATGACGGTTTCATTCATATTTGGTCAGGAATGGCGGGGCAGGATTTTCTTTCTCGATCCCTTAACCACGGGAGAAATGACCGAAGAGTTACGCTTTTTGCAGGAGCTTGTTCGACAGATTGGTCCGGCGGTCTATAACGTGTACTTACTACGGCGCCTGCGGCTTCGTGCCGGGGCACTGGAGCGCGCTCGATTTGCTCGGGAATTGCACGATGGCGCAGTCCAATCGCTCATCGCGGTTGAGATGCAGGTCGATGTCCTGCGTCGCCAGTCGACCACACGAATGGATATAGTGCCGGATGAGCTTTCCCGCATTCAGGGTCTTCTGCGGGAAGAAGTTCTCAAGCTTCGGGAATTGATGCAGCAGATGAAGTCGCTTGATGTGGATTCCAGAAAATTGATTGGATTTCTGGCGGATACGGTGGAAAGATTTCAGCGCGAAACCGGAATTTCTGCCCGATTCTCGTCCGATCTCGAGGAACCGGACATGCCGCAACCGGTTTGCCGGGAGATAACCCGAATCGTGCAGGAGGGACTGGTCAATGTGCGCAAGCACAGTCGTGCCCGTGCTGTGCTGGTGCGGTTAAGCGCCAACGAGGGCCGGTGGACGCTGGTCATTGAAGATGACGGGAACGGCTTTCCCTTTACCGGGCGTCTGTCACAATCGGAACTTGATGCCCTGGGCCGGGGGCCGCTGGTCATTAAGGAACGCGTTCGTGTCATAGCAGGTGAACTCGCGATAGAATCAACTCCGGGACAAGGTTCACGTCTCGAGATCAGCGTTCCGCAGAAGCCGGACGCGGCCTATGGATAACCGACGAACTCAACCCGTGCGAATTATGCTCGCGGACGACCATCCGATCTTTCGCGATGGTTTGCGCCGCCTTCTAGAAGCTGAACCTGATCTTAAGGTGATTGGCGAAGCTTGTGACGGCGCGGAAGCGGTGAAGATGGCGCGCCAGTTGAAACCTGACATTTTGTTGCTGGACCTGGCCATGCCGAGGATGCCCGGTCTGGAAGCATTAAAGGAGATGAGTTCCGGACCAGTCTCTAACTCAGTCAAAGTCATTCTGCTCACCGCTGCCGCGGAAAAGAAGCAGATCGTCGAAGCTCTTGCAACTGGGAGCTCGCGGGGTAGTCCTGAAGGATTCCGCCACGCAATTACTGCTGAAGAGTATCCACACGGTCATGTCGGGAGAATACTGGGTGGGACGGGAAAGCGTGTCGAACCTGGTTCAATATTTGAGGAATCTGGTGCAATCCTCAGGGGAAGAAGCGAAGCAGAAGAAATTCGGTCTTGACTCCCAGGGAATTGGAAATTGTCTCTGCTGTGGTGGCGGGTTATTCCAATAAGGAAATTGCCGAATACTTCAAGATCAGCGAAGACACGGTTAAGCACCACCTTAGCAATATCTTCGATAAGCTGGGAGTATCTACCCGCCTGGAGTTGGCACTTTTCGCGGTAAATCAAGCCCTACCCATCAAAACGATCGCCTAAAAGGACCACAAGGACTAGCACTTTGGTGCTACGTATTCCCACAATTGGGCTATTGGCAGTTTGGTACGTCACATTTACCCTAGTAAAAGATTTGCATACTGAGTTTACCGTCTTCGCGCTGGAAGCATACGCGGGATGAGACCTCAGGCGGGTCGAACAGCAGTTCAATGGAGGTCAGTGATGGCGAAGTGGCTCGGGAATATTTGGAATGACGAACAAGGGCAGGACGTGGCTGAATATGCTGTGATGCTGGCGGTTATTCTCGTGATCGTCGGTGGGTACGATCCGGTTGATCGGCTCGAACGCAAATAACGTATTTTCTTCAGTCGGCAGCGCGATCCAGTAAACTCGATTGAGTTGGTCTCCAGCCTCCAACTCACTTCCAAGTCTGGAAATCCCTTCTTTTCCACCTGTCGGGTGTCCACGACAGTCTGCAGCCGTAGCTCGCTACGCGGGAGCCTGACGTCCTCGGCTTGCGAGCCAAAAAATCCCGTCACCGAACGCTTGAAAGACCTGAGATCCTGCTTTAAGTCTGCAAGGTAGATGTCTGATTTTCCAGTGACTGCTTCTGACCTATTTTTCCATTAGCATCAGGTGCTTCGTGGAGATATCTGCGGCCATTCAGGTCCAATTAGCTTTTTCCCTCCAGTTAAGTTTGCGCGCCCGTCTAAGTAGTTAGACGTCACCGTGGCTCGTTTGGGGACAGCATTCCGACTCAGTAGCCGCCATCGGTGAGGTGGAGCAACTCGAAATCTGCTGCCGGCGAGTCTTCGAACACGAGGTGGTCTTTGGTTTCCGTGAGGCTCCTCCGGACGCGGTGCACTGAGTACCACACGCCGAGGCTCATCACGAGGAAAACGCCTCCTGCCACGGGGCTCAAGAGAACTTCAGACTCAAGTTCCGAGGTTATGGCCGTAAACGCAAAATACCCGAGCACATAGGCAATCACAGTGACCACGGCTGAGGGCTGAAATGATGGATACGTGCAGGTAAAGGGAAGCTTGCGAAAGCCGACCAGTAAGACCTCGGTCAGCAGAACAAACCAGATCATCACCAGCCCGATATGCAAGAATCCGACCTTCCAACCCCAAAAGTGAACATAAACCGGGAACGCGATAGAGAAGATCCACGGCAGTACGAAGCCCAACATCACACGGCGGGCGAGGGCGACGGATTCGTGGATGTGGTTGTCGAGCAGGAGGCGGAAGATCCAATTAGCTCGAAGATGAGCCGGGATATCAAACACAAAACGACATCCGACCAACTGACAGTAACCGAGGATCAGCGGAATCGCGAGTACATCTGCTGATGGACGCGGCGGTGGGCCTTTGCCGCTGAAAGCCGAAAACATTGTCTGCGAAGCCAGGACTACGCCCAAACCGACAAATCCTCCTAGCCTAAGAGCGCTTTCCTCGTTTCGTAACATTGTCTTCATGACGAACCGGTATCCAGTTCGCTGAAACGGCGTGCGAAAGATCAACCGGTCAAGCAGGTAGTAGATCCAGGACGTGCGGGTTCCAAGCTGACCCGGAGGGGCTTCGTCTAGCTCGGGAAGACGGACGAAACACCGGTGGTAGGCGAGAGTGTAGGCAATCGCTACTACGGCAAATGCGGAAACAAGAGCAACGATGGCTACGTGTCCGAGTTCGGCCAGAGCGGGGTCGGCCTTCCCGCGTAGTAACTGACAGAATCCGAGTAGCCAGACTGAAGGCAGAAAGCGAAGCGGGGAGTGCGAAGACCGGGGCAGGTCTAGAAGCATGCGAGGAACGGCAAAGCTGGTTGACAGTGTAGCCAAAAGCGAGGTCGCTATTAGGGTACGCGCGTAGAACGAAATCCGGCGAAAAAGAGGGAAGGGCAACAGCAGCATGAGGAATCCGGCGGTAGCGAAAACCGCGACGAAGCTGAAGATGCTGGCGAGCACCACCACCAACGCGTGCACTCCGGCAAACTGCATCATAAAGCTGAAGCTCGCTTGTGAGGCACTCACGCTGACAGGAAACAGGATCGATGACGCGGCGTTTACATCGATGGCACAAACGCAAGTCAGAATCAGAATGGCCACGGTGTTAGCCAGAAAGATGCCGATCGTTGAGATGGGGAGGTGCACCAGGTTCGCAAAGTCTCGGCGGTTCGGAAATATGCTGTCCCACCACCAGACGGCAACCCCTCCGGTCACCGCCATCGAAAGCACGATGAAAAAATACTCGTCAGGTAAGGCGGCAGCGAGTGGATCGGAGCTGGTCTGGCCACGCAGCCACTGCAGGAGTGATCCGTATTTATCAAGCAGTAAGATCGAAACGAAGCCGCCGGGAACGGCCAGCAGAACCAGCAGAAGTCCCATACTGATGCTCAGCTCGTCTTCGCCACCGTTGCTGCCATGGAGGATGCGATTCATCGAAAGCCGGACGAGCCGGGGAAATGGTCTGCACACAAAAGCATCCCATTTGGCGGCAAGCAAAGTTCGTCTCGTCACGTCGCCCTGACAACATCGATGATCTCGCGCGTCACCTTGGCGGGATCAACGTCCTCGACAAGACGATGGAAGGTTTGCTCCAAGGACGACTGGCCCATTCGTTTCTGAATGTCGTCGGTCGATCCCGAGGCAATCACCGTACCTTGACGGAGGATCAGCAGGTGGGAGCAGACTCGTTCCACCACTTCCAGCACGTGCGAGCAATAGAACACCGCCTTCCCGTGCTGACCCAAGGCCTCGATCAAATTCTTGACAACCAGCGCAGAAGAAGCGTCAAGCCCAGAGAGCGGCTCATCCAGAATAAGCACCTCCGGGTCATCGAGAAGTGCTGCAATTAACAGCACACGCTGGCGCATGCCTTTGGAATAGGACGCCATTGCGGAATGGCGGCTGGGATACAGGGAGAACAGTGCCAACAGGTTGTCGACTTTCTTAGCGAGCTGCGGCTGCGGGATGCCGCGCAGAATGCCGACCATCTCGAGGTACTCGTGTCCGCTAAGATAAGGATAGAGATTTGGCTCCTCGGGCACGTAACCCACGATCTTGCGGTAGCTGACGAGGTCTTTGCGAATGTCCTCACCGCGAAATAACACTCGGCCACGGCTTGGTTCAAGGAGTCCGATAAGCATTTTGACGGTCGTACTTTTCCCGCTGCCGTTCGGACCTAGGCATCCCAGCGTCTGACCTGCCCTTAGCTCAAACGTTACGTTCTGCACGGCCGGGATGGATGCGTAAAGCTTGGTGAGCTCCACTGCTTGAAGCACCTCGTCCTCCGCCTTTCCTCTAAGCGACAGTCCTTATAGCAAGACCGCTATTTTCCTCGGGTCATCGAGATATCCAGAGTCCAAGTTCTGTCACCAGAGTGTCCGTAGGCCTTCCCTTGCATTTCGTCGTTCGCGATTGTGAGGTCAAAGGTGTAAGTCAACTTGAGCCCCGTCTTGTCGTCGGTGTCGTCGGCAGCGAAAGTGAGACGATTCCCATCGAGTCTGGCGTCATAGACAGGATTCTGTTTTTCGAGGGGGCCCGCCGTCCCTGAGATTTGGTCTCCCTCCTGCCGCAACACGAAACGAACTTTTCCCGTTCCCCCGTCCTGACCTTTCACTTCTCCCGTCCAGGTCCCAGTCACATCAACTCCAGGCTTCGCCACCAGCAAACATGCTGAGAGTGCGATGAACAGGATCATGCTCAATTTGTTCCTCATGGATCCTCCTGATGTCACCGCCTCCGGACCCTATGTAGATTACTACTCTATCACTTTTTTTCCGTCATGCAGTAGAATTCTACATAGGGGCCGGGATGGAGACTCCAGTCAAGCTGTCGCACACTTCCGCGTTGATTCTGCAGACCATCAACCATGGGTACTGCTACGGTTTCGACATCATGGATGTTACCGGCCTGCCGAGCGGGACCGTGTACCCGGCGTTGCGCCGCCTGGAGCGAGACGGCTTAATTCATTCCAAGTGGGAAAGGGAAGCCCTGGCCCAGGAGCGTCCGCTGAGGAAGTACTATCGCGTCACTCGTTTAGGCGATGAGGTCTTGGCCGGGGCGGTCAAACGGTACCCGCTTCTGGAGCGACTCGCGCCGGAGGCCAAAACGAAGGGACGCTAAGGAGCAGATCGTGAAAGCTCACCCGGCTACCCTCAGTCAATGCCGGATCATCTTGCGCCTGGCCAGCTGGATCGTGCCGCGGCGGTTACGCGCAGAGTGGCTGAAGGAATGGGAAGCGGAGCTGGCCTTCGCCTGGCAGATCCCGCTGGCGAAGGGGCAGACATCTGCCGGGAGCGGACTGCGTTGGCGTTGTTGCGGCGCATTCCTCGACGCGGCGTGGTATCGATGCAATCGCGAGGATCTACGTCACACGAGCAAGCACTGGTCGCAAATGCCGACCTTCCTCCTGCTGGAGCTGCTCGGCGGACTCGTGTTGTTTGCGATGGTTAGCGGCGATCTTCCAAGAATGCAATCGATCCTGCTAAGCCCGCCCTATAGTAATCCGCAGCAGATAGCCACAATTTCCCGCACGGGGGTCATTAGTTCCGCAGAATGGGTGGTCCCTTATTCCTGGGTTGACATCTGGAGGCACGAGCAAGCGCTCGAGGGAGTAGCAGCCTACAGTTGGCGGCCTCATGGAGCAGCGGTAGTCATTGGTGGACGACACGCGCATGTTGCCTCTGTGCAGGCGGAGGACAGTCTATTCCAGCTTTTCGGAGTGAAACCTCTGCTGGGCCGAACCTCCCAACCCAGCGACGCCCAAGGCTCCCCTATTTGCCTCTTATTAAGCTACGACACTTGGCGGCGGAGCTTCTTGAGTGACGCCAACATTCTTCAGAAGAAGGCAACGATCGACGGCCAGGAGGCGATGATCATCGGCGTCCTGCCGAAGCGTTTCTGGTTCCCATCCAGCAATGTTGGGGTGTGGCGGTTGGCGGAAAAGAGGTCATTCTCAGGCGAAGCCGTCGGAGTCGTAGCGCGGTTGCGGCCGCGAGTATCTGAGCGCCGGGCAGAGTGGACACTGCAACGTGACGTCTCGAATATGACCGGCGAATCCTTCCTGGGTTCTTCCCTACAGGTGTGGACCATACAGGAGAGAATTAGACAACCGCTGATCTCTTACCTCATGGCTTTGTGCATCACGCTGCTGGTGATGACGTTGGTCATCTGGTCAGGGCGGCTGAATCTACGCACTCAGCGCGCCGGAGCTGTTGCTGCTTGCCGATGGTGGAGCTTTTTTGCTACCAAATCTCTTCTTCTTGTCTTGGTCCTGCTGGCGGCCGTCGTCGAGTTCACGCCTGAGCCCTACGTGTTTCCGCCCGGTCAGGCCACGTTTATCGTGGAATCAGTCTCGTTGTGGATCTTCTCGCTCGGTTGTGTGTTCATGCTTTGGTGGTCACTTGCGGATCAGCAGAGCCGTTGTCGTGTGTGCCTCCGAAGGTTGGTGCTACCGGCGCACATTGGTCGTTCCGGATGCCTTCTTTTGAGCTGGGTCGGGACAGAACTGGCATGTCCTGAAGGCCACGGCTTGCTTCATGTCACTGAGACCGACGTCTGTTGGCTGGACCCGGCACAGTGGACCCAGCTCGATGAATCGTGGGAATCTTTGTTTTCTGAAAAGTCTCAATCCGAGGTGTTCGGGTGAGCCACTCGAGCGGCTCTTCGTTCGCTTACCGCTCGATCTAGGGCGCTCATTTCTGGCGGTATGGCGACGATGGGATTGTTTCCAAGCGGATCTCGGGATCTGCCCGAGGTAAGTGCGGAAAGTTCCAACCCTGCTCTAAATGCTCCTAAAGTAAGTGTTCGAAAAGGCTTCGTAAGTCATTGTTACTCCGTTGGCTCGAAGGGCGGGAGGTCGGGATCTTTCAGGCTAACTGGAAGACGATACGGACGAGTGCGGTCGAGTCAGAAAGTTGTCCATCGCGCTTCGCCGGTTTGAAGCGAATCTGCTCGGCGGCGCGAACCGCGGCTTCGTCCAGGCCGTGACCGAGACCTTGCACTACACGCAAAACTCGAAGTTTACCGGACGCTTCAAAGACGACTTCAAGTACTACTTCTCCTTCAACCCGCAAATTTCGGGCTTCAGGGGTATAAGCCGGAGTCGGCTTGGAGATCACTTCGACCGGGACCATCTTCGCCGCTGAAGCGTCCGCCACCTTCGGCCGAAATTGAGATGGGGAGACGGCTGCGGCATCTCCGAAACCGCCCTTCTGCACGGTGCCCGTACCACGGGTGGAGTTGACCTTTCCGCTGCCGTCGCCAGTGGCGCTACCGTCTCCGAAGCCGGTGCTGGCCACCACTCCACGAGCGCCCTTGGCTCCGCCCGTACCGTTGCCGGAGCCGGGTCCAGTGGGCAGATCAAAACTTCCGGCTTGCGCGACGTTTACCGGCTTGCGGTTCGTCTCGCGTGCGGGCACGCCGTTGGGATCGCCAAACCCACCGGTTTGAACATTCTTGGGTGCGGCGGCGATCGTGGGTACCGGCGAACTGCCGGTAGAAAAGATATTCGTCTTTACCAGTTGCCGCGGAATCACCGCCGCGGTCGGCGGAAGAGCAACCGCTTTGGGGGCTGCGATTTCGATGGTGGGGGCAACGGGTGCATCAACGGGGCGAGGCTTCGGTTGGGCAACAGGTGGCGGCAATCGAAGTACATCTGGCGATGGGGTTTCTATGCGCGCTACCCGGGTAACAGGAATCTCCTCCACGGGAGCGGGCTCCAGGTTTACCGGAGGTGGAGTGTCGACCAGTCGAATAAGGTGGAGGTCGTGGACCGGACTGGGCAGCACCCCCAGATTCAGAACCCCGGCCCAGGTAAGTACAAAAACTGCAACTGCCTGTACACCCATGATGAGAACGAACTCTCTCCATGGCGGCCGCCGGTAAGGCAACATCGAGAACGGGCTGTTTTGGTAGTCCTGAGACATGTTGCTGACCCGCGTGCGAGACGTACTAATCTTGATGTCCTGAGATTCCGGAAAGCCCCACTGTGATCAATATATCGCACCAGGGGCTGCCATTATTTCCACTTTCGATTCCGGCGAAGACGAGGGATAAACTCGTACCCCTTGGCGCCGGTCATAAACCCAACCATCCCAGCCAAGGAAGGTGGGAGCAACGGCATGCAACAGTCAATTCGATTGCCAAGAAAAGCCCATCGAAGATCAATCCTGGGACCGGAAACTCCCAAAATAGCGGCGGGACTGTTCATCTATCAAGCGATTCCGCCGCCAGGATTTGAGCTCCGAGAGTCACTAGACCAGATGTCTGAAATGAGCTGACGGACGCGGGAATCCGCTTGACTTCCTCAGCTCGGCCGAACTACAGTGGGCGCCCATCGCGGTAAAAGCATGACTCCTCCCCGCTTTAGGCCGAACGAACCTCGTAGGAAATCAAACCAACAATTCGCTGTCTCAAACCGTAAACAACATCAAACACCAACCAAATTGTGGTTGTGATCTACCCGAAATCAAACGGAGGTGTGATATGCGTAAGGCGACATGCGTTTCGCTGCTTGCGGCGGTGATGTTTATTCTACTGTTGAATCAGGTTTTCGCTCAGTCCCGTCGAGTGAGTAACCTCAAGTGCGAAGATCCCTATTCCTTGTGCACCGAGCGTAAGCACAACCAAAGCTACGATCCTGAGTATTACGGCCGATATATCGGCCATGACGAACCTTCACTTCTGTTTTATTCCGACGTCCCCGGTTCGGGCAACTACAACCAGTACACAGTCGCCCTGCCCGGAGACCCGGCGGTCTATCCGACAGACGCTAATCGCAAAGGAACCGGACGGCCGACAGTGTGGAATTTCCAATTGCATCCGGCGTTCTGGTTAGGGATGGCCATGTGCGACACCGAGTCATTTCCTGAATTCAGTCACGATTGCAAGCCTGATTCCGATGACAACATTTTTGACAGCGGGGATCCCACGTCGACGCATTACATCGGGCGCCACCCCGGAACAGCTTTCATGGAAATGCAGTTCTATCCACCGGGCTGGGTGAACTCATACGATCAGACCCGTTACGCCGCCGCCCTCAACATCGACAGTCTGAGCATCAGTGGTACCGGTCCCGACGGCTCTATTCTCAACAACGCTGACTGTCAGAATACGGCCGGTGTGGAACCGGTGAATTTTGCACTCATAACCCTTGATGGCACATCGCAAGCCCCAGGTGATCCGTTGAACTTCGATCCCAACAAACAAGTCGTGATCCCAGGAAAGACGATGCTGATGAACCCGGGCGATACTTTGATCGTAACCATCAAGGACACCGCCGACGGATTCCAGGTCAGCATCCAAGACACCACCACCGGGCAAACCGGCAGAATGACGGCAAGTCTGGCCAACGGCTTTGCGCAAGTAATCTTCGATCCCAGTGCCTCGACCTGTACATCCCGTCCTTACGCCTTTCATCCTATGTATTCGACCTCCGGTCCGCATACTCGCGTACCTTGGGCAGTCCATACCTACAACGTCGCCTTCTCCGACGAGATTGGCCACTACGAGTACTGTGACGTGCAAGACGACTCAATCACGCCCGGGCTGGGTGCATGTCTGAAGAGCCCAGTCGAGGATGTAATCAAGGGCCGGAAGCATGAAGCAGATGACACTTTCTGCGTCGACACGGCGAGTTCGCTTGAGTTCGGTTCCCTGGGAGCGTTGGGGGGCTGTCTCGATTCGGATGTCGATTTCGATGGTGTTCCATATCATCATGCCTGGGCGGGCAGCGGATCCGACCGCTGGGGCTTCGGCGCGGTTCCAGACCCCATCCGTTTCAGAAACCCGCTGTTTCATGCATCCGGAGATGGCAATGGAGCACGATTACGGAATTATGATCGCCTAGCGTTCGAGGCTGACCTGCCCGCCATTGAGACGAACTGCAACCTCGCCACGGGGAAAAAATGCACCAACCCGCCCGCGGGCGCGGATTTCTACCCCCTGTACACCACTACGAAACGGAACGGCCAATGTTGGTGGCAATTTGGAGGTGCAGCCATTCCGGGAACGGACCAGACTTTCGGGGGAAGCTCAGCCACCGAATTCGCCAACCTGGAGCCCACGGTTTATCAAAGCGGAACCACGAGCGACCCAGGTTCGGAGATTTCTTTCGAGAACTTTTATCGGCTGCTGAAAAACAATCCGTGTGAGTAGGGGTTACACCCTAATTCGGTGAGCGGCGGGCACGCCTCGCCCAACTCAACTCCTGAGGATGCCCCGCCCAGGCTTTTCGCTTGGGCGGGGTTTTTTGCAGGCTGACGCGTTATCCCCGAAACTTCCAAACGGCGGGCTGCCTATCCTTTCACGCCCGTTGGAAAAGGGCGAGGCTGACGGGACTTATCGCTGCACCGTCGGTTGCGCCCATGCCTCGCGAAAGCGCCTGTGATGCGCCGGACCTCAAGCTCCCAAACGTTCACGTGCGTCCGTCCCATCGTCGCGCTGTCGAGTCCTTGGAAGGGGCCGGCCGCTAATGATGGCTTCTGGATTGTCGAGAACGAGAGTGCGTGCGAGGTCGGCACCGAAACGCATCGAAACAACATCGCGAGCCTCGGACAGAATTGGTTTGCGGTGTTTGTGATCATGAGCGTCGGACGCAAGGACATGCACCCCATTTTGCTCAAGCAGCCACATGGCAGTGCGATGCGCGGCATCTCCCCAGAAACCGGTCACTGACGATGCGGTAACTTGGACCAAACATCCGGACCGCAACCACTCAAGGATCCGCTCAGGTCGCCGCTGGAGGAGGCGATTGCGCTCGGGGTGAGTGATGATTGGGACCATACCGGTTGCCTGCAGCCTGAAAAGGCCGTCACTGACCTGGGGCGGTATTCCGTAGTCACTCAACTCGACTAGCAAGTATTGCTTAGCCGCGATCGTGAAACGGTGGGGTTCGAGCATTGCCGCTTCGATGTTCTCAAACGAAAGATGGAAGTCACAACCTATGCTGAAGGTCAGCCGATCTTCGATCTTGTGGGAGAGTTCAGCAATGGTTTCCCGCACACGATCGCGATTGTAGAAGTAGGTATCGTCCGCATGAGGAGTCGCGACGATGTGCGTAATCCCATCCTCGATTGCCAGGCGGCACATCTCGAGCGTAACTTCCCACGATTGCGAGCCGTCATCTAGGCACGGCAAAATATGAGAATGGATGTCAATCATGGTAAATCAAAGGGGAGAGGCCAAATCGCAACCGCCAACAACCACATGATATCAAGTCGGGCGCCGGGATCGAACAACGAACATCTCGATGAAGCTCTCGGAGGAGAGACCTGTGGTGAACCGAATACCGCCCCGCTTGTACTTGCGTGATGTGCCGCTTCCTCACCTCATGCAGCACCTTCCATCGATCGCGATGTTTCCTCGACATCCACAACTCCTCTTGTCAATCCGCCATGCCTTATCAAAGCGGAACTCTCTACCTGGCTCCAAGAGGAACTTCTCATGTGGCTGCGACACGGCTTCGGGGCGAAGACGTCCGCTTCCTTCGGACCTCAGGCCTCCGTCGCAGCTGAGGAATGAGAAGCAGACTCGTGCAGCTTCCATCGACGACGCCAAGTCATCCGTGCTGCACACACCAACGGTGCGACGTTCTTTGACACGGCTGAAGTGTATGGGCCGTACATGAGCGAAACCATCGTCGGCGACGCGCTCTAGCCGTTCCGTAACGAGGTGAAGATCGCAACGAAGTTTGGCTTCGACCTCACCGATTAAGGACGCTCTAAACAGCCCGTTAAATAGGGCGAGGCGTGCGTTATTTCACGGTGGCAGGCCAGTTAAGAACGACAGAGTAAGTTTCGTTGAAACCTTTTCGTGGTTCCAGCACCAGAAACTTACGTCCGTCTGCGGTCACTGCATACTGGTTGATAGTGGGATCTGGTATCAGTCCCGTTGCGAAAAGTTGCCTTGGAACGCCGATCTTCGTCGCAGATCTGCGCTCAACGGTCGCCGACATCATCTTTCCTTCAAGATCGAGGAAAAAGAGTTCCCGGCCGTCACCGCGCCAGCGGGGCTGTGCGCCCCCCGCACCAGAAACCTGAGTGATGTTGTGAAATGAGGGGAACGACGCCACAAAAACTTCCCACCTGCCGGCGCGGTTCTCGCCGTAACCGATAAGCTGCCCGTCAGGAGATAAGTGAAACTCATCCTTTATAAAAGTGGACGAATACAGCGCTTCAGGTTTGCTGTTACCAGCGACAGGAATAATCGAAAAAGTTTTTGTGTCGTGTGCGAGCAGAAAGCGGCCGTCCGCGGACCACTCTTCTACCCAGTGAGGTTGGTTGTCGCCATAGATGCGCTGCGCCTGCTGAGTTGCAATTTCGATTTTCTCAACCAAGAACGGCGGATCAATTCCGCCGTTAGGAAGAAGATTGAACGCGACATAGTGCGAGTCCGGCGACCAAACAGGATCCGACTGCGCATGCGGATCGATCGTGAGTGGGGTGGTTGTATCCGTCGCCAAATCAACCAGCCACAAACTGCCGGTAGCGTGCTGGTGGAACGAGTTCAGCGCCAGGTATTTTGCATCCGGCGAAAGCGTGAACTGCTGAAAATCGATCACGGGGTCGAGGCTTCCAGTCACGGTGCCGTCGCGTGCATACCAGCGGAACTGATCGAAAGATGAGCCCTGCGCTGTCCCGTAGATAAGCACACCATTTTGAGAGGCAGTAAATTCCGAAGTGCCTAAATACGCCGGCGAGGCAGCCACGTTTCGAGTCACTAACGAGGGCTTGCCGATTTGTCGCAGGGCTTCCCAGTCCATGCGCTGCGCGAAAAGGTTCTGGTCTTGCGCGAACAGCAAATACTCCGGAACCGCTAACGCACGGCTTTGGCTGGCCAGCAGCATTGTCGGAGCTCCGCCATCCAGCGATTGGACATAAACCTTGGCACCCGGATCGGCACTGGTCAAGCTTGTGCGAGCCAGATACATGAAGTGCTTGCCATCCGGCAGGAACTGCACCCACATCTGGCTGACTTGCCCGGGGAGCAAAGACGTTACGGGCACGCCATCACCCCCGGCAGCCGGGATCCGGAAGATGGGACTGTTCACCGGTTTGGCAAAAAGGATGGTCCCATCTGGACCCCACGCACCTTGCGCAATTTCCGGGACGCCGTAAATTATTTCGGGCACGCCGCCCGAACGACGAACCTTCTTCAGCTTGGCACCCGCCCAGAAACCGACGAACTCCGAATCCGGCGACCAGAAGGGCAAAAGTGCACCGTCAGTCTGAGCAATTCGCTGCGCGTCAGTAGAACTCAGAGTTCTGAGCCATAAAGAGCTTTGACCAGATGCATCAGTCGCTGCAAAAGCCAGCATCTGGCCATCCGGCGAAAGCGCGATCTGTTCAAAAGGGTGCCAGTTCCGCTGTAAGTTCACGCCCTCTGGCAGACCTAGAGAAACCCGTAGAGCATTACTCGAAGAAGATTTCCGGCCATACTGTGACCCAAGGATGGCGATCAGTCCTATTCCAAGGATTGCCCCAATGAACAGAAGTATTGACGTACGCCGAGACATGGGGGTGGCCGCTTGAGGAGGCAAGGGTTTTGTCGTAGCGCCGTCATTGCTCGGCGGGAGCGACCAATGGAATTCAGGAACGTAGGAGCCGGGGAGAAGGTCGATCCGGACTACTGGGGCAACTTTGGTTTCTCTGTAATACTGCGCAAGCCGCTTTCGAACTTCGGTCGCCCGCACACGCACGACCGCGTCATTCGAAGTGTCATAATCGGCAGGCCGGTGGAACATTTCTACGCCGATCATGCGCTCACGCAATTCGTCCACATCACCGGCCAAGGCGTGGTCTACTACGAGCCTGAGAAAGTCCTGGCAGCGCTTGCTCCCGGTTAAAGCATCGCTCGCAATCACCGATTCGAGCTCATTGCGGACTGACTGAACCTGTTCAGCGCTGAGTTTCTTTGGGTTTTCGAACTGATGTCCTGATGCCATCTACCCAGTCCTCGCTTAACCTCACTTAACGGGTATCGGCCACGGTATTCACAAACTACTGAGAGATAAGGTAGTTAGGATTCTAACATGCTTCTTAACGGTTACGAATAAATCCTGCACGGCCAAAAATCCCTGCTGAACTGTTTCGAGCATTCCCGTTTTCTCGCATGTGATCTATTGTCGCGATGTTCTCGTAAGAGTTGCAGAAATGTTCAGAAGCAGAGTTTCGGGAGGGCGATATGGCACACGCGAGAATCGATCTCACAGACCCAGCTAGCCTCAGAGCGCCGAGTTTTCCCAGCATTGACGGGCCCGAAGACCAGCTTTACCACTCGCGCTTCGAAACCTGCCCTGAGCAATGCTTTCAAGACATTATCGGCAACAGCTCAGCCCTGCAGAAGGTGTTGGAGCAAGTGGCGATCGTTGCGCCTACAGATGCAACGGTTTTGCTTCATGGCGAGACTGGCACTGGCAAAGAGTTGATTGCCCGGGCCATTCACCATCTCAGCTCCCGGCGCAACCGCCATTTTGTGCGAATGAACTGCGCCGCGATTCCTTCCGGATTGCTTGAGAGCGAACTGTTCGGGCACGAGAAGGGGGCCTTTACCGGCGCTCTCATGCAAAGAAAAGGCAGATTCGAACTTGCAGACCAAAGCTCACTCTTTCTGGACGAGATCGGCGACATCAGTCTGGAACTGCAACCGAAACTGTTGCGCGCAGTGCAGGAGCAGGAGTTCGAACGTCTGGGTAGCGCGAGGACAATTCAGGTCAGTGTGCGGATGATTGCCGCCACTCACCGCAATCTTGAAAACATGCTCGAGGATGGTGAATTCCGCGAGGATTTGTTTTACCGCCTCAATGTGTTTCCAATCGAGATCCCACCACTCCGGGAGAGACGCGAGGACATCCCCCTACTCGTCAACTATTTTGTTTCGAAGTTGGCCCGGCGCATGGGAAAGGAAGTCAACTCCGTTCCGAGCCATGTGATGAGCGTCCTGATGGACAACGATTGGAAAGGAAACATTCGGGAACTGGCCAATTTTGTCGAGCGCGCCGTCATTCTTACGCGCGGTGAGGAGCTAGAGCTACCCGTTACTGCGCCTCGTACCTTCCGCAGCGTGCCAGTTTTTGTCGCCTCAAGTTCGACTCTGAGAGATGCGGAATGCGGTGTAATCGCGGAAGCTTTGAGGGCCACGTCAGGACGCATAGCGGGCAAAGGAGGCGCGGCTGAACGCCTGGGGCTGAAGCGTACCACTCTTCAGAACAAGATGCGCCGACTGAACATTGCTCGCTCTGATTATTCGACCAACGCAATTGGTTAACAAGAAGTGAAGCTGTTCGGGTTCGCGCTGATTGCTCAATGGCGCGGCGCTGATCTTAGTAAAGGTAGGAGCTACTTATGAGACTCAAATTAGCGGATCAATCAGCGGTCGGCATTCTGGATTCCCTATCGCGCGCCTGGTACTCGAAAACCAGCTGGCAAGGATTGTCGATCCTGCTTCACGCGTTACGTTACCTGAATGGCGTGGCCATCGTTAGCTGTTGAGCACCGCACCACTAAAGACTGGCGCGGCTCTGAGCAGCTAGTTTGAAAGGAGTACAGAACATGCCAGACCATACGTTATCCATCGTTTTCAGGAATCCACATCCGCAGCGCAGCCCGATGCGGGCCAAGCTTTACCTGCTTGGGCGAGACGGCAGAAGCGTGCATATCGATTACCCTGACCAAGAGGGATTCGATCAGGCGGAACCGATCGCTCCAAGGCGATGAATACTGCGAACAGGTGTTACTACTACCCATTCGGCCGGCGAGCTTTGGTAGACCGCTACCCGGGTAATCGTCGCCGCTTTAAGGGCGCAATTGATCGTGGGCGACGGTGCGCGGGATTTGGAAGGCGTTGCCGCCTGAAAACTGCATCGCTGGCCGCGAACCTTTCCTTCTGGCTCGAATAGCCGACGCTAACGCTTACTCAGGATCTTGTCCGGCAGCGCCTCGGTTGGAACTTCGCCGCTAAGCGACTTTAAAAATGCGAGAAGGTCGGCTTTTTCACGCGTGGTGAGGTGCACCATCCTGATCTGGGAGTCAAGCCAAGGGTTCGCATTTCCTCCAGCTGCGTAAAAGTCAATTACTTGCACTAGCGTATCAAGGCTACCGTCGTGCATGTATGGAGCGGTCTTGTCGATGTTGCGTAACGAGGGCGTCTTGAAGGCGCCACGATCACGATCGGTATGTGTCACTTCGTAGCGCCCGAGATCGGTTGGCTCGCCGTTTCTCACGCCGACGCCGATGTTGTGGAACTCGTTGTCGGTAAAAAGAGCAGTGTGCTCAGCAATCGCGTGACACGATGCACAGTTGCCCTTGTCGACACGGCGGAAGACTTCATATCCGCGCTTCACACTCTTATCAACAGCATGTTGATCTCCGCCGAAGTACCAGCGGTCGAACGGCGAATCACCGGCCACGACCCCGCGCTCATATGCGGCAATTGACTTCTCCACCTTGTCGTATGTAACTGGGCCAGCGCCATAGGCACGCTTAAAAGCAACGACATAGCTCGGGTCACTTGTAAGGCGCGCCACTACTCCAGCAAGGCTATGGGCCATCTCGACCGGGTTCTGCACCGGGCCTTCCGCCTGCTTTTCGAGAGTCTGCTCGCGGCCATCCCAGAACTGGGCCGTGTAGTACGCGGAGTTGATGATTGTCGGCGAGTTGCGAGTGCCTTTCTTTCCCCTTACTCCTGTGGACACCGCGCCCGCGTATGCAAACCCGTGGTTGGGATCATGGCAAGTAGCGCACGAGACCGAGTTGTCGATGGACAATCCCTCGTCAAAATAAAGGCGCTTCCCGAGCGCTACGGTTTCAACCGTGAGGGGATTGTCTGCGGGAACTGGAACCGGAGGCAATCCGAGCGGAGTCGCGATAGTTTGCGGTTTACCGATTGGCCTGCACCGGTCTCACCTGCTCGGCGCTGCGGTAGATGAGCACCGCCGCGACGATCGAGAGCAGCGCGAGTGCCGAGATGATCTTACGGTTGAACATAAACTCTCCGGTTCATTCCTGTCGCCTTCGAATTGCATCTGTGCTCGCTCCAGCCTGCAATTCCATACGCGTAACGGCACCATGCGGACCGCCGTGAGCATCTGCATCGTGCCTCTGGCTGTTCGATCAGACCTGGTTCAGTTGGTCGAACGTCGTTTTTCCCGAACTATGCCGCACCTAGCGCTTCGGCGCGGCTGCTGGACTTCAATCCGGCTTTTTTCGCCACGAACAGACCCGCGAAGGAACTGCGCACCTGCGAGAAAACGACGAACCATAGCACCGTGACGACAATGGCGGGCGCCATGTTTTCTGAGTCCAAAAACATGTGGAAGCTAAGGATGTTCACGATCACCGGTCCGAGCATCGTCAGTGCGAGCGGCACGTAGCGGTTGCTGAGCAGCAGCGCGCCGCCGATGAGTTCCGTTCCGAACGCGATCACGTAGTAATGCGAGCCTAATAAAGCTCCCATGAACTGTCCCGCGAGACCCGGCACTGGCGGATTCGGGAAGAAATGTAGAAACGCGTTGAGGCCAAAGACCGTGAAAACGAGGCCCAGCAACACCCGGGCGATGACAAAGGCATACTTCATTGTTTTTTCTCCTTTACTTGTATAGGTTGATCAATCTGCGAACGTAGGTGGACATTCCTCAAGCGTCATGCGGCTCGGTCGCCGCCCCCGCTTCAGGGTGTGTCCTGCTTGGTCGAGGCTTCCATGCTGTGCGCATGGTGGGCACCATGTGGACCGCCCATGGCCTTTTCGTGGAGAGCCTTGTATGTGCGCTCTCTGGCGGCGGCCTCCTCGGTGGTCAGGTGCTGCGGCTTGGGCGCTTTTTCATAGGCGTCATATTCGTAGCCGAGCTGCGCAACACGGTCGGCCGCGCTGACTGGCAGATCGACGCGCTTGCCGCTCCTGTCCCCATAGGCAAACGTGCGGTTGAGATATTTGGGATCGGTTGGATTGGTGTGGCCGAGTCGATTCCAGCTTTCCCAAATCCGGTCCAGGTTGGCGTGATGGAGATAGAACAACGGGTCACCGCCGACCGTGGCGAAATCGGCCATATCGCCTCCGACTGCAAGATGCGTCAAGAAATGAGGGTTGGTGTCCAACCTGGGATTAAAGCCGTGGCTGCCCGTTGGCGAGTCGATGTAAAAGTCCTCGTTGAGAGCGTCCAGACTCAGCCAGTCCCGGTAAAGTATGTCGATCCGTTCGCCGCCGTTGACCCAGGGCCAGCGCGTGCCGTTATACAGTGTGGTGCCAGGAGCCCGGAACACGGCCGGCAGAACCAAATCGGCGTCGTTTCCGGTGACCGGGTTCCAGTAGGGAAGCGTAAAAGTCTCGTCGTGCAGCACCTCGCGAATGACTCCTTCGAACTGATAGAGCATGAGCCGATGCCAGGGCAGGAAATACCACTGCTGATATTGCTCAGGATTCGACGGGTTGTAGGGGTGAGCTTGGCATCCGTCCCATACGGCCTCGGCATCGGCTTGATACTCCTTCGGGAGGGCCGCGATGACCTCTGCTTTCTTTTTCATGGAGTAATCCCACAGGAAAGCCGGGGGGCCCTTGATCCAATGGGTATTCCACCACCAGGTCCAGGAATGAGTGTCGTAGTCCGGCAAGGTTCTCATGATCTCGATCGCCTGCGCGTATTTCGCGAGCATCACCTGGCCTTCGGGACTGTTCACGTTGTAGCGTATGTACGGCTTCTTCCCTCCGGAAGAAGCCGTGCCTACGCTGTTCGCGCCCTCGGTCGAAATCGCGCTTACGTTCTTCAGACGAGCGGAAGAAGAAGTCGCGATTACGTTGTTCACAGCAGCGGAAGAAGGAGCCGCACCCACATTCTTTGCACCCGTGGAAGGCGGCGCTTCTTCCTTCTTCGCACCCGTTTGAGGAGTTGGAAAGAAGAAGTTCAGCTCCAGTACGTCATGCTGTCCCGTGTGGACTTCGAGACGCGGGTCGAGGAACGACAACGCTCCTGCGGATTGAATCATGCCGCTGACGAGATGAAATTCGTTCCCAATCACCGCGCCCGCGATGCCATGCCGCGGCATCGGCATCGGTGGCAGCGAGATCCATGAATTCGTGGCCGGCTCGTACGCCTCGACGGCTCGGAACGCTCCGACGAGCTCTTTCGTAGTCACCTCGCCACCCGCTACGTAGATCCTGCGGCCATCGGTGCCCCAGGCGCCGCCGCTGCGGGGCGTCGGCATCCGTTCTTTCGGAGCACTCCACATATCACTTACTGGGCTGTACTCCTCCACCACATCCGTGTTGGTGGCGGACAGGATGAAGGCGTGGCCGGTGCGGCCGCCAATGACGTAGATTTTGCCGTTAACGGCGGCGGCGTACGCATGATTGCGCGCCACCGACATCGGCTTGCGGCTCTCCCACTTGTTCGTGGCAGGGTCAAAAACCTCGTTGGTGGTGAGAACCAAAGATGGACCGAAGAACGTGAAGTATGGGTCCTTGGAACCTGCCACCGTGGTGGCGCCGCCGATGACGTAGATCTTGCCGCCGACTTCGACCGCTACCGCCGCCCCACGTTTCGTCGGTAACGGAGCCAGCGACTTCCAGGAATCGGCCGCCGGATCGTACTCCCACACGTCGGCGATGGGTTCCCACGCGCCGCCGGTCGGGATCTGAGTGTCCTTCGGAGGCACGAAGCCGCCGATCACGTAAAGCTTACCGTTGGCAGTGGCTATGGCGGCATGGTGGGCCGACCGCGGCATCCCTTTTTTCTGAGTCCATTTGTCGGTAGCCGGGTCATACTCGTAGTTGATCCCCGCAGCCTTGCCTTCGTCCCAGCCGCCAATCACGTACATCTTGCCGTTAACGGCAGTGCCGTAGAGTTCTTCATCCGGCATAGGGAACGGCGCTGCCTTCTTCCACGGGTTTATTGGCATCTGAGCCAGCGCGGCGGTGCAGAAAACCAGGCTGGCGATCAGGGCAAGCATTGCGGTTCGTCGTTGTAGCACTTTTGACATACAAGTCTCCTTATTGAGTGTTGAATAGAAATCAGGTTCTTATCTCGATGGCATTCTGAAGATCAGGCCAAACATTAAGTAGTGGAGGTCTTTGATTCCGTTTGTGTTTTCCCACATGTAGGAGGGCTGAAACGACACATGCTTCTCGATGGGCACGGTGACGCCAGTCCAGGCTCGGTTTTTCGTCCACCCGCTTCCCTGGTCGTAAAAGGCTTCGTAGGACGCGAAAGGTTTCCAGATGTGGCCCCGAACCGCGAGGGGATACGCGACCGCGATCTTGTTGCGATAGCGGTTGATCTCTTTTGCTGGAAGAGACGTTCCGCCATAGGTGTATGTTGGAAGAAATCTTCTGACATACATGTTGCGCTCGGAGATTTCAAACTTGTGGACCGAGAACATCACCGTCCCGTCGATCCGAAATTGATGCTCCTGGTAAGTGTGAGTAAATCCTCGCGAACGATTCGCGAGTTCATTAAGCCCGTCTTGCAGGGACCGAGTAATACAGATAGCTGGGAGTGATCGAGAGAAACTTTGTCGCGCGAAAAGTGGCGTCAAACTGTGCTGACGGTGCTTTCACTTCGCCGATGTAAAACCCGTAGAATTTAAGATCGATCCGCTGTTGCACAGGAGCAATCAACTCTGCCCAGCCCGTGGGCGCAACTACCGAGCCACTTCCGCGTCCACTAGGTACGTCGACTTCTTGGGCAAGGCCCAGTGCGCAAAGCAAAAGGAAACAGATAACCAGACTTGGCAAATGACGCAGCGCGAATTTTGTTAGCCTTTTCATGAGGTCTCCACCAACATCGACATCGAGGTCACGATGCCGAGCATTCTGTTCGACCGGATGCTCTGTCACATCCAGTGGTGACGCACATCACAAGAGCATGGGACGTTCCAAAACTCCGCCGCAGCTAAGTGCCGCGTTTTCTGGCCATTCATGCAATGCGAGAAGTTACCAACGACTATCTGCCCGAATGTGGGCAGCAGAATCTGGGCAGTGAGCGCGTGTTGTTGATTCAAGGAAAACTAGTGCGGCGAGTTTTAGGCTGGCGCGTGATGAACTATGGAATTTGGGAAAGATTCAGCGAGCCGCGCTAGATCTAACGCAATTACCGGCATTGCGACACCGAAGCTTTGCTTATTCAGCCGTCCGGAGTCACAGAATGAATCTGGCTGACCCAGACTGTGCGGTTTTGATGTAATGGTTCTGCGTGGTGGGTACATTGCTGCGGTGCGAAATGCGCTGGATCAGCGAATGGGTTTTGGATCCGGAAAATTCTAAAAAGAACCTGACCGATCCCGAAGCGGAGTCTCGGTCAGTTGAAAACCTGCCTTTGGCAATTCCAACAGCTACTTCTTGTCGTCGTTTGCTTCCGCAATGCGCGCCTGATGGCCTGCATCTGACACGGCCTTCATGAATGCGTCCGCACTTGCCGGGGTTGAAGCTTTACCCGAAAGAATATTGCGGAACCTCATGTGTTTTCCGTAAATCGCACGAGTAGAGTCGTCATCCTGCTCGATTACCGCTCCTTCCAGTGTCAGGCCGGCAAACACGCCCTTGGAGCGCGAGTAAGTCAGCATTTCCGTGTTCATCTTCCAGTCGGTTCCCGCGGATGCATGACGTCCAACCGGGCCCGCCGCCACTGATCCTTCGCCGGTAAGCGCGAATTTGCTGGAGAGCAAGTGCTGGAAGCCTTGGTCATTCATAACTAGCACAACCAGGTCGACACCTTCGACTCCGATCTGCAAACCCCAACTTCCGCCACCAATCGAGACGAACGCAGGCGCACTCCAGCCATCGGCCGTTCGGCATGAGGCTACGCCACGTCCATGCTTGCCCCCAAAAATGAAGCCGCCTTTGATCAGGTCTGGCACTACCAGAATGCATTTCGCGTTGCTCAAGACTTCTTCCGGGATGCCTTTGTCCGGAGTCGCCATGATGGCCTGCAGAACATCAACGGACGATTGCAGCCGCTTCACCGTATCCTGGCGAGCCGTACCTGCCGAGGCATAGGTTCCACCCAGACACATGAGGCCTATTGCCAGCAATGACATTGTTTTTTTCATGAATTGTTCCTTTCGCAGCTACGGAACTAAGGAGGAGACAACTTCAGATGGGCTGACTTAGCTCAGAGGACCTGAAAGAGAGAGAAGAGGTGCTCGTCTCTAACCTCATGATCGCTCAGGCCCAGCGGAATAGCTGATCTAAATTGCTCACCGGGTCCGATCAAAAAAATAGACCGGATCGAGCGTCACCAATTCCCGAACTGACAGATGTCCGCTGATGCGAGCTATTTTGCACAGAATCAACGGCTCTGATGTGTCAATGTGGGTTCGTCGAGTATCGCCTTCTTAAGACCATTGGTCGCTGTCGATTGAGTGGCCAATCAGGAAGAACGGATTTTTAGGTCAATGGACCCAGTTATGGATCGGTGGTTTGTCCGTGTTCACGCGCTCCTCGCCTTCGTCACTGACTGGTTTAAGAGTTTGTTTGGCAGGAACCGCCGAGACTTCGCGTCTCAACGGATGTGCCCATTCTGCGGGCTGATAACGCCACGTCGTAAGACCTGTTGCCTGGAATGCGGCAAGCTGCTCAAACCCGCCTAACCTGACAGTTTCACCAATGTCACGTGATCCTTCAAAGCCCCAGAGACATCTGGTCAGAATTGGAGTGTTCCGTCTCGAATACTCTGCCACTCTGCTGGCGAAGATGGCGCATCCTTCCTCATCATGGGGCGGTAGAGTTGCTCTTCCCGTCCGCTTTCCGTGACTTGTCGGGGCGACGGAGATGTCGCAGCGGGTGGGATCTCAGGCCTTACGGCGCCGTGTCAGCTTCTCTTTCAACACGATGCACCATTCGTGCCCATGCAGGTGATGTATACACGGGGGGTTCCCCCGTTTCTGCACAAAATTGCTAACTTGGGACGGTGGTTGCGGGAACCGGCTCTCGGCCGGCAAAATTCTAATCGTGCAGCACTACGTTGAGCAGGGAGCTGTGGACCTGCAGTCCACCTTCCACTCCGCCGGAGTAGTCGATGAAACCCAATTTTCTGAACCGGTTCATGAAAAAACTGACTCGCGAACGAGTAGTTCCGATCATTTCGGCCAGGGTCTCCTGACTAATCTTAGGGACCACGGTTTCCGGAATGCCCTCCTTGCCGAAGTGCGCGAGCAAGAGAAGAGCACGAGCCAGTCGTTTTTCACTGGAGTTAAACAGCTGGTCGACCAGAGTCTTCCTCGTAACGGATATTGCGCGCCAGCAAATACGCCACGAACAAATCGGAAAATGCATGTTCGCGGTGAAGTGCGATCATCATCGCCTTCTTGTCCACCCGCAGAAGCTCGCAGTCCGTCATTGCTGCCGCGGCACCCATACGAACAACTTGACCTGCCAGTGAGCCTTCGCCGAAAAAATTTCCTTCGCTCACGATACCGATAGTCGCTTCCTTGCCGGCCGCGGATACCACCGTCAGTTTTACTTTTCCTTTTTGGATATAGAACACGGCGTCCGCAGCATCCCCTTGGGCGAAGACGATTCCTTTTTGCGGCACCACCATCATCTTTCTGCCATGACCAATGGTTGCCAAGAAAATCTTGGGATCGAACTCACGCTCCCCTGGTTGGAACAACCTGCTTCATGCGTAATAGTATAGCGCGGAGAAATATGAAGACGTCCATTTAGAACGCGATTCCCAAAAGTGAGCTATTTTGCACAGTATTGTCAGTCGAGAAATAAGATTTATCCGAGAAAGTCGTAACTCCCATACCGTCTCATTATTTCTCCGCGGCCTTCAGGCGCCGATCTCGATGCGGCTCAGTGCGCGGCAGACCGGTACTCAGTTCGCACTTCTCGCCAGCCTTGGCGCCACAAGTGGGGCAACGGATCGCGAGTGCTACTTCCTGCTTCGTTTTCATGTCTACAGAATGCATTCTTGTGCGGCAACAAGATGTTCAATTGTGACCACGGCCCGTGGTCAATTTTGACCAGTCTGAAACCTGCTTTTGTCGAATACTGACAACAGAGGCATAATTCCAGCCAGAGCCGCGACCGCCTGTGGCCATTCTAAAGAGTAGCCTCATTCAATAACCTGTTCTGAATACGCTAAGCACAAATGTCTTTGCCAACCTACGTGTTTCCCGGAAAGAAGTTGAAAGTCGTTCCATCGCGCATCTTGGTGCGAGCTGGTGTGTCACAGGCCCGACCAAGACCGCAGACGAAGCCATCGCTACCGAGTCGAATCGCGGTGATCGGGAATTATCTTCCGCGACAGTGTGGAATCGCCACCTTCACCACCGACTTGTGCGAGGCCATCTCGGCGGAGTACGGGACCGCTCGATTGCTGGCGCTGCCAGTGAACGACACGGAACAAGGATATGACTATCCCGCGCGCGTGCGATGGTCGCTCGCCCAGGACGACGTTGACTTCGTATCAGGAAGCCGCTGAGTTCCTGAACTTCAACAATATCGACATGGTGTGCCTGCAGCACGAGTATGGAATCTTCGGCGGTCCCGCCGGAAGCCATATTTTGCATTTGCTGCGCGGCCTGAAGATGCCGGTGGTGACCACACTGCACACGGTTCTGCGCGAGCCCGATCGCAGACCAACTCAGGGTCATGGAAGAGATTGCGGAGCTTTCGGATCGCCTCATCGTCATGAGCCAGCTCTCGTCCCAGTTTCTGCAGGAGATCTTCAAAGTGCCCGGCAGCAAGATCGACATGGTTCCGCACGGCGTTCCGGACCTGCCGTTTCTCGATCCCAATTTCTACAAGGACCGCTTCGGCGTCGAAGGCAAAGCGGTGCTGCTGACCTTCGGCCTGCTCTCGCCGAACAAGGGCATCGAAAACGTAATTCAGGCACTGCCGCAGATCTTGTCGAAGCACGAAAATGTCGTCTACCTGGTCGCGGGCGCGACCCATCCTCACATTCTTCGTCGCGACGGAGACAAGTATCGAGCCAGTTTGCAGGCTCTGGCGAAGGAAGTGGGAGTGGAATCGCAAGTGATCTTCCACGACCGCTTTGTCAGCCCTGAGGAAATGGTGGAGTTCATCGGCGCGGCGGACATTTACATCACTCCTTACCGCCACGAGGCGCAGGTGGTTTCCGGAACGCTGGCCTACGCGCTGGGGGCGGGCAAGGCGATCATCTCGACTCCCTATTGGCACGCGATTGAATTGCTCGACGACCGCCGCGGCGCGCTGGTTCCCTTCCAAAATCCCGACGCGATCGCACAAAAGACAATCGAACTCCTGACTACGCCGGCGCTGCGCCATGCCATGCGCAAGCGCGCCTACCTGTTCGCGCGCGACATGGTCTGGAAAAAAGTCGCGCAGGGTTACATGGAAAGTTTTGCCCGGGTGCGCAGCGACCGCCTGGAGACTCCGCGGGTTCAGTTCTCGGCTCGGCATCACCAGCAAATCGCTGAATCAGCTTGCCCGAATTAAAGCTGAATCACGTGAATGCGCTGACCGATGACACCGGAATGTTGCAGCACGCGATCTTCACCATCCCCAATCGAGCCGAAGGATATACCACCGACGACAATGCGCGCGCCCTCATCTTTGCCGTGCTACTGACTGGAACCAAGCTGGGACGACCAGCAGCCGAATCAGGCAATCCGGATTGGCCGTTCCGGTATCTGGCATTCCTGGAGCACGCCTTTAATCCGGAGAAGAAGAGATTCCGAAACTTCCTCGGCTACGACCGCCGCTGGAACGAAGAACAGGGCTCGGAAGATTCTCACGGCCGCGCGTTGTGGGCTCTTGGAACTCTCCTGGCTCGATCCACGAATCAGGGATTGAGGGGCGCTGCCGGGCGTTTGTTCGAACTCTCTGTGCCGGCGGTGGTCGAGTTCCACAGTCCTCGCGCCTGCGCCTACACCCTGCTCGGAATTCAGGAGTATCTGCATTGCGTACCCGGGAGACCGGGACGCCCAGCGAGTGCGGCTCGCACTCGCTCAAAGACTGCTCGATATGTATGAGTCGATCCGGCGACCGGACTGGAAGTGGTTCGAGGATGTGCTGGCGTACGGCAACGCGAGGCTGCCCCAGGCCATGCTGCTCGCCGGATCGGCCTGCGGGAATGAACGTATGCTTTCCGCCGGACTCGAATCGCTGGATTGGCTCATGGACACGCAGCGTTGCCAGACCAACGGCCACTTTGTACCGATCGGCTCGCAAGGCTTTTATCGCCGAGGCGGCGAACAGGCTCGATTCGATCAGCAGCCGATTGAAGCTGCCGGCGCGGTGTCTGCGTGTTTGGAGGCCTACCGCGTGACCGGAGACAATCGCTGGCGCGACCGAAGCCTGGTCGGCCTTCAACTGGTTCCTGGGCGACAACGATCTGCAGCTTCGCTCTCTACGATTCTGAGACCGGCGGTTGCCGCGACGGCTTGCATCCCGATCGCGCCAATCAGAATCAGGGAGCGGAATCCACGCTGTCTTTCCTGATGGCGCTTTTGGAAATGCGCTCCCTGCAACTAACCTGAGAAAACGGAAAACCCATCATGACTGCTCCCGAAACAACGCTCGTAAACGTCGAAAGCACTCACTATCCGCCACTGCTTCTGCGCCATCCTGCCAACCCGATCCTGACCCGTAAGGATTGGCCGTACTCCATCAACAGCGTCTTCAATGCCGGCGCAACGCTGCTGCAGGATGGAACCACGCTGCTGCTGTGCCGCGTCGAAGATCGTCGCGGATTGTCGCATCTTTGTGCTGCGCGCTCGGCAAACGGCGTGGATGGATGGCAGATTGACAGCGAGCCGACCTTGATGCCCAGCCCGAAGGAATATCCCGAAGAAATCTGGGGCATCGAAGATCCGCGCATCACCTTCGTGCCCGAACTGCAGCAATACGTTGTCACTTACACCTCCTATTCGCGCGGTGGCCCCGGAGTGTCTTTGGCTCTGACCAAAGACTTCCGAAGTTTCGAGCGCTACGGCGTCATCATGTCGCCCGGATGACAAAGATACGGCGCTGCTGCCGCGAAGAATCAACGGCTACTGGGCGCTGATTCATCGTCCCATGACACCGCTGGGAGCGCACATGTGGATTTCCTATTCTCCCGACCTGCGTCACTGGGGCAGACACAGGCTGATGCTGGAAGCGCGCCGCGGCGCCTGGTGGGATGCGAACAAGATCGGTTTGTCGCCGCCGCCGATCGAGACTTCCAGAGGATGGCTGGTGCTCTACCACGGCGTGCGGCACACGCCTTCGGGCTGTCTGTATCGATTGGGCTTGGCCCTGTTCGATCTGGAGAATCCGGAAAAGTGCCTGCTGCGAGGAGATTCGTGGATCTTTGGGCCGGAGGCGGACTACGAACGCAACGGCGACGTCAACGATGTCGTGTTCCCGTGCGGCTACACGATGGATCCAGATGGCGACACGATCAACATCTACTACGGGGCGGCTGATTGCTCGATCGCCCTGGCTCGGGCCAGCGTGCGCTCTCTGCTGGAGTGGCTGGATGCCAATGGAAGTTGCGAGCGCCGGCGAGCACAGGACGTATGAAATCGTTGCTGCGAAATTTCCAGTTCGTCTTCGGATGCCGTCACAAGCAGATGAGCCGCGTAGTTCACGATCAAGAGGCGAACTTACCGGGTCTGCTTCAAATGTGGCCGGGAATTTGATCTCCGTGGGCCTTGAAGCTAAAACCCGATGTCGATCATTGGAATGGCTTGGGGCGTGCTGAAACCGCTGCGATTCAATCCTTCCACCTGGTGAAAAACTTGATTCATCCCTTGTGAGCTATCTTGCTCAGACACCGAAAGTCTACACCTGTCATTCTTTATTCTCCTGAGTGTGTCGAGAGAGCGACGACCGCTGATTCGTAGCTCCCATTCTTAGGTCGCTGCGGAGTCAGACCCCCAACGATTCACATCGAAGCGACCACATCCAGCCAATTGGCATTCTGCATCCGTGTGTACGCCGCGGACCCTCCGGCGGACACGATTCGACCCGAAAAGATCTCGAACATTGAAATCAGGGCAACACCTCCAGGCGGATGAGAGGCGTTAGCCCGCGAAAGAAGAAAGGTCAAAGATCATGCCTTTAATTCAACTCCTGGAAGTTCTCATCGTGGTGGGTGTTCTTCTGTGGCTGGTGAATCGCTTCATCCCAATGCAGCGATCCATCAAGTCAATTCTGAACGGCGTGGTGGTCATTGCCGTGGTTCTGTGGCTGCTGAATGTTTTTGGACTCTTTCATTCCCTTTCCCGGATCCACGTCGGGAGAGGGTGAGCGATGCGAAGACCTAGTCAAGAAGCTGAACGCGGCAATCAGATCGATACAGCAACACGGCAGACATCTGCCTCAAGGAGACACCTTTGAAGACTAAAGCTGTTGTTAGCCGCCGCAATCACCCTCAGTTTGAGCGCAGTTTGCTCAAACCAATTCTCAAACCACCATGGCCGTCGAGCCCATGGCTCACACGCCGACTTTCCGGGTCACCGTAGTCAGCCGCAGCGTGCAGGCAGTCAACTACAAGCATCGCGGCGGAGCCACCAAGCTGGATTTCGCCGGCACCGACCTGATGCCCGCAGGCCAACGGCCAAGCCAAGGTAGAAAGCAAGAAGGGCTACATCGAAATCGAAGTGGAATTTGGCAATCTGCAGAAGCCCACGACTTTCGGCAATGAGTATCTGACTTACATTCTGTGGGCGATTTCGCCCGAGGGCCGCGCAGTGAACCTGGGCGAAATCCTGGTCGGCGACAACCATCGCAGCAAGCTGGACGTCACCACCGACCTTCAGGCCTTCGCTCTGGTCGTCACCGCGGAACCTTACTATGCGGTTCGACAGCCCAGCAACGTCGTGGTGCTCGAAAACGTCGTCCGCGAGGATACCAAGGGAACTACCGAAGCGGTGAACACAAAGTATGAACTTCTGGAACGCGGCGGCTACATTCCCACCGGCTACAAATTCGATCCGGTGGTTCTGAATACCAAGTTGCCGTTGGAATTCTTTGAAGCGCGCAATGCCTTGCGCATCGCGCAATCCGAAGGAGCCGAGACGTACGCCAGCGACAGCTATCAGCATGCCGTCCAGTTGATGAACAAGGTCGATGAATATGCCACCGAGCAAGCACATCGACAGAAAAGCAATGATCGCGGTCGCCCGCGAGGCAGTACAGACCGCCGAAGATGCTCGCGCAATCACAGTCAAGAAGATCGACGAGGAGCGCCTGGACAACGAACGTCAAGCTGCCGCCGACGCGCAGGCAAAGACGCAGGCGCAGGCCGACGACGCTACCCGGCAGAAGGAACAAGCCCGAGTCTGATCAGGCCCGAGCCGAGCTCGCCAAAGATCAGGCAGAGTCAGACACCGCAAAGGCCCAAGCAGCCAAAGCTCAGGCAGAGTCCGACGCAGCCAGGGCGCAGGCAGACTCCGCCAGAGCCAAATCCGATATGGCGAACAGCCAGGCTGCATCGGCCAATGCGCTCTCCGCGGCCCAGGCCGATGCGGACCAATCCCGCTTAGCTGCGCAGCAGGCCCAGCGAGCGCACAACAGGCGGAAGCCGACAAAGCGGCCATGCGCGCGCGATTGTCCGAGCAGTTGAACACGATTCTTCAGACTCGCGACAGCGCGCGCGGTCTCATCGTCAGCATGTCCGATGTTTTGTTTGACACCGGAAAATACTCGTTGAAGCCGGGTGCACGCGAGAAGCTGGCGAAAGTCGCCGGCATTCTGCTCGCCTACCCTGGACTCAACATTGAAGTCGGCGGCTATACCGACAACGTGGGCGGCGATGCAATGAATCAAACGCTGTCTGAGAACCGTGCCGGCTCGGTACGCGACTATCTGGTGCAACAAGGCGTCGCGACCGATTCAGTCAGCGCAAGAGGTTTCGGCAACACTTTGCCGGTAGCCTCCAACGATAACTCCGCCGGCCGGCAGCAGAACCGGAGAGTCGAACTTCTCGTATCCGGCGAAGCCATCGGCAATCCGGTCAATGCGACGACAGGAAGCTTGCAGTAGGACAGCGTACGTACCCAGCAGTAACGGAGGTAGCAACTATGAAAATAATTGGAATCACCAGCACAGCCATTCTGTCTTTGCTTCTCGGAATCGCCGCTCCTGCCTACGCGCAGCAGGAGCAGCACGGCGAGAAGCAAGACCACCGCGAGCAGCAACAAGGCAAGCACGAGCAAGGCAAGCCCGCGCCACAGCATGCTCAGCAGCAGCGACAGCCAGCGCAAAAGCAGCAACAGCATGCAGAGCAACGGCAGCAAGAACAGCACCAGCAGCAGCAGCAGCACGCTCAGCAACAACACACGGGGCAGCGCGACCAGCAGCAACGGCAGGAGCAAAGCAACCAGCAGCATGCCGCGCAACAACAGCAGGACCAAAACAACCAGCAGCATGCCACGCAGCAACGGCAGGATCAAAGCAACCAGCAGCATGCCGCGCAACAACAGCAGGACCAAAGCAACCAGCAGCATGCCGCACAACAACGGCAGGAGCAAAACAATCAGCAGCACGCCGCACAGCAACGGCAGAACCAACATGCCCAGCAGCAGCGCGGTCAAAATCAACGAGCTCATCACACACAACAGCAGCACGCGTCGAGCAAAGCGCCTGGCAACAGCATCGCTCACAAAACTGGCAGTCAGACCACCGCACCTGGCAACAACGTGGCGGCTACCACGGCTACCGCATCCCTGACGACCGCTATCGCGGATACTTCGGGCCGGACCATGGGTTCCGAATCCACGGTCTGCCCTTCCTGGTTGTGGGCGGATATCCCCGCTTCCAGTACGAGGGCTATTGGATCAGTGCCGTTGACCCGTGGCCGGAATACTGGGGGAATGACTGGTACGACACCGACGACGTTTACGTCAACTACGTCGACAACGGCTATTACCTGTACAACCGCAGGTATCCCGGCAGCGGAATTGCGATCAATATCACGCTGTAAGTTCTAACGGGTGCAGCTTCGCGAGAAGGAGCACTCGCACCGATAAAACACCAAGGAGCAAAACATGCTTGGAACTATTTTGATCGTGATCCTGATTTTGGCACTTCTAGGTGCCCTGCCACGGTGGTCGCATAGCCGGAACTGGGGTTATGCCCCGACCGGTGGGCTGGGACTGGTCCTTTTCGTCGTTGTCATTCTCCTGGTTCTCGGGCGTATTTGAGCGATTGGCGAGCTGGCAACCCCTTCAGGCCTCATAGCGAGGGGTGATGTCTACTCGCGATCCGTCCTACCAATTGTTGATCGACAGGATGGGCGACATTTTGTCGTCTCCCTCCGACGTGAGACTCAATGGTTCTTCACAGTGCCATTTCGGCGATTCCATCGCGAACGAAGTGTGGTGAATCGAACTCGCCAATCGCATGAATGGTGCAGATGTTAGTGCAGCGGCCGGAACTGATTCAACCAAAGCAGAGTGCAACTTGGGTTTATAAAGAACCTGGTTTCCGTGCAAAAATATATGCCCTCCGGCTCTGGTATTCCACCTCCGGAGCATACGGCTCGCGCTCCACGATCCTTTCAATCACCAGACCCGCATCCTCTATATAGCGACAGATACTCGATAATGGAAAAAGAAAGAAATCCATGGAGATCGGCCGGCCCCACAACTCCTTCTCGTGAATGATGTCCTCGCCGGTGTGAAACGCGAGCAACAGCAAGCCGCGGTCCCGCAAGACTCTCCACATTTCCTGAAATACCAGCGAAAGACATTCTGCGGGAAGATTAACGATGGGATAGAAAGCCGTGATTCCGGCAAGCGATTGGTCGGGGAGATCCAAGCCCAGCAGATTTCCTTCCCGGAAACAGATGTCAGGGTTCAGTAAACGAGCCTGCTCCAACATGGCCGGGGAAAGATCCAAGCCAAAGACGGTTGCGCCCTTGTCGCGCAGGTAACGTGCGACATGACCGGGTCCGCAGCCCATGTCACACAGCTCGCCCGCAGCAACATCGGCATAAAAGTCATCAAGCAAAGCACAATCCAGCGGCTTATGTCGAAGCTCGTTATAAATTCGGAGGGCATACTCGTCTGCGATCTGGTCGTAGCTTTCGCGAATCGCTCGAATGACGCCGCGATGAAGGATGTCGTTCATGGCGAACAGTTATAGTTCTGCCGTAAAGGTGACCGGATGTACGGTATTTCGCCCGTTTTCGCCGCAAGCCCGCGTCAAGTAATTGTAAGGCGGCGATTACAAGGTATTTGGCTAATGTTCCTCGTAATCCTCATTCCCGCATTTGTCTTTCATACATTTGCACTTCTTGTTGTTCGAAGCGGTGACGCTTTTCTTCTTTTTGTAGCTCTCCGCGATCAGAAGACCGGCGACCGTACCGCCCTACCCTACGACGACGGCCATGTTCTTGCCCGAGACCGCGTGTCCGCCACCACCCGCCCGGTGCAGCCAACTGTTCGAGCGCGGAGAATTAGGCCTTATTGGCCTAGTGCTTGGAATCTCGGTAATCTGGGATCTCCTACAATCTCAGTACATGCCACAAACCAGAGCACTCGGCGCAGTCGTATTGGCGGTGAGTGGCATCATGGCAGGAGCGGTGTGGATCGAGACCTACTGCAGAATCTCGAACGGCGTGCGTGTCAACCCCGAAAGAGCTTGGCGCGACTCCCGTAACTTGGCATTTCTCGTATTCAGCATGGCTGCTGTGATTGAAATCTTATTGGACCGATTTGCAAAGGTGGCAGCCTCATGAGTGCCCCGGCTCCAGCCCTGGCAGAGGCACGCCGCATCGTAACGGTGCGGCTTGGGGATGCGGCCCTCGCAATAGCGTATCTCTCTTTGGTTTTTGGCTTTCTGCTCGTCTTTTTCCCGATATCGTTCCCACAGATAATACAAAACAGTTGGCTGAGTGGCGACCTCACAGTGGCCATGATGGTAATTACGCTATCGATTGACGCAGGCCTTTACGTACGCATCGCATATCGGCTGTCGGCCAATCCGACGGTTCTCGCGGCTCTATGCTTAGGCTCCCTGCCCGTTGTTGTTGCGGTAGGACTCAGCTTCTGTCTTCAAGGTGCCGTCGACTACACACTTTCGGGAGACCTGCCGAATCTGCAAGCTCGTATCGGTGAAGAAATACTCGCCCATACATACTTGGGATTGGTGTCCGGCATTTTTCTGCCTTTCCTGGCACTCCGGCTTCTGCAGCAAGTCAAAGCGGCAAAGTCGAACCGCGAAACTGAATCTCTTTCGCGGAAAACGGCTCCAGCACCGTACTGAGCATCCCCAGATGGTGACCTCTCGCTCGACGCCTCATGAGTTGGGCAGAGACCCCGTCCACTCCTAGCACTTGCGCCCCAAGATGTGAAGCAAATCTTCAAACCCAAATCTTCAGAGAACACAAAACCATCACCTACTTCCGACTCCGGATCTGTTTTTTTTCACCAAAGTCGAACAAGATTACGAAAGAACAATCTTTGTCGATCCTAAGTCGCGAGACGAGGCAACTTGTGGAGGAGAACGCCTGACTGGTGGCATTGCTGTCTTCAGCCCCGCGCCGGACTGCCGTTACCTTGGTAAGAAGAAATGATCTGTATCGTGTGGGAAGCTGGATCGTCGGTGTCACAATTACCCGACCTTCAGATCTTGGCTTTAACTATGTCGAAGCAGTACTGTCCATTAGTAGCACTTCGCCGCGCTACCATTGTTGCGGTGTTTCTCGGGGCAGGACTTGAAGCATTCAAACAAGCTGTCGTTCCAAGTCGGCTAGTTTGGCAAGCTCACGCCACTACAATCTTGCTCTGCGCTTCTGTTGTTTTTCTCGTAAATTTAGGATTGCTCTGCCGCCAAAACACGAATCGTGAGAAATTCTCTGAAACCCTCCTCCACAGGCTCCCGATGATTGCTTTTGTCTTCGATGGTGCCGGGCGATTTAGGCAGTGGAATTCTAAGTTTGAAGCACTGCTAGGCTACACTTCCCAAGAGCTTGCCGCCCTCACAGCAGTAGACATAATCGCAAGAGATCAGCGAGCAACCGTACAGCAAATCATCGCAGCGGCATTCAGGGTGGGAACAGGTGAAGGGGAATCGATTTTGGTTGCAAAAGATTCTACCTTGATACCCTGTCGCCTTACCGGTGTTCGTATCGTCCTCCATGACACACTCTGTGTCCTTGGAATCGCCGCCGATCTCCGAAATCTTAAACAAGCGGAAGAATCCGTGTTTAGGCTAGCATCCATCGTGGAGTTCTCGGAAGATGCCATCATCGGGGAAACCACACATGGCGTGATCACGAGTTGGAATCGAGCGGCTGAGAAGATGTATGGCTATACGATGGCTGAAGCGGTAGGGCGAGATTCTTCGTTCCTTTTGCCCACCGAAAGACAAGCTGAAATGCGAGCTCAGGTTAGGTAGCGTTGAGCCGATACAGAGCTTCGAGACCCAACGGCTCACGAAGGCGGGCTCCGTACTGGACATATCTCTATCGCTTTCGCAGATAAAGGATGCTACTGGACGAATTATCGGAACTTCGACGATTGCACGCGACATTACCGCGCGCAAAGCCGCGGAAAAACAGGTTCAATTCTTGGCCTATTACGACGCTCTGACGGGACTTCCCAATCGAACTCTTCTTCAGGATCGACTGGCCAAGGCACTCGCGGGTGCTCGTCGGCAAAAGGACAAAGTCGCGATTCTGTTCCTCGACCTCGATCTATTCAAAAACATCAACGACTCGCTTGGGCACTCGGCCGGCGACCGCTTACTGCAAGAGGTTGCAGAACGCCTGAAGACATGGGGGCGTGATCAGGACTCGATAGCCCGGGTGGGTGGCGACGAATTCGTCCTCGTGCTGACTGACATTAAGGATATGCCCGATGCGGCGGTTGCCGCTGAGCGGCTCATGGATGCGATGACCGCTGAATTCGTCGTTCAGGGTCGCTCACTAAATATTGGTTGTAGCCTAGGCATCAGCATCTTCCCCGAACACGGCGCGGACGGCGAAACCCTGATCAAGAATGCCGATGCGGCCATGTATAGCGCCAAACATAGTGGACGTAACAACTTTCAATTTTTCACCAACGACATGAACGCTCAGGTCATGGAGCGATTGACCTTGGAGAACAGCTTGCGACTGGCACTTGCCAGAAAGAGAACTTTCTCTGGTGTATCAGCCGCAGATGGATATGGCCAGTGGAAGGATCACCGGGCTGGAAGCGCTCCTTCGCTGGCAACATTCGGAATTGGGTCTCGTGCCACCTGATAAGTTCATACGAATTGCTGAGAACAGCGGCCTGATTGCGCCTATTGGCGAATGGGTGCTGAGGACCGCCTGCACTCAGGCCCGGAAATGGCAAGATGAAGGTATTCCTGCGGTGACGGTGGCCGTGAATGTATCAGCGGTCCAGTTTCGCCAAGAGAATTTCTGCGAACTCATAAGCAAAGTGCTCCAGGAGACTGGCCTCGCCGCGCAATACCTCGAACTGGAACTGACGGAAAGCCTCCTGCTATCAAGCGCAGACCTTACGCTTTCCGTTCTTCGGAAATTGAAGGCCACGGGCATTATGCTGTCGATTGACGACTTTGGGACAGGCTATTCCAGCTTCGGCTACTTGAGACAATTTCAGGTCAACAAGCTCAAAATCGACCGCTCATTTATCCGGGATGTCGCTGTAAAACCTGATGACGCAGCGATCACAGCCGCAATCATCGGCATGGCGAAAAACCTGAATCTCAAGGTGATTGCCGAAGGCGTCGAAAACGAAGCACAAATGTCATTCCTGCGGGGACATCAGTGTGACGAAATTCAAGGCTACTACTTCAGCAAGCCTTTGGCGGTTGACAAAGTCGCCGACAAACTGCGAGGCACAGCGCTCGCTTTGTCTGCAAACCATGGGGCGTGATAGAGCGGCGCGAAACCAACTGCCCGCACCCATATACGGGTGTGTATTGTTTTACCGGGGAACATGCGTCTCGCCGCCTCCGAGCGGTGCGCTAACATCAGGAGAGACTCATGCGGGGGATAAAGAAGTCTTAATTACTTCGGTCACTTTCTCTCATTAAATCAGGAAAGCTACAATTAAATCTCATGCATTTGGAGTCGCTGCTTCTTACCCGAGATCCTGAGACTCGTCCGTGTCCTCCAGCCTGCCCTTGAAAAGCTGTCCATTGATGTGGAAGATTTGTCGAGGGATCAGCTCCGGTCAGGAAATACTTTCTAGCGAGAAATTTGACGCTGTGATTGTCGATTGTGATGACTTGGACGGAGGACTACGGGTGATCGAAAGCCTCCGTAAGACCCCCAGCAATAAGAATTCTGTCTCCTTCGCGATCCTGAATGGAAAGACTACGACACAACAGGCGTTCCAATTGGGGGCGAACTTTGTCTTGCAGAAACCCATTTCCACCTTAAACGCAATGCGTTGTCTTCACACCGCTCTCAATTTTATGGTTCGCGAGCAACGACGTTATTTCCGTCATCCTGTGGAAATACCAGCTATGCTCGAGTCTGGTGAAGGCCAGAAGGTGAAGGTAACGATCACCAACATCAGTGAAGGCGGCATGGCCATCTTTTTCCGTGGGAAATTTCCCCAGGGAAGCGTCTCCGCGAAGTTTAGGTTGCCTACGATCGCTGATCCGTTAGAACCAAAAGTACAAGTTGCGTGGATGGATGACTCTGGCCGTATGGCTCTGCGATTCGTCGATTTTTCCGGCGGCTCTCGAAAGCAACTCGATCAGTGGCTGACCGAACAGTGCCAAAAACAGGCCAAACGGTCAAACTAATTCAATTCGGTGCAATTCCGTCACCGCCTGCGATACATGGAACTGAATTTTACAAATCCCGAAGTAATACAGACACACTGCTGTGAAATCCTGTCCGGTGCTTCACGGCTAATTTGTTCTGTAATTCCCAGCTGCTTATTTGATGCTTGATTCAATAACTCGTGGAAGCCTGCGGGAGTATTCCGACCTTCCGCGCCGTATTAAGTTGTTACGCGAACCACACTTTGCTACTGTCGGGTTTTGATGTTGCTATCGAAGGCCTGTGAGTGCTGGCTAATCAGGTTAGGATCAGAGTTTCCGGCTAATCTCCTGGAAGTGGCCAAGCAACAATTCCTGGTTCTCAGACGACACATTCTTAAATCGCACTCCGATCCCAAATCCTGGCGAAGTGCTCGCCACCTCCCCACTTAACCGAACCTTCGTTTCTCGCAACCACAATGCGAGTTCCAACTTCATGTCCGCTGGCAGCGCAAGAGGCATTTCTATAAAGCAGCCGCCCAAGCTCAAATCCGAAACCCTGGCCCGGACCATGGGCTGGCCCACCGGGGTGCAATTCCGCGGAGATGGAGCACTTCACGCGAGCACTTTGACGCCGGTCTTTGCCGACAAAACGGAAGTCGTCCAGCGCTTCGGATGGCAACGGAAAATCCCAAAATGGCTTATCGGGAGTCAGATTAAGCAGTCCCATTTGACCATCCTTCAGCGATCCGGGATCGCCCGCCCACTTCACCCGAAAATGGATCCTGTTCTTTCCATACGTCAGTCCAACAATTTCCTCGACGTTGACGCGGACTCGAACGCCAGCGAGCTTCACACCCTTCTGACTGACATCAACCGTAGTCACCTTCTCGGAGAATATCTTTCCTACAGCATCAGTCCCAAAAATGCGAACCGACACGGCAACGGGTTTTCGGGGTTCACGACGCTGGCCCATCTGTTCCCATGCCTTTCAGGTAGGCATGATAATGCAGAACCGCGCTTCCAACCAGTCGCCCGAAATCCGCGACGGTTCTAGCAAGCGCTGGTCCGCCCGAGCCCAAGCCGTCCGCCGAACTTGTGAAGGGGGGCCGTGAGCGACGATGGAACAACATCGGCATAAAAGTCATCAAGCAAAACACAATCCAGCGGCTTATGCTGAAGCTCGTTATAAATTCGGAGAGCCTACTCGTCTGCGATCTGATCGTAGCTTTCGCGAATCGCGCGAATGACCTCGCGATAAAGGATGTCGTCCATGGCGAGCAGTTATACGTCGGAGAGGTGAAGGCATGGCACGGTATTCCGCCCGTTTTCGCCGTAAGCCCGCGTCAGATAATTGTAAAGCGGCGATTGCAAGGGATTGGCTAATGTTCCTCGTAATCCTCATTCCCGTGTTTGTGCTTCGTACATTTACACTTCTTGTTGGTCGAAGCGCTGACGCATTTCTTCTTTTTGTTGTTCTCACCAATCAGAAGACCTGCGACAGTACCGCCCAACCCCGCGACGACGGCCCGAGTCTTGCCCGAGATCGTGACCGCCACCACACGCTGCCGGTGCAATGAGCTTTTTGATTGTTCCACTTACCTTTGACTTGATGGTGATAACTTGCGTATTTGATCGAATCTCTATGCGGATTGCACTTCCGCTGATGTCGCGTTTCGATACTTTACGGTTTGCAAGTGCTCGCAATACAGCACCAACTCTCCCGGAACCTTAAAGACCTCATACGAAACTCGCACCATCCCCAATTTTGGATACTTTGGCCACTTTTCCAGCTGGGTGCGGATGGTGTAAATCGTATCTCCGATAAAAACAGGTTTAATAAAGCGCACTTTGTCGTAGCCGTAGCTGAAAGTATGGATATTATTGTGCGCCATCAAACCAAGGCCCAAACTAAATACCATGGCGCCGGCTACGAGCCGTCGGCCAAACGCGCCCTCCTCCTTGGCGAAGACGTCATCGGCTACGTAAGGGTGCATGTCAAGAACCAGGGCATTGAACGCCATGCTTTCACCCTCAGAGATAGTGCGGCGAATAGAGCGTGCGCGCGTTCCAATTTCGAAGTCCTCGAATAGCCAGTTTTCCGCATTCCATACCGGAATCTCTTTATGTTTGACGGCGTCGGGATTCGGATTTTTCACAAGCTCCCCTTTCGGTCAAGCGGTTTCTAATTTTGCGCGCTGCGTCGCGTAGCGCGCGTTGAGCCACGCTATCAGGTCCGCGTCGGCCACCAAGCCTCTCAGGCACTTGTTGATTTCTATTCCCGCGGATTCGAAAAACCGCACAAATCCATCGAAACGAGGTCGAAGGTACGCTGTTTGCAGGGTTTGCAGCGTTCCCGAAAAAAATCCGCTAGCAGCGGAGTCTATTGCGGGGTCTGTCCATGCAGCCAGGCTCGCGGGCTGGCCGCCTTCGCAGAAATATGTTCCGCGCTGGTGTTGCCGGCTCACAAGCCACTTTGCGTATTCGACAGCGTTCTGTTGCTGGGTGCTCTTCCGGCTGATGGCGACACCCGTTCCCCCTAACATGGTTCCGGCACATCCACGCGAGCCGGCAGCGGGAGCATCGACGAACTTCAGGCGGACGAGTCTATCTGCGCGTGAGTAATTGGAGTAACCAAACCCGTAAGGGCAGTAGATCGCATCCGAAGTGGAGACCATAAAATCGTAGACCTGGATGGGATTCCACTCTACGGAATTAGGGTGAGCAACAGAAATTAGGAGATGGAGCCGGTCTAATATGTCTTTTCCGACCGCATCGTCGATGAAAAAATCTGAAGCCTCGGCAATGGGATGTCCGAGGTTTGCGCTAAGGGTGAAAAACAAACTGATGGCATCCGTGGGACAGGCGGGCACAGCGATGAACTTGCCCATTCCATGTGCCTTGCGGGCCAAAGACAGAACCTCATCGAACGTGCGAGGAACTTCTGAGGAAAACTGCAGCAGCAAATCGGGGCGATAAGAGGCGACCTGCGTGGCCGCATCAATCGGCAACGCCCAGAGGCCGTCACTGTACCAATAAGACTCCCACGAGGGTCCGACCGAATCGGCGGCGATCTGACGCTTTTCCGGTTCGCTAAGGAACGGTGCTAAATTCACCAGCGCTCCGTGAGCAGCGGCATACCCAACAAAAGGATGGTCCACGATAAGCAGATCGTATCGTTCGATATACTGCTCGATAGGTGCTTCGCCGAACTCACGCAGCGTGCGCCGGTCCCAGCGAATTTTCAGCCCGGGATTGAGTTTCTCATACTCCGGCGCTCCTCCAATCAGCGGAGCGTAACCGCGAGGATGATCCCATGTCAGGCCGGTGAGAACTGTTTCCACTCTTACCTCTCAAAATGCCATTATGACGCCGCCTAAGATGGTTTGTGTTCAACCATCAAGACGTGCTCGCAGTACAACACGACCTCGTCGCGCTGATTCAAGACCTCGCAAGCCTCGATCACTCGTCCAAAACCTTTTCGCTTGGGATCGTCCTCTTTGCGCTTGATCGTGACCCGGGTATGCAAAGTGTCACCGATGAAAACGGGTTTTGGGAATCGGAGCCGGTCATAGCCATAGGTGAAGGCGACAGGATTGATGTGGTTTGCCGTAAGGCCGATGCCGATTGCGAATGTCATGGTGCCGTGGGCGATGCGTTGGCCAAATTGGGTTTGACGCGCAAACTCTGCGTCTACATGATGAGGAAAATAATCTCCCGTGTGGCCGGCATGGATCACAACATCCGCTTCGGTAATGGTTCGACCGGATGTTACTCTCAGATCGCCAATGACGTAATCTTCGAAAAATTGAGCTTGTGTCATACGTGGACTATGCCGACAACAGCTTGGCCCGCTTGCCGCCAATAGCGAGAGAAAGAGCCTCGCTCGCGTTCAACAATTCCTGCCTCACTCGTGATGGCCCTATCCGCATGCCAATCTGTTGTAAATAGGGCACCGCCATTGCACCCACAGCCTGGCCTTGTTGGTTCAACACAGGAAAGCTTATGTTAAGGACTCCGCGCACCTGATAACTGGCCAACTCCTCATGCCCTCGATGGCGAATCGCCTCCAAATGGCGGTACAGATTTCGCGGAGGATGTTTGCCCGACCGATGCTGCCATGCTCGTAGAATTCTCATCTGCACTTCTCTTTTCTGGAAGGCAAGGATTACGTGTCCGGAAGCGGTGTCAAGCAAATCGAGATTCGCTCCCAGGCGGACCGCGAACCCCATCTTGCCGGGGGAATCCACTTGCGCTACCACGGTGACCTGGCTGTGGCTGAGCATGGCCAGATGGCAGGATTGACCGGTCGTTTCGGCTACCTGTTGCATGAGCGGAATGGCCGCGGCCACCAAACGCTGCAAGGGATGGTGCTTGTGGGCCAGTTCAAAAAATTTGAGCGTAAGTTGGTAACGTTCGTCCGCGTCCACCTGGCAGATGTAGCCGCGTTCGTCCAGGCACACCAGCATTCGGAAGACTTCTCCGATTGTGCGTCGGAGGCGATGTGCGATTTCGCTACGACTAAGCGCTGCGGGATCCCCGGCAAGCAACTCTAGTATGTCCAACCCTTTCTCCAACGCGGGCGCGGTGTATCGGATCGCGGGGCCGCGGCTCCGTTTCAGGTGCTGAACAGTTTGTCGCGCAGGCATGGGCTTAGCCTACTACAAATATTTTCTCTAATGAAAATATAATTTTATATGTAGAATTAACCGCCGTCCGGCTAATTAAGCATCAGGAGTCCTACATGGCCACTTCTTCGCCGATAGACAATGACGCACTGCAAAAGCCCCTCAAGGGAGTATTGGTGCTGGACTTCAGTCAATTTCTGTCAGGCTCCCTGGCTACGCTTCGTCTGGCTGACTTTGGGGCGCGTGTCATCAAAATTGAACGGCCGGGCACAGGGGATCTTTGCCGGTCGCTCTATCTTAGCGATACCGATGTGCATGGTGAAAACACGTTGTTCCACGCCATCAACCGTAACAAGGAGAGTTATGCGGCAGATCTCAAAGACGCAGGTGATCTGAGCCGATTACGCGGTTTGATCAACCAGGCTGACGTTATGGTGCAGAACTTTCGGCCCGGAGTCATCGAGAGACTAGGACTGGATTACGAACATGTGTCACAGGCGAACCCCCGTTTGGTATACGGTGCAGTTACGGGCTACGGAAACGCAAAACAATGGCGCGACCGCCCGGGGCAAGACTTACTCGCGCAGGCACGCTCCGGGATCATGTGGCTAAGCGGCGACGAGGGCGACCCGCCGACTCCGATGGGGTTGGCTATTGCGGATATGTTGGCTGGGCACAATCTGTGCGAAGGAATTCTTGCCTGCCTGGTGCGACGGGGCATTACAAGCCGCGGGGGCGTGGTGGAGACCAGTCTGATCGAAGCATTGTTGGATTTTCAATTCGAGGTGTTGACTACACACATGAATGACGGACGCCGCCCACCACGGCGCAGCGCATACAGAAACGCGCACGCCTATCTGGCTGCGCCCTATGGCGTCTATGACACGGCGAACGGCTATTTAGCTTTGGCGATGATGTACCTGCCAACACTCGGCACCCTGTTGGATTTGCCAATACTCAAGGAAATGTCAGATTCAGGGGATACCTTCCGCCGACGGGATGAAATCAAACGAGCCATCGCGGCCCGCCTCAAAGCTCATCCAACCGAGCACTGGCTGGAAATATTGGATGCGGCCGATATCTGGTGTGCTGAAGTTCTCGACTGGCCCAAGCTTTTTTCCAGTGATGCATTCCGCGAAATCGACATGGTGCAGACGCTCACTGACGGTCAGGGCATCGAGGTGCTTACGACCCGTTGTCCTGTTCGTCTGGATGGCACAGTTGTCAAGAGCCAGCAACTGGCGCCGAAAGTCGGGCAGCATACAGAAGCCATTCAGAAGGAATTTGGACTGTAGCTAAGCTTCGACATATGCTCTCACTCGAGCCGGTACACGCGAATCGCGTTGTCGTGGAAGAGCTTCCTCTGATCGGCAGCGTCGGCGTTCCGCGTCATTGAAAGCAAAGCGTCCACCCACTGCTTATAACTCGCTGAAAGAGTGCACACGGGCCAGTCGCTTCCAAAGAGCACGCGATCCCAGCCAAAGCACGAAATTACGTGTTCAACATAAGGCCGAAGGTCGTCCTCGCTCCATCGTTTCGGATCCGCGTAGGCTACCAGTCCGGAAATTTTGCAGCACACGTTCGGAAGCTTCGCTATCTCCCCGATGTGTGACCGCCAGGGATCAAGAATTCTTTCTTTTACTTGCGGGACCCCACAATGATCGAGAATGAACGTCACCTGCGGGCACATCGATGCCAGGTGAATGGCGATAGGAAGTTGGCGTGCCAGCACGCAAAGATCAAAAGAAAGCCCATAGTCCTTCAGGCTGGCGATGTTCTGGGCGAAAGTTCTGGTCTGGCCTACCTCATCCGGTTGAGTATGCAGCACCCGTCGAATTCCTTTTACTTTGGGATGACCCGCTATTTTGTCGAGGTGAGTTCTGAAATCTTCGTACTCGGGGCGAGCACATGCCACGATGCCGGCCAGCGGGTTATCCAGTCGGTCGGCGAGTGCGAGCAGATGACGAGTTTCATCCAGCATGAACGCTTCATCGACGTCCGCTTCAAGATGCACCGACTTCACCACGTTCTGTCCCTGAGTAGCTTCGAGGTAATCGGGCATGCGGAAGGGGCGATTCAGGCTGGCCACCGATTGCAGCCACGAGTATCGAAATAGGTCCGGGTCCCACAAGTGCTGGTGTGTGTCGATGATTTGCATGCGCATTCCTGCTCTCCGCAACGCAGCCCGAGAGCTCGTCAGGAACGGGCGCGGTTCATTAATTGAAGCGCGAGCTGGCGTGGGTTTCCTTACATGGAGTCAATCGAGATGAAAAACTTCTTCCATACTGGCCCACCATTCATCTTTTGCCGCGAGTTTCAAGAGGACGCTGCATCGGCATCATGATGGCCCACCACTCCTGGGTTTTCGGATCGGCTGCCATTTTTGCCATGTCGGCGGCGTAGTCTGTGCCGTGATATTCGAAGTAACTGAAGAGCAAGCCGTCCTTCAGAAAAATTGAATAATTGCGAATATTACACTTCTGGATCATGGCCAGAACTTCAGGCCACACAGCGGCATGGTATTTCTTGTATTCGTCCAATGCTTCTGGTCTTAACCCGATCAATGAACCATAGCGTTTCACGCGGCCTCCACTGGGTTCGGCTCTGCTGCTCATGAGCGAGCAAAACATCAGTTAAAAACAAACAGCGTTGCGCAAACCGACGGCGCTTCACTATATTCGATGCTCGTGTCAGTTCGCCAGAGAATCGATAACGACGATCTTGGTTCATTGTCTGTCGCAAGTTATGAAAGAACATCGCATTATTTCGCTGGAAACGAGAGATGTGCGATTTCCTCTGCACGATGGTGCGGGGAGCGACGCCGTGCACTCCGGTTCTGAGTACGCTTTTGCCACCACACTTCTGGCCAGCAGCGGAGCTCTCTGCGGTACGGGGATTGTGCTGACCCTTGGGCAGGGCAACCAGTTGGTTTGTCAAGCGATTGAATTACTCGGAAAGAGCCTGGTCGGCCAGGAAATTGAGGAACTGATGGCAGGCTTCGGTGTGGTCACACAGCGCCTGGCGCAACATCCGCAACTGCGCTGGCTGGGACCCCAGAAAGGGGTTATCCATCTCGCGCTGGCGTCTCTGACCAACGCATGTTTTGATTTGTGGGCCAAAGCGCGGGGAGTCCCGCTTTGGCGCCTGCTTCTTGATTTGAGTCCGCAGAAACTTGTGAGTCTTTTGGATCTCACCTATTTGGAAGACGTTCTCACCCAGGAGGAAGCCGCTGCCATTCTGCGGGAGCAACTGCCAAGCCGAGGTGAGCGTGAGAAAGTTCTGAGTCGGGGCTATCCTGGATACGACACGTCAGTCGGTTGGTTCCAGTACGAAGACAACCAGGTAAAGGAGCTGGTGCGAGAAGCCATGGGCCGGGGGTTTCGCGCCTTTAAGCTCAAGGTTGGATCGCGCGACCAGCGACGCGACGTCCGCCGAGCATCCGTGCTGCGTGAACTTGCAGGTCCCGACGCATTGATCATGCTCGATGCAAACCAGCAGTGGACTCTGCCGGCAGCGCTTAAGGCCTGCGAAGCGCTACGCACGGTTTCACCGTATTTCATCGAGGAGCCCACCCACCCGGACGATATTCAGGCACACCGGACTCTGGCCGAGGCAATCGCGCCCATCCCGATCGCGCTGGGCGAGCACGTTCCAAATCGCGTCATGTTCAAGAACTTCATGAAGGCGGGGGCGGTTCATTTTGTGCAAGTGGATTGCACACGGGTTGCGGGGATTTCGGAATTCCTCACCGTCAGCCTGGTCGCACGTAAGTTCGGCTTGCCGGTAGTTCCGCATGTCGGCGATATGGGCCAAATCCACCAGCATCTGGTGCTGTTCAATCACATTGCTATGGGGCACGATGCATTGTTTCTCGAATGCATCCCTCATCTGCAACAGTATTTTGTTGCTCCGGCACGGGTTGAAAACGGAGTGTACGTAACCCCACAGACTCCCGGTTCCTCTTCCGAAATGAAGGGAATCGCGCCGGAGAAAATGTCGGCAGTTCAGCCCTGACTGAACCATCACTCATTTGAGGCGCCAGTCAATACCTTCATCCGCTGATCTCATCCGGCCGGACAGCGCGCTTCTCGGCCATCGAGAGATATTCGGCGAAAACAATCTGCAGGGTGTGCAGATTGTCTCGTCCGCTGGTCTCAGGCTCTGAGCCATCTTCAATTGCGCACATCAGTGAAGCCATCGGGCCGACAAACGCGTCAGGAATCCACATGCTCTCAAGGCGTGCTGAAAACCAGTAGCCGAGGTTTCGCTTGGACATGAATTCCAGCGTGTCAGGACGTCCGCTCGGGTAGTTGTACATCAGCCCGATCGTGCCTTTGATCACTCCTTCGGTTCCCTCGAAGCGAAAGATGGCATAGGGATCGTCCTGCCATGTGGTATGGCAAACGTCGATGAGAACCTGCAGACCCGACAAGTATTCCCAAACGGAAAGAGTTTTGGTTTCCGCTTCGGTGGTTTCGCCGGGACCACGTGCGCCGCTGGTGTAAACCATCGCCGGCTCACCAAACAGATATCGAAGTGAATCGATGTAGTGAATACTGTGGAACATGACCTCCAGGCGTTTGCCCTGGTAGATCCACGGCCACAAACTCCAGTCGGTTTTGCAATGGACCTGGATGGTGGCATACGTCGGTGTACCGAGCCAGCCATCATTGATGAGAAGGCGTGCGCAGCGGATACCCGCGTCCCAACGCATCTGCTGGTTCACCGCAATCTTAACTTGGGCTTGTTTCGCCAGTTCCACACTGCGCACCGCCTTGGCATATTCATCCGCAAAAGGCTTCTGACAAAGAAGATGCTTGCCAGCCGCGGTGGCCTGGGCAACGATTTCAACCTGTTGCGCCGGATACACGGCTACGTCAGCGATTTCGACATCGCGATCGCTCAGCAATTCATCGACTGTTGCATACACTTTGGGGATGCCGTGTTGCTTCGCAGTCTGTTCGGCCTGTTGACGGTTCTTGTCGGTGATTCCCACGACTGTGAATCCGGCCTTTTTGTACGCCGGCAAGTGAGCGTAATTAACGATTCCTCCAGCGCCCACGATGCCAATTCCATGGTCCATGCGCTGGGGCATTTTCGGTTTGTAGTCGAGACTCGGAAACTCAGACATTTCGTCAGCCTTTATCGGCAGAATGCGGTCTTCGGATTGATTGAGTGAACGTTTGCGAAAGACAGCCCTTATAGCAAGACGCAAATCCAAATTCAAGGACAGAGTACGCGAGTAGTGTTCTGACAGGTGAAACAAACATGCGCTTAGTCTCCGAAAAGCATTCTCGCCTGATCGTGCATATTCGATCCTGACCAATGCTAATCTGGTGCGAGATTTCAGAGATTTATGCCTGGTTCACGACTCCTGCTTCGGTTCGTCTTGTTGCTTCCGCTAGCGACTGTGTTCTCGCTGGCACAGACCTCTGAATCCGCGAAGCAGGGCAATCAAACTGTCAGACCCGGGGTGGTCCACTTTGAGGACATTGCTCGCCAATCTGGACTCGACACGCTGAACGTCTCGGGCGGAGAGACGCATAAAGAATTCATCATCGAGACTACCGGCAACGGCGCCGTGATAATCGACTATGACGATGATGGCTGGCCGGATATTTATCTTCCCAACTGGTTCTGCTGTGAAAGGATTTCCCAGCGACCAGACACCCACCGGCCACCTTTATCACAACAATCATGACGGCACTTTTTCCGACGTCACGGTGCGTGCCGGTGTGGCCCGCGCGGGATGGGGGCAAGGGGGGTGCGTCGGCGATTACGACAACGATGGTCATCTCGATTTGTTTCTTACTTTTTGGGGCCAGAGCGTTCTGTTTCACAACAATGGCGACGGTACATTTACCGATGTAACCGAGAAAGCAGGCTTGAAAACGAATAAGGACGAATGGAGCACAGGTTGCAGCTTTGTGGACTACGACCGGGACGGCAAGGCAGATCTTTTTGTTTCGCGGTACGTGGATTTTGCTTACGACTCCGTTCCGCGACCGGGTCAGGGACAGTGGTGCCAGTGGAAAGGGATCAATGTGATGTGCGGGCCGCGTGGACTCAAGATGTCGGCTAACGTCCTATATCACAACAAGGGCGACGGCACGTTCGCGGACGTTTCGCAGAAGTCCGGCATTCTAAACACTTCCGGGTGTTACGGCCTGACCTCAATCACGGCCGACTTCGATGGTGATGGCTGGCCTGATATCTATGTTGCTTGCGATTCCACCGCAAACATCCTGTACCACAACAATCGTGATGGAACGTTCACCGACATCGGAAAAAAGGCAGGAGTGGCTTACAACGAGGATGGGGGAATGCAGGCGGGCATGGGATTGTCTGCCGCCGATTATACCCATAGTGGTCGTCAGGCAATCGTGAAAACAAACTTTAGCGACGACGTACCGACTCTCTACCTCAATCGTGGAGATAACAATTTTGACGATGTGACTTACTCGGCCGGACTGGGGAGGATCAAGAATTGGCTGGGATGGGGTGTTCAGTTTTATGACTTCGACAACAATGGCTGGGCTGGCATCCTGATTGGGAACGGCCATGTCTATCCCGAAGTGGACGGCAAGAGTTTGGGGACAAGCTACCGCGAGCCCAAAGTTGCGTATTACAACCTGAGAAATGGGACGTTTTCCAACATTACATCCGATGCTGGCGCTGCATTGAGCGAGTCACACTCGGCACGAGGGATGGCGCTTGGAGATCTGTTCAATAACGGTCACGAAGAGGCGCTGATCAACAACATGAACGAAACGCCGTCCCTTTACTACAACACCGCCAAGATAGGCAATTTCTTCAGCCTGCATCTTGTTGGCGAGAAGTCGAATCGGGCCGCTCTGGGAGCTGTGGTCACTCTCGAACAGGGAAGCGATAAGTTTGAGAAAGAAGTTCGCAGTGGCGATGGCTATATTTCGCAGAGTGACCTGCGAATCCATTTCGGCCTAGGCAAAGAATCTAAAGCGGACAAGATAACGATCCGCTGGCCGAGCGGGCTCGTGGAAACATTGCAGAACCTCCCGGCGAATCAGTACTACACAGTAGTCGAGGGCCGGGGCATCGACGACAAACAAACGCATGGTGTCAGCAACGTGCTAGCAGCGCCCGTGAAAGCACCGTAGACCGTAGAATGAAGCGCTAAAATCGGCATGCCGAATAACTAATTGATGTTTGCGGCGGAAATAACGCCGATAGACAAGAGTAATACTCCGATTCCCACCCAGCAGTAGGTAATGGCACGACGACTAGCCCCCTTCCATTCACCCGAAACCGCACCCCAGAAGACAGCCACGATGATGTCCAGGGTCATGAAGATTGACCAGCCAACTATGCCACCCAGAGCGCCGAGCCAAGCAGCTCCGACACCGTAGAGAACTGTGCCAGTAAACCAGAGCAGGCCCATCGAGATCCCCAGGAGCCAATAAGCGGGTGACCTGCGTTCCCGATAGACATTCCAAGTCTGATTTCTATTGAGGAGAAAAACACAATACACAAGGTTCGCGAAGAAGCCACCGGTGACGGTCAGTGCCCAAATAGGATTGGCTGCCATGGCCGCATTGGCACCGGTGTGAAGGGCCCGCAACCTAAGCTCGTCTCCAAATAGAAAGCTGAAATTCAGCATGGACGAAAAAATCCCGGAGAACACGCAAATTAGTAATCCAATCGTGAAGCCCGAAGCCGACGAAGTTTTAGACAAATCGCGTTCGCGGATACGCCCGGCACGCGCCAGCAAAATTAACCCGACTGTCATGACAACGGTTCCCAGGATTAAACCGATGCCCCGTCTGTCGGTGAGTTGTTCGGGATGAAGAATGATCAGCGGAAACAGCGAACCAAATGAGGCTGTGATGCCCAGAATCAGAGCGAATCCGAGAGCCATACCAACACGGCTGATACCAAGCCCGAAGAGGGTCGCGCCCGTTCCCCACGCGATGCCGAACAGGACGACCCGAACCACGGTGCCCGAGGACGTTCCGCGTAAAACGTCGATCAGATTGGGAACTGTCGCAAAGGTCACTATCCAAGGGATTACGAAAAGCCCGGAGAAAGCAAATAGCAGCCAGCTGTTTTCCCAATGCCAACCGGACATCCGCTTCATTGGCGCGGCAAAGCTGCCATTCAGTATGGCGGCGAGAACCACTATCGCGACTCCCCATCCGATAGTCGAATGCATCAGGTTTCCTTTACTGTCCAGCGAAAACAAAACTTGAGCTAATGTGAAGGTGGCATCGTAGGCGGTTGCACCGCGGGCCGGGCAAACTTCGCGTCGTCGACAGTCACGTTATCGTGGACCTCTGCGATTTTAATCGTGAAGTGCGAGTTGGGACGCGCGATGGTCCGCTGGAACGGCGCCTTTAGCCCTCCTTGCTCGCGATAGTCTGCGTAGTCGATTTGCGTGGGATTGCGTCCCAGAGGCGAGTCGGCGTAACGCAACATCCGTAGCAGCAGGCCCGACCGTTCATCGAAGTAAAACTTCGCCGCAGGTTCCCCCGCAGTGAGTCCGGAAACGACGTACACGTCGTGGTCGCCGATCTTTTCCGGTTTGCCCACACGCAGTTCGCTGAACAATTGCTTGGCACGTATCGGCAATTGGAGGTCTGTCTCGGCTTGGGCGGAAATGGCTTCGGAAGATGGAATGTCATGCACAGGACGGTCTGGGGCGGACGTCCAACCGGACGTACCATCATAGGCCGTGATGTTGTCGCCATTGGGTAGGTGGATGACTGTCGCGCGCTTGCCCGGGGCTTTACTGAGGATGTCGACAGGGAACTGCCGTCCGCTGAGGTTGATGGTACCCTTCTCCACGCGGGTAGACGATTGTTCAATCGCCGACGCGCCCCCGAGTGCGTCCGCATATTTGGCGAAAATCTGGTCAGACTGCGGTATGCCGGGTGGAAGTGCTCCAGGCTCGTCTTCGTCCTGCGCCTTCGCCGTCACCACTTGCTCTTCTGCTTCCGCCACGGCTGGCGTGGCTAGGGGATGAGAGGAGCCGCGATGGCAGGAGTAGCAGGTCACCACACGTTTGCCTTCGAAGTTCTGTTGGTTGATGGCAAACATCATCTGCATCATCTTCCGCGCCGTCTGTTTTGGCTTTTTGTCATCCTTGTCGAGTTTTCCCTCCACATGGCAGAAACTGCATTCAACACCGAGCGAGTAGGTCATGAACTGCATTGCGGGAATCAGTTGGTCTGCGGGAAGGCCCTTCAAGACCTGGATGTTCTTATAGGCCTCTTCTGTCGTCTTCGTTTTGGAAGTCGCGGCCCTGAGCGGGTCGACTGGACGAGCCTGACCGTTCGCTAGAACACCAGCCAGAGACAAAATAACGGCGAGGCGCAAACCAGCGATCAACCAGGGTTGGCATTTTTCAGTCATGCCTTTCCTCCTCACGCCAGGTGGCAGTGTAGCAAACGCAAAAAAGCTTCCGTTGCTCACGTCGGCGAAATTAGCTACAGTGCGCTGGAATGGTCCACCGTCTGGCACTCTTAATTTTCGGATTCCTTGCATGTCCGCTCTGGCTGGTTACGGCTCAGGACATTGACGCTAATCTCGCCCCACAGAAGCGCACGCCCTCTACCATTGCGGACCAGATCACCGACTCCGCAGAGCGCGATGCTTTCCTGAGTCTTTTCAAGCATTCCGTCGCCGAGCAGATGTTACAGAGAGCGAAATTCTTCCTTGATACATTTCCGCGATCCGCCTTTCTGGCTCAGGCTTACGAGGTGGCTGCGCGGGCCAGTTTCGATCTGCAAGAGTACCAATCAGGTTTGAGCTACGCTGAAAAATCGCTGGCGCTGTTGCCGGAAAATTCTCTGCTGCTTGTGCCGGTTGCGGACATAGAAGCGCGCGAGCACCGCAACGAGGTCGCGATAGTCCATGCCCGGGATGCGCTGGATGATCTCGACCGATTTGGCCCTCCCGCCTCAGTCACGCCGCGGGACTGGGTGGAACTGAAACCAAAGCTGGCGGCCTCCGCCAACTTCGCGCTTGGACGCGCATCCTTGTCCAAGGGTCTTGAACTGCCATCAAGCGTGGAACGGACCGCACTCATTGCGGACTGCGAGTCCGCTTTATCTAAAGCGGCAGATCTCAATGCGGATGATCCCGAGATAACCTACTTGCTTGCTCTGGCTCAGTTGGTATCGGGCAAACTGAATCTCGCTGCGAGCGGCTTTGCCAAGCTGTACGAGGGGGGCAGCGAGTTTGCGCCAAAGGCTTTGCAAAACTTGCAAGCCATTTATGCAAGCCTCGAGGTTAAATCACAGAAGAGTTTTGAAGCATTCTTGAAGCAGTCTGAAGGCATCGGGGCCCAGCCGCCAAACCCTACGCCTCATTCCGAGAAAGCGAGTGCCCAGCCAGTCGCGGAATACGCTGGGTCGGAAGCGTGCCGAAGCTGTCATGGTGATATTTACCGCGCGTGGGCACAATCAGGTATGGCAAAGATGTTCCGTCCCTATGCCCCTGAAAACGTGATCGGCGATTTTCAAACTAACAATGAATTCTATTCGGACGGCGACAAGCGATCGCTCTTTGCGCGAATGATCACTCGGGGTGGCAAGCATTACTTTGACATCAAACAGCCCGACGGCACTTCCCACAGCTATTCCGTCGATTACACCATCGGCTCAAAGTTCCAGCAAGCCTATGCGACGCGATTGCCGAATGGCCAGATACATGTTTTTCCTGTCCAGTACAGCAGGTTGCACAAAGAATGGATCAATTACTGGCGAGTCATCGACGCGCCTGGGAGTGATCGGGCTGACCTGGGGTCCTGGGAAAAGTTCCGAAGCTCCACCAGCTACCAAGCCATTTGTGCGGTTTGTCACACTAGCCAGTTACGCAATGTGAAGGGGGGTGGCTTCGAACCAGACAATTTGCAGTTCAAGGAGCCGGGCATCAATTGCGAAATGTGCCATGGACCGTCTCTTCAGCATGTCGTCGATAAGTCGATGGGCAACAACCAACCCAAGCAGGCGCTCGATCCTCCAGTGGATTTTCATGATGTGAGCAATCGTGACTTCGTTCGCATTTGCGCACAGTGTCACATGCAATCTGCGATTCGTACCGCCGGCCCGGCCGGCGAACTGAATTATTTGCCAGTCGATCGGTTCTTCACCGATAGTCTCAGGATTCCATTTAGTGACTTTTCCCGCAAAGGTTTTTATAAAGACGGGCGTTTTCGGCAAACAACATTTATCGTTGAGGCGCTCGAGCGTTCACAGTGCTTCAGGAAAGGGCAAGTGAGTTGTGGCACTTGCCACGAGCCGCACGCGCATGATCAACCGGAACACGATTCTGCCGCGAACCCGGCATCGCTGAAATTCCGGGATCGGCCCGATCTTATGTGCGTGGGATGCCACACCGGCTTTCAGAGCGACGCCGTGGCGACCGCACATACCCACCATCGCGCCAACTCCGAGGGCAGCCGGTGCGTTTCCTGCCACATGCCGCGCATCATGGATGCGCTTTTGTTCGAGGCGCGGACCCATCAGATTGATGACATCCCTAACGCTGAAATGACTTTGCGATTTGGTCATCAAGAGAGTCCTAATGCATGCTTGCTCTGCCACAAGGACAAAAGCTCGCAATGGCTGAGCCAGCAATTGTTGAGTTGGAAGCCGAGTCATCAATGAAAGCATCTGTGCCCAATACGCCTTACGAGTTGCGATGGCTCCTATTTCCAGTGAAACTTTGCGGCCTGATGTTGGCCCTGGTTCTTGTTGCTATTGCCGGCACCAATGTTGATGCCGGCGAACGTGCAATACAGTCTGGCAGCGCGGGCGGCTACATCGGATCGCCTGCCTGTGCAAAGTGTCATCGCGAAATCTACGACTCCTATTCCCGTAGCGATATGGGCCGTTCCATGTCTGACGTGAACACAGCGTCTGCCACTCCTGCCCTGTTGGGAAAGATTTCAACGCCCGCCGCTATTTTCGACCAGCGCTTGAACCGGCACTTCGAGACGTTTCTCAGAGATGGAAGCCTGTATCAAAGTGAATACGCAGGGGAAGCGAATGGGCAGGACACTTTCCGTGATACGCACCGGCTGGACTGGATCATCGGTGCAGGGGCAAATGGTTTTGGGGCCATCGCGCGCCGCGATAATTATTTGATCGAAGCTCCGCTCTCGTTTTACTCGAAGACGAACAACTGGGCTTTGTCACCAGGCTACGAATTTGCGGACTATGGCTTTAGTCGCCCTATCCTTCCGGGTTGTGTCGAGTGCCACAGCGGCCGGCCGGAAGTGGTGTTCGACGGCAACGGACGTTTCCGGGATCCGCCGTTTTCCGAGCTGGCCATCGGATGCGAGAACTGCCATGGACCTGGAGAATCCCATGTGGCGGAAATGCAGATTTCACCTGAGGCTGGCGCTGGATCGATCGTAAATCCCGCGAAACTCTCTCCCTGGCTTGCCGACAACATCTGCATGTCCTGTCATCAAATCGGAGATGCGCGGGTGACGCAGGCAGGAAAACAGTATCGCGACTTTCGTCCGGGCACCGCGCTCGATGACACGTTCAGCATCTTCCTGGTCCCGTTCGGCATCGGCATGGGCTCCGTGCCCAAAGACGACCTGCTGGAGCACTATCTCTCGATGCGCCTGAGCAAGTGCTACCGGGACAGTGGCGATAAGCTCGGTTGCATCAGCTGCCACGATCCGCATGTGCAGCCTGGGCGGGAAGAATCGCCCGCGTACTTTCGCCAGAAGTGTCTTGCCTGTCACACCGAGAAGAGTTGCGCGGTGCCGGTGACAATGCGACAGCGAAAAAATCCACCCGATGATTGCGCGGGCTGCCACATGCCCAAGCGGGACGTAACCGTGATCTCGCATTCGGTTCTCACGAACCACCGCATTGTTGCCGACACCGGCGAACCGTTTCCCGACGTTGCTTTTCACATGAATACGGCGCAGCTGCCCGACCTGGTTCACCTGAGCGCTGTCCCGGGACGACAGAATCCTCCAAACCAGCTGACGCTGTTACGAGCTTACGGCCAGATAATGCTTTCGCATCCCGAGTACCGGAGGCGCTACTGGGAGTTGGCGAAACAACTGGAGGCAAGCCTGCCGAAGAACGTTTTTGTCCTTGAAGCACTGGCGGATTGGGCACTGCAACAGAAAACAGGCGAAGGTGTGACGGCTGCGATTCGTTATCTTGGCGATGCGGTCAAAAGTGACACGACCAATCCAGCGGATTTCCAGCAACTCGGCAAGCTGCTGCTTGCGTCTGGCCAGGGCGCCGAAGCGGCGATCAACTTCCAAAAGGCGATTAGCCTATTCCCGTACGATCCAGAGCCATATCGGTCACTGGCTAGGAGCTATTTCCTTTCGCAGAAAAAAGTCGAAGAGTGCGAAGTGCTGGACAAGGCGGTTCAGCTTTTTCCTCTCGATGCCGGTATTCGTAAGTTGTCGAAAGATTGCGAGACTTCGAAGCCGGAGGTTTCTGGTGCGCCCGACGCAATTAAATAGCTGTTCTGCTGGGCGGGCTAAGCTCGCAGAGAGTGATTTTTTTTGCCGGACGATCGGGAAGGTGTTCGCGTTACACCAGCATGGAATCCCATTGCCGTCGATATCGAGCGGGCGGCGCTGGTAACCGCATCCGCGAGCGTCGCAACCTGACTGAGGCTGAGCCGCGTAACCGGGCCGGAAACGCTGACCGCAGCTACTGCCTCCCCTCTCGAATCCAGTATCGGAGCGCTGACGCAGCGGGCGCCTTGCACCGCTTCCTCATCGTCTAACGCGTAGCCTTGACTTTGGATCTTTTGAAGTTCTCGGCGCAACTGCACCATGTTCATTATGGTTTTCTGCGTGGAAGGCTGGAATGTGATGGTGTTCAATATGCGATCTCTGACGTCATCGGGAAGGAACGCCGCGAGCACTTTGCCCAACGCAGTAGCGTGCAGCGGCCGTCGTGTTCCCACTCGCGAAGACAGACGGAATTCGTGCGGACTCTCCATAACCTCGACGTATAGCACGGTGTTTTGATCCATGACCGCAAGATTCACCGTTTCCTGGGTCGACTTCCACAAATCCCATAAAACAGGCCGCGCCACAGTCTGCAAGTTGGCTTGAGGACTTACCCGCGCTGACATCTGCGAAAGCCTGGGGCCGATCAGATAAGCTCCCGCATCGGTACAGATGAGATACCCCTCTCGCTCCAGGTGTTTGAGAAAACGGTGGGCGGTACTCTTGTGAATTCCGGTGGCATCGCAGATTGCCTTGAGTCCAAGTCCAGAACCCGATCCTTGCAGAGCTTCGAGGATCTTCAAGACTTTCGAAATGACCCCCACCGATGCTGAAGCTGATTTCGGAGCCCGCGCCATACCAATTCCGACCTCCAAAGTAGTGTTTACCGCTTTCTTTACGACTGTTTCAAACGGTACAACATTTCACCAGGTGAACCTGATTGGACTACGTCGAGCCAAATGACTCCTTTTTGTACCACATAGTGAAACGCTGTTCAAGCATATGAAATTTTTTGGTTGACAACATTCCAAAGCCAATGCTAAACCATCCCTGCCGACGGCCCTGCTTGACCGTCCTTGCAGTTGGCTTGGGTTTTCCGCCGGAAGTGTAGTTGAGATCAGGGACCGCGATGTTGCCCGGGAAGGCACAGATCGCGAGGAGGAGCTTCGATGACTCGCTGGATTTCCTCAAGAACTTCCAAATGGTGGATTTCTAGTTGGACGCTGGTCGCAGGTTTGGCATTGTTTTTGTCGATGGCCACAAGTACTGAGGCCCAGGTGACCGCCTCAGTTAACGGCACGGTGCGCGACACCACCGGCGCGGTAATTGCGGGCGCAGAGGTGCTGTTACACAACAATGACACCACGCTCAATCGTTCTACGACGACGAACGACGCCGGCTACTACTACATCGCCGATGTCAAGCCTGGCAACTACGAACTGAAAGTGACCAGACAGGGATTTCGTAGCGCGATCCAGACGGGCATCAACCTGGTCGTGAATCAAAGCGCCAGCTATAACCTTACGTTGTCGCCTGGCTCAACGACTGAAAGTGTGACGGTGCAGGCCTCCGCTCTCGGCCTGGAAACCTCCACCTCGGAGTTGGGCGTCGCTGTCGTGAGGCAGCAGGTCAATGACCTGCCACTGAACGGACGTAATTTCACCCAGATTTTGAATCTCACTCCCGGGGTAAGTACGGTGAATGTCTCCCAGAATTCCCAGGGCAGTGGCGGTATCTGGTCGAATCCGATTGGAACTTTCTCCTATCCTTCGGTGAATGGCCAAACCAATCGCAGCAATCTTTTCCTGCTGGATGGTATTAACAATCAGGGTTCATTTGGAAGCACCTACGCCGTGGCTCCGATCGTTGACGACATTCAGGAGTTCAAGGTGCAGTCGCACAACGACGATGCCTCCTTCGGCGGCGCCATGGGCGGCATTGTCAATGTCGTGACCAAATCTGGAACCAGCAGGTTTCATGGGAGTGCCTGGGAATTTCTCCGCAATGCGGCGACTGACGCCAAGCCTACATTGCTGCCTCAAAATGTGCCTTTCCAGTTCCAGCAAAATCAGTTCGGCGCCACACTGGGAGGGTTCATCCCCCTTCCCGGCGAACGCGAACAGAAAAAAACCTTCTTCTTCCTGACTTACGAAGGCTTTCGCCTCCACAATACTTCTCAGAATTTCTATATCACGCCAACCGCAACCCAACTGGGGGGAGATCTCTCTACGTTTTCCGGACAGATATTCAACCCCTTTACCGTGGTGGCGAACGCAGGAAGTCCGACCGGCTTCAGCAACCAGCCCTTCATGTGTGACGGGGCGGGAAATCCCCTACCGGCAACGAATGGAATTCAAGGAGCTGGCGTACCTTGCAACAAGATCCCCGCGAGCATGTTGAATCCAACCACGGTCGGGTATGCTCAAAAACTGTACCCCGCGCCAAATCTGGTGGGAAATCCGAACTTCAACGGATTGGACACGACCAAGACGATTACCCGGCAAGACGAAGGCAGCGCAAGGATTGATCATCAGTTTAGTGAACGCGATAACGTTTGGGCGCGCTACAGCAGTTTCAGGCAGCCGGTAACTGGCAGTGGTGGATTCGCCGGCCTGGTTCATGAACAGGTTACGAACGGATATAACTTTGGAGTGAATTACACTCACTCATTCTCCACCAGCGCATTGTTGGAGCTGACGTTCGGGCGCAACAACGTAAACATCAATCAAGGCACGAATTACGCCGCGGAGGGTCCTAACTTCGGAACCCAGATCGGCTTTTCACCGAACTTTGCGGGGGGATTTATCGGTGGCGTTTCGATGATTCCGACAGTAGTGATCTCGGGGTTCATCGGGAATTCCAACCCTAGTGGTCACGGTGCCGCGCAGACGGACGATACCCACGTCTCCGATATCTGGGAGTGGCAGGGCAACTTTACTAAAACTCATCTTCACCATACGTTTCGTATGGGAACAACCTTCGCTACCAATAATGCAGGTGCGCTCTACCTGAACTCTTCTGTCATCTTCAGTCCTGCCAACACCGGGAACGCAGCAAATCTGTCGCAGGGAGGCGACTCTCTGGCATCTTTCCTACTCGGCGTTCCGAACAATGCCTCTCGCAGAAACACCGTGGAGACCGAGCACGGTGGTTGGGTAGATGGGTTTTATTTCATGGACCAGTGGAAGGCCACCAGCAAGTTGAGCGTCAATCTGGGCCTGCGTTATGACGTCACCTTCGTTCCGCGCTACGGGGACAACGAGCACGCGAACAACTTTGTCGGAGATACTGATTTCAATACCGGGACGTACATCCTGGAACGAAATGCTCCCGACTGCGCGCAGACGAACGCGGCACCGTGTATCCCAGGTGGGGTGCTACCCGCGCACGTAGTGGTGACGCCGCTGGGCGATGGCAAAATTTTCTACAACGATTACAAGAATTTTCAACCGCGGGTTGGCTTAGCGTACCAATTGTTCAATCGCACCGTCCTGCGCGGGGGATACGGCAGGTTCTACGACAACTGGGCGGCGATCACTCAAACGGCTCAAAACTTCGAAGGTACGTGGCCAGACATGGGCCAACTCGGCGCCAGCAACTTGAACCCTTTAACCTCAGTGCCCACGGCGACCGTAACAGATCCCTTCAGTCTGGGTTCAGGTGCTCCTCTGCCACCAGCAACGCCATTCAATCAGGTGACATGGTTCGCCGATCCTCACCTGAAGCGGCCCTATTCTGACGATTGGAACTTCGGAGTCCAACAAGAACTCGGAAGCAACACTGTGCTGACGGTGAACTATGTGGGATCGCACGGCAGCAATCTCGATGTCAGCACCTTTGCTGACACGGCAACTACTCCTGGACCCGGGCCTATCACAGATCGTCAACCGTTTCCCTATCTAACACCGGCGCCCTTCGATAAGAGCGTAGGTCACAGCAGCTACAACGCTCTGCAGGCGTCCTTGAACGGCAGGGCAGTTCACGGTGTGACGTACCTCGTCTCTTACACCTGGTCAAAGGCTCTGGACATCGGCTGTACCGGTTGGTATGGAGTGGAAGGTTGTTCCACTCAGACACCATATGATTTGGAACGCGACCGCGGTCCCGCTGCGACAGATTTGCCTCACATCTTTTCCGCCGCATGGGTTTACGAATTGCCCTTCGGCAAAGGCAAATTTGGATCAGGAAGCCGGGTGGTCAACTATCTGCTCGGCGGCTGGACACTGAACGGGATTTTGTCATTCAGTTCCGGGCAGCCGTTTGACGCTGGCGCCAGCGGCGACATTGCGAACACGGGTAATCTGAGCTTCACCACCGGGTACGGGTATGAGCGAGCCAATCTCGCGGGAGATCCGTATCCGTCAAGTAAAGGCCCGCACCAGTGGTTGAACCCTGCCTCCTTCCAGGTTCCGGCGCAATTCACCTTCGGGAATTTGGGCCGAGACTCGCTGCGTGGCGATTGGGCTAAGAACCTTGACCTCTCGATCTTCAAACGGATTCCGATCACTGAGGGAATACGCCTTGAGTTTCGGTTTGAAGCGTTCAACGTTACCAATACTCCGGTGTGGGGACTGCCGGCCAACAACCTGAACGGTCCTAATTTCGGAGTTGTGTCGAGCACCGCAAATACGGCACGACAGTTGCAATTCGGGCTAAAATTCTACTTTTGAGGCCAGCCGCAAATGAGCAAAATCCAGGCTGAACTCGCAGCCCGGTAAAACATTCAGGCGGGCACCCGGTCGACCGGGGCCCGCCTGAATATTATCTGGTGAGATTGACCATTTCTTTAACTAACGAACACCCCGATTCGGATGTCTTCCTGGACAGTGTCGACCCGCCCTAAACCTCGTAGCGATGCACTCGTCGGCGACGAAATGTCGAAGGTTGTGGGAGCTTGTGGAACCGCGAGAGGACAAATCGACTCAGGATTCGTTCCTCGCTTGGCTACGTGCAGTATTTGTTGTGGTTGTGGGCGCGGTCTGCGTTCTTGCTCAAATTTCCGCTCTTGCCACCGACACATCTTCCAGGGGTTCCGTTGTTTTGCCGAAGGGGTGTCTGACGGACAAGCATCGCTCCGACAAGATTGCGGCACTGAGCGAAAGCATTCAGGATCATCCGACAGCGGGGGCATACAACACTCTCGGAGTATTGTTTGCTCAGGCTGATCTTCTAAATTGCGCCGTCCCGGCCTTTCAGGCTGCGTTGAAATTGGACACCCAAAATTGGGAGGCTCACTACAATCTCGCGCTCGCTTTGGTAAAGAAAGGAGAGCGTGCCGAAGCAAAGCGAGAGCTGCGCGCTGCCATTCACCAGAAATCTGATTCCGTAAGCTCACATTTCGCGCTGGGATCTCTTCTGCAGAGCGACAATAAGTTGGACGAGGCGGCGGAGGAATTCAGGGCCGCTCTGACTGTCGACCCGCGATTCGTGCCGGCTTCGCTCAAGCTCAGCCAGGTCCTCTCAGCCGGTGGGAAAGTTGCCGCCGCCATTGTTTGTCTGGAAGACGCGCTGAAGCAGTCGCCTCCAGCCGATCAGGAGGAGGCGCTGCGAGCGAGTCTGGGCTTGGCCTATGCCGACACGGGTGATTCAAAAAAAGGCTTTGACATTCTCAGCGCTCTCGTCGCCAAGCAACCCGACTCCGCTGACGCGCACTTCAGTCTCGGATTGCTCTATGAGAAAAGTGGTCAACCAGCGGATCAAGAGGCTGCAATAGCCCAATATAAGGAGGCATTACGGCTGGATCCAGGTATGCATCCTGGACGTCTTGCCATGGCGAGGCTGCTCCGTTCTCGTGGAAACTGTTCCGATTCGCTGCTTGCTCTTCAGGACTACACAAAACACGAAACTGGCGATTCCCAGGGCTTCGATGAACTAGGTTTGACATACAAATGTCTTGGACGGGTGAACGATGCTATCGAGTCGCTGAAACGAGCGGAGAGTCTGGATGCGAAAAATGCACAGACGCACTTCGATCTCGGCACGTTGCTCGTGGAGGCTTCGAGGCCGACTGAAGCCATCCAGGAATTGAAAGCCGCGTTGGCCATTGATCCAGCCAATCCCAATATTCATCGTGAACTAGCTTCGATATACGAAAAAGTTGGGAACAAGGAAAGCGCGCGGGTGGAAGATGTCAAGGCCAAGTCCTTCCACGCGCAAAAGGCCAGGGATGCCGCCGCCGAAAAATCGAATGCCGAGGGTAATCAGCTTCTTCTTGCCGGAAACGTAAGCGCCGCCGTCAAGGAATATCGGCACGCCCTGGAACTCAATCCCACTGATGCCAAGCTGCACTACAATCTCTCGCTTGCCCTCGACCGGGCAGGAGATCGCGCCGCTGAGCGAAAAGAACTCCAGCAGGCTGTGCAGATTGATTCCAATCTTGCCGTAGCGCACAACCAGTTGGGTCTCCTGGACTTGCAACAGGCGCAAGTCGGAACTGCGGAAGACCACTTCAGGAAGGCGTTGTCCATCGATCCCAAATTTGCCGAGGCCCAAAGCAATCTCGGAGTACTTTATAGCCGGCAAGGCAAGGACGCCGAAGCAACTTCATTGTTCCAACAAGCAATACAGAGCGATCCCAAATATTCGAAAGCCTATGTCAACTTAGGCCTCACCTTTTTGAAACAACGGGCATTGGCGCAGGCGGAGCAACAGTTTCGCGCCGCAATTCAGGTGGACCCGAATAATTCGGCCGCTTACTCAGCTCTTGGTATGTTGCAAGTCAAAACCGGGCGCGGCGCAGAGGCGATCCAGACATTTCGAAGGGTCCTGACGCTAGAACCGCAATCCGCCGAAGCCCACCTGAACCTAGGTATCGCGTTGGTGGATCAATACGACCGTGTCGAGAGTTTCAAAGAATTCACCGAAGCGGCGCGGCTTAGCCCTGGCTTTGCCGCGGCTCACCTCAACCTGGGGCGCTTCTTTTTCGAAGTCGGGAAGTATGAAGACGCAAATCGAGAATTGGAAACCGCCGTGCGCCTGCAGCCAAATCTTGCGGGAGCGCTTTACTTTCTGGCTTTGACGGCAAAGCAGACCAATCAACTGGAGCGTTCCTCGCAGTACTTGCAGAGAGTGGTCGACCTGCAGCCGGATAATTCGGACGCGCAATATCTCCTGGGTCAAAATCTTGAGCGCATGGGCAAACCGGACGCCGCTTTGGAGCACTGGAAGGCCGCAGTGCGAAGCGATCCTGACCATTCCGAGGCGTTGTATAACCTCGCGAGAGCACTAAGTAAATCGCGCGATCCCGAAGCGCAGCAGTATCAAGATCGGTTTGATGCTCTGCAAAAGCGGCAACAGGTTACTGACCGTATAGAGCAATTAGGCAACTTCGCATTGGAAGCAGCCAACGCTCAGAACTGGCCGCAGGCGGTGGCGCAAATGATTGAAGCCATTCAACTCTGTGGTAATTGTTCGCAAAGTGCGCACCTGCACAGGAACCTGGGCTTGTTCTATGGCCGGACCGGCAAGATTAGCGAAGCAGAGAAGGAGTTGCGTTCTGCTCTCGATCTACAACCGAATGATGCCGATGCCCAAAAAGCTTTGACTGTCCTTGAGAACTTGCAGACGGCACAAGCAAGGTAGCAACTGCCCATCCGTTGTCGATTGGCGAACGCAGGTTCGTGCGGCTCGAGTAACTGAAACTGGAGGAAGGTTCATCTGGAAACCGGAATCAATTCCCGACGTCTCGCTCAGAAAGCCGCCATAGTAACGGGCGGAGGAAGCGGTATTGGACGGTCGATTGCCATAGCGTTCGCCCGAGCCGGGGCTTGTGTCTATGTCCTCGATATCGATGAAGCTGCGGCCCAGGCGGTGGTGCGTGAGATTACGCAGGCCGGAGGAGACGCGAAGTCCTGCGGTTGTGACGTTTCGGTTCAAGAAGATGTTCGAGTCGCTTTCGGCAAGATATTTCGGGAAGATCACGTAAATATCCTGGTGAACAACGCGGGAATTTCGCACATCGGAAATCTTGAAAGCACATCTGAACCTGATTTCGACAAACTCTTCGGCGTAAACGTGAAAGGCATGTATAACTGCATGCTCGTCTCGGTTGGTCACATGAAAGAGAACAGCGGCGGCGTGATTCTAAATATGGCATCGATTGCGGCGACCTCGGGAATCGCCGATCGTTTTGCCTACTCAACCAGCAAGGGCGCCGTCGTCGCGATGAGCTACTCGGTGGCAAAGGACTACCTGCCCTATGGCATCCGTTGTAATTGCATCTCGCCGGCGCGAGTCCACACGCCCTTCGTGGACGGCTTCCTTCGCCGAAACTATCCCGGAAAAGAGCGCGAGATGTTCGAAAAACTGGAGAAATCTCAGCCCATTGGCAGAATGGCCACGCCAGACGAAGTTGCCGGGCTTGCACTTTTTCTCTGTTCGGATGAAGCAGCCTTCATCACCGGAGTGGATTATCCCATTGACGGAGGTTTTACGAATCTCCGGGGATGATGGCCACCGTAGTTCCTGTTCGCTGGTATCCCTAATCTATGACAAATTCTTCGGTGCCCATCACTGAGCGACGGTATGTCGTGCCTCTGATCATGGTCACGAGTTTGTTCTTTCTCTGGGCCTTTGGCGTCAACCTCAACGATATTCTGATTCCCCACCTGAAAAAGGCATTCGGTCTCTCCGATTTCCGATCCTCGTTGATCCAAACCGCATTCTTCGGTGGCTACTTCTTGGCCGCATTACCGGCCGGCTGGCTCATGGAGAAAATCGGTTACAAGCGGGGCATTCTGGTCGGTTTGATCATCTGTGCCACAGGAGCATTCCTTTTTATTCCCGCTGCCTCGATCCTGGTCTATGGGTTCTTCCTGTTTGCTTTGTTCGTAATGGCCTGCGGCCAGGGCGTGCTCGAAGTCGCGGCCAACCCGTACGTTACAGTCTTGGGTCCACCCGAGAGTTCTGAACGCCGCTTAAACCTGGCGCAATCGTTCAACTCTGTTGGAGCAGTGGTTACCCCCATTATCGGAGCCGCTTTCATCCTTTCAGGGATTGAGCACTCGCGCCCAGAGTTGCGGGCCATGAGTCCCGCAGCGTTACAGGCTTACCGTGCTGCGGAAGCCAGTACCGTCAAAATGCCCTACCTGGTAATCACGGGATTGTTTCTCGCCGTGGCGGTCCTCATCTATTTCTCGGATCTACCAGAAATTCGAGAGGAAGATGGGGAGGCCGAACCGGAGACTCTGAGCGAGGGAATCAGCGGTTTGTGGCAGCACAAACATCTGGTGAAAGGTGTGATTGCGCAGTTCTTTTACATCGGCGCCCAGGTGGGCGTGGCCAGTTTTGTAATCCGCTTCGCGCAGTACACTTTGCCGGGAACTCCGGAAAAGATGGCAGCCAATTATTTGAAGTTGCACCTGCTTGGTTTCATGATCGGACGATTTGCTGGATCGGCCATTATGAAACACGTAGCAGCTCCCAGGTTGCTTTCGTGGTTTGGTTTCGCGGCAATAACGTGCCTCACAATTGTGCTGTTAGCATCGGGAGCAGTTCCGATCTGGGCCTTGGTTCTATTGGGATTTTTCCACTCCATTTTCTTTCCCACGATTTTTGCCTTGAGCGTGAAACATCTCGGACCGTACACCAAGCTCGGTTCATCGTTTCTCGTCATGTCAATTATCGGAGGGGCCGTCTTTCCAGCCCTTATGGGCTACATTTCCGATTTCAGCACGATACGTACTGCCTTTATCGTCCCGCTGATTTGCCATTGCTATGTCCTTTACTTTTCGCTCCGGGGCTACCAACCGGTCATATCGCGGGGTGAACTTGAATACGCAAACAGTATGCAATAGGGATCGGCGAATGAATGGTCAGAACGCCACAGGTTTGAGGCCCCACGATGACAATTCCGGCGGGTACATCGTCAGGTTGGGCAAACCAACCTAAGAAATCCCCGCGCATCCGCAAATGTGATATTGGCAGAGGGGGCGGCTGATGGAGGACATGGATTGAAAGACCCGACCATCACGAATGTGCGTGTGATCGATCTGCGGTTTCCTACGTCACGGGAAAAGATCGGTTCCGACGCTGTGAATCGAGACCCCGACTATTCTGCTGCCTATTGCATCCTTGAGACCAAGGAAGGCCTTGAGGGGCATGGTCTCACCTTCACCCTAGGGCGCGGAACCGAGTTATGCGTAAACGCCCTGAAATATCTGTCACGAGTGGTCGTCGACCGCAGCCTCAGCTCCATTACAGATGACTTTGCTAGTTTCGTCCGGGAACTAACGGAGGACAGCCAATTTCGCTGGCTGGGGCCGGAAAAAGGAGTGATTCACCTCGCCGCCGCGGCGCTAATCAACTCGGTCTGGGATCTCTATGCGCGTGTTGAGCAGAAACCTGTTTGGAAGTTGCTCTCCGAGATGGAGCCGGAACAGATTGTGAGAGTCATCGACTTCCGCTATATCACTGACGCGCTCACGCCGGAGGAAGCCCTTGCATTGTTGAAACGGCAGTCGTCCGGTAAACAGCAACGTCTGCAGTTGCTCGAACGAAAAGGCTATCCCGCATACACCACGTCGGTTGGATGGTACGGCTTCACTGATGATCACATCCGTAAGCTGTGCCGTGATGCCCTGGCAGCTGGCTGGACCCACTTCAAGCTCAAAGTGGGTGGTGATTCAAAAAACGATATTCGCAGAGCGCGTCTAGTGCGGGCCGAAATTGGTTGGAACAACAAGTTGATGGTGGATGCGAACCAGAAGTGGGGGGTCGACGAAGCGATTGAACGAGCCAGGGAATTATCAGAATTCGATCCCTGGTGGTTGGAGGAACCGACAAACCCGGATGACATTCTCGGTCACGCTCGCATTCGTCGAGAAGTACCGGGAGTGCGAATTGCAACGGGTGAGCACTGCCACAACCGCGTGATGTTCAAACAGTTCTTGCAAGCTCAGGCCATTGACGTCTGTCAAATCGATAGCTGCAGATTAGCGGGTGTAAATGAAAATCTGGCAGTTATTCTGCTCGCCGCGAAGTTCGGTATACCGGTATGTCCACATGCTGGCGGAGTTGGATTGTGTGAATACGTTCAGCATCTTTCGATCTTCGATTTTCTGTGCGTTTCCGCCTCGCTAGAGAATCGAGTAATCGAATATGTTGACCATCTCCACGAACATTTTATTGATCCGGTCTCCATCGTGAGCGGCCATTATGTCTTGCCTCAAAAGCCTGGGTACAGCATCCAGGTTCGAGCAGAAACGCTGGAAAGATTCGCTTACCCCCAAGGCGAAATGTGGAAAGAAGCTACCGCTGGGAGCTAAACATCCCGAAGCCGCTCGCCGCATTGAATTCGGCACGACCGCTGTACGATTTCTATGCTGCTCTACTGGAGAAAGGGATGCGGCCGACGATGGCGCGTCTCACCCTGGCACGAAAGATTGCCACCATCAGCTTTAACCATTTGGAAGAAAGGAGTGGATTTCGACGCCAAAGAATTGCATCGGCAAGCAGCTTGAGCGTCTCTGGTGAAGCCTCTCCATCTCCGGTGATTCTCTCTGGTGGTGGTCGGTCGGGCTCTTGAGACGCTCGGTTCGAGGGTGAGTATCAGGTTGTGAGTTCGGCCCTGTGTGCTTCGGCACCGAGTCACTAATTACACGCTATGCCCCCTCGGATAACCAGAAATAGCGATGGCCACGAGCCTCGGATAGAACCATGGTTGACACTCAAATATCAGTTTCGCTTGCCAAGTTTCAAGACTCGATTGGCGTTGGCACCACCAGAAAATGAAACCTGCGGGCATGGCAAACCAAGAGAAGCAAAACCTCTCGAGCAATCGAGGGAACAATGACAGACAGTGGGCTGGATCTCGAGACAAAAGCTTCTCGCCCTCCGGTCGAGGGAGAAGTTTTTTCTTGACATCCCTTTTTATAGAACTCACAACGGTCAATGAGGGTAACGGAGGTTTTTCGCCAACTGCCGATTTGTTTCGCGGGTTATCGGTAGTGCTCAAGGTAATACAGGGCTCCAAATGCCAGAACTAAAGCGCTGGCTGGAATTCCCAATACTCGGGTGCTTCGCAACGGCTCTTTCCAGTCTACTGTGGCGAAGAAGAGTAGAACCATCGGTACTAATGCAACGATTGCTAGTTGAAAAATGTGTGCCGCCGCCCCTTCATCCGGCTGAGGAGCTTGAAAATATCCGCTCAGCACTGCCAGCAGAGCAACTAGGGAAAGGGCTATTAGGGCTCTGCAGCTAACGCGATTGATTTGCTGCATATGCATAATGTCACTTCCTTTCCGGCTTAATGCGAGAGCTTTCACGCTCCCAATGGGCCAGAACAAAGGCTGCCCAGGCGTTTCAATAAAATCCAGCTCACTCTACATTGCGAGTCCCCAATCCCGCACTTCTGGTCGCGTCCTCCTGGTGGCGTCCGAACCGCTTGAGTGTCCGCAAGGCTAAGTTGCGAGTTGGCATCAGATCTCTCACTCCGCGAAAGCAGTTCCAATTCTCTGTTCGTGGGAACCTGGGCACAAACCATCCTCGCTATAAGCAGGTCTAAGGCGATGAACATCAGGATGGCACATTTCATTTACGGCACCGCGGCTGAAACGTCGGAGAAAATCCAGCCCACTAGTCAAGCCCAACGCGATGGACCAGTTCCTTAAACCGGGCATCGCCGCGTAACGGATCGAAGTAGGGATGCACCTTGATCAATCCCAGAATGTTCGACTGTTCCTGATAGGACTTTTCCAGCCACGCCATCGCCTGTTCGTTGTTGCCGAGCCCCAGATAGGCATTTACAAAGGCGGCCGAGGGAACGTAGCCTTTCTGCTGACGCTTTTTCAACTCATCGACCAGGCGAAGTGCCTCCTGGCGACGTCCCGAATGCGCATAGGCCCTGACCAGCACACCGATCACTGCGGCACTGCGGCCCGAGCGAGCGGCCGCCTTCTCCAGAACGGTAATCGCTTCGTCGGGTCGTCCGTCAGAAATCAGCGCATATCCCAGAAACCAGTTGGCCGGTGCCAGGTCCGCGTTGGCCGCCACAACGCTCCGCAATTCGCGGACGGCCTGGTCGTAGTGTCTTGCGTGAAACAATATCCAGCCAGTGAACAGGCTGGGAGATCCGAGTGGATCAAGTTCACCGGCGCGTTGTGACCATACCAGGGCTTCGTCTGTCCGCCCTTGGCACAACAGCCAGCGAGAGAATCCAAGGTGCGCACCAGCATTGTTCGGATCTAGCTCCAGCGCCCGCTTGTATTCTGCCTCGGCGTCGCTCCACTGCCACCGTTTCTCGTATACCCCGGCCAGCAGGACGTGTGGTTCGGCAAGCTGTGGGTCCAACTCGAGCGCCTTCTGGGCTGCGGTGACCACCTTCGGGCGGCTTTCATCAGGAGCAGCGCCGACGAAACTTGTCCCAAGTCTTTCGTAGGCCGATGCCAAGCCGACGTAGGCCGGGGCAAACGTGGCGTCCCGGTTGATCGCGTCCTCAAAGTATTGAATGCTCTTTTCGAACCCAGGTCTGCTAGTGCTATTCCCCAGTTCGTCTTCACCTTTGAGATAGCTCTCGTAAACTTCAGACGAGACATGGCGAGCTGAGGCCACCCGTGCGCGCTCCTCCTCGCTGACCGTAACCTCCACTCTTCGAGCGATCGATTGCGCAACATCACTCTCGAGCTGGAGGGTATCGCGCATTTCGCGGTCATAGGCTTCGGACCAGAAGTGGTCGTCGGTCGCGCCGCGAATCAATTGGGCGTTGACCCGAATTCGTCCGCCGTCTCGTATGACCGACCCCTCCACCATGGCATCCACACCAAGCATTCTGGCAATCTCGGGCGCGGAGAGCTTAGTGTCCTTGAAGCGCATCACTGAGGTGCGGGAGATGACGCGGAGATCGTGGATTCTCGAGAGACGTCCGATCAACGCCTCGGTCATGCCGTCGGCAAGGTATTCCTGGGATGGGTCGCCCGAGAGATTCTTCAGAGGGAGCACGGCTATCGACTTGATGGGTGGTGCATTTGTAGCCTTAGCACGCTCGCCGCGGATCACCAGGAAAGCAACGGTCAACAGTGCGAGAGCGGCCACTCCCCCCAGCAACATCCGAAGGCGAACGGACGCGACTCTCGTTTTCGCAGATGAACCCTCAGAGCCCGAGGCCATCTGAACTGGCGCTGGGACTGGCGGCGCCGGCGGGGGCAACTCGGTCCAAGACGCCGGGTTCGAGCCGCCATTGTTGCTGATCACCGGCGCAGCAAACCGATACCCCTTGCCGACGACAGTCTCTACGAAACGCGGCGTCTCCGGGTCATCGCGCAGCGCCAGGCGGATCTTGCGAACAGCGGTGTTAATGCTGTGATCGACATCGAGAAAGACATCCTTGCCCCAGAGGCACTCGGCGATGTCCCCGCGGGAGACTAACTCCCCGCCGCGTTCGACCAGCAGGATGAGCAACTCCATGGGGATTTTTTCCAACCGCAGGAGGCGCTCACCCCGTTGCAGGCGATACCGGGCCTTGTCGAGCGTGAAATCGCCGAATTGGTATTTCTGGACCATTAATCCCTCAACAGGTCCTGACGAGCGTTGCGGAAATGATGCTCCATGATTGGCGCAGAAGCAATAGCTTCAGCAGCTTGGGGGTTCAGCGAATCTTTATCTCTCCTTCAGAGAAGCTGCATTGCGTAGCAGCGCGGGATGGGCGACAAAAGCGAACCATTGCTCAGACTTGGAGATCGGTCATGCAAGAATTTTCGACACCCCTCGGCAACCCCGGTAGGGTCGCATCACGCCTGTTGATCGTCATGGTGTTGGCAGTGCTGCTTGGTTCCGCAGTTGCCCGTGCCGATGTCGTCTTGGACTGGAACGAAATTGCGGTAAACACGGCCATTGCAAATGGCAAAGATCCGTTCGCCCAGGCGCGCTACGCGGCGATCGTGCAACTTGCCGTATTTGAAGCGGTGAACGCCGTCACCGGCGAATACCGGCCGTATCTGGGAAAGGTCGTGGCGCCTCCTGGGGCATCAGCCGATGCGGCAGCGGTTCAGGCCGCCTACGATGTGCTGGTCAACTATTTCCAGAACAGTCAAACAATCCTGCAAACGCAGCTGGCGGCCTCCCTGGCTTTGATACCAGACGGTCAATCGAAACAAGACGGCATCGCCACCGGTCACGCCGTCGCTGGCTCCATTATCGTTCTGCGCGCCAACGACGGCTCAGCCCCGCCCAAGTTCTATACTCCGGGACCCATCGTCCCAGGCGCATGGCAAGCCACCCCAAGTTGTCCAATCGTGAATGGAATCGCGGTCGGTACCTTCCTTCACTGGCAGAACGTAACCCCGTTTGGGATCCCGAATGCCAAGGCCTATCTGCTCGATCCACCGCCAGCGCTCACGAGCAACCGATACGCGAAGGCCTACAACGAGGTGCTGACGGTCGGAAGCCTCACCAGCACGGAGCGGCCCTCGGACCGGGCTGATGTGGTGCACTTCTTCCAAGTGTCATCGCCGACTCTGGCCCTTAATGAGGCTGCCCGACAGGTCGCCGTGGAAAAGGGGAATACGCTGTCTGAAAATGCCCGCGCCCTGGCCCTTGTGAACATGGCCGCCAGCGACAGCCTCGTGGCATCATTCTTCAACAAATATCACTACAACCTCTGGCGTCCCGAAACGGCGATTCGCGCAGGAGACGCAGACGGCAATCGGAAGACCGAAGCCGATCCCAGCTTCCTTCCGTTTATCCCGACACCTTGTTTCCCGAGCTATCCCTCAAATCACGCCAGCGCAACCAATGGCGGTACCGAGGTCCTGAGGCGTCTGTACGGTAGTGGCGGACACTCCATCACATTGACGAACCCCGTGGTGCCCAACATCGTTCTGCAGTACACCACATTTGACCAGATTGACGATGATGTCGACGACGCGCGCGTCTATGGCGGCATACATTTTCGAACTGACCAGGACGCAGGAGCGCGCCTGGGACGGGCAATCGGCAGGGAAGTCTACAAGCACAACTTACGTCCCGTACACGATGACGAGTGAAATCAGTTCCACACCGACTCGCCATTCGTGCCATGCGATCCGGTGAGGGTGCGCCGCGACGCACGAGTCGCACAATCCAAACAGGAGTAAGGTCCATGAAACACTTATCGAGCACTTCATGGCTGCTTTCGGTCCTCATTCTCCTAGGTGGATGCGGAGGAGGAGAAAGAACTTCAGGCCCAGCACCGGCCTCAAGTCCGCTACTCCCTTCAGACCCGCCATCGCACGTGCTGGACATCGCAGGCAATTGGCAATTCAGCACAACATCTGTAGCGGGGATGGCCCCCGCGACGATTTCTGGCGGCATCGCTCAATCCGGCAGTTCGGTAAGCGGCGCAGCGCATCTCGACGGTTCGAAATGCTTTGATCGCCTGACCACCATCGGCCTAACTGGTGCCCTGACTGGTAGCAACATCACCCTGACCTCCACGACTGTCGATGGACAAGTCACTACTCTCACCGGCAGTGTCAGCGACGACACTCTCAACGGGGCTGACAGCGCCTTCGCCGGGACGTATACCATCGACGGTGGCTGTGCCAACGGCGACCACGGAAACGTGACGGGCATAAGAATACCCTTCATCGCCAACATCTTGAACGGCACCTTCACGACTTCCGGGGGAGAAACATTCGAAGTGGTAGGCGACGAGGCTCAGGTCGGCACCGCCAGTTCTGAGGGTAGCTTTGGGATCACCGGAACAGTTACTTTCAGTACGCCCTGCTTCAGTTCCGGGACGATCACGCCGGGAGCGTTTCCGTCTGGCAGCTTCATCATCGGCACGTCTGTGGCCCTTGAAATTGAAACTGGCAACGGCACCATCACTTTCCTGGGGACGCTGAACCGGGACAGAAATGAGATTCGCGGAAACTATACGGTCGGCGGCGGCACCTGCGATGATACTGGCACGGCAGTCCTAGTTGTTTCAAGCCCATGGGATTATTGAGGTAGCGATGTGTAGCGATATCGCATTCGATCTTTCGACCGCCCGCGAGACTGGCTCTTAGGAAGTAACACCCCCTTGCACTGGCAAGTGCCAGATTGAGGCTACTGTGCTGGACAATGCGCCAAATCAATTCCTCTGCCTCCAGCACTGTGCGATCAGCTAAGTCCAGTCCGATGCACACTCTCCAGAGATGCTGATCATCCAAATCTGGCGCCAAGAAATAGCTCGCCATTCAATTCGATTGCCAATAGCAAAGCGTCGGATCGCATGCGTTTGAGGATTTCGGAGGTGATCGTTCCAACGCGATGCGCAAGGCCAGAGATGCGGCCCGAAGAGTACACTCTAGCGTGCTAACCCATCAGACATTTGCGATAAGAAATGAGGAGATGAGATGAAATACGTGATCAGCTGGAACGAACGACCGCAAGGTTCGCCTGCGGAGTACGAGAATGCCCAGAAGCGAATCCTTGAAGTGTTTGGGCAGTGGAAGGCGCCGGCTAATTTTAAGATCGAGTTCTTCGTAGTGCGAGTGGGCGACTGGGGTGGGCATTTGTTGGTGGACTGCGACGATCCGTTGACGGTTCACAAGTTTTGCTCCATGCTCCCGGCATTTGCAATGGAGGCACGCCCCGTAATTGCCGTCCAGGACGCAGTCCGGGTCGAACTCGAAGTAATGGCTTGGCGCGACGGCCTCAAGGGCAAGTGAAAGACGATAGGCTCACGTCGGGCGGCCCACACTTTCTAGCCGCTGCGCCTTGAGAGTGCCCCACCCTTTCGCGTTTTGTGTGCGAAAGGGTGGGCGCAGTCAGCATGGCCAAGCCAACCTAAGAACCTACAACCTCGCCTCGAAGATCAAATTGAACGGAGTTTGCGTCGCTCTCCGGAAGCGTTTAAATCCTCCTGCCGTGATCACTTCCTTAAGCCTCTTCTCTCCCGCCTGCGCTCCTAAAGCTAGTCCGACTTCCTGAGACAGCGAAGCCGGCGTGCACAACAGCGTTGAGGCTCCGTAGAAAGCTCGTCCGATGGGGTGCAGATTGTCTTCAATCTTGTCTCCCGCAGACGGCTCGACGATCATCCACGTTCCGTCACTCTTCAATGTGCTGAGAACGTGAGCAGCGGCGCCAACCGGATCACCCATATCATGAAGACAATCGAAGAAGGTCACAAAATCGTAGTCCTTGCCCGGATAATCTTTCGCTTTCGCAGTCTTGAACTGGATACGGTCACCTACACCGGCATCTTTGGCGCGCTGCCGGGCAGTTTCAATTGATTTGTCGTGATAGTCGAATCCAAAGAACGTCGAATTGGGATACGACTTCGCCATAAGTATGGTCGAAGCTCCCAGGCCGCACCCAACATCCGCTACCGTACCTCCCCGTTCGAGCTTTTCTTTCACTCCTTCGAGAGCGGGAATCCAAGATCCAATCAGATTCGCAGCGTAACCGGGACGAAAAAAACGTTCGGTGCCGACAAACAGTTCGGGATGATGTTCATGCCAGCCCATTCCTTTGCCAGTCTTAAATCGCTCCGTAATTTGTTCCTCGGCCTTGACCGCTGCCAAGGCGACCTGAAACATGCCGGGTAAAAACGCTGGGCTGTTTTCATCGGCCAAGGTGAAAGCTTGTTCTTCGCTTAGCAAGAATTTTCCAGTTTGGCTGTCATACGTAACATATCCACCCGCAGCCTGATTGCAGAGCCATTCGCGGACGTAGCGCTCAGTCGTCTCAGTACGTTTAGCCAGTTCTTTCGGAGTTTGAGGGCCGCCTGCGGCAAGCGCTTTGTACAGTCCGAGCTTGTCCCCCACTCGCACCAGCGCCGCGTGAAACGTCGCGCCGAAATCCACTATCGCCTTGCCGAGAAATTCATTCAGCTTTTCGGTATTGATGGCCATGGCAAAGATCTCCTCTCCCTCACAGGATCAAGATTGATGAACAACATCAAAGTCGTGAATTCGCCCCAACCGGGTGTTCCGGGAGCATCCGAGAAAAGGCGTGAACCCCCAAAACGGCCAAAACTTTACAACATTTTACATCCGGTGAATTGCATTACGAAACTGTGCGGATTCGACTCCGTCTAAAACCACAAGTCGGATGAGGGCTGATACGGGAATTTCGGGACGGTGTCACTGAGTGATGCTCCACCAGAATACATAACAAACATTTTGTAGATATACCGGAAGCCAGCCGGACGCCAATCCTGCTGACTTCCTAACCAAGGAGAACCCTGTGAAAAGTTCCTTAGCTAACCTAATTCTATTTTTATCTCTTGCCCTCACACAAGTTCACGCCGTCACCGTCATCGGGCTGAACACGAAGCCTGACCGGTGTCCGGCGCTCGCGCCAATGATGGCGGACGTGGATGCTGCGCCGTTTCCTGCCGATTGGACAGTGTATGTAGCGTGTGACGCGGGAACGTGGCAAAGGATAAAGCAGCGTGTTGGTGGCGTGAACACAGATGCAGCACTCACTGATCGTCAGCACAAGGTCACCATCGTGAATGGCCTGCTATACAACCCGATGTTTTCGTTCGCCGGTTACGTCCAGAAGACGCCCGAGCGAATCTTAAGACACGAACTAGGTCACATCACTTGCAACACGTCGAGCGAAAACCTAGCAGACCGATACGCGAACACCGGCACATGCCGCAAACATTAACTAATGACGGAGGATCAAACCGAAAGCCAAAGGTCTGCGCCAATTCTCTGTGATGTGCGTCAAAGGCCTTCACTGTTATGTTTTCGTCTTTGTAAATGATGCCCGGATTGATCTCATGAACATTCACTCGTATCCGGCGGTATTGGAGTGCTCCAGCCCCTCAGTTCTGGTCCCAATGTCTACCTCGTACGCCTTCAAAAGATGATCGGCCATCTTCTGCGTTCCCGGCGGGCGGGACTTGTTCAAGTTGGCATTTGGCAGAGATGGTCAGCTTCTCCAACTACACATACGAGGCGAGTCTGACTCGCAGAGTGTCGGTCGGAAATCCGCTATTACCGCAGCCGACGTGAAGTCTGTACTCGCCGTGAAACAGAACGGCATGCTGGAAGATGTGGTTTGGATGGAGCACCACATGGAGAGAATCCCAAAGTCTCCCGGGCACAAGATTGTTTCCGGAAAGCATTTTCAGCTCAAACAAAACGGTTCGTCGGCAGGGGTTCTTCGACGTCGCAATCACGTCCCCACCGTATCTGAACAATATCACTATCCGCGTAACACTCGACCCCAGATGCAGGATCTGATGATTTGCACCAGTCAAATCTTGGCGCGTGTTCCTGATACTCCCCCACACACCCCGACTGCAAAATGATGCTGAAAGTTCTGTCCTACACCTGGAAGATGTTGAACCTCTCTAAGGCTGGCTGGACCCAGAGCCCGAGACGGTGTCGGGGGGCGGCGTCACAGACGAGTCCTGGCGCTGACCCCGTTTGGTGAACCTGCGTAAAACGAATTCCTGCACAATGCCCGTCAGGGAACTCTCCCCCATTCGGATCAGGCTGTTCGAAAGTATGTTCATTCCCTGGTTTTTCGAAGGGTAATACGTAGACGCAATCGCCGCGCCGGAAACGACTCCCGCCATGTTGGAGTAGTTGACCTGCCAGCGTCCGTTATCGCCCTTACACCACACCGAATTGCTGATGGCGTACAGAATGCGCTTCTTCGTACTCCCAGTTCCCCGATAGAAATAACGAGGATCCTGCTTAAAGAGGGATGGGAAAACGGCGCCGGAGAGAAACGTGGACGCAAGTGTATCCCCGTAATCCGCGCCGAAACGCTTGGCATAACCTTGCGCCCCCTGGCCGAACTCCGAGTATTGATCCCCTGCCTGCTGAAGCCCGGCGAGAAAAGCAACTCCGCCAATCGTAACCACGTCGGTTGTCGATTTCCATGCCAGGTGATACTTCAATTTCGTGGTCAGAGGGGCCGCATCCGGGCTATAGCTCACATAGAAATTGGGGATGAAGCCGAGAACGCGCTGGTGTTCTTGCTCTTTAACCTCTTCCGTCGCGACTTCCACCGGGTCCACCGTCACCTTTACCTGTGTCACGACCGTAGCCACTGAAAGAACAATCGGTGGAGCAATAATGGTCTGTCCTGGCGCGAGATCCCCGGAGTACACTTCCTTTCCGAACCCGGTCGAACTCACCGACAGTTGGAAGTGGCCAACAGGGACGTTCGAGAAGGAGAACTGCCCGTTGTCGCCGGAAATGACTTCTCGGTAAGCGGATTTATCCTCCGGCGTGAGCCGGACTACCGTGCCCACACTCACTGCTCCCGATTGGTCGAGGATTGTACCGATGACGGTTCCCGGCCTGGCAGCCGGGGTGCCATGATCTTGTGTCCTCTGCTCAGACCCATCCGAAGGGGACGGAGAAGAGACCTCGGCAGATGTCTCTCCGGCAATTAGACCGCGTTCGGTCGGCTCCCCCAGTCTGCGCACTCGCCCTCGTACAGCAAATAAGCAAGACCAGGGCAAAGCCAAAACCCAAAAGTGTATTCGCCCTGGAGAATTTTCCAGACCCTACCAGGATTGCTTTACGGCCGCTCAAAACAAACACTCCTCGGCGCTTCCAAAAGCGGCGCCGGCTGATCTTTCTGCAACTAGGACGTAGGCATTTCTACGATTATTATTGGATGCAAAACTTCAGGAGAAGTTCCTTGTCGCGATGGGAAAATTAGCCAGGAATTTGGTGGCGAGGTGCCCTTTTCGGCACATTGATCTAGGACATTTTCAACACTCGGTTTCTCCTTATGTTGGAATAGCTTGCGCGGGTCGCTGGCCGAACTGACATCCTCGCACGGGCCAAGGCCGTTTGGTTTCTACTGATCCGTTTTCCAGCATCCAGATGCTGCCTGAGACCTCGCGAAAGCGGCATCGCACTGAGGTGTTCCCCAAGTCTCGCGAAACGGCGAGGCGAGCCTTGGGTCGTGCACAGCTCTCCAGGAAATGTGTTAAGCGTTGGCTTCGCCGCTGACGTCGGGCGTTGCGACGTCAAAGGAATCCCTGGCTGGCAGAATTTCGTGGGCGCATCCATCGGAACACTCCCTCTTTGAACAGCCTCAGGATCGTTCGGCGGTTCTCGATAATGACCCGCAGCCACGACCACTTCCTCAGCATCGGGAAATAGATTCCGCGAAAACAAAGACGCGCCAGGAAAACGTTGACGCGATCACCCACATGCTGATCGTCCAGCGCCGCAACTGCCTGAGCCAGCGCTTCCGGGCTGTAGGCGTGAGCCCAGCCGTAGTTCAGTTCGGCATGCGCTTCTTCGATCGTCATCTTCAGCGGAGTGTGCGCCATTGTGAACGGAACGAAATCCTGCCAGTGCCGAGGGCGCGTGAGCCGTCCGGCGGCCTCCAGCCGCTTGTATAAAGGCGTTGCGGGTAACGGCGTGAGCAGTCCGAAGATCGGCAGGCCCGGAGGCCATGTGCGGACCTGCTGCAAGGTGCGTTCGGCGACTCCCGGAGTGTCGTTATCCATGCCGAAGATGAACGAGGTGATCGCGTAAATATTGCGTTTTGCCAGACGCTCAAGCACGGCGGCATACTCGCCGGGCTTATTGAATCCTTTATTCACGTCCTTCAGATTTGCCGGATCGATAGACTCCATGCCGATAAAGATCCACTTGCCTCCGGAGGCAGCGATCAGATCAACCAGTTCTTCGTCGCGCAGCAGATTGGCGCTGATCTGCGCCACCCAAAAGACTTGGGCTTTCGCCGCGATGATGTCACGCAGCAGTGACTTGGTGCGCTTTACGTTGATGGCAAAGTTGTCGTCGATGAAGAAAACCGCGATCTGGCCTTGCTCTTTGCGGGCGCGGGCTTTCAGCAGGAGCAATTCGTTGACGACGCTTTCATTCGTGCGGAACCGAATGGAGTCGCCGAAGAATCCGGTGACCGTGCAGAACTCGCAGCCGTAAGGACAGCCTCGTCCCGATTCAACCGGCACGATGCGAAATGTTCCCCAGCCTTCCCGGAAATTCTTGAGCAAGGGGTGCATCAGTTTGGGAACGAGATTGAACTGGTGGAGATCAAGCTTGTCCCATGGAATCGCGGGATAGGGATTCAGGGAAGGCTTGCGCTCTTTGCCCGTACCATCAACAGGCGCGTAGATTTCCTTTAGCTCACCGCGAACAGCATCTTCCACGATTTGCGGCCAGGTCTCATCGGCTTCTCCCAAGGCAACGGCATCGGCATGACGCGGGCCACCATCGCGGCCGAGAGCTTCATCGGCCTCTTCGGTCACGTGCGGCCCTCCCATGACCACCGGAACTCCCGTCGCCCGAATAGCGTCAGCCATGCGATACGCCCTGGCGACCATCCTGGTCATGGCACCGATACCAACCAGCCCGATGTTCTGGTCGCGGACGAATTGCGCAATTTGGGTTTCGTCCATCGGTTGGGCATTGCCATCGACCAGCAGGACTTCATGTCCGGGAGGTGTGAGTGCTTGCAGCAGGAACATCCAGAGGTGGGGCATGAAGTTGCGGGTGACCCCGTTGTCAGGGTTGTAAAGCAGAATTCGCATGACACTCCTCTAAAACACTCGCTTGCCACGCTGAGTCGGTCACGACGATCCCGGAAGGCCGGGCATCCCAGATGGGCCTTGCGAACTAAGTGTTGGTGTCCCCACGTATGCCGGCTTCCCGTCATCATAGATAACCCCGTCAACGTGGGTGGTGTCAACTCATTGTTGCCGATAAATCGCCTTTAAACTCATTGACGCTTCTCCCGCCAGTTATTGTGCGTCACGTAGATCGCGGGTACTACCCCAGGCTATTTGACAGAAGAGCGTATCTGTTTTGGAGGGAGATCTTATGCTTGCATGCAGGCCATTGATAATCAGCGCAACCGCAGTATGTGCTTGTAATGAAGGATAACGATAAGGATGAACAGAGCTGTTTTCTATCAGATCGCCTGAGTGCATTTGACGGCTAGAAGATTCTTCCGTAGCCGTCCTGCTTTTCACTTAGTGATGGCCGTGGTCGCATCACCGTGCCCATAATCGCCCCCATCGCCATTCCCGTGGTCGTTGTCGTCACACTGTCCTTGTCCTGGCCGGGTTTCTTGGGGCGTATGCACTTCTTATCACCGTTGCCGTTGCCCTGGCCATTTCCGTTCCCTTTATCCTTATTCTTGTCCTCGTCCTTATCCTTAATCCTTACCTTGATGATTTTCCTTGGTGGTAGGAGCAAAAGAGCTTGGGACAAGAGCACAGTTGTGGTAGACGACGATCCCAGCGGAATCATGTTTCTGCCCGACAAAAATCGACTCGTGCATTAATGCTAGCCTATAGCGATGGGAAAACAGGAAGCAAGCGAGCAACTCGCGGTCGCGGGTCGCGAGGTACGTATAACCCATCCGGAGAAATTGTACTTCTGGAAAAAGGTGCGCCTTACCAAGCGCGATCTTGTGCAGTATTATCTCTCGATTGCTTCAGGCGCTTTGGCCGGAATTCAGGATCGGCCGATCGTTCTCAAGCGATTTGTGAACGGTGCCGAGGAGCCAGCGTTTTACCAAAAGCGCGCGCCCGAGCAGCGACCGCCTGGCTGCGAACCGTAACGCTGTCGTTTCCATCCGGACGAACCGCGGAAGAGCTAGTGGTTGATGATGCGGCGGGCTTGGCATGGATCGTCAACCTCGGTTGTATCGAACTCCATCCCCACCCCGTGCGCGCCAGCGACCTGGAACATCCGGACGAATTGCGGATTGATCTCGACCCGGTTCCCGGAGTCGGCTGGTCTGATGTACGTCGCGTAGCGCTTGAAGTACAAGTCGTTCTTGAAGAGGCGGGCTTGCATGGCTGGCCCAAAACTAGCGGCTCACGTGGCATGCACATCAACGTTCGAATTGAACCGCGATGGAGTTTCACAGAAGTGCGGCGCGCGGCGGTGGCGTTGTCGCGTGCTATCGAGCGGCGAGCTCCGGCAATTGCAAGTTCGAAATGGTGGAAAGAGGAGCGCCATGGCGTGTTTCTCGATTACAACCAGAACGCAAAGGACCGCACTACGTGTTCGGCTTACTCAGTGCGTCCGGTTGCTGATGCGCGCGTGTCGGCGCCACTTCGCTGGAGCGAGGTGCCCGACTGCGATCCCGCAGAGTTCACGATTTTCACAATGCCCAACCGGTTTGCGGAGATAGGCGATCCCCACGCGGGAATGAACGAGATGTCCGGCTCTCTCGAATCGCTGCTAGAACTCGCCGCCCGTGATGAAGCGGAAGGGCTCGGGGATGCTCCCTGGCCTCCGCACTTTCGCAAGATGGAATCAGAAGGTCCAAGGGTTGCGCCTTCCCGAGCCAAGTCCAAACCGAAGTCGCCGCGAATCAAAATGCCTTTGATCGTGGTTGCCAATTCACTAGACAAGACCGCAGCTCTTGCGGGCATGGAGCGCTGGAAAGCACGTCATAATACTGTAGTCGGTTTTCTCGCGCCGGAAGACGTGCTGGTCGATTCCATGCGGGGCAGGTCTTCTACTTGGACGCGCATTCGAGTCAACCTGCAACATGTGCCAGAAAATCTTCGACCGGCACAAGAAAAACCTGACCCGGATGAGGATCCAACACGCGAGTGGCGCAAGTGGAGCAAAGAACAAACGCGCACGACGAAGCAGAAAAAGTAAGCGCTAACGCCCGGAAGCAAAGATCGCGGCCAGCTCCTGCGGAGGGACAACCTCAAGTTCAGCGTACGTGCAATCGGACGGCTCCTTGTCAGGTCTCCAGCGGCGAAACTGTGCCGTGTGACGAAAGCGATGTCCCTGCATGTGGTCGTAAGCAACTTCAACCACCAGTTCGGGGCGCAACGGTTCCCACGATAGGTCCTTGCCTTGACTCCATCGGCTTTTGCCCCCAGGCATGCGCTTAGGGCCATCAGCCAGAGCAAGGTCAATCTCAGCCCAAGCCTTCCAGGGGTGATCGACCAAAGCATCTTCGCGATACGGCCTTAGAAACTCCGCCAATTCGAGCCGTTTTGCATTGCTGAAACTGGCACAGACTCCCACATGCTGTAGCGCACCGGCATTGTCAAACAGTCCAAGAAGCAAGGACCCAACCAGAGTGCGATCACCTTTCTTATGCCATCGAAATCCTGCAACTACGCAGTCGCAGTCGCGTTCGTGTTTGATCTTGAGCATCACCCGTTTATCAGGCTCGTAGGGTCCGTCGGCAAGCTTCGCGATTACGCCGTCGAGGCCCGCTCCCTCGAAGCGCCGAAACCAGTCCTCTGCAATGTTCCGATCTCGCGTAGCCGGAGTGAGATGGATGGGCGCTGGCGAATTCCCGAGCAGTAGCTGAAGTTCTCGTCGGCGGATTTCGAATGGTTTACTGCACAGATCACGATCGCCACAGCAGAGCAGATCGAAAAACACAACTGATGCCGGTGTCTGCTTTGACAAGAGCTGGGCCCGGGAGGCGGCAGGGTGCAACCGGAGTTGCAAAGCATCAAAGTCGAGTTCATTGTCCTTCACAATGACCAGTTCACCATCCAGCACACAACGATCAGGCAAACTCCGACTCAAAGGTTCGAGCAGTTCGGGGAAATAGCGATTGAGAGGCTTTTGATCGCGGCTTTGGATCAGGATTTCACCGCCATCGCGAAATATCAGAGTGCGGAATCCATCCCACTTTGGCTCGAATATCCAAACTCCGTCTGACGGTATAGTGTCCACGCGCTTGGCGAGCATCGGCAGCACCGGCGGATTGAGGGGAAGATTCATTTCTCAATGGTATAACGAGTGAGAAAGCTCAATTACCTCGACTGGTCGAAAAAGTAGGGCACCGCGTCCTCGCCAAAGCCCTACCTATATAGATGGAAAACCTCCGCACGTAGAACGCCAAGGCTTTGGGGACAGCGTACAAATACCCGGTCAACAAGTTGCGCAACAACACTCCCGGGTCAATCGAAGGCCAACGCCCACGATCGCTGTGGCTGTCCTTCAACCGTGCGCGCACGAACTCGAAGCGGATGTACTTGTCGATCAGCCGCAGCCGATGGTTCGCGGGGAGCTTGATCTTCAAGTCGCCGTATTTCTCCCGCCAAGCCTCATCCTTGGCGGCAAAGAAGATTTCAGGACATGATGAGACCAGCTTTTTCTTCGTTATGGTGAAACCACAACCAGGGGACATTTCTATTGTGGACAAACTGGGGGCACTTCTAACGTGGTATGACAGGACATTCTTGGGCAGTTGACCCTAAACTGGACCGGGCGTACCCTAATTTTGAACAGCTAAAAAGATCTGTCCGTCGTCGGCGCGACGACGGGTTCCTTTCACCCATCAACCCACGAAAGGAGCACAATGTATGTTCACCCGCATAGTCGAACTAACCAGCCAAGCCAGGCAAAAATAGACAACTCGCCGACACCATCGATGACAAAGTACTGCCGATCCTGAAGAAACAGAAAGGCTTCGTGGATGAGACAGTTTTCGTCTCAGACAAAGAGGACAATCGCGTGCTGGCACAGGGCTTTTGGAACACCAAAGAGGATGCGGAGCAATATCACCGCGCCGAGTACCAGAAAGTGCATGAAACGATTCGGCACCTGCTTGAGTCCGAACCAGTGATTCGCACGTTCAACGTCCACAGTTCGACCAACCACAGGATCGCCGCGGGCAAAGCCGCCTGAGGCACTGAGTGGACGCTTCCCCTTTCAACATAGGCGAGGACCCAAAATCAACGTAACATCAACACTAAGGCGCGCTACGGCGCGCCTTTTTCGTTGTGCGGCTTTTCTTGCAGCGATCCAAACCCGCACCATTTTTCAGCAATTGACCCTTGAAATACGCGAGTATTAGGATTTGTTTGACTGCGAAACCATTTTGAGGGGCAATGTCATGTTCAGCCGGGTTGTTGCCGTCCGGACCAAAGAAGGAAAGGCCAGACAGCTCGCAAAAACGATTCAGGAGAAAATCCTGCCAATCTTGGAAAGCCAAACGGGCTTTGTGGATGAGGTCATTCTCATTTCTGACACCGAACCTGACCAGATCCTAGCGCTGAGCTTTTGGAAGAATCAGGAAGATGCAGAGCGTTACACACACGAACAATTTCCAAGGGTAAACGAGCTGATTTCCCACTTAGTGGAGAGCGCCCCGGTGTCCAGAACGTGCACGGCCAGATAGGCAAGCAGGCGGGATCAAGGTTTGTGGCGATACTTTAGTTAGCCCGTCGTCTCGTAGGCAGCCTCGATGGCTCGGATCGTGATGGTCGCCGCTTCGCTGTAGCCAATGTCGAGTTGCAGCTCTTGAATCATCGCTCATTCGCGGTCCTCGAATCGAAGAGAAATCCCGTTCGAAGACAGTGGCATGTTCGGATTGGTCTCGGTCAAGGTGGAAGTGGATGGCAGGCCGGCAGTTCTGATTGTTGATACTGGTTCGAATCACACGATCATAAGTTCAGCACTTGCTAACGCGAGACTCACGCTCAATAACCGAGTCTCTCCGAGTAAGGGTTCTGGTCTGATTGGTACAGGAGTCGTTGCTACAACCACTCTAAGAGTCGGGCCTATAACCTGGCGGGACCACCGCATAGTAGCGATGGACACGCGCGAGTTGTCCAAGAGCATGGGGCAAGAAATAGACGGCCTACTGGGCATGGATTTTTTCAAAGAGTTCGATCTTGTGGTAGTTGACCTGAAGAATCACAAATTGATATTACAACCCTGAGGGACTGTGCCCGCGCGCGTCCACTAATCCGGCGGAAGAACCGACTACTTCTGGGTTGCCGGTCATCCAGACCCATAACTTCAATCGCACCCGTGCTCTCGATCCCCGGCACCGCAGCGAGAGGACCGTTTCCTCTTGATGTTGGCCTACTCAGCGACGCCCTAATCCTCCTCTCGTCATCGCGCCGCAGAGCGTTACTTGCCTAACTCCTTTCGCAGGAAATCGGCCATCAGGTGCGTGGCCTCGATGGACTCGGGAGGGGATGGATCGTACCAGAATGCGTGCGGCAACCCATGTGGAAAGACAGCGTCCCTGAACGGGATTCCCGGTTGGTCGGCCACACGGCAGTTAAACTCTTGTAGTTCTGTTTTAGCCTGTGATAGCGTCCTGGCGTATTCCAGGTGGAAATCGTGGCCCAACAAGAAACCGAACATCTCAACCGCATCATGACGAGTGCCGCCCTCAGCCGGGCGGTTTGCACTATTGCCGAGTTCGGCGTTGCCGATCTTGTTCAGACCAGCCAGCCGCAGTCCATCGAACACCTCGCCAGAGCCACCAAGACTCATGAGGCGTCGCTCTATCGAATTCTCCGCTTTCTTGCCAGCCACGGTCTTTTTCAGGAAACCGAGAATCGCCACTTCGACCACACGCCGCTTTCAGCCGCATTACGCACCGACGCCCCAGGCTCCTACCGCGGGGGCGCGCAAATGTTCCATCACCTCTTCGCTGGCTGGGACGGCTTGCATCACTCCGTTCAAACCGGCGAGCCGGGTTTCAACAAAGTTTTCGGCTCACCGGTTTTCGACTACATCCAGACGCACCCGGAAATGGGTCCGATCTTCGACGCCGGTATGACGTTCATTGAATTTCTACGAAACCGCTGCCATGCTGGACGCCTACGACTTCACTGGCATCAGTGTCCTGGCCGATATCGGCGGAGGGAACGGCTCGCTCCTCTCCGCCGTGCTGGCACGTTATCCAAACATGAAAGGGATCTTGTTCGACCTGGGCCACGTCGTCGGGCGCGCGAAAGAAAAGTTGAAGGACGCAGGCTTAGCCGACCGCTGCACCCTCATCGCAGGGAGTTTTTTCGATAGCATTCCCACCGGAGCCGACGCCTACCTCTTCCGCCACATCATTCACGATTGGACCGACGAGCAGTGTATGCAGATCCTCGGCCATTGTCGCAAAGCGATTCTCACCAATGGCAAGCTTCTGATCGCGGACTGCGTGGTTCCCGCGGGCAACGCGTTGTCGCCGTCCAAAGACATGGACATGACCATGCTCGCCTTCCCGGGCGGCCAGGAACGTACTGAAGCCCAGTTCCGTTCGCTGCTGAAAGCCTCCGGTTTCGAACTCACGTCCATCACGCGAACAACAACGATGATCAACGTGGTGGAAGGAAAACCAGTCTGAGTGTCGCCGCCAACGTTTGGTGGGCGGTTCATCGGGCATCAGGAAGAAGTTGACGCTATCCAAAATTGATCGCTCCTGACGACGTGGGGTTGAGCACGAGTCGCCCAACTCCCTGATGGTCGGCAAAGGTAGCCCGTCCCAGGCCAGCCGATGCTCCTGTAATCACAATGACTTGCCATTCTTGGGGCAGTTATCTGGGTCTGGAATTAGCCAAGCTCCATCCCGAATCGTTGTACGCATACATTGGAGTCGGCCAAGTGACCGACGGACCGGAGAGCGAACGCCGCGGTTGGTCTTTCGCCATCGATGCCGCCCGCCAAGCGGGAAACCCAAACGCTGTGCAACAACTCGAATCGATTGCTCCCTACTTTGCGCCTGGTCACCCAGTCCCGCTCCGAAACATCTACACGCAGCGTAGATGGGTGGATTTCTACGGCGGTGTTATGGCCCACCGCCGGAGTAACTCCGGTGAGAGCGATGTCGCCGTACTGTCGCCCGACTACACGGACGATGAGATACGTCATATCTGGGATGGCAACGATTTTTCCGAGTCTTACCTCCTCGCGAAGCTGCTCAGCATCGATCTCACGGAAATTAAAGACCTGAGATGCCCTGTGATCATCGTCGCTGGCCGCTACGATTTCGACGTCAACGCGCAGGTTGCGGCCGAATGGTTTAAGAAGGTGAAAGCGCCATCGAAGCATTTTGTTTGGTTCGAGAACTCGGCGCATCTGCCGATGACGAAGGAACCAGGAAAATTCTTGATGTCTCTGTTACGTTACGCTCGACCATTCGCAGAGAGAGCCGACGATTCATCTCCTCTCACGCCCTGACCAGGACAGTCGACCAGGTCCTTGCCGGCTGGCCCCAGTGCCACCGACGCCGCGGCGCCAAAAAACATAGGCGAGATCCCCGAAAGGAATTGCTTTCCATTGCCATGATCGACTCGGGAAGAGTTCCCAGTCTAATCGAGACTATTGAATTTGCCGTGAAGGAGTGGCTTGGGGTATCAACACCAGCAGATCGTTTCCAAAGATGAGACGTTCCAACTCCTTATCGACCGGGCCGAATGAGCGGAAGCCCAGACGCATGCCTCTCAAGTCGAACATCGTCCAACCATCGCTGGCCAGATTCTCGAACATGGGTTTGAGAAACAGGAAATCCGAGTCTTTGTCTTCGGCCAGGTTGAAATCCCCGGGCTGAAATGGCCGTCCGATGCCGGCAAAGCGCAGTTGTGACCCTTTAACTCCCAAAATGAGGATGTGAAGTGATTTAGCACCCTGTCCGTCGGCCATTTCCGCAAGGAAGTTACCAATATCGTTATTTCTCAGAGGATTGAATCCTTTATAGGTGTGGTCACCACCCAGCTTCAACAAGACTTTGGGCGGCTTCCCTTCTTCCTGGGTCGCGCACGAGTATGCCTGCTCGAAGGTCGTTTTCATCAGGAGTGCACGTTCCCGATTTGATTCGTACCCGGCAGTCATATTTTTGAGATAGATGTCGCGGCTCTCGATCAACTCACTGATGAGTGCCTCGCCGGCGGTGTTCCCGTCCTTACGCAGCAACTCCCGTAATCTGGTTAAGTCTTCTTCCGACGAGGTCATCATGAAGGTATCGCCTGGATTTCCGCTCTTGAGAGCGGTAGCGTGAGCTTCCTCACTTTTCTGGACAAGGCGTTTGGTCTGATCTGCAGCCAGTCTCCCCGGATGTGTTTCAAGGATCCGGGTGAGGATCAGCTCGGAAGCTCCCATCAGTTCCTGATCGAGTCCCCAGAGTCGAAACTTGCCGGCTTTCGCAGCGCGTGCGCACCGTGAAAGCAATTCATACTCTTCGTGAAAATTGTAAAAAGCGATGGTTTCCGGGTACTTCTTCTCGAACTCAACGAGTTGTTTCGCACCGTCGTCCCGGAGAGTCCAAGGCTGAATCTCCGCGGCGGCAAGAGGTCCGACCTCAACCGCCATAGTATGAAATCCCTGGGGGCCGAGCAGTTCACAGATCGCGCCAGAAAATTGCGGAATCTGAGAGATGCCGTGGTCCTCGCCAATGAGCACGAACTGTGCCTCGAACAGTGCGCTTTGCAGGATCGGCATTGCTGGACCTGACAGTTTGCCGGCCTCGAGAGTCAGCTGGTAGCGATTTTGCAACAGCCGGTCGACGAACTTCTCCTGCTGTGCGGACGCAATCATGATCGAAGCCAATGCAATGACTAGGCTTGTCGCCATTTTTTTCGTGCTTAGTCTTATCACCGGACGGTTTCCTCGGTATCCCACATTAGGCAATAACTGAATCTGTGCATGGCGCATTGCCGCCATGTGTTGCTCGACGGCATCGGATACGTCGTTGAGGAGTCGGTGGTGCGTTCATGAAACTTTCGCAAGTTCCTTCAATACCGATTGTCGGGTCAGGGTTACAGGCCTCTGCTGGACAATGCGCCAAATCAACACCTCCGCCTCCAGCACGGTGCGATCAGCTAAGTCCAGTCCGATGCACAGTCTCCAGAGATGCTGATCTTCCAATTCTGGCACCAGGAAATCAGTTGAGGTACGTGGAGAGGTCATGTCCGTTCACCGCGAAGATGATGCCGAGCGCGTTTTATTGTACAGGTGATGTGCGGTTTCTATAAGAATAGGGTGGCGGATCGTTCTGAAACGCTCTGTAGCCGCGCGGCGTAAGCCGGATCGTACCTCGCACTTCTTCCTCAACGTGACCCTCATTTCTCAACTCCGCAACGATCTCGCGGCCAAAAGCGGAATCAATTGCTTGCTTTGACAGGCTCAAAAAGGCCGTTGGATTTTCGCGGTATTGTTCGGCGAGTTTGAACCGAAGTCCATCGAGAAATAGGTCGCGTTGCATCGCAGCACCTCGTAAGGCTGACCCTATGCCGATCGACGACTCGCAGAAATCGCCCCTTCGTGCCACTTAAGGCCAAGGGCCGGGCAAGCGACTATCAGTCCCGGATTTTGCCGGACAAATGAAACTGTGATTGTTTGGTCTGGGGATGAAAAGTTCAGCCAACTCCCGACCGATTTTCGAACACACGGGCTGCCCGTAATGGTCCCTCAAGTGATGTGCATTGCCATAGATGCCAACCCGACCGGGACCGAATGAGCGCGAGCTGCCACGGCGGAGATTTTGTTAGGCGCTCTGAGGACGTCCAAATCCTTCGGTTGTGTTACAGAGGTGAAAACGTCACGGTGATCCTGGTCTCGAACTCGACCGGCTGATCGTTGAAGCTTTGAGGGTTGAAATGCCATGACCGCAGCGCGCCAGAAACAGCTTGCATCAATTGAGGATCGCCACTGATCAATTTGAACTCCCGAACTGAGCCATCAGTTCCGATCAAAGCGTTCATCACGACGGGATCCTGAATGTGCTGTTGCTTGGGATACCCGGACTCAACTGAGATCTGAGAAGACCCGGCAGAGAAATTACCTGCTTGTTCTGAAGATGTAGAGATTTCGCTTTCGGCTTGATTGACTGCTCTGTCCCAGCCCGCACGACCCATCATCCAGCCCAGCAGTACTGACAGAGCAACGAGCGCCGCGACCAGACTCGCCGTCCGGTAATCGCGACGGCGCGATCTAGAATTGTGCTTCACAGACGCAAGGATCTTGGGCGCCACAAGTGCTGGCTGTACGGAATCGAGGGTACGATCTTTACTTGGCGCAGTCGTAGGGGCTTTCCAACCATGCTTTCTGGACTCGAGAATTCGATCGGCCAGAACTTGCAAGCTCAACAAATCGCTTTGGCCAAAAGCGTTCGCTCGTGAAGAAAAAATCTCGAAGACACCAAACAGGTCGCCGGAATCCATGAGGGGCAAGGCCACAATTGACCTGACTCCTAAAAATCGGCAAGTTTCAACATCAACACGGGGATCTGTCTCCGTGTCGCTACATTGTTGAACCTGGCGAGTTTGTATACAACAACCCGTGAGTCCAGTACTAGCATTTAGATCTGCACCGAGATCGGGAACATCGGGACCGGTGGTGGCCAGGCAGACCATCTTGGCTCCCCGAGCCAGCGCGATCGCGGCTCCAGTCGCGCCCGTGGCGAGGCGGGCTTCTTCCAATACTCCGGTAACGAATTCGCCTACGAGCCCGATACGGACGGGATCGGTTCCGATACCGACGGGCGCGGTGGCTAACTCTGCCGTAGCAAACGGATCTGCCAATTTGGTCACATCGCATTTCGGCTCGGATCCAGTCTGGGTCTGGCCAGGATCGGTTCTCGACAATTGATCCGTTGATAGATTCGCTCTCATTGTTGTGCACACTTCCTGCTCAAAAATCATTGAATATCGCAGTGTGGACCTTCACTCATACTTCTGTGGGTATGTGGGGCACGCCGGGAGGAGCGACAGCTAGTAGCCACAATTACGCCACGGAATGGGCGCAAGAGAACGCTTGCAGCGTAGTCCCAATGGTGTTAAAAGCAATTCGCCACAGCCGATCGTCGTGAATTGCCTAATTACAAATACAAAGAAACACCGCCAAGTGCCCACTCTATGGCCATTGTTTGACGCGTGGTTCAATACTCAAAGGAAGAGTTGCCACTGAGGCGACCTCCTTCTTGGGCGCGTTTCCCTCAACGCTGCTCAATGCCGAACGAAGCTCTTCGAGCAGATTTTTTGGCAGTTCCTGGACATTTCTTACGAGTCTTTTGGCAGCGAGGATGTTGGCAAAGCATTCCTTAACTTCTGGGTCGCTGATACTGGCAAGATCGTTTTCAGTCTTTTGAACTTCCAAAAGAGTTAGAAAACCGTCGCCTTGCTCTATGCTTTGCCCAATTTTGACCAGCGTCTTGTTCATAGGGTCGAAATTCGTCCACCCTTTAATCTGAAAGCTATAGTATTTCTCCTTGTGTTCATCGGTCAGACTTGTCTCGGACATGGGCAATGTCTCCTTCGTATCGATTTTAGGGCCCGTAATATCGATGTCATAGTACACCCGATTGGCTTGTTTGGCGCGGCTTTGACAGGCATTGCACGTGGTCACCCACTGTTCGACGTGCGTAACGCGATGTGAAAAACTGCAACAATTTGCATACCGCCTCCTCGCCTTACCGGACCGGCTCAGCAGGCTGTTCCGGCTCGAAGCGCTCGTGACGGCCGACCATCAGGGAGTAGCCAGGATTTTTGATTTTGTACCAAGTCGGCATGGTAGGAGATACGGTGCGGTCTTGTGTTTTCCCACGATGCCTTCCAGGTCCTTCTCGCATTTTCGTTCGTAGAGTGCGACACCTGATCCACTCACATCGTCGGCATACTGGGTTGAAGCGGGCGTTCGCCAGTGGAGCACCTGACGGAGAGCGGCCTTGCGGTCAGCGCGAGACCCCGCCTAATCCTCGATCACCTTTTTCGTTCGCTCAATGTGTGCCTTTCCCGTTAGCACTCCCCGCGGCTTCCGCCGTCCCACGCGGCTCAGGATCCGGCGGACTTTCTTGGGTGACACCGAGAGGCGCGCCGCCACACGGGAGACTTTGCGGCCCTCGCGCTCCCAGACTTTGGGAATAATCAGTTCGGCGAACTCCTCGCTGATCTGCTGAAAAGTCTTGTCGCCGACCGAGCCCTGCGACCAGGCGCGCAGATGGGATTCACGCTGACGCCGCGCAGGACTTTGGCCTTCAAGGTCTGCAGGTCTTCCCAGGCGCTGTCGGCATGGTCGCCTTTGGTGAGAGTAAGGGCCTGGTCGTAGCAGCGACGGGCTGAATCCGGATCGTCGAAGAAACGGTTGCAGTAGGTCAGGCCCTGCCAGATGTAGGATGTGCGCGAGCAGACGCCGGTTCTGGGTGTGTTTGGCCAGTTCGATGGCTTCGTGGGCACAATCCTGAGCCAGGCGGGCGTGGTTGCCCGGTTCGGTGCTTTCGCCGATCTCTTCCTCGACGCGGGCATTTTCGATCATGCAGAGCAGCAGCCGCGCTCGCGCCATCAGGATGTAGTCGCGCTTTTCTTCACCCAGGCGGAAGGCGGTCTTGGCTGACGACTCGGCGTGTTCGAGGTCGCCGTTGTCCAAATGGAGGTACCCATAGTTCAGGTGCACGCTGCCCAGGCCGTGGTGGTTCTCGTACTGCTGGTAGATGGCGGCCGCTTCGCCCAGTTCGGCCAGAGCTTCCTGGCGCAGTTGCTCAAAGCGGCTGCGATACTGCGGCTTGCCTCCACCATTTCTGGAGCGACCGCGCGCGGCGGCCTTGCGGCGGCGGGCAGCGTCGGCATCGATCTTGCGGCGCAGTTGCAGGGCGATCAGCCGCTTCACGTAGGCCAGGTTATTCAGCGAGCGAGCCACGTTGCGATGCTGCGGATCGCGTTTCTTGTACTGCGCGATCGCCGCGGTGAAACTGTCGATGGCGTGCTGATAGCGTCCCTGGCGGCGCGCAATGCGGCCGTAAGAAGAATGGATGTTGCCCAGGGTGAGGTAGTCATCCGTCTTGCTCAGAACGGCCTCGGCCTCTTGCAGGATGTCGATCGCCTGTTTGGAGTCTCCCTTTTGAAAGAAGAGCCAGCTTTCCAGCACTCGCATGACGGCCGCCATCGGCTCGTGACCGAGTTCAGAGGCGAGTTCTCGCCCTTTACCGCGAAGGCCAGCGCCTGGTCGTACTCGCCCTTCATGCGCAGGCAGCGGCCCTTCCAGAAGTTGGCGATGGACAGCAGTTCCTTGTCGTCAATCTCCTCGTCGAGACTCAGTACAAAATCAAAGTGGCGAATGGCCTCATCCTTGGCCTCTTCCGACATGGCCACCATGCCTTCGGCCATGCGCAAGTGCAGGTAGTCATGCAGAGGCAGGCGCGCACGCATCGGCTTGGAGAAACGCGCGACGATTTCCTTGACCAGTGCCGGGACGCTGAAAGCCGACATCAACCCACTGCGCGAGGTACCCGGCGAAACAGCGCAGCGTTCTTTTGTTCCGGGTCGAACGAGGTCAGCAGATGGCTGATGCTCTTCCAGCCGCGCCATGCCGCGTCCGACCCGGCGGCAGACCAGATCGTCCTTGAGCTGCGCTAGAAACTCATCCGAGATCTCGGTGGCAGTTGGAGTGCTCATCGTCCGCGCAGGTTCGCGGATCGAGTGTCGGCGTATGCGACCTAGTCGATGTAATCATAAGCCACCAGCGTCAGGAATTCCGGGAAATCCGGGCTGGTCATCATGCGCTCGAAGATCTCGGCAGCTTCGGCCATGCGGCCGTCCTTGCAGCTTCGCTTTCTGTTCGGCGATCACGCTGCGGACCATCTCCTGCGTCACCGGACGGCCATCGCTGAGCTTGGCGCCGTGCCGCACCCACTGCCAGACCTGCGCGCGGGAGATCTCGGCGGTGGCGGCGTCTTCCATCAGGTTGTAGATCGGCACGCAGCCGTTGCCGCGCAGCCAGGCTTCCAGATATTGCATGCCGACGTCGATGTTCCAGCGCAGCCCTGGCCTCGGTGATCTCGCCCTCGGGGACGGCGAGCAGATCGGCGGCGGTGACGTGCACGTCGTCGCGGCTGCACGCCGATCTGATTCGGCGTCCTTCATGTGCTCGTCGAAGATCTCTTTGGCGATCGGCACCAGGCCCGGATGCGCCACCCAGGTGCCGTCGTGCCCGGCCTTCACTTCGCGCAGCTTGTCCTGGCGCACTTTTTCGAGCGCCGCCTCATTGGCCGCCGGATCGTTCTTGATCGGAATCTGCGCCGCCATGCCGCCCATGGCGTGAATGCCGCGGCGGTGGCAGGTCTGGATCAGCAGGTCGACGTAGGACTTCAGGAAGTGCCGGTCCATGGTGACCTGCGCGCGGTCCGGCAGCACGAAATCGGGACGGTTGCGGAACTTCTTGATGAAGCTGAAAATGTAATCCCAGCGGCCGCAGTTCAGGCCCGCGGAGTGATCGCGCAGCTCGTACAGGATCTCGTCCATCTCGAACGCGGCGAGGATGGTTTCGATCAGCACCGTGGCGCGGATGGTGCCGCGCGGCACGCCGAGCTCGTCCTGCGCGAAACAGAAGACGTCGTTCCACAGCCGCGCTTCCAGATGGCTCTCCATCTTCGGCAGATAGAAATACGGGCCGGTGCCCTTCGCCATCAGCGCCTTGGCGTTGTGGAAGAAGTACAGGCCGAAATCGAAGAGCGAGCCGGAGATCGGCTCGCCGTCCACGCGGAAGTGCTTTTCGACCAGATGCCAGCCGCGCGGCCGCACCAGCAGCGTCGCCGTCTTTCGGATTCAGCTCGTACTGCTTGCCTTCCGGACTGGCGAAGCTCGATGGTCCCGCGACCGCGTCGCGCAGATTGATCTGGCCTTCGAGATTGTTCTGCCAGGTGGGCGAATTGGAGTCTTCGAAATCCGCCATGAAGACGTTCGCGCCGGAGTTCAGCGCGTTGATGATCATCTTGCGGTCGACCGGCCCGGTGATCTCGACGCGGCGGTCCAGCAGGTCGCGCGGAATGGCGCAACCGTCCATTCGGCGTCGCGGATGTCGGCGGTTTCGGGAAGGAAATCGGGGAGCTGGCCGGCGTCGATCTCCTGCTGGCGGACGCGGCGGCGGCGCCAGCAAGCTCCTCGCGGCGCGCTTCAAATTTGCGAGCCAGTTTTGTCAGGAAATCGCTAGCCTCGGAGTAAGAATCTGGGTCTCAACTTCATTGCGCAGGGTCGCGGTGATCGTCATGTAGAACATTGTAATCGGAACGGCAGTGCCTCCGACGTAACTAGGACAAAACGGACTACCTGTCCAATATGGACGACACGGTTTGGAGTCCTGCGGCGAATGGGTTCTACTGCGACTTAGCCGGAATGCCGGGAAGGATATCGCCAACATGAATCTGAGCACCGCAGAAATGACAAAACACTGGCATACCGACAAACGGTGGACGCGGCACCAAACGCCCTTACACCAGCCAGCAGGTGGATAAGCTACGCGGCTCCATTCACGTGGAGCACACGCTGGCGCGCCTGGGCGCGGAGCGGCTGTGGTCGCTACTCCAGCATGAACACTATGTCCCGGCTCTGGGCGCCCTCACCGGTAATCAGGCGGTGCAGCAGGTTCAGGCCGGGCTGAAGGCGATCTATCTCAGCGGTTGGCAGGTTGCCGCCGATGCCAACGATTCCGGCCAGATGTATCCCGACCAGAGCCTGTATCCGGCGGACAGCGTTCCCAACGTGGTCCGGCGCATCAACAACGCCCTGATGCGCGCCGACCAGATCCACCACATGGACGGCAAGAACGGCATGTATTGGATGGCTCCCATCGTGGCCGACGCTGAAGCTGGATTCGGCGGCACCCTGAATGCTTTCGAATTGATGAAAGCGATGATCGAGGCCGGCGCCGCCTGCGTGCACTTCGAAGATCAGCTCTCCTCCGCGAAGAAGTGCGGTCATCTCGGCGGAAAGGTTCTGGTGCCGACCTCGGAGGCTATCCAGAAGCTGGTAGCGGCCCGCCTGGCGGCAGACGTGCTGGGCGTGCCGACGCTGATCATGGCGCGCACCGACGCCAACAGCGCTCACCTGCTCACCAGCGACATCGATCCGCGAGACCGTCGAGTTCGTGACCGGAGAACGAACCTCGGAAGGCTTCTTCCAGATTCGCGGCGGGATCGAGTCTGCGATCGCACGCGGCCTCGCTTATGCACCGTATGCCGACCTGATCTGGTGTGAAACTTCGGAGCCGAACGTGCGAAGAGGCACGCCAGTTCGCGGAAGCGATTCACGCCAAGTATCCCGGCAAGCTGCTGGCCTACAACTGTTCGCCCTCGTTCAACTGGAAGAAGAAGCTGAACGATGCAGACGATCGCCAGCTTCCAGCCGGAACTGGCCAAGATGGGATACAAGTTCCAGTTCGTCACGCTGGCCGGATTCCACGCCCTGAACCTCAGCATGTTTGAGCTGGCGCGCGGCTACAAAGACAGCGGCATGACCGCGTACTCCCGCCTGCAGCAAAAAGAATTCAGCCGCGAGGCGGAGTACGGATATGAGGCTGTGAAGCACCAGAGCTTCGTGGGCACCGGATACTTCGACGCCCTCACCCAGGTGATTGCCGGCGGTCTGGCTTCGACCACAGCGCTCAACGGCTCGACCGAGCAGGAGCAGTTCTCGGAGATGAAGCCCCTGGTGCACCCGAAACATGGTCCGGACGCGCCCTGCCAGCCGATTCTGGGCGAGTGCCCGTCCACTAATTTCATTCCTGAGATCACGTCTTACCAGGAGGAGTCACTCCTGCCCTCGGGTGACTAGGCCCAGCCTAGGCAACGACGTGCTGAAGATTAAGCTCGCCAAGAAGGCCGAAGCCAAGCCCAAGCAGATCAAAGTTAACGTGGGCGGCGAGAAGGCCCTCGAAGCCAAGGTCCGAGCAGGGCCGCGTAAAACCAGTAACAAGTGAGAGAAATGGGAGGCGGCTTGCATCGCCTCCCCCTCACACTACTTCCGTGCATCCCCAAGCACCTGCGATGGACGAGATTTGTGCCTTTGACATGCTGAATTTAGGGAGTTTCAGAATGAATTCAGAGAATTACTCTCCCAGGGATGCCGTTACCGCCCACCTGATCGCTCCAGCAATTCCTTCAGATAATTTCCCCAGATCGCCGGGAGGGAGTGCGTACCGTGGCCACGAGTCGCGTCGGAGATCGGCAGCAGCACGTATCTCCCTTGCTTGACCCGCTGAATGTCCACGTCAATGATCTTCAACTCTGGAGGGTTGATCTGGTCGTCGGCTGAGTTGACGGCGGTGAGCGGTGCGCTGATTTTGTCCAGTTGCCGCTCCGGGTTGTAGTTTCTTGACGCGTCAAAGTAGTAGAGCATGTCATTAGCATCAGTGGTCTTCGAGTGAGCGGAAATGTAGTTTTCCAGAAAATCATCCGCCTTCTCGCGCGAAGGCGCTTGCTTCTGCATCTGCAGCGGGCTGCTACCCATAATCAGAAGCACATCCAGCGCCGCGGCCAACCCGTGCGGCTGCTGCTTATATTCACCGTTGTTCCAATCAGGTGAATTGCGAATGGCATCCACAATCATGCGCCGCATCATGCGGTTGCGCCCCGCTATCTCGATCGGCTGGCTGGCCAGAGGCATGGCCGCGTCCATGAGATCGGGATGTTGTTCGGCCCACAACCAGGTGTGCATTCCGCCCATCGATGTACCCATCACTAGCCGTAGGTGGTTTACTCCCAGCCCCTGCGTGAGCAGGCGATATTGCAGCTCGATCATGTCGTCGTATTCGTAATGAGGGAAGCGCATGTGCAGGCCGTCGCTGGGCTTGCTCGAATCGCCGTGGCCCACGTTGTCAGGCAGAATGATGAAATATCTGGTGGCGTCCAGAAGCTGGCCGGGACCAAAGAGCACTCCCGCAAACGTGGGCGTCAGGAATTGGCGGCCGGAACCGCCGGTGCCGTGAAGAATCAAAACCGCGTTGCGCACTGTTCCGCTCGTGTCCTTCTCTGGTGCGCCCAGGGTGTAATAGTGCAGCTTCACCTCCGCCAACTTCTCGCCGGACTTAAATTGAAAGTCTTTGACAACAAAATTCCCCGCTTGGGGAGCGGGGTAGTCCGCTGCACGAGCCACCAGACCGGCAAAAGTCAGGCACAGCATGAGCACAGCCAGATGGATTTTCACGACGCCTCCTGTGTCGGAATAATATGCCCGCTGTCCGACTCCGTCGACTCGTCGGCGCTGTTTGCGAGGTTGAGGTCATTGCAACGGGTCGCGACTACGAGAGGCCCGGTCGCGGAGACAATCCTTGTGGCGGCTTTCAGTCACATTCTCATTGCGACAGGTGTATCAGAATCACCGTCTCCAGTCGCTCGGTCCCAGGCTGCAAAGACGCGACTTAATGTTGCTTAAATCGCGCCTCGGCGCTGTGCCGGAATCCATAGTTTGTGGTGCAACGAATCGTGATTCTCAAGAGATTGGATGCGCCACTGAGCGCACTCTGTCGAGATCATTCGTCCATGAATCAGCCGATGAATGCCATAGGAAGATCTGCTTGATTGCGAAACCCTGGGTTATACTCGACGACGTTCTGAAGGCAATCGCTGGAGGAAAAAGTATGTTTCACTTGGTCTGGTATATTTTCATTGGGCTAGTCTCGGGGGTTATCGCGAAATCGGTGATGCATGTGCACATGACGACCTTCTGGACGATCGTGCTCGGCATCCTCGGATCGATCATCGGCGGCGGCGTCGCCCACATGTTTTCGCGCCCGGCAAACGAACGATATCATCCCGCTGGCCTCATTTTTTCTACACTCGGCGCGATCCTAATTCTCTTCATTTGCTATAAGCTAAATATCCATTTTCCTCAGATCGGCCCGTTCTAGCTCATCGACGACTAACCTCGCATTGTCATCGTCAGACGTTTGGAGATCTCTCGCGGTCGATCCCCAAGCCTACGCTCTAGCGTATAGCTGCTAATCTTGCTCCGTTCGGTCCCGGAAACACCTACGAGTAGAGTTACGGTCTTATCGCCCAGGCTAGACCGTCCGGCTCGCCGCCAACGTCGATGTGGCTCTGTGACCTCGAAGGTCTTCAGGTCCAGTACAGCGACGTAGTTGTCAGGCCCACAGGCGATGAAGGCACGATTACCATCCGGATCGATCAGAATGCCCGCGGCTCCGTGGCCAATTTTCACTCGCTTGAATTCCTTGCGCGACGCTGCATCGTAGATGACCAGATCGCCATCGCCCAGACTTGAAATCAGCACGAGCTTTCCATCAGGAGTGAACTTCAGCCGGTTTGCACCGAACGTCTTCGCGTCCAGCGTGGCCGTCACGGTCCGTGTCGCGAGGTCAATCACCGAGAGTGTGCCGTCCTGCGCATTCGCGGTCCATAGCTCGCGTCCATCCGGCGATACGTCAAATCCTTCGTCGCCTTTGCCGACCGGAATGACGGTCTCATTCCAATCCATGCGCGGTTGATTCCCTCCCGGTGGGACGGAGGAGGCCGGAGCCCTGAGGCGGACGCATTCCCGGAGGAGGTCCCATCGGCGGAAGAGTGACCTTTTCCAGAATGCTGACGGTCGCGGAGCTCACGTTGGTTGTGTAGATCTGCTTCTCGTCCGGGGTGACGTAAAGCATGTGCGTCCGGTTCTGGCCGGTGCCCATAATCCAGTCGATCTTGGCGGATGCAGGATCATAGCTCGCGACGGCCTTCGCGCCTTCGGCGGTGAACCAGACCTTTCCTCCCACAAATGCGAGTCCGTGCGGACCATTCAAGGCTCCGGTATCGATGTCGGGCAGCGCTTTCTGCCCGACCAGATCGATGACGGAAAGAGCATGGTATCGGCCACCACCGTAGATCGAGACATAAGCCGTCTTCCCATCGGAGGACGCAATCACTTCGTGAGGGTCGGGACCGACGGGAGCGCGCGCGATGACCTGCAGCGTATTCGGATCCACGATGGCGAGCGTGTGGTTACGCTTTGAAAGCGCCAGCAGGGATCGACTCGGCGTCGATTGAGCAACAACTCCGATCGCGGCGAAGAGAAAAAGTGCAATTGCGGCAATTTGATTGAAAAAATTTAAAAGTTGCTTGCGGCTTGCCATAACCTTGTGAACCGATCTCTGTCAGCATCATAACGAATCAAGGGCTACCTCTACTGTTTGGCCTCAAGTATAAATGGTCGAAAGGGTCGAACACCCGGCGATGCTCTAAATGACGGCATTTGCAGGATAATGATTACGTAACGAACAAATAATTCTCCGGGCCTCAATCCTGCGTGAGGGTATACGCCGCTCGCCGAATGGCTTCGACAACGTTTACGTCCTTTCCGGCATCAATAGTTCGGCGTCTAAGTTTATTTCCTGAGGGAGATTGTCTAATGACTCCGGGAATGGAATGGCTACTGATTGCTTGGGGTATCGTAACTGGTATTTTTCTCATTCTCCTCTTCTACCGCAGCACACTGACGAGGCAAGAAGATGACCAGCTTTTTATCGATGAATCTGCGTCTGTCTCATCGGCAGCAACAAATCAGCGGGAACTGGTCGCTAAGGTAAACAAGATAAGCCCCCTCAGTTGAAAACGGTGGGGGCAATCTCGGGAGTAATGTTGCTTGTGATCGCCGGATGGGCGGTTTACATCGGCCTCAACTCTGCATAGGCATCGCGGGGTAATGACAAAAGCGGTGGCACATTTTCTCACTAGAGAATCCCCACGTCGGGATTTGGATTTTATGGAGCCGCCATTTCCCTTTACTCACATTTTCTTGGCCGAGGCCGCTGGCAGAAGTAAATGATGGGATTGGCTCAGACGAACTCTCGCTCAATGAGTGGACTCACGAAATTGCAGCTGCGCCTCAAGACTCCAGCCATGCCTCGAACGAGCGTCGAGAATCGGTTTCGATGCGGAGGAAACGCAGGCCGATTGCAAGACTGTCCCTCCAGACTACCTCAGCCTTCGCCCGGAAAACTTGAGCGGTTGTTCCGGGAAGCTCAAATTGTATCGTGACTACTCCTTCGACAGCGGCAGCCGTTAGCTGAGTTACCGCCAGCACGCCTTCACTGACGTTCATGATTCTTCCCACGATAGTGTCGGCGGATCCCGAAAGTGTTATGGGCAGGTCAACTTTGTGACGAAAATATCTGCGGTGTTCGCGTTCCATCCGTGGAAGGGCTATGGCAAGGTGGCTTCGTAACAGCGTATTGGGAACAGGCTTAGCAATAACAAAAGTTTGGGATCTCGATCGGCGTCCAGAGAGAGAAGGTGCTCCCGTTGTTCCTCTCTTCTCTGGAACTTGCGACCGCACTACATAACCGCGGCCAAAGCCCGCATATCCGCGAATCATAACGGAGGATCGGCTGCGCCACCATTGCACACGGTGGAGCGCGAGCCGTATGCTCCGGAGAGGGAGTACCAGAGCCCGAGGGCATATATTCCCCGCCCAAGGACTACTAAGGAACCCCACCGCACAATTCGTAGCGCCGGATGCAATTAGGGCTACAATACTCGGCCAGAGAGAAGTTCGCTAAATCCAAGGGGGCGACCAATGAAGCGACTCGGCTTCCGAATCGGAATTCTCTGCTCGATCGCACTGGTTCTGCCGTCGTTCTCTCGCTCTGCCGCCGCACAGTCTTATTGCCCTGGCTGCGAAGCGGGAGTAATTGGAGCCGCAATTGGCGTTGGCGCCGGAATCGGCGCAGGCATCTACTTCATCCACCGTAGCCACACCTCGCTAACCGGCTGTGTCCGCGAGGCCGAAAGCGGCCTCAGCGCAACCGCGAAGGACGGCACCAACTATCAGTTGGTGAATGCGCCGAGCCAGGTTAAAGCGGGTGAACGTTTTTCGCTGCGCGGCCACAAAATCACCGCAGCTTCCGGGCGTGCCTTCCGGGTGGACCGCGTTTCCCGAGACTACGGTGCGTGCAGTCCATAAGTCCCAGCGGAATGACGAACGAACCATGAAGGGAGATCCGAGAAAGCCTCACCAGGCAGCATCTAATTCGCCCCCTCTGTATATCGAACGACCGCCCTAGTCACATCCGCGAGCCTAGATACTTCCCATCGCACAAACAACACGAGGACTTTCGTGCTATTGCCACTCCATGGGAATGTCACAATCGCGAGGATTCTTCTCGCTTTGAGTTGTTTCTAGATAGCGCTGTAGGTACACACGTTGCGCGAAGGCGCACATTTAGATCAGCCCCTTTTAAGGTTCGCTTAAGCTAACGCGCTTGTTTCCATAACAATTCCGGCATTTTGGATTCCTTTCGTACTCCGTTTGTGCATCACACTTATTAACTTTTCGCCCTTCGTCGGGAGAGATAGCAATGCGCAAAAGTGTGATTTTGGCGTTCATTATTTCGTTCTTGCCCTCAATGCTCATTGCCCAAATTGGTAGCGGCGCGAGGCCAGCCGGCAGCGAGATCGAAACACGCGCGACAATCTTCGGTGGCTATTCCTATCTTCGCAACAACAGCAATGGGTTTGGCGGGTGGGAAGGACAGGGTACTTTCAATTTCAACCGTTACCTCGGCGTCACCGCCGACGTAAGTGGCACCAGCGTTACTCCATTTGGTTTTTCGGCGTTGGGCTTTTCGGCGGGTACCTATCAGCGCCTGAACAACTATTTGTTCGGGCCGACCATAACCGCTAACCTGGGCAGGTCCGCTGTCTTCGCACATGCATTGTTCGGGGAAGCACACTCAAGCTTAGGAGCAGGAGTAGGCATCCCAATCATTGGGGGGATCTCCACCGGCATAACCAGCGCGAATGCCTTCGCCATGGCGTTTGGCGGTGGTATTGATATCGGCACTGACTCGACATCTAGCGATCCGAGCCGTCCAGGTGGACTACCTGCGCACCCAGTTCAACGCGACCGATGCGTTAACCACCGGACTCTCCAGCAGCCTAGGCAATCGCCAGAACAGCTTCCGCTATTCAAGTGGTATTGTGTTCCGATTCTGAGCAAATGCTTGATCGCGGCGCCTGGGATCTTTCCCCTGATGTCGTCTCATTGGCTAAGACATGATTACGATACATTCGCTGGCGGACGCCTACATTCATCAAAAAGATGTATGAGCCTGCGGTTTGGTCTGAGTCTCTGGTTCACGCTCGTAACTTGCCATGATTACCAACGAGCGGTCACCGACCGTGGCATCACATAAGTCCAGCACATTGTGTGGCGTCCACATTCGTTCATGGGCCGGTAAGCGTTCGGTCAACGCCCTCGAGTAATCTCGTGCGGTCAGGGCCCTGCTGCCATAGTTAGCAGCCATGACATACTTTCCCCAACCAAATCCAGCGCAACCTGCTCCTCGTTTGAAGCTCGATGACGCAGTTCCCGTAGCGATTCGTGTAGCGGGTACGACCTCGGTTCGAGGTAAATTGCACGAGCTCTCTGCTACAGGAGGGCTGCTAGCCCTGGCGAAGCCGCTTAACCAGGGCGAGTTCGTGGAGCTCGCGTTCCCAACGAACAATGGTGCTGTTCAGAGTATGGCGGAGATCCTCGAGCCAAAAGTGAAGACGAGCTCAGGATGTCTGCAGCCGTTTCGGTTCATAGCCCTCGAAGACGAAGCCAGCAACAGCCTTCAGATGGTTTTGGAATCGCTACAGGATCGAGTTACGGCGGGAAGAGGTCTCCGTCGAGGCTGACGCTAACGAAGCGTGGCACTTTCGTGCGGTTGCCGAAACCAATACGCCGCTGAATCTGGTGTCCGCATCATCTCAACGACTTGGCGTGAGGTATTCGGCAGCTGAGCGAATCAACCGACCAGCAGCGTTCTCGTTACGCTCGTACTCTTCACGGTATCTCGAACGTACTCTTTCCTCTTTCCCGGAACCTTGGGACACTATTCCGTGAGGACCTCCTCTTGGCTCAAAGTCTTCGCGTGCTGGGGGATTCTCTTAGGACGGAATCGGGATGGCTGAAAGTCCAAACCGGATGCGTCGCACCTTAACTTGGGCTGGCATAGTGTCGCTCCTCGGTATCGAAAAGGGGCCCGCTCACGACGCCCCCGCTCGATCCGAGGAAATTTTGCTGCAATCCCAAAAAATGGAGGCGATCGGTCGCCTCGCTGGCGGAATAGCACACGATTTCAACAATTTGCTCGCAGTGATTACTGGCTACAGCGACCTGTTGCTGGAGAGCCTCGCTTCTGACCTGATCGCCGAAAGGTCGAGCAGATCAAGCAAGCTGCGAACAGCGCGGCTTCCCTCATCCGTCAACTCCTGATGTTTAGCCGACAGCAAGTCGTTCAGCAGACGGTCTTGGACCTTAACCAGACCGTCGGCGGCACTGAGAAGATGCTCCGACGCCTGATCAGAGAAAACATCGAATTCACCGTGATGCTGGACCCCTACCTGGTTCGGGTGAAAGCAGATTCCGGGCAGATCGAGCAGCTGGTTCTGAATCTGGTCGTCAACGCGCGCGACGCGATGCCAAACGGTGGAAAGCTGCGCATCCAAACGAAAAATGTGCGCCTGAAAAAGGACGCTCAGTCTGAAGCGGGCGTACCAAGCGATCACTTCGTCTTACTGGAGGTGGCCGACACCGGGATAGGCATGGACCAAGAAACGCAGGCGCGCATCTTCGAACCGTTCTTCACCACGAAAGCAGTGGGCAAAGGCACGGGGTTGGGCCTGGCAACGGTCTACGCAATAGTGAAGCAGAGCAACGGCAGCATCGAAGTGCAGAGCAAGTTGGGTCACGGCTCGTCTTTCAAGATCTATCTTCCTGCGGCGGAGCAGGCAGACGCAGATTATGAATCTGCACCTGGTGCGGCGAAGCCTGTCTTTTCGGGAGAGACCGTGCTGGTAGTTGAGGATGCGGAACCGCTTCGTCGCTTGATTTGCGAGGCCTTGAGCGCCTCAGGCTGTAAGGTGTTGTCTGCCCCAGATGGCCAGGAAGCTTTACGCATAGTCAGCAGAGAAGGTTCCGTCGACCTGCTCTTGACGGATGTGATTATGCCCGGAATGAACGGCCCAGCACTGGCAAAGCAAGTCCGTTCACTTCGACCCCAAACGAAAATACTCTACATGACCGGATACAGCGGCGAGTTTATCCGGGCGGACATGCTGACTCCGGGAGTGTCATTCATACAGAAGCCCTTCACTCCTGCCGACCTCGGACGCAAGATTCGCAAACTGTTGGCCGACCCGCGAGAGGCTGCCGGAGACTCTGCCATTGTCAGACAACAAACCGACAAAGGTCGAAAAGCAGCCTCAGCGCGAGCCTCTGGATGACAGCGGCGCGACCAGTTCTTCACTAAAATGATGTTTGTTCTGATGCAAAGACCCATTGGTCAACGTGAGTGTATCGGTCAGAACTGATCCAACCAAGCCAGAATGCAACATCCGGTTTACGAACAACCTGTCTAGCGACGCAATCTAAAAGAGCAGTTTCAGCGCCACAACGACCTGCCTGCTATCCTTGAAAAAGGCAGTTACTCCAGCCACTGTCTTGCCGTCGCTTCGATTGAACGAAGATACGTTTACGTCGTTTGTGCCACCAATGACGTAGAGATTGGGATGATTGAAAAGGTTGTAGAATTCGGCGCGGATTTGTAGCTTCATACCTTCCTTGGACAGTGGAATGTTTTTAAGCAGGGCTGTGTTCTGGTAATAGGTTCCGGGCTGCCGGAAGGCGTTCCGGGGAAGCGTACCCTCAAAGGGCCCGTTCACCGAGATTTCACAAGCGAACGGCGCCGTCCCGGCGATGCAGTCACCAGCCGCGTCATACACTTGGTTAATGGGGAGATAGAGGAAGTTGTTGGGCGCCTTGGCATCGGCAACCAGTGAGCCCGAATGAGGTGGAGGGCCGATGAGGCGCGGCCGCGTCTTTTGGCCGACGCTAAGATCAGGGACCCCAGAGTCTCCAACGTCAAATGGCTGGCCTGTTTGATAACTCACAATCCCGCTGATCTCCCAGCCACCGAAAAGGTAGCGATTTTTCCAGTCTTGAGAGTTCCTCCCCAATGGTATTTCCCAGATCCAGTTAGCGGCAACCCGATGCCGCACGTCGAAATCAGAGGGGCTGCGATCAAAGCCGGGCTGAAAAGCGTAAAGGTATGCACCGTTTGTGGTTCCCAGAAAGCCGCTGGAACCACTGACGCTGCCATTGTCAATCGAATGGCTCCAGGCGTAGTTCACGCCAAATTCCACGCCCCAGCGTGCTAGGTGCCGGCTGTCCAGTCGTAACTGAAGCGCCTCGTAACTGGAGTGACCGCCGTTTCCCCGAATGGCGAGAGCCGAAACATCCGAATTCAACCCGGGGCAATTGGTGTAATCCGGGCCCAGTGGCGTCACCCCGTCCGCCGCGATCCTAGTCCCGACACAATTAGGATCGAGTAGCCCGCCACTGCCGATAGCGTTGAAATTAGAGACGGAATACAACTGGTTGCCACTTGAGCCTAAATACGAGGCTCCTGCTACGAAACTGCCGCTCAACTCACGTTCGATGGTTGCGTTCCACGAAAACGTGTACGCGGTACGAAGGTTTGTGGCAATGGGCTTCGCATCACTCTGGCTCAGCTGGATGGCCGTATTCGGAAAGATTGCATATGGATTGATGAGCAAGGCGGGAATGACCGGGATATCAGTTAGGTTGGTAAGACTGTAGCTCGGAGGATTCAGGAAGGCGCGAAACATCTCCCAGCCAACTCGCTGATCATAGAAAATGCCGGCACCGCTACGGATGACGGTTTTACCGTCACCGAACAGATCGTAAGCGACGCCCAGCCGGGGGGCGAAATTCTTGTAGGACGGCAGGTAGAAGTGGCCCCGCAGGTTTCCGGGCGCATCCACAGTGCGTAGAAACCGGCCGTTCGAGATCTGTCGTAGGAAATTGCCTCCTGAACCCAGGTAGAAGTTCGAGTCCAAGCCTTGCTCTGGCCCTGGGCTGTGAAGCACGCCGAAGTACTCCCAACGCAATCCCGGCGTCAGGGTGAGCCGGGGCGTGAGCTTCCAAATGTCTTCCAGAAACAATGCCGGCTCGTTGTAGCGAAAATGACGTGTGAAATTCGGAGGCCCGAATGGCGGGTCAACGAACTCCCCCGGAAAATGTCCTTTGGGGTTAAGTGCGATCTGATAAAAGTGTAGAACCCCGTCGGCAAATCCTTGTGCATCAGAGAACGTCGCGTCCCCTAGTTCCCCAACCCCATAAGTGATGTTTTCGCGAAGGTACACAAACTGTCCGCCGAACTTCAGAGTGTGGTGTCCGCGTGCCCAGCTCACGGTTTGAAAAAACTGGTAGAAATTCTGCGGTCCAAAAGACTCCTCGCTCCCGCAGGGAAGCACAGCCCTCTCGTTCTGGATGAAAAAGCAAGGAAAGGGCGGCTGCGGTACCGTTCGTGTATTCCCGCCAAACCTTTCCGGGTCACCGGTCACACGGTTGTACACAATTCGAGACTCCGTGGCCACCCGGGGCGACCAGGTACCAATGAGATTGAGGGCAATGTTATGGTTGCGGGCGGTGTTGGGCTGGTCTAGTTGTTCTGAATAGGGTTGAGTGACTGTTGCGAATACATGTTTGTCTTCAAAAGCGTAGCGCGCAAAGGCTTGCAGCTTCGGGCTGATCAGCCAATCAACGCGTCCCGTCGCCAGGATCGCATTCTGAGGTGGGCCTGCGCCGACATCTTGCGGCCCATCGCGCGACGTAAACGCGAACGTCGGAATGGTTACGGTTCCTGCTTCGGTCTGCGAATCGCAGCTTGTGCCAAACGGGCATATTGTCTCCTTGAGGACATTGGTTGTGGACAACTTGTCTGGTAATGGGTATCTCGCGAAGATGGCCTGCGTTCCTGGAGAACTGATCGCCAGAAGCTGTGGAGTGGGCACGTAAAAGGAATTGGTGGTCGTGCTGCGAACCAGGATCGGTTCTATCGAAGCAAAGAAGAAGAGTTTCCCGATCCGAACCGGGCCACCCAGCGTGCCCCCGAACTGGTGCCGGTTAAATACCGGCCGCGGCAAGCCGTGGGCGTTGTTGTCAAACGTGTTGGCTGCAAATGCGGAATTGCGGATGTAATCATAAAGCGATCCATGAAATTGGTTTGTGCCAGATTTGGTGACGATGTTGGCGACGAATCCGGAGTTGCGACCGTATTCGGCGGAGTAGTGATTCGTCTGGATGCTGAACTCTTCGATGGCATCAAGCGGAACGTCCTGCGCAGGAGCCGACATGAAACTGTTATTGTTTTCGCTGCCGTCGAGCAAGTAGTTGCCGCTCTGCGTGCGCGCGCCATTGACCGCGAACCCCACTCCGATCAGATCGTTCGACGTGACCGCACCCGGCATTAGCGCCATGAAATCATAGGGACTGCGAGTCAGCGAGGGAAGCTCGGACATTTCGTGCGGGCTGATGGTGCGACCGAGTCCTGCATTCTCGGTCTGAACCGCGACGCCGCCTTCGCCAAAGACGTTGACCGCTTGCTGCAGTGGTTGGACTTGCAAGGTCAAGTCGGCACGTACCGACGTGGCCACCACAACTTCGACGTTGATGGTCGTGGCGGCGAAACCGCCCGTCACGGCTCGGACCGTGAACTTTCCGGGAGGCACAAGCTGAAAGACGTATTCGCCCTGCGCGTTAGTCGTGGTGTGCCGCTCGGAGCCTCGATCTATGCTCTCGAGGGTGAGGTCTGCGTTTCCAATCACTGCCCGCCGGGGATCAAACACACGTCCGTCGATGGTACCTGTGAAGGTCTGGGCCTGAGCGGCATAGACGGAACAAAGAACGGCCAGACAGCATCCAACTGCCCGCATTGCCACCTGAATGTTCATCGCACGAGTTCTATTCGCACCGCGCAGATTCCGGGTAGTGATAGAAGAGGAGTATCGGTCCGACGCTGCGCATCCGCCGATCAAGGCTTCTCCTGCGACACTTATCAGTGCTGGGCCGTTGGCCGAGTCGCGCCTGCATCAGGTGGAAAGCCTATCCTTCGGAGCAAGGCCTGGTAGCGCGGTTCACTGCGAATCTGGTCGTATTGGGGATCAGATTTTAACCACATGGGCAACGCAGAACTGTGCTCCGCATACAATTGTTCCAACAAAGTGAGGGCGCGTTCAGGTTCTCCGAGGTGGACATACAACAGCGACACCCGGAACTTATCGAACGCCGACTGGTTTCGAGTTTCAATTTCCACCCGTTTTTGCCAATAGCCTGAGGCCCCTGCTTTCGCGTAGGCCTTGCGCAGTTCTTCAGCCTGCCGCACAGCTATCTCGTGACTCTGTCCCCACCATTCCGCTGCTTCAGGAAATATCTGGATGGCGTTTCGCAGATCCCCCTTCTGTTCGTAAGCTCTGAACATGTGCCGCTGAAGGTTGGCAGCGCCGGGAGCCAGTTCGAGGGCTTTCTGAAATTTCTCCAGAGCTTCGTCGTAACGACGGTCACAATAAAGCGCAAGGCCGTACAGCATATTTAGTTTGGAAGAGATGGGGTCGAGATGTCGGGCTGCTTCCAGTTCGGCGAAAGCCTCCGGCACTCGGCCCTGGTAAGCAAGAAAAAGACCGAACGCCTCGCGCGCTTCGACGTAACGCGGGTCTAGTTTCACTGCTCTTCGGTACTCACTCTCCGCTTCCGCGAAGTCCCAGTCGGCGCGGAATTTCACCCACGCGAGCGCAGCGTGACCTTCGGCCAAGGTTTCATCCATGGCCAGGGCGGTCTCCGCCTCTCGTCGAGCATTCTCCAGGCTAGGCCCATCCCACCCGTAGGAATCTGCGAGAGCTGCGTGTGCGAGAGCGAAGTTCGGATCCAATTGGGTTGCTTGCTTCAAATATCCAATACCTCGCTCGAAATCTGGCGTACCGGGCTGGTGAGTGAAGAATTTGCCTTTCAGGTACGGCTTCGTAAGCTTCGGAATTTGCAGTTTCTCGCCCGTTGTCTCCAGTGTTTCCGGGAGCCGCCATCTTGGCCTGGATTTCCCGGACGATGCTTTCTGCAACCTCACGTTGCAAGGACAGGATCTCCCGTGCGTCGCGATCGTAAGCCCGCGCCCAAAGGTGCCGATCCGAAGAGGCCTGGATCAGTTGAGCTGAAATCCGAACCCGTCCCCCGGACCGCACGACTCCGCCTTCCACAACCGCGTCCACGTTGAGCTCTCGCGCGATTTCCGGAAGGGACTGGTGCGAGCGCTTGTAATGCATGGCGGAGGTTCGCGAGATCACCTGAAGCGAGCCTATTCTTGCCAAATCGGTGATCAGAGCGTCGGTCATTCCGTCTGCGAAATAATCCTGCGAGGGATCTCCAGACAAGTTCTCGAACGGAAGCACGACCAGGGACTGGACGGGCGGACGCAAAGTCTTCGCGATTCCCCCGCTCATACCTAAAGTCAGTGCCAGGACAACAGTGAGTGCCATCACTCTACTGAGCGTGTTTGCTGCTGGGGTCTGCACTTCGGCCCTTTGGCGAACAGGGAATTCGGAATCCGAAAGAGAGCCACGAAGCTTCCCATCCACCGATGCTACAGCCGGGTCTGGCACAAGCAGGGGATCGGAAGCTCTGGCCTCTTGTAGTTCGCCGATGAATCGGTATCCGGTTTTGGGAATGGTCTCGATGAAGCGCGGTGAGCTAGCAGAGTCGCAGAGGACCTCGCGTATTCGATTGATGGCGTTATTAAGCCCGTGGTCGAAGTCGACAAAAGTGTCTTCTTGCCACAAGTAGGTTCGCAGCTGTTCTCGAGACACTACTTCGCCCGGCTGCGATACGAGCAAGACTAGAATCTGGGCCGGTTGCCGCTGGAGCTTTACGCGAAGTCCGTGCTTCTTTAATTGGGCGTTTCGAAGCTCCAGCTCATATGCCCCGAAGCACACAGTCTTTGGCTTTGCGGTTTGGTGAGGTTCCGGCATCCGGAGTGCTCGTCAGCCGCAGAGCTTACCACGAAACCTTCCAAAATACCCTTCCGCGCCGGACCAGCATGGGCCCGTAAGTCGCTTACTTACAGCAACATTTACGTGGACATTCGTTGGACTTTCTAAGGATGTGCTGGGATTGACCAAAAGCGATGATTAGCGCACTTTGCACCCGGTCGCGAGAGCCTGGATAGATTGCACGCGACAAAGGTTCTCGGTTTCGCCAAGGTTGTCCAGCTGAAAGATACGACTGTTAATAGGTATTTCACCGCGAAAGGAAAATTATGAACAAGATGGTCAAGACATTCGCATGCACCCTGTTTTTTTGCCTTCCCCTTCTTGCCTCGGATTTCAAATTTGTCCCATTTGATGTGCCGGGAGCGATGTCAACAGGGCCTCGCGGCATTAATGCGCGCGGGGAAATCGTCGGACTCTATCTCGATTCTGGCAATACTGGGCATGGTTTTCTGCTGGATCACGGCAAATACAAGACGATCGATTTTCCTGGTGCAACCTTCACCAATGCGGTCGGGATCAACGCGCAAGGAGACATCGTAGGCCGATGGACTGATGCGGACGGCAATGTCCACGGTTACTTGTTGCGCGACGGCCACTTCAAGGCATTCGACGTGCCTGGCAAATTGGAAACTACACCGCATGGCATCAATGATGCCGGCGACGTCGTCGGAAGGTGCTTTGACGCTGCCGACCATGAGCACGGCTTCCTGCTGCGGAACGGGCAGTTTACCCTAATTGACTTTCCGGGCTCAGAGTCAACCGATGCCTGGATGCTCACGGATGACGGTGAGATTGTGGGGGACTTTGGTGACAGCTCGAGTGAAGTGCACGGTTACCTGCTCGTGGACAGGCATTTTCGATCCTTCGATTTCCCCGCGGCCCCTATCACCAGTGGCCGTTGGATTAACGAGCGGCACGACATAGTAGGCATCTATGAAACCGCCGGCGGAGTTGATCACGGGTTCTTGCTGCGTGACCGTCGTTTTGTGAACGTGGATTTCCCAGGAGCCCAAAATTTCGGTGGCTCCCTGGCTATCAACAACCGTGGAGTCATTGTGGGCGCGTATACCGACGCCGACGGTAACGAGCACGGCTTCGCGGCAATTCCAAAGGACAATTAGTAAAGGCGAGGGTGTTCGGGCCTGTGCACCACGAATTAGGGAAAAAAGTTTGGTCCCTGTAGGCAAGATGCCCGCAGCAGCTCTACGACACCGCCCACTTATGGGAAGCTTCGAATCGCCGGTGGGAGTATGGCTTCAGCGCGGATTCTAGGTTGACGAAGGAGAAATCTATGCATGCCGCAAAAGCATGTCTTCTCGCCGTGGGTCTCACATTTGTACTCGGATGCAATTCGCGGTCTTTTCCGGGTTCCAATAGCGGGATTAGTAATATTCCTGCCCCGTCCATCGTTTCATTCTCACCAGGCAGCACGCCCCAGGGCAGCCCCAATATTTATGCTCATATCGAAGGCACAAATTTCCCGCCTACAGATTCGGCCTTTCAGCCAGCCGTCCTTTGGAGTATCAATAGAGGCCAGAGTGCCGCGTTTTTGGAGATTACTCACAGAAATAACACCACGTCACGACAGTGATACCAGCAGCGTCGTTGGTGGGTGCCGGAAGCGCCACGTTACAGGTGCAGATCTATCGCGTGGATGACGACAATACGAAGGCGACCTCAAACACGGTCAAGTGGTACCGTAACGGAATGATATTGGGCCGTGACGGAATGGGTTAGTCGGTGACCTCAAGCCTGACACGGAGAGATCGCTGGTTCGACGTACCTACCAGATCTCTTATGGGGATAGATCGAACCCAGAGACTCTCCAGCCCGTGATTGTGGAAAATGAAAGTGGCTGGGGTAGAGACCGACTAATTGAAACGGACAACGGAGGAGTACATCACCAAAGCGGTTGAGCGACGGAGTGGATCGCGATCATCATTACAGTCATGTGCTGGGGATGAAGGTACCGCGCAGGCGGCGGTCTGGAAGATTTGCCGAAGAAAGGACGCATGCACGCGCTCTTTAGTACATTTACGCTACGACTCCTCGGAGCTGCCTTAATCACTCTAGGCGCTGCCTCGTCAATATGTAGCGCGCAGGCTCCGGTCGCCCATTCGTGGCCACATTTTTCGGTACCGATGGATATCGATCAAACGATCCCTTTGGTGCGGACAGATGTTGCCTGTTCGCTGCCGCAGCTCTTGCGCGAGGTCAGTACAAAGGTGCAGGAGCTACCGGCGAACGTGCATCAGTTCTCCGCCCGCGAACGAATCGAGCACATTGAGATAAGCAGGAAGGGGAAACCACACAGACCGAGAAAAACCAGCTTTGACTATGTTGCCCAGATCAACCTGACTTCGTCGGGATCGCCGAGTGTGGAGGAGTTCCGTACTAACACAATTGAAAATGATTACGTCGAGGCTGGAGTGGTCGACACTGGCACGGCTATGTTCGCGCTGATTTTTCACCGATTTTACGTTGAAGACTTCGAAGTGAGCTGCGAGGGACTGACTGAAGTCAAATCTCGGCCTGCTTGGCAGCTGCATTTTTCCCAGCGCCCGAACCGAAGCAACCTCTTTCATGTGTACCGAGTGGAGAACAGTTACTATCCGGTCAAACTTAAAGGTCGTGCCTGGATTGCGGCCGACAATTACGAGGTGTTGCGATTGCAGACTGATTTGCTTGAGCCTGTAACGCAGATTCACCTACAAAGGGAACACACAGATGTTGAATACGGTCCCGTAGAGTTTCGCAAACAGCATCTTCGCCTCTGGTTACCGCAGATTGCAGAAGTCTTTATGGACTTTCGCGGACACCGCTATCAGCGTCGTCATACGTTCACCAAATTTCGCCTCTTCAGCGTGGAGACTGGGGAGAAAATCAAAGGGCATGGGCTTACCGAAAAAAACTAATCACATGCTCGGGACCGAGGCGAGACTCATGCATCTGTACTTGCACAGAACGCCACCGTACAGCTTACGTTCCAAAAGAACCGCATGGCGCCTATGCGATGAACGATAGGGATAAACGAAGGTATTTGTTAAGGTCTTGGCTAAGCAGATTAGCGATCCACCAGGCTATGGGAGAACTCCGACCAAGTTGATGTAAATATCTGCCAGAAAGTCGGGAAACTGAACGACATCCTTGATCGACTCTGACTCATCTCTCGTCGGTACAAAACTCCTGAGTAGCCTCCCCACAAGCTTTTCAACCTAGTGAAGCCATGGTCGTCACCACCGTGACCCTGTGTCTCGTCATTCACCAGCACGAACCAGCCCGGCAACGCGCGCGGGAGTTGGCGAAATCGGCCTTCCCGCTCGCCGCTTGCTATGTGCCGTGAGTCCAATTCGCGCACTAAATTGGGAGTTTTGAGCCATGTCAGTTGGCAATGGCTTCGATTACGCTCTGTGGAGCCATCGTTGGAACAATTCTCGTGAGCACGCAGCCGGCAGCACAGAGCAGAGCACGGACCTCAGCTATGGTGCGTTCGCGTCCTCCATTCATCACTAACATGTTCAGATCTAGAAGCTTACTGAAAGATGCCGAAGCGGCGTTCGGCACAATCATGTCAACCAGCAACACCTTGCTATTCTTAGTCATCGCTTTCCGGCAATTTTTAAGGATCGCAACGGCACCCCTGTCGTCCCAATCATGGATTACCCCACACAAAAGGTAAGCGTCTGCTCCTTGTGGAACCGAGGTGAAGAAATCCCCAGTGACGTACGAGCATCGCCTACCCCATGTGTTATTGCCGAACTGTCTCTTTGTAATGTTGATTGTCGAAGCCGTGTCGAAAACTGTGCCTGCAATGTCAGGATTAAACTGCAAAATCGTCTCCAGGAGGTTGCCTTGTCCCCCTCCGACGTCGACGATGGAGGAGATTCCCGCAAAGTCGTACGCCATCAGAACGGCGTACGCCAAAATTGAAGACACGTTCGCCATACCCTGATCAAACGCATCCGCGGCGTCGACATTTTGTCGCAGGTAGTCGAATAGGCTTGCTCCGTACACATGGTTAAAGGCCGGAGATCCGGTTTGAACGCTATGAAGCAGGTTGCCGAACGCCTGGTAGTGAATTTCACCCAAGCGTGATCACTATTGCCCTCAGAGATCCACGGACTTCGGTCTGAAGACTCTCCGCAATGCGGGAAAGAGCAAAGCAATCTGTGCGGACGTGCGAAAAGACACCCAGGCTTGCTAGGGCTCGCATTAGGCGGAAAAGCGAAGCGGCGTCCGTCCCCGTGGCAGTGGCTAGTGCAACACACGACTGCGGCCCGTCTTTCAGTAAGTCGGCGATACCGAGCTTGGCCGCCACGTAGATTGCCTGGGAAATCCAATAACCGGTTGCCATCTGGAACAGAATGGGCGCAGACCGGTTCCGTTCTTCCATTGGCGAAGTTCTCACGGGAAATAGTCGATCTCTCAGAAGTGGCTTCATCTCCGCCCACAAGCCCATCTTCCTGGCTCGTCTTAATGCTCGCAGGAGCGGCCACAACGCCCATCGTCGAGCTACCATCTGAGTAGTGCGATCTCCGCAGCCATTCCTGGTCCTAACGCGATCATCACTCCCCAGTCTCCTGGCCGCGGATCACCGCTCCGTACGACCTCGTCCAAAACAAACATGACGGTGGGCGACGACATATTTCCGTAATTCCGCAATACGGTTCTGGAGAAACGCAACTGAGCGTCCGTCATGCCGAAATGCTTTTGAACGTTGTCGATCACCTTGCGGCCACCTGGATGGACAACCCAGAATCCAATGTCAGATCGTGAAAGTCCATGTCGCTGCTAGCAACTGCTGGAGCGCCTTTTCGATCATGGGACCAGCCAGATGTTGAACTCGAGGCCCCCAGCACGATTCGCAACTTCCCTTCGCGATGTTGGAGTCCAACCTCATCGATCTGGTCCGTATCGATGAAAGTCTCGAAGTCGATGACCTGTGGATAGCTGCGGATTAGCTTGTCGGCCTCGTGGCCAGCAGGAAGGCTGCGGCACCATCCGCGCAGATTGCGTTACCGACAACTGTTTCGAGGGTGTTATCGACGTAATAGCAAGCTGAGCAAATCTCGACGGCTAGCATTAATGCTTGGCGGCCTGGATTTGCGCGAAACGAAATCGACCGCCCGTTGCAATGCAGGAAGAGCACCCGCACATCCAAGCCCAATGAGGGACGCCCTTTGTACGCTTTTACTGAACCCCATATGCGCGATGAGACGACTGCCCACATCCGGACACACGTAGCCAGTGCACGTGCAGACTGCAAGGAAATCGATATCCTGCACGGTAGTTGCGGCTGCCTTCAAACAGTTCAGAATCGCCTGACACCCTGTTTTCATGGCGCCGCGCAAGTAGCGCTGATTCAGCTGATCAGTGGTTTCCTCGCGATTTGGAGCACCTTCCAGATAAAAATGACGATAATCGATATCGCTATTCAGGAAAATCTTCCGAATGCGCTCACCCTGGTAACCCGCTGCATGAAAGCTTTGCTCCTGCGTGAGCTTAAGCGGTGGGTTCGCGGTTCCGATACCGAGGATCCGAGGATGGTTCACTGGTCACCGCCCGATTCATGCGAGCCGTCGGTTTTGCCGTTCCGAGGCGCCACATTAAGTTCCGCTCCGAGCTGAGACTTTATTCTGCGCGTCGCATTCTCGAGTTCGGCTTTAGCTCGCGCCACGTGTCCCTATCATTGCGTGGAGCCGCTTTGGTCCCAACACCACCAGTCCGAGCGTAAGTCATGAACAGAATTTCCGTTCCAAGACCCACGATTCACCCCTTGGTCAGGCCTTGGTCGTTGCCAATGGTGGTTGTTGTGCTGACCGGCTTCTCTTCTTCTTTCATGGCTGACTTGAAGCCGCGGATGCCTTCTCCGATTCCTTTGCCAAGTTCCGGAAGTTTTTTTGGCCCGAACACGAGCAGGGCAATTCCGAAAATAACCAGCAGATGCATGGGTTGAAACAGTCCTTCGAACATACAGGCTCCTTAGATCGACTGAAAGAATTTCAAAACCGTGTTATTAAAAATGCAGGCGCTGCAACCGATAACCAGACCCAGCGCCCGCCCAGACAGCAGGGGAGAGCTTGAAACAATCAAAAACCGCGTCGGACCGAATCAGCCTCGACCGCCAGCCGGTTAACCAGGCTAAAGAACGCCGCCGATTGACCAAGGAACAAGAGGTCATCCGTGAAAGCCTTGATCGTGGCGACGGCTCCCCCGTTCTGTGTCAACGTTGGCCGGATCACGGAACATGGAGGCAGACTTTTGCTGATAAATTCGCATGGCTCAGGCAGGATCAGGTTCGTCTGGTCGAGCTCTGAGTTGAGGGCATTGAGATCCGGGAATGTCAGACCAGTCTGTGGATCAGTGACACCGGCCAAAGGCTGAGCTACCGCATTGCCCGCCTTGTCATGCCAGAGCCCGAAGTGGTCGATCTCGACTCCGCCAATGCTCACCAGGATTCGCAGAACTTCAGGGTCGGTCGCCTTGAAGGCCAGCGTAGGATACAGGCTCGCCCCACCCTGCTCGATGAATGCAAAGTGAAAGCCCGCCGTGTTTGCAATCGCTTGCATCCGTGCCTCTTGCGGGGTCGCCGGGGGGACGGGTTGGGTCTGTGTTGAAGGTGTGTCGTTGTCGTTTAGTGGAATGGCGGGTTGGTTCTCAATGGTGAAAGGTCCCTTGAAGTTCACCTCGAAATCCGGGTTCTTTGCGCTGCGATACCGCGTATACCAGCTCAGATCGACATTGAGCTTCAGCAGGTTTGTCAGCCTTCCGATGTCCTTGGCGCCCGTCGCCTGACTACTGGCCAAGGTCCGGAACGCGTCCAGATCGACCGGCTCTTCCCCCTTTGAGATCAAGTATGCGTTCAAAAAGGCCGCATGGCTCAATTCATCGTCGGTGTTATCAGCGACGTATTGAGGCATATCACCATCAAGATTGCTCAGAGCCGCGATGTAGGCTGGATTCCCTCCTTGTACTCCGCCCAGTTCGTTGTATTGTTGCCACAGATCAGCTTCTATGAGTTCTACTGCCGCGGCAAACCGCAGGAGCGCAGCATCGCCTTTGGAAAGCTTGCCGGTGCTCCGCGTGGCCTCCGCGTGGCCCTCGGTCGCTAACAAGGCGCCAGCCGACAGCGTCGCGCTGGCAATCCCTAGGCCCTTGAGAAATGAACGTCTCTTGACTACACCGTGCCAATGACGTCGAACGTCTTCTTCCGTCGAAGGAGTGACTTGCGTCAGCTGAGTCGGTTTCGGACACCACAGCAGATGGGCATATCTCTTCTTTCATGGTCTACACTCCAATTTCCTTTTGCTTATGATTTGGTTCCAGCAATATGTGTAACTTCGCCAGGCCAGCAATATTCCCAACTTCCGAAAATATTTCTTCTGGCAAACAGCCTTAGACACGTTCGACGCCGAACGGTTGTATCTGCGGGAGATCTTAGGCGCGTCGGTAGACACCGACGATATGGTTGGATTCAACAATCCGACTTCGACTTACTGAAACCTGTAACTTTGTTGTTAGATAATGGGCAGCATTCCGACCTATGAGTTCCAACATCGACGTCCAAACCGACTCCGAAGTTGTCGCTTCTCATCCATTGCCGGAGCTTCACCGGGCGCCGATATGCGAGACACTCGCCTCTTCCATGCTCACATTAGCCGCGATTCACTTGCGCAGGCTAGGAGGCGTCTGCTCCGCGCTCGCGAGGGGGATTCACTAGCCAAGCCACTCCGATACTGATGGCGTAGAGCAATACCATTGGGCAAGCGAAAAGACTCATGCTCAAGATGTCGGTGGTCGGTGTGGCAATTGCCGCGACAAGAACAGTCGCGACTATGGAATCGCGCAGAACCCGCCACCTCAAGCGCGCCGTAATAACTCGCATCAATGAGAGAGAACACGGAAATCGGCATTTCGAAAATCAGCCCGAGACCGATGATGTTTGTCACAAACACCTTCGTTTATTCTCCATCTTGTAATGTAAAAAAATCCTCCGGCTAAGAACAAACTAACCGTACTGAGTACAAAAGGCAGAACATAGCGCTTTTTCTCGCGATACAGACCGGGCGCGATGAACAGCCACATTTGATAGAACACAAACGGAGAGGCCGCAAATAGTCCGGCGACAAATCCAACCTCCAATTAGAAGTTGAAGGGTTCAATGTTGGCGGTGCCTGGTTCACAGGCAATACCGTCGCAGCAAAGACGCCGAAGCAGTTTCCAGTTGGCTACGAACTGTCACCCGGAATTGTGGGATTTCCGGTCCTACTCTCGAGGACCTGAGAACCGTTCAAGTGTACGTTACTAATTAGACCGACCGAGGACGTCTTTCGATCTGGTGCGAGCTCATCACTGAATGCTGAAAAGAAGGCTATAACCAGCATTGCAGCCAGCCCAATGAGCCCGTAAATAGTTAGTTCCAGCATTCTTGGGTTCCGGTGAATCTTCTTTGCCGTCGTTGACGGTTACCCCGAACCGACTCGCCCCTAACCCAGAATCACCGGAATGGCGCTACATACCATGCGCAGTACGTTCCCACGCCACTGACTAGAACAATCGCCCAAAGCACCAACTCCGTACGCATCCACAACTTCCAATGTTTGAACCGCAGCCACTGGGGAAGGACGTTCGTACCCGCCACAATAACGATATAGAGCCCCAGAAGCTCGGCCGCCATCCCGAGAACGGCGTGTATCGTCGCGACCTCGTAGTACCACTTGTGAAGAACCTTAGACAGCGTTGGCTTCACTTGTTGCTGGAACGAGGGCCACATCACCAATCCGATCATTAACAAATTCAAGAGCAGCACTGTCGTCTGGCAAATGCCGTGTGCTCTGTAACGTTGCCGTTTCGCGAGAAAGCAACCCACAATCAGTGCCGCTCCCATGATGATCTGCACGACGAGGTTAAGATCCGCTGCGAACGGTGCGCCGGTTCCGAAAAATCCATGGATTGGAAAGAAAGAGAGCACAATGAATTTGATCATTAGTAGCCTGAGAACTCCTCCGTCCGGATGTCATCTTCATCTACGGCAGCCTGAATGAGCGTTCGGCGCGCCGCTGCAACCATTGGTAGCGGACCGGCGACGTAAAAGATCGGGCCCCGTAGGTCACCTACATGGGTGGAAAGCATCTCTCCGGTGATGTGTCCGGTCTCACCCTTCCATCCCCGATAGAGCTTGGTCATCCGCGTGAACGTTGGAATGAACCGAAATCTTGGATTTACCCGCTCCATCGTTCCGAGCGCGCCAATGAACGCTGCATCCTCCAGGTAGCGGTTCGCGTAGAACAGAAATATAGGATGGCCAAGCCTTTGCGCTGCAGCGTGGGCAAGAATGCTGAGAAACGGTGCGATTCCGATCCCTCCGGCCAATAAGACCGCAGGCCGAGCTGTGTTGTTGTGGAGCGTAAAAGAGCCCATGGGGCCTTTTATCTGGACCTCGGTCCCGATCGGGAGGGTGGACAAAGCCCGTTTGAACGCCGTATCTCGCATGCGGGTGGCGACCAAAACCTCTTCGTCGGACGGCGCACTGGCAATCGAGAATGTATGCGTTAGTGCGTCAGAACGCTCCTGCGGGTGGCCTAGGAGCGTCAGATCGATGGACTGCCCAGCCTTGAATACAAAGTCGTTTGGCTTTTGAAACTCAAATGCCATCGTGCCTTCCGCAATCTCAGTTCGACCCAAGAGCGTACTTTTGTACTCAATCATCGTGATCATCCTTCCTGTTCGTTGAGCTTAGTCCCGACGAGAATCCAAGTCTTGATTGCGGACACCAATTTGCGGAACTCTGTCGCGTGTGGCACATCCGCTAATCTCCTAGGACTGTTGGCAGCCTCGGGAGGTTTATGGCACGGGCATTCGGCGGCGGTCAACCGAAGGCATTTTTCTCTCGACATTGATAACGAACATGGTCGCTTTTTATTCCACGGATCTCAAAAATCGGCGGGCAGGCGCATTTAAGCCGCAAGCACTATTTGTGCGCAACTATGCTCTTCCGCGATGCCCCCTTAGGCCTCACTACTCGCGCGTTTCCGCATTCTTGCCGAAGTACTTGTGGCCGCTACTGCCATGCCACTGAGAAGGGGCTCCGGCAAGGGTGCACCGAAGTGCGTGCCCCCTTGCCGGGCCTGTTGTCTCAATTAATGGTGATGGTTACAGGAGTGGTCTGGTGTAGTGAGCCGGATGTGCCCGTCACCGTCAAAGTGACTTGAGATGCGGGCGTCTGACCCTTTGAACTGTTACCGCATCCGAGGGCAAACAATGAGATGAGAAGCAGCGCACCCAATACGCTCGTCCACAGAATGCTCTTGCGTGTAAGCGGTTTCCGCTTGCGAGTCGCAAGAACAGTTCCGAACAACCCCAGACCCGGCAGCAGGGTGGCCATGCCGGGCAAGCTGTAGCCGGTGGCCGGCGGGGTTGAGGTAGCCGAGATGGTCAAGGTGGACGATGACGCACTCGACCCCGGAGAGATCGTCGTAGGACTAAAAGCGCAGGTCAGGCCAGCGGGCGCAGCACAGGAGAGCGCAATCTGACCGTTGAATCCTCCAACCGCGCTGGCACCAATCATAAGGTTAGCCGACCCCCCCGGTGCGACGGTTACACCTTGGGCCGACAGACTCAGAGAAAAACCTGGGCTGCCGACCGCGGCCGCAGGGACAAGGCTAGCAAACACACTGGTTGTGCTGCCTCCAGCCGGGAAATTTGGTTGGTTGCTGCCTCCCGCCGTGAGATAAAGAGTGTTTGGATCGCCAGAGGGACCGCCCCCGCCAAAAACCATGTCCCACAAACCGGGATTCACCAGGACCTTATTCGAAGAATCGGTGAGTTGGCCCAGAAACTTCCCGGTTGTGTCGAACGCGTTGATGGTGCCATCGCCAAAATTGCCCACCAGGATGGAGTTCGGGAACGCTCCGAATGTGGCCGGAGTTGCCACCACGCCCCACGGCGCGTTGAGCATGCCGCCGGCAGCGAAGGTCTTCACGAAATTGCCGTTCATGTCGAAAATGTCCACCTGCCCGAGTCCGGCGCCAGGTGTTGAGTCGTGCTTAGCCGCGTCCTGCATAGCATAGGCGACGAAGATCTGGTTACCGATGACGTGGATGCCGTGGGGTGCGAAACCCGCGGGAAGTGTCGGATCGGAGAACGAGCCGCTCAACGAAATGGGGTTGAAGTTATGGTCGAAGACATCGACTTTGCCGCTGTTGAAGTTGGCTGCCAAAAGCGTGCTGTTGATCAGGGCGAGGCCTTTGTAAACCGCGCCACTGGCGGAGTTGTCGAGGGCCACTGTCGCTGTGTTGCTGGCGCCGGTCCAGTTAGCGATGATGCCATCTTCGGTGTCAAAAATAAACTGTCCGCCGCCGAAGACAGAGCCGTTGCCGTTTGCCACGGTTCCCGTAGGACAGCCGGGACTGCAATTACCGTTTGGATTGTGTCCAGCCCCGGGTATGGTCACTACCAGCGCGGCATCTTTTTGGCCCTGTGAATCATAGAGCGTGGAGGTGCCACTGTTGTTGTTGGCGATCCAGAAATCTTGCTCGGGGAGAATGGAGATACCCCAGGGGTTTAGAAGTTGAGCGTCTGTAGTATGAGCTACGCCGGGAGTATTGGAGACCAGGTTGGTCTGGGCATAGCCCGCCTGCTGGGCCCACAGCCTCGCAGGCGCCAACGTCATAACTAGTGCGAATAGTAAGAGTGTTCCTTTCACCGCTGTCCTCCGTAACTTTTACTTTCATGATTTGTACGACGCTGAACCCGGCTCATTTCGATTCCGCCGCGAAGGGCACTGGCTGTTAGATGGGGTAGGGAATTCAAGCATAGGTGAATGCACTTGTTATGCCCTGAACTCCCTGCCACAACCGTATAGGAACCGATGTTGTACCCGACTTAATTAGTCCCAGAGGAAGACATGGCGCCTTGATCTTTCATCTGCGCTACCTGCGTCATAGGTCGTGGCGTCCTAATGGCATAAACGCCCGCCGGGGTCTTGACCTCACTGAGAAAGTACTTGTCCCCTACATGCTTGAATCTAATCTCTGCGTGGTCAGCAGAAACTCCATCAAAAAACATAGGGAGCAGAACCGCGCTGTTGTCGAAGCTGCGGATGACTAAGGCTGGAAATGCGTTATCAGAGATACGAGTGACGTTGTATGTGCCCGCAGGGAGCGTCTGGCCTCCTGCCACAAATTCGAACGGTACCTTGACAGCGACCTTGTCTACGTCCTGGGCGCGGGCACTTATGCCCAACCCAAGCAGGCAAGTCAGAGTAAGTACAACGGCTGAATACGAGTTCTTCATAAGTTTTCCTTGTTGAAACGTGTTTTTGAATTTCACTATTGATAACTGTGCTCGTGAAGCTTTATTCCACGCGTGCCTCCAGAGCCTCGGTTGTCAAATGCTTTTTCACAACGTATACGAGGTTAGACACAGCGACTAAAGGGCGAGATGCAAACGGAATGTCAATTGATAGTTAACTCTTTGTCAGTTTTCGTAACGAATAATGGCAAACTCACCGCGATGTTTGGAACGGGCAATGAGCATCGGTTCGGGTCTTCTGGGTGTCAGTCTTAGTTCCATCGTAGTTCGCATCCCACGTGATCGGCGACTGTTTGTTGACGGGAGAAAACGTGGGCAAGGTAAATCGAGGATCTCTGAGATATCGCATACGTCAGGCACTGACTATGAGGCGAAGAAAGGGAGGGGACGGACAGGTCGCCAACTCGGCACGATTCCATTCGAGAATCACATCTTCGTTGACTCCCTGTCCGTTGCTGGGGGAGAGACCTGAAACCTTTTACTCGACGATAGCGGTTTCTGTCATCTTGTGGGTCCTGTTGCAAGAATACTGGTACTGCCAGCCTTATGAACGTATGCAAGTGCCACTAGAATGTTTCCAAGGAAACCGGGCTACGCCGTTCAGCCACTTGTAGACTCTGACATCAAACTCAGCACTTGCGACCGTTCTCACTGCGGGTTGTGCCGAGTCTGCGGTCATATTCGTTCCAGGCGCTTCGGAGACAGCAGCTTTTGTGGAAGCGAATTGAAGCGGCCACGAACATAAGGCCGCCCCCTTTAATGACATCTGGAACTAACGTCCTGGTGTCAAGAAAGCTTCACTGCACCACCACCTTCCCGGTCATTTTCGGGTGGATCGTGCAGTAGTAGGAATACTCTCCCGCCTTGGTAAACGTGTAGGAGAACTTTTCGTCCGTATCCAGCACCTTGGACTTGAACACGCCGTCTGTGCTGACCGAGGTATGGGGAATGTCATCTTTGTTTGTCCATGTGACCGTCGCTCCGACGGGTACAGTGAGCGTCTGCGGCCCAAAAACGAAATTGTCGATTTTCACCTCTGCGGTTGCCGCTGAAGGCTGAGCATTCGCTGTGACGCTGGGTGATCCTGCGAACAGAAGCAGCATCGCAATCATTACCGGTACCACCAAACCTGCGACCCACACGTTGTTCCTCGTCATTGTTCTGTTTCCTTTCTGGATTTGATGTTCTTGCTTTATTTGTTTTGCTTGGACCGGTTGAGTTAAGTGACGCCCGGGCCGTCGCCATTCCCAGATGTCGGAGACCCCGAGTCTCCGAGTGCCGAATCGACGACCGCAAGGCTGCGACCGCTGACCAGATAGTTGACGTCGGTGATTCCCAACACACGTTGCAACTGATCGGCTGGCACCTTCATGGGTCCCGCCGAGGGAGCGGTTCCCGGCGCAGGTTGAGGGAACGCGGTCGACATCGCAGTGTGGAACGAAACCTTACCTTCGACTTTTTGCATGATCTGGTGAATATGACCGTTTAGTACGGTTACGGAACCGAAACGCTTGACATAAGACAAGGCTTGTTCACTGTCGTCGGTCCCCCAGCCCCAATCGGGATAGATGGTCCACAGTGGAATGTGCGCATAGAGCACAATCGGAGTGCTGGCAGGGCGGCTTTTGAGATCGTCCTCGAGCCACTCCAGTTGTTCGTGACCGAGTGACCCCATGCCTCCAGCTTTCAAATTTGCGACATTCACCAGACCAACGAAATGCACGCCCTTGTGATCAAAGCTGGACCAGCCAGTGCCCTTTGTGCCTTTCCCATAGCGCTGAAGAAATTGCTCGCCATTGTCGCTCAGCATGTCGTGCTCGCCCGGCACAAAGTGGATATCCTTCGCGGACGCTCCTTTCAATACCTGGTCGAGCGTATCGAATTCACTCGGCTTTGAGAGCTGACTCAGATCACCGGTGTGAATGATGAAATCCGGCGCGTGAGGCATGGCGTTGATCTTATTGATCGCCGTCTGCAGCGTGGCGGTAACATCTGGATTGGCTGGTTTGTTAAAGCCGATGTGACTGTCGCTTATCTGGACAAACGTGAAGTCGCCACCTTTGGCGGCCATTTGGTCGTGGCCCTTGGCGAATGCACGAGACATGGGAACGCCGCCGCTCATGGTCCAGACCAGCCCGGTGCCCGCCCAGGCCATGCACTTTAAGAACCCGCGACGGTCGACGCCATCATTGTTCAGGTCTTGCAACTTCTGATCGATTAGGTCTTGCTTTTTGTCTGGCATTTCTCCTCCGTAATTTGTAGCGTTCTGAATGGATAACTGGCGCGAGTCATTTTTATTCCACTGTTTTATTCCGCCGGTTAACTTTTTGCTGGCATCGCGGACGAAGTATCTCTGTCAGGGCATAAAAGCAGGGTCGGCTCGATTGGTAATCGGCGGCTGAGGAACGCCCGAGGCGATCGCAAAACCTGAATGACTGGATCGCAGGGAGACACCTGGCAGGTGGTCTGTAGTAGCCACGAGTGTGTTTACCACCGGTGCTCATGAAAGCTGCGCCCAAGTGCCCGTCCTCGAGCAAAACAATACCGATGCCCAGAGATTCAACCGCGCCCGGCTGTATCGATGCTGCTCCAGGTCCCGGCATATTTTTCAATCTCCGTAAAGGAGCGGGGGTCTAGTTAGTTCCGGTTGACGATCCGCTGGCTCCGAAACCACCCACAATCCGTCGCCATTCAAGACATAGATGAAATTTCGCTCGTCCTGAAGCCACTTGACCACTCCCGAGAACTTTTGCACTACTCGAGGAGCGGCTGGATTCGACAAATCCCAAAGTACAAGGTCATCAGTGCGAGGGACTGCTGTGCATCGGGACAACCTCGCTTTCGGCAATGATCGCCAAAGCACCCGTCAGGCTCATCCTGCCCGACCGGGCTGGATCCGGCCACGGGATTACTCCAACCGCTTTTGGTTGAGTGGGCTTGCTGATATCGATAATCGAGATGCCTTGGTCTCTTGAATGCTCCACATAGAGGTAGTACTTGTCGTTGACCTTTCTCTGCATTGCCATGTCAACAGCCGATAGTCCGCTAAATGAGATGTGAGCGACCACCTGGCTCACCGCGCCAGATTCTTTAGGCTTGTGCTCCTTCGCCGATACATTGCTAACCGTAACAACCAAAGCGACGGTAAAGAAGAGCCAATGCGCGCGAGCTGAATTCAACAAACGTGCTAGTTTTGATTTTGTTCATCATCCGCCTCCTGCGAGAATCAGTCTCACTGGTGATAACGGACTTTCTGATCTTTTATTCCTCGTCCGCAAATGCGATTATTGGGCGGTGCAAGAATTGGTTACCCCTTCAATGCAATGGTGGCTGGGGACGATAGCTCTGATCTCTGAGAGGCTGTGGTTGACGCTAGCTGTGCCGGTATCGTGCAGAACCGCAGTAGGAAGTAGTCATTCCGGATGGGCGTAATACCCGGTCTTGGCATAAACACGGAGCGGTGGCAGCTCTTTGGGAGGAACCAACTTGACTCTTAACTTGTGCCATTTTCCATCGGCTGCGGGATTGTTGGGCCGATACTCGAACACATATTGGTTGCGGCGACGTGGAGGAGTGCTTAGTCACTTTCTATCTTCGTCTGGCGTGGCAGAGCCGTAGCTCGCGTTTCGGGGATAACCGTCAGCATAATTGTCCCGGCGGGATCCCCTCACGCCTTCACCGATCTTCCTGCACCCAAAAACACATCCGGCTCTGTGTTCTACGCCGCTCTTGCGACTACGTGCAATCTGCCGGGGCTCATCAGTGATAACCGGCCAGACGACGCTTTATTCCCCAAAGAACTAATTCTTTATGTGAGGGAATAAAAGTGCTCCCCGATAGTTTAAGACTGTGTATTTGACCCGCTTGGACGCTCAATCCGATTCGTTCGAAGAACTGGCGATGCCGCTCTTCGATCAGCTATACAACTTCGCGCACTGGCTGACGCGGAATCGCGAGGAGGCTGAAGACTTGGTTCAGGAAACCTACGCCAAGGCCTTGAAAGGCTTTCCGTCGTTCCGCTTGGGGACTAATTTCCGGGCATGGATGTATCGAATCTTGCGTAACACGTTCTTGACGTCGCGCACCGGATTGAAGGCGACAATGACTCTGTCCCTTGATTCCGAGGAGGAGGAGCCGCCCGAACTGCCAGTTGAGGGCAACACACCGGAAACGCTTCTAATGGAGCGCTCGAACCTCGAACTGCTGCAGCGTGCGATCGATGAGTTGCCGGTGTATTTCCGGGAAATCCTCCTCCTGTGTGACCTGGAGGAGATGTCGTACCAGGAGATTGCAGAAACGCTTTCCATTCCCATAGGCACGGTGATGTCGCGATTATCGCGAGCCAGAAAAACATTACGTAATGGCCTGCAAGTTACAGTTTCAAAAGGGATGAACCATGGTTTGTGAGTCTTGGAAGGCGACACTCGACACCTACCTCGACGGTGAGCTTCCGTCGGAGGAGATGCGCGCCTTCGACGTTCATGTGCACAACTGCCCCTCTTGCTCGGCGGATGCCCTTACCCGCGTGCAGACGAAGCGCACTATTCAGGTCGCTGGAAAACGGTTTACTCCCAGTGCTGAGTTTCGGAGACGGATGCAGCAGAGCATTGCGCCGAAACCGCGACGCGGAACATTCGGTTTCGCGTGGATGACGGCAACAGCTGCCATCGCTGTTCTTGTAGCCGTCGGTTTGACTGCCACTTACAACGAACGAGAGAGAGTGCGCACAGAACAGGTCTACAGTGAGGTCGCAGACTTGCACGTGGCGACGCTGGCCAGCTCATCGCCGGTGGATGTGATCTCCACGGATCGGCACACGGTGAAACCCTGGTTCCAGGGAAAGATCCCCTTCGCGTTCGATTTGCCGGAACTTCAGAACTCCGAGTTCTCTCTGCTTGGAGGCCGGATGACCTATCTTGATCAAACGCCGGGAGCGCATCTGATCTACGATGTTCGGAAGCACCACATTTCTGTGTTCGTGTTCCAGGAACGGTCTTTGAGATTGCCAGGCAGGTTGAACGAGAATTCTTTCGCGCCGAAGAACGTGTCGTTCAACATGGAAACATGGAGTCAGGGCGGGCTGCGCTATTTCGTAATCGGCGACGCCAGTGCTGCGGATATCGATAGTCTTGCGAAATTGTTTAAGGCCGGCGCGTCATAGATTGGGCGAGGTAATTCTGATGGCTTGTCGCGATCTTCAGGATTCGGTCTCCAAATTGGAGGACGCGGCGGTCGCGAATAATGGTTCTCGGCGACAACTTTCTCTTTCAACCGGGTAGGCCAACGCGGCGCACAAGGTTTTGGAAGCGCGGGTCAGAGCGGAGAGGATCGAAGCCCGGCCGCAGCAGGACGCCCGGGTTAAATCGCTCTTCGTAGCCTTTTTCGAGCCAATTCATCGCTTGATCCATATCTCCGAGAGATGCATAGATCATGGCAATCTCCGAAGCATTCGAATAACCGGGGCTTGAGCGCTTCTTCAGCTCGCTCAGCAGCTTGACCGCTTCGCTCCTGTTGCCGGATGCGACATAGGCGCGAGCAAGATTAGCTATGCATGTCGGGCTACCCCCAGAAAGCTGGACCGCTTTTTGCAGTTCTGCGACCGCTTCATCGTACATGTGCTTTTGAAGGTATGCCTGGGCGAGTTGATTATGTGCGAGAGCAAAATTAGGATCCATCTCGATCGTCTTGCGGCTCTGTTGTATGGATTCGTCATAAGAGTGCGCAAGGACAAGGAGCTCTGCCAAGTCGGCGTTAATGATAAGAGATAGCGGATCCAGGTTTTCCGCTTTTCTCATTTCCGCAATCGCTTCGTCATACCGACCCAAGTAGACTCAAGTGCCAGGCATACCAGTGGTGAGCGGTTGCGTAGCCTGGGTTCAGTTCAATGGCTCGCCGGAATTCCTTCCCGCCAGAGTCCAAATCCCAGTCGAACCCATCCAGGACAAATGCAAGCGAGTTGTGAGCTTCGCCGAGGGTGCTGTCCAATTCCAGAGCTTTGATCGCCGCCGCCTTCGCTTTGGGGAATGCCTCCTTGGGCGTCATCACTGCATACTGCCAGTCTCCCAACAAAGCATAAGTGTCGGCTAAGCCGGAATAAGCCTGGGCGTATTTCGGGTCCTCTTCGATTGCCTGGTTGAAATAAGCCAGGGCAACCTTCAAACCATCCGCCGTTCGCTTATTCCAGAAGTAGCGTCCTTTGAGATAGGACTCGTAAGCTTCCGGATTAACAACCTTCACGTTTTTCAGCGCAGCTTGTTCCTGCGGAGTCAAATTGATCCGAATTTGATCTGCAATGGCTCTAGCCACCCTGTTCTGGAGCGCCAGAGTGTCACGCAACTCACCCTCATAGCTCTGGGACCATAAGTGCTTGTCCGTAGAGGCATCGATCAACTGCGCTGTGATGCGGACCTGGTCGCCGGAACGGAGCACGGTGCCTTCGACCACGGCGTCCACGTTCAGCTCACGAGCGATCTGCGGCAGAGGCTTGCGCGCTCCTTTGTATACCATTACGGACGTGCGGGAGATCACCCGCAAAGCGCTGATCTGTGCCAGATCCGTAATCAGCTCGTCGGTCATGCCGTCGGCGAAGTAATCCTGCGAAGCATCGCCAGAGAGGTTGTCCAGCGGAAGCACCGCCAGGGATCGGATGCCTGTGGGCGCATGGCCACGCGAACGAAATAGCCAGACTGCGAGAATCGGCAAACTCAGGACGAGCGCCAGGGCGAGAATGACCCGACGCGTCGGCCAGAGCCGGCGTTTGTGCGCAACTGGCGCAATGGTCAGCCCGGCGCCTTGGATCTCATGCCCAGCCCCTGTCTTCTCTTCTTGTGACCCAGGCAGTTCTCCAGCCGAAGACGCCGGCTTTTTTGGGTGGGGGTCTGCATCGACAACCGACACGTCGGCAATAAAGCGATAGCCACGTTTCGGAAGAGTCTCGATGAATCGCGGATTCTCAGCCGAGTCCTCCAACGCACTCCGAAGCTTCGCGATGGCGATGTTGAGAGCCTGGTCGAAATCACCGAAGCTCTCGTTGGTCCAGACCCGGCCGCGCAATTCCTCCCTGCTGACGACTTCTCCCGGACGCTCCAGAAGGATCTCCAGCAGTTTCATGGGCTGCTGCTGCACTCGGATTCTCATACCCGATTTGCGCACTTCGCCCGACTGGAGAGAAACCTCATAGGTTCCGAATCGCACGACGGAGGTGGGCCGCAGGGGTTCCATGGCGCCTTTGGGCTTAGCAGGGAAGTCTAGCACTTCGCACGGACCACGTCTCGCCTCGACCAGGATATGTGCGGAGCTAACTCATTACGCCAGCAATTAGTTGGCAGGGAAATGAATTGGATATGTGGAGAGAATTCTCAGTTAATTGACGCCGGACGACTGAGCGCGTCAGATTGTGACGCAACGCGCCACTAGCAGTTCGAAACTCGGTCGCAGCGATTCGGGAGAAGGCAATGAAGAATATTGGATCTGGACTGCAAGGAGATGGTCGGATTCGGGACTTCATCCTCACACGACAATCCACCGTTGGCAGGGTTCGAAGAGTTGGCCATGCCCCTGTTCGATTCTCTTTACAACTTCGCGCGCTGGATTGAGCGCGATTCGAACGATGCCGAGGATCTCGTACAAGAGACTTATCTAAAGGCTTTGCGCGGTTTCGCGTCGTTTCAGCCTGGCACCAATTTCCGGGCATGGATGTTTCGAATCCTGAGAAACACCTTTCTAAGCTCGCGCACAAAATTCGAACGGCGCATGACCGAGGCGCTGGACTCGGAGGAGGACGGACCTGAACTGGCGGTTGATACCGAGACTCCCGAAACGATTCTGATGAATCGCTCTAATTCCCAACTGGTGCAGCGCGCCATCGACGATCTGCCGGTGCATTACCGCGAGACCCTCCTTCTTTGTGAAGTGGAGGAAATGTCCTACCAGGAGATCGCGGAAATATTGTCGATCCCGATAGGAACCGTTATGTCACGCCTGGCCAGAGCCCGGAAGGCAGTTCGCCAGTCACTCCGCAGCGCTCCGGCATGCCAGTCGACTGACTGCCAATCAATCGAAATCAATTCGCACTCTTGATGAACTCTCTTCGCCCCGTGCGGTCGCGAAAACGATGTGGCGCGGGGGAGCCGGTTGAACGAAGTGGTAAGTAATAATCAGCGCGAGCAATGACAGAAGAGTTGCCGGGCCAAATATTCTGGCTCGCTCCCGCCAATTGCGGCGGCGTGACCCACAAACATTGATCGTCACGGCTGGTAAGGGCTGGGTTCAGCAATGGGTGGCCAAGTTGAGGAAATTCGGCAAGGGGATGTGGTAAGCCCGCGCCAAATCCTTGACAGCAAAGAAGCGCAGCGAGATTGCCACCAAAGCGTCCAAAGCTGCGGCGGAAGCCCGGAAACGCAAAGCGAAAGCCCGTAAGCGCCAATCCGTCAAAACGGTCTGAGTCGGCGATTGGTTCCACGCTGCCGGGTAGAGAGAAGTGTCAAAAGAATTGTTGCAAGAGCCTGCAATGACTGAAGGTCTGGATCAAAGGTCCGAAGCCGAGATCACATCGAGGCTATATGAACTTATCTCGTGCATGTGTAGTCGGGTCTCGCGAAGGCGATCGCCGCGGAGTGATCGACCGGATTGAGTCGGTCATTCTCCGAAAAGATTTCTCCGAAAGCTTCGACGAGAGCCGTTTCAAGGTTCATCTTACTTCGGGCGAAGACGTTCTCTGCAAAGAGTGCCCTTGCGAGTGTCTCATTTGATGGGTTCAGTCCAGCGACGAAGTCGGCGGCCTTCATACTTGGCGAACAAGATGCCGCTGCCAGCCTCCGCAGAAAGGCAACCCCATTAAAGAAGAACTATTTCGGAATTAGAAGCGATCCCGGAATGTTCTCATCAAGTGTTGCCAAAACCGCACTATTTGCCGTCGCAAGCTTGCCTAAATGACCATCGGTAATTTGCTTAGGTGCTCTGACCCAAGCAGGCAGATGAGAAACATCGTGTTCGTCCGGAATGAACTTCAGAGGAGAAGTACGCGCCTCTTTTAAGCGTAACAACAATGTGCGAGCCTGAGTCACGGTAAATCCATAGGCCGGGGCCTGGGCCAGCACGCGTACAAACCCAAGCTCGGTGATCGAGCAACTCGCCAGGTTCGCTGAATTGTGAGATTGGACCCAAGCAGCCATACGATCGTGGAACTCGTGATTAATAAGCCCCAAAGCGACTAGAGCATTCACATCGAGCAGGTAGATCATGGGAAATTTGCCAAGATTTCTTCAACTTCCTTGCTGCTCAGCGTGGGTGCGTTTGGCCCCGCACTTAAGGCAGGAAGTCCAGTAACAGGATCAGTCACGAGTTTTGTTCGATGGGTGCGTTTCTTGAGAGGCGTCAGCACAATTCGTCCATCCTCTATATTGGCGTCCAGTGGGTCGCCTGCACGGATATCGAGACGACGGCGAAGCGGCCCTGGAAGAACGACTTGTCCCTTCGTAGAAACTTTAGTCTGCATGGTAAGATAATCTTACCTTGTTTGGGCATTCTTGGGCAATAGCTTTCGCATTGATGGCGCTTACTCGTTGAGCGACGCTTCGATCGAAGGCCAGGAAACGAAGTGGGCCTTC
>CAVPME010000016.1:0-218678 GCA_963706335.1 Terriglobia bacterium
CCACCAATTGCTCAACGAATCTTTGCAACGCTACCTCGGGGCCGAATGACAAACCAGGACCGGATGGCCTCTTCGACATCGATCATTTCGACTTGGTTTATCGAGCCACGAAAGCGCCGGCGCGTGATCCAGGTCTGCGAGCAACGTGGTCGCACAGAAGGGCGCAGGGTTATCGACAAGATCGGTGCGCTACCTGCCATGTCGAAACATTGACTACGGCTCCCGCTGGGACGAGATCAATGGCGGAACGTTTACGATCCAGCGGCGCCGGGGCAATCGCATTTCACCGTACGGGGATTTCTCGACGCATGACCTGGAAACGGCGACGGAATCTGGAGGCGACCCGGGAGCATGACGGAAAAAGAGTCTTCAGATCATGTCGGACTATCTTTCGAAGCAGGATTTCGAGAGTAGCCGGAAAGAAAATCCGTATCGCCCCTTTGTGGGGGGTTCGCTTGCGTCCCCGATTGATGCACGATGGCGAAATCCGGACGCTTCACGATGCCATCCTGCGGCACCGCGGGGAGGCAATCCATGTAAGTCAGAAATTTGAAAAATTGAAGGGGGAGGACGAAGAAGCGATCATCGAGTTCTTGAAGTCTCTATGAACTCCAGGGGGCCCCAGCTCTCGTCGGAAAATTCTTCTGGGCTGTTTGCAGAAGACAGATTGCGGGGGACCCCACACCGGGGCTGATAATTTCAGGCGAGATCTACTACTACTGAGTCCGAATACCGTGGAAGGAAGAGGTTCATCGCAGCGGCTATCGCCAGCGCCGTTGCGAGGATTACCAGTACAGAAGTATAGGATCCAGTCGAATCAAACGCGCGACCGAGTATCACCGGACCAATGGCCGCCGCTGCGGCATAGAACGTCCAGGTGACACCGTAGAGTGTGGAGAAAGCGCGCAGCCCGAAATAACGAGTCAGCAGGTAAGGGGTGATGGCCGCTTCGCCGCCGGCCCCGATGCCAATCAGCGCAGCAGCAAGGCAGCCCGCGGGAAAACTATTCGCCCGGGCGAGCAGAAAAATGCCCGACGCAGTCGACAGGCTTATCAAAAAGGCGACGCGCGCTCCGAAAAACCGGTCCAGCAACCAGCCCACCCCGACCCTGCCGAATAGGCTCGAGCCACCAAGAATGGAAGCACAAAGCGCGGCGTCGCGGGCGGTGATTCCTCGATCCGTCAGCAGCGCAGACATCTGAGTGATCGCTCCGTTCATGCTTATCGAACTCACGCACAGGACGGCGACGATAATCCAGAAAGCAAAAGAGCGCAGGCCTTGCTGCCACGTCTTTCCAGTATGTGCGACAGGCCGGGACTCGGGCCGGACGGCGTCACGCTCGCGGATGTAGAACCAACTGAGCGGCAGACCAAGCAGCAGAGGCGATGCAACCGAGCGCACGCGTAGGCTGCCCTCCAGCCCGATCGGGTGATGATGGTTTGCGCAACCACTGGCAGGATCATGGCGCCCAGGCCGGATCCGACCATTACGAACGCCAGCGCCAGCCCCAGACGCCGCTGAAACCAGGTAGAAATGGACCGCGAATACGCCAGGTGAGCGGCGCCGTTTCCAACCACGCCCAACACGAAGCAGGTCACATAGAACTGCCATACTCCAGAGCGCAACAGTGACAGTGACGCAATGCCGCAGCCAAACACCGTCATGCACGGAAGAATGATGCGGCGAGGGCCAAAACGATCGATCCAGCGGCCCAGTAGCGGGGAGCATAAACCCACGGTCACGGCGGCGATGGCGAAGCCGCTCGAAACGGCCTCGCGGCTCCAACCGAACTCCGCGCCCAGCGGTTTCAGAAAAACGGTGAAGGTATAGACGAAGAGCGAGCCGAATCCCGCCATCACGCCAAAGCACGCAGCCAAAACCACGCGCCAGCCGTAATAACCAAGATCGAATTCGCTTAGGCCGGGTTCCTGCCGGATACCTTGCATTGCATTCCTGTCTTGAAGATCAAGTTCCGCGCTCACGGTTCTCTACCCACGCCCAGCGAGTCTGCAACGCGGTTGATGTAATTGAACCATGACGCGATCAGCGTGATTTGCAGGATGGCCTTGTCGTCGAAGCCCACTTCGCGCAGCCGTTCGTGGTGGGCGCGGCTGATTTTCGTGGCGTCTTTGGTAAGTTGGACCACATACTCCACCATCGCTCGCTCCGGCACGGTTAACGAGGCTGTTGTGTAGTCGCTCTCAAGCGCTCGAACCAGATTTTCGTCCAGCGTTACGCGACGCAGAAACTCTGCGTGGGACTCGATTCAATAGACGCACCTGTTGGTTACTGAGACCATCGTGGTAATGATTTCGTGCTCTCGCCGCGTCAGCGGGAGTTCGGGCGACATCAATACACCGAAGGTTGCAAAGGCATGGTACAGAGCTTCAGGGATAAGGCTGTGCGACTCGACGATCTGAGCGCCGCCTCCTTCCGCCGGGATGTACGGGCGTAGCGTATTCCACCGGATAGAGCGCCTTCTGGGTCTCCATCGCGCGGCGCAAATCCTCATCAGCTTCGGCCATGGGAACAGTCTTGATCCAAGCCATAACGTGCTTTCCTCATTACCATTGAATAGGTTTGTAGGCCTTCCAGTGAAAACGTGAACCTGCCTTCGCTTTCCTCGCAGCGTCTAGCAACGTACCCCACACGCGTCGGACAGGTACGGCGTTCAGCATGCAGGAGCGTGTCCACAGAAGCAATGTTCTGTGCCCGCCGCAAAGTCCGCAAGCAATATGCTGGAGACTTTTAATTGGAAGTAACGAGTGGAGCAATAGTCGAAACCTACTAGCCACCTGAAAATTGGCTCTGATCAGCACTGGGAGCATCGCTGCCCTACGCATTACAACGCGCGAATTTAGTCTTGGCAATATCCTCGAGAGATGAGGCCGCCAAAAAAGGTCCTAGTATTATTTATACGATTGTTCGTCTTGGGTGAAACCCGCGTGGCAAGACCTTTACCGTGGGCTAATCCTTTTGCAGAATTGGTACCGCGAAATGCACATAGCGGCCCTCGTTTTCCCGCTCCCTTCAATATCCGTGAGAATGGCAGGACGGAAGCTGATTTACGGTACTAATTTGACCGATTTCATCGAAGCCATTTCTGGACCGCGACACGAAGCGCTGGGGGTCGGCTTGCCGACTTTTCTCCCGGTGAGGAGCAAATGACTTTCTATATACTCGCATTGATAACACCGTCAGCTTAGTTGACTGTTCGAGGGACACATGTCGCGTTCTCTCTTCTCGCGCCGAGGCTTCCTGCAAGCGACTGGTGTTATGGCAGGAAGTTACTTGTTCCCTTCCGCTGCGGTCTTTGGCCAAGCGGCCGTGGTGCATCCGAAAGAGCCTGCCTCTCAGAGCGCCGGCCAGCCAGACTATGAGCTTACGATCGCGGTTAAACCCATCGAACTTGCCCCAAATCGCATCATCTCGATGACTACCTACAACGGCCAGTTTCCCGGGCCGCTCCTCCGCTTCAAGGAGGGCCAACCGGTGGTCATAGACATTCATAACCAAACCGACAGGCCGGAGCAGTTGCATTGGCACGGCCAGTTTGTTTCTACGGATGTGGATGGAGCGGCAGAAGAAGGCACTCCCTTCATTCGCTCCCCACGGAAGCCGCCGCATTTCGTTTGTTCCAAAACCGTCCGGGTGTCGCTTTTACCACACCCACGTGCGTGCGAAAGCCGACCTGAGCGCTGGTCAGTACAGCGGCCTGGTCGGTCCTGTATACATCGAACCGAAGAGCAATCCAGGCAAGTACGATCGTGAAGTATTTCTGACGTTGAAAGAATTCGAACCTACATATAGCCGCGGTGGCGACATGGCGCAGGATTTTCTATCGCCGGCAGCAACGGTGAAGGGCCTGAAAGATACCGGAGAGAGTCGCATGAAAGCCTCTCTCGCGAGAGGCATGCCTCATGGATTTGAGGTCGGGTACGGTTCCTTCACTATCAACGGGCGAATGCTCGGCCACGGCGAACCAATACGGGTGAAGCAAGGCGAGCGGGTTCTGTTCCACGTCTTGAACGGGAGTGCGACGGAGATTCGCAGCCTGGCGCTGCCAGGACACACCTTCACGGTCGTCGCGTTGGACGGCAATCCAATTCCCAAACCGACGCGCACGCCGGGGCTGTGGCTGGGCACCGCTGAGCGCGTCTCGGCTATCGTCGAAATGAATCACCCCGGCGTTTGGATCATGGGTGATCTGGCGGACGACGACCGCCATCACGGCATGGGTATCGTGGTCGAATACGCAGGCCAGAAGGGCAAGCCGCAGTGGATTGCTCCCAAACCGTTCCGCTGGAATTATGCGGCTTTCGGCAATTCCGCAGCGACGATCCCGGAGCCAGACCAAACTTTCGAGATGACCTTTGCCAAGCAAAATGCCGCGCAGGAAGGCTTCAACGCTGGACCATTAACGACGTCGCCTTCTCAGAAGATCGCATGCAACCTATGTTTCGTGTAACAGGAAGGCAGGCGGTACCGGCTGCGCATGCGCAACGCGAGTGACGACATCCATCCCATCCACCTTCATCGCCACAGCTTCGAACTCACGAAAGTAGCCGGACAGCCAACTTCCGGCGTGATGAAGGATGTAGTGATGGTTGGCGGCTATCAGGAAGTGGAAGTTGATTTCGTTGCGGACAATCCTGGGCTTACGCTGTTCCACTGTCATCAGCAACTGCACATGGATTTCGGGTTCATGGCTCTGTTCGAGTACGCCTAGTCCGCTCATCCTTCTCAGGGCATCGAAGGAGACCAAAATGTTGACAGATGGAGAGACAGCCCAGCAGATACTTCGCTTCAAGCGACTGACGGCGACGGAGGGGACCTCAGGGAGTCTCGCCCGAAGCCTGAATTTCGATTTCGACGGATTGATCCACGCGGAGCACAAATGTACTCGGATTCTTCATTCCCCACTTCACATAAGGAACGGTGAAGTGTGAGTTAGCAGCTCCACTCGCCTGGGGACATTTCGACGCGTACAGGAATCGTGATCTCATGTTCAGCGCCATGGATGCCGAACATCCCGTGGACCTGGACAGTCGAGGCGCCCATGTCGGAAAATTGCCCCTCCACTCGATCGGGCCGGAATGTTATGTCGGGATAGCGGGCACTTTCCAGCACTTCATTCTGCATTCTCTCTATCACGACCGCTACTTCCACTGTTGCCGCTGGCGGCTTCAACCAGGATTTCTCCCCTTATTTTGTTCGTTGCCGGATCGAAGCGAATGGCCCCGCGCTTCAGGTTGAATGATCCGTGTACCGTATGGAGAATATCGCCGAGTGTGAAATTGACTGTGGTCTTAGCTGGGACAAAATTCAGTTCGATTTCGTGTTGAAGGACCTGGGCGAGAGTCGCTCCGCCCAGCCAAAAGACTACGATTGCGGCGATGGTCGTCTTTTTCATAGGGTCAGCAAATCCCATCCCAATGAAAGTCCAATCCCCGCCAGAGCCAGAGGGCGCGAGTCACCGACATGCAAGGCCAGCATCCTGGCGAAAGTCCGCGGTTGAGTCGCGAAGGCCTGCATCACTCTCTGCCGGAACAAATCGCGGCCATCAAGAGTGAGCATAAGCCAGGACATTGCAGCGGGGCGTCTTGCCAACTTCCGGTGTTTGGCCTGATAGGGCTCCAGGCTTCTCGGCGGCGAAGCTCTCAGAGCAGAAGGATGGCCTGGCGAAATGCGAGGCAGAGCCCTTCACCGGTGATCGCGTCGACGCTGCCGGAAGCATCGCCAATAAGAGCGGTTCGACCCCGATAAACGCTGCCGCAATCTTCGCGTTGCCGAGATCGCGCCCCTCTCGGCTGAGGTCCGCTCCAAACCTTCGAGGCGACTCAGCAACGACAGGAAATCTCGCGAGCGCCCCGTCAAGGCGCAAACCGGGGTCTCGGGATATGGCAGCGACGCAGATTTCGTTGGCCGCAACCGGGGTGACGTACAGCTGGCAGTTGTTTCCCCAATACAGCTCCATACAACTCGTCCACGGGGTGACACGATAGTGGCGACGGAAAGCGAAACGCTGCTGGTGGCCAGTGTTTTCGTCGAGACCCGCCCACTTCCGTACCCGGGAATGAGTGCCGTCCGCACCGACAATCCATCGCGAACGCACCAGGTTCGACCCCGAGCCATACACCGTCGGGATGCAAGCCGGTGACCACGGTCTGCCAAAGCAGATTGACTCCGACCGACAGCGGCTCGATCGATCATTAGGCTGTGCAGCCTGGTTCTACGTATGCCGAGTCCTTGCCCGGTCGGAAAACTGGCGTCTACTTTCACGCCCGAACTGATGAAACGGATGCCCCGAAAGGGGTAGGAATATTCCCCTGGAATCTCGATACCCAAGATCAGCCAGCGCGGATATTCCGTCCGGCATGAGCCCTTCACCGCAAGGCTTGTCAATGGGAGGAATCGCGCTGTCGGCGACTACTACCTCGAATCCACGTTGGCGAGCGGCGATCGCCGCTGCCAGTCCAGCTGGTCCTCCGCCGATTATGAAAACGTCAGTGTCCCACCGATGGGGAGACCTTACCATTGCAGCAACACCAGTTCGGAGCAGAACCCAGGCCCCATCGCCGCCAGGCGGATATTCGGCGACAGGCCGATGCGATTGATCAAGAGTGCATCGATCGATGGACTCGAGATACCGGTTACCGACGTGAAAAAGATAGCTCCCAGATCTCGCGCCGAAATACCGGCCTGGATAAGAGCGCGGCAGACAGCCTGTTTGCCTAACTCAATAGCGGTTTGAATCCAGAGATTATTGGTTTCTCCCCAGGTTGCCAGTTTGGTAGTATGCGTGCAGAGGCAAAGAGAGATATCGACCTTCGACGCCGGTATGGCGCTGCAGTCGCCGCATTAGCGCTGGGTGTTCGAGTTTGTCTCCCCAATATTTCTCGAGGGCGCGACACAGTACATCTTGGGAGTAGTAATACTTGGGGAAGGCGCTTGCAGCGCTTAGGATTTGCATGACTATGTTAGTAGGCTCCTGATCGTCGGGCTCGGAACGAGAACATTCATTGCGCGTTGATCCCTTGCTAAAGGTTTGCCGCTCTCCGCGCCAATCCGAGCGCTTCGGACCAAAAACTTGAGGAAGAATGGGCGAGTTCGACAACTTCTCGAATCGCGGAAACGAATTGATCTCACCTGCGCTTCGGAGATCATAAGCGGAGGAGCAACTTTCAAGACCATGAAATCGTTTCCACAAATCTGGGTAAGTATTCCGTGGTCGCGGAATAATCGCATGACCAGAATCTGGCCGAACATCGCGGGATGAATCTTCGAAAATGCTTCGAAAGGAACTCGAAGGCTCAAGCGAGCAGGCGCGTCGAATTCAATTCCTATTAACAGACCTATGCCCCGCACAGCCTTCACCATTTCGAACTGAGGAGAGTTCGTCACTCAAGCGGCTTCGCAACTCAATTCCCATACTTGTGGCGCGCTTTCCCAGTTGTTCGCGCTCCAGCACCTCCAGTGTGGCCAGGCCGGCGCGCATGGCAAGGCTGTTTTCGCTGAACGTTGATGCGTGGACGATAGCCCGTTTCATTGAGCTATAAACCGAGCTGTAAACGGCATCCGACATCAAGGTTGCGCTGACCGGAATCAGGCCACCACTCAAAGCCTTAGCCAGGACGACAATATCGGGATCGAGGCCATAGTGATGCGCCGCAAGAAATGGACCAGTGCGATACATCCCGGTCTGCACTTCATCAAGAACAAAGAGAGATCCGTAATGCCTACACAGCGCCTGCACAGCCGATAGGTAATCATCATCAGGAATCCGTATGCCACCTTCAGATTGCACGGGCTCGACGAAGAATGCTGCGTAACGCCGAGTCGCGAGTTTCTGTTCGAGTGCTTCGACATCTCCGAAGGGCACCGCGTCTGTCTGCGGAAGGAGTGGGCCAAATCCATCGCGCCAGTACTTTCCGTTCATCAGCGAAAGCGCGCCACAGGTCAGACCGTGAAAGGCCCGGTCGGCATGGAGCAAACCGGTTCGGCCAGTGTGTGCGACGGGAAAACTTTATGGCAGCCTCAATGCCTTCGCTGCCCGAGCTGGCAAAAAATACTTTGGACAGTCGGCCTCCGGCACGCTTGCAAAGACGCTGAGCCAGTTCGCCTGCCAGTTCTGGAACGTGGCTCTGCAGCATAACGGCGCCGCGCTTTTGCAGCTCATCGATGACGGCCGCCAATACGTCGGGATGGTTGTGGCCGACATTGTGAACGCAATACCCGGAAAGAAAATCGAGAATGAGTCGGCCGTCCGTTGTGAATAGTTCGGCTCCCTCGCAGCGTTCGTAGCTGACGGAGAGGTCGAGTACTCTGAGCAACCTCACCCATTGAGGGTTCACGTGTTGGGAGTAGAGACCATCGGTCGCAATGTGTTCTGCAAGAGGCATCGTCATCCACACGTCTACACGGCTGAAGGAGTCGAAGGCTCTCAGAAGGCGCGGCCAAGGCTATCGATTGCCCAATTTCACCGTGCCCACCGCGAGATCGCGGCGATGGAGAAGGCAGCGGCTGCTCCAAGCACTATATAAGTTGATGCAAGTTGTCTCGCGATTGTGAGGCAACATGAACAACTTGTCATTTCGCGGACACTTCGAATTCATTCACTTGCGGCACTCTTTGCTGCGAGACGATGTAGAATTTAAGAAGTTCATCGTCAGTTTCTTCACATGGCTACAACCTTGGACGAACCTACCTCTCTGTGTTCAACCCTCTGCCCCCTGTAACGGAGCCTGCAAGATCTCGTCTGGGAAGAACGGGGGCTTCCATTGAGCAGCATTTTCAGGGAACGCCTTGCACGTGAGGGATCTTCTCGCGCTTGCGATGCTGACAATGGTCTTGTCTGCGGTCTACACGCGGGCTCAGGATAACTACGAAATTCAGGTGTACGGGTATGAGTTGGTCGACCCCGGGCACACAATGGTCGAACTACACAGCAACTTCACGATTGACGGCTCCAAGGAAACCGTCGATGGCGTGTACCCAACGAATCACGCCCAGCATGAGACCGTCGAAATTACCCACGGATTTAACGACTGGTTCGAATGCGGTTTTTACATCTTCACTTCGATAACCGAGGGCCAGGGCTGGCAGTGGGTGGGCGATCATATTCGGCCGCGGGTCGCCGTTCCGAAGAAATGGCACTGGCCGGTCGGAGTCAGTATCTCGAACGAACTCGGTTATCAAAGGCGACAGTATTCCCCGGATACATGGACTTGGGAAATCCGCCCAATCGTGGACCAGAAAGTGGGGCGTTGGTATTGGTCCCTGAACCCAACGCTGGACCGGTCTTTCCACGGTGAAAATGTGCACCAGGGCGTCGTATTTTCGCCCAACGCGAAATTCAGCTACGACTTGACCCGCAAAGTCGCCGCCGGTCTCGAATACTACGGCTCGGTGGGCCCGGTAACAGGATTCGATCCGCTCTCCCAGCAGCAACACCAGACTTTTTCCCGCAATCGATTTGAATATCGCGCCACAGTGGGAGCTGAATTTCGGCCTGGGCGTCGGTTTCACCGGTTCCACCGACCACCTGATCGCCAAAATGATCCTTGGCTATCGCTTCAATTTCTGAGCGCGGAGAGAAAACGAAAAATGATCAAAGGTCTGGTGATGGAATTTTGTTGACTATGTTAGTTGTGACGGGAGGAGTGTACTTCTACTTTGCCGCCGGCATGGCACCAGCTGGCACGTCCGATCCTCCGATGCCTTTTGAGAAGAAACTGGCGAACATGGCCCTGAAAGCCCATATTGCGAAGCAGCAAGCGGGCCAGCCTCCGGTGGCAGCTGACGAAACGGCCTACCTCGCCGGCGCCGAGGTCTACAAGCAGCAGTGCGCCTCATGTCACGGACTGCCTGGCCAGTCCCCGACCGACTATGCGACAACCATGTATCCCGAGCCGCCGCAACTGTTTCACGGACATGGTGTGACCGATGATCCAGTTGCGGAGAGCTATTGGAAGGCCGCGAACGGTATTCGGTTGACTGGAATGCCCGCCTTCAAGACGAAGCTGAACGACACTCAACTTTGGCAAGTCAGCCAACTCCTTGCCCACGCCAACGAAATCTCCGAGTCGGTGAAACGGAGACTCGTCACGGACGCTATGACGCCTGGTCCGCCTTCGGGATCCGCTCTTAATACGAAAGATAAATGAAGCGGCACTCTGAATACGGGCCGGAAAGGGCACCGAATATTAAAGCAGTCATTTCTTTTTGGGAGCTTTGATTTGCCGAACCAGGGTATCGATTTCTTCCGAAGTTAGTTTGCCGGCATATTTGGGCATGTGGCCCTGGCCGTTTGCGATGATGTTGCGCAGATCTTCGGTAGAGGCGCTGAATGTTTTGTCAGAGATCAGGGATGGTCCGCCGAAGTGACGACCCTCGGCGGTTTTGCCGTGACACTTCGCACAGTTTTTCTGAAATGCAGGGTTCGTGGTGAGAATCGAATCTGACGTCGGGGTTTGCGCAACTGCTCCCGCAAACGCGAAGCGTCAAGAAAAACGCGATGATCGTCAGTCGAGATGTTATCAATTCGAACCTCGTCGAGACTGATTCGGGAGATCTGGTCTACGTTGCTTGCAGCACGTTGACGGGCACCGACAAAGTTATAACGGCGCCGCCACCCGTCACGATCCGAGATCCTGAGCCGCACCGCCGTGCGCCTGGATAACTGCATCCACAAAGGCAAGTCCGAGACCGTGTCCGGGAGAATGCTTCCCCTTTACGAAGCGCTCGAAAGCCCGGCTGCCGATATCAGGCGGGAATCCCGGGCCATCGTCTTCGATCACCAGTTCTGCTGAGCCTTGATGCGAATGAAGTCGAATGCTCACTCGGCATCCCTCGTGGCAAGTGGGTTAATTCGTTTTCAAGCAGATTGCTTACCACACGATTTAGAAGGGGTAGGTCAGCATCGACGATCACAGTGCCCTTCGAGGTCAACTGGTCACCTCGTGATGGCGCTCCGCCATGGCGGGCTGGTAGATATCAACCAGTTGTCTCACGACATCGGAAAAATTGACTGGGCCGCGATTCATGTGAAGCGCACCGGCCTCCGCTTCCGCGAGGTCCAGCGTGGTATTCAACAACTGCAAGAGCCTGTCCAGTTCTTCGATCGCTTCGCCAACCGAGTCACGCCACCTCTCGTTCCCTTCATCGCATAACGCGGATTCGAGCGTTCCGCGAATCAAGGTTACCGGGCTCTTCAGGTCGTGCGCGACAGCGCCGGTTACGGTACGAAGCTGATTCACCGAGGACTGAAGCCGGTCCAACATATGATTAAAGGTCTTGCCAATCGGGAGATCTCATCCGAATTAACAGGTTCAGGCAATCGTTCATCTAAATCCTCGGTGCCAATTCGGGCGACTGCTTCCGTGATGCGTTCGACGCGGAGCAGTGTTCGACGGGCACTCCAGTAGGAGATGGCGAAACCGAGCAGGAACATGCCGCCCCAAACGATAAGTAAACGACGAGCCAATCTGTGCAGAAGATATTTGGCACCGCGATCCGAGAGCCCCAGATAAATAGTTCTTCCGTCTTGGACCTTGACCACCACTCGAAACGTTTGCCGTAGCCCTTCGACCGTTATGGACTGCGGAACGCCCGGAACAAGCTTCGCCCGTTGAATCTCTGTGACAAAAGCATCTTTGGAGCCTGGGCCTACCCACAATCGCGCCTTCACTGTTGTTGGGATCTGTTGCCAAAAAGAAGACGGAATTCAGCCTCTCTCCGAGGGCATTGCGCTCATCCGGCACTTCCTGGGTGGCAAGCTCGGCCACCTCTCCAACGATCCGCTTGTACAGGTGATCTCTGGGAGTATCAGCCGAGACTTGAGCTAGAACCTCGGCTTCGCCGCTGAGCCAGGTGTCACTCCGCTCTCGGATGCCCTGAGCGACAAGGAAATAAACTATGGAGAAAGCGACGGCCGTTCCGAAGCGCGAACGCCAGGGTTGTCCAAATCGAAATCCGCCAGGCGGCGGTAGTCCGTAAATTCTTAGGCATTCTTGAGAACATAGCCGACACCACGAATCGTGTGGATCAGCGGCCTCAGGGCGTCATGGTCCACTTTGCTGCGCAGACGATAAATATGGACATCCACCACGTTGGTTGCGGGATCAATCCGCATCCGCCAGACGTGGTCCAGAATCATGGTCCGAGTTACTACGCGACCTTCATTGCGGCAAAGATATTCCAGCAGGGAAAACTCCTGCGGGGTCAATTGCAGCAAGTGATCGCCCCGTCGTGCCTCGCGACGTACCAGGTCAAGTTGCAAGTCGGCGGCTTGCAGACGCACCGATTCAGTTGTTAGGAGGTACTGCGGACCGGCGTAGAAGGTTTCTCAGTCTTGCCAGCAGTTCCGGGAGAGCGAATGGCTTCGTGAGGTAGTCGTCTCCGCCCTGCTCCAATCCCCGGACTCGCTCGTCCACCGAACGCCGGGCAGAGAGGATCAAAACCGGGGCCGAATTGCCTTGGGCGCGGCAACGGGCAATCAGGTCCAATCCATCCAGGTCTGGAAGGCCGAGATCGATGATGAAGGCATCGTGAATGCCTTCCAGGGCCATGGCCTTCCGCTGCTTTCGCGTCACTGGCCGTATCCACTTGATATCCGGCCTCAGACAGCGCCCGCTTCAGGAACTGCTGAATGGATACGTCATCTTCTACCAGCAGCAATCGCATCGACACTATTCTCCGGCAAGACTGTACACCCAAATACTATGATGCGGGAAGCTGGCGAAACACTGAGTCTCTTACGATCCCGAAAGCGCGGGTCGCGGATCTTAGTCCTTAATCGACTCTTTTTGTGTCGAAGACACCTGTGTCCCACGGGAGGGTCGATATTCAGCGAAGTTCATCGGCGGTATCGCGCACGCTCTCAGCGATTTTCAGTTCCCCCGGTGGAAATACACGTGTTCACGATACCGCTCTTTCGCTCACACCACCGGGCTCTCAGCACTTTTCTTTTTCCTCGCAAATCCGCCGGCTTCAACTGCAGGGGGCAGTTCGTGACTTCTCGGGGCCAAACTTCGAAAACAAAGAGGACAGGAGTACCCGCTCCACGTCCACGTTATTGCTCGGCTCCTACGATTTTGGTTTGCACGTGGGTGTGCTCGAAGGCCTTGTTTTCTAGCGATATGGTCATGGTGCGATTGAAAAAGAAGAGAGCACGGATGCGAAATTCACTACCAAGGCTGACCGGAAACCAGACACCATCGTCCTGACGGCGGTAGTGGACGGCGAAGCCGATGCCGGGGAGGTCAGTGCCCAAGAATGTCCGGACGCCGAAGGGCAGACGACGTGACAGCTTACTGAATACGTAAATCGGCTGAAACTCCTGGGCGTCGATGTAGGCCTCTCCCGCCCAATCCGTGTCATCTTCATCCTTCGGAGTGAAGGCAATGTGGTAGGACAGCCGGCCTTCGAAGGCTTCCTTGCCTATCACGCGAAATTTGTACTGGCCCTGCTCGTCGGTGGTAAGAGGGAATAGGTCGCGGGCCATTCCATCTTTGGAGTCTTCGGTAGTGAGGTCTCCTCGGAGGTCGTGAATGAGTTCTGCGTCAGTGCTGTCAGGCCCGGGCGCGGGCTCTCCGCTGAAAGCTTCGTACTTGCCCTTGTGCCAGTAGCGGCCGGTGAGCTGCTGCAGTGTCCTTTCGGTGTGGTCGGGCTTGGGAACGATGTGGTAGTCGGCAGTTTCTTCGCGAAGGACTTTGCCGCTCGTCTTCCTGGCGACTATCTGTATGTGTTGTTGATAGATGTATTGGTTGCGCAGCTTTTCACTGCTGTCCTGGTTGGTGGCTACTCGGGCCATGATGTACTCCGCAGCTAGAGGATCGTCTGCTCTGGGTTGTGGAACCAAATAGTAGGCGAGGGCGACGATGGGGAGTAGGCGAACCATGGGCTTAGCACCTACATCATTTACGCAGATATTCTTTGCGAAGTTCAATTTGAGTTTTGGGATGCTTTCGCCAATCGCATGAATGCTATTTTGGGCGTACTAACCCGTACACTCCGGCATGGATCACGGAAGCTGCAAATCGAGGGCGTAAATTTCCCGGCTGCCTACGTCGCGCAACACCACAGGGGAATCATCCAAGGCCAGACCGCTCCACGTTCCAAACATCCCAATCGTCGACCTCATTCCGGCCCCGAGTGCATTACATTTCATTACAAACTACTTGGGGCGCACCCCCTTTTGCCTGTGTCTATTCACACAGAATCCGCATCAAATACAGTGAAGAGGATGGCGTGATCTTCTTTTTGAATTGGTATGACTGATTGGATGTCACCGCGATGATCGCGCCGGCTGTCCAAGTACAAATGTGATGTTACTTTATTCGTCGCCATGGTTTGAAAACGTCCATTGAGCTCTTTTTTCGAAATACGTGAAAGTGAGCCGAGAGCATCGACTCACGCGCTGCCGATCCGAGTTTTGGTATCAGAACCCGACCCTGTGAGTCGCAGGCTCATTTGCTCGATGCTCGAGTGTGAACCAGGCATGAGCGCGACTTGCGTGGACGACTCCAGGCTGGTGTCCTCAATTCAGGAGAGCGTTCCAAACATCGTAATATTGGACGTACATACTCCAGCGATTCGACGAGCCCCGAGCTGGGAGGCTCTAGGAATCAAGCGAGTGCCGGCAACCATCATCACTGCCTACGATCCGTCGGCAGTCTCCGCATTTGTTTCTTCCGCTATCGACTTTCTTGTAAAGCCATTTGATGCAGAGCGCTTCGAAGCCGCGCTGGATCTGGCAAAATCGCGAATTGCCGGTGCTCGGATGGAACTCGAGCCCGAGGCGATGTCGAGTGACGAGGAGCAACCACAACTGGCGCGGCGCTTCTTGCAGCGACTGGCAGTCGAAGCGAATGAAAAGATTGTGCTCGTAAGAGTCGATGATATCCGGTGGATGCAGTCATCCGGGAATTACATCCGGTTGCATGTGGGGAAGACGTCCCATTTGATTCGGCAAAGCATGAAAAATCTCCAGGCGCTGCTCGATCCAAATCGTTTTCTCCGCGTGCATCGCAATGCGATCGTGAATCTCGACCACGTCGAGGAGTTCCATTTACCACCGAACGGTAACATGTTCGTGAAGTTGGACGATGGGTTGTGCCTGCCACTTCGAAAAGCCAATCGAGCGTCACTTCGAAAACTGTTGAAAGACATTTGGTAGTCTAAGGTTTCCTCTCAATTTCGTCGCCGTCCGGGTGGCTCAGTCTGCCTCATTCTGGCTCAAAATAGTTCTCGCCATTGCCATTCAACGATTTCACGTTTCATAGTTTTGAACCATGACTTGCTTCCAAAGTTTGTATTGCTGACCGTCATGGTCGCTGGAGCCAAGCTCGTACCTTTCCCAGCCACGTTCATCACATTTTTCAATGGCAATGCTCGTGCTCCAGTAGATGGGTTATTTCATCTGGTTGACGAGGAGAATCACTGTGAAGATCAGTCGAGTATCGCCCTGTCTGACAAAGAGCGGCGATCCGCAAAGATGGCCAGCTTTTTATTCGTTCTCATTAGGAGTGTCGCTTATTGTCTTGTCCCTCATATTAATTCTAGTGCCCACAACGCAACTGATGGCTCAATCCATCACTTCCGGAGATGTTGTAGGTGTCGTTACTGATCCTTCTGGAGCTGTTTTGGCTAATGCCAGCGTGATCCTGAAAAACCAGGAAAATGGACGCGTGCAGGCACAATCCACAAACTCTCGGGGCGCGTATCGGTTCTCGCTGTTGCCACCAGGAAGCTACACCGTTTCCGTCACTGCCGCCGGCTTTCATAACGCCAATGCAACGGCCGTGGTGACTATCGGTCAAGCTGCGACAGTCAACATAGCCCTGGAACTCGGCGAGGCAACATCTACGGTAGAGGTAACCTCGGACGCCCAGTTGCTGCAGACTGACAATGCCGACGTTTCAACCAGTTTTAGCCAAGCGCAGATCTCCCAAGTGCCCAACCCCGGCAACGACCTGAGCTATATCGCGCAGACGGCTCCGGGTGTAGTCCAGAACACGCAAGGTGGCAATGGTAATTTTTCCGCTTACGGACTTCCGGCCACTTCGAACCTATTTACTCTCAACGGACAAAATGAAAATGATCCGTTCCTCAATTTAAACAATTCTGGTGCGACGAATCTGCTACTGGGCAACAACGATGTCCGCGAGGCTACGGTCGTGACCAACGGCTATTCGGGGCAGTACGGGACATTGGCTGGAGCCAACGTGAACTATGTGACCAAGTCGGGTTCTAATAGCTTTCACGGGAATGCGCTCTATTGGTGGAATGGAAGCACTCTCAACGCAAATAGCTTCTTCAACAACCAGAGTGGGGCCCCCCGACCATTCGACAATGCCAATCAGTGGGCGGCTTCGTTTGGTGGACCGATCAAGAAAGGCAAAACGTTCTTCTTCATAGATACCGAGGGGCTGCGCTTCGTGTTGCCTACCAGCACCAATGTGCGAGTCCCAAGCCCGCAATTCGAGGCCGCCACCATCGCCAACTTGGGCACCGTCAGCCCGGGATCGGTACCGTTCTACAACTCACTGTTTGGTCTTTACAACAATGCGCCCGGCGCCAGCCGAGCGACTCCACTGTCGAACAACCTGGGGTGCAGCGGGTTTACCGATACCGCTAGCGGACTCGGTATTACCCAGCCCTGCGCACTGGCGTTTACGTCTACCGTAGGCCAGCTGAGCACGGAATACCTGGTCACGGCGCGCATCGATCAGAATATCGGAAACAACGACCGGCTTTTCGCGCACTTTCGCACCGACCACGGCTCCCAGGCAACACTCACCGACGCAGTCTCACCGCTTTTCAACCTGGGCAGCACGCAGCCACAATATGAAGGACAGTTAGAGGAAACCCATACCCTTGGCGCGAATGCCGTAAATCAGTTCATCGCATCTGGCCAGTGGTATTCGGCTACTTTCAATGTGCCCGATCTCCAAGCGGCTTTGCAGGCTCAGCCATTTCGCTTGGCCTTCGCCGGCGGGGCGTTCACCTCTCTCGGGCGAGAACTTAACGCCGTGCCTCAGGGGCGAAACGTCACTCAGTACCAATTCGGCGATGATTTCTCGATCACGAAGGGAAATCACTCACTAAAGTTAGGATTGACTTTCCGACGCAATGACATTACCGATTTCGATCCTGGAATTGGGTCCGTCGGCGCCAGCGAAAATACAACGCTGGCCAACTTTTTTGATGGGATTGGAGGGACCTATTTCCAGAGTTTCCCCTCACAGCCCAGTCAGCCAATTGCGCTCTACGCCCTGGGCTTCTACGGGCAAGACGAGTGGAGCGTGAAACCTAACCTAAAGTTGACCTTCTCCCTGCGAGGGGAGCACTTCTCCAATCCGGTGTGCCAGACCGATTGCTTTGCCCGGCTGAGCGGAGATTTTCTCACCGTCCCGCACGACGTGAACCAACCCTACAACCAGGCGATTGTCGATGGGCAGAACCAAGCACTACCGAATTACACTGCGGTCGAATGGCTGCCGCGCTTCGGCTTCACCTGGACGCCGTTTGGCCGCACGAATACGGTCATTCGGGGCGGCTTTGGGTTGTTTGCGGATTCTTTCCCCGGCACTGTCGCCGACCAGTTACTGGGCAATGCGCCGCTGCAGGCTGGATTCAATATTCCCGGAGGTGCTCTCTCTCCTGCGGTTGCTGGAAATCAGGGGCAACTGGCTGCCCAAAGCAACGCCGCATTCCAGGCTGCGTTCGCGAACGGCGGAACACTAGCGAGCATTCAAAGTACCGTACCAGGATTTACTCCGCCTACGATAAACACGGTAGCGAACCGAATCCAAAATCCGCGCTACCAGGAGTGGAATCTGGAACTGCAACAGGGGCTGGGTCAGAAGATGTCATTTTCGCTGAATTACGTGGGAAATCACGGAATTCACGAGGTAGTGCAGAATCCTGGCCTGAATGCGTTTTGCGATATCACTTGTCAAGGGATGTTGGGTACTACCTCAGGGCGCTTTGGTGACCTGCCTACGACAGCGACCGATCAACGCTTCTCGACGGTTACCGAAATCGGCTCCGAAGGGGTATCCAATTACAACGGGCTGACGGCTTCTTTTACTCGCCGAACCACGAGCTTAACTGTGCAGGCAAACTACACCTGGAGCCATGCACTTGACGAGATCTCTAATGGCGGTATCCTGCAATTCGGCCAGAATACAAACTTCAGTCCTCTCAACGCATTCGATCCCTTCAACCTGCGGTCAAACTATGGCAACTCCGACTACGATACGCGGCACTACTTCAGCTTGAACTACGTTTATAACGTGCCGCACAAATTTGGACCGAGCGCGTTACTTGGGGGATGGGTACTTTCAGGCACCGCCTTCGCGCGCTCTGGATTGCCGTTTACGGTTGTGGATTCCAACGCGTTCGGCATTTTGCAAGGCTTCAACTACGGCTTTACCAACATTACGTCGGTCTCCGTCCCCGCGAACTTCTCAGGAGCTGGAGGTCAAACATGTACTTCGAGCGCAGCCAATCCGGATACACCGTGCTTGCTGGCCTCGAATTTCAGTCCCGCTGTTAACGGCTTCGGCAATCAGCGCCGCAACCAGTTCACCGGGCCGAGCTACTTCAATACCGACCTGTCGATAACAAAGAACTTCAGGGTCCCGCACTGGGAGGGGGCGTTGTTAGGTGTTGGGGCGCAGTTCTTCAATATCCTCAATCACCCGCACTTCGACCAGCCGGATGCGGACATCGCTTCCCCCACGTTCGGCAGCGTGATCAACCCAGTAAGTTCGCCAACCAGTATCTTCGGCTCGTTCCTGGGGGCCGATGCTTCGCCGCGGCTAATCCAGCTGCACGCGAGCATCACGTTTTAGGCGAACTCCAAACTGAAACTGAGGCGGCCCTCTAGTCGGCCGCCTCAGTTCGAGCGCGCCATTGTAGAAAGAGAACGAGGTGCGATCATCCGGGCGAGGACCGGCTGACGCTTCACGACTAGCCGCCTATACAGGAAGGCTCTTTCCGGAAAGGGTGCCCGCGGCTATTGGCTGAAGCGATACAACTCCGCGGCGCAACAGCCCGAGACCGACCCAGTTGACATGGCATTGTTAGCCGTGCGCCTTCATCGGACGGAGCAAGCCCTTCGTTGGCTAGAAAGTGGCCATGACGTGAGGACACTGACTGTCTATATCGAAAATGTCCCGGGCTTCGAGGATTTGAGAAAAGATCCTCGCTTCCAAAGTTTAGTGCGGCGGATTTCTGCTGCAGTTCTACCTTAGCGTGGCAACCTTGGGTGTGGTTTTTTCCTGTCTGTGGTTAATGATCGTTCGGGTTCTTGTTCCGCTCCATCAGAGAGGTTGGATCTCTCTCCAATTGGGTCGATACTTTTCCCATTCAGGATCTTGTGGCTCCGATTCCCAACTATTCGCCCGGACTATTGTTGGTGCGTTTGTAAGGCAGCCGTCGTCCTCACACTTTCGGGTTCGCCCCAATGGGAGTGCCTGCGTTGTCAGCAAGAGATAAATGACAGCCAGCATCATCACCATGAGAGCATCGAAAAAGAACCAGCCATACCCCAACACGAAAATGTGAGAGAGAATTACAGCAGTCATCCATACAACAATCAATCCCGCTCCCAATCTGGCTGTCTTCGGGATCAGGAGCAGAACCGCCACCAGCGTCTCGAACACCCCTGACCCTAGCCGGAATACCGGCTGAGATACCAACCCATGGACCGCTTGCGACATCTGCGAGAACAGGGCCACCGAAGCTGGCACCCCTGCAAACTTGAGAAAGATGGCGGCATACAGAAGATTCACGGACACGAACAGGCGAATTGCCAGTAGTGCGAGTCTTTTGCTCATAGAGTCTTGCCTCCTTGACCACCTCGAACCGGTCAATGCTTTCGCGTTTACCTCCGCGCTAGAAATCCTGTACGGTTGGGCGGATGACCATCTCATCGACTTCCACCTCGACCGGCTGCTCGATTGCGTAAGCGATCGCTCTCGCGATCGCGCTGGCCGGGATGGCCATTTTCATGAACTCGCGCAAATTCTTTCTGGTCGCTTCGTCCGAACTGCTCTCCGACAGTTCTGTGGCAATCGCGCCAGGTGAGATCATCGTGCAGCGGATATTTTGGGAGTGCAGTTCCATCCGCAGCCCTTCAGTCAACGCGCGTACAGCCGCCTTGGTGGCGCAGTAGACCGTCCCACCGGGGGCGAACATTTTGATCCCGAAAACCGAAGCCATGTTGATGATGTGGCCGCTCTTCTGCTTCTGCATGTGGGGCAGGGCAGCGGCGACCCCATATAGAAGTCCTTTGATATTGACGTCAATCTGCCGGTCCCATTCATCTACCTTGAGGGCCTCGATCGGTGCGATGGGCATGATACCGGCGTTGTTGATGAGCACATCGACGCGGCCGAAACCGTCGACGGCCCGTTGGATGAGCGCTTCCACTTCTGCGCGCTTCGTCACATCGGTGGCAAATCCGATGGCCTTGCCGCCGGCGGTCGAGATCTCTTGAACCACTGCGTCGATCCGGTTCGAACGCCGCGCTCCTAGTACAATTTTTGCTCCTTGTTTTGCGAGAAGTTTCGCGGTGCTTTCCCCAATGCCGCTGCTGGCTCCTGTGATTACTACAACTTTGCCGGTGATATTTGACGTTTCCATTCTCCTTTTCTCCTTATTTAAGAATTTGCTTTTCACGGCGATAGTCGATCCCGAGTTTCGCTGTGAGCCGGTTCTCATTCCAGCGAGGCGGCATTACGCGGATACCTCAAAAATCAACTCCAGCTCGACCGGCACGCCGAGCGGAAGGCTGGCTACGCCGTACACCAGCCGGCTAGGGTTTTTGTCTTTTCCGAAAACGTCCTGCAGCAACTCTGAAGCGCCGTCAGCGATTTTCGGCTGATCGCGGACATCTCCCGAAGTGGCCACCAACACGCCGAGCCGGACGATCCGCGTAACTTTGTCGAGCGATCCCAAATGCTGCCGCGCGACAGCGAGGGCGTTGAGCGCTGCCAGGTAAGCGGCCTTGCGTCCCGTTTGCGACGTCGAGTTCCGCGCCGATGCGCCCGATGAATTTCGCTTCGCGGCCTACAGTGGGAAGCATTCCGGTGAGAAAGAGCAGGTTGCCCGTCTGCACCGCTTCCGCGTAGATGCCGAATGGCTCAGGCGGCGCTGGAAGCTTGATGCCAAGTTGTCTTAACCGCTGCTCGGCAGTGGCAAGACGAGAGCCATCCCCGCTTAAGATTTTGTCTTTCGAATCCGTATTCATTGATCTCGCTCCAGGGCTTCGGTTTGATCGTCCACATTCTGCGAGCCCTTAGTGCTGTTCAGCGTCCCACGAAATCTCCCAAGCGATTTTCTGCATCGCCGGGTTTGCAAAAGCCTCGCTCGATCAGCGTTTTGATTCTCTGCTGCGTGGCCGGTCGTGCCATCGAAGCAACGCAAGCATTCCACCCGGATTCGATTTCGATATCAGGCGGCAAACTAGCAACGTTGACTAGGCGCTTGGTATCCATGATTGTCTGTTTGTCGAAGGAGGCGATTCGGGTGGCAAGCGCATCGACAAATCCGTCAAGGTCAGCATCCGGCAACGACCGATTCACATAGCCGTAGCGCTCGGCCAGGTCGCCTGGGATGTCGTCTGCGCTTAAAATCACTTCCAGGGCGCGTCCTCTTCCCATGAGGCGCGACAGTCGCGCCATGGGGCCACCGCCAGGCACCAGACCGGCGCCAACTTCAAACTGCGACAAGATGGCTTTTTCGCGACTGGCAAAACGCATGTCGCAGGCAAGGGCAAGCTCACTTCCCATACCAGTCGCCCGCCCGCGAATCAACGCTATCGATACGACAGGTGAACGACTCAGACGCACCAGCATCTCGGGCCATGGATGCAAGCCTGTGGGTCCAGGAGGGAGATGCGCCAAATCGTCAAGTTTTGCAAGAAAATCCAAATGAATCAGAAAGAAACCTTCAACGGCACTGTCAAAGACCACCACCTTAACCTGCTCGTCAGTTTCGATTGCCGTGATGATCTCGTTCACTTGCGGAAGCATCTCCGGACCGAAGATGTTGAGCGGCGGGTGGTCAAACGTGACTCGCCAATACTCGGGCGAGCGCCGGGCCAGACGTATCTCAGTAGTCTTTGTTGCTGCGTAATTCTGATCTTTCATGGCTGTTGTCTCCTCATCATCTGGTTTCACGGCGTAACGCTAGCTAACTCACGAACGGCGATGCAGGAAGTCGACGACCAGTTTTGTCGTCGCTGCCGGCTGTTCTTCCGTGATCCAGTGCCCGCAATCCGGGATGATCACATCTTCGACGTTATCGGCGACACACCGCATCACCGCGCCGATCATAGGGCCGAATGTAGCTTCGCCACCCAAGGCCAAGACCGGCATCTGAAGCTTGCCCTGCGCAAGGAACGTCCTGTTGTCGGCCGCATCCTGGCTGAACGCCAGGAACTGGGCAAAGCCCGCTCGCATTGCGCCGGGTTGCGCATAGAGCGCCGCATAATGCTGGCGCTTCGCTTCATCAAACCGCTTCGGGTCCCGGGAAAGTTCGTTCCAGAAGCGGTCGAGATAGATGCGCTCGCGGCCGGCGACCAGGCGCTCCATGTCCTGACCACCGAAGCCAAAGTGCCACATGGCCGGATCCTGTGTGATCTGATCCCAGGGTCCGACGCCGGGCAGCGGCGCATCGATCGCCACCCATCGGCTCACGCGCTCGGGGTGGGTGGCGGCAACTGCGAAGCCGACCATGATGCCGATGTCGTGCGTCACCAATTCGGCCGTACGCACACCCAGGGCGTCCAGGACGCCCACCACGTCCGCCGCCTGATTCTTCTTGTCGTAGCCGCCATCAGGCTTCGACGAGAGGCCCAACCCACGCAGGTCGGGCGCGACAATCATGTGGTCTTCGATGAGTGCGCTCGCCAGATGACCCCACATGTCGCCCGTTGTGCCGAAGCCGTGCAGCATGACGACCGCCGGACCATGACCGCCGACCCGCACATGGATGGATGTACCGTTGGTTTCGATCGTCCGCGTCTGCATCACAGCCGGGAAGGGATAAACCCCATCTACGTGGGCATGCTCGCTCATCGCTGCGTAATTCTGATCTTTCATGTTTGTTGTCTCCTCATCATCTGGCTTCATGTTTGATTTTGCATTGCGGTCGTCTCATGGAGCGCTTTCGTCACGCGGCTTTGGTGAGGTGGTCCCACATAGGGAAACTCGAGTAACAGATCGCCGTGGGGCCCTACGTTGTCTTCCGTCACCTTTCCATTTGTGAGGACGCGAATGAAAGAATCGAACGCATCGTCGGTGAGTGTCCGGCCGTTATCGGGAAAAGACGCCGGGCGCGTAGGGTCATAAGGCAGAACATCCGGGAGCAATGTCCCCGCCACGCGCTTCGCCTCAGCCGGCGTATATCCACCTGTGTGCTCCAGAGCGTGCGCGAAGGCAGCAAGGAAACGCCCATCGTCCGCCGGTTCACCTCCGAGGTAGGCATCTCTTTCTTCGACAAGCATGACCGCCTGCGCAGGCCGGGCTCCGCGCTCCACTTGGATCCAGCCGCCGCCATCACCTGGCGTAAGCGTGCGCGCCCACAGGCGAACCTCTTTTGCCCCCAGAGCAGAGTTAGGTACTTCAAGAACGATGCTGCACACATCTTTGTCAGCGAAGAAATCGTCGCCCGTGAACTGCAAGTTGTTCTTCGCGCCTTCCACGTCGCAGAAGAAAGGGTCGCTGCGCCAGCCGGCAAAGAAGCGGATATCGCCTGCCTCTGTAACCCTCGCCTCGCGCCCTATTGAAACCGGCGCCCCATCAACGATCACCCGCCCGCCATCGCCGGTACCGGCGGCTTGCGGGCCATCAACGCGGCGGAGAATCGCGGTTTGTGCGCCGCGCTCGAAAGCTGAGAAGCGCACCCGGTACGCGATATCGGCAACCGCATCACCATCGGTGTCAATCTTGAGCTCGTACAGTGCTTCGGGTGCGAAAGGCTCGGTCGTAGTAGGCCCAGGAGGGTTTTCGCCGGCAGACGGATGCACGTTCATAATCAGGATGGATTTCCCGGCGTCTCCCGGTTTCGGAAAGGCATACAGATCAGTGAAGTCCAGTCGGGCGTCCCCTTGGGGAAAGCCGAAGTCAGGGCCAGAATAATGATGCGACATGGATTAGTCCTCCTCTTGCAGGTCTGCTCTGTCCGGCGGGGTTAGAACGCGGCGGCACCGGCCGCGGCGACGGCATGATCCTGATCGCCGGAACCACCGCTGACGCCAATCGCCCCTACTACCTTGCCATCCAGCTTCAGCGGGATGCCGCCAGCAAAAATCATGATCTTGCCGTTGTTTGAAACATGAATGCCGAAGAACTCGCCTCCCGATTGAGAATGCTTTGCCAATTCCTTCGTTTCAATGTCAAATGCGCGCGACGTGTAAGCCTTCTTCATAGAGATATCAATGCTGCCAATCCATGCGTTGTCCATACGAACGTGCGCTACGATGTTTCCGCCTTCGTCAGCCACTGCGATGTTCATGGGCTGGCCAATTTCCCTGGCTTTCTTCTCCGCCGCGCTGATTACGCGGCGGGCATCTTCTAATTTCACTGCGGTCATGGGTTCTCCTTTGGGCGATTCGCCGGCTATTGGCTCCCGGCTTTCGCTGCAGCTTGCTCGATTAAGTCTGCGACTTCTTTCGGGTGAGAAAGCATTGGCACGTGACTGGAGGGAACAGTGATCGATGTAGCCTTCATTGCCGCCGCTTCGGCCTTCTCAAGCTCCGGAGGAACAGCGCGATCGTTGCTGGCAATCACGCACCAGGATGGCTTGGTCTTCCACGCGGCGGTCGTGATTGTGGCCCCAAAAACAGCTGCTGCTGTGGGACCCTGTGTCGCCGTCAACAGCTGCTTCTCCTTGTCTGGCAGATCCTGGGCGAAGTCTTCAGCGATTCCCTTTGGGGTCACCGTCAGAAAACCTTCAGCATCCGCCCGGACTTCGCTGCCTAGCGGAGCCGGCGGAAACGGTTTGGTGACCGAAGCAACGGACTCACCATCCGACGGCGCGAGCGCAGCCACATAAACCAATCCGACTACCTTTGGATCGTTTCCTGCCTCCGTGATAACCACTCCCCCATAGGAATGGCCCACTAGCAGTACAGGGCCATCCTGCAATGCGATGGCGCGCTTGGTGGCGGCAACGTCGTCAGCCAGCGAGGTCAATGGGTTCTGCACGGCGACCACATGCAATCCCTTGGCTTGAAGCAGTGGAATCACTTTGGACCAGCTTGATCCATCGGCCCACGCACCGTGAACAATGACAATGTTTCTAACCCCTTGAGGGGCGTTCGCCTGAGCGACCGCTCCCGTGTGAAACACCGCTGTCAGTAGGAATCCTGCAATTGCAATCAAAGCAGTTCGGTATGTTTGCGAGAGTGTCATATTTTTCTCCTTCGTTGCATCAGATTGAAGTCATAGTTCGTCACGTTCTGCCGCAATACAGCCCGGAGCGACGGTTCTACGGTCCGGCTACACCACGTTGAGCGTAACCTCGACGTTGCCCCGTGTAGCGTTGGAATATGCACATGTCTCGCCGTGCGTGGCGTCCACAATGGCCTGGGCGACTTCGCGCTCCAAGCCCGGCAGGCTGACGTTAAGCCGTGCTCGGAGGAAGTAAACGTCGCCAGAATTGCACAGGTCTATTTCGGCATCGATGGCTACGTCAGCCGGAAGTGTGACCTTCATCTTGTTGGCCACAAGCCCCATCGCACTAATGAAACAGGCCGACCAACCAGCGGCAAACAACTGCTCCGGATTGGTACCAGTTCCCGGGACTCCGGGAGCCGAGAACTTAACATCTAAGCGGCCATCATCACTGCGGGAGACGCCGCCGCGCCGACCGCCCGAAGTATGGGTCTTGGCGGTGTACCGCACCTTGATGCCTTCCTGGGTTGAACCAGCTGCTGCGTTGGTTTTTTGATAAGTGGTCTCATTTCTATTTTTCTCCGTGCGCCGTTCACCGGTCACCATTTGCCCGCGTGCGCGCCGCCATCCACGTGCAGTATTTCACCCGAGGTGAACGTGGCGTCGGTCAGAAACAAAGCTGCGTCGACGACTTCTTTGACCTCACCGATCCTGCCGACCGGGTGCAACCCTTTGAGAAAGTCATGAGTTTCCGGTTTATGCATAGGAGTATTGATCACTCCCGGCGCTATGGTGTTTACACGAATGCCTTCCTTCGCGTATTCAATGGCGAGGGCGCGTGTCACCGCATTCAAGGCGCCCTTCAGCATGATTTGAACGGCCGCCCCTACACCTGCGATCGGTTGGTCAACCAGGGTAGTTGACACGTTGATGATGCTGCCCGATTTCTGCCGCAACATTTGCTTTACGGCGAGCTGTGACACGTAGAGAAAGCCTGCAAGCGTCGTGGAGACTAAAGTGTTGAAGTCTTCGGTCGTGTATTCGGTGAAGGGCTTCGGAATAAAAACACCGGCATTGTTTATCAGCACATCGATCCGGCCAAATCGCGATACGGCAGTATCCACAATCTTTGCCGCCGTGCGCGGGTCGCCGATGTCTCCATCAACCAGTGCAACATTCGCGGCCGCTGCGAATGGATTTGCTTTGGTAATGTTTCGCGAGTTTGCGACTACGTTGTAACCTCGTTTCAGGAACGCTTCGACGAGTCCCGCTCCGATCCCTCGCGAGGCACCAGTAACAATTGCTGTTTTCGCCGTATTTGCCATTTGTAAGCTCCCCTACTATTCGTGTGCCGTTGCTCTGCGCACAACTCTGAGTAAACTGCACATCGGAGACGGCGTTGTGCGGGTTTCTGCTGGGATGGTCGGAATCTTGCTAAATTCATGCTCCCAGAAACGAAACATTGTCTTGAGTGAAAGATGACGAGACTTCGAACGAGCTGCGGCGCGGCCAGTCAGAACTGTTAAGGAGAACGGAGTACTGAGGTGGATGCAAGGAGCGATCAGTTACCAATGGGGCGGATTCAAATTCCGTCATAGCGGGAATACCCGCGCTTGGCCCAATAGTCTGGCGGTTCGTCTTCCGCGTAGGTAATCCGCGTAATGGCCTTCACATTCTTCAAGCCAAGTTTCACAGGCACCAAGCAGACGGAGCGGCGCTCCATGCTCCACTGTGAGAGGCTGACCGTTCAGGTGTGTGGCGAGCAGCGTCTGCGGATGGCGGGCCGTCGCCAGGTCGATCGAGACATAGTAAGGGTCAGGATTCCCCGAGGCATCGAGATTGACCGACGACTCGACGCGCGCCCATTTTGCCTGCGACATCGGCGGGTAGGCACGAAGCAGATCATCGAATCTCAGACCAGCCCACCACGCGATCGCGCTCCAGCCTTCGACGCAAACCAGCCGCGTAATCTGCTCATGCATCGAGAAGCGAGTCATGAGACTCCGAATATCGAGAGAGACGCTCACGCCGGAGGCGAGCCCATCCAGAGTCAGATGCCATCCCGGAATATAGCCAGGATCAGGAGTCGCTCCGTTGTAGTTGTTCTTGAGCGGAGTAATCTGCGATTTGGTGTAGGTCGGCACCATACGATTTCGCGAGTAGAGCGCTTCTGCCACATCATCGTCGATACGCAGTGCTTTGTTCAGAAGCCACTCCTTCCCAGGAGAGTTCATATTTCGACGCACACCCAGGCGACTGAGCGTATCTTGCGGCAGGAGAGATCCAGCACCTGCGAGCGCTGCCACCGCGCCAGCCCCAAACAACAGAAGGTCGCGCCGGGTCCGATGACGCAGGACCCGGGGAGCCATCTCAATTGCCGGGAGAGGCCGCTCTCTCAAGAAGCCTTGCGGCTTTTCAGGAGACAGATTCGCTCGGTCCGACCGTCGAAGCTTCCTGCATGAATCGCCTTTTCCTCATTGTTCATTTGCGGCGACCTCCGACCGCTCTACTCTTGTTGACCAGCCTACGATCATGCTGCGCAGCGTATCCCACCCGTCGGCGAAAACCAGAATCACATGCGGCACAACGAAGAGGATGAAGACCCACATGAGCCAGAAATGCCAGACACGCGCTGCGTCGAACCCACCAAAGATCGCAGCCAGCCAATGGAGCTGCATGGGCTTGTGAATCGCCCATCCCGTAGCGACCGAAAGGAACCCGGCGACCGGAACAGAGAAGTACGCTGCGCGCTGGAGCGCGTTGTACTTTGTGTTGAAACGGGGATGCGGCCATTGGCGGCGCGCTAGTTTGGCGAAGGGAAATCCGATGTAGTACCGAAACATCCTGAACGCGTCAAGCAGATCGGTCCGGCGGGGCAGTAAGGAGCGCCAGCCTCCTCCCGCGATCAACCCTGCAACGTACACCACGCCATTCAGCATGAATAGGTACGCGCACAGCCAATGAAGGCGCAGAGCGACCGCCAACATGCCCGGCCCGAGGCTCATGTGGTTGTAAATCCAGTCGGGCGGACTGCTGTAGTGATGCAGCCCGGGCACATGGGCGCATATCCAGATTCCAATATCCGCCGCCACATCGAAGTTTCCGGTATTCGGATCTGGCTTGTGTTGATAGATCGGCGAAGCCCAGTAAATAGAGATGCCGCTCAGAATGAGGCCGAGAAGGATCGGCACATTCAGCCAGTGACTCCAGCGCACCAGGAGATGATGCCTCCTGACCACGAGCACGCCCGGCTGTTCCGGTAACGTGCTCGTGGAGTTCGCTTCCTGACGTGGAGTTGTGGAACGGCTCATTTCCCGAACGCCCTACTGCACGTTGCTGGCGGATGCGGCCGGAACGAACTGAAAGATCTTGTTCGTGGTCAGCGTTCCGTCCGGCAGCTTCTCGGTCGCCGCATAGACGGTATCGCCGGCGCTCAAGGTGACCTGTTCTGGCGCGACTAGCGTCGACCGGGACATCCGCAGGTACCGAAATCGTCTGCGAGCCGTCCTGATATCGAACCACCAGAGTGGTACCGCCGCCCTTCTGTACCGTGCCGTTCGTCATGCGGGAGTGCGAAACGGCAGGGCTGGAGACGGAGCCGTTGGTCATTCTGCTGTGAGTGGTTGCACCCGGCGGGTCCGTCAGAACACTACCTTCCGCAGCTCCACGCAGTTCCGCTGGGAAATATGATGATCTGCTTCGCTACTTCCGTTCCGTCCGCCTGCTGCAGCGATGCCACGCCGACATAAGACGCTGGACGTGACATGACTCAAATCCGACGGTATCTGCTTGTAGGTTGTGAGGGGCTGCTTGACATCCACGTGGACCACGCCTGAAGGTGTCTGAACGTCGAGCGACCTGCCGGTAAATGACTGGACTTTTCCAATAACACCGGAAATTGGAGGGGCGGCTTGCGTGGCCTCGCCGGCACTCGCAGAGCCGGTCGCACCAATGAGCGAACGTACAGGCGAGAAGGGTTAAGCCGAGACGTTGCATCATCCGTCGGAGCGCTGACTTGGGGTCCTGGGGCGCGGATTCAGCCCGGTACGTTTGTGAGATTCTCATTTTTTCTCCTTACTAGTTACAAGCACGATAGTTGTTCAGCCTTGGCAGCTCGGTCCCTAGAACCTCGCACTCAGCCTTTTTAAGGGTGTGTTTGCAAGGATCTCCACTTTTTCCACCTGCGGAGGAACCGCAAATAATTCGCTGGCCCGCGCCCCCAATGCCTTCGCAATCTCGCCAGTCAAGTGGGCATTGCGGCCCGCTTCATTTGCAAAGGTGTCGAAGATGCCGAACTTCCCCGGCCCAATCTTGATCGCATACCATTTCAAGGTCCCTTTTTCATTCAGCGCGAGTGGCTGAGCTGACTTTAGAAATGCCTCGGCATCAGCCTCCTTGCCTGCGCGTGCTTCGAGCGTGACTAACAATCCAATTGCTTCCATTGAGTTACCCTCCTGTGTTGAGTTAGTTCCGGCCGATTGGAGCCGACCTCTGCTCACAACTGTGAGTAAACTGCACATCGGAAACGGACTTGTGCGGATTTCTGCTGGGATGGTCGGAATCTTGCTGAATTCATGCTCCCCGAGAGAGAACTCCAACGACTTACACCTGAGTCTGCGGGTTGTCTTGAGGGAACGACGACGAGAGTTCGAATGAGCTGCGGCGTGGCCGAGTCAGAATTGTTGACGGAGGCGACAGTGCTGAGGCGGGTGCAAGGAGCGATGAGTTACAAATTCCGGACAGGCTGGACGTTAACAACGAATCAAACGGCGACCGTGAGAGCGAAGTCTGGCTGCGAACCACAAATCACAGACGTGGCGTATCTTCGGAGCAGGTTTCCGACGCGCCAAGTCACTTCGGAGCCCAGAAAATCCTGGCGATACTCTGTCGGGCTAACTCCACAGACATCACGAAAGACCTGCGCAAAGTGCTGCTGGGTCTTGAAGCCACAGGCCACGGCCACGTCCAATACTCGCGCATCGGGAGCACGCAACATCGCTTTAGCACGCTCAAGCCTTTGGCGCAGAACAAATTGATGCGGGGTCTCGCCCGTTGACTTGCGAAACATCCGCGCGAAATGAGCTGTGCTCAATCCTACCGATTGCGCCATCTCGTCGAGACTCAAGTCGTCTTCCATCTTCGCATGGACCAACTCTTTAATCCTTCGCAAGCGCGCTGAGCCTAGTCCGCCTCGGTATATCTGCACAGGACGGTGCCTTACTGCATGACCATTGACCAGGGCTACGGCCATCGCCTGTTCGACAGAATCCAGAAACAGCCGCCCGCTCGGAAACCCAGCAACCATCTCCGCATGAACGGCCGCAACCAGCGCACTCAGGCGGGAGTCCGCAAACTTGCGTGAAGGGCGCAGTTCTACCTCGCCGTAAGCTCCGTCAGAGGCTGGCCATCAGTGCCGCATCGGAAATACCGAGCTGCAGATGCGGTACGTTCATGAGTCCAACCCACTCTCCCACATGACGATGGCACAGTGCTAAGTCGCCCGCCGCGTAGTCGAACTTTTCCAGCGCGGAACGCTTCGAGCCCCACTCAATTGAGCCGGGCCGCAACATCATTGCGAAAGCCTGATCATGCCGTACCCAATGACGCGGCTCTGTGTCAGAGTCGGGGGGAAAGAGTTCAACTCTCATTCTTTTGCTCCATGCCGTCGTGTTGTGGATATGGCCGAGGGCTCTCCAGGCGCTGTTCACAACTCGTCTGATTTGATGTATCTCTGCGGCAAGGCGATGCATGTATCTCGACGTGAAGGTAAGGCTTTCAGCGGTTTCAGCTACCACCGTTAGGCGAATGGAATGCGATTACAAGCCGATGATCGGGCGAAGGCGCCTTGACTTCGTCGCGGTTTCGGGATGCCGTGCTTTCGCAAGAACCCAGCTCGCGGGTATTTTTTCGTCGGCCCCACAACCCGAGATTCGGCCAGTCAATTACAAGCGCGTCTATCGGGACCAATCCAAAGGCCCGGGGATTGGGATTGGAGATAGTTCACAGAAATCGTCCTTCGCCTCGACGGCGCGCTAATCTTTCCCGCATCAATCGAGCTTGGTCCTCTGAGAATAATAATGATCCGGTGCTTGCCAGATGCAATTCGTCTCCGTGCCAACTGGGGCACATGATGCCTTGGCGTGAATGCGCATTCAAACCCAATAGCAAATGTCCAAGTTCATGTGCCATTACATGGCCCAGCACTCGCGCCAAACCGACATGCCATTTCCGGTCCAGTTCATCCACCGCGTTGTAGGATGCGTCGCTGTATACTCCAGTTCCATCTGCGGACAGAAATGCAACCCCCAAAACTCCGTTGCTTACTTTCGAGGCATGCGAGACGACTCGCAGGTTAAGATGCGTTGCCGAAGGTGGATCCTGGCAGCTCGAGTCAGCCTTCATGTTCGATGATTTGCACACAATCCAGGAAATCGCGACTCCAGCTTTCTAGTAGACGCTCATAGCCTCATCCTGGGCGTCGATCAATACCTGCGGAGAAAGACGCACATCGTCGTAAATGGCAACTGTGATCGCAGGGGCCATCGATGGCGGTTCCCAGGAGAACCTGCGGTGTTCAAAGTCAAATGCAATCTTCGAGAACTGAGGTCCCCTGATGCCTAAGACGCCGTCAAAATCGTCTCCGTCATCTTTCCGGTCATCGACCACAAATGCCATTTGCGCGCCCACCGACTGTTTGCCTATATAAAGTTCGGGAATCCGCACCTTCGTGCGCTGAAATGTTCCACCCGCATCGGCGACCGTTTCTGTCCCGAGCGCCTGCAGACCGATCGGCTCCGACACTCGACTTTGGAATAGCGTCAGATCGGGACCGCCCGAATCCACTACCATGCGCAGCCGTCGATTTTGAAATCCCATTCGAATCGGTAACGACAGGAGTATCGGTCTCGAACGGGACGGAGTAAGTCAGGCTCTCCGGGCGCGCCAAAGAGGATTTCCTTTGCTTTGTAGTTGATCGTGAAGCTGCTTTTCCTCAGCACGTCCAATCCGACAATCGCGTCCACCTTGAAGCCGAGAGCCTTCTGCAAGAACGAGAGGTCTTCCGCCAGGACGGGAATCGACTCGACGCGAACCGGGCCAAGACTTAAGGAAGGTAGGACGACCTGCCGGGCCTGAACACTCTTGTTCCACAGGTTCACTCTTTCGGGTTGTTCCGCCAGCTTCAGGTCATGCGCGATTTTCTGGTCTACGACGCTTGGGTAGGCGCCCGTGTCCACCAGGAAATTCAGCTTGTGGACGTCGCCGATCGACCCCTCCACAATGACCAGGTATCCCCAGTACACGCGGATAGGCAGTTTCATCGTGACGTAGAAGATTGGCGCGGCTCGCGTCATCGTTGCTTCCCAGCCTCGTTCGAAGCACTCGGCGTTCGCGCCCAACCAGAGTTCGACAAGTGACGTTGTGGTGGTCAGCAGCAGACAACTACAAAGCACCAAGCGGTTCATGGCGTTCACCCCGTCCGCTGTTGCGGTGACGCCAACGTGGATTAAGCAGACAGATAGCTCAATGAACCGCGCCTACATTGCTGATCTATTTGTCCGCTACTCGCCAAGTCATTGTTAATAAGCGGGTTGAGAGGGGCGTGTACACGGCTCGGAGTTGGAGAAGTTGACTAACAGTGCTAGAGTTCGAGCCAACGGCTTGGGGTTGCCACATGGACAATGGTCAATCGTTCTGCGCAGATTGTTCGTTTCGGACTGTTTGAAGCGGACTTGCAGACTGGGGAACTGCGCAAGAATGGGGTAAAGGTGCCTTTGCAGGGCCAGCCGTTTCAGGTCTGCGCCATCCTGCTGTCACGCTCGGGCGAATTGGTCAGCCGGGAAGAACTGCGCCAGCAGGTCTGGCCCGAAGACACGTTCGTCGATTTTGACCACGCGCTCAATACAGCGATTACCAAGATTCGACTGGCATTGGGGGACCAAGCCGACAACCCCCGGTTTGTGGAGACTCTCCCTCGTCGCGGATATCGCTTCATCGCTCCAGTCGACAAGCCAAATTCACCGACACCCGCGACTGCTTCCTCCTCAAAAGCCCCTTCCAGAGGCTCACCGACGAAAGCACGGTGGATATCGGGCTGTAGGCGCTGTCGTTGGCTTTGCTCTTCGCGCAGTTGGAATCTGGCGGTTTGCCCGTAACCGTGCAGAAGCGAGCCTGCCCCCACTTGAAGTAGTGCCCATGGCGGCGCTGCCCGGTTTTGAAAGTGACCCTGCGTTCTCGCCCGACGGCAACCAGGTCGCCTTTGCATTCGGGGCAGAAAAAGATAAGAGCGGGATCTACACCGTCATGGTCGACGGCGATAAGCCACTGCGTCTGACTAGCGGTCGTGGCGATGCTTTTCCAACCTGGTCACCCGATGGCCGTCGGGTCGCCTTTTACCGCTTCTCCGAACATGGAACCGCCATTTACACGGTTCCTGCTCTCGGCGGCACGGAGCAAAGGCTGCACACAGGGTTCTCCGGCTCTTGGGCGTTTGGTCTGGATTGGTCGCCCGATGGCAAGGTTCTGGCTTTTTCGGAGAGCCAAGAGGATAAGAACCGCGCTTGGATTACGCTGCTTTCGCTCGCCGATTCGGCCCTCCACCCGCTCACTTCACCGTCAAACCAAGAGTATGATGCTGCCCCCGCGTTCTCGCCCGACGGTTCGAAAGTGGTGTTTATTCGTGGGACCGTGGCGGGAGTGGTTTCTGATCTATATGTGGTGTCGGCCACAGGTGGAACACCCACGCAACTGACCTTCGACAAAACCTGGATATTTGGGTCGCCCACTTGGACACCGGACGGTCGCGACATCGTATTCTCTTCCGCGCGTGGAGGTCAGGGCGCTCTATGGCGTGTCTCCGCTTCCGGAGGAACACCACAGCCAGTTGCGGGTGTGGGCGTGATCGCCTGGGCGCCTTCCATTTCTCCAAAAGGCAATCGGCTGGTGTATCAGCAGATGGCTTTCAAAGACAATATTTTTCGGTTGAATCTGACGGACAATAACCATCGTCAGGGGGACCCCACGCTCCTCAGATCAGAAAAGGGCATAAACTGGCGGCCGCAGTTTTCTCCGGACGGAAAGAGGTTTGCATTCGAATCGAATGGTTTGGGCTATCCGGAGATTTGGGCTTGCGATAGCGACGGATCGCATTGCGCGCCGTTAACCTCATTGCGGGGTACAGCCGGAGCCCCACGTTGGTCGCCGGATGGCCGTTACATTGCCTTCGAGTTTCGCCCCAAAGACCACACCGAGATCTATCTCCTCGAGGTGGGCGGTGGCCCACCGCGATTGCTACCCACTCTGCCGGGATCTGATAATGGAGGACCCAATTGGTCGCGTGATGGAAAGTGGATCTACTTCTATTCCGACCGGGGAGGCGAACCCTTTCAATTGTGGAAGGTACCAATCAACGGAGGCCCCCCTGTCCAGATCACAAAGAATGGCGGCGTGTTTGCCGCCGAATCTGCGGACGGACGCTCTCTTTATTATGCGAAGCTCGAGTCGCCAGGTATATATAAGATGCCGCTGCAGGGCGGAGAAGAAGAACGCGTTCTGGATCGAGGCGCCGGCGGCACCGACTGGTCTAACTGGGCACTTGCCCGCAACGGTATTTATTTTCGCGATGCAAAGAAATCGAAGGACCATCACTATATCGGAGTCCTGAATTTTTTTGACTTTGCGACTCGCAAGATCACTACGGTTTCGACCTTGGACCAACCAGCGAGGGTTGGGACTAGCCGTTGTCAGCTGACGGCAGATCAGTTCTCTACGATGGTAAAGGTGACGCGGAATCCAGCATCATGCTGGTAAAAAACTTTCGTTAGTGCTCGCTTCCCGAAGCTGGCGTAAGGCAACGAAGTCTGGAGGTTAGTCATGCCGGAACGCCATTCGATGCGGAGAGCCTGTTCCTCTTCTGTTAGTACTCGCCTGCCTCGGACTCTTTCCAGCCGGCGTGGGGCCAGGAAGTGACGGCCACTCTCACCGGCAGCGTTGTAGATCCCACCGGCGCCAGCATCGTCGGCGCGACCGTCACTGCGAAAGATAAGGAACGGGAAACCACCTACACTGTGCAGACAAACAGCGCCGGCGTTTTTCACATACCGCGCTTGCCCGTCGGGACATATGAGCTGACGGTCGGAGCGCCGGGATTTCAGACCGCAGTCTACCGATCGATCACGCTGGTCCTGAACCAGACTGCCCGCGTCGATTTCCAATTGAAGATCGGACAGGCTAGCGAGACCGTCGACGTCACGTCGACTCCTCCCCTGCTGCACACCGACACAACGCAGCTCAGCACCGTTATCGACTCGCATACCAATGTTGATCTCCCGCTGCTCTCGCGCAACTACATTCAGTTGGCCCTGCTCGCACCCGGCAGCGTGCATCCCGATCCTCAAACGCTGACCAGCGGAGATGGCCCATCGGGCGCCGGCAGGCCGTATATCAATGGAAACCGCGAGCAGGCGAACAACTTCCTGCTCGACGGCATGGATAACAACCAGGTGTCGGACAACCTGGTCGGGTTTAGTCCGAGCGTGGATGCGATTCAGGAATTCAGCCTGATCACCCAGAACGCTTCCGCCGAGTTCGGGAACTTTCAGGGCGGCATCGTCAGTGCATCGATCAAGTCCGGCACCAACAGCTACCACGGCGACATCTTTGAGTTCTTCCGGAACGATGTTCTGAATGCGAACAACTGGGCGAACAATTTTCAGGGACTCCCGAAGCCCGCGCTTCGCTGGAACATGTTTGGCGCCACGTTTGGCGGTCCCATCGTGAAGAACAAATTGTTCGTTTTCGTCGACTATCAGGGACAGCGTTTCGACCACCCGTCTTCGAGTAGCCCCATCACGCTTTTCACCGCGGCGGAACGGCAAGGTGACTTCTCTCAGTTGCTGACAGAGCAAGGCATCCAGCTGTACAACCCGTTCCAGCTTGATGCGAACGGCAACCGGACACCATTTCCGAACAATCAGATTCCCGTGAGCATGATCGATCCGGTGGCCGGAAACCTGTTTTCCTCGGGCCTCTATCCTCATGCCCCTGAATGGCAATTTGATAAACAACTTCGTCAACACCACTCGAAGTTACAACAATGTGGACCAGGGAGATGTGAGGATCGACTATAAGATCTCGCCGAGCGACCGGCTGTACCTCCGGATATCGGAGGGCTCTCAAGATAACCCCGTCATTAACTCCTTCAGACTGCTTTTCGATACCTTCGACCAGGCTCGCCTGGAAAATGGCGTGATCAACTGGACCCACAACTTCAGTCCGAACGTGCTGAATGAGGCGAGTGTGGGCGCGAACTATGTCCGTGTGGCTCGGGGTGGGGATGACAACGGTCTCGGAAACCTCGGCGAGAAACTCGGTATCGCTAACGCCAATGATCATGGTCCCGGTCTTTTGGCGCTCAACATCTTTGGCGGCGCGGTTGACTCTTTCGGCAGTCAAAATATTGGCACCGCAGAGCTTTTTGCCGACACCGTGTTTCAGTACAAAGATGATGTCGTCATCACCCACCGCCGCCACCTGTTCCACGCCGGTTTCCAGTATTGGCGGCAGCGCGTCAACACCTATGAAGCAGGCACCAACGGCCGAACCGGTTTCATGACTTTCAGCGGACGCTTTACCGCGGGTCCTGAGCAACTGGCGGTGTCGGGCGGTGGAACTGGCGCAGGAGAAGCTGATTTCTTTCTAGGGCTGCCTGACTCCTTTGGCCGGGGAATCAACAGCACCGGACCTTGGGGCCAGCGCGCCAATGTGTTCGGCATCTATTTCCAGGACGACTGGCGTGCGACCGACACTCTCACACTGAATCTGGGATTGCGTTATGAAAATCACACTCCCTGGGTAGAAGTGCAGAACCGCCAGGTTAACTTTGCGCCCATCACCGGGCAAATCCAGTTCGCCGGTCAGCCCTGCATCTACAGCAATTGCCGCGCGCTCTACAATTCATACAACGGTGGCCTGAACTTTCAGCCGCGAATCGGCTTGGCCTGGACTCCGTCATTCCTCGACAGAAAAACCGTGCTGCGCGGAGCTTATGGGATCTCCTCGTACCTGGAGGGTACGGGCAACAATCTCAGGCTCCCGATGAACCCTCCATTTACCAGCCCTGAGTTTGAGACGGACTATTTCACCAGCAATCTGCCGGCAACCACAACCGGGCAAGGGTTGTTGCCGCCGACCACCGATCCATTTCAGAACGCGATCATTCGCTTGTGGGATGCGAACATACGGCCTGCCATTTCGCAGCAGTGGAATCTCGCGGTTGAGCACCAGTTCACTGATTCGACCACGCTTCAGGTGGGCTACGTGGGCCAGCACGCAACCCACTTGATGGTCGCCCTGCCCTACCTTCAGAAACAGTTGCATGCGGACGGATCGATTACACCGAGTCCGTTCCTGTCCGGAAACCCGACTCTCCAGTCCGAGCTATCGCAGATCTCTGGGACCGCTTCCATCGGCAACATGCGTTACGACGCACTCCAGGCAACCTTGCAGAAACGCTTCAGCGGCGGCTTGCAGGGGCAGATCGCATACACCTACTCGAAGTGCATGACGGACTCCATCGGCTATTTCGGCGCAGGCGGCCAGGCGGCGCCGACTTCGGCTTACTGGCAGAACCTCTACGATCGGCGCGCCGAGTGGGGGCCCTGCTACTACGACGTTGCGCATGTGCTCAGCAGCTACGCGGTCTATGAACTTCCCGTCGGCCGCAATAAGAGATGGGGTAGAAATTTGAATCCGTTCGTCAATGCGGTGATCGGCGACTGGCAACTGGGCGGTATCGTCCAGTTCCATGGCGGATTTCCGCTCACGATTTTTGCCGACGACGCTTCCGGCACCAATTCCCGCGGGTCGCGCGCCAACTGCGTCGCACCACCTCACGTGTTTGGGCGAAAACCTGCTTCCGATCCTTTCACGGGCCAATTTAGCGGATTTCAATGGTTCGATCCCGCATCGTATGCGCCGGCCGCTCCTGGCACTTTCGGAACTTGTGGTGTGGGCACAGTACGCGGCCCCGGCCTGCGCACCGCGGATCTAAGTGTTCAGAAGGAATTCCCTTTGAGCGAATCCAAGAGGCTGGAATTTCGGGCGGAATTCTTCAACGTTACCAACACTCCAATTTTGAATTCACCCAACATCGGTCTGAGCCCCAATCTCGGCCTGATCAACAGCTCGCAAGGCGAGCGCAACATCCAGTTCGCGCTGAAGTTCTACTTTTGAAAGGTTTGGGTTCTCTCAGCAGTCTGATCTAAGGCTTATGGTAGAGTCGAATTTGATAAGACGCTGGAACGGAAAGGAATGCCCCACGCTGTATGGCAGCCCTTAAGGTCTTGGTAGTTGAAGATGACGTCGCGAACCTGGAGCTAATGACCGAGTTACTAGAACAGCTCAAATCCAAAGTACGACCTGTGAGCGACAGCCTGGAGGCTGCCAGTCTGATCGGGCGGGAGAAGTTCGATGCGATTTTCCTGGACCTCAAGATGCCGGTCATGAGTGGTTTCGAGCTGGCAAAACTAGTCCGCGAGTCTAAGTGCAACAACGTCACCCCATTGGTAATTGTTACGGGCCGGGATGAAAAGGACACAATGCACTTGTCATTTTCGCTCGGGGCCACTTACTTCCTTCAAAAGCCTATCGATACACAAAAACTTACGACGCTACTGCAGAAGATCGAAAAGGTGTTCCTGGAGAGTCGTCGTCGCTGTGCGCGAGTTTCATTGAACACTGAGGTGACTTGCACTGTTGGCGAAAAAATTCAGAACGGCCTGACTTGGAACATCAGCCAAGGCGGTATTCAACTCGAAGTGGCCGGTCTGAAACTAGGTGACAATGTGGGGATGTCATTTATCCTCCCACAGTCCGGAACCGTCATTAAAGCTCAAGGCGAGGTGGTATGGGCGCAGGACAATCGACAAGGCCTCTATTTCACTGAGATGAGCGTGGAATGTCAGGAGGCGGTTCGAGCCTACATATTACTCGGCTAGTTCGCGCGAAAAGGACAATGATAGCGATGGACTGTCGCCGCCATAGCAAAACGTAACGAATGTATTATGCATTTTGTTGCACCGCGACGGTCACCACATCCCGGCCTTTCGATTTGGATTCATAGAGGCATTCGTCCGCAATTTTGAGCAACTCTTCGGATGTCGAACCGTGTTCCGGAAATGCGGCGACACCTGCCGAGAGTGTTAGAGGACCAAGCGTTTGTTTTTTATACTGTAAGCGTAGATTTTTTACTTCAGCCCGCAGCGCGTCCGCACGGATCGCCGCGTCCTGCGCTGACGATTCAGGCAGAATAATGGCGAACTCTTCGCCTCCATAGCGACAGCACATGTCGGTAGAGCGAAAGAAAGCACGAAACAGATCTGCAAGTGCCTGGAGCACCATGTCTCCGGCATCATGACCGAAAGTATCGTTGAATCGTTTGAAGTGATCGAGGTCGAGAAAAAGAACTGCGACCGCCTGTTTTTTGCGGCTTGCCACTTGCAGTTCCCTTTCGAGCGACTCCTCCAGGAAACGCCGGTTGAACAGCCGGGTCAGCGGATCACGAATCGACTGTTCACGAAGAGTGTCACGCAATTGCAGGCTAGCCAGTGAAAGGGCGATCTGCGACGCCACGCTGACGGCCAGTCGTAGACTGGAATCACGGAAATTGTCCCGGCCCGGAGCGGATGAATCCGCTGAGTCCCCGAATTCGAAGTGCAGGACCCCAATCGTGTTGCCCTGCGCCACCATCGGCACGCAGAGACATTTGGTCGTCGAACTCTTTGCCAAGTGCTGGCATGAGACGCCCGTGCCAGGATGCTCGCTCCAATGAGGCTGGCCGCGTCGAAGAGACCAGCACGCATCGGGAGTGAATGCCAGCTCCGAGGCACAACCGGTAGGTCCCCACCGAAGGGCCGATTCAACCAGGTTTCGCGAAGACCTGAACAGATAGAGCGCTCCAGACGCTGCCTCGGGAAAGAGCTTCTGAATTGATTCAGCCACAACCGAGCAGGCTTCCTGAACCGTCCCGCTGCATTCAAGTAAGGAGCCCATTTCGTTCAGCGCGGTCATCTGGTTGGTACGAAGTTCCAGCTCTTTCACTAACCTGTCCAGCGATTCCGCGTGCTGCCGCTGTGCATCGGCGGCTTTTACTTCTTCCGACACGTCCTGGTAGATCAAGTAGGCACCGCGAACCTCGTTGTTCAACAACAGCGGTACACCGTGCAGAGCCAGGTCGAGAATCTGGCCGTCTTTTCGGCGCTGTCTTACCGTCCTTTGCAGGGTATTTCCGGCAAAAATCTGGGGAATCAGCTGTGCGGAATCTGTAGCCTCGTCATCCGGTACACCCATATTGGCAATGTCAATCGATGCCAACTCCTGGCGATTGTATTGGAAGAGTCTCTCAAAGGCGGAATTCGTCAGTTCTACAGATCCCTTACGGTCAAGAACGACGATCCCTAGCGGGCTGTTTTGTATCAGCGAGTCCAAGTAGGTGGTTTGCTCACTCAGATCAATCGCCAGGCGATGTCTCTCGCTAACCTCAGAGCCCACAATGAGTCCTGCCGCAGACATTACCAGCATGAGGAGGGCTACCTTTGCGAACAGAGCTGCGGTCGGAGGAAAAAGGTGCATCGCGATTACAATTCCGAAGTTCAGCAGGAGCAAGCCAGTAACAACTCGCCGGACCCCCTGACGCATGGCAATCCAGATGATGGGGATGAAACACAGGTAAAAATGGTCGTAGCGGCCATCTTCTGTTCCGAACATTAGCCAGATGACAGCTAAGATCGTAAAACCCTGACCACAGGTCTCTGCGAGCGAAGCCAAAGTGGGTAGCGTTCCAGACCTGTGGGTCGCATGGGGCTGGCGCGGAACTGGGTTGGTTGCCAGCCAGTTGCGAATATTCGGGAACACATGAACAAGAAGAAACGGTGCGATACCCACTAACCCGACGGCATCGCCCAAAAACCATCCCATTGCGGACGATCGGTATTCACTTCGGCTGATGCTGTGATCCGCAATCAGGCAGGCAACCCCAATGATTGTTGCTCCTGTGGCTGCCGTGGCGCTTACTACAACGTAGCGGACCACATCTCGACGGCGGCGCAATCCGAGGTCGATTTGCAGAGGACCGCGCAGCGCATATGCCGCCAGCCCATAACAAGTCGCCATGCCCACGGAACCAACCGTGTTGCTAAAGGAGATCGCCGATTGCGCATAAATGATTCTGCTTGCAAAGGCATCGCACAAGCAGACGAGAAATGCATACCAGGGGCTCACCCCCAGTAAAAGTGCCATGACCAGTCCGATGGCAGGGTACCAGGCAACAAATCCAATCCTGGAAAAGAAAATAACCTCGGGCCGGTTCAACAGAAGGTAAAGCAATATGAATGCGAGGGAGACGAGAGCGTGGCGAGTGATCAGACGTCGCGGGTACATAAACACACTCTCAGAGCTGATTGGCTCCTCATTGAGTAATGGTGGACCCCTGATGAGGTTCAGGTAGTCGACACACACTAGTCCTACCTTATAAGGGGAACACGCGCACAATGATTTTTGTCAGATTTGTCGGGTCTAATCGTTACCTAAGTAACTGCAGTTACTCCGTCGGTTGCCACTGCGAGGTCATTTCTTCGTGATTGCGGTTAAACTTATTGTTGGTGATTGCCGTGTAACAACGAGCAGGTTTACTGGGCGATGTGACAGATGGGATCGCACTAACGAGTTACTGAGGAACAAAGTATATGGCGTCTCTTAAGCTTCTCGTCGTAGAAGATGACCTCGCCAGTCTGGAATTGATGACCGAGGTCTTCACATCGCTGAAAGCGGTGGTCCGCGCGATAAGTGACAGCGCGAAGGCAGCCGATGTTGTGAATCAAGAGAAATTTGACGGGATCTTCCTCGATCTCGAAATGCCTAAGATAAGCGGTTTTGAGCTTGCCCAACGGATCCGCCAGTCATCTTGGAATAAGTCTGCTCCCATTGTTATCGTCACCGGGCGTGATGACAGACGAACCATGCAGGAGATATTTGCTGTCGGAGCTACGTTCTATCTCCACAAGCCCGTAGATCGACAAAAATTGTCCGGATTATTCCGCACAGTTCGAGGCGCGCTGTTGGAGAATCGGCGGCGCCATGGTCGAATTCCACTCCACACGCCGGTGGTCTGCAGTTCAGCTGCCCGGACCCTCCAGGGCGTTACCTGGAACCTGAGCTCTGGTGGCGTTCAGGTTGAAGTAGGTGGATTGCAGGTGGGAAAGTCGGTAGAAATATCTTTCCAATTACCCGGATCAGGGGTAGAGATTAAGGTGATTGGCGTGGTCGTCTGGGCAAAGGAACAGCGCGAAGGAATCCAATTCACAAAGATGAATGCGCAGACCCGACAAGCAATTCAAGAATTCATCATTGAGGCCGAAAAAGTGCAGTAAATCTTGACGACTACGCACTAGCCCTTGTTCCCGCCTGAGGCGTCTGCTGCTTTCGCGCTCGATTCAGTCCCAGATTGGCCCGCAATACTCCGATTGTCTGGTTTGTTTAATAGGCGGTCGAGTTCTTCAGCTAGAGACTTGGCATTGATTGGTTTCGAGAGATATCCGTCGAACCCGGATTCCAGAATGCGTTCCCGATCCCCTTGCATGGCATACGCCGTGACGGCGAGTATGGGAAGACCTGCCAGGCGAGAGTTCGCCCTGATGGCTCGTGCCACCGCAAACCCATCAAGAACCGGCATTCCGATATCGAGTAGCAGTATGTCGGGCTGTGATTGTTCTAACATCCGGAGCGCTTCCGGACCATCGCACGCTTCGTCCACGTCGTACCCACGTGCCTCCAGCAATTCGCGGAACAATTCACGGTTCGTGGCGTTATCTTCGGCAATGAGGATTTTCATGACTGTCCCGCGGACTTAGCCAACTGGCGACCCTGAATGACCCTGCCAACTTCGGCAATGAGTTGTTGCTGCCACGAACCATTCTTGTGAAACAGAGCCTGGGTTTCACGATCGATAATTGCAGCCTCTTCTGATGTCAAAGTCTTTCCCGTCATAACAAGAATAGGTAAATCTTTCAAAGTGGGTTCGCTTCGTAAATGCCGGATAACCTCAAAACCGTCCATGCCTGGCATCAACAGATCGAGCAAGACTGCGCTAACCAGCTTTGAAGAGAGCACTTCCAACGCTCTACTGCCGCTTTGCACGCTCTGCGTCTCGTATCCGGCCGAACGCAGGGTTTCCTCCAGTAGCTCCAGCGCTCTGAAGTCATCGTCAACCAATAGAATAGTGGCATCATCGTCGTCAATGGCAGATGGCACGTGCTTGCGAATGGTTTCCAGAAGCACTGGCTTGCGAATCGGTTTGATGAGGTAGTCATGCCGCACCCAAGGCAAAACCAACCTGTTTTTGGTCCACGATGGAAACGATGATGATCGGAATGTTTGCGGTCTCGTGCCCTTTTCTTAGCTCAACCAGGGTTTCGAAACCATTGCCGCCCGACATGAATACGTCCAGGGTGATCGCATCGGGGCGCAATTCCTTAGCCCTTTTGACGGCCTCGGCGCCCGACTCAGCCATGACAATTCGATATTGTGAATCAAGATAGCTGGCAAGAAGCTCGCGGGCTGAAACTTCATCGTCTACGACTAATATGAGTGGTTTGGTGCGGCCTGGGATTGGGGCAGAAAGAGCATTGAGTGCGCTGATTGACTGAGATACCTTCCGAGACGCTTTTTGAAGCCAGCGGGAAGGGTAAAAGTAAATCGGCTACCTTTACCAGGAGAGCTTTCCACTGAGATTTTCCCCCCTTGTTGCTCCACCAGTCGCTTCGTAATCGCAAGTCCCAATCCCGTGCCTTCTTGTGCCGTATCCGCCGCCCCTTCGACCTGTCGAAATTCCTCGAAAATCACTGCTTGATCTTCAGGCCGAATTCCAATGCCGGTATCCGTTACCGATATGCGAACCGAATTTCCGTCCTCATGGCAATCGATATCGATACGGCCCTCTTTGGGAGTGAACTTGACCGCATTACTAATCAGGTTGTAAAGGATCTGTTTGAAACGAACCCGATCCGCATAGACAGCCCAGTCTGTCTCCATCTTGTGCTGCACCTGAATATTTTTTGCCATCGCTAGCGGACGAATCGTGGATAGGACCTCTGGTAGTGCATCTTTAATCTTAAAATCCTCACATCGGAGTTCGAGTTGCCCAGCTTCGATCTTGGAGAGATCCAGAATGTCGTTGATGAGCTGCAACAAATGCGAGGATCCCTGCTTTAATGTGATTCACAAATCGCTTCTGCTTGTCATTGAGCTGGCCGGCAGTCTGCTCAGCCAGCAGGTCCGAAAAACCCACAATCGCGTTCAGCGGAGTTCGTAACTCATGGCTCATACTCGCGAGAAACTTGCTTTTGAGTCGGGTTGCACGTTCGACTTCACGATTCTGTAGTTCCAGTGCCTTGTTGGCAGCGCCGAGTTCCGCGGTTCGTGCCTGGACTCGTTTCTCCAACTCGTCGTGCACGTTGCGTAAAGCCTCCTCACGCTCCTGAATTTGCCCCAACATCTCATTAAATGCGCCAATCAGGAGGTCCGGTTCGTCATGATTGCCGGTTGGTGTCGCCCTTATGGAATAGTTCTTGTCGCGGGAAACGATCCGGGAAATGTCCGCCAAATGAACAATGGGTTCGGCGACAGCACGCTGGAAGACCGATCCGACCAGAAGTGCGGCAATAAGCGATCCCAACAGAACTACGGCTGCAATTCCCGCATACCGCTTAAACCTTCGTGACATTTCCTGCAGATCGGAGCGGATGTAGACAACGCCAGTCGGCTTGCCCTGAAACACAATCATGTGTGCCAGGACAAGGTGACCATCCTTGAACCAGTGGGCCTCTGTATGTCCTGAGGGAATCGAAGGATAGTTCTTGATCTTCTCCCAGTCCATCGCGCCGATACGTCGCGAAGGATTGACCGTCCATTGTGTAGATGCTTGCCGACACGATATTGGGGGCGGCGTTCAAAGCTGCCAAAGTATTCTCGGCCGAATGCGGATCGCTGAACAAAAGTGCGGAGACCGAATTGGAACCGACGACCTGAGCCTGAATCGACAGGTTGTGCACCATACTGTCGCGAAAGCTGACCAGGTCGTATGCGATGAACGCGGTGCAGGCGAGCACCAGCGCGGCGCCGCTGACCAGCATATTCATTCTGGTCAGTTTCGTAGTAATCGAATAGTGACGCACGTTTGACCATAGGTTGTCAGTCTCCCGGTAAGGGATTTCTCCTTACCGCAGTCGCCACCTTGAGCAGTTCAGAACTCAGCGTCAGGCCAGCACGCTGGACGGCAGTAAGATTGACCTCAAAACGGACTTTCTTTCCTTCGAGAACAAACTGGATCATGCCACCACGTTGCGAAAACTGCGGCATGTCACTGACGGTCAGAACAGCCCCCTTGTCCAAGGCTTCAATGATCTTGCTAAGCCGGCTGTCTTCGGCGGAACTCAGGAATAGGATCTGGCAATTGCCCGCTTCTTGTGGAGTGGTGATTCGTTTGGCGGCAAGATTTTTCCCGGCTATGGTTTCACTTGCAAGTGTGGCATCGAGGGCAGGCCCAAAAGGATCCTGGCCGAGAACGCAGACAGTGAATGACTCGCTTTTGGACGTGACACTGGCAGGCCATTCGACGAAACGGCCAAAATTGTAGAGATAGACGGCCTTAACATCGTAGTCAGTCGGCTTCGCGTTTTGTGCCCACAGGCGCGGAGCGGCAATCAGCAGTGTCCACAGCCACGGTCACTGCTGGAGCCAGAGCCAAGGACAGGGCTACGCCTGCACGTTGTGACCTTGTGGGACTACAACGCAGAACTTCTGTGTTGGGGAGTCGTAGTTCATGGAGATCAGTCTGCGGGGTTCGTCTCCACGTGATCTGTGCATAGACACTTCGCTTGATCCCGACCAGCGGTCCAGGATTGCCTCCGAACTCGGCATGATGGGGTTGGAACAGGTTCTCTCCCACCACGGAAAACTCCATCTGCCGGGTAGCCCGCCATGCCAGATGCGTGTCCGCCGTGCTATAACTGCCCACCAAAAAGGCGGGTAAGGCGCTCACATAGCGATAGGTCTGATCAAACTCAAATCCTTTGGGCAGATTGAAGCGAGATTGTAGAGTTACTTGATTGTGCGGACTTGACCCCTCGTCTTTACCCATATAACCGTTGCTGTCAACCACGCCCGGAATACTCTCCAAATTCAGATTCAGATACGAATACGTCGCCTTCATCTGCCACCAGCGTGACGGCTTCCAATCGGGTGCGATTTCGAAGCCGTCGGTGTTGCCTCGCAATCCGTTGGCGAAGGGAAGGTGAAGGGTAAGGTGGACCGGCGTCGGCGTCGTGTCAAGGGTCACGAGTCGACGTTCCCAGATTGATCAGGTCGTTGTAGTCGTTATGGAAAACTGCGATATCAATGTAGATCTTGGGAGTTACCAGGGTCCGGTACCCAGCCTCGTAGCCAATCAAGCGTTCCGATGACAGCTGTGGGTTACCGTCGACCGCCAGGTAAACCAATGGATTGGCGATTCCAAAGTCTAGGAGACGAAAGTCTTCCTCGATGCGCGAGGGAGTGCGGACGGCGCGTGTGACCGCCGCCCAAAACGTCTGCCGAGGCGTGATCGTCCACAACCCGCGTATGCTGGGCTGGAACTCAAATCCGGTGAAGCTGTTGTGTTCCAGCTTGGAGCCGACTGTGAGCGAGAATTTATTGGGCACAATGGCAATCTCGTCCTGGACGAATCCACTGTAGACATTGTTTGCGAAGTCGTGAGGAATGAGATCAAGCGTAGGAACAGTCTGCACGACCTCGCTCGGGCTTAGACGTGCCCCGACTCCCCATATGAAATTGTGTACGCGTCGCCCAGAGTCAGATGGTGAATAAAGTCCAGGTCGAAGGTGTTGCGCGTTTCTTGGTAGTGAGGGGCCAGGGCATAAGTGCGGTCGTAGTAAGCCTGAACCTGGATGTCGGACCCTTCCCGCAGGTCATGCCGCCACTGTGCCAGCAGGTTGCCTCCTGAAACCGCCACTGCTTGATTCGAGATAATTTGCTCTGGCGGGTTGAACGATCCGTAGCCGACGGTCTCGCCAACCCCACCTTTGTACATATCGCCTTGTATTGTGAGGTGGTCATTGCGCCTGACATCCCAATCGGTTCGGAAGCCCATCTGGCCGATCGCCAGGTGTCGTACCCTTGATCATCGGAATGGAAACCCGCCCCGCGGCTGAAGCCCTTCCCGTAGACGCGGTAATCGAAGTTGCCACGTTTCCAGCTCCATAGCGGACTCCGCCGATGCCTTGATCGATGTTTCCGCCTCCGACGGAAGCGAGCGCCCCGTGCGTGTCTTTCGCTCTCTTGGTGATGATGTTGATCACACCGGTGACCGCGTTCGCGCCCCAGATCGTGCCGCCCGGTCCTCGAATGACTTCGATACGTTCAACGTCTTCAAGAATATGCCGTCCTGGAGCGCCCAATAGACGCCGGCAAAAAGTGGAGTATAGAGGCTGCGGCCATCCACCATCACCAGCATGGATTTGGAGAACTGGTCGGCAAATCCCCGTATCCCGACGGCCCAATGATCGTTATCGATTCGGCTCACCTGCACGTCCGGGAACCAGCCGCAGAGCCTCAGGAATGCTCGTGGCCCCGGAGCGTCGAATGTCTTCGTTGGTCAGGACATAGACGGCCGCCGGAGTTTTCCAAACTTCCTCAGGTTCTTTGGACGCTGTTGTCACCTCGACATCGCCCAATTGTTCAAGGCTCAATTGCTTCAGTGGTTCGCGCACTTCCTTGTCCCGTCGGCGAATCAGCTAGACTTTCATTGAACAAGCCCGCGAACAAAACAAGGGCGATCGCAGCGATTGGACGCCGGATCGGCCTGGTTGAGCGCAGTCCGATCTGCGTCGCTCACACTTCAGCCGCGATTCACCAAATGAGACGAGGGCAAAATTGCCTGTTCATGAAAACTACTCCTGCTAAAAAATTTCGCCGGTCCTTAACTCCCCGAACCTGCTGCGGCACCGCGAGATAGAAAATCTGCAGTACCGCTCCTGACGAACCGTTCAAACTGGTCGAAGAATCTGAGGATCCCACCAGCCTTTAGCGACCTCTTGTTTCATTGTTTGCAGCGCATCGGTGATGGAAAAAGCCGCTTATAGGGTCTATCGGTGGTCAACGCGTCGTAGACGTCTACGATCTGAAGCACCCTTGCCGTGACAGGAATCGCCTCTCCCCGAAGTCCATCTGGATACCCAGAGCCATCAAACTTTTCATGATGGTGGCGGATGATCGGAAGCACAAAGCGGAATGATTTCAACGGCGCGCAGATTCGCTCGCCCGACGACGGGGTGTTCATTGATCAGTTTCCATTCGTCCGGAGTCAAGCTCGCAGGCTTCAACAGAATTGCATCTGGCACGGCAATTTTTCCGACATCGTGAACCACTCCGGCACGCCGCAGTGCGACAAGTTGATCGTCCGAGAGGCCCAGATGCTCACCAAGACGAGCTGAGTAGTCCGATAGACGCTCACAATGACCATGCGTATACGGATCTTTGCCTTCAATGCTTCTGGCCAAGGTGAATAGAACCGATTCGGCACGCTCCAATTCGTCGGTGCGTTGCTTGAGCTTTAGAAGCGACCTTACGCGAGCGAGCAGTTCAGGCTCGGTCCACCGGACGACTCAGAAAATCGTCGGCTCCTACCTTGATTCCTTCCAGGCGATCCTGTTTGTCGGAGAGGGCTGTAATCAAGATCACGGGTACCAGATATGTGTCGGGATTGTCCTTGATGGTCTGGCACACCTGGAACCCGTTCATGTTAGGCATCATCACGTCCAGAAGCACCAGGTCGACTTGAGTTCTCGCGAGTTCCGCAACCGCGGATGCGCCATCTGGAACAGCTATGACTGTGTATCCATGGCCCGAGAGGAGTTCTTCCAATAACTCGCGGTTTGAGGCTTGATCGTCGGCGATCAAACACATTGCCGCCAGTTTGTTGATGCGACCCATCGAACATATTTCACCGCTGCGCTATTGTCGGCAGATTGCGTCTGCGCCGTATAAAAAAGAGACTAAAGAGTGTTACTGAGGTCACAAATTCGAAGGTAGGTCAGGCGATTGGCCCGGAAATCAATGGATCGTCACTTGGCAGAAAAGGCTTCCTGGGGGACTGAAAGCGAGGTTTGGCGGACGGAAAAGCGACGGATCTTACGATTTGAGTACTATGCAAAACAGGTGTAGCCGACGCAGGTGCAAAACAAAACGCCCCAGACTCTATTGAGTCGTGGGACGTTAGTCGAACAGCCCTCCCCCGAAGTCTGCTCACAAACAGACTAACCCGTGATCAATACTGTGTATATGGCACCGATGGGCTACTGTGGGAAACGAAGGTAACCACCCGTTTGTGGAATGAAGCGAAGGGGTTACGCTTCAACCTCCGTTTTGAAAACTTCCGAGGAAAGCTCTTAGAAGGAAAATGCGACGCCGCCGCGAATGGAACGGGCGGACTGGACGAGATAAACCGTGTGACCGTCCTGACCGAGCAGCGGAACATATCCTTGAGCCAACAGGTTTCGCACGTCAACGACAGCATCCATGTGGCCGGGCAGGAAGCCGGTGCCTGGGATTGGCTGCCGGAGGTAAATATTGAGATACGGATCCGACTGCCCTGCTGACGCGTTATACATGTCGACCGGCGTAAGCGCCTGCCCGCTGATCCAGCGGTAGGAAGTAATAAATTTGGTTTTGGTCCCGGGTAGCGTACCGCTGAACTTCGCAGCTGCCGTGTGACGATTCCGTACAAGACTGTCGCGGCGCGCGTCCTGCAGTGCCACCTCGGCGTGATTCGAGTCGCTCTGATTTAGATCGAGTACGCCACCGTACCCGTAATCTACCGTTGCTGTGAAATCGGACGCCAACTGGCGCTGCAGCACCACCCGCATGCCATGCGTGTCCAGGTTATTTCCCCGATAGGTGAAGCTCTCGGAAAACAGGTCAGGCAAAACTTCTCCACCGTCAGATGAGGCATCGCCAACACCAGTAAGGGCTGGGTCGCTCACACGATCGGAATACATCGCGAGCTGCACATTGGTGGCACCCATGCGATGCGATAACGAGACTTCGTGGTGATGAGCCCGTTCCACCGTGGATCTGAAGGCTGCGAGACTCACGCGCGGGCCAGACTCGCTCAAGTCCGCCGGAGCGGCGTCAAATCCTTTTTCGCCTCGGCGGTCAGGCTGCGAGGTCGCATAGCGATATTCAAGGACGGTGTTGGGGGAAACGTGCAAATCCGCCGAGCCAAACGGACGGAAGGCTGTTACACGTCCCATGAATTGAATCGTCTGTAATTCACTGCCGAAGCGAAGTTCCAGCACATCTCCGAGAGTGAATTGGTCGGATGCCGACAGCGCCAGCGCCTGCAACGCACTGGTGTGCGAATCAATTCCGGGTGCCGCCAGACGGCGCATGGTGACGGCCATCTCTGGCTTCGACCCGTTCTCCATGGTGTGGCTGAAGGAGGCGCGGAGGATTGCGTTCGGAGATCCATTTCCGTAGCCGACGTTTCCCTGAAAGGCCATGGTTCCAGAAGAGAAAACCGATCTTTCCAGGGAGAAGACCGTGCTCATGTCCGAGGCAGTGCCGAATCCATCCGAAGCCGAGCCGGCTACAAACGACAGCGTTCCCTTCAACTCGTGATTAGGGTCTCCGGACTCTGACGCAGCAGCGACAGTACCGTCGTCGAGCATTCGTAGAATAGGACGGTTGGAAGCCGAACGCAGCACCCACTTCCAGTCATCGTCTTCACTGGCAGCTGAGCCACGCATGGCTGGAAGCTGGATCGCTTCGAACAGCCCGCTAAGTTTCAGATCGACCAGAACGCTGCTGCCCGGACGCAGTCCCACGCGCTCACGAAGCGCAGGCAGGAAGGAAGGAGAATATGCCTTGATGTTGTACACGCCAGGGAGAATTCCGCTGGCGGAGTAGAAACCATTTTCGTCGGTGAAGATCTTCAGCGAGTGAGCGGCCGAACCTAACACTTCCACCATCGCGCCCATTTGGGGGGCGCCTGCGGCATTGCGCACGTAGCCGGAAATGGAAGCATAATCGGGATGATCGGCGGCCATGACTGGTAGCGCCAGTGCAATCCCCAATAACCCGAGCTTCAACCCCAGTTTCCGCAGTTTCACTACAAACACCTCAGGAGACCAAACTTCCAGTTATTCAACGGCAAAAGTCGCCGAAGGATCCACCGTCTGTTTGGAGATGTTGTCGTTCACCTTGATTTGAATGCGGTAAACCCCGGGATCAAGACTGGAGGCCGAGAGAGGTTTTTCAAGGGTCACCTGGTCTCCAATATTGCCCATCTGGTCGGTCGACTCCACGGTATGAATCACCGCTTTATTCGTTGCCGCGTTTATCACATTGTATTCAACTGTTGCCGAAGGCTTATGGGTTTTGTCGTCCATGCCCAAGTTGTAAATCTGCATCCAGAAATACACCTTCTGGTTCCGCTTGAATGATACCGGCTTCCCGTTGGACGAAGCCACGCGGGGCCTTATTTTTGTATTGCCGATCACGAACATGCCGGTGCCGATTTCCTTCGTGGACACCGGCTGCATGGTGTCTGCGACGATAAGCGACGAAGATGCAAGATGATCATCGTCATAACTCGGCACTGGCAAACGGCTGCTCCATGATCCCGAGCGGTCACCGTTAACATCCTTTACCGCAACATCAATGCGGTAGAGGTTCGGTCGCAGCGGCAAAGCCTTCCAGTAAACCGAAGAATTCTCTGTCACTTTGGGAAGCAGTTCCGCCGGAACATCGACCTGCACCGTGTCTTCGAAGGTCTGCACGATTTTGCCCGTCAGCGTAGTGACGCGCCCAAAAATATTGACCGTTCCGCGCTGCACGCCATCCTTGTTAACGAAGGTGACATCGCGATTCTTGATCTGGACCGTGACTGGAACCAGCACTGTGTCGCTCGTCACTCGCACAAAATCAGTACGCACATCGAACGGCATCAGATTGACGCTAATCTTGTGGCTGACCACTTCCTCAAGGTCTTTGAACTTCACCGCAGGCGGTTTCTGCAACTTATAGAACTGTTCCAGCCGGTCAAACTGCTTGGTCTGCTCATTGTTGCTGAAGGGGCCGGTGCCGAGCCGCTCGAGGCCGCCACCGGTAAAGCGGTCTGCTTTGCTGGCCATACCCATCTGTTCGTACAAGGTCAAACCAGCATTAGGCGTGTAGAGCAACGCATCTTTTTCCGACCGGTCCATGGTCATGTGGTAGTCGCCGCACATGCAGGTGTCCACGAACTCGATGATAACTTCCTGGCCCACGCCTTCCAGATAGCGATAGCGCCAGTCTTCGAAAGGATAAGTGGAAGTCTCGCCACCACCTTCATCCATCGGACGCTCGTAAGAACCGCCAGAAGGATGCGAATCAATCTCGTCCGCCGGGCCGTACATAATATAAATTCGGCCGCGATCGCTCTTCCAGCCGGGGATGCCGGCAGCGAAGTGCTCATTGGCGTAGGCCATGCGGCGGTAGTGCTCTTCTTTGAATTCGTTTTCGATAGTGTCCGGGGTGGGATCACGGCGTTGCCAGAAAGCTTCGATGAACTGGTCGCGTTCTTCGTCGTTCGAGAGCAGCTTGAAAGCTTTCTGCTCTTCGTCGGTGATGATCCAGCGGACATCCTCGTCGAGCCACTTCTTGTACGTCTTGCTTAGCTCAATCTTTAATGATTTGGAGTTTTGTTTTTTCTGCTTTTCGGTTAACGGTCGCTTGAGGGGATCGGAGGGCGTGGCCGCTTTATCAGAGCCGTCTTGTGGAGATGCAGAGGCCGCCGGAGGCTGGTCGGCAGAGTCCGGCTTTGCGTCCTGAGCAACGGCAACCAACGCCGAAACCAGGATCAAAGACAGGAAAATCGAAAACGTGAAATGGCGATTCAGAAACCTAACCCGGGACATAGACGGGGCACTCCTTACGACAAACGACCCTTGGAACGTCATTCTATGACTTTAGTGCTGCTAAGGCAAGGATAAGAGTTGACGCAAATCAATTGTAAAGATTGTAAAATCTATGCTTTGGAGCTTGCATTTCGCTGTTTGACGGGGACTATCTGAAGCCGCTTAAGGGCCCGACCCGGAGCATTCCGGCAATTTGTCCAGGACAGCTCTGCACCCTCCATCCCTGCATTGAGATGTGAACTCGGCTAGTCCGGGATGCCAGAGCCTTTGCTCGAGAGAGGGTATGTCACATTCACAGCCTCGACAACGCCTGCCACGTTTATAATCGTTTGCACAACCGAAGTGTGTGTGCCCCGCAGTGGCAGTTGGCCCCACTGGAACTTTTGCATCCGCAATACCGTATCTGATGACGTGTCCCCAGTTGCGCCGAAATCCAGGACCTGTGACCCGTCCATTTCGGGTTAGGCCGGGCGAAGGATTCACCATCGAGACACGAGCCGAGGGCGTAACAAGGGAAACATGAGCACTGGAAAGAAAATAGCAATCGGCAGCGGCATTGCCGTGCTGGTTCTGGCGATCGCCGGTATTGCGGTTCATCAAAGCCGCAAAGGCATTGTCACGGTGCAGACCGGCAAAGCCGAACCGATGGACCTGGCGTCCATTGTTAGCGCATCGGGGGAAATCAAGCCGAAGACGTATGTGAACATCGGTGCGAATGCTTTCGGCAAGATTACGCGGCTCTATGTGAAGGAAGGCGATCGGGTCAAGAGGGGGCAATTGCTGGCTCAACTGGAAAACGTGCAATCCTCGGCGGACGTGAACGCAACCCAAGCCGGGCTGGAAGCGGCGCGAACGGATGCGATTGCAGCCGATGCCGCGCTGAATACTTCCGCAGCCGACCTGAATCGTGCGCAATCCGACTACGAACGCGCCCAACTCGATTGGACTCGCGCTCAGGGCCTTTACCAGAACGCATTGGTCGCGAAGTCGGAGTTCGACAGCCAGAAAGCTGCGTGGCAGACCGCCCAAGCTGGATTGGAGCAGGCGAAAGCGCGTGTAGCCCAGGCGAAGGCGCAGAAGGATTCCGCTGATCGCCACATCACGCAGAACGCCGCCAATCTGACGCACGCGGCCGACGTGCTGCAAAAGACCACTTATGCCGCGCCATTCGATGGGATGATTACTAACCTGCCGGTTCGCGAGGGCGAGACTGTGGTGATCGGAATACAAAATTCGCCAGGGAGCACGCTGATGACCTTGGCGAATATGTCGGTAATCACTGCCGAGGTCAGGGTGGATGAAACCGATATCGTGAATGTGCGGCTGGGGCAGCCTGCGGAAGTCAGCATTGACGCGATTCCGAAGAAGATCTTCAAGGCGGTGGTGAGCGAAATCGGAGATAACGCAATTGTTCGTTCTACCGGCGTTTCCACGTCGCAGCAGACTTCGGCCAGCCAGGAAGCGAAAGATTTTAAAGTAGTGGTGACGTTGCAAGAAACGCCAGAGAATCTACGGCCTGGACTTTCCGCGACGGCGAAAATCACGACGGATACCCGCAAAAACGTTCTGACAATTCCGATTCAGGCTTTGACGGTTCGCACTCGTGCAGATTTGAAAGCGGCCAGTAATGAGAAAGGGTCGGTGCAGGCCGCTGCTCCACAGAAAGAAGCATCCAAAAAAACAGACGACGACAAAGATGAAGTACAGGGTGTGTTCGTCATCCGCGAGGGCAAAGTCGAGTTTCTTCCTGTGGAAACAGGGATCACCGGCACCACGGACATCGAAGTGTTGAGCGGGTTGAAGCCGGGTGACGAGATCGTTACGGGGAGTTATAAAGTGCTGCGCACCATGCGCCCCGGTGTGAGCGTAAAAATAGATAACACGGCGCCGAAAAAGGAAGATGAGAGTTAGCGTCAGTCTCCATCGTAGGTTTTTGAGTGACTGACGGATGACTGATGACTGACTAACAACTGCCCTGGTCAAGCGTCCAACAGGCAGCCGACGGATGACAAAAACAGATGTAGAAAGATCGGAGCGGGCGAGTGTCCGTAGGGGACGAGGAGAGAAAAATGGCAACCGCAGAAGTGATCAACATTAATCAGCCCGTTGTGTCGGCGCCTCCCGAATCGTGCATGATCTGCACCGAAGACTTGTGGAAGACCTACGACATGGGATCGGAGCAGCAGGTACACGCCCTGCGGGGTGTGAATATTCGCATCCAACGCAACGAGTACGTCGCGATCATGGGGCCGTCGGGCTCGGGTAAATCCACTTTGATGAACCTGATCGGTTGCCTCGATACGCCCAGTAAAGGCGAGTATTGGCTGAACTCCCAGTTGGTCAGCGAACTGGACGACGACGAGCTGGCGCGCATTCGAAACAAAGAAATCGGTTTCGTTTTCCAGACTTTCAATTTGCTGGCCCGCGCTACCGCACTGCACAACGTCGAACTGCCGCTGATTTACGCCGGCGTTCACAGCGAAGAACGGATCGAGCGGGCGAAGGCGGTGCTGGCTTCGGTCGGCATGGAGAAGCGCATGATGCACAAACCGAACGAACTCTCCGGAGGCCAGCGTCAAAGGGTTGCGATCGCGCGCGCGCTGGTAAATCGGCCGTCAATAATCCTGGCTGACGAACCCACCGGTAACCTGGACTCCCAGACCGGAAATGAAATCATGGCCCTGATGGACCGTCTACAAGCCAACGGCAACACCATCGTTCTGGTGACCCACGAACACGACATCGCCGAATTTGCCCATCGCGTTATCTACATCAAGGACGGAGTGGTGGAGAAGGACGAGCGGAAAGCGGGAAGGTAGTCGTCAGTCGCCAACGGCGGGTCTGGCACGCCCGGGAACCGGCCCGAAACCATCACCATCCCATAAAGTTTATGCGGTCGAGAATCCCAAGTCTCACAACACCAGCGAGACCTAGGGCACGCTAGTCTCCAGCACCGCAGTCTGTGACATCCCAGTTCGTGGCGCTGAGGCCGTTGGTATATTCCGGCGCAAGCGCAACGGAGCGAGCACCCTCAAACTATCCGAATACTCTCTAACTTGCTGCTTTGGCCATCGTCTAAAATGAGCGAGAGGCATCCGATGTGGTCCTCCCCATCGAATTATCAAAAAATGATCCTGCAGTAGCGGCGATCAAGCCCACTGCCCCAAAACGCTTTCGTCTGGAATCGGTCGACGTGGTACGCGGCATCATCATGATTCTGATGGCGCTCGATCACACGCGCGATTTTTTTGGCCGAGCCATCGTCAGCCCGACCGACCTCTCCCAGACAACCATCGCGCTATTTTTCACGCGCTGGGTCACGCACATTTGTGCGCCGGTTTTCTTTCTACTGACTGGCACAGGCGCCTATCTTTCCCGCCGCAAGAAGTCCACGGGAGAGCTGTCAAAGTTTCTGTTCACTCGCGGCCTATGGCTGGTCTTCCTGGAAGTTACGCTGTTTCGCTGTCTCGGGTTGCAGTTCAACTTCGACTATCATCTGACATTTCTCGATGTGCTGTGGGCGCTGGGGTGGGCGATGATCGTGCTTTCGGCGCTGGTCCATCTGCCCACGAAATTAGTCACGGCTTTTGGACTTATATTGATCGCGGGGCATAACTTGCTGGACCGTATTCAATCGTCGAATCCGGTTTGGACCATTCTGCACTCGCTGAATTTCATCGTCATCCGTCCGGGGCATGCTGCCTTTGTCGCATACACACTGGTGCCCTGGGTTGGCGTGACCGCGGCGGGATACGGCCTCGGGCAAATTTATAACTGGGCCATCCGAGCACCGCCGGAATTTTCTACTGCGGGCCGGACTTGGTGTCGTGGCCGCCTTCGTGATTCTTCGCGGCATTAATGGGTACGGCGATCCGGTGCGCTGGAGTACACAGAAGTCCGCCGCTTTCACCGCGTTATCTTTTTTGAATACCAACAAATATCCGCCGTCGCTGCTTATTCCTGCTGATGACGCTCGGTCCTGCGCTGCTCTTTCTTTGGGCGGTGGACCGGGGAACGCCTCGATTTCTGCGCCCGGCGCTGGTCCTGGGCAAGGTACCGATGTTTTATTACCTGCTGCACTTCCCGCTCATTCACTTGCTGGCGGTAGTGGTGTGCTACGGGCGCTACGGGCAAGTGCACTGGATGTTTGAGTCGCCTACGATCGATAAGTTTCCCTTCACTCAACCCGCCGGGATGGGGATTCTCTTTGCCAGTTATTTATCTGATCTGGGCTGCGGTTGTGGTCGCGCTCTATCCACTTTGCCGCTGGTTTGCCGCTTTGAAACAGCGCCGCAGTGATGCCTGGCTTAGTTATCTCTGTGAATGCTCACGGCCAGCCTGGGCAGGTTGGACGGACTAGCGACGACTACTGCTTGATGACCGTGCCGTCGCGCTTGCGGATTTCGCCCCAGCCGCCGTTCAGATTGTTCGGGCTGTTGGTGAACGGCGCTTTGGCGGCTGCTTTTTCGTCGATCTCGATGCCCCAGCCCGGCTTCTCGCTGACCCAGAGATAGCCATCTTTCATCTCGGGGCAGCCGTGGAAGATCTCCTGGGTGCGCTCGTTGAAGGGCGAGTATTCCTGAATGCCGAAGTTGTAGCTGACCACGTCGAGCGTGACATTGGCCATGTGGCCGACCGGCGAGACGTCGCCGGGACCGTGCCATGCCGTTCTTGACGCCGAACTGCTCGGCCAGGATGGCGATCTTGCGCGCCGGGGTGAATCCGCCGGTCTGCGAGACGTGGACGCGGATGTAGTCGATCAGGCGCTCGGTGATCAGCGGCTGTCCATTCGTGCGGGCTGTTGAAGAGTTCGCCCATGGCGATCGGCGTCGCGCAGTTCTGGCGGATCTGGCGGAAGTAGCCGAGGTCTTCGGGCGAGAGCGGGTCTTCGAGAAAGAACATGTGGAATTTTTCGGCGTCCTTGCAGAACTGCACGGCCTGGTTCGGCGACAGGCGCTCGTGCATGTCGTGCAGCAGTTCGACTTCCTCGCCCAGTTCCTGGCGGCAGACTTCGAGCAGCTTCAGCGCGCGGCGCGACGTAGTACAGCCGGCTCGAAGAGCGGCTTGTCGTGCAGCGCCTTGCAGCGGCGCTGCCGCTGCGCCGCGCGCCATAGCCGGCCATGCCGGGCACGCCGACCTGCACGCGCACGTGGCGGAAGCCCTGCTCCATGTAGCGCTTCGCGTTGTCGACGACTTCCTGAAACTCGGCGCCGTCGGCGTGCGCGTAGGTGTCGGCGGCTTCGCGGCACTTGCCGCCGGCGAGCTGATAGACCGGCATGCCGGCCTGGCGGCCCTTGATGTCCCACAGCGCCTGGTCGATGCCGCTGATGGCGTTGTTCAGCACCGGGCCGTTCTTCCAGTAGGAGCTGTCGTAGCAGGACTGCCAGATGTCTTCGATGCGGTCGGTGGTTTTGCCCAGGAGGAACGGCTTGAGATATTTCTCGACCGCGGGCTTCACCAGGTCGGCGCGCTGCGTGAAGGTGGCGCAGCCGTAGCCGTAGAGGCCGTCCTGATCGGTGGTGATCTTGACCACGGTGAGGCGCACGCCCTGCGGGCTCGCATTCGATGACGCTGATGTCTTTGATGCGCGGCGCGGGCATGGCGCGCGTGGCGCGGGCGACTTGCTCTTGCGCTGCAAGCAGCGGGTGGCAGCGCCGAGCACACCGGCGCCCGCGATGGATTTCAGGAAATTGCGGCGTTGCAGGGACATGTTCGGGCCTCGTGCAGCGTAGAAATCCTACCTGAAATGATTGCGTGCGTGTTGGGAGCTTCGGTGCCGCAAGCCGACTGTCATCCTGAGGAGGTGGAGTTCTCCACGGGCGGAGAACTCCCGACGGAGAACCTCCGCATGTGGCTGGCGGTATGGGTGAGGCTGGGAATGCATAGGTCCGTCGGCTCGCAAAAGCCCGGGCCTCAGGATGACAATCGTTTCTTGGACGGGGCACCCTCTGATAGCTGACAGTTAAGAGCTTACTGCTGCGTGCTGCTCACCGGTTTCACGTTCGCGGCGTCGGCTGGCAGCGTGGGGTGAGCCAGAAAGAAAGAGTGATCGTAGAGACTGCGATACATGCGGCCGGAAATTTCCGCTGCCTTCGGGCCGAAGGTTGGACGTCCGCCTTGCAGGAAGACGACGACGACGATGCGTCCGATATCGGTCTTGGCGTAGGAGGCGAACCATCCGTAGCGGGTGCCGGCTTTGGAGCAGGTTCCGGTCTTGCCCAGGATTTCTTCTTCGTTGAAATTGACTCGCAGGCTGCGGGCGGTGCCGTAGCTGACCGCGCCAGCCATGCCGTCGGAGATTTCAGGAATCAGCGGAGCGATGTCGAGGTGGCGCTTCACGCGCGGTTCAAAGTTGGCGACTGTCTTCCGACGAGGTCGGGATGCTGCAGGTAATAGAGCGTGCCGCCGTTGGCGATGGCTGAAACCATGGCGCCCAGTTGCAGCGGCGTCATCGAGATGCCTTCTCCGAACGAGCACATCTTGCCTACGCCGCCGAGCTTGGATGAAATCTCCTCCTGCGGATAGGTGCCGAGTTGCTCGCCCTGAATGTTGTAGCCGGCGAGTTCACCCAATCCGAACTGGTGGGCGTAGAAGCTGACTTTTTCAAATCCCAGGTGGCGTCCCAGGGCCTCGAAGTAGGCGTTGTTGGAATGCGCCAGAGCCGTGGTCAGGTTCATGCGGCTGCGGCGGCCCAGGGCGATCTGCGTGTCTTTTGTGATCAGGTCTTCGCTCAGGGCGGCCAGGGCCACCGACAGCTTGATGGTCGAGCAAGGCTGCGCACCGCTCGACAGAGCCAATTTCTGGTTCACCATGGCCAGAACGCGGCCACTGGTGGGCTCGATCGCGAGCACCGTGCCGTTCATGTTGCCCAGAGCATCGATGGCGGCCTGGCGAACGACCGGGTCTTCGCCGGCGGTGACGTCGCTTTCAAACTTGTCGTCCACGAAACGAGCTGGCGGTGAAGCGCTCGTAGTAGCGATGCCGGCGCGTGCGACCGGTTGGCTCGCTTACCACCCGGGTGCGGGCACGGCTGCGCGAGAGCTTGGAAAGGCGTTTCCGGGCGCGCGGAGTTTCACTTACCTTTTGGGATTTCTTGCGTGTCGGTCAACGAACGGGTGCTGACGGTGGCAGCCATCCCAAACTGGAGGCAGCACCGACAAAACGAAGGCGACTAACAATCCCAATAGCGTAGAGCGTTTGCTAAAAGTCACTGATTCTTTCCCCATCCCAGACTCGGATAACCAGGGTCGGAATACCAGATTTGATGCACGAGGCTTGCCAAGTTCGAGCAGGCCTTTGGCCAGCACTTGTAATCCTTCGATACTAAGGGACTTAGCGCTTGTCGTACATTAAAAAATCGGTTTGTTACCATCGCGCGAATCAAATGTGTAACCCTATGAAAGTGAATGGCTTAATTCGATTCTTAGCCCTTGATTACCGCCCTTTCGTAATAGGAAAGCATTTACCCTTCGGACGTCCGGCATAGGAAAACTTTTTCTCTTTTTTGCCGGGATTTTTGCGGCCGGGACTGCCGACATTTCGGCAGATGCCGTCACATGTTACGGCTGAATAATGATCTTCTTAGACGTGCTCTGCTGAATTCTTAGCGCCCTTTGCGATTAGAGACTTCGAGGATGTACCAGTCTAGAATTCGAAGGCTTCCGAAAGACAAGGTCTGCATCTCAATTCGGCTTGGCCGGGGGAGTTAGAATCTTCAGTCTGAAATCCTGATCGAAATTCGGAGCCACGTAGGACTTGTCCATGACTGACTGCTTGTTCTGCCGGATTGTTGCCGGTGAGATTCCCGCCAAGAAGGTTTTTGAAGACGAACACACGTTTGCGTTCGAGGACATCGATCCGAAGGCTCCGACGCACGTGCTCGTCGTTCCCAAGAAGCACATTCGTGGACTGAAGGAAGCGTCGGTTGAAGATGCGGAGATCGTCGGGCGTTGCCATCTGACGGCGGCGCAGATTGCGCGGGAGCGCGGCATTGAGAATGGTTATCGAACCGTGCTGAATGTGGGTCCGGGCGCCGGCCAGTCAGTGTTCCACATGCACGTGCATTTGCTCGGAGGACGAGACCTGAGTTGGCCGCCAGGATAGGGGTTATGTGAACGCAGCATGCTGGCTGGGTCATGCGTTCGTCATGATAACCCGCTCAGGCGCCGAGCCTCTCTCTAGATCGGTCTGGCTTCTTCGCCGGTTCCGGGGCGCCGTGACGGCGCAGCAGCTGCGGCAGGTTCTGCGAGAAGGCCGAGCGCGGCAGCACCATGTCGCATCCCACTTCGTGCGCCTTCATCTTCAGGTCGCCCTGCACGTGCGACAGGAATCCGATGATCGACGTCCCCTTTTTCAGCTTGGTCTTGAGTTTGGGGATCAGGGTCAGGGGCTTGGCGTTGGCGTTGTTCATGTCGAAGATGATCAGCGACGGCTTCTCTTCGCCGTTCTGCTTCATGTGATCGAGCAGGTCTTTTTCGGTCTTGACGAATTCGACCTTCACATTCAGCTTGCGCGCGGTCTCCTGGATCTTGGCCTGGAAAAACAGGTCATCGACAAAGGCGAAGATGCGGGAATTGCCGTTGTCGCCCTGAGGCAGGGGTTCGGGCTCGAGCGGGGCGTAGGCGGGAGCGAATCCGGGACGCATTCGTCCGGGTCTCGACCCGTTGTTGCCATTCATCGCGGCTCGATAGCTGTGGTCCATGGGAGCGCGAGTAGATGCCGCCGCCCTGTTGTTGACGGTCACGGCCAGGGGCTCCACCACGATTGGGCGGACGACGTCCGCGCCGACGCTTGCTTCTCCCTCCTCCACCACCGGAGGGGTGTCCGGGTCCTGCATTCATATTGTTCTCGTTTTTAACGCTGCATTCAGTCCGCCCGAAGGGCGACTCGATTTTGCTAGCTGGATATTACAACTTCTCTGGTATTCCCTTTCGCACACATACACTAGAGCTGTGCGGAAACCCAGTGCGGCTGGAACTCACGCGTGAATGATCTTTATCCGAAAATCTGCAAGACCCTTAGGATCTTTTTCCGTAAGATCGCTTTTCCGTATGGCGTCTGGAGCCAGGGGGCGCGGAGGGCCAGCTAGAGAGCATGGCCGCTGGAAACAATATGATGGTACCGCTCACGCGGGAGAAAGCGCAAGTCCCAAAACACTTAGTTTTGCACAATGGTAACTTTCGCGAGCCACGGAGGCGCGTCGAAAGCCGTGCACAGAGCCTGCGATCAGATAAGCGATTTTCCTGGAGTGGAAATCACATCAGCTGCCGCTCACCTGACGCGCCCACTGCATCGCCTGCCAGTAAGACTTCGGCGACTTCGCTTTCACGAAGATTGAGAGACTTTGCCAGTTCCGCAGCGCCCTGCCAGTCACCGGATTCCTGCGCCAGCATGAGTTGATAGAGCGGACGCAAGCGGGTTCCGCGGCCCAGCAGAACCTCTTTCGTCTCCTGATCGATGGGAACGCTGTCCAGCACTTCGTGTCATGGGAATTTCGAGGATCGAGTCCATCAGGGATAGCAATCCCAGCAGGAACAGATCGGAATCTCCATGTTTAACTTTGGGGGAGAGCAATTCGCAGAAGCGGGCACGAACCAGGGCGGACAGAAACTATTTCGCTCGACCGGTTCTGTCCCGCCGCCAGCGTGACGACCAGCCGCACCCAGCGCCGGACTTCGCGTTCTCCCAGAATCGAGAGCGCGTGCCGCACCGAGTGGATTTCGTTGGCGAAGCCGAAAGCGGCGGAGTTCATGTAACGCAGCAGGCGGTAGCAAAGCGAAGCCTCGCCCTTGATCGCGTTTTCGATCTCACGCGGCTCCAGTTCAGGCTTGGAGACCACTTGCAGCATGCGCACGTAGTTCAGCCGGTTGCCCGCGATTTCGTGGGCCTTCATGGTCTCCGGCCGGCGGAAGAAGTAGCCCTGGAAATAAAGAAATCCGGCTTTCTTGGCGGCCAGAAATTCTTCGCGAGTTTCGACTTTCTCGGCCAGCATGCGGCATTTCCACGGGCCGTAGCGCTTGACCATGGCGGCGCGTTGTTCGGGAGTCGTGTTGCGCACGTCCACCTTGAGGATGTCGGCGAAGTCGGTCAAGCGTGTGGCGCGGATCGTTCTCCGTAAAGTCATCGAGCGCGATCATGTATCCGGCTTCCTTCAGGCGCTGGCAGGCAGCCATCACAAGGTCGTCCGGTTCGACGGTTTCCAGAATTTCGACGACGGCCAGGCTGGAAGGCAGCAGAGTCATGTAGTCCTTCAGCAACATGTCGCGGGTGCAGTTGATGAAAGCGCGACGGCCGTCGCAGAGGACGTCCAGTCCCATAAGCAGCGAGGTGTCGAGCGTGCTGCGCGAGGCGGCTTCAGGATCGTTGGAACAGAAGTAATCTTCGACTCCGTCGCGAAACAGAATCTCGTACCCAAAAACCTTTTCATCCTGGGTGAGGATCGGTTGGCGAGCAACAAAACGTGCATTCGGGCGGAGGGAGACTGCTTTGGCTAAGGCGGGAGTGGTCACGCCGAATCTTATCGGCAGGTCGGGCATAAAACTTCAACCCATCAGGCGGACCGTCTGCCAGCGGGCGGAACTGTTGCGTACTCACGTGATCGCAACTCTGTCATGGGCCAGCCTTTATCATGGTGCCATGCCTCAGCCGAAGGTCGACCGCGAGAGCATTACCGGCACTTACGAAGCTGATCCGTCCTTACATACGGCGAACTCCAGTGGTTGAAGTCGACGGCGCCGATTTTGGGCTCGACGGCGTCCGCCTGGTCCTCAAACTGGAGTTGTTGCAGCACTCCGGATCCTTCAAAGCCCGAGGCGCATTCACCAATCTGCTGATGCGCGAGATTCCGCCGGCGGGAGTGGTTGCGGCCTCCGGCGGGAATCACGGGACCGCGGTCGCTTTTGCTGCCATGAAGCTGAAACGTCCGGCGAGAATTTTTGTTCCGGAGGTAGCGTCTCCAGCCAAACTGGAACGAATCCGGGGCTACGGGGCTGACCTGGTGGTGACCGGCCAACGCTATGCCGACGCGCTGGCGGCAAGCGAGGACTGGGCTCGCGCAGTCGGGCGCGCTGTCGATTCATGCCTACGATCAGGTGGAAACGCTGCTTGGCCAGGGAACTGTCGGACTGGAATTCGAAGAGTCAATATCCGGAACTCGATATCTTGCTCGTGGCGGTCGGAGGAGGCGGACTGATTGGCGGCATCGCCGCCTGGTACGGCTCACGAATCAAGATTGTCGGCGTCGAACCGGAAGCCGCTCCCACTCTCACTCGAGCCAGGGAGGCGGGACGTCCGGTGGATGCGGAGGCGGGTGGAATCGCCGCCGATTCGCTGGCCCCGAAGCGGGTGGGCGAAATGATGTTCCCTATCTGCGCAGGCGCATGTGCAAAGTGTGTTGCTGGTTTCCGACGAATCGATCAGGGAAGCGCAAAAGGCGCTGTGGAATGTGCTGCGAGTGGTGGCTGAGCCCGGAGGAGCGGCGGCCTTGGCGGCGCTGCTGTCGCGCCGCTACCAGCCAGAGCCCGGAGAGCGGGTCGGAGTCCTGGTTTGCGGAGGTAATACTACGGCAGTGGATTTTGCGGGCTAGCCACGTAATGCGGCGATTCCGGTCCGCCCGGTTTTGATTGCGCTTTGCCCGAAATCGGTTCGGTCGTACTCGGCTCACAAAAGCAAGCCCCAAACGACTTCAATTGGGCGAGAGCGCCCGTCCGCCACAGAATTACTGCACTGTCAGGATGACGCTGGTGGTGTGAGTCATCGTCCCGCTGGTGCCGGTGACGGTCACGGTGTAGGTGCCGGCAGGAGTTCCACCGGTTTGCGTAGAACCGCCACTGCTACTGCTGCCTCCTCCGCAACCTACGCCAGCGGCGAAAAATACGAAGCAGCATCAGCCCCAGTCCTGTCAACCGTCGGCGACGCGAGGGCACGACCGAGGAACACTATTCCGGCAAACAGTGCACCGCTGCTCGCTGCCAGCCATCCGAAGCCATGATTGCGGTGCGGGGCCAATCGCGCCCGACAAGGAGTGCGACGCGGTGGTCTTGATGGTGAGTGTTGACGTACCAGAGCGTTCGCGACGGAAGTTGGCGCTAAGGCGCAGGTGGGAGCCAGTAGCAGCCGCGCCTGCCACGCGCAGGTCAGGGCCACCGTTCCGCTGAATCCGGCAACTGCACCGACCGTAATAATCGAGGTCGCCGATCCGCCCGGGGCAACGCTGGCCGCTGAGATCGCTCCGGCGGAAAGTGTGAAATCGGGAACCGCGGCCGCGGTGACCGAAAGGTTTACCTGTTGTCGCGTGGCACGATTGCTCCCGACGTTCCTGTAACGGTGACAGCCGAGGTAGCGATCGGGGTCGCCGAGGTTGTGGTCACGGTCAGGGTGGAGGTGCCCGTCGTCAGCGAAGTTGGGCTGAACGCTGCAGCTCGCACCAGCGGGCAGGCCACTGCAGGTCAAGGCCACCGTTCCGGTAAACCCATTGGTTGGAGAAACGGTGATCGTCGAAGTGCCCGATTGTCCGGGACCTACGACGGTGATGGGGTGCCGCCCACCGAGAAATCTGCGGCGATGAAACGAAACCCGGCCACGAGGTCGCGAGCACGTTGGCATTGATCGAACCCAGGCCGGTGACCAAGATCATATCCGGCGCCGGCGCTGAAGCCGATCTGGAAAGGCGCCGTAGTCGGGCAGCGCAGGGAAGCGGCTCCACTTGTCGGCGTGCCCGAAGTGCAAGGCACAATGTTATTGCCGGTGGTGATGTCGTGGAAGGCGCGTCGGTGTCGAGACCGCCAGACTGTAAAGCGTCGGGTTCATGTTGCCCAAGCCCGTCGACTGCGTGGCCTGATTCAGGATGGCGACTATGCCGGCAAAGGCGGGCGCGCCCACCGAAGTTCCGCCAACCGCCGCAAGACTGCCATCACTCGCGCGAAATCCGGCAGTACAACTGGTGGGCATCGGAGAAGCCATGGCAAAGAAGGCCTGCGAACAGATCAGCGAAGAATCATGATTCGGCGACGCACTCAGCGAAACGTCAGGAACGTCGCGATGACCATCGGCCGAACGTCAGTGCGGTCTGCCAAGCAGGTTTCGCGAATACGGTGCTTACGCCTCCACCGGTCGGCGGAAAGACCGCCTCCGTTCGAAATCGACAGGGTTGTGTCATTCCATCCCATTTCCGGAATGTAGGACAGAGCAGAACTTATCGTGTCGGTGGTAGTGTCGGTGCCGGCCCAGAAAGTGGTGGCGCCGGCGCTGGTGTTCGGGAGCGGTACCAGCGCAGAGTGCCTGCGGCGTCTCCGTTGAACTCAGAGCCACCGATGGCTGTGACTTCTGGAACGCTGGCAGGTGAATCCACCGCCAGCCCATGGGTAGCAACCGTCGCTGTTGCATTTTCGCAGTCAGCCGCCCCGGCATCGCCCGAGGCCGCCGTGACGGTTTGGCCCTGCGACGTTCGCCTGCTGGACATCTTGCCGCAGAGTCGTAAGAGCGCCCGTCAGGTTCGCTTCGCAATTGCCGTAGCTGGTGCTGATTACCGGTGCGAGATTGTTGTCGATGGCAAATTCAAGCGAATTGAAGACATTGAGATTCGAGTTGCTGCCAACGTAGACAAATAGGATGGTCGCATTCTTCGCGACGCCGCCCGACCATTCCACGTCAAGGTCGGCCTCTACTTCGTCACCGGAGGAAAATCCGGTCGAATCGTCCACGGAAACCAGTTGAAGATTTGTGGCGTGACAGGCCAGCGGCGCTACGAAACGCGTCGACGTCCGAGGTCGAATCTGAGTTTGTCCGACGACCGCGATTGACTCGCCGGTGCCGTCGAGTCCGGCATCCCACAGAGGTTTAAGGTTGTAGATGGTCGCGAAATCAGCCGGGGCCACGAAATGATTGCCTGATACGTGAGAAGTGAAATTTGGCTTCACCGGGATTGCCCGGGGCCGGGGACGGAAGCTGTCAAGACCTCGAACGCCCGCTACTACATTGGCGAAGGCTCCAGGAAGAGAAGCTTCTAAGGCATTGGCGAAACGGATTTCGCCGTCAACCAAATAGCGGTGGAACTCGGTGCGAAAAGCATTTTCGATCTGGGCGGCGTTTCCGCTGAAGAACACCCGGGTGCGGGCGCGGGAGTAGCCATCCACCGCTAAGCCCTGCGATTTAAGCCAGCCAGAGACTTTGGCGAGGTCAGCGTCACTCATGCCAAAGCGGGTTGCGTACTGTTCCGGCGTCAGCCACTTGTGATAGTTCGGAGAGTTTGAGTTCTGCTGATCCGCCAGAAGTTTTTCGAGAGCGGACTGCTGGTCAGGCGAAAGCTTGAAGACGATGGCCGCATGATTGATTTTCATACTGCCTTCGACGCGACCCTGATCGAATTCCGCGCGAGCCATGGGGTGCGCGGGTGAAACCGCAACCGGTTCGGTGTCTCCAACATTAGGAGCGATACGATTTCGGGTTTGCGCCGATGCGGAGATGGCGAGAAGCCCAGCTATCATGACGAGCTTATGAATTGAACGCACACGGATCCTTGGCATTACCAGGTCTCCTGTTGATTTTGCCGCTGTTTGATTTGGTGCCTCTGCCGGCGGTAGCGACCGGCTTCGCCATTGGAATATGGATTCAGATTATCCCAGCAAAGGATGTACGGAAAGTGACCTTGGAGTGAAAAGTGAACGGATTATGGCTTGATTGGTTACCGCCCTGCGCCAATCGGCGGAAAGACAAGGTGGATTACCCACGTTACCGGTGACACTGCTGTTTTTGGCCGGGATGCTATCGGTCGGGCCTGTCGCGTCCCGCTTTCCTGAGTTTTCGCAGAAGGGGCTGTCCTGCGCCAGACAGTCAACCACTTAGTCTTAGTTACTGACTGCCTCGTGCTCGAGGTCATACTCGAGGTCGTGCTCGTATGTCTCGGTCGAACTGGATTCCTCGGGCAAGGACTCGCGATACTCGTGGATGCGGATGCCTTCGGATGCCACAGTCATGTAGGTGGGAGGAAAATCCGCCCAGCTGCCAGAGTTGTAATAAGAAACGCCTTCGCGTTCGATGCTTCCCGCCTTGTGCGTATGTCCGCAGAAAACCCGGTCCACTTCATGCGAGTCGGGCGTGCTGAATGGCGCCGGACGAGACTTTCGACGAGAGCCTTAACCAGCGGGCACCCTGACGATCCAGGAAGCGGGAAAACGCTTTGCCTTTGAAGTCGAGCTTTTGTAACTGCAGGTGTAAGAACGTTCCCAGTGAGCTCAACAGAAGATTGTTGACGGCAAATCGATCGAACTGGTGGCCGTGAATGGCGAGGTGGCGGTATCCCTCGAATTCCCATTCATACTCCTGATAGACCCTCACCCCAACCAGATGGGACATGACCTCACTCAGTCCGCGATCATGGTTGCCTTCAACCCACACTACTTCGACGCCGCGCTTTGGATTCGAGAGCTTGCGAATGTAACTGAGAAACTTCCAGTGCGGCTTGGTGAGCCGTCCGAAGTTGAGATCGGAAAAGATGTCGCCGAGTAGGATCAGGCGATGGAAACGATTCTCCCGCAGCATCCGCGTAGCTTGTTCGGCGCGGCTGATCTCCGATCCCAGGTGCAGGTCGGAGAGGATGAGCGTGTCATAGGTGGCGGGACTCATCACTTTGGTTGTAGCAAACTAATGTTACGGGAAGATGAAAATTGCACAGAAAATAGGGCAGTGGTTGTTTCGGTAACCAGTTAGTGGTCAGTGGTTGATCATCAGTTTTCCGGCGTGCCCGGAAGGAGGTTCCGGCCACTGGCAACAGCGGCTTTTACGGTTCACCGTTGACTGGCCACTTACCACTTATCATTACCGCTCAGTTACCACTTATCAATGTTTCTCGGGCACATATTCTTTAGGCGGCGCCGCGCCTTCGCCGAAGAAGTACTGCTCCATCTGTTTGACGATAGCCTCCTGATCTTCGCGGCGGGCAGGGTTTAGGCGATATTCGTTGAGCAACATCTTGCAAAATTCCGTCCAGCCCTTCCAGGCTTCCAGCGAAACATTGTCGTAGACTTTCTGGCCCAGCGGGCTGTCGAATGGCGGCTCTTCGAGGCCCGGAAGTTCTTTTTTCAGTTTGACGCAGAAGACTTTGTGCTCTGCCATGAATGCCTCGCATTAAAAATTCGTCGTAAATCAGCGAAAGAAAATTATCTCACAAGGAAAGAAGCAGCGGGACGCTCGCAACTGATGTCTTCAACAACCAACGTCCTCGCCAAGCCTTGGACATGAAGTCCCCGGCCGAGGTCTGTCAACCCTCTATCCGGTCCGATCAGGGATTGCCCGCCATCGACTATCCTTTTCACGATAAGGTCATGTCGTCACCCGTTGCGGCCGCCCCTGTTCTGGGCAAGAATGAAGATTAACTTCAGTCAGGTTTTTGTCGGCCAGGCGGTCGGCATCAAGGAAGTTCATGACGACATCTGGCTGGTGAGCTTTATGGATTATGATCTGGGATACTTCGATCTGGAGACACGGGTGTTAGAAGCGCTGGAAAATCCTTCGGCCCAAAAGTGTTACATGTCTCCGGAACGTTCTGTTACCTATGTCTCCGGAACGGACAAGTTGGAACTTGGTGGGCCCTCCAGGATTTGAACCTGGGACCAATGGATTATGAGTCCACTGCTCTAACCGCTGAGCTAAGGGCCCTTGCAGTGAATCTAGCATAATCGGGGGAGCCGGCTTGGGCGGCGCCCGCCGCATACACAAACTACCCCGGCACACAATTTATTTACAGTTCGGGGGTTAGGGCCCTGGCGGCTAGTTCCTGGGTGGCTTTCAGGCGGGATATCGTTCGGTCTTTTCCTAGCGCAATCATTACGGAAAACAGGCTTGGTGCGACGCCTTGACCTGTCAGCACAACTCTTGCGCCGTTGATCAGAGCGCCGGCCTTCATTTCTTTTTCGGCAGCGAAGTCGCGCAACAACTTTTCCAGTTCGGCTTCAGTGAAAGGGTCCTGGGAGGCGGCGTAACGGTCGCCCAGTTCGATCAGCACTTGGCGAACCTGATCGTCGTGCAGAAATTTTTCAACGGCCGCGGGGTCGGGTTGAAACGTGTCGGCGAAGAAGGCACGGAAAGATGTCGCAAAGTCTTTAAGGCTGCGAGCGCGCGGCTTAAGCAAGTTGATGGTGGCAAGCAGCCAGTCGCGATCGGTGAGCGCCGGTTCAAGTCCCGCTTTATGCCACTCCTGCTCAATGAGCGGCAACAGTTTCTCCGCGGGATAGATGCGGATGTATTCGGTATTGAACCAGTCGAGCTTAGCGCGATCGAAGACAGCGTTAGAGTGCGAAATACCATCGAGATCGAAAAGACGGGTCAGTTCCTGATCGCCGAGAATTTCCGTGGCCGCTGCTTCGGACCGAGCCTCGGGTGGCGTCCATCCCAGCAACGCCAGAAAGTTTCGGAACGCCTCCGGCACAATGCCTTCGTCGCGATATGAAATCACACTAGTGGCGCCATGACGCTTGCTAAGTCGTGTCTTGTCCGGGCCGAGGATTAGGGGCACGTGTGCGAACACCGGCAAACGCGCGCCCAGCGCCTGGTACAGCAAGACTTGCTTGGGGGTGTTGGAAATGTGATCGGCGCCGCGGATGACGTGGGTGATCCGCATATCCACGTCGTCAGTGACCACGCTCAGGTGGTACGTAGGACCTCCGTCGGAACGGAGAAGCACGAAATCTTCCAGTTCAGTATTGGCAAACTCTACGCGGCCGAAAACAGCGTCGTTGAAAAACGTGCTGCCAGATTCAGGGACGGCGAAGCGCACGGCTGCGCTCTCTCCGGCAGCCCGGCGACGGGCGCCCTCTTCGCGAGATATTTTGCGGCAGGTACCGTCGTAGCGCGGGGAACGCCCTTCAGCCGTTGCGGCCGCGCGGCGTCGTTCCAGTTCCTCCTTCGAACAAAAACAATAGTAGGCGTGTCCGGAGGTGACGAGTTTCGCGGCATTCTCCCGGTACAGTTCCATGCGCTGCGTCTGATGGTAAGGACCTTCGTCCCAATCGAGGCCGAGCCAGCGCATGCCTTGAAGAATGCCTTCAACCATCTCTGCGGTGGAGCGTTCGATATCGGTGTCTTCAATACGCAGGACGAGTGCGCCGCCGTAGTGGCGGGCAAATAGCCAGTTGAACAGCGCGGTGCGCGCGCCTCCAACATGCAGGTAACCCGTGGGCGAAGGCGCAAAGCGAACCCGAGGCAGCGAACTGAATGAGAGAAGAGGCCATTACGAAAGGACGTGTCCCGATGGTACGGGCTGAGGAAATGTAGCGTCAAGCTTGCAAGGAGACCGAATGCGATGCAAGTATCTTGTTTACAGCGGGAACCAAGAGTTCGAGGATATGTTTCCGAGGTTCTACAAGACTATTGTCTTGTCTCAACCGGTGTGAAACCATCGAAGGAGTTCGAGATTGTGATCATTCATCTGGCTGAGGTAGCTGTTTTCGCGCCATGAACAGCGTAACGATCAGTATGGTTGTTGTACCCGCGGTAGTGGCACTTCTGCTGTTTCTGGTGTTCACCTACCTGTACGAGCAGACCCGGCAGGACTATTTTCGCGCCTGGCAACTGGGATGGGGAGCCTACACGCTCCACTATGTTCTCGATGCCTGGAGCATCTTCCGTAGTCCCTCGGCAGTAATTTCTCTGCTGGCGTCGCTGCTTTTGGCGGCGATGGCGCTTTGTATTTTTATTTCGACTCGCCTGATGCGGGAGAGATTTCGTTTCCGCTGGTATGACGGCGTGGTAGGAGCGGCGGGAGCGGCGTTAAGTCTCTGGAATTTGAAGGAGCATATGGTGGGCGGGGTTTTCCATCCGGAACTGCTCGCTCCACCAAACTTCCGCCTGGAAGTGGGCGTCGCGCTGGTTCTGCTCTATTGCTCGTTCTACTTTTACCGCTACGCCCACCGGAAGAATTCGCTGGCTTTCACGCTGCTGGCGATGTCGCTGGCATTGTGGTCGGTGCTGATGCTGTTCGGGCAATTCAGCAATTCCTACGTACAGCTGTTCGATTTGCTGGGGCCGATTCCGCAACTGTCGCTGGGCATCGCGATGGTGATGGTGCTGGCGGAAAATGAGCGCAACGCGGTGCAGGAAAATGCGCTGGCGTTTTCGACGTTGGGCGTGGATCCCACGCGGCTGCTTTCCGCCGACGACCTGGTTCCCAGCATGCAAAGCATTCTGGATCGCCTGGTGGCACCTCTTGCCGGCGGGTGGAGCGGTGATTTGCATGTCGGAGCGCTGGCGCGCGGTTCTGCCTTCGGTGCAGCGTGGCTTTTCTCCGGACTTCCTGGCAAACCTGGAGAAGAGCGGCGCCGGAGAATACGTCTGCGAACTGGCTTACCGGCGGGGCGGATTCGTCACCTTCCGCGGCGTGCCGGAGATGCCCGAGCCGTTGCCGGCTTTTCCCGGCGGACGCTTTCCGCAATTCCGCCAGGTGCTGACGGAAGAACGCATTTACAACGTCACCGCCGTGAGCCTGCAGACGCGGGAGCACAATTTCGGAGTGATTCTGTTCCCGCATGCGGCGCGCCGGATGTTCGGTTCGTCGAATCTGCGCCTGCTGATCGGGCTGGCGCTGCAGATCGGCCTGACGCTGGAAAATTATGTGGTCATGCACGACGCGCAGCGCCGCACCAAGGAGTTCGCGCTGCTGACCCAGATCGGACAGGCCATCAGTTCACGGCTGGATCAGGACGAGATTCTGCGGACAGTGCAAAAGGAACTGGGACAGATTTTCGACACCAGCGACTTCTACATCGCGTTTCAGGAAGGCGACGAGATCCGCTTCGAACTGGAAGTGGAGAAGGGCGAGATATTGCCCAAGCGCTCGCGCAAGGTCGCCAATGGTTTGAGCGAGTACATGATTCGCAGCGGGCAGCCGCTGTTGATCCGCTCGGAACTGGAAAAGACGCGCGAGCGGCTGGGCGTCACCTATCGTGCCGCCGCGGCCGGCCAAGTGTTTTTGCGGCGCACCCATCCTGCTGGGCGGCAGACCGGCCGGAGTGATGGCGGCCATGAACACGGAGCGCGAGTACGTCTTCGAGCAGCGCGATCTGGAAGTGATGCAGACCGCGGCGGGACAGGTTTCGGTGGCGGTGGAAAATGCCCGGCTGTTCGCCGAAGAGCAGCGGCGCTCGCGCCAGTTGGCTTTCCTCAACAATATTTCGAAGACTGCGATTTCGAGCGAAGACTCCGAGCAGATGCTGGCGGACATCGTCGGCCAGATCCAGAAGAATTTCAGCTTCGATCACATCGGTATCGGCATTCTCGACTACGTCGACCAAGGAGATCGAGATCAAGGCCGAGGCCGGCATCACCGCGCAGGCGCTGGGCAAACGCATCCCGCTGGGAGTGGGCATTCTCGGCCGGGTGGCGCGGACCGGCGAAGCTGCGCTGGTGCAGACCACGAGCGAAGCTCAGCTGCAGGGCGTGTTGCCGGGAGCGCGCTCCGTGCTTTGCATCCCGATTGCTTACGGCGAGAACCTTCTCGGCGTGCTCAATGTGGAGAGCCAGAAGGAAGATGCCTTCACGCCGCAGGACCGGCTGATCATGAACACGCTGGCCGACCTGCTGGCCACTGCTCTGCACAATGCGTTCGTCTTCCAGAAACTGCAGCAGCAATCCATCACCGACGGGCTGACGCGGCATCAAGACGCGGCGGTTCTTCTTCGAAGCGCTGAGTTCGGAATTGAAACGCGCGTCGCGCTCCGGCCGTCCGATCTCGGTGGTGCTGATGGACCTGGACAAATTCAAGGAAGTGAACGACACCAAGGGACACCTGGAAGGCGATCTGGTGCTGGCCCGGGTCGGACGACTGCTGGAACAGAAGTGCCGGCAGTCGAACGTGGTGGCGCGCTACGGCGGCGACGAGTTCATCATTCTGATGCCGGAAACCGGCGTGGAGCAGGCGCAGATTCTGGCGGAACGCCTGCGGCTGTGGATCTCCCAGGATCCGATGCTGGCGGAGCACCACATCACCGGCAGCTTCGGAGTGGCGAGCTTTCCGGTGCACGGCTTTTCGATGGAAGACATTATTCGCGTCGCCGACGCGGGCATGTACGTCTCCAAACACGCGGGCGGCGACCAGGTTTCGACCGCCGAAGAGTTGTCCGGAGGCGAAACCGCCGCGGTGCGGCGCCAGATTGATCTCCGGATACATCGAAGGGTTCCTGCAACGCGAGCACACCGGCCCCGAGCATCTGGAAGAACTGATCACCACGCTGAAGAAGATGTGTGGGGACGAAGCGCACACGCGACCAGATTCTGCGGGAAGCGATCGAGACTTTGACCAGCGCCGCGGAATCGCGCGAACTGAACAGTGCCGGACACGGCGAGATGGTGGCCCGTTACAGCGAAATCATCGCGCGCTCGCTCGGCCTGTCTCCGGAGGAAGTTAGCGGATCTGGTCTTTCGCCGCCCGGGTGCATGACGTGGGCAAGATTTTTGTTCCGGAGCGAATCCTGAACAAGCCCGGCCCGCTGACCGAGGAAGAGTTCTATCTGTTGAAGATGCACGCCGAGGTGGGCGGAGAAATCCTGGCCACCCTGCCCGAAGGCAAGAAATTGCAGGAGGCGGTGCAGCACCATCACGAATCGTTCGATGGCGGGGCTATCCTGATGGCTTGCGCGGCGAGAAGATTCCGTTGTGGGCGCGCATCATGGCCATCACCGACGCGTACGTGAACATGACCAGCGAGCGCTCGTTTGCGGCCGCCAAGACCAGCGAACAGGCCCTGGCCGAACTGGAGAAAATTGAGCGGCACCCGTTACGACGGCATGCTGGTGCGCATTCTGATTCGCGAACTCAAAGGCGGAGACGGACTACGCAGTTGGGGCAGTCTGACAGCTCACCGAAAGCGTTCGCTTGGTCATTCGATCTTCGGTCGTTGGCATACGGCGAAACCGTCTTCTCAGCACGCCTACGCCAGTTCGAGGGCTCTCCTGCGCTAGCATCTGATTCCAGTCGCGCACTTGCCAATTCCGGCTGAAACTGGAAACTATCTCTGCATGTCTATCCCTCTTTCTCTCTCTGGCAAGGTTGCTCTCATCACCGGCGGTTCACGCGGCATTGGTGCGGCGGCTGTCCGCATGTTTGTCGCCGCGGGAGCGCGCGTGTTGTTCAACTACGAAAAGGCCAAAGCTCCGTCCGAACAACTGGTCAAGGAACTCGGAGCAGGAAAATTGCGCCGCCGATGGCCTGCAATCTCTCGGGCACCGAGACGGCGCAGGAACTGGTCGCGGCAGCGGTAAAGCGCTTCGGCCGGCTGGACATCCTGGTGGCCAATCACGGCGTCTGGCCTCCGGAGGATGCGCCCATCGACAAGATGTCGGACGCGCAATGGCGCAGCACCATGGCCATCAATCTCGATAGCGTCTTTGCGCTGATCAAGCACTCCGTGGCGCAGATGAAGAAGCAGGGAAAGTCGGGCGGCGCCGCCGGGCACATCGTGCTGGTCAGCTCGACCGCGGGACAGCGCGGAGAGGCCTTTCACTGCGACTACGCCGCGACCAAAGGCGCCCTGATCAGCATGGTCAAAGGGCTTTCGACGGAACTGGCGCGAGATGCGATTTACGTCAACTCCGTGGCGCCGGGCTGGGTGGATACCGACATGTCGGCACCGGCGCTTGAACGATCCCAAGACCAGCGCCCGCATCTTTTCCGGGATCCCGCTGGGACGCGCTGGCAAGCCGGAGGAGATTGCCGGGCCCATCCTCTTTCTGTGCTCGGAATATGCCGGCTTCATCACCGGCGAGGTCTTCAACGTGAACGGCGGGGCGGTGCTGGTCGGCTAGCTGCTTGTAGGCGCGAGCGATCCTGCTCGTGACGGCAGCTGGACCAGCACGAGCGGGCGCGCTCGCGCCCACATCTGATCTGCATTTCTCTTGCATCTAACTTTCTGAATGATGAAGTTCTTCCTCTCGATTCTTCTTCTGGCCGCCATGGCGCTGGCGCAGACCGAAATGGCGCCGCCCTCCCAGTCGATTCCGGTGGACCAGGAAAATGCCCGCAAGGCCAAGGCCGTGCTCGACCAGACGATCCAGGCCCTGGGCGGATCGGCCTATCTCAATATTCAGGACATCACCCAGGAAGGCCGAACTTACAGCTTCTATCACGGGCGGCCCAACAGCCTGGGCATCGTCTTCTGGCGCTTTTACAAGTTTCCCGACAAGGACCGCATCGAGCTCACCAAGCAGCGCGATGTGATCTACGTCTACAACGGCGACAAGGGATACGAAGATCACGTTACAAAGGCCCGCACCCGCAGGATCCCAAAGATTTGACCGACTACCTGCGGCGCCGCCACTTTTCCCTCGACTGGGTGCTGCGAAAGTGGCTTCTGGAGCCAGGCGTCGCGTTGTTCTACGAAGGACAAACCGTCGCCGAAGAAAAGACCGGTCGAGCAGGTCACGGTCATGAACGCGCACAACGAGGGCGTGACCCTGTACGTGGACATCGACGATCATCTGCCGGTAAAGAAGACCTTCTCCTGGCGGGATCCGACCGACAAGCAGCGCAACATCGAAGACGAGGTCTACGACAATTACCGCGAAGTGCAAGGCATCATGACGCCGTACACCGTCACGCGTTTTTATAACGGCGACATGTCGAGCCAGCGCTTCCTGACCACGGTCAGCTACAACCAGGGAGTCAGCGATTCCCAGTTCGACGCCACAGCGTCGACGCCAGAGCAAGAAGCCGAAGAAGAAGCCGTAGCCCGCGAGTCCGTCGAAGAATCTGTGTCTCTTCGGCAAAAGCAACTGCCGTAAACCGGCGACGTAATACATTAGTAATTTCCGCGATTCCGTCGCAACATTGCCGCTACCTAGCAGTAATACCTTGATTAACTCACATCGACTAGTACGGTATGAGTCTCGGCAGAGTCGTGACTTGTCCAGTTCAAGATCACGTACTGTGGCTAAATTAGCCACAGTCGAACCTGCGTCGCGGCAGGGTAAATTCATCATCAAACAAAGCAGCCGAACCCCTGTTTGATACACGAACAGACAATCCGAACGCCGGTGGAGTGCAGCGGAGTAGGACTGCACAGCGGCGCTCCTGTCAACCTGCGGATCCTGCCGGCGCCCGCCGGCTCGGGCGTCATCTTTCGCCGCACCGATCTCGACGGCTTCGAACTCGAGGCGATCAGCCGCAACGTGGCCCGCGTCAGCTACGCCACCAGCCTGATGAAAAAGGGCGTGCTGATCTCCACCACCGAACACCTGCTTTCCGCGTTCATCGGCTGCGGCATCGACAACGCCATCGTCGAACTGGACAACCTGGAGCTGCCCATTCTCGACGGCAGCGCGCTGCCCTTTGTGGAGGCCATTCGCAAGGCCGGCATTCGCAAGCAGCGACGCCCTCGCACCTATCTGCGCATCCGCCGCGAGCTGGAGGTGCGGGAGGGCGACAAGTTTATCGCGGTCTATCCGGCCGACACTTATTCGGTTTCCTACGCCATCAATTTCCCTCATCCGCTGATCGGAAAAGAGACTTTCAGGGTCGATCTCTCCGACGGCAATTATCGTACCGAGATTGCCGCGGCCCGCACTTTCGGATTTCTGCACGAAGCCGATGCCATGCGGCAGCAGGGACTGATTCGCGGCGCGTCGCCGGAAAACGCGATTGTGCTGACGCGCGACGGGCTGATGAATCCGCCGCTGCGCTTTCCCGATGAATTCGTGCGGCACAAGGTTCTGGACCTGATCGGCGACCTGGCGCTGCTGGGCAAGCAGATTCTGGGCAACGTAGTCGCCGACCGCGCCGGACACGCCATGCACACCGCGCTGGTTTCGCGCATCCTGCGCGATCGAACCCTGTGGGAAGAAACCACGGTGGAAGAGGAAGCGGAGAGCGACGCACCTTTTATGACGGCAGCGGCGCAATCGTTGGCATAGGGCAATCGGCTCTGTTCAGTGCCCGGCAAAACTAATCCAACCAAAGCCAGGCAAACTGCCAGGGCAGAGTACCAGCCCCACACGCTGCATTTAATCGGCGGGGTGGGGATTGTGATCGCTATAGTCCCAGTAAGAGCCTTCTTCGAGAAGCTTGTCCAGCTCTGCGCGGGCCTGGGCCGTCAGCTGGGCGGCGTAACTCTTGGCTGACTGCTGATACGCTGGAGTCAATTCCGCTACGCGACGCGCCAGTAAAGGCGCATCTTGTTCTAACATGCGCACTAAGCGCTGTGCGCGATCAATCCTTACATGAATGGAAAGCATGACCTACCCTGATTGGTTTTGTTATGAGTTGCTTTATCAAGGGTGATGGATGGGGATTGAGCTGCGCAAGTCTCAATCTGGGTACGGATGTGGGTTCGGGGTTCGCGTGATGGCCAGTTTGAAAGAGTCAAAGGCTTAAGGCAGAAGCTTGAGTTAATTGCGGGCTCCCCGAAATCCCAAATCGACGTATGGAGAAGGTGGTTTATCTTTCGCTGGGTTCGAACGTGGGCGACCGTGCTGGCAATCTAAGCGAGGGGCAATCGGCCGCTTGGAGGCGCTGGGCGACGTCGTGGCTGTCTCTTCGTTCTATGAAACGGAGCCGGTAGACTTCACCGCCCAACCCTGGTTTTTGAACTGTGTGGTGAAGTTGAATTCAAAAAAAATGCCGCAGCAATTGCTGCGTGCAGTCCTGAGTATTGAAAAGAAGATGGGACGGCGGCGAAACAGGGAAAAAGGTCCGCGCATTATTGATATCGATATTCTTCTGTTCGGGAATTCAGTTATCGACGTCAAGGGTCTGACGATACCCCATGCCGCCATGCATACTCGCCGTTTCGTGCTGAAGCCGCTTGTGGAAATAGCGCCTGAAGTGCGGCATCCCGTGTTGGATCGCACCGCGCGGCAATTGCTGGATTCGTTGCCTCCTGGGCAAACGGTGAAGCGAGTCCGGAAAAGCTAGCCGGGGATTTGCCTGAAGATGCGCGGCCTACAAACGGCCTACAAATGATGGTTAGATTTTTTCCTTCGGCGGTTTCGATGTGAAACATCAGTGGCTGAATTTTGATCGCTACGGCATGATGATGCTACCTGCCGGTTCCGGCGTTGCGATTCCTGGCGGATTTTCGGGAAATTGGGAGATCAGGAAATCAGCGAAGGCGCGCGACTTTGGCCGACCGGACGTACGTCCGTATGCCATGCGCACCAGAAACACGAGGGCGCGCAATACTTCTGAGTCGCGTAGTTGAACGTATCCCATGTGCTTCTGTTCGGCTTCGCGAAATTCCTTCAGCATGTTCTGTACTTCTGCGACCACCGCCAGCTGGGCGACGTTGGTGATTGGCGATTCATAGTGCAATCCCGAATTGACGAGCGTCTCGTAGGTTTTCGCGAGCGACGTTACGGCGGCGATCAAATCCGTGTCTTTGAGGCTGCGATCGGCTCGAACGCTTTTGGCCAAGGCGAAGGTCAGTCCCATGATCAGGTGTTCGTGCTGGTAGAGAAATTCGTCGCCCACCTCGACTTGCAGAAAGATGTCGGCAGGGTTCACATCGGCGATTCCGCGCGGCTTTTCGTGCTCGCGCGCCTGCTGCAGATACACGCAATCGCTCGGGCAATCGAGCGTGACTTCGCGCTGTTCGCCGCAACATTGCGGACAAATGCGGCCATGGATGGCCGGACAGAAACGTTTTTCCTTGCGCTTTTCGCAAATTGCACAAATCACTGAGTCTGACCTCCTAAATCATTATGACATTACGCACCGTCGGGTGTTGCGGAGGCCCGGGAAAGAATCGCTGAGTCCAGTTGGCGAGGGTCGGGCGCCGATCGAGGCGATGGACCGAAGCAGAAAACAGACGAAAGCAAAGGCAGGTTAAGATATTTTGCCGCACAGATGGGCCATTTTGGGACCTAAAGGCGATAATCATGGCGTTTTTTCTGGCTTTTTCAGCACCACGCTTAACAACATCCGCATAAAATGCGGCTGAAACGCTACTTTTCCACAGAACGCTGGTATAAGATAGCCAACACCGCAGGAAAATCTCATTTAATTTAGGAGGAGGTTTCATGGCTTCAGGCATGACCAAGACTCAACTCGTTCGCCATCTGGCGGAGAAGATTGAGACCAATAACAAGACTGCTGCAGCGTTTCTCGAGAACCTTACCGACACAGCTGTTAAAGAGACCAAGAAGAACGGCATCTTCGTGATCCCCGGACTCGGCCGACTGGTGAAGGCTCATCGCAAAGCCCGCATGGGACGCAATCCGCAGACCGGCGAACCCATCCAGATCAAGGCTAAGACTGTGGTGAAGTTCCGCGTGGCCAAAGCTACCAAAGACGCGATCGCTCCCAAGAAGTAGTTTGGTCTTTCGCTTGTGAAGGCCGGCTGAAGAGCCGGCCTTTTGTGTTTGCGAGGTTCGTGCTCGAGAGATTGCGGGTGCTCGTGTCGATGAATTTGGTGACATCTTGCGCTTCGCCCGCCCGATAATCACACCGTGTCTGATCAAGATCACAGCCCAGGACTCCGCGCGCTCTGCTGTATTCCGACGTTCTTTCCGCAAGATTTTTCCTTCCGCGGTGCGTGGCGAAGGCGTCTACGTTTGGGATTCCGAAGGCAAGCGCTATCTGGATTTTTCCGGATCAGCGGCGGTGAATTTTATCGGGCACGGGGTGCGGGAGATCGCGCTTGCGATGGCGGAGCAAGCGAAGCAGTTGGAATTTGTTCACACCAGTCAATTCACAACCCCAGTTGCGGAAGAATACGCAAGAGAACTAGTCGACTTTGCAGGGCAGAATTTTCGCGGGGGCGCAGTGTATTTTACCTGCGGGGGATCGGAGTCGGTTGAGACTGCATTAAAACTGGCGCGTCAATATCAGGTCGAAACGGGACAAGGCCAGCGCCACCATATATTGAGCCGGAGGCAGAGTTATCACGGGTCGACTCTCGGAGCGCTTTCTGTTTCCGGTAACAAAAGACGGCGAGAGATTTATTTACCCATGGTGCGCGAGTTCGCACATGTGGGCATTCCCTATTGCTACCGGTGCAATTATGACTGCACGGATGGCTGCCGCAACTGTGGCCTGGAATACGCAGCGGAGCTTGAGAAGGCCATTGAGTTGGCGAACGGCGAAGCTGCAGCATTTATTTTTGAGCCGGTCAGTGGTGCCACGCTGGGCGCCGTAGTTCCGCCTCCTGGATATTTGCAAAAGATCGCCGAAGTTTGCCGTCGTCAAGGGGTTCTCCTGATCGCGGACGAAGTGATGACCGGCATGGGGCGCACCGGAAGAAATTTTGCCATTGAACATTGGGACGTTGAGCCAGACATTCTGATTGCGGCCAAGGGACTTTCGAGCGGCTATGCACCATTGGGCGCGGTCCTGGCGACCAAAAAAGTTGTAGATGGAATTGCGTCGGGGGCATTTCTGCACGGATTCACCTACAACGCTCATCCCATTTCATTGGCTGCCGGACGAGCAGTGCTGAACGATCTGAAGCGGCGGGAGCTGGTGTCGACCGCGGATTCTGGCAAAGACCAGACAATCGCGGCAAAGTTACGTCAATCACTTTCGACCCTGTTGGATTGGAAGAACGTCGGCGACGTGAGGGGCATCGGTTTGCTTTGGGGCATAGAATTCGTGGCTGACAAAGCCAGCAAAACGCCGTTCAATCCACAGCTGAATTTTGCCGCACGAGTGACGGCGGCTGCGCTGAAGCGTGGACTTCTGGTTTATCCGATTCAGGGATGTGTGGATGGGGTCGCGGGAGACCATGTTTTGATTGCCCCCCCGGCGGTCATCAACGCGGAACAGATTGATTGGTCGGTCGGACAGCTTGGCGACGCAATCTAGGAAGCGGCCGGCCAGTGAAATAGAGTGTCACGCTGAAATCTATTCGGACTACTGCGAGAGAAGCTCCTCGGAATTGATTGTTCCTCTTGTGTTTTCAACTACGTTTACTAGATGATCTTTGGTTGATCTGCAATTTACCTGTTGTGCATTGCAGAAACTCCTCCCTGCCTCGCAAATTGCTCTCAGGAGGCTACATGGCGAGTCGATTGATCGACTTTCGCGAACAGGTAAACCCAGCCAGGCTGGAAGAACACGAGTCGAACAAAAGGATTTCAGAATGCCCGGCGAGTTCAGGACGGTCTGACCAGCAGCCTCGAAAAGCGGGCGCTGATCTGGATGGCCGAACGCACGCCAGTCTGGATCAATTCTGATCACCTGACCTCGTTGGGGTTTGTAGCCCAGGTTATGGCTGGGGTGAGTTACGCGCTGTCGCGCTGGAACCGCTACTGGCTCCTGGCCGTTATCGGTTTCCTGGCTCTCAACTGGCTGGGAGACAGCCTTGACGGCACGCTTGCCCGAGTGCGGCAGCAATTGCGTCCGCGATACGGCTTTTACGTGGATCACATCGTCGACAGTTTTGGTGGGCTGGCGCTTATGGCCGGGCTGGCGCTGTCCGGATACATGCATCCGTGAATCGCGATTGCGCTCCTCGTGGCGTTCCTGATGCTCTCCATCCAGTCGTATCTCGCGACCTACACACTGGGAGAGTTTCAGCTTTCATTCTGGAATTTTGGGCCTACCGAACTGCGGATTCTTGCTGGCCGTGGGAAACTCGCGCTCTTGTACCACCCCATGATCTTTCACTGGACGTTACCGGCTGTTTGACTTGGGAGGCGTCATCGGACTTATCGGCATGTCGGCCATGCTGATTTTCTTTACCGTGCGCAATATCGTCCGTCTTTACAGGCAAGAGCCAATTCTTGAGGAACAGATTTGATGACCTGTCGTGGTTTGCGTTCGACTGGGCTGCGCTGGTTCAAGTTTAATGTGGTCGGTGGAATCGGGATCGCGGTGCAGTTACTGATTCTAGCCGTACTGAAAGCTGGGTTTGGTTTGAATTATCTGATGGCTACGGGCCTGGCTGTGGAGGTTGCGGTGGTGCACAACTTCTTATGGCACGAACGCCTTACGTGGAAAGACCGAAGGTCAAAGAGCTCGCACGACGAAAGCAGGCTGGCGCGGTTTGTGAAATTTAGTCTTACGACTGGAGTGTTTTCCATTGCGGGGAATCTGGTCTTTATGAGGCTACTGGCCGGAGTGGGAAACCTGAACTATTTAGTGGCTAACGGAATTACGATTGCAGCGTGCTCGGTGGGCAATTTTTTGGTCAGCGACGGGTTTGTCTTTGCGGAAGCGCGGCAAACAATCAGTCCATGTGAGCCTGACGCTCGACGGACCAGATGTCTTCAGGTTTTTGCTCGAAGGGATACACATGCACCATCCAGCCAAAGATCTGGGGCATGAACTTTCCGCCGGCTGCGTCACAGTCGGCCCGGTTGGTGATAGAACCGGCCAATCCGAATTTTGCATTCGGTCCCCAAGCTTCGTTCCTTCTTGTCTGACGGCGGCAGGCACATATTGATGTGCGCGTGCCACTGCGCGATGCTCAGACGGAATTCGCTGATCAAGTTCAGTCCAGTTGGAATTTTTGGGCGCGGTATACATGACCCCGATCAACTTGTAGCCGTCGCCCTGTTTTTCGTAGAGCAATGACGTTGGATGTTCAGGGTTGAAACTGATGGCCGCTTCGAAAGCATAACGATAATTGGTGAAGTGATACTGCTTTTGCGGAAGATTGGGCAGGAAGATTTTGTAACCATCGGCTAGCGCAACTTTGTAGTCCGTGTATTCTTCCGCTGCTTTACGCGCCGCGGCAACGATCTGGTCGGCCTTTTCCTGATCACCGGGCTTGAGGTCGCGCAGAGTCGTCATTTTCATGTGCGGGCCCATGTTCATCTGACGATCTTCCATGGAGCGCATGGCGTGGGCGGTCCCGTCGGGATTCGTGCTAGACATCTCGCGCATGTCCGTGTTCGCTCATCCGTGTTGTTCGTGTTGATCTCTGGCGTTTTCGGCGCGACTTGTGGAGCCGTCGGAGGCTTGGAAGTATCGGGCGATGCGACAGGCGATGATTCCGGTGCGTCGGGCTATTCATGCCCGGCATGTCTTCCTGCGACTTCTGTTCCTGCGCCCAGACCGGCGAGAGCGCAAAACGATGAGCGAAGCCAGGGCCAGGATCTGTCTGATGCATAGGATTCTCCAATTGTATATAACCCTGAACCACGGCAGTTGTTTCTGCAACAGAAGAAAAGTTACTTGGGTTACGGGCGTAACGGAAGTAAAGATGAAGTCGCAGGCTCGTTTTCGGAAATTCAGGCCGCCACAACCTCTGCCGCCGCCTCTTCTCCTGAACGAATGCAATCGGGAATGCCGATTCCACGATAGGCATTGCCCGCCAAAGCCAAGCCTGGCATCTGTTTGCGCAGGATCTTCGATTCGATCGATTCGTTCCAGATGACCGACGTTATATTGCGCCATGGCAGCTTTTCCAGTTGTAGACGCGAGTGAAGAGCGGTTCCGCGGTGAGTCCGAGGATTTGATGGAGTTCTTCGCGCACGATGCCGGATATTTCTTCGTCCGGAAGTTGCAGAGCCGGTTCGTCGCGGGTGCCGCCAAGAAAGCAGCGCAATAGCGCGCGGTCTTCGGGGGCGCGATAGGGAAACTTGTTGTGGAGAAATGTGACTGGCCAGAATCCGTTTGCCTTCTTTGCGAGGAACGAGAAAGCCGAAGCCGGGAGGCAATGCATCGCCGCACGTCCTTGTCGAAGGCGAGCACCATGGTTACTGAGGAACTGTATGGAATGGTCAGAAGTTCGGCGGCGAGATCCGTGCTCGACATTTCAAGCAGCAACGGCGGCGGCTCGCGCGGGCGTGGCCACAGATGACGGCGTCAAAACGGTCTGACATATATCCGGCGGAAACTACCCAGCCCTTGATCCTGGCGCTGGACCGCCTGCACCAGAGAATTCGGGTGCAAGTTGTCTGCCGAGAGTTGTGCCAGAATCGCATCCGGTAACTGCTGCATTCCGTTCTTCAGCGACGTAAAGATGGAAGGCGGTCCGCACTCGGACGGAGTCAGCTTTTTTGCGCGCGGCCAGCACACCGCGAGCCAGGCTGCCATATTTGCGACTCCATTTCGGCAAAACGCGGCAGCACAGCGCGCACGCTGAGCTGCGAGGCCTCGCCGCCGTAAACGCCGGAGAGAAGCGGGTCGGCCACGCGGTCGACCATTTCGGCACCGTAGTGCCGCTCGACCAGAGCAGCGACACTCTCATCTCCGTTCGATTGACGCTTCGAGAAGCGCCATTCCCGGACCATGCGAAATTTTGTCGACGGAGAAAAAAGTGGGGACAACAAGGTCGGCGCGAGGCTGGTAGGGACCATGAACATCAGGCCATCGGGCATGGGCGTCAGCTTGCCGTCTACGCAGGATGTAAGTCTTGCGGCCGGAGTCGTTGGAACCAATGAGCTGATCTTCGAGGCCGAGGCGGCGGCACAAATCGGCAGCCCAGGGCTTCTCCGTCAAGAAAGAATCGGGGCCAGCCTCGACCACGCAACCGTCGATCTGCTCCGTGACCAGCACGCCACCGAAGCGCGGGCTGGCTTCGTAAATCGCGTATGATACCGATTCGCCCGCGCGGCGGCGTTCTTCAAGCGCGAAAGCCGCAGCCAACCCGGAAATTCCACCGCCGACGATGGCAACGCGTTTCATGAAACTTCGTTTCTTTTGATGCCAAGCCAACGCGAGTTAATAGTTCGCGACATATTCCTGAACAAACTTTGCCAGGTTTTTGACGTTCTCCACCGGAGTTTCAGGCAGGATGCCATGGCCGAGATTAAAAATATGGCCCGGCCGCCCGGCCGCTCGACGCAGTATTTCGGCCGCTCTTGGTTGTATTTCTTTCCAATCGGCAAACAGAAGCACCGGATCGAGATTGCCCTGTACGGCTCCTGAACCCACTGCCTCCCATCCTTGATCAAGCGGGATTCGCCAGTCGAGTCCGATGACTTCGGCTCCGGTTTGCTTCATGGATGGCAGAAGCGTGGAACTGTCAGTGCCAAAATAAATGACTGGAACTCCGGTATTGCGCACAGACTGCACCAGTTCGGAGGTACGAGGCAGAGCGTAACGCCGGTAGTCGTCCACGCTGAGGCATCCCACCCAGCTGTCGAAAATCTGAATGACGTCGGCGCCCGCACGCACCTGTTCGGCCGCGTACTCGGAGACCACTGAGACCAGCTTGCGCATCAGTTCATCCCAGGCCGCGGGCGACGAATACATCATCTTCTTCGTGTTGATGTAATTTCTCGAACTGCCGCCTTCGATCATGTAACTGGCAAGGGTAAACGGTGCTCCGCAGAAGCCAATGACGGGAAGGCTCGATCCGAAGTGTTTGCAAACCAACCGCACCGCCTCGGAAACGTATCCGAGATCGGCGGCCCGGTCGGTGCGCAAACGAGCGACGTCTGCCTGATCGCGGATCGGGCTCTCAACGATCGGGCCTTCTCCCGGTGAGAAATAAAAAGGTAAGCCCATCACTTCGAGGGGCAACAGCAGGTCGGCGAAGATGATTGCCGCATCGACGCCCAGAGCCTCGGCGGCTGTAATCGTGACCTCCGCCGCGACCTCGGGCCGGTTGCAAATCTCGATCAGGGAATATTGCTTGCGGACGGCACGATATTCCGGCATATAGCGCCCTGCCTGACGCATGAACCACACCGGCGTCCGGTCGACGGGCTGCGCCTTGCAGGCCTTTACGAAGCGGGATTCTGGGGCAGACATTGGACGCATTAACTGTAGCATCCTGGCAAGATGCGGGTTGTTCGCGGAAACGCCGCCATGTCTGAATGCGAAAAAGGCCTATCTGGCAGACCGATGATTGCAAATGCTTCGCAAGCCGGCGAAAATCGATGTCGATATCGGGGAGGCACCAAGAGAGTACCTCCATTCGGGCTCGGATTCGGCCTATGATTTCCTCTGATCGAGATTCTCTGACTTCACGATCGTGCAGAATTCCCCGGGAGGTTTTCACATGGCAGCGAGTCAAGTTGTTCTCTATTTCGATAAACCGGAAGACGCGCTGCTGTTTACTTTGGCCGCCAGCTCGATGATTTCGGATGACACGCCGGGCCGCGCCAATGATGCACTTGGTGAAAGTCGCCGCCGAGATCCGCAAGGCCAGCCGGATTACGACCGAAGGCGTTCTGGAACCGTCGAACTAGATTTCCGCAGTCAGCTCTCAGCTGTCAGAGTTCAAGGCGTTAGCATTCGGCTCACTCTCTTGGCGACATCTTCGCCTAGTCCTTTCTGCTTCACCAAAATATATCAGGTCAATTCGCTCGGTGTTGAATCTCAGCATCTCTTCTGATCGCTCCTTCTTCTGAAGTCGATCACTTTTCACGTCGTCGGAAAAGCGACTTGATGCCCTGTTTTTCTTCCTGAGCGTTGTCTTTTTTGCAACAATTCATCGCAAGTCTTGGGTCGGGAACATCCTGTCAAGGTTTTGTTGGACGTCCGCAGATGGACTACGAAGACCCAGGCTGGAGGTAGAATTGTGGCGCGTGAAGTCAGAGGCCCGAAAAAGAATCTATGTGGCTCCTTCTTTCCAGGTAATTGACCTGTATCGCTGCCAAGACAAGATTGGAGGCCAAACAACAGCGTGACGTGAACGATCAGGGTACATGCTGTCTCTGATCTACAAGCTCGAAGAAAGGAAATCTGCGCCAAATTTGAGCACCTATAAATCTGATGCTTTCGAAGGCTGATGACTCAGTCCAGCGGAACGGCGCAGCGTCGATGAAACACGAAGACTCTCAGGTGGAATCCTGCGACACAGGAATGGTTTTGTCTGGCCTGCGGCCGCACTTCGGATCACTGCCAATGAGGCAGATGCGCAGATCGAACTGGAACAGTACGAATGCGTCATGCCCTGGGTGGAAGTACGGGCACTTCCCCTGACAATCCAGGCAATGGCTAGAGCATCCTCGTCAGATAATTCCGTTGCATTTGTTAACTGTCTGCAGCGCTATTCGCGGTCAAGGCGAGTGTAGGCTTGCTCGGCCAGTACCAATCCACCCAGCACTCCCGGCGCGACCGCCCAGTTGTGGAGGGACGACATACTGGTCGATGTCGCGCATCACTTCAGGCGCGCGAACATAACCGTTCAGAAGTTCAACCAGTTCCTGCCGAATGCGCTGGAAGAATATGCGACTGTCGCGACGACTCCACCTCCCAGCACGATGCGTTGAGGCGACAAGGTAAGTACCCAGTTCGCCAGTCCGTGTGCCAGATAATGTCCTTCGAGTATCCAGGCCGGATGATCCGGGGGCAGACTCCTGCGCCGCCTTACCCCAGCGAGCCTGCATCGCCGGACCTGAGGCCAGTCCTTCCAGGCAATCTCCGTGGTAAGGACATCCACCGGGATAAGGATCCTGCGCGCAGGTCATGCGGAACGCGAATGTGTCCCATCTCCGGATGGACCAGGCCGTGAAGAACACGTCCATTAATGATCGCGCCTCCGCCGATGCCGGTACCAACGGTGAGGTATAGAAAGTCGGTGAGGTTCTGAGCCGCACCCCACCGCGCTTCGCCGAGCGCGGCGGCGTCAACATCGGTGTCGAAACCGACGGGAACTCCCAGAGCCTCGCGGACGGTGCCCGCAAGATTGTAGTTCTGCCATCCCGCTTTGGGAGTGGAGGTGACATACCCGAACGTAAGAGAGGTGCTGTGCAGATCGATCGGCCCAAAGGAACCGATGCCGACCGCCTTCAATTCGCCTCCAGACTTCCTTGCGAAGGAATTCGATTGCCTGGGCCAGCGTCGCGTCGGGTGAGGTGTTGGGAAACTGAGTCGTCTTAAGGTCCTCTGGCCCAGTTCCAACGCCGCAAACGAATTTTGTCCCACCAGCCTCGATCGCACCAAACATAATTGGGTCTGAGCCTTAAGGAGTCTGCCACAGAACTGGTTCGGGGTAAAATCTTGGACTCTGCCAGTGTGAAGAGACTTTGCAGGAGCACGGTTTGTCAATTTGGTTTTTTTGTCGACGCCCTGACAGCTTCTGAGAGCGAAGTTCGCAAAGTTGTGGCAACGGACGTGGAAAATCGAGGGCGTTTCCTATCGGTTTCGTCCCATGGCCCGCCGGAAGTCGTCCGCAGTGGTGCGATAGCAGGGGAGCATCCCTTTGCGGTCTTTGGAGCTCAAGTTAGGGGAATCAGCCATATTCTGGGAATCTGGACGCGGGTCGGTTTCAGGCCACGTCATTTGCAACAGGCTCTCGTCGCAAGTCTTGTCCCGAGTGATGCGGAGCTTGTTTACCGTCGAGCCGCTTGCGGCGTACTCGGCCAGATCGTCGCTGATAGGGAAGCGAGGTGTAGACCAGCTTTATGAGCAATGGCTGATTCTGGCCGACTTTTCTTTCGGCGATAAAGACTTCGTAGTTTGAGAAATAAGAAGAGCCGGGCAAAGCCAACACGGGAGCAATCAGGCGCAACGGTATCTCAACCGTGGCCGGCTCGTTTGGATCGATACCCACCGAAGTTGGGCCTGAGTCTCCGCCGTCGCCTGCCTTGGATGTTCCTCCTGAGCCAGAGCTGCCGCTTGCACCTGTACCTGCTCCTGATCCCGGACCGGCTCCGGTACCGGATGAGGCAGGGGGCATTGCTACCACGCTGACACCGGCGGACAATGAATCTCCATGACCTCTTCCCGAGCCGCTGCCGTCTCCTCCCACCGACGGAGCTGGCGGCACCGGTTGCAGGCCGGAAGAAAAGGAACCGCCGCGACCACTCCCGGCGCCGTTCGCCTCACCTTGGGCAGATGGAGGCGGTGGTATGGGATTCAAACCGGTTGACAGAGCACCGCGGCCGCTGCCTATCGTGCCGGTGCCTTCGACTGATGGACTTGGAGCTACCGCGTGCAGTCCATTACCCGACAATGAATTTGTGCGGCCTCCGAACGCAGCTCCTGAGCCTTGGACCGAGGGCGCTGGGGGCACGACTATGTTTCCCAATCCGCCGAGCATTCCGACTCCCGTTCCCTTGCCGGAGGCAGCACTCTGCTCATGCGTTGGGAGTACAGGTGCGGGATTAACCACAGCAGATTCGCCAATACTAAGGAAGCCCCCTGGTCGCATTGAATTGGAAACGCTGGGGGGCGGTCCGATGATTGCGCCACTGGACCCGCTGATGGCACGTCCGCGGCCAGATGAAATCCCGGAGATTTCGGGAGCAGGCCCCACAGCAGAACCCTGGATTCCACCTGACCGGCGACCGCCTGCCTGGGTAGCATCGGGCGCGGGCGGCACAATCCACGTTGGTGCTGCCGGGCCTCTCAGGTTTGAATGGCCAGTGGCGGAAAGAGGCATGATCGGCGCGGCGGAAGCCGGCACCCCGACGTTGAGTTTCCCTGCTTCCCCTACTTTGAGTTCCGGCGCCTGCATCGCAGCCTGTTGCTGACCACGTTGCTGGGCGGGTTCGCCGGCCGCATGAATTGTTGGGCGAGGCCTGGGATGAGACTGCGGCGGAGTTTTGGCTCGAGGCTTTGGATGGTGACTGCCCAGCGACGGGTAAGACTTCGGAGGTATGTAGTAGCTCACATACGATCTGTGGAGGACTGTCGGCAGTTCGATCGGTCCAGCCGGCCACAATTGGAACATCAGCAACACGCCTGTGATTACGATCACGTGTCCCAGCAGGGATTCTGCAAACCATAGCCAGGGCATTTCGTAGTCAACGAAGACATCGTGCCACAGCATTCCCGGGCTGGAAACAGTGGCGGCCGCGGGTCGAGGTTGCCGCGAAACCAGGTCAGTCAGGTTCTGGAAGAAGACAAGGTGGGCGGGCTGTGTCTCGAGTACAAACTTCAGGCTTGCTTCGGGTTGCGGGGCAATGTTTTTCGTGACCGCGGCGATGGCCTGAGGGGTTGAGGCTGGTGTCTTTGCGTGCTCTTGATCCGTCGCTCGACTGGGCGTGATTGGGTGTGCCCCATGGTGCGGCGCGTCCCCGTTGGACACGCGTTGCATGCTGTCCCAGTCGAATTCGTATTCAGCTTCGCACAGCCGGCAGACCTGATAGTAGTGCCCATCCGGAGCTCGCTGGGGCCAAATAAACTGATGCTCGCATTGGTCGAGAATGGGCAAAGGAGGCTGGTTTCCTTTGATACAGTGTGGCAGGTTTTCGTTCCCGAAAACACCCGCATGAACTAACTATCTTCTAACGTCCTGCCGAGGCTGGATAGATTACTTTCGCGTTAAAGGTTTTAAGACTTTTGTGGTAGGACCAAATTTCCTGAGTATCGGAGAGGGTCTGCTTCATGGACGCAATAACTGCTCATTCTTCGCGGGATAATCCGCGGTTTTGGAATGACAACCTGGAATCACGATGAGCTAGTATGTCGGCGATCCTGGTTGGCTAATCAGGCGTCGGCGGTTCCCTTCTGAGGGTAAGTTTTTGGGCGAGGAGAGTTGCAATGATGGCAAGGCTACATCGGGTCGGACTTCTGGTTGTTTTCACCTTAATTTGCTTCACGGATTCTCTTTGGTCGCAGGGTACGGACACTGCCGAACGCATTCTTTTCAACGCGAAAGTCTTTACCGGCGTGCCAGAGCATCCATATGCCGAAGCTGTCGCCATCCATGGTGACAAGATCATGGCTGTCGGTAGCTTCGCCGAGGTGTTGCAGGCTGCGGGAAAGAACGCGGAACGCGTAGATCTGGGCGGGAAAAGTCTGCTGCCCGGGCTAATTGACAGCCATATCCACGCCATCTATGGAGGTCTTACCCTCACTACCACCGATGTCGGCGACCAACTGCAATCGATGGATCAGCTGTTAGCGATTGCTCAGGACGGCAAGAAATCCGGCAAGGGCATGCGGGGCGACGTTCTGCGCGTTAGCGGGATGCCGCTCACTTACTGGTCGAAGCTTGACGAACTGAACGCTCGCTTTAACAGCGGAGCGTATGCGGATCAGGCTGTGTTTCTCAAAGGTTCTGACGGACACACCGGATGGGCTAATCGTGTTCTGCTGCGGCGAGCGGGAATCACGAAAGACTTTCTGAGTCATTTGTCGCCATCGGAGCGCGCATATTACGGCATCGGCGCCGATGGCGAGTCCAATGGTTTTGCGGTGGATGCGGGGCTAGACAAGATTGAAGCCTTGGTGCCACAACCGTCGGAGGAGCAATTACTCGAGGGAGGTCGCGCTGCGGTCCACTATCTGCACAGCCTTGGGATTACCGGCTGGCTCGATGCCATGGCGGAGCCGCCGGTGCTGGCGACCTACCGAAGCCTGGCACAGCATGGCGACTTGACCGCTCACGTGGCCGCATTTCCAGTGGTGAATCCGCGAAATGATCCAGCGAAGGAGTTGGAGTTCGTACAGAAGGTGAGGCAGGAATACGCGGGCATACCCAATCTGACATTGCCGGGTATCAAAGTTTTCGCCGATGGCGTCTTGGAATTTCCATCGCAGACTGCGTCTTTAACCAAGCCTTACCGGAATAAGGGTACGGCTGGGGATTTGTTGTTCGATCCTGCACGTTTCGCTCAGTTGGCCACGTTAGCGGATAAACAGGGGCTCATCGTTCATGTGCATGCGCTGGGAGACCGGGCGGTTAAGGAATCGTTGAACGGGATCGAAGCGGCCAGAATTGCCAACGGAGACAGCCACCTTCCGCATACCCTGACCCATATTCAGCTGGCTGACCCGGAGGACTTTCCTCGTTTTCGCCAGCTCGGTGTGATCGCCTCGCTTCAGTTGCTTTGGGCCAATGCCGGCGAAGAGACCATCGAACTGATTAAGCCTTACCTCGACCCGGAGCTATACCGCTGGCAGTATCCCGCGCGATCGTTGCTGAACGCCGGCGCCACCATCGCGGGCGCGAGCGACTGGTTTGTTTCGACGCCCAACGTGTTTGAGGCGATCTACCAGGCGGAAACTCGCAAGGGGCCCGAAGGCGTGCTGGACGCCGGGCAACGAATGCCTCGTGAAGCCATGCTTTATGCCTACACGCGAAACTCGGCGCGGGCCATGAACCAGCAGAATTCAATCGGTTCGCTCGCACCTGGGATGCAGGCTGATCTGGTGCTCCTGGATCGAGACGTCCTGACCGTTTCGCCGGAAGAACTGAAGGACACCAAGGTGGTGTGGACGATGCTCGGCGGGGTTACGGTGTACCGAGCGCGACCGTGACCGCCGCCGGCCTTTTCGTGCGAGACATTGACCGCAAGAAGCGGAGTTTCGCGCCCCACCCTGGCTGATAGATTTCTTTCTTCGGCTCGAAAGAGAGAAATTTTCATGAAACGCATTGCAACGCTGAACTGGCCGCGCGTGGCGCAGGAACTGGATGCGCAAGGAAGCTCTGTCATCGAGCGTATTTTATCCGCGGACGAGTGTAGAGGCCTGGCCAATCTTTACCCGCAGGACAATTGCTTTCGAAGCACTGTCATTATGGCGAGACATGGATTCGGACGAGGCGAGTACAAATATTTCAGCTACCCCCTGCCTGAAATGATCGCGGAATTGCGAACTTCCATTTATGCGCAACTGGCCCCAATCGCCAATCGCTGGAATACTGCGATGGGCAGCGATATTCGCTATCCGGAAAAGCATTCGGACTTCTTGAAACGTTGTCACGATGCCGGGCAACTTAAACCGACGCCACTGCTTCTTCAGTATGGGGAGGGCGATTACAATTGCCTCCACCAGGATCTGTACGGCGAACATGTTTTTCCGATACAAGTGGCGATCTTGCTTTCCGAACCGGCGAAAGACTTTACGGGAGGGGAATTTGTGCTGACCGAACAACGACCGCGCATGCAATCCCGGCCGGAGGTAGTTGGGTTACGCCAAGGCGATGGCGTCGCGTTCGCGGTGCACCAACGGCCGATGCAGGGGAAACGCGGTTTTTATCGAGTCAACATGCGTCATGGAGTCAGCCGGCTGAGGTCTGGACATCGTCATACGATCGGAATCATCTTTCATGACGCGAAATAACGATGCCATGACGATCAGCCTGTTCGATAATGTCGACGGCACGGTCCCTCAAAAAGAAGAGTTCGCGCCCGGTGCGTTCATTCTGCGAGGCTTGGCCTTGCCGGATGAAAGTTCGCTATTGCAGGCACTGCATGAGGTAGCGACCAGAGCACCGTTTCGGCATATGGTTACGCCTGGCGGTTTTCGCATGTCCGTGGCGATGACGAATTGCGGATCGCTGGGATGGATTACCGACAGAACGGGATATCGCTACGACAGCATCGACCCGGAGAGTGGCCGAGCCTGGCCATCGATGCCGCCCTCGTTTCTAAGGCTTGCGCAGAATGCCGCCACGGAAGGAGGCTTTGCTGGCTTTACACCGGACGCGTGCCTCATCAATCGTTACGAAGCTGGAGCCAAACTCTCATTGCACCAGGATAAAGATGAACAAGATTTCAAGGCGCCCATAGTTTCGGTTTCGCTCGGATTGCCCGCGACATTTCTTTTTGGTGGATTGAATCGCGCCGACAAAACCAAGCGTGTGCCGCTGATTCACGGTGATGTGGTGGTGTGGGGCGGTCCCGCTCGGCTTCGTTATCATGGGGTAATGCCACTCAAGGAAGGTCACCATCCCTTACTCGCCGCTTACCGCATAAATCTTACATTCCGCAAAGCAGGCTAGCGACCACCGGATCTCTCTGAATATCCGCTCGGCCCGGCTAGTTTCTCTCAACCACCCGCTCTGCCTAGTGTGTTGCCAGGTAAGTTCCCGTTACATATCCGAGAGTGCCACCGACGAGAATGTCCGAAGCGAAGTGTTTTTTGCCTGCGACACGGGCGAGGCTGATGCCCGTTGCCAATCCGTAAGCCGACCACTTCAGCCAGAAGTTGTGAGGGTAGCGGTGAGCCATCACGCTGGCAAAGGCAAAGCTGCCAGCGGTGTGTCCCGACGGAAACGACTGGCCTCCCTCCCAAAATTCGCCGTGAGGATTTGTATGGTACGCAAACTGACGGTTCGTAGCGATCTTCAGTCCGTAAGCCAGTAGGTTTGCCGCGCCCACCGCTTCAAGCGCCGTGAAGCCGGTATTTGCGGCGTAAGAGGAACGATGACCGGTACAACCGACCAGGTACATTAATCCAGCAGTGCCAAGCTCGATTCCCAAGCCAATGTCTGATCCGCGAGCAGCCGCTTGCGCAAATGAATGAGACTGAATGTGGTCGTTGATGTGGTTGTCAGCGGAGGCGATTAACAGTCCCGTCGCCGCGGCGATTGGCAGCTCCCACTTGAGGTTAGACGGACGGATTGCCTCGCGTGGGGCCGTGGCAAGACCGTGTCCGAAGTTGGAGGCGGTATGAGGAAATTGACTGGCGATTTGCCAGCATCCGCCATCGACTGGTTGCACAGGGCTTTGCGCCGCGAAAGCCGCGGAGGAGATCGCCAGAACCAACAACAGAGTGAAAGTCTCGCTTAATTGCATGTTCCCGCTTCCGTGAAAGTGCGTCAATTAATGTGTGGTTTTACCCAAAAGCCGGGTGGCGCGGGTCATCTGCTTACGAGCTTCGTTGCGATTGCGGTCGCCAACGTCTAAGCCGAATGAGGGGTTACCATAAGTTCCGGTAATTTTCACCGGCAGTTCGTAACCAATTTTTTTCTTCCTAAAGAAGGGCTCGAGTACTTTCAGCATCACAGCCTTCATGCCGCTGGTCGAATCTGAAGGTTCGGACTCCGTTTTGAGCGTTCCGCGTAGATCGACTTTTTCGGTGATCAGGTTGTAGGTGCCCTGCATGCTAGCCAGTGCGCCCGGAACGCTGAACGAAAGATTGGACAACCGCGCCATGCCGTCCTTCAAGACAACATGCCCCTTCAAATCGGAGAGCACGGTATTGCGATTGTCTTCCCCGCCCCCGCTTTCGCTACTGCCAAATTGATTTTTGTCTTTACGATCCTTTTCACCGAGCGCGCCCAGGCTGAGGTGATTCACCGCCTCCTGAGTATCGGACTTTGTGAAACTTCCCGCGTTCACGCCGAAGTCCCCCTGCAATTCTACTTTTCTCAGAAACTCTTCTTTTCCCGGAGGAAGGGTGACATCCGCATGAAAGTCGACCACCCCGGACATGGGTGCGCGGTTCGACTTTGTGAAGAGTAGCAAAAGGTCCTGAATTCGTCCGGCGCGAGCAGCGAATTCGATGGAAGCGGTCTTGCCAGGTTGCCCAGATTGGTGAACAACGCTGCCCTTCGACCATATAGCGGTCTTCAAAAAGGTTACATCGACGTTCTGCAAGAATGTGTCTCCGTTTTCGCCGTTGACGACGGCGCGGAAGCGAGTCTCCAGATGAACAGGATGCGAACTCGAAGTGACTAGGAAAGCGGGCGTGTCGGTCAAGCCCTCGGCCTCAATGTGACTGAGTACTCCCGAGAATTTTCCAGAAGAAGAGAGTAGACCGGCGATGCCGTGAAACACGCCCAAATCAGCGTGTTGGAAGGAATATTCTCCCGACAGTGCGGTCTTACCGATGTCATCTTCGTTCCACGGACCGAATTTGCCACTGGCGGTGATGTCTCCGGGCGGCTGTGGATTGGAAAACATCGCATGAAATGTGGCCGCACCTCTACCACCAACATTCTCGAGAGAGAAAGTATGAAAAGAGAAGTTTAGAGGCGGATGGTCGGGATTCTTGGAGCCGATCTGGAGAATGGCGCCGTCAGCCGCCAGCTCATCAATCACGAAAGGGGATCTCTTCGGCGTTTGAAACTCCTCGCCCGTTCCGCGAGGAGGAACCAAAATGCGAAGCCCTTCCGCCCGAACACGTTTGACCTGTTTGGTGAAAAGGCCGGAAAAGCTTCCTTCAATCTTGAGTAACTCAACAGTCATCAGCGGTGGAGACCCGGCGACAGGGTTGTGCCGAAAGATGACCTTACCCAGAACGCAGCCCGGACGCGGGAAATAGCTGGCATGAAAGTCGGCAAACTGTACTTTGCTTTGGCTTGCTGCTTCCAGTTCTTTTGTGACCGAGGTGCGTGTAAAAGGCCAATTCCGCACCAGGATCAGGATGGCCACGAGGAAAATGCCGGCGCCTGCCAGAGCAGCACGAATCGCAATTTTCCTCGTGTGTTGTGATGACATGGAAACAATCCGCTGACACCTTTACCCATCGTGAACTGTAGCACTATGAGGCGGTTAATCGGGCACGGGTTGCAAACGCGGGAAAAGGGTGTAGCGGCGCCGTGGAAACGCCTGTAGTCTGCCCACTTCTGGAGCGAAGCAGCCAGCAAGAGTTAGCAAGGCGGCCGTGGCGGCATCGGACAGCAGTCGTCAGGACACACATCAGGCCGGGGACCCATAGTCCCCAGAGCATCGCGTGTCGGGCCGCCTTCCATGCGCTCCAAAATCAGTTCGCGAATCATGGTGATGAACCTGGGGTGCGTACCAACAGTCTCAGCACGCACCATATGCAGACCCAATTCAAGGCAAAGTTCGCGGGCCTGCATGTCCAAATCAAAAAGAATCTCCATATGGTCGGAAACAAAGCCGATGGGAGCAATCACCACTTCCGAACTGCCTCCCTGCTCCTTTAGTTTGCGCAGAACGTCGAGAACATCTGGCTCCAACCAAGGTTGCGATGGTGGCCCGCTCCGGCTTTGATATGCCACTAGCCACCCCCCCTTGGTCCGACCCAATTTTTCGGATACTAAACGTGCGGTTTCTTTCAACTGCACTTCGTAATCGCTGGTTTGGGCCATCGCGACTGGGATGCTGTGGGCGGTGAGGATAAGGTTTGCGGCTTTCCGTCGGGCGGCTGGGATTGTTTCGAGCGCGTGCTGGATGCGGTCGGCGGTGGCCTCGACAAAACCAGGATGGTTGTAGAAAACGCGGATTTTGTCAACGATGGGTGCGCCCTCGCCAACCGATTCCTGAGCGCGAGCGATGTCCTCACGGTATTGCCGGCAGCTCGAATACGAGCTGTACGCCGAGGTCACAAAAGCCAATGCCCGACGGATGCCGTCGGCTTTCATCCGATGCAGGGTGTTGGCGAGTAGGGGATGCCAGTTGCGGTTTCCCCAATAGATCGGGAGATGAGGTCCTTTTTCGGCCAGCTCCACTTCTAAAGCGGCGATGAGCTTCCGATTCTGATCGTTAATCGGACTTTTGCCACCGAAATGTTGATAGTGTTCGGCCACTTCCAGCATGCGCTCGTGTGGAACGTTTTTTCCGCGCAATACGTTTTCCAGGAATGGCATCACATCTTCAGGTCCCTCCGGACCACCGAAGGACGTGATAAGAATCGCGTCGTAGTCCATTCAGCCTTCTCTTCGTCCCTGTTCATCTTCTCACAAGCAATTTTGCTTATTGCCTCTCGACTTGAGGGGATGGATTGGAATGGCATAGTAAACTCCAGTCGCGGCGTCGTACCGAGCTTCAGCCGCGATTCTATCTCGAGAGTGAAATTTCCATGGTCCGGTCCCTGGTTTTGATGCTGTCCCTACTGCAAGGCTCTTCTGCGATTTTGTCAGCTCAAAATGCTATCTCACCGGATGTGCCGGAAGCTGGTTCGGTTGAGGCGATCGCGACGGCAACAGGCGACAAGCATTTTCTTTCGCCATGGGTGTCGTACTTACCCAAGTCAGCAACGGTGCCTTCGCCACTTGGTTTTCTGGGGCGCATTGCGGGGGCGCCGGGCGAACTGGTGGATAGCGCCAAGGCATATGCCTACTGCCGCGCGCTGGCGTCCCATTCGCCACGTGTGCGGGTTTTTACTATTGGGCGTAGTGAAGAGGGACGCGAGATCCTGATGCTCGCCATTGCGGACGAAGCGGGCATTCGGGAACTTGATCGTCTGAAAGCGGCGACGGGTGCGCTTGCCGATCCGCGCCGCACCGATCCCGCAGCGGCGGACCGCCTGATTCAAACGGCTCGACCTATCTACTATTTCAATGCAGTGTTACATGCGGACGAGACGGGATCCACCGAGGCGATGCTTGAAATGGCATACCGCCTCGCGGTTTCCGAGCAGCCGATGATCCGACGCATTCGGGAACAGCTAGTTGTTCTGATCAATCCAGTTTCCAATCCTGACGGACGAGACAAGATGGTGGAGTGGTTCTATCGTTATCTGAAGGGCAAAACTGATCGTGCCACGTTGCCTCGCCAATCGCCACCGTACTGGTCGAAATATACATTCGTGGATATCAACCGCGACACGCATCAGCAGACTCACGAAACTACGAAAGCTGTACACCGGATGTTTCATGAGTGGCATCCCACCGTGGTTCACGATTTACATGAAGGCGAGCCCATGCTGATGACTTGGAACGGTACCGGGCCGTATAACCCGAATATTGATCCCATCACTTACACGGAATTCCTGGAATTGAGCTTCCATGAAGTTCAGACACTGACTGCCATGGGTATGCCGGGGGTGTCGACGTGGAATTTTGGGGAAGCGTTTGCACATCTTTATCTTGATTCGGTGGCCATGAATCACAACAGCATTGGGCGTGGATATGAGACATGGGGCAACGGCAGCGCCGAGACGATGCGGCGCGAGGTGCCGCCGTCCGATGCCACGATGGAGTGGTACCGCCCGCTTCCTCCGCCGAGCGGAGAAGTCTCATGGTCGGCTCGTGACAATCTCAATTATCAGGAGACCGCGGCATTGGCCGCGCTCGATCTGAGCGCCACGAGCGCGAAGTCGATGCTCCACAACTTTTACAAGAAGGGATGGGATTCCTGGCAGAAAGGTCTGAACGAGGCCCCCTACGCATTTCTGATACCGGATGGGCAAGGTGATCCGACTCGTGTGGCGCAAATGGTTGGCCGATTGTTAGGCCAACATATCGAAGTGAGTCGCGCGGGCGGAGATTTGAAATTGAAAGACGGCGATTATCCAGCTGGCACTTATGTCGTACGTCTCGACCAGCCCTATCGCAATTACGCGGTCGATTTGTTGACTCCGCAGCGTTATCCGAAAGACGGCAGTGAGCCGTACGATGACGTTTCCTGGGAGCTACCAGCACACTACCGGCTGCAAGCAATTCCCACAGCTGATGCGTCTGTGCGTACAGCCGCACTCACGCCGCTGACTGAAGAGCCGCATCCGGCCGGCGCTGTGGCGGGGTCGGGCCCGGTCTTTCTAATGAAAGATACGGGTCAGGAAGGATTGCTGGCTGCACGTTATCAGTTGGCAAAATTCGGAATTGAGATTGCGGAGCATGAGTTCAGCGCTGCTGGAAGCAATTTTCCGGCGGGGTCATGGATTTTGCCTGCGCAAGATGGGCTGGGGGAAGCGGTTCGGCAGACCGCATCTGATCTAGGCCTCGACTTTGTCAGTGTAACGACGGTGCCCGATGTTCCTCGACACAAAGCTCAGGCGGCACGCATTGGGTTGTGGGTCCCCTGGGCTGATACCGATTCGATCGGCTGGGTACGATATTCGCTCGACCAGCGCAAAGTCCCCTACACCTATCTTCGCGATGAAGATATTCGTGCAGGCGGGTTGCGAGATCGGATCGACGTGCTTTTGTACGGTCACGTAGATCTCGAACTCGCCGAACAGATTCAAGGTTTGCCCAAGGCCTGGGGGCCCATGCCATTCAAGGCGACGCCAGAAACGCCAAGCTTCGGGAAGCCTGCGGAATCGGACGACATTACGGGCGGGATCGGATGGGAGGGGTTGGCTCAAATTCAGCACTTCGTGGGAGACGGCGGGCTGCTTGTGACATTGGGTAGCGGATCGATGCTCCCGCTGGAAGGCGGCATTGTGAGAGGAGTTCGGCGCTCGTCGGGTGGAGTTCCGCGCAGCACTCAAGGCGGCGGAGCAGACGCTGCGGCTGCGGCTCAACAGGCTGCCACCCGCACCCCGGGCGCACATGTGCGAGTAACCTTCGATCGGCCCGATTCTCCTATCGCATACGGTTATCCGGCGAGGACTCATGTGTTTCGCCAGAACTTTCCGCTATACGATATTCCGAGGCACTGGCTACGAATGGCTTACTGCACAACCTGCCTGGATGGCCCGGAGGATCGGACCAACATAATAATGGAATGGGGGGATCGCGAGGGGCCGCCGTTTGTCGTCAGCGGTCAAGCTTGGGGAGAAGGCAGGTTAGTCGGGCGACCCGCGATCCTCGACATGCCGGTTGGACGTGGTCACGTAGTAACCTTCAATTTCAATCCGATACATCGGGATCTGAACCGGGGCGATCAACGTCTGGTGTGGAACACAATTATCAACTGGCAGGCAATTCTCGCCGCTAAAAGTGGAGTGTCTGCTGCTCAAGATCATTAACACGAGTCCTTGACAACCCGTAAAGAACTGTCGAGAGCAATCCGTGAACCCACCAACATCACTTGCGGCGGAGAACCCTTTTGGCTGCGCGCTTCACAATCGGCGGACAAAGATCTCTTGCGATTCGGGCCAAACTTTCCTTGTCTCCCAAAAACCCGCTCGGTTTGGAAAAACTCGGGGAATAAACTGAAGTGTGAGGAGCGAGGTTCTGAACTTGGGCCGTGTGGTAGTACACCACAAAGCAGCAACGGTCCTGGCCCGGCGGGCATGCAATCGGAGAAGGAACGCCGTGAAAATTCTGATCGGCAATTTCAAAAATCACCGTTCGGTTGAAGAGCGGCTCAACCACGGTTACGCAGCAGCTCCCATCATGGTTCCAAAGTTCCAGCTGTCCGCCGTATTCGTGCTTCCAAGACTTGTTTAGGTACGTTATGAGAGAGAGGCGCCGGGTCAGGCCGGTCTCGTAAGCCACATTACGGTCGGCGTGCACATCAAATTTGCCGCCGCGCGGCATTACATGATAGCCCCCACCCTGCAAATATGGATCCGGCAACAATTCCGGTATTCCCGTTATATCCGAGAGAAAGTAGAGGAAGGCGGCCGAGTGCAGGAATGCAACAAACTGTAAACCAGTCTCTCCGAGCTCTACCGCGGAACGCAAGCCGTATTGCGTTAGGTGCCTATCATTTAGGTACAAAAAGTTGTCTGCTGACAGAGACCGCATTTCGCCCACCAACCGATCGAGCAACAAGTCGTCAAACATGCTGTCGATGACAAGGTGTGCGAAAGGCTGTGCGGCCTTATATTTCACCGCCATTTCCTTAAGATCCTGGTTCACCCTAATTTTATGGTTTACCAGAGAAAGGACGTCAACAGCGTAGCCATGAGCCATAAGAGCCACAATCCTGAGGGCCAGAACAGCCTATGATGCAATCCCTCAACGGAGCCAATATCGCCGTGGCCAGATTGTCGGCGTAGGAACGAGACGAACGTAGCAGAGTAGAATACTAACTGCATTATAACTCTGCATAACTCTACGCTCACGAAAAATCTTTCCAAAAGCGATAATTCCGCTCTAGTTAATAGCGCTGTATCTCCGCTATTAACAATATATTAGGAGACCAAGAACGGGTCGCTTCGGTAAGCGATTGCCGGTTCTCGCACGAGGAGGGCGAGGACAGAGGCTGCCTTCGCCGGACGACTAACGATCTTGCAAGCGAGGAGAGTTCCAAATCAATCCACAAAATCATCGTCGATACTGGTTTCCGGGGTTCAGACCTAGGCCGGTGAATCGCATCTAGTAGCGCTTCATTGTCGAAGCGAAGGTTTAGACTCCCGGCAAGGGAAGTGGCATCACTTACGAATGTTTGGGGGCTTTTCACCTTCGACGTAGATGCTGTTTTCCGGACGATTATCCACTGCTTCTAGGTTTGGTAGTCGGCCCGACCGATAACGTCGAGAGGAAACAGCGGCGAAGCCAGCCTCTCGAAACACCTGAGACAAGCTCTCTTCCGTATACATCCATTTATGAATGTTTTTGGAAAGCCCATGGTTATTTTCGAAAATCAAATTGAGGCAGTCGTCGGGTGCGTCTGGCTGGTACGATCTGATAGCAAGCTCAAGGCTTGGCACCACGACTCGGAAGATCCCGCCTGGCTGTAAGACCCTGAGGACTTCTCTAAACACGTGAGGAACGAAGGTTCGACGTATATGTTCAACCATATGAGAACAAAAAACTCCTTCGAAAGTGTCCGCTAAGAAGGGGAAGCGTTTTGTCACGTCGAGATAGTGAACTTTTTGGTATATGCCAGCGCGATGCTCTCGAAACCGCTCTCCTGAAATTAGCCCGACAGACCGAAGCATGAGTGGCGCACCTGGCAACCGTGAAAGCCAGATGTGAGGAGTGATGTCAGTATTGAACCAGCCCTCGACCGGTCGATTGAAACATCCCAGATGTAGTCTTTTTTCGTTAGTCTTCATCCCCTCACCTTTACTCCCGAAACAGCCCCTACTACTCCCATTCGATCCCGATGAGTGCATCGCAATATTGGTGACGACGGGATGGCTGAACAACGCAGAACACAGCCTGCTTTCGAAAGGCAGCCAGGTAAAGGAACACGCGATCTCAGTTCGTCGCGGCTGCTTCGCCCAGTTGGGGTAAAGCCCTAGTTCGTGTCTCGGCAGTTTCCGAACCGACGCTCGGATCACCTTGTGAATCGGCTAATGAATGCAAGTTGGCTTTGGCGGGGAATAGCCGGTCACGTATTCGTAACGACGGCCATTCGATCAGAAGCGTCAGCCCGGTGCCCAACATAATCGCGCTGACATATTGGCAAGACATCGCAACTGGCCACTGAAGCGCTGGGCCAAAAAGGTGCGCAAAGCGAATGCATGATTCCCGTACAGCCAGATGCCACAAATAAATACCATAGGAATAGACACCGATGCTGGCAACGACTCTGTAGACAATCAAATCGCGGAGCGCTCCCGAATGCCGAAACATGAACAGCATGAACGCCGCGTATCCGAGATAGATGACCGTGAATCCAATCGTACCCATAATCGCTGCGTTCCGGTCATGAACAACGGCTATGAACGCCACAGTACAACTTGCGATAACCAGTAGTACGGCCTTGCGCCGGGTAAACCGCTCAAATTGGTCCGGGTAAAATTGAAGAAAGATGGCTAGCATCACACCGCACAAAAGTGAATCAATTCTAGTATGCGTGGATTTCTCAACCATCTGATGAAAACCCAAAAACCAGGTGAGACAGCGAATTACAAATACCACACAGAGTGCGATGGCGAAGGTTTTGGCCATGCTCCGCGCTGACCATCTGCGCAAAGCCATCCAGCCGACGGTCACTGAAAGCAACAAATAGAAATGCTCTTCGAGCGAAAGCGTCCATGTATGTTCCAGGCTGCTTCCCACATAATTTTGGACATGAAGCAGATTGGCTAGCAAATAGGACTGGATCGGATGCCGATGAACGATTACCTGAAACAGGATGTAAAAGTAATAGGGTGGCCAGATTTTAAGGCCTCGACGAATTATGAAGCGCAGCACATCGACTTGCTGAGTCTTACGATATTCGCTGAGGAGCACACCACCAACCAGGAAGCCGCTCAGGACAAAAAACAAATCCACCCCGGTCCATCCGAAAGTTTTCAGAACAACTTCCGCTCCTCGGAACCACCGGTTCGATGGGGACACGCCTCCCGCGTGGTGGCCAATCACCAATAGGATCGCAAGTCCACGCACAAAGTCGAGCTCCGTATTCCGACTTCGGTCGCTTAGAATGCCTTTGATTTTCATGAATTGCGTCAAAAGCAGGGCGCGCAGGCCGCCTAGTGGGCACTGTGGGATGGTGGGAAACTCACCTGTGTGAGAAGTTGCGGTACCGGGCCTACTTGAATGCGAGGTCCTTGAAAAGGCTGCGGTTTGCGTGTTAGAGGAGTAATGCTTTTGACATGCCACGCGGACGGCACATCGATTGTCCTAGTCTGATCAGGATTCCACACGATCCACTGAGGAGTCTTGTTTCGATTTAGCTGACATGTCCAGGTGGAATCCGTGTCGACGTTGCACCAATCCATGCGCGCACCGATCAACCACTCTTGTATGGTTTCATATGCTTGCCCTGCTGGAGTCAGCGTCTTGCCATCGCTCTCCGTGGTTTGTACGGACATTTTTACATTGTCCCAAGCGTACCAATACAATCGCTGAACGCCCTCAGCCCAGAGGATGATATAGGACCGCGCCAAATAGGCTGCCGCAACTTCAGAGTCAAATTGTGCAGGTGGGAACCACCCTGTCTCTGTGTCCCAAAGCGGCTTACTTTCTTGCCCGTTTTGCTGCATGATCATCCTTACTTTTTCGACGAGCGGAACCATCGTCTCCGGTGTTCGAGGCGTCACGTAAAAATGAAAACCGATGATGTCCACGCTTTCTCCGCCACCCTTACGGAGAAACTCCGAAAACCAAGGTGTGCCATTGTCTCCGGCAACCGAAGGCGAAACCAGCAGGGCTGTACTGTCAACACGCTTGATGATGTCGTGAGCCTCGCGTGTCAGGGCGAGCATTTGGTCGACGGTGCCGCTCCAGAACCTCTTCAAATTCGGCTCGTTCCCGACCTCATAAATATGAATGCGTCCTTTGTAGCGGGTGGCCACAGTCTTTACGAAAACTCGCCAGTCTTCTATATCCGTTGGCTCTGCCGCATATCCGGGAGCATAGCCTGAGGGTTCCTGGGGACGAGCGGAAGCCCATCGCGGCGTCAGGCCCAGGGTAAGCATCACGTTGGCGTGGTGCTCCTCCGCCAGCGCAACGGATCGATCCAGATTCTGAAACCGCCACTGACCTTTGCTGGGTTCAAGATCTGGCCAAGTGACGCGCGCATCCCACAATCGCCACTCGGTCACCGGTGCGCTGGGCCATGGTGTTAGCGGATTGGTCAGGTACGGGCTGACCATGTGGTGGATATGCATGCCGAAAAAGCTCGCGGGTACGGGCGTCGAGGGAGCCGTCAAGGTGATTGGCCGTGGAGGGATGGCGAACATGACCGCCAACAATGTTGCCAGGCTATTGTAGATGGTGTTCATTGCGGCACCGCAGGAGCAATCTGTCGAATAGAACCTCGCAACGCGAGACACTGCCTGATACCCCTCTTGAAGTTCGCCGCCATATCTTCAATGGTGTAGTTCGATGCAGTCAGCAGCGCGTTCTGACGCATGTTCTCGAGCAGTGATCGGGAATTCAGTGTTTCCACAACGGCGTCAGCGTAGCGCTGCGGTTCGTTGGCGGTTCTCCGGCCGTTATAACCGTCAGCAAGATAAGCAACTTCAGGACAGTGTATGGTCAGCTCGGTGGTGAACAGGGGCAGTCCGGCAGCGAAACTGTCCAACACGGCTAGGCCAACTCGCCCGGGCAACATGAATAGATCTGCCATGCGCAACGCCAACGCCTTTTCGTGGCCGAACTTGGGGCCGAGATAATGAATCCACGGATTTTCATTGGCCATCTTTTCCACCCAGCAGCGATCTGGGCCTGTTCCAACAATCAACAACTGGAAGTCAGAAACTTGCTGCCGGATGAGGCGAGCGGATTCCAGCAAGAAGGGAAGGTGCTTGGTGGGCTCCAGCACTCCGCAGTAGATTCCGGCTGGCCCCGCGGGCACGCCAATTTTGAGCCGGGCTTGCGAGACCTCATCCTCGCCAATGGCAGCCACGCTTTTTCGCAGCTCATCGGTGTCTACGGCGTTCTGCACTGACGTGATTCTGTCCGCAGCTACTCCGTGTTCTCTCACGTAGGGAACGATTCCGTCGGTGTAGGCGAAGTACCAGTCTACGGCGTTCGGCGCCTTTTCCCGAAGCCAATGCGATATCCTCGATTGACCTTCCTCCATGCAAGGGCCGAGACCCCACAGCGCTACGGTCTTCAAGCGCAATACCGAAAGAAGGAACAGCCAGATGTTCATCAGATACTTGTTTTCATGTCCGGTAATCACCAAATCGGCTTCCGCAATTTCGCGCCAGAGCGGCTGATAAATAATCTTCCCAGCCAACCAATGCCCCTTAACTTTACGTCCGATTTCAGACGGTAACTGGCCGCTATCGTTCAGGATGGCATGGAGGCCGTGCGGATCACTGTACGCCACCCTCAGTTCGATACCGTCCTGCGACAGCATTTCGAACAGCCGCCTGAAAAACGGTATCCGGTAGTGCTTCATCTGCGCCTGGATAATCAGGACTCTTGGCATATTTTGAACTCTCCAACAGGTGTCACTGTCTGCATTTGAACTGGGATGCGCCTGTCTGCTATTTCAGAGTAGATTCGCTCCAGCACGCTTGTTTGAGTCTCAAGATCAAAAAGACGAAGGACGCGTTCGCGTCCCGCGGCTCCAAATTTGCGTTGGAGGGAGCTGTCTTTCAGAAGCCATGCCAGGTACTCCGCCAGCTTCCGCCAATCTTGTTCCGGCGCCAGCAAACCGGTTTGGCCATGTTGCACGGCTTCAACCACGCCGCCTGTGGCGAATGCAACTACTGGTTTCTGCATGGCCTGGGCCTCGGCAAAGACCATGCCAAAAGCCTCCTCTCCACCCGAGGCGGCCTTGATGCTGGGAACAGAAAACACCGCTGCACGTCCCATCCACTCACGGACTGTCTCCGGTCCATGGGCCCCCAAAAATCTGTATTTCCTAAGAGTGTTTTTCGCCTGCCGTTCAAGGTCTTTTCGCAAGGGACCGTCCCCGATCAACACGAGTTCCACCTCGGGGTGTTCTCGCTGCACGCTCGCCATCGCTTGGATCAGGTAGGCGGGACCTTTTCTCTCTGACAACCGTCCGACAAAAAGAACCATCGGCTCGGCTGCAATCCGCACCGGGGAGAAGAGTTTGGTATCCACACCGATGTAGTGGACGACAACCTTTTCCGCAGGGAACTTCTGCTCCAGCAACTTCCCGCGAATGAACTCGGAGACGGCAAGGAATAGGAACGCTCCACGCCGCAAGACATTTTTGTTGGCAAGGTAGCGGCGATGTCCGAATGGGGTTTCGTTGGGCAGCGGGTCAAGAGTCGTGGCATCCGACCCATGAAAAGTAACAATAAGCGGCAGGCCGAGCTGGCGCGACAGGGGCAGTGCTCGCAGCCCATCGGGGCCGAAATGGGCGTGAACCAGAACTGGATCGAGAGCCTGCAGGCGGCGAACCAGCTCTGGGGCTTTGCCGAATAGCTTGAAGACAATCTCTCGAATTTTTCCGGCGACGTCGCCTTGGTTGATGGTATAGCTGCTGCCCACTGGCAACTCGAGCCCGGTGACCCTTCGGGAGCCGGCATAAACGGGGGAGAATTGTCGGAGGGCCTGCGCCTGGGCGCGAATGAAAGTTTCCGAAAAATACAAAAGGTGATCGCAAAAAATGACCACGGTCGGACGTTTCGCCGTGGTCATACCAATCCCTTGTCGGTCGCGAAAGACGGCGTTGGCTCGAAACCAGATTCACTCTCTGAAACTGTGGAATCAGCAGGCAACGCAATGGCGACTGAGGAGATGGTAGACACATAAACCATCCACAGGATGGCGTTTCCAACGATGATGGTGCTTTCGGTCACCTGATAGAGCATGATGAAAGCAAGATAGGCTAGCGGCCACATGGACTCCTGTCCAGACTCTCTGTACGCAAACGTGATGGCTCGGCGAATGGCAACGACGTAAACCACCAAGAAGAGCACAAGCCCGACCAACCCCATTTGCAATGTGAGATCGATGAACCCGTTATGAGCGTGCGGCACCTTCCAGTGCAGAACGGTACTGATGCGATCAGCCTCAGGGGCGACATTCCAGAACGCGCTATATCCATAGCCTAGGAGCGGCTTGTCGCCTATGCTGTCAAGCGCCATGGCCCATATGTTAGTGCGGCCGGTCAGGGTCGCGTCACGGCCCAGCAGTCCGACCATGCTATCCAGGTCGACAACGACTGACAGAATTGCACTCACAAACAACACCCCCGCGATGCCGGCAATCAATGCCCGAGGTCCCCGACGGCGAAGCCTGGAAAAGACCCACAACAGCAGGAGCATCGCTGCAAAAACCACAAGCGCTGTTTTCGAGTGACACAGGACAATTAGACCCACCGAGGCACCGATAGTGATGGCTATGATGGCGACTCTCCGCGTGCGCATCAGGAGTAAGAGGCTCGCTAACACCACAAATCTTGCGAACTCATTTTTCTGGCCAAAAACACCATTCCACGCATCGGGGTAGGCAGTATCGACCGTGGGAACCAGGCCATGAAAAAATAGTTCCACTACCACGCTGATCGTTATGGCTACCGCGATTGCGATTCCGAAGAGGCGCAGTTGTTCGCGGAGGGAATAGCGGATGGCAAAATCGATACCGAACAAAGTAGTCGCCAACAAGGCGAAACCTCGGCGAACTGTGAGTCCCGGGTTTGCCGACCAGGCGGCGGAGAGAATCGCAAGCAATAACAAAAATAGCAACGCCTTATTGGCCGCGAGTGCCTTAAAGATTTGTCGGCGGAGCGGGAAAGCCCGAACGAGCACCACGATGTAGATCATGGCCCATCCCAACTGCATGAGCGCGCTGCCATCGGTGGCAGAGTCAGGGTTAGAGGTGTCGATCGCCATTGAAATGAACGCACCTGTGCCCAGAAACAAAACTACGATCGCGAAAGTATTCCATATAAATTTGAGTGAGACTCTCATGATTTCGACACTGTGTTTGTCAAACGGGCCGTGAATGAACCACTGCGAACCGGTCTTTCAGGCGCAGGAAAGGAGATTCCAACCATCGATAGGAAATGGAAGCTAGGGCCACCGTCAACACAAGCCCCAGCATCGCATACCCCAAATACCCCATGACAGAATTGGTGCCGAACACGTGCCGAGCGAGCAGGAGACCAACCATGTGATAGACGTACAACCCATACGAGATCTTTCCCAGATACTTAGGAGCAGGGTTCGTTAAGACCTTCAAACCCGTCGCCGGGGCTCCGAGAAACGCTATCAGCAACCCGGTTGCTGCAAGCGCAACTGCCGGCCGGCCCACAATAGTTCCAAGCACGGGCGCGGGGGCTCGCGGCGCATTCAATCCAGCGAAGGCCGAAATCACAAACCATAGGGACAAAGATATCGCCACCATTGCCAGACGCTTCATGAGGCTGAACCGAGGCGCCCGGTCGCCGAATACGCAGGCAACGAAAATACCGAGCGCGATAGCGTCGATGCGTACCAAGGTGTTGTACTCCGCCGCTCCGCCACTGACATGTAAGGAGACCAGTATGATCCTCGCGACATTCCCCAGAGCCAAGAGGATGCCCGCCGCATACATGATTCGCGTCCGCGACATCCGACGAAGCATAAGCGGCCATACCAGGTAGAATTGTTCCTCAATCGAGATACTCCACAACGGGATCGCCACCGAGACAGGGATGCCCTTGACCGCATAGATCCAATTTCCGGCGAGCAAAAGATACCCGGCGATATAAGCCGAGCCCAAGTGCTGAGTTGCATCCCAAAGAGGTATCACGGCTGCCAGAGCGATGAAGAAGAAGTAGAGAGGCCAAATCCGGCATACCCGGCGGATATAGAACGACTTGATGTTGATCTCTCCTCGAATCTGCTTTTCGCGGAGGAGAAGTACGGTAATCAGGTATGCACTTAATGCGAAAAAAAGATCTACACCAAACGCTCCCGCGCCTGAAATGGCGCAGATCAGCGGCACTACGGCCGGCCGAAGAAAATGATGTGCCTGATAGAAGCTTTGATCGTGAGGAATGATGTGAAATGCGAACACACCAAGGAACGCCACAAGGCGTAACGTATCGAGCTCAGGCCGGTAGAAAGGCGCAGGCGTGGTGGCGAGTAACGACTGGTGAGCAGTCGAGGAACTCCGTTGGGCATACGCCACTAATCCAGGCGGTTGGCTCAGGTCCACGTTCGGTTCGGTCAGCTTGATCATTCGCAGGTCACAAGAATCAGGCGGGTGGCAAATGGTTCAATATGGCCGCCGGCTCAACATCATCGGTTACCGCATGGGGTTGTGGTAATGGGAACGGGCGGGCACAGATGCGGGCATAGAGTCCAACCGTGGCGTGGACGATTTGCGGCCACTCAAACAAGGACAAATCGGGCCGCGTCTCGCGATCCGAACTCTTTGCCCACGCGACCGCGGCGGTTAGGACTGCCGGCGTCAGTTCACCTTCGTAGGTTCGTACCCACTCCGCGCCCACTTGTGCCTCCAATTCCGGGAGAGAACCTCGAGCCGGAACCAGCACGGGCTTGTTGAATGACAATGCCAGAATGGCCGACCCGGAATGCATGATTTCCGAAAATGGAAGCACTACAAGGTCCGCGGCCGAAAACAGCAGGCGCACTTGCTCCCGTGGGATATGGCGCAGATCAAGTTTGATGCGCTGGTCGCCATAGGCTGCCATTTCAACCGGCCGGCCGTACGTCGAATCCGGCCGGCCAGCGATGAGCATGATCGTGTCCGGCAAAACTGCTCCACGGAAGGTCGCTATCAGGTGCGGCACGTTCTTGTACGCCGAGACTCGCGCCAAAAAACAGCAGAACCGTCTGATCCTGGCGTAAGCCCCAGCTCCTGGCGAGCGCGAACTTTGCTCGATCGCTGACGGATAGGCTTCTCGGTAGTGTCCGTGAGGTATGTACGACACTTTCCGTCTGCCGCAAGCCAGGAACATCCGTCTTGCACCCGCTTTGTGCACAGCCGTCACTCAAGCTGACAAAGCCGTCGAGCATTTGCGTAAACATTCGCCAAAACCAGGCTTCGATTGCAGGGTGGCAGAGTGTGTGGCTGTGGGGATTGTGAGCAGTCCACACGATGCGGGTACCTCGCGCGCGCAGCCAGGCGGTGGAAAGCAACACCAGCAGTGAACCGATCAGCGCTTTCGGTAAAGGCGCGGTTCAGGTAGTATTCCGGCCAGTGCAGATGGAAGATGTCGTATCTTCCCCAAAGGGCCTCGCCACGGCGAGAAACAGTCTGACCTCAACACCGAAGCTGGGCATGTCTCGATACAACAGTTCCCCGTACGGATTGTCGGAGCACCGGATGTTTTGCGGGAAAATAAGAATTCGCATGCCAGTCTTTCAACTCAAAGCGCCGTCAAAGCGCTTTCCTCGCGGTTTCGAGCGACGCGTCCAGCCCAGTCGTCGCGCGCGCCCGGCGTGACAAGAACGAACGCAGCCGTTCCTACGCTGCAGGCAAGCAGCGCGTCTGATGCGATACTCGACCACGCCGCCCCTCGCCAGGAGTAGGCCGGGATGATCCACAGATTGATCAGCACATTGAAAAGCGCTACCCCTCCCTGAATGCAGGTACGGACTCCCTGGTACCCGGCTCCGGTCAGGGAATCAGAGAGAAAATAGTGCATAACCTTCAGCACCGGCAGCAAGGCAAGCCAACGCAGAGCTTCAGCGGTGTACCGATATTCCGGACCAAGGATCAGTGGCACGACCCCGGCGAACAGCAATATGGCCACGCAGGCCGCGACCGAGTAGGCCAGGGCTCCCCAAACCAATCGCCTGGCGTAGCCCAGAGTTGCCGAGATTCCGGCGGCGCCGGTACGGAAAAAATTGGGATACGCAGCCGCCAGCAGCGCTTGTATCGGCACGAAGGTGACGTCGATCAGGCGATAGGCGGCGCCGTAGATGCCAGCCGCTTCCAGTGTGCCCAGCCGGGCCAGCATGGTCTTATCAATGTCGTTGTAGATGGTCTGCGCGCTCAAGCCGGCGGAAAAATAAAATCCTTCCCGCATCTCCGCTACGGATCTCCAGAGGTTGAGCCTCGGGGGACCCAGCTTTACCAACACCAGCAGCAGAGCCGCGACAACTACGATCAATGTGCTGGAGAAATACAAGTAGCCCCACTGCAGGGCGGAGGGATGATGATGAATCGCAACCAGGATGAGTGCGCCAGTCAGCCGGCTCGCGCTGCCCATAACGTTGATGGTCGCAGTCCAGTTCAAACGCTCAAACGTCTGGAACGCCTGACCGCAGATTTGGATGATGCTGAGACCAAACAGATCGGACGCAGCTACCAGCACCACCAAACGAAACGGAATCGTAGCTGGCAAAACAAAATGGGACAGCATCAAAACGGCGAAAAAGAAGATGGAACTGGCAATCGCGGTGGTCGCAAGCGCACGGCCCCAATACAGGGAGAACAGACTGGCGTCCCGGGAAACGTTTTTTACCAGCAGATTACCGCTGCCTAGCGTCGCAAAAGGAAAAACGATGCCAACCAGCGCCACCACACCGACGAACGCGCCGTAGTTGGCTGCCCCCAGCGACCGTGCGATGACAACGAAATACAGCGCCTGGATAATCAGTCGAAAGCCCTGCCCCAGAGACATCCACACGGTGTTTCGGGCTAATCGACTTTTGCGAAGAAGGTGGACCATAACAAACGACAGACTTCGAGCCAGGAGGGTGAATCTGGTTCGTTAGGTTGTTGAACCAGAAGCGATCCCGCCATCCCGATGGCGCCTTGGAAGAGGCAAAACGAAATACGACGCCATCAGGACGACTGAGCCTATATTTCCGGCTGAGCTAACCAGCGGCCTGGGTCGAGTACGCGAGCGTAGTGCGGTTGGTACCGACCAACTCGTTTTCGATCCACCTGTAAGTAATTTCCAGACCCGTATCCAAGGAAACGCCCGGTTCCCAACGTAGGGTCTGGAAAAGCCGTGTGTTGTCGCTGTTACGTCCACGCACACCCTGAGGTTTGCTCGCATCGTGCCGTTTGATCAGCCGCTTTCCCGCAATCGTAGAGATCATGTCGACCAGCTCATTGATGGTGACCAGGCGGTCGGTGCCGAGATTCAGCGGCTCGTGATAGTTGGATGCCATCAGCCGCACCAGACCTTCGACACAATCGTCGACGTACATGAAGGAGCGGGTCTGCTCTCCGTCTCCCCAAATCTCGATCTCGCCGCCGTCTTCTGCGAGCGCGACCTTGCGCGAGATGGCGGCCGGCGCCTTCTCTTTGCCGCCTTCATAGGTTCCCAACGGACCGTAGACGTTATGAAAACGGACAATGCGGGTTTCGAACTTGTAGTCCCGCCGGTAGTAGCGGCACAGTTCTTCGGTGAAGAGCTTTTCCCATCCGTAGCCTGGTTCGGGATCTGCTGGATAGGCATCTTCTTCGCGCAACGGGCTTACGTCGGCGCTGGTCTGCTTGTAACCGGCGTAAACACAAGCCGAAGAGGAGAATAGAAACCTGTCTATGCCGTTCAGGCGGCTGGCTTCGAGCATGTGGGCGTTGATCAGAATATTGTTTCGCGAAATGTCGGCGTGCGAAGCGGTGATGTAGCCGATGCCTCCCATGTCGGCCGCCAGATTGTAAACCTGTCCGATTCCACCGCGGGTCGCATGCAGACAGTTGTCGTACTTGCGAAGGTCCACAACTTCGAACTCATCGGCGGCTGAAGATTCGTATTCTGGCAGCTTGATGTCGACGCCGCGGACCCAATTGCCCTCCGCCTTCAAGCGCTTCACCAGATGGTGACCGATAAATCCTCCTGCACCTGTAACCAGTATTCTTGGCTGCTTTTTCATAGTTATGAGTTCTCCTTGGGGAATTGACCGCGTTTGAAAGCTTTTCGAGAGAGTCGGACTTTGATCTGGTGTCGACTCGAATTTCAAGACTTCACGAATGAGTTCCAGACACACGAACCAGGCAGTTTTTGGAATGGTGACCAGATAGCGCCTCCACAGGCGCTGCGGTTCCGCTACAAGACGAAAGAGCCATTCGAGACCGCGCTCCTGCATCCAGATGGAGCTCGTTGCAATTTGCCGGAATTCATATCGAACGCAGCTCCGACTCCCAGCATGACCGGCACCTTGAGCTTGTCGCGGTGTTCGTACATCCAGCGCTCTTGTTTCGGAGTGCTCAGTCCCACCCAAAGAACATCGGCGGCCGATTCTTCGACCCGCGCCGCTACTTCGCTTTCTTCTTCCTCGGTGAGCGGGCGGAAAGGAGGAGCATAGGTTCCGGCCACCACAATGCCGTACTTCTTCACGGAGAACGCGTGCCAGGTCATCCGCTACCCCAGGCGCGCCTCCGTAAAAGAAGTGGCGGAATGCAGGTCCGGTTTCACGGCAGAAACGTTGCCATCAGTTCTGATCCGGTGACGCGCTTGCGGAGTGGAATAGCGATGCCAGCGGCCCAGCCAGACCAGGGGCATTCCGTCCGGCACAACCAAATCGGCAGTGTTCAAAATCTTGCGAAAATAGCCGTCCTGCCGAGATTCAGCGACACCGTGCATGCCGGTCACCGCGACATAGCGGCCGTTTTCGCGGTTTCGGATCCACGCTCGCAACTGGGCGATCGCATCGGACATTTGAACGGCGTGAACTCGCACGCCAAGAACTTCGAAAATTGGGCAGCATAAGTTAGGTATTGATTTCTGAGGCTTCAGGCAACTGAGATGGATGTCTTTGACCGACTGCATCGAACTGAGCTTGTATGACTTGCTGGTAGATCGCCATCAGAAGCGAATAGTTCATTTCAGGACGTGTAGAGAGCTTCGTAGTCCCGACGAGCCTCCCGGCCCATGGCGGCGAGTTCCGACGGATGTTTCCAGGCCCATTCGACCTTCTCGGCCAGGTCTTCGGGATCGTCCGGTCTTGAAATGCAAGTCCGGTGCGACCGTCGGTGATGATTTCCTGCATCGCGCCCAGCCTCGAACCCACGACGGGAGTGCCGCAAGCAAGGCTTTCCGCCATCACCATCGGAAAGCCCTCGTACCACAGGCTGGGCAGGACGAGGAAGCTCGCCTGCTTCATTGCAGCGCGAGTCTCGGTGGAGTTCAGCCGTCCCGCGAAACGTAACCTGCCGCAAGTTGTTTTTCGCAACTTCAGCTTCCAGAGTTGCGCGCAGAGGACCGTCTCCTGCAATCACCAGCGGAATCGAGCTCTTGAGCCGGCCCCACGCGGCCAGCAGCGTCGACAAACCCTTCTCTGGAGACTAACCGGCCGACGAACAAGGCATAGTCACCCGGCAGCTCACGCTCTCCCGGATCAGGATCGACAAAGTTCGGCTTGACGTAGATTTTCTCGGCGGGCAGGCCGCCGTCGATAAACTTTTGACGGGCAAACTCAGTCGCCACCACGTAGCCGGTCACAGCGTCGGTCCACGTTCCTCGCTCGCGATGTATTTTCAGCATCAAAGCCACCGCAGCCGTTTCCAGCCTGGAATCGCGATAGCATCCGTGCAATACGCTGCGCAGCAATCCGTGTTCGGACATTCTTCGCAGACATGGCCATCACGAAAATGCAGAGCGGCGGGACATAAGCAGCCGGTAGTTCTGCAGCGTCTGGAGAACCGGAACTCCAGCTTCACCGCAGGCCTCGTAGATCGAGGGAGAAATCATCATGAAGGTGTTGTGGGCGTGTACCGAGTCAGGCTGAAACTCGATCGAGAATTTTCCGTACGGCAAGCTTGCTGTCTTCGGCGGAGATGATGCGGGTAATCAGGCCAAGCTTCTCTGAAACGAGAACTTTTCAATCTCGTGATTGCTTCGCTGGTAACGTGGTAACCTGGTGCCCGTGTTGTTGCAGCAAGCGGCGTTCCTGTTCGAAGACGACGTCCTCTCCGCCAGGCTGCTGGTAGGTGTTGTGGATAAGCAGGATTTTCATTTTGTTGCGTGATGGAGTGAGACCTGTGCTCCGCCTCGAGCACTAAGGGTAGCGGAAAAGGTAGCGGGTGGATCTGCCGAAAAACGCGAAGCAGCGAGCGAGCTACAGGATTACGGCTGGCTAGGCCGCTCCTGAACCCTTCACCACCGCGGGAATGGTCTGCGCAAGAATTTTGAAGTCCAGCCAGAGAGACCATTTGTCGATGTACTGCATGTCCAACTCCATCCAGGTTTCGAACGGAACGCTGTTCCGTCCATTCACCTGCCACAGGCAAGTGATCCCAGGCTTCACGCTGAAACGGCGCCGCTGCCAATCCTGATCGAATAGCTGGTAGTCGCGCAGCGACATGGCACGCGGGCCCACCAGACTCATGTCTCCCTTGAGGACATTGAAGAGTTGCGGCAGTTCGTCGATGCTGGTCTTCCGCAATACCCTTCCCAGCGGCGTGATGCGCGGATCGTCCTTGATTTTGAAGACCGGGCCAGTCATTTCGTTGAGAGCAAGCAACTGGTCCTGTATCTGCTCGGCGTCGGCGGTCATGGTGCGAAACTTGTACATTCGGAATTGCCGCTTGTTCAGACCTACGCGGGTCTGCCCAAAGAAAGCAGGACCAGGCGAAGTCCACCGGACCAGAATGGCGACCACCAGAAAGACTGGAGCAAGCAGGACGAGAAGCATCGCGGAAAAAACCAATCGAAGCCGCGTTTCACCACAGCCGGCCAACCGTCGCCCTTGCCGGCCAATGACCATGAGCTTCGGGATTGCCGTCAAGGTCAAGCGCGGCGGCATGCGACGGTCCAAGATTGAAAATCTGTGAGTCGAATCGCACCGCGGTACCATGTTCGCCCAAGGCAGCCAGACTGCGCGGAGTGCTTGTAGTAAGAGCGAAGAGGCAGGTAGATGGCGGCTTCATCGACGACATTGTGGCGGAGAAAATCCGCCAGACCATCAAAATTACAGCAGAGAATGATTTCCGGTCTCAGCTGAAAGAACGAAGTCCCTCCCAATCGTCGTCGACGAAACCCGACGATCTTGTAACCCAGTTCCGGACTGGTCGAGACGCGTCGCGCAAATTCCATGGCGCGCGAATTCGTTCCAATGATCAGCAGGTACCTGGTATTCCGTGCCGTGACGTCGCAGAGTTCAGAAGAATCGAACGCGCCCCAAGCGGCTCGAAATCATCAGCGAAGTGCAATAACACCCAGAACAGCGGGACGAACGCGGGCTGCACGATAAAGATGTGGAACATTCTTGCCAGGCCCAGAAGCAGAACCGAGGCAAGGCAAGTGGCTCGCAACAATTCCCATACTTCCGCGCGCCAGGTGGTCAGTCTCTTGGACTCGTAGAGCCCGCACATCACGAATACGCCGTGCCAGATCGCAACCAGCAGCACGAACAGCAGAATCGTACCCAACCTGTATGCGCATGGCCATGAACCCGGCCAGGGTTATGGTGTCGGGCGACGAATAAAGAGAAACCGTCGCCAACGCAAAAGAGCTTACAAGGATGCAAATATCGAATACTTTTGCCGCGTGTCTCTGGAAAAGTCTTTTGGTCTGGGGGAACATCATCAGCCTCAATGGATCGGGGTGGTCCTTAAGGTTTTGCGTAGTCGGGATTATCTTGAGTAGAGAAGTGCTCTCACAACCTCTTGTAAAGAATCTGCGGAATGGGGAAAGTTCGTTTGTTGAGAACTGCAGCCAGAATTTTTATTTGAGTTGCTTGCAGCGTTTCGGCAATCTGGCGGGCGAACTCTCTCCGGGTGGAATTCGCCTCGACGACCATGACCAACCCGTCGGCCAGCCATCCCAGGGTCACGGCGTCGCCGTATTGACGAAGGGGCAGGCGCGTCGATGAGCACGTAGTCGAATTCACTTACGTAGTTCGGTCAAACGCTCCTTCAATCGTTCCGAGTTCAGGAGAGCATGGGAAGGTCAGGGGTCAAAGATCCACAGGAGAGCAGCCACAGATTGCTGCGGCGGATCCGTTTGGCGAAATCCCAATCGGACCGCTCTTTGAGCAGAGCAGTCGGTAAGGCCTCGATGATTCGCCACTCCGAAAATCTGGGTTAGCGACGGCGAGCGCAAGTTGGCTTCTACCAGGCAAACCGTGCCGGGAGTATTTTCGGAGAGTAATTCCGCGGCTTGCGCGCAAATCCAACTGCACCCGTTGCCATGCTCAACGCCGGCAAACACCACGCAGTGAGGCGGCTCGGCGTGCAACAGGAATAACCGCTGCACCAATTGCAGGCATTCTTCGTGAGCATGCTGGTCGAACTGAAATGTATTGAGGCGTTTACTGCCGCGCTCTCGACCGGTAAGGGTTGTCGCACGAGGAATCTCGGGCGTCGGGTCTTTCTCCAGCCCGATTCCAATGTTTTGCATCAACTCAAAGTTCTTGCTCACGGTATTTCCACTCCTAGTCGGCATATCGGGTATGTTCAGCGATTCGTGGGTATGCTTGCCGTGGGGTCGCTTGCCGCGGTGCTCGTCCTCGGGTTCGTTCGCCGCATCAGTCAGGCAGACCGAATCTTCATCTTCAAGGGAAGACAGATCGAGATCGGCCAGAACGTCACAGACCATCTGTCGGGTAATCTCCCGCCGCTCCAGCGCACGGCCCAACAGAGAGCGAGTTGAAGCAGATGTTGTTGATGTTCCGCGGAATGCCTCCGCTGGCGTACGCGATCAGTGCGGTGGCCGCGTTCGTGAACAGCGGATATTGGAAGTCGTAACCCGCAGTTCGCAAACGATGATCAATGTACAGGCTGGTCTCTTCGTGATTGAAAGGCTTCAGACGCGCAACCATGGAAAGCCGCTGCCTGAGCTGCACCATTTCCGGCGATACCAGTTTGCGGGCGAGTTGCGGCTGTCCGGACAAGAATGATCTGAATCAGCTTTTGTGCGGAATTCTCAAAGTTCGAGAGCATGCGGACAACTTCCAGCACGGAATTGTCGAGATTCTGTGCCTCATCGATGATCAGTACGAACCGTTTCCCCTTGCGGTATTCGCGCACCAGCATCTGGTTCAAGGTTCGAATGGATCTTCACTGGATCGCCATCCTCGTCCGGTAATCCCAGGTCAGCCATGAGGCTGCGCAGAAAATCCCTCGGACTCGCATGAGTCTGAAACAGAAAAACCGTTTTCGCTGTGGCGTCGATTCGCTGGGTCAGCTGAAACAACAAAGTGGTCTTTGCCCATACCCGGCCTGGCGATCAAGGCCATGAACCCTCGACCGCCAGTGACGCCGCAAAAGAGGGACGCCATCGCTTCACGGTGAGTGCGGCTCTGATAGAGGTAGCGAGGATCGGGAGTGACCCCGAACGGTTGTTCTCGTAGATTGTAATAATCCAGGAACATATGAGGAATTGAACCTATGCCCTTAGCTTGGGGATGGCCACAACCAGCGGTATCTGGAGCATCTCCACAACTTCGTTCGGCGTGCGGAATGACGGGTCCATGTACTCGGCCAGGTATGCGGCACCCATTCCGATTCCGATCGACAAGAAAGATTCCCAGCGATAGCCGATCAGGAATGCGCTGTGAACCGGTAGAGCGGGGATTGCGGGCGGTATGGCGAGCGCCACGTTGGCGATTCTTTTCTTGTCCAGACGCATCCGACGTTCGTTCCTGCTCTCGCTTGGACAAGATAAAGGAGATAGTTCGCTTCGTTAGCTTTGTTTTCGCGAACAAGATCGGCCTGTTTAAGCGCCTTCTGATCCAGTTCCACCATCTTTGCTCGTATGGTGCGATGGTGCGTTCCAAGGCCGTGGCAGTGGCTTTTTGAGAGGCAAGGTCTGCCTGAGTCTTGGCCATGTCCTCTCGCAAGAATTCGTAGGTCGGATCGCGATCGGTGGTTTGGTTTACATACTTGGTCTTTTCAGCTTCTTCAATCGCAGTCTGGGTCTGCTTGATCTGCTGGTCGACTTGCTGTACCAGTGGATAGCTCGGGTCATATTTCATCAGGAGCTGACCCCGATTCACCTGAGCCGTAAGAAGATTGCCTTGCAATTGTTGCAGCAGAAGATCGGCCGAATTTGAAACCTGTTGTGTGGTGGATCTCTGGGGGGTTGCGCGCATCTGGCTTTGCACATCATGAATACGACGCTCATCGGCTGCGATCGATTGTTGCGCCACGTGCAGCGCGGCAATCGAGTCCGCGAGCTTCAGCCCCATGTTGGTACGCTCTTCATCGGGAGCGACCAAGCCTTCCTGGGTATCGAAACTGGCTAAGTGGGCTTCCGATTCCTGCAAGGCTTCGCGGTATCTATCTGCCTCCTTGGTGAAAAATTCGTAAGAACCGGCCGGCCGATGAACGGCAACGTGTTTTTCGAGATAAAGATTGGCTAGGTTATTCAGCACTTCGAAAGCCAGCTTGGGATCTTTCGACCGGTAGCTCACGTTGATCAGGTTGGTCTTGGGTACAATCTTGACTTTCAGTTGTTTGCCCAACGTCTCAACCGCGCGATCCACTTCGCTACCCTTGTCGTGCCCGGGCAGCAGTTTGCTAAACCATGAGTTGCTTAACCACGAGTCGGACGATGCATTCTGCAGTCCGCAAGTCAGCACCACCTTTTCCAGAACGTCGCGGCTCTGTAACAACTCGACTTCTGAATTGATCTCTTCTTCGGTTACCTGCGGCGCCATCTGGGGCAATTGCGTGGTCGATTCGGTGGTCACGACCGGGATCAAGCCGTTCGCGATTCACCAGGATTTCCATCTTGGATTCGTACTTGCGTGAAAGAAGCACTGCCGCCGCGATCGAACAAACGAGAAAACCGAGAAAGCAGAACGTCGCAAGTCTGCGGTGACGAAAAAGCGGCGATACCAGATCGCGCAACGTCGCTTCGTTTGTAGCTCCTTCAAGGAGACGAGCCGGATTCGCTTGGTTCATGTGAATTCTTTCTGACGTTGGGGCGTTGCGGATTACTGTGCAAAAGCCACTGAGGGATTGAACGCGGTGCCGACCGCATAAGGAACGTATTTTCGGAAGACCGTAATGAATTTTTCGGGAACGAAGAGCGTGTCTCCAGGCTGCAGCAGGGCGTCTTCGTTTACGTTCTTTCCGTGGTAAATGTCCTTCAGGTTCAACTTCTTTACTTCCATAAGACCCGGAGCCGCCTGGTGGTAGAGAAATATCTGAGTTTTTCCGCCAGCAGAAATTCCTCCGGCCATGGCCAGAGCCTGCGAAACGGTGGTATCGTGCCGCAATTCGTACTGCCCAGGCTTGGTCACCTGCCCACCTGCGATGAAGAATGGTTTCTGAAAATCAACCAGGTCAACATCAATGATCGGGTCACGCAAAACATTTACGTAAGCCTTCTTGATTGCTGCGACGACCTCAGGAACCGTCATGCCCTGCACGTACACGCTTCGGGTGCTTTGCAGATTGATGTATCCGTCCGGCTGCACGGTGACCTGCCGATTGAACTCGGGAGAAAGCGGAAATGACAATGACAGGACGTCGCTGCGAGTAACCTGGTAACGTGGGTACCGTTCCTGCAACGCCGGCCGGTCGGAACTATCATCCGGGCGACGATTGTTGGTGGACGCGGGCGCCGGCGCGACGGCGGGTGCAGGCGCGACGGCGGATGCGGGGCCGGCGCTGCTCTGAGCCGGGCTGAGCACAGGTCCGATCAGTGCAGCTATTAGTACAGCCGTGCTAACTAATTGTGTAGTACTCACGGTAACTCTCCTGCCCGATAACCAGATTAAGAATCCAACGCGACGAATGGTTGTTGTGTTGCCATGAGTGCGGCCGATGTAGCTTCGCCCTCTCAGTCCCAGAGGGCTGCGTTCTCCTTCATTTTTCGCCCGAGGCCACAAACACCAGGCGATCAGTAGGTTTACGATCAGTCAAACTTTCCAGCAACTGCGAACCCGCCTGAAACCAGTTCGCAGCTTTCCTGCGTGCGTATCACGCGCCCGGCATAATTGACTCGAACTTCTCGAAACGCCGGGTCAAAAGCCGGAAGCATAGATTTCAACTTGAACCTCCGCCGCCAGCGGAGGATATTTACTAGTCAGTACAAACAACCCACCCATTCCGATGTTGGTGCAACACCCGACTTCACGATCGCTCCTCGCCTTCTTTCCATCGGAAAAGCGCCGGAACAGCGAGTTGGAATCGGCGGAATGCCCTCCGCGCATTCAAAGAAATCACGGTTTCTTTCCCGTTACGAAAGTGATGATTCACCATAGGGAGTTTTCGAGAGGTGCCGCAAGCGGGCAATCATCCACCCGTACGAGGCCGACTTACTCCGTAACATCCTGTATGCGACCTACAGCACTTTGCAGTTGAACACCAGGTGTTGGGCGGTTAGACTCTATGAGTATGAGGAAGGAAATTTTTCGCTTCACTCCAGAAGGCTGCGGTGTTCGGAGCTGCCTAACAGCCGCGAACACTTAATCGTTCGGTTTGCAGGAACGACAACAACTGGGGACCGTTCTCCCTCACTCTGGCCAGCGTGAGATCACCCCAAATCAAATGATTCGGAGTAACGGGCCCAAATATGGCTTTATCTCTCATCCCCCATCTTCAACACGCCACAAAAGCGTGTACGCATCCTGATTTCCGACCGTAACCGCATGGCCAGTCATCTACTGGCTGAATCCTTAGACCGCGATCCGCAATTTGAAGTGGCGGCTGTCGCCACGGTCGACGAAGTTTTGTCTTTGGCGCAGTCCCACAAACCCGATGTAGCTGTGATCAGCGCAGAATTTGACAGTGGAACAAAAACCGGCTTGCAGATCGTACGCGCTTTGAATTCCCGTCAGCCGAAACATCGAGACGGTGGTTCTGATCGATGACAACAGCAGAGGCTCAGTCGCTGGCCGCATTCCGATGTGGCGCCAAAGGAGTTTTCAGTCGCAGTGAACCGCCCGCTGAATTTCCGTGCGTGCATTGAACGGGTGAGTCGCGGGGAGATTTGGGCGGGACGGAAAGAAGCGGAGTATTTGCTGGCGGCGATGCGCAATAGCCCGTCATGCGACGGTATCGACGACGACAAAGTCAGCGTCCTTTCCAAGCGCGAGCTTGAGGTAGCGGAGTGCGCGGCGCAGGGACAAAGCAACAAACAGATCGCCGACCAACTGGATCTCAGCGAGCATACGGTTAAAAATTATCTGTTCCGTATTTTTGACAAGATGGGAGTTTCGAACCGATTTGAATTGTTGTTCCTGCTTTACAACGCGCGCGACAATGTCAGCCGGAAGGAACCTGTTCCAATCCAACTCGCTTCGAGAGTCAGGTCCAGCGCTGTCTGAAAGCGGCGGAGGCGGGTTTTGCGGTCGCCCAGTTCTCTCTAGGACTCGCGTATCTGGGTAGAGTCGAGGATTTGAGCGAAACCCAAGCTCCGCCTACTACTGGCTGAGGATGGCGGAGGAGAGTTCGTGCTGCTTTGCAGAACCGGTGTCGCGAGCTGGCAACAGAGCTTAAACCTAAACTCAGCGCTTCTGAAATCGGAATGATAGATAGTACGGTTGAGCGAGCGGCAATTGACAATAGAATGCTTGATGAGGGACATTCGATTGAATCCGTTCAACAATATTTGGAGTCGCTTCCCATATGAGAGTGGCTCGATCTCAAAATGAAAAGAACACCTTTCAGTGAGGGCGGGGCTGCGAAGAACACCTCTCCAAAAAGTGTAGAGGAATATCTCTCACGCATTCCTAAACCCGCACGAAGTACATTGAACAGAGTGCGCGCGGCCATTCGGTCCGTGGTTCCTCCGGAAACCACAGAAGCTATCGGCTATGGAATTCCGATGTTCCGATACAAAGGCGGCCTTGTGGCATACGCTGCGTTCTTGAATCATTGCAGTTTTTTCCCGATGAATGCATCCTTTATTACTGTATTCAAAAAGGACCTTAAGGGGTACGAGACATCGAAAGGGACCATCCGTTTTCCCGTCGACAAACCGCTCCCGGCCACCCTTATAAAGAAACTTGTCCGGGCGCGGCTCGCTGATAAAGATCACGCCAATTGAGTTCCTCGTATTAAGTTTCTTCTGGTCCGTCGCGCGAGCATACGGAAATGGTGTCTAATGTCCACAATTATGCGACCGTTGCAACTATCAACTGATGAATCTCGCTATCTGACGCTGGAAGAGTCCGATCCCTCTGCACCATTCCTTTCGAGATTGCGTACCCTGGCATGAGCCAACGCCAGCGGGACCGCGAACTCGGCATGGGACGGCGCATTACTCGCCGCGACTTTCTCAACGGCGTCGCCGTTGGCATTGGTGTGTTGGGCAGTTCCCGAATGGATGGTCTCACGTCGAGTGGCCTGGGAGCCAGCAGCGCCGATCCTCCTTCGAGCGGTTATCCGCCTGCTCTAACTGGAATGAGGGGTAGCCAACCCGGCTCATTCGACGTTGCCCACGCTCTGCGCGATGGCACGTTTTGGGACACCGCCGGAGAGCCGACTGATACAGGCGAAGTCTACGATTTAATTGTCGTCGGCGGAGGAATCAGCGGCTTGGCCGCAGCTTATTTCTATCGTAAGCGAGCGGGTACAAAAGTCCGCATTCTCATTGTCGACAATCATGATGATTTTGGCGGGCACGCGCGGCGCAACGAATTCCAGGTGGGCAAGCGACTGCTTCTCAGCAATGGCGGTACCCAGTCAATTGAAAGTCCGTCCGAATACAGCGACGTTGCTAAGGGTGTGCTCAAAGATTTAGGTATCGACACGAAGATTTTTTACAAGGCATACGACCGGAAGCTTTACTCGCATCTGTCTACAGCCTGTTTCTTCGACCGAGAATCTTTCGGGGAAGATCGCCTCGTGAACGGCATGGGCTCGACTCCGTGGCCTGAATTTCTCAAGCAGACGCCGCTGCCGGAAAAAGTGAGTCAAGAAATCGCCCGGCTTTACACAGAGAAGAAGGATTATCTGCCAGGGCTTTCGCGCACCGAGAAGCGTATGCGGCTGTCTAAGATCAGCTACGCATCTTTTTTGACGGATATTTGCAAGGCTGACCCCGCGGTGCTGCCCTTTTTTCACACCTATACTCACGATTTATTTGCGGTCGGCATCGAAGCGGTCTCGGCATTAGCCTGTTACCGGAACCCGGACGATTATGAGGCCTATCATTACGCCGGATTCGAGGGCATGGATCTTGGTGACGCCGAAGAAGACGGCGATCCCTACATTTTCCACTTTCCGGATGGCAATGCTTCGATTGCGCGTCTGCTGGTGCGATCGTTGATTCCCGGATGCATTCCGGGACACACGATGGAAGATGTCGTCACGGCTCGCGCCGATTACCGCAGGCTCGATCAGCCCACGTCGCCGGTTAAGATCCGTCTGAATACGACAGCCGTCAGAGTGCGACACATCGGTGCACAAGCGTCGTCGAAAGAGGTGGAAGTAGCATTTGTCCGGGAAGGAAAGCTTCAAAGCGCAAAGGCAAAGGCCTGCGTCCTCGCGTGTTACAACAGCATTATTCCTCATCTTTGTGACGACTTGCCCGAGCCTCAAAAAGAGGCGCTGAAATATGGGGTAAAAGAACCATTCATCTACAGTCACGTTGCGATTCGTAATTGGAAGGCGTTTGAAAAGGTGGGAATCCGGCAGATCATTTCGCCCGGTGGATATCACTGCTTTACTATGCTGGATTTTCCGGTAAGCATTGGTACTTATAAATTTCCCAGCAATCCTCAAGAACCGATCGTCCTGTTCATGCTGCGTACGCCGTGCAAGCCCGGTTTACCTCGCCGCGATCAATATCGCATGGGCAGGTTCGAGCTGATCGGCACACCCTTTTCTACCTTCGAGAGAAACATCCGCGAGCAGCTGCAACGGATGCTTTCGCCGGTAGGATTTGACGCTTCCCGCGACATCGCTGCCATCACGGTAAACCGGTGGGCACACGGATATGCGTATGAATACGATTCGCTTTCCGACCCGGCCTGGGCTCCGGATGAACGCCCTTGCGTGATCGGCAGGAAAGAGTTTGGGCGAATTTCGATTGCCAACTCTGATGCCGGCGCGAGCGCTTATACCAACGTGGCGATCGACCAAGCCTATCGTGCCATTCAAGAGCAACTGAAGAACCTCTGACGACAACATCCGATTCCGGTCTGAGAATTGGGAGTAACTTACTGTTTGCGTGCAACCAATCTGTCTCTCCTCAGACTCTTGATAACCGTACTCCCGGATTCGCACTCGCACCCCCGGCGCATGAAAAACAGTGGAATTGTACAATGCCCGCAGCCGGCGGCAGACTGGTAAACGAGCTTGATCGACGATATTCGCTCTCTCGGAAAGGAAAAGCACAGCCCATGATCTCGCGCAGAATGTTTCTTGCATTGACCGGGGTGGCGATGGTTGTGCCGCCGGCTTCATGGGGCACTGACATGTTTCCTCCTTTGCTCGACCACATTATTCTCGGCTGCAACAACCTTGAACGCGGTATCGCTTTTGTCGAGGAACATACCGGAGTTCGAGCGGCGTTGGGTGGAGTGCATCCAGGACGGGGTACCGCGAATGCGCTGCTTTCGCTTGGCGACCGTCACTACCTGGAAATCATGGCACCTGATCCCAAGGCGACAAACATCCAACCATCTGCCATCGATGAGGTCGAATACCTGAAGAAGTTAAAAACACCGCGCCTCATTACGTGGGCCGTGCATCCGCCGGACATCGACGCACTGGCGAAAAAACTCCGCGACTCGGGAATAGCAATCGTCGGACCCGCTCCCGGCTCGCGGACCCGTCCCGACGGCCGTGTCCTCAGTTGGAAGACCTTCAGCCTCGCTGACGATGACCATGGGCTGCTACCGTTCTTCATCGAATGGGGCGCCAATTCCGTCCACCCTTCGATGGATGCTCCCACCGGCTGTCACATAGAACGATTTGCCGCAGCGGATAAGGAAACCGGAGAGTTATTCAGGAAATTTCAACGGATTGGAATCAACGTACCGGTCGAAGCCAGCGAGAAACCTCAACTTCAGGCGCGGATTTCTGGAGCGAAAGGCGCGCTCGAATTGCGTTCCTGAAATCAGTCAAATCTCGACAGGGGTAAGCTGTCGCGCCAACTGCGGGAGATTCCCTCACAACGTCTGACCGTCACGCAACTGCTTTTCGCGCAGCTTGCCGCCCAGCCATGCGCACGGCAATGCCGTTGCGACGAGCGCTAGCGGATACCAGTGAGGCCCCAGAGATGGCTCCCGGTTCCACGTCGCGATCGCACCCACAAGGCACAGGACAATGCCTACGACTCCACCCGCGAGAGCGTGGCGCATGGGCCGATCAGGCGCGAGCCGGGCGATAAGATAGCTCGCGATCACGCTGTATATCGTGCGATGGGCCGTGGCCAACATGAACAGCCGGTCTGACATCGTCTGACCGAGTTGCGGGAAGATGCCGATCACCTGAAGCAGTGCATCCGTTCCGAGCTAGAGAATGATGCCCACGAAGATGCCGGCCACGACTGCGCCGATACTGCGACCGGTGTGCTGCGGATGAGATGTTTCATTCATGATGTCGCGTCCCCTTTTGCTCCGTCTAACAGTGCGCAGAGATCGTAACATTGCGACGTAAGAGAGTGGCGCGTAACTACTCCATTGTTCACAATGCTTAGCAAAGAGTTCGCATATTGGCTTGAATTCAAGATCCAATTGATCCATGAAAACTGAAATTCCGCATTGTCCAGGCGCGGCCACGGTAAGACAAACGATGGGCGAGCGGGTTATAATCGGCGGCAATCACACTAAACAGCACCAACATGTGTTTCGCCGCGGCGGCATGCGTTCGTCGGCCGGTAAAAGGAGAATTTCCATGAGAGTGAGGATGATCCTCGCTTTTGTCGTTTTGGCGGCTGACTTCGCTGCTTGCCCAGACCTTTCGCGGAACCGTTCTAGGAACCGTTACCGATGCCTCGGGAGCCGTCGTGGCCGGCGCCAAAGTGGCGGTGCGCAACGTGAACACAGGGCAGGAGCGCACAACTGAGACCAGCGCCGACGGCAGCTACAGCGTTCCCGAATTGCCCATCGGTACCTATACGGTCACGATCACGCAGAGCTGGCTTTCAGACTTCGGTCACCAGTGGGGTAGTGGTCGATGTCGCCATCGAGCGCCGCGTGGATGCGGAGCTCAAGGCGGGACAAGTCTCGCAGACGGTGGAAGTGTCGGGCGAAGAACTGTCGCAGGTGGAGACTACCTCGGCGCAGTTGGGCGGCACTCTCACCTCCGACGACCATTGCCAACGTGCCGGTGAATGGCCGCGACTATACCAAGCTGATTTATCTGAATCCCGGAGTGGCCGGATCGCCGGACCAGATCAGCGATTCTCCGGGATCGTTCGGCACCTTTTCGATGAACGGATCGCGCGGACGAGCCAACAATTTCCTGCTCGATGGCACGGACATGAACGACGGTTATCGCAACGATCCCGCGATCAACGAGGCGGGCGTGTTCGGCGATCCGGCGACGATTCTGCCGATTGACGCGGTGGCCGAGTTGCGGGTGCTTTCGAACTACGAAGCTGAGTACGGCCGCAACAGCGGGGCCGTGGTCAATATCGTGACCAAGAGCGGCACGAACTCATTGCACGGTTCGGCATTGGAGTACAACCGCACCAGTTCGGTGGGCGGCGCGCGAAACTTCTTCAACACGGCGGGAGCCCAGGATCCCTTCCACAACAACCAGTTCGGCGGTTCGCTGGGCGGTCCGATCGTGAAAGACCATACTTTCTTTTACGTGGATTATGAAGGACAGCGAGAGTCGGGAGCGCAAGCGGGTCAGAGCTGCGTGCCGTTTCCGCAGCAGATTGCGCACGATGTCGCTGTGAACGGGCCGGCGAATCCCGTGATCACCGCGTTGCTGGCGCGCAATCCTTATCCAAGGCCGAATATTCCTGGGGCAGCTTACAACCCGGTTACGCCGGCGGATTTCACTGCCTTCGATACCGGATGCCCTACAGGAAACAATCTGGCCATTTCCACGCTATTCAACAACCGCGTGGACAGCTTTATCGGGAAGATCGATCACAACTTCAATGCCAGCAACATGCTGACCGGGCGCTACTACTTCGGCGACAGCGATCAGAGCTTTCCTTTCGCGCAGCTGGCCGGCGGAGTTCTGCCAGGCTTCAACACCATCACTCCAACCCGGGTGCAACTGGTGTCGCTTTCGTACGTGAAGGTGGTCAACGGCAACCAGGTGAATGAAGCGCGCCTGGGGTGGAACCGGTTCAAAGAAGGATTTTTCCCGCGAGGACAGCAGCTTCGATCCCTCGTCGATCGGATTGAATACGGGCGTCACTTCGCCGTTTGATTTCGGTTTGCCGCACATCTCGCTGGGAGGTTTTTCGCCGATCGGCGCGACCAACTCAGTCCCGCGCTCGCGCGTCGATTCCAACTGGCACTTCATCGACAACTATTCGTGGAAGTCGGGACGTCATGACGTGAAGTTTGGATACGAGTTCCGGCGCACGACGATTCAGTTGATCCAGGACAATACCTTCCGCGGAAGACTCGATTTCGCCGATCTCAGCTCGTTCCTGGAGGGCGTGCCTGACAGCGGCAAGCAGGTGGAGGGCGACACGCGGCGGCATTCTTTCGAAAACAGTCATGGATTTTACGTTCAGGACAGCTTCCGCGTGACATCGCGCCTGACTTTCAACCTTGGGCTTCGATGGGACTACTTCGGAGTGGTAGGCGAGAAGGACGACCTTTTCTACCGGCTGGAGTCCGGCTGGCGGCGGGACGACTGTTCCCACCGACTCAGCTTTACGACAAGGATCTCAACAATTTTGCTCCCCGGCTGGCGTTTGCGTACGACGTTACCGGCAAGGGAAAGACTGTAATCCGGGCGGCTGGGGCATTTTTTACGATGCCTTCGCGCAGGACATTTTCCTTGGACACATTCCTTACAACTGCGCGTTTTGTCCGGGACCTGCCTATACGGGAGTTGGAGCGGCGGCGATCGGCGCCGCGGGTCTTACCGGCGGCGCGATCAACGCTACTACGCCGGTGTTCACCGGCTTCTCCGGGTTGAGCGATTTTTTCGCCACCGATCCGAACATTCGCACTCCCTACACGCAGAATTTCAATTTGAACGTTCAGCAGCAACTGGGCAAAGCTGTGTTCGAGATTGGGTATGTGGGCGCGAAGGGCACGAAGTTGTTCCGCTTCCGCGATATCAATCAGCCGAGCCAGGCGCAGATCACCGCTTTTGATACGTCCACGGCGCCGGGAGGGCAGTGCGCCGGGTTAATCGCGCCCAATTGTCCGATCGCGGGGTTCGATGGCCCTGATGGAGTGAACTTCAATGTTCCGCGGACAGCGTTTCCGAACCTGTTCTACGTGAACCAGGAAGAGTCGACAGCGAGCTCGACTTATAACGCGCTGCAAACCAGTTTGCGGATGAACAGCTGGCGCGGGCTGACGGCATCAGCCGAATTTCGCCTGGTCGCACTCGATTGATAACGCCAGCGACAGCGAAGACTTTGTTCCCAACGCCGCGCAGCCGAACAACAGCCTGAATCCGAATCTGGAACGAGGCAATTCAAACTTCGATATCCGGCGCCGCTTTAGTGGAACTTCGGTTATGAATTTCCCAAGATGAACGGAAGCTGGACCCGCCTGAAAAATGGATGGGGATTTGACGGGGTGGTGAACCTGCAGGATGGTCAGCCATTCCAGCTCAATTACAATTTCGAGGGCGACTACTCGGGGTCAGGCGAGGGCTTCGATCGTCCGGATGTGGTTGGGCCGATCCGCTATGGAACCGGTGCTTCGAGCGTGGATCTTTCTTCGTTCAAGGTGCCTTGCACTTTCGGCAACACCACGGGCTTTGGGGACGGCGGCGACAGCGACTGCGTCGCGGGCACTCGCCACTTCGGAGATCTGGGACGCAACTCATTGCGCGCACCGGATTTCAAGGAATTCAACTTTTCGGTGTTCAAGAACACGGCGATCACCGAGCGGGTAAATCTGCAGATCAGGGCCGAGTTCTTCAACCTGTTGAATCATCCCAACTTTGCCAATCCGAACCTGCCGAATTTCATTACCGATCCGGCAAACAACGGCTTGAGTGCAACGGGGCGCGGTATCGGTTTCCTGCCGCTAACCGCGACGGGCGACGTGGGCATCGGCAATCCCTTCCTCGGGGGCGGCGGGCCGCGCGGCATGCAGTTTGCGGCCAAGATCACGTTCTAGATTTGGCTGAAAATTCTGGCGGCTCCTCATCGATTCAGGCGAGGAGCCGTTTTTTTGTTCTGTGCGAATGTTGCGGACCGCCGGCGATTCCGCGGTTTGTGATACGCTCCCTTCTTCCATGACGGATGGCAAACGCGAACGTCGATCAGGGAAGCGCCTTCCGGTGCGAGTGCCGGTTTCCGTCAAGGCCTCGAGCGGAAATGCCGCGGCCACCGGTATGACGCGAGATTTGAGTACGAGCGGAATTTTTCTTTATACCGACTCGCGAATTGTTGCCGGCAGCGAACTGGAAATGGTTTTAATCTTGCCTCCCGAAATTACCAAGAGCGAACAACAGTGGGTCTGTTGCCGGGCTTCGGTGGTGCGCGTGGAAGATGGCGAGACCGAGGGAAGCTTTGGGGTGGCGGCGAGTGTCCGCAGCATGGATATCATGCCTGAAATACCTAGCTAAATCATTTATTTGCAATTATGTAACGGACCTCCTGTCCCGGTGGTCTGATAGTTTCATTAACGAAAGTGCCCCGTCCAGCCGGACGAAAAACTCCTAAATTTCCTGGTTGCACTGCACTAGTTTTAGTGCATAATGCTGGCGCTTGAACTTGCCCAGGTTCAAGAATCCTAAAATTCAAGGCTTTGATTTCCGGTCCGAACTTAAAGACCGGGAAGATTCGAGTTTCCGGCTATGTCGCTCGAAATGATTGTTGCCGGTGTTTTACGAGTGGTGACCCCGCTGGGGCCGCGCTACATCAAGCCGTCGATGGCGCAGCGGATCCATTTGTTCTGGATATTCCGTCACTTTCAAATCCTGCCCTGGGAGGTATTGACTCCTGGACAGCGTCGATTCATGGACGCTCTGTGCATGCAGTCGCGATCCGTCCCGCTGACCCGCGCGAACGGGCTGGATGCGCCGCTCGTGGGAACTCTGGAGAAGTGTCAACCTTCGAATGGTGCTCTGGAGACGAAAGAGATGCCGGCCCGGCGTCCGGGCAGAGAAATTTCAGATGTGATTGCGCAGTTCACGCCTGCTTCCTATCACGCACAGCACCGGTCCTAAGTCGCGATCCGCGTGCCTGTGGCGCGCGTTTACCCTGCTGCGGCGTTGGTGCCTCCACAATGCGCTGTGATAATATCTTCGAGGTATTTTTGGCAGGCCGCTGATCGAGTGGGACCGGCACGCCGCTTCCGGCCTCCTCTTGAGGCCATCCCACAACTGCATCGCAATCGGCGGGTCCCAGGGACAGAAATTCCATCCATAGATGGGCGCGTAGCTCAATTGGCAGAGCAACTGACTCTTAATCAGTAGGTTGAAGGTTCGATTCCTTCCGCGCTCACCAGTAGGTTGAAGGTTCGATTCCTTCCGCGCTCACCATCTTTTCAATAGTTTACTAAGACATTCTTTGAAGAGCTTATCTCCCGTGTCCGTGTGGTGTCCGCATAAATCGACCGCACCAGCAGCGCCACCAATTTATTCTTTAGAGATAGCTAAGTAATTGATTTGCTGGCGAGGCGTTGGTACTACCGCCACTTCCGCATGTGTTTCCAAGCCTGGACGAGCTCTTGAATTGCCCGTGGGCTCGGGAAATGCCCCGGAAAGATCCTGCAAGTGGAGTGGATGTATTGGTAGAAGTCCTGCACGGCGGTCACGCTCATCATCGAAAGCCGGTTCTGTAACTCCGCCAGGTCCTTCCGGCTCAAAATCTCTTCGGGCTCACCCGGCTGCCGAGCCATAATGTCGAAACTTATCATCTTCGCCTTTCATTCGCCTATGTGATAAATTAATAAAAACAAGGAGGAATGACCCGGAAATTTGGGCTCAGAGAACATGGCCAATCAGAAAGGGCAAAAGTGCTCAGGAAACTCGACACTGCGCAATCTCAACTCTTCCGCGCGCGGGACCGTTCCTGTATTACGCGCGGGTCGGGAGACTTACCTGTGGATGCCGGCCACTTCCGGCGGCGAGAGTGTATGGCGGCACGTTATGACTACCGGAACCTCGCCGGGCAGTGCAAGAAGGAGAATCGCTTTGAAGGCGGGAAACATTACGAATTCGGACTCGCGATCGACGAAAGATTTGGAAAGGGCACAGCAGCAAAGCTATTCAAACTTTAAAACCCTGCAAAGCAATGGGAGACTCGTGAATTAGAGCAATTGGTACGACGCGGCCAAACATTCTGACGTTGCGTGCACGACACTTTACATCAGCTCGTAACCTAGAGCGATTCGATGTCTCGTAAAGATGGGGACACTTCTAATGTCGGTTGACATTGGCCGAGCCCTCGCATTGACTTGTTGTGTATCCCTACACCTAACATTCAGCCCCAATGAGGTAACTTCGCAGGGGAGGGCACCGTGTGGGGAGAACGAGCACTTAAGATTGTATTGGTGTTGGTAGGGCTGCTGTTTTCGGCTGGCGTGTATCCCTTGATTACGTCCGTAATTAGTGGTTGGCACGCGAACAAGGAGGATTCCCTTCCGATGGGGCTTAGCCTCTACGTCACAATGGGGATTTTCCTTCTGATGGCTGCGCGTAATCCGTCATTGAATCGCGGAGTGATCGTCTTCGCCGCATGGTTGAATATTGCTCATTCCGCTGTTATGACGGTCATGTCAGTTCACCTTCCAAACGAGCGCCAAGGCTTGCTGATTGCTTCGGCTATCTTCGCTGGCATCGGTGCAGTCCTGATCTTGCTGGCTCCGGCGAATCAAACGGTCGAGCAACCCTCGACGGTAGCGCTAGACTGGCACGCTTGCTAACGCAGGCATACGGTAAATCTGGGAGTGGAGAAATGAAGCAACCACCACGTCAACGTGTTTCGACCGGATCGCCCTTTGAACCGAAAGTTGGGATTTCCCGCGCAGTGCGCAGCGGGAGCATCATCGCAGTCACAGGGACAGCCCCGCTCGGAGAGGATGGCAAGACCGTCTCAAAAGACGATGCGGCAGGTCAAGCACGGAGGTGTCTGGAAATTATCCAATCCGCGATTGAGGGCCTCGGTGGCAAGCTCACCGACGTGATCCGCACCAGAGTTTTGTTGACCCGTATAGAGGATTGGGAACGGTATATAGATCGGAGTAGTTCTGTGCAGCGGGTCAGAGGGGGAAACATCGTAGAAGTTCTCGTATGGTGGTTTACGAGCACTCTTGCTGGAACTGCGGGGAACGAACAGGATGTCACCGGCTTGCAGCGTCACGTCCGGAGCTTTTCTCCGCCAAAATATCCTTAAGGTCTACCGGAATCTCAATGCGGCCATTTTCGCCTTTCCGGATGATCTTGGCTTTGTGCAAGCTAGCGGTCGGATTTAACCCTTCCGCCATCGCCAATATCTTTAGTACCGTGGTCGGGCCGCCCACACCCATGGGACTGTGTACGTCGCCCATCACATAAACGATGAACTTTTTGGAGACCACCACTGGCGGCTTCGTAGTTGGGACGCGTGGGTTTGCTTTGGCTGATTCTTGGCTCAGAGATAGCGGCCCAAACAACTTCAGCATGGTTAGTACCTTAGAGAGAGGGCCTGCCTGCCATACCCCTCCGATTTCCGGCAGGCACTCCTTCAGCTCTTCGGGTGGCGACAACGCAGCCAATGGGGTCACCGTATCGCGATCCGACATCTCCGTATGGCTCAACGACTCATTCGCACCGATCGTGGCGCGAGGTTAGCCGTGAGTGCGCCCTCTTCGGAGTGTCACTGCAGCTTCGCGTACTCCGCCTTGGCTTCCTTCAGGATGGGGATGTCGGGGTCGGCGTCTTTCCAGAGAGTGAGGAAATCCTGATAGGCGGCTTTCGCCTTGGCGGTGTCGCCGGAGAGGGCGTAGGCACGAGCAAGCCGGAGATGGGCCAGAGCACCCATCGGAAAGTTCAGTACAACGCCTTTGTGATCCAGCAACTTCTGGAACTCGGCTGCGCGCGGCGGAGCCATTGTGCGCCATCAGCTGGGCCTGGCCCCGAATGTAGGCAGGATAGAGAGTCCCCACCTGCAATTGTGGTGGCGCTCCTAATTCATAGGGAGCAGCAGCTTCCAAGAAGCACGAGCGCCTGGGTGGGATTGTTCGCGTTGAGTTCGATGGCCGCCTTGATAGCTGGCAGCCAGTAGACCTTGAGCATCGTGTTTGACGGGTAGTTCTTTTCCAGTTCCTCGACAATGGCCTTCGCACGGGCAGTTTCGCCCACACGCGCCAGCGTCAGAGCAGCAAACATTTTCACGTCGCGGCCGGGAGCCAGCGCCAACGCTGCCGCCGACCCCTTGCTTTGCCGCTGCTGCGTTGCCGAACTCCGCCTCCCGCAAGGCAGCATTCACTTGCCACAACGCGGCTGTCTCCTTGGAGTCGGTCCGGACCGCCGCATCCACGGCACGCCGGGAAAAGTCACGAGCTTTCGCTAGCTGTCCGTAGTATGCCTCGGTGTCGGATTGGAACGAGAGCAGGAGATCTTCGGTTCCGGGCTTCCCCGCAGCCCACGCCACCTGCCGCTCCATTTCTGCAGCGTCCCCTTGAAGGAAAGCCAGTTCATAGATTGCCAATGCAGGATGTCACCCTCGAAATTTTGCGCTTGCGCCTGCTCGATCGTCTTCTTGGCGTCATCCAGCCGGTTGAGTGAAAGGTACATGTCTGCAAGATTGCAGTATCCAATCAGGTCCGGTTGCAGACGCATGCTCTCCTGGGTTTCAGTCAAGGCCTTCTCGTACTGTCCAAGTTGGGCGTAAATGTATCCCAAGTTGCTGGGAGGTACCATATCCTCCGGATAGCTCTTGGCCCACAGTTCGTAGACGTGGCTGGCCTGCTCCAACTCCCCAGTGACATTACCGTAGTACAAGGAAGCGATGCGGTATTTTTCCCGTTCGCTGACACGGTCGCGCAGATCGTAGGCTTTCTTAATATTTTCTGCCGCCAGACTGGCCTGTCCGAGATTACCGTAGCAAGCTCCCAGACTCGCGTAGGCCACGGCGAAATTCGGATCGAGTTCGAGAGCACGTTTATAGAAAGGAATCGCCTCGGCATTTCCCTTTGCACGGAAGGTTGTGATACCCATGCTGAAGGCTTTCAGTGCCTCCAGCGACGCTGTGGTTGCCTCAACCGGAACATCGAATTTCTGGATCGAGGCAAGCGATTCGCCCAGCTTGGCGCGTAGGCTGGCCGCTGCCTTACCCAGTGCTTTCAACACGTCTTGCTTGGTCGCCGCCTCTTCCTGTTCCTTCGCCAGCGTATCCCCGCTGCTGCAACCGACTGCATCCACGCCCAGATCACGTACTGGCCACCCAAGTTGGAAATCGACCCCAACATGATTGCCTTGCTACCGGTGCGCACGCAGAGTTCTCTGGCGACATCCTGGGTTACACGGTCGCTGGGTTGGCGGCCCATGAGGCGCAGCGTTTCACCTACCTTGCGGTCGGAGAGAATGTTGAGAAAGGGGATTGTCCCAAGTGCACGGCCAGCGCCTGCTTCAGGGCGTCATCAAAGACTGGATCGCCGGTCGTGTTGTCGAAGTCGGCCAGGACGACGGTGTCCTTCTCCGTTAGCGCGGCGGTCTGGACGCGAGCGGAAGTAAGAGGCCGCCGCCAACCAGGGCAGCGACGACCACTATCGCGGCGGGAACAAGAATCTTCCAAAGCTCCGTGCCGCCGGCTGCGATGGCACCTCATCAGCCGATGCCTGCCCCGAAGAAAGTATCGTCTTCTGCCACCGCCGGGCTCGAACCAGATGCTCGGACTGTCTGGCGGCCGCCGTATCCGGAGCCAGTTCGTCTGCGCTGCCGTCATCGACCCGAACCGGCACTCCCGGTCCGCGCTGGACTCTGTCTCCCGCTTCAGGCGTTTCACGTCCGCACGCATATCGGAAGCGTGCTGATAACGCAGTTCGCGATCTTTCTCCAGGGCCTTGTTGATGATGTCGTTCCAGTTCGGCGGGCAAGTCAGGATTCAGCCGTACCGGAGGCACGGGAGCGCGTCCAGGATGGCATCGAAAGATCAGTGGCCGTGAGCTTTCCCCCGGAATGGCAAATTGCCCCGGTCGCCATCTCGTACAGCACTGCTCCGAAGGAGAACAGGTCAGTTCGGGCATCCAGTTCCTTCGCCGCGCGCCTGCTCGGGAGACATATACGCGACCGTGCCGACCGCCGTGCCGGGACTGGTCAGGTGTGTGCCCACCGTACCGGTTTCGGTAGCATCGGAACCTGGCTTCGCCGCCGGTTGCGGTCACCTTAGCCAGCCCGAAATCCAGAATCTTGGCGTGGCCACGCTTGGTTACGAAGATATTGGCAGGCTTAATGTCGCGATGGACGATGCCCTCGGAGTGCGCAGCGTCGAGAGCGTCGGCGATCTCGATGGCCAGCGATAGCAGCGTCTCCAATTCCAGCGGTCGGACCCCGATCAGATGCTTCAGCGTCTGCCCGTCGAGATACTCCATGGCGATGAACGCCTGGCCATTCTCCTCGCCAATGTCGTAAATCGTGCAGATGTTGGGATGATTCAGGGCGGACGCAGCCTTTGCCTCGCGTCGAAACCGCTCGAGAGACTGCGGGTCGCGGGCCACATCGTCGGGCAGGAACTTCAGGGCGACGAAGCGATCAAGGCGCGTGTCCTCGGCCTTGTACACGACGCCCATCCCGCCGCCGCCGAGCTTCTCGACAATGCGGTAGTGCGAGATGGTTTTGCCGATCATCGACGGGGCAACTGTGGCGCCCCATCTTAGGCGGACAGCAGGAGCAAGTCAACGCGCCGGACTCCTGGCACTGAGGGCTTTTGGTTCAGGAAGTTATCGCTTTAAACTAACCTAACGTTAGGTTACAATGCCCATTCGTAAAGGACGCCACACTTGACGCCAGGCTGATTCACTGAAAAATGAGGGAAGTCGATAGGGGTGATGGAAACTTCGTCTGTGGTTGCGGACTTCTTGGGCTCCTTTCTCGTTGTGCGTTCTAGGCGTTTGAAAAAGGCTTGCTTCGCCTGCCGTTGTTGGTGTTCCGACCAATCCGCGCCTGCTCTCTCTTACATCCACATCCACATTATTCGCCGGCTGGGGCCGGGATTAGCTCGGTTAACCACCGTTTCGTACTGTTTTAGAGTCTTCCGACAGGGCTCACAAAATCGCGAGATGTTCCTGTAGCTTGTTCTGTTCCTCTTCGCTCGGTTGGCCCGAGGTCTGAAACGGCACACGAGTTCTAGGAACTCGTTATGGGGTTGGGTTAGTCACAGCGGACCCACCCCTCGGTTGCAGACGAACACTTGTCATACTGATCGGTCGCCAGGCAACCCGCCACCAAAAAGCTCTTTTCTCTATCCTATCCAAGCCACGGAAATAGTGGTGTTTGACATTCCCTCGCGATTGCCCGAGCTTCCGGGCAATTTCATCAAACGTGTACCCCTTCGGCGAAGAAAAGCCGTAGAGTTTCACGTTGATTTTCCGAGAGTGCCGCAAATATGGTCTGCAGACTCACCTTCCCGCCGAGTTCCTCAATCGAGTCAGCAGCTCTATTCGGGGCGGCCCTCGGATCGGCCAGTCGGCTCGCCACGTCGTCCAAGTCAAGCGTGGTATAGAAATGACGGGAAGTAAGGTAACGGCGCCGCGAAATGGCACGGCGATAGGCCATTTGAAGAATCCACGACTTGGCTTGCCCTTTTGAGCGGTCGAAGCTCCCGCAGTCCTGGTGAATCAAAAGAAAGACGTCCTGGACCAGATCATCTGCTTCGGGCGCCGCATGTAGAACCCGATTGGCAATGGTATGCACTAACCGGCGTAGCGGCGGAAGAGAATGGATAGCGCCTCGCCACTACCCGCGGAGACCTGCGCCAGAAGATGCTCGTCGGAGGACTCTGTTTCTGCGGATCGTTGCCTGTCGGCGGTAATTGTGTTGGCGTCGTCCTGTGGGTACAGCCATGGCCGGGAGGCGAAATGTGACTGAAGCGTCCATGAGTTCTATGGATCTCTTAAATTGCAAGGCGGGCTCACTTCTGGGAGCCTCCGTTCCGCTCTTTCTCTCTCCTGTTGTTTTCAATGGCATGCATGCAAATCAAACATGCGCAAGGGGACTTCGGCGATCACCCGCAAATCGCCTATGACAAGTCATCTATGAACTACTTTTGCACGAGGTACCGTAGGTCTTACCTGTCGTTCCATCATTTCGCTCATCAGAAATGACTGGATACTATACTGTGTGGAAGTATTCATTGATACATCGCAAACTCCAGTGTGGCAGCTTGTTGGAGAAAAATATCGTTCGCCAGAGAAAAGTGTTTGCCCGGGTCCTGAATGAACTGCGTCAAGAGCGCCGTCTCACGCAGGAAGCGCTCGCGTTCGAAAGTGGCTATCACCCGGAATACATAAGCCTTTTGGAGCGCGCGCACTACAGTCCTTCTCTCACAACCATCCTGGAACTCGCCGAAGTCCTCCAAGTCTCTGGAGCCGAGATTGTCGCCCGAGTGGAGCGTGTCTTCTTCCCAAGACCCGAAAGAGACGGCGTGAGACGCGGCTAAATCGTTGACGTTGTCATCTTGATACGTATTCGATATTCCGTTTGGGAAGGAGCTCCCAGCGATGGATAGTATACTTTGTGTGCTATACTCTACAACCGTTAATTATTTGGCTGCCTATGAAACGCAAGGGCGGCAACTGAAACCGCCAATTCAAATGAACCTGTGGTGCGAGCTGCATTTGGCGCGCGGCTGGCCTGCGTGGAAACAGTGGGTTAATCAAGAACTGGTCGGAGAAAAGAGCGGTAACTAGGAAAAATATATCGGCGCGATTGAGAGACGGAAACACACACCTACAGTGACCGCGGTCATCCAGATTCCAAACGCAATGAACATTTCTCCATTTGAAACTTTTGCAACTTGTTCTGTACTTGATGCCCAAGTTTGCACGCTTGGAACCGAAGGGCTGACCAGGATTCGCGTAAAGAAGAGTAACCACGACGAACCCGCTGACAAGGGTCCAGTTGTAGCTCCGGAGCAAGGTTGAACACTGTTTGCCATGCCTCACATTCTGCCGTGTCCTGATCCGACGATCGATGTAGCATTCAAGATTCGATCAGCAAATCTTTACCCAACTGAGACCATTCTCTACGCGCAAGTTCGTTTCGCTTGCATCTCTCTCACTATGTATGAAATTTATTCGGATGTCAGCGGGCTGGCTGGGTGACTCCCGGAGGACGACATGAGTAACTATTCCCCGACCATCTTGTATATCGACGATGAGGCTGACCAACGAATTTTCCTGGCTGCGGTGCTGGAGTATCGAGGGTTCCACGTCACGACTGCGAGGCGCGCTCTCGACGCTCTCGAACTGATCGACGGGGATCGACGTCGTGGCGGAGGTGTAAGAATTGTCCGCGAAGGCTAGTTACGTCATCGGAGGGGTGACACGCGAAGGCCGCTTTGCGGTGGAAGGGCCAACGCCGCCCGTGCGAAGGGAATGAACGCAGCCCGGCGGGAGGGGGGCAGGACGCGAGTGAAGACGCGATCCGTGCCGGAAACGCGTCGGCGTTCGGTTTGGCGCAGTCGCCGCCGCCCGAAACGCCTTTCCTCAGCCGCTGGCCTGAGCGGCGTCCCTCCGGTAAGGGCGGGGAGTGGAAGGTGCGCAGCTTCTGCTGCTTGCCCGTTTCCAGTCTGCAAACTGTCGATTCTTCGTGCAGGTCGTGGTAGACGGGATATCCTAAAATTGGGTGAGCCGCGATGGCCACGTTACATGCAGTTAGCTCATCGCCAAGCCGACTCCTGCATTCCGGTATCGATCGAGGGACCGGAGAAGCTATGATTCACGGGTGGATATTGGTGTGTTTGTTCATACAGGCAGCAGACGGCGCAGCCGACTGTGCCTTCCGAAGTGCTTACGCTACTGCAGTCCGGCGTTGATGCTGAAAATCGCCGTGATCTCGATCAGGCAATTGCCGAGTTTCGCCAGGCAGCCGATCTGGCTCCTTCAGCTGGCGTTGTCTTTTTCAGGCTGGGTGACGCCTACATGAAAAAGCGCGACTACGCCTCGGCCATTCCTCCTTTGAAGCGCGCCGCCGAATTGTCACCCGACTCTGCTCCGGTTCATCAATTGCTTGGTTACGCGCTTTGACGGAAGGCTATGTCTCCGAAGCTATTCCTCATCTGACGATTACCCGTGAATATGGCGCTCTGGGGATTGCGCAACTCCAAATGGGCCAGCCTGCGGAAGCGGTAACGAATCTACAAACGGCTGCGGCCACGAGTCCCGACGATCCCGACCTTCTTTACTATCTGTCCCGTGCAGGTGCTGAAATGGCCTCGCAATCTCTCGATAAGCTCCTCCAGGCCTTTCCGGATTCCGCGCGGGCGCACCAAGCTAAGGGACAAACTCTCTACCAGGCGAAAATGTACCCGGAGCGATCGCGGAATACAAAAAAGCTTTGCAATCGCGCCCCGATTTGCCTGGGCTAAGGCTCGAACTCGGGGAAATCTACGGCGCAAATTTCGATTGGGAGAAGGCGGAGCAACAATTTCGCGAAGAAGTTGAACTGCAACCGGGAAGCGCCGAGGCTGCCTATCGGCTAGGCAGTGCTTTGCTAGAGGAAGGGAAAATGGAAGGCGCAGCCGAGGAATTGCGGCGCTCCGACAGGTTGCGCCCGGACATGCCGGAGACCCTTTACGCTTTGGGAAAAGCATCTGCGGTCAGCAATCCCAAACAGGCTGAGCAGGCGTTGAACCGCGTCATTGCGATAGGGAAAGACACACAGCTTGCCGGCACAGCTTATTTTGTCCTGGCCGGCATTCACAGAAAACAAGGTAAAACCGAACTCGCTACTCAGGAAATGCAGGAGTTTCGCCGCCTTCAGCCAGCGAAGCCCACCTCACCTTAGTCTGCTAAAGTTGCTTGGCACACCTTAAAGGCGAAGGGTCTTTTGCAGAACTAATCGCGTATCGCGATCCGGATTTATTCCTTATGGGCAGGCAGCGTGAGTGTCTTCTTGATCTCCTGTCCTTCGACAAGTTCATAAATAGCATCGGCTGCCACGTTGCGAAACTCCTGCGTCAATCCGCTCGGCCATTGCACTGTGACTTTCTGAATGATCGCATTGCTCCCCATACCGAAATGCAGGCGCGTGTCGTTGGTCGAGAGGTAACTACCTCCTCCCCGAACCTCGTCAATTTGAGTCATTCCTGCGGTGTAGACTGTGACGCGCGCCCCAATTGCCGCACGGTTGCTTTTGGTGCCGATCAGACGGTACAGAACACTGTGGTTGGTGCTGTGCGTTTCGTTGATAAAGAGCGAAGGCGGACCAGCGGCATTGAATACGACGACGTCCAGGTTGCCATCGTTATTGATGTCTCCAAAGGCGGTCCCGCGGCGCGACTGGAGAGGTCCGTCGTTGAGTCCGGCGGAATCTGCGATTTCTTCAAAGATTCGGTTCCCCAGGTTTCGGAACAACTGAAGCGGTTCCCGGTATTTTGGTTCGTGCGGAAGTTTGTCGATCAAAGATGAGAAGTTCCCGTTGGCAATAAGGATGTCGGGCCAGCCGTCATTGTCAAAATCGCCAAACCCTGTGCCCCACTTCACGGGAGCAAACGTAGGGAACGCGATTTTCGCCTTCGCGGCGATGTCCGTAAAGTCTTGGCCGCCATTCCAAAAAAGACCTGCGGATTGATTCGAATATCGCGTCACAACGAGGTCGAGTTTTCCATCCCGGTCAAAGTCCCCAAAATCAGCCGCCATGTTGCCGAACACTTGACCATCTGGCCCTAAACTGGTTCCCGCGGCGACCCCTACTTCCTCAAATGTGCCGTCATGCTTGTTGTGATACAGGTAGTTCACGCCGGCATCGTTGGTCACGAGGAGATCGGGCCAGCCGTCGTTGTCATAGTCTGCCCACTCCACACCCATTCCGTGTAGCTTTTGGGAGTCGCCAACGCCTGCCTTCTCGGATACATCCTCGAAAGTGCCATCTCCGCGATTGCGGAACAGGAAGTCGGTTTCGCCGTTCACCGAGTCGGGTGTCTGGAAGATGACAGAACGGTAGCCGGTTGCCGACGGGTTGGGTGCAGGCAAGTGACGAGGGTCAGTCTCAACATAGCGGGCAACGAACAGATCAATATGTCCGTCCCGATCGTAGTCTGCCCAGGCGGCCCCAACACTGAAAACCGCCGACTTCCACGCCGGCTTTTTTCGTAACATCTTCGAACTTGCAGCCGCCCAGATTGTGATAAAGCACGTTGTGTCCGTACCCGGTTACATACAAATCGGGCAAACCATCATCGTCAAAGTCTCCTACGGCAATCCCCATCCCCCAGCCACGCGTCGTCAGCCCGGCGGAGTGCGTCACATCGGTGAAGTGAACCTGCCCGGAAGTCGTGTCCTGATGGTAGAGGGTGACCATCGGATCGCCTCCATGAAGATACTGGTCGATGGTGGAGTCATTCACGACAGCCATGTCTAACTTGCCATCATTGTCGCAATCGAACAGAGCGATACCGCCGCCACCCATCGTTTCCAACATATAGCGCCGAACGGAGGACGAGTGTGGGACGGTCGTCAGCCCTGCCTCGGTACCGACATCGCGAAAGTGCGTTTGAGCCGTGAAGGACGTACGCGAGGCCGCCGTTCCGGCAATCTTCTCGGGAGAAGAGGGCGAAAGGGCCGGAGATGCTTGCCCGCTGGTACCTTCAGTATGAGATGCAGACGGTGTGCTGGGAGAGATTTGGGAAAGACACAGAACAGCCGACAGACTACCCAGAACTACATGGCGGAGTTTTTCCTTCAAACGGCGCCTGCAAACTGAACTGATGCCCGGTACGCTGTTTTCTCCTAACAGATTGCGTTTGCTGTTCCTCAGGCCTACCAAAAATGCGCTGCTAACAGTCGAGGCGGTCCGGAACGTCCCTCAATAACCTGTGTCTCGAGAACGAGTTCCATGTTCATCTTAGACCAGTCTTTGGGCGCATTCCTTGTCATTTGCTTGATCTGGTTTGAGTCCACCAAGAATTCGCCCGCAGCAACCGTGCCCCCGCGCGCGATTCCGGCCGCGACGATGACAAACTGGTCGGTGTTAGGATCTAGAAACCGCGCAACTAAAGCAAAATCTTTGTATACGCCCTTCTGTTGCTCTGCCCGATCAATGGTCCAGTCGAGCTTCGTGGGATTGGCACGATCCTCAATCCAGAAACGGGTCATCTCGGGATTGTTTGCGAAATGAAACCGGAGATTGGCGGTTTCTCTCAACGTCCAGCTGTTGTCATAGGCGCCAATCAGAAGAGTCGGTCCGCCTCGCAGATCTGTCAAAGTTGTCGAGCTTTCGCTCTTCAGTTTGTAAGTTTTTCCGTTAGACTGCAAAACACCTCCGACATTTACCAGCGGAACCACGTCGTCAATGATGATAGTCACCATGGTGTCATTGATGGTGGTCTGGCGAGATGGGTTCGCGGCATCGCGTAGGGTTATGGTGGAAAACTGGTTCTGGTCTGCGACGCACAACAAAACAGGCTCGTTCGCGGTTAGCATCGGGCGCCAAAATTCCTTGAAGGCTTGGTTGCCCGACTGACGCCAGATCACAAAAGCGACCACAATCAGGATCAACGATCCGGCAGCAGCAACAATTAGGAATGGGCGGTGACTTTTCTTCGCTTGCGATTGAATCTGAACTTCGGGCGCCACAGCGGGGCTTGGTACTGCCGACAGAGGGGCGACCTCCGACGGTGAGGAGAACAGAGGAATATAGGAGCCGGACGGAAGCGAAAAACGGAGTTCTCCCTGGTGACCGGGCTCCTGATAGTACTGTTCGATTCGTTTTCTGATTTCTGCAGCTGTGACGCGAACGATCGGATCGGCGGCTGTATCGTAATCGGGATCTCTCCCGAATACTTCGATACCCAAGGTACGTTCTTTCAGGAGGTCGTGTCGAGCCTCTAACGCGTGGCTAGTGACGAATCTTAGAAAGCTGGGATAACGTTTGCTGCTGCTAAATGCCGGGCTGGCCAATATCCGATCTAGTTGCTCGTTTACTGTCGTTTTTTCTTGTTCGGTATAAAGCGGTTCCGTCTTCGATTCCAGAGACACAAAGGTCATTACCACCGTCGACAGCCAACTAGTATCCAAACTTCAATGAAGACTGTCAACCAAAAGCCATTTCATCCCCTCCTTTCCTCCCCTTATCGGTAAAACGCTGACTCCAAAACACGCGAAGACTGTGTACAAACCTCTTTGTTCTCAGCGTCTTCATCTGATATTGCCTCTTAACCTAATCATTTTCCGAAAGAAGGTTGAAAGCGGTTCTTCCCCTTTCGTATAAGTCGCTCGACTTGAGGGAGGCGTGCCACGATGCAAACGAAGACTCACGTGCGAGTTGCAAAATTTGCGGCCATCGCAATCGCGTTGACTCTGCTTTTTAGTTCACTGCTCCTTGCCCAACAAACAATTACTGCTACCTTGAGTGGCGCGGTATCCGATAGTTCGGGTGCCGTTCTCTCGGGTGCAAAAATTACACTGACGGCGCCGGAGCGGGGCTTCTCACGCATCTTCACAACTAACAACACGGGAGAGTATGTCTTTTCTCTACTTTCTGCGGGCACGTACACTCTGCAGGTCGAGGCAAATGGTTTTAAGATCTATCGCCAGGATGGAATTGTTTTGGCGGCCGGTCAAAGCGCTCGGCAGCCGATTACGCTTACCCCTGGGGCAATGGCGGAGGAGATCACCGTTACCACGCAAGCCCCTCTCCTCAACGTCGACAATGCCAATATCTCTTCCGACATCACTGCGCGTCAAGTCGTTGAACTGCCTCTAAACCTGCGCAATGTTTTTGGACTGGCGACCTTAAATTCATCGGTCAACAATACAGCCGAGTTCCAGATCGTAGGCGGCAACGGGATTTCAGGTCAAGCTGACCAGGACATTTCCTTCCTTAATTTTGGAGGCACCTTTTTCAACACGGCGGCCTATCTGGTCGATGGCGCGTGGGACACTGCAGCGGACTGGGGCGGAGTAATGTACGTTCCCGCGGTTGACGCGGTGCAAGAGTTCAAAATCCAGACCAATGCTTTCACCGCTCAGTATGGGTGGAGTAGTGGAAACGTGATTAACGTAGTCGGGAAGACCGGTACCAACCAGCTCCACGGCAACATCTACGATTTCTATCGCAACAGCGCATTGGATGCCAAGAACTTCTTCAATCAGGGGGTAAAACCTCTTTTCCATCGCAACCAGTTTGGGGCTACGATCGGTGGCCCTATCTGGAAGAACAAGACCTTCTTCTTCGGATACTACGAAGGGCTACGAAGCGCTACACCCACGACGACCCAAGGTGTAGTACCGACTGCGGCTCAACTGCAGGGAGACTTCTCTGCGCAACTGGGAGCACAGATCGCAACCGACGCGTTGGGCAGGCCGATTCTCGCTGGCCAGATCACCGACCCGTACAGCACCCGTACCGTGACCGCGGGCCAGGTAGATACAGTAACCGGACTGACCGCAGTCACTAGCGGCTTCGTCCGGGATCCCTTTGCGGGCAATATTGTTCCCCAAGCCAGATGGGACGCCATTGCCGCCAATATCGCCAATGGGAATTTTTGGCCGGCCTCTAATCAGTCAGGGGCGTTCAATTGGGGCGCATCCGCGGCGGCTGAGTCTCATTCGGATGAATATTCTGTCCGCATCGACCACAACTTCACCGATAACACGCGATTGTTCGGCCGCTGGTCATACAAGTATGAGAGCAAGGTGAACATACCTACGTATTTCGGCGGTTCAGACCAGGCTGGGCCGGGGGCGACAAACCCGAATAACCGCTGGAATGCCGACATAGGTCTAGTGCATGTGTTTAGCCCCACGCTCACGATGAGCGCAAATTTTGGGGTCACCCGCTGGATTGAGGAGTCGCAATTGCAGAGTTTCGGATTCAAGGCTTCCACCCTCGGGTTGCCGAGCTTTATCGATGCGATTTCTCCGCAGTTTCCCCAAATCGTCCCTGAGGGAGTAGTAAACCTCGGGCCCCGCTCAGGATTGGACAACTATACGGTTCCCCGCGTGATCTACACGCCAACGGTTGACTTTACGAAAGTCGTGTCCAGGCACACCTTGGCATTTGGTTTCATGGGGATTTCTAATGACCTCAATGGTGGGCATTTCAAGGTAACCACTCTGGCCTTCCCAACTGCCAACACCTCGTCCATCACCGGGTCATCGGATCCTAACAATCAGAAAGACCTCACGGCTGGCACAGGCTCAGGATTTGCCTCATTCCTCTTGGGATTTGGCGGGTCAGTGAACGGAGCCAACTCTGTCCCAGGACAGGCGACCGGCTTCACCCAGTTCCCCGCCATGAATAAGAAGTGGTTAGGGTGGTATCTGCAGGATGACTGGAAGGCGACCAGCAAGCTGACGTTGAATCTGGGATTGCGGTATGAGATTCAGGGTGCGCCTACCGAGCGGTTCAACGCTCAACAGTATTTTGACTTCCAGGCGGCCAATCCTATCAATGCAGCGATAGGTTCCACGTCTCTGGGAACGGTCCGTGGAGCCGTAGCCTACAACAGCAGCGACAACCGCAGTCTCTATCGCACGCAATATAAGAATTTTGCGCCCCGAGTAGGGTTCGCTTATCAAGTCATGCCAAAACTAGTATTCCGGTCAGGGTATGGGGTCTTCTTCTTGCCGAACTGGTACAACCAGGGACCGAACCTTGGATTTTCGCAGCCGACTCCGTGGGTGACCACTCTGCCCGATGGAGTTACCCCTGCGGATCCCTTGAGCAACGCGTTTCCCAACGGCCAAGTCCCGGTTTCGGGAAACAGTTTGGGAGCATTGACCGGTATAGGTACCGGCATAAATCCAGCCGTCGATCGCAACCGTCCCTCATCTTATGTGCAGCAATGGATGGGTGGAGTGCAATACGAGCTCACCAACAACGACTTGATCGATATCACCTACTTCGGTAATCACGGAGTACATGCTCTTTCGCAGTTTATTAACGTGAACCAGCTTCCCGATACCGATCTTGCTCTGGGACCGGCGCTGACCGCTAATGTACCAAACCCGTTCTTCGGGCACATCACCGCCGGTAATTGTGGTCTTAATGCGCCGACAGTACCGCAGCAGCAGTTACTGAGACCCTACCCAGAATACTGCGATGTGACTGAAGCAGGTGCGCCGGTTGGAAACTCAAGCTACAACGCTTTACAAGCCACCTACACGCATCGCTGGCACGCTGGGCTTAACGTAAACGTGTCGTACACCTTCTCCAAATTCATAGACGACGTGCAAGGCGCATCCGGTTGGGCATTTCCGGGTAGTGCCAGCAAGGTGCGCGATGTCTACAATATTGGTCGCGATCGGTCCGTGGATGTCAGTGATATTCCACACAGCCTGGTCGTAAACTACGTCTACGAACTGCCGGTGGGTAAGGGCAAGTTGGCAGGAGGGCAATGGAGTGGTCCAGTCAACCAGATCCTCGGCGGATGGCAGCTGACGGGTATCTTCACGGCAAAGAGTGGATTCCCGCTCTCTATTTCACCGGCTTCAGACCAAATGGGCCAATTTGGCGCCAGCTCACGTCCAGACGTGATTGGTAATCCAAAGCCATCAAACCAAAACGTCAACAACTGGATTGATGGGGCAGCTTTCACGAATGCTCAAGCGTTGACATTCGGGAATGCTCCTCGCACCTTTGGTAACCTCCGTTCGCCACATTACATTAACTGGGACATGGGAATTCAAAAGTGGTGGAGTTTCAGCGAAGCGAAGCGGTTACAGTTCCGGTTAGAAATGTTCAACACATTCAACCACCCGAATTTCTTCGCTCCGGACCAAAACCTGTCCGATTACAACCCAAGCGATCTGCTCCACAGCACCTTTGGCAAGATAAGCCAGGCTTATCCATCAAGGGATGTTCAGGCAGCGTTGAAGTTCTACTGGTAACTGACTAGGAGAGACAGTCAGGTCCCTCCCCCGACCCCGCAGGGCAGCAAATAGCGCCCCTGCGGGGCCATTTTGCGAGAATCCATTAAATCCGGGACGACTATAAAATCATGAGTCATAGTGTCTGCGCAAGAATCATCCCTGGGATCCTTTGCTTAACAGTGCTTGCAATCAGAGTTTTTGCTCTTGACCCTACGCCCCAACCTCACCCGGTGCCATCTCCGTTGGTGCTCAATGTCTTTTCTGCCGCTGTTTTGTTACCCAATGGCGTCCAAGTGAAAAGTGGCTCAGCGATTTTAGACGTACGAGCTTTGCGGGATGATGTGGTGCGCATACGGATCGGCGTGAATGGAGAACTTCCCGAGGACGCATCATGGGCCGTGCTGGCTAACTCTCGCCGGAGTTCGGTTTCGATAACGTCTGAAACTGACGCGGATGCCGTGGGGTTCCGCACTCGCAGCCTACGAGTGAAGATTGCGCGTAGCGATCTCCGCTTGTCGGTATCAGATCTGGACGGAAACATATTGCAGCAAGACGCTGCCGGATGGCCGGTTACATTTCATGACCGGACGTTTCGGCTTTACAAACAAATGCCTGCCGACGAGCATTACTTCGGCTTAGGTGACAAGGTTGGGCCGCTCGACCGGCGAGGTCAGTCCTTTGCGCTCTGGAACACCGATACTTATGAATTTCAGGAATCTACCGACCCTATTTATAAGAGCATCCCATTCTTCCTCGCTGAGCGCGGAGGCAGGTATGTCGGCGTCTTGCTGGACAACACATGGTTCAGCAGCTTCGATTTTGGGAAGGAGTCGGACGAGATGTATTCTTTCGGAGCCAGCGGCGGTCCGGTCGACTATTACATTGTTTATGGCCCCGATCCGAAGAGTGTAGTCAAGACATATTCCTGGCTTACCGGCCTTGCACCCTTGCCGCCGCTGTGGTCGCTTGGCTACCAGCAATCAAGATATAGCTACGAGACCGAGGATCAACTGCGAGAGATTGCGTCTAAGCTGCGGGCGCTCAAGATTCCTTCGGATGTGCTTTATATGGACATCGATTACCAGCAGAAAAATAGGCCCTTTACGGTGGACTCTCAGAAATTCCCCAATTTTACCGGGATGGTAAAGGATCTTCGGCAGCAACATTTCCGACTGGTGACCATCACCGACCTGCATATCGCATACGGCCCAAACATCGATTACTGGCCATACCAAAGCGGAGTGGCAGGAGATCATTTCCTTAAAAACCCCGATGGTTCTCTCTATGTAGGGAATGTGTGGCCGGGCCCGTCTGTCTTTCCCGATTTCACTCAGAAGAGTTCGCGCGGGTGGTGGGGCCGGCTCTATGGCAAGTTTGTGTCGGATGGCGTGTCGGGCTTTTGGAACGACATGAATGAACCCTCGGTCTTTCTCTCTCCTTCGAAAACAATGCCGATTGAGACCCAGCACCGCATCGAGGAGCCTGGGTTCGCTGAACGTACCGCAAGCCACCTTGAGATTCACAACGTGTATGGAATGGAAAATTCCCGCGCCACCTATGAAGGTCTGTTGAACCTGGCGCCGAACTCACGTCCCTTCGTGCTTACCCGGGCTACCTATGCGGGCGGGCAGCGCTTCGCCGCTACCTGGACGGGAGACAACAGCAGCACCTGGAACCACCTTCGGCTCACCACACCCATGCTGCTGAATCTCGGCCTGAGCGGATTTGGAATGGCTGGGGCTGATGTCGGTGGTTTCGCCGGGACCCCCCCACCGGATTTGCTGACTAAGTGGATCGAGCTCGCAACCTTTCAGCCGATTGACCGCGACCATACGGCCAAGGGAACCGGGGCTCAGGAACCGTGGGTGCATGGTCCCGAGCACCTAGCCATTCGACGGCGCTACATTGAGGAACGTTACCGTCTGCTTCCTTATCTCTACACCACAGCCGAGGAGATGTCGCGCACTGGATTGCCCATTGTTCGCCCGCTCTTCCTGGAGTTTCCGTCTGCCACGCCAGACCAGCATCCTCTTGACCTTGATGCTCCGAATCAATTCATGTTTGGTGCAAACCTACTGGTGGCCCCATTTCGCTATCCCGACGAACTGGACAGCTATGCTGTCATTCTGCCACCGGGCGATTGGTACAACTATTGGACAGGCGCGCGGGTGATCGGCGCCGAGAAAATCGAGCCTCGTCTGGATGTGTTGCCGGTGTATGCCCGCGCAGGTTCGATTATTCCCATGCAGCCTTTGACTCAGAGCACGGAGGAGAAGCCACAAGGGCCGCTGACGCTAAGGGTTTATCCCGGCCCCGACTGTGCAGGAACGTTGTACCAAGATGACGGCACAACCCTGGACTACAAGATGGGAGAGTTTCTGCGATTAAAGTTTTCATGCCAGCCAAGCCCCGAAGGACTGCGAATTCATTTGGGAGCGCCCGAAGGAAATTATCGACCTTGGTGGAAAAGTTACGAAGTGCAGATTTTCGGGTGGGATTCGGGCAAACCTAGGGTTTTGCTGAATGGTAAGGCGGACTCGGCATTATCTTCATCGCTTAGCGCCGGGAAAGTGTTGACTCTGAGTTTGCCGGCAAGCGGCGAGACCGACCTGCGAATAATCGCAACTCCGTAGAGTGTGGAATCGTAAGCAGGTCACACAGAGGAAGAAGGTAACCTCCGAACCAGACCTACGTGGCCGCCAATCTTATGCGGTCAGAATTGTGAAATCGTACGCTCAGATATCGCGGGTTCTCTGCTCCGTAGCATGCATCGCTTTCCTAGGAGCCTCTACCACGTCGCCGATACTTCATCTAGTTCATCCACGCGGTTTGGACTTCAGGCTTCAAAACTCTCCAACGCCGCACAAGCACCTCATTGAAACCATGCCGGGTGGGGTTGCACTTTTTGACTACAACAACGACGGTCTCCTCGACTTTTTTTTGGTAAACGGGGGAGACACTACGAAGGCAGTCGGTGGCGTCGTCGGTTTCGATCGAAGTAACCCCAAATATTGGAACCGTCTGTATCGGCAGAACAAAGACGGGAGTTTTACCGATGTGACCCAGGAAGCCGGATTGGCAAATGCTGGCGATAAAAACTACGGGATGGGAGTCGCCATCGGAGATTATGACAACGACGGCAACGAGGACATTTTCGTCACCAACTACGGCCAGAACATCCTCTATCACAACAATGGCAACGGAACCTTCACCGACGTGACCGCTAAGGCTGGCGTGGCGGGAGGGGGCTGGTCCGCCTCAGCCGGGTTCGTCGACTACGACAACGATGGAAATCTGGATCTGTTCGTGACTCGCTACCTCGACTGGGATCTCAAACGAAGTAAAGCCTGTGGCGAGAACAAAGATACCTACTGTCAGCCGGGAGAGTTTCCCGCAGTTTCGAATCTCCTGTACCACAACCGTGGCGATGGAACTTTTGAGGACGTCAGCGCGCGGTCGGGCATAGCTGCCTTGAAAGGGCACGGATTGGGGGTAGCGTTCGCGGACTATGACGGCGATGGCCTCACCGACATTTTTGTGGCAAATGATGTCGTCGAGCAATTCCTGCTTCACAATAACGGCAACGGAACATTCACCGAGCGGGCGCTTGACGCTGGGGTAGCGCTTTCTTCCGAGGGCAAGATGCTTTCCGGGATGGGCGTGACATTTCAGGATTACGACAACGATGGCCGCCCGGATATCATGCTTACCCAACTTCCCAAGGGCCTGTATCCCGTGTTTCACAATGAAGGCAACGGCGTGTTTTCAGACCAGACGCTGAGCACAGGTTTTGGCTTACTTTCCGGGTCAGTTTCCGGCTGGGGGATGGGCCTCGAGGACTTCGATAACGACGGCTGGAAGGACGTATTCATCGCGCAGAGTCATGTGATCGACAATGTTGAGAAGTTCGATCCTGGACTCCGTTACTTGCAGCCTCCATTGCTTGCTCTGAACCACCGCGGCCGCTTCGAACAGGTAGATCCCGGTACGAACACTCCCCTCGCCGGACGCGGGGCCGCGTTTGGGGATATTAATAATGATGGCTACGTCGACGTGGTCATGACCGTGCTCGGGGGCGCGCCGCAGGTCTTCATGAACCAAGCAAGTGGGAATCACTGGATTGCTGTAAGCCTTTGCGGTACCCGAAGCAACCGCGATGGGTTGGGAGCGCGCGTGACGGTAAACGGACAAGTGCGGTTTGCCACTGCGGCCGGAAGTTATCTCTCATCAAGTGACAAACGGTTGCATTTTGGTCTCGGGACGGCTACGCGCGCAAATATCGAAGTTCTCTGGCCATCCGGAATCCGCCAGCAGATCGCAGGCGCGGAAATAGACCAGATTCTCAAAGTGCAAGAACCCAAACAGAGATGAAAACGGATATTTCTAATCTTCGTTCTATTTGCCCGTGTTTGAATGATGGCGAATAAGGAGAGGTTCGCGATGCCAAGCTCGATTCGACTGGGTCGCGTGCTTGTAGGCTTCGCCATGGTTGGGCTCGGTGCGATCTGCCTACGCTATCCTGATTTCATCATGGAATGGGCCATCACATTCGACCCTTTTGTAGGGTTGAAGGGTTGAGAGGAAGACGGAACTTGATCATCCAGTCTCAGGGTGGATTCGCCTGAGGATTTCCAATTTCAGGAGCCAAACTACGTTTACGGATGATTCGGATCAGCTCTGAGATACGCGAAAAGAAGCGACTTGCCGCTGGGCTTTTGGCTGCCGCCATCTGGTTCCACAGTCACGAACACTCCATCAATTTGTGCCAATGTTTCAGGGTCATCGCACTTCAAGACCCAGCGTTTCTTGGAGGCGTTATCCTCATAGAAAACGCCGAGGTTAACCGGCGTTTGTTGATCTGGCCCCCGCCACCCCCACGCCTGAAACGCATTGACTGTTTTCGCAGCAGTCTGTTGATCCAAGTCGTAAGCGTAAAAGATCAGCGACTTGCCGCGTGTATAAAACACTCGGACGTAGGGCTTTTGGGTCTCGCCTGTACGGGCAACGTCATACACTTCCGCAATATAGAGATCCCGTGCACCCATCAAGTCGCGGATGTCGCGGTCGTGCGCGAGCAGCTCGTCCTTCTGGCCCAGCGCTATTTCGCGGTCGTGAAGCAGACGATTCAGGTCATTGACCTTGGCATCCAGGGTGTTGATGCGAGCGATTTCCTGAGCCGACTGCTGCGCAAGAGAATCCAGCTTCTGCTGCAGCCCTTGCGAAGCGGACAGCGCAGCATCGAGCTTCTGTGCTAGTTCGACACGCTGCTCGTCCAGATAGTGTTTGCCGGCGTCGCTGGCGCGTAAGTTATTCTCAAGCAGGTCTGCCGCGGCTTTCAGTGTAGTCATTTCGGCCATCCGCTGAGCCAACTGCTGCCCGAGGTCTCCAATGGTCTTATCGCGTTGTTCGATCTGAGTCCGGGCAATTTGACGTTCATGGCCGGCGTCGCTTGACTGGGCCGCTAGCGTAGATTGGCCTTGCGCGTTTGGCGAAGGAGGAGTGACCTTATAGGTATCGATGTCTCGGTGTGCGCCGGCCCGATACGCGTAAAAACTGAGAGAGACGAAGAGCAAAATGCCGGCAGCATACAGCATCCACACGTGACGCCAAGACGATTCACTGGAAAATGGGGGAAGTCGAGGCGGGGTAGTGGGTACTTCGTTCGTGCTTGTGGACCTCTTTGGCTCTCGCTCTAGGCGTTTGAAGAAGGCTTGCTGTGCCTGCCGTTGCTGATCGTCCGACCAATCCTGGCCGGCATCCAGACTCTTCGACGCTTCCTTGGCCACGAATACCGGGATGGCCTGGTCAACAACTGATTCGTACTGCTTTAAAGTTTCCCGGCAGGACTCGCAGACAGCGAGATGCGCCTGTAGCATCTTCTGTTCCTCCTCAGTCAACTGGCCTGAGGTCGAAACGGCAGAGAGCTCTAGGAACTCATTATGGGGTTCGGTTAGCGACAACGCCCCCGCTCCTACGTTGGCCAAGAACTCTTGTCATACTGATCGCCCGCCCGACAATTTGCTACCAAAGAGATCTTTCCGCAATCTTTCCAGCCCACGGAAGTAGTGGTGCTTGATGTTCCCTCGGGATTGACCAAGCTTCGCCGCAATTTCATCGAATGTATACCCTTCTATAAAGAAGAGGCGCAAGGTCTGGCGCTGATTCTCCGAGAGCGCGTCAAACATCTCCTTTAGCGCTCCGTTTCCAAAGTTTCCGTCGAATGAATCTTCCAGCTTCCCAGCGTTTTCCCACGGGTCTACGAGCTGACTCGTCGCGTCGTCGAGGTCAATTCGGTTGTAGAAATGTCGCGAGGTCAAATACCGGCGCCGGGAGATGGCGCGACGGTAGGCCATTTGCAGAATCCAGAACCGTACTGGAGCTTTGGCGTTGTCAAATGTTCTGCAGTCGCGGTGAACCAGCAGAAAGACGTCTTGGACAAGGTCATCAGCTTCGGAAAAGTCGCGTAGCACTCGGTAGGAGATTGAGCGTATCACTCGGGAATATCGGCGAAATAGGCAAGCAAGAGCTTCTTTGTCCCCTCCACAGACAAGCACCATGAGCGCTGCGTCCGAAGGGGTTGTTGGAGGAGGCTGGACTTCCGCGTGGGCCAGTACGGCGCCGGCCGAGGACCCCGATTGCAGTGGCCCGCATTCCCCATCCGTCAGGGAGAGTCTGAGCTCGGTACGTGCACTACTGGATCTCGTCCCGCCGAATCCTCTAGGGAAATAGCGGGTTACTGAGGAGCTCATGGCAGCTCCCTCGGAAGTTCGTCCTCGCCAGGTTTGTCGATAACTGCCCGTTGGTCTATTGCCGACAACAGCGCAGGATGTTCTCCCAGATGGCCAAACATCGAAAACAAGTTCAACCTCGCTCGGGCGTGGAAAAGGCGTTTGGGGAAGTGATGCGAACGATTCGAAAAGAACTCGGCATATCGCAAATGAAACTACATATGAAGACCGGACTCGATCGGACGTTCATCAGTGACTTGGAACGCGGTGCTCAGTGTCCCAGCCTCCGCACAATCTATCGAGTCGCCGCTGGTTTCGATGTTCCGCCAGGTAACTTAGTTCGACGCACCGCAGAGTCACCGCACTTCGTCTTTCCCACAGACGAGGGGTGATGCGTAGGTTGTTGCCGACAATAGCGCTAATAGCCGGTGTAGTCAAGTTAAATATCGGCTATTGGCTTGTGTTTTGTCCCTGAAATCGCCTGTAACGTGGTGACCGATCCGTGGATAGCCAAGCACTTTTCGGCAACAGAATACGCTCCATCCGGGAGGCGGTTAATCTGTCACGTGAACTGGTGGCTGAAAAAGCTAAAATCAACCCAAACTATCTGGGTGAAATCGAGCGAGGCGAGAAATGGCCGTCTCTAGAAATCATTCAACGGTTGGGTGCAGCTCTCGGCGTTTCTCCGTCAGCCTTTCTCGAGTTCGAAGCGGAGGAGGTTGACACGAATATTTTGTTGGCGACTCTCCATCATCTGCTTACTGAGCGAAACACCAAAGAACTTCAGCAGGCTACGCGAGTCCTGAAGGCTCTTTTCCAACTATGAATTTCGACTAGTCAATCTCTTTTGTAGTCATCCACCGATCCTTCATGATCCGGCAAACGCTCGCCCGGTTGATTGAATGTTTACCTGCTACCAAGGTCAACAACTTCCCAGTGCGACGGTCGATGACGACTTGCTCCCTATTGACATCAAGGCGTGTACGCCCGATCTGACGACCTTCGAGTCGCGCACGACGTATGCCACTTTTCACTCGCTCGATTATCAAACTTCTTTCTAACTCTGCGATGGCACCGACGATGATTACCATTGCCCTGCCCAATGGGGCCGCCCGTGTCTAGGTTTTCCCTGAAGGAAACAAACTCAATGTTGAAATGAAATCAACCGAGTGGTACTTGAAGGTGGCGGTTTGTGTCCGATGTGCGAGACCTTCCAAATTGGAAGGATTATCTAAGTTTGAACATTTACGTCCAAGTCAGTTTCAGATCTATAGCACCAGAATCCGATAACAAATTTTCCACTCCCTCGTTGCTTTTAATACGACCTCTGGGACGACATATATCGGCAATCAGCCATGAAATATGATCGATCATGAAAGTCCCTCAATTTACTGGTTGATTTGTTGACACACCATATAATATTAATAACAGTGTGATCGATCATTAGTAATCGTAGTTGTTTTTTAGTTGGCGAAAGCACTCGGAAAACGAGAACGGGAATCAGAGTATCTGCTTTCCCTTCTATCAGATGTAGCAAGGGGGTCGTTAGGAAGAGCATGAAAATCACTCAGATCGACTGTCATGTACTGCTCGATCCGGGCTATGACATTGGCTCTACTAGCTCGTCGCAGGACGACATTGTGGTCGAAATTCATACCGATGAAGGCGTAACCGGAATTGGTGAGACAGACGTCAACCCCTGGATTGCCAGGGTATGCATTAACGCCCCTGGCACACACACGATGGGGCTCGGGCTGGCTGAAATGTTGATTGGCCAGGACCCACTGCAAGTGGAAGCATTGTGGGAAAAGCTTTACGTGGGTTCGGCCATGAATGGTCGGAGGGGTGCCGTGATCCACGCGATCGGTGCGTTGGATATGGCCCTTCATGACCTGCGGGGCAAAGCCCTCGGCAAGCCATGCCATGAACTCCTCGGCGGAGCAGTCAAGAAAAGTATCACACCCTATGCGTCTCTCCAGCCTGAGGTCAGTTCGTTCGCCGTGTACCGTAGATCGATTGTCGAGTGGGCTCTGCGTGCGAAGGCTTTGGGATTTCGCGCGGCCAAAATTGAGGTCACGCCCTGCGGGCCTTATGCCCACAAAGGGTTGAAAGCGTCGCACGAAGAAATGACCGAGGTAATAGGTGAAGTTCGGAATGCCGTGGGCCGCGACTTCACGTTAATGGTCGATGTGCAATACGCCTTTCCCAATGCTGACGTCTGTTTGAAGGCGATTCGCCCCTGGGTCGAATTCAACTTATTTTTCATTGAGACGCCCTTACCTTCCGATGATCTGGATGGGTACGCCCATTTGTCGAAAGAACAGCCCATTCCTATTGCCGCTGGGGAGTGGCTAGCCACCCGCTACGAGTTTATCGACCTCATGGATAGAGGAAAAATCAGCGTCGTTCAGCCCGACGTGGGCCGGGTTGGGGGGTTTACCGAAGCGAAGCGAGTGTGCAATCTGGCGGAGCAGAGAAAGCTCACAATTGTTCCTCATCTTTGGAAGTCAGGCATTTCGATCGCCGCGGCGGCGCACCTGGCAGCGACCACGGCAAGTTGCCCCTTCATCGAGTTCCTCCCGGATGAGTTATGCGAGTCATCTTTGCGTAGGGAATTGGTATCCAATGAATTGCAAATGGTGGATGGAGAGATTGCACTCCCGAGACTTCCAGGGCTGGGAGTGGATTTGAATCGCGAAGCCCTGGCCCGCTTCAAGGGCGAAGCAGAAGCTGCAACCTCTACCCTGTCGATCTGCTAGGAGCCTTGATGACCGAGACTCGGGTGGCGTTGGTGACTGGCGGCGCCTATGGCATAGGGCGGGGAATTGTCCAGCATTTTGCCGGCAAGGGTGACTCCGTGGTGATTGCAGACCGCGACGTGGAACGCGGTACGGCGCTGGAGTCCTCGATCAAGGCTTCCGGTGGTCGAGTTTTGTTCGTCAGTACTGACATCCGCATCGAGAGCCAAGTCGAATCTTTGATGACTACGGTTTCGGAGGTCTTCGGTCGGATTGATGTGCTGTGCAACAACGCCGGCATTGAACGTTATCGCCGTGCCGATGAATACACCCTCGAAGATTGGAATGCAATTTCTGAGACCAATTTGCGCGGCACTTTCCTTTGCACCAAGTATGCTTATCCTCTTCTGAAGAGAGTTTGCGGTTGCGTGGTGAATATTTCGTCCGTGCAAGGCTTTGCCAATGAACCTCAGATTTCCGCTTACGCAGCCAGCAAAGCTGGATTGCTCGGGCTCACGCGGGGCACGGCGCTGGATTTCGCTGCAGATGGTGTGCGGGTGAATGCGATCTGTCCGGGCGCGATTCGATCCGGAATGATGGAACCGTTCATCAAGGACCAGCCGGATCCTGAGGAAGCGGTGAAGGCCATTGGACGAGCGATCCCGCTCGGACGTGTTGGTCAACCGGAGGATATTGCGCAGGCGGTTTATTTTCTAGCCTCGCAAGCCGCCTCTTACATAACCGGAGCAGTGCTGGTAGTTGACGGGGGACTACTCAGCAGGCTCTCCACATGAAGATGCGGAACGGCGCATGGATCAATTTTGCCGTACTTATTCTGGTAAACCTGCTCTGGGCTGCACAATATCCCGCCTACAAAATTGCCGGTGACGGTATGGGGTCTGCAAGCCTGAACTTCTGGACATTACTTCTAGCCGGCTTCCTCCTGGCCCCTCTCTGGTTGCGCGAGAAACGGAAACGTCGGAACCAGAAGAGGGCGTTCGAATGGAAGACTCTGCGCGAGTATTTGCTACTGGGGATATTAGGGATCGTTCCACCGTCGGTTCTACTATCGTGGGGTATCGCACATTCATCGGCCTCAAACGCGGCCATCCTGTCACTAACAATCCCGGTCTTGATGACAGGTCTTGGCGTACTGATGTTGGGAGAAAAACTTAATTTGATCCGTGTATCGAGCCTGTTGCTCGGTTTACTCGGCACCCTGCTGGTTTCCACCAGTGACTTGGCGCAGGCGTCTTTCAGCCGTGGCCTGCTGTTCGGAAACTTTATCATTCTGATCGCTGGATTCGGGAGCGCCTTCTACAACACATACAGCAAGGACCTATTGTCCCGTTACTCCGAGTTGGAGGTTCTTATTTTTAGCTACGCCGTGGGGGCTGTAGCATGCGCGATTATTTCCGCGACTTTCGAAAGTAAACCTTTTTATCGTGTCGGCGGGTATTCGACCTCTACGTGGTTCGCAGTCGCGATCCTCGGGTTTCTGTCCTGGGGAATCGCGATGATTTTGTGGATGTGGGTGCTCAACCGGCTGGAGGTAGGACAAATTTCGACCTCGATCTACCTCCTTCCACTTTTCGGGTTGGTTCTCTCTATTATTACGGTCCACGATCGCATTACGTTGCCGCAGGTCTTTGGGGGTGCGCTGACCGTGGCTGGCACCGCCGTCCTCACCTTGTTCGAAGGAAGACGTCCGCCTGCGGTAACCGAGTCCGGCTCCAACTAAGTCCGGGGAAGGGATCGAATGCACACCTGCTCAGTGTTGATCGACGACAGCAATCTCTGTGGAGAAGGTCCGCTTTGGGATTCCACGCAGCAAAAGTTGTACTGGACCGATTGCGCTGGATGTAAGTTCTTCTCCTACGATTTGAAGTCCAAGCGGAGAGATTTGCTTCTCGAGAAGTTTGAAGTAAATGGCAGTGCTCTGGATCAGTCAGGTGGCTTCATCTTTACCAACAATTCCGGAGTCTGGTTCTGGAACCGCAAGGACATGCCGGTTTCAGTCGTCAGCTCCCTCGGCGGCATGCCGCTACAGTTGAACGATTGCATCGCAGACCCAGAAGGCCGCTTGCTAGCTGGATCGTGTTTTTACAGTCCTTCTGCTGAATATCTCCTAGGAAAGCTGTTCTGTATTCAGCCCAACGGGGAGGTGCTGATATTAGACGAGGGTTTCCATCTCGCCAACGGACTTGCCTTTTCTCTCGACCAGAACACGTTGTATTTTGCTGATTCTGTGGCCCGCGTGATTTATGCATACGCCTACGATTCATTGGCAGGCCGGGTAAGAGACCGTCGCTTGTTTGTGAAAGTGGACAGCAATTCCGGACTGCCCGACGGATTGACTGTAGATGAGGAGGGGTTTGTGTGGTCAGCCGAATGGTATGGCAGTTGCATTTCACGTTACGATCCCGACGGCAAGTTGGAGCGCAGGATTCCGGTGCCTGCGAAACAGGTTTCTTCACTTACTTTCGGCGGACCCGAGCTGCGCGACATTTTTGTTACTTCTGCGGCTAGATCAGAACCGATGCCGGTGATGCCACCCAGTTATGATCCCGACCACGGCTACTTTGGTGGCGCACTCTTCCATGTGAATGCCGGCATCCGGGGGCGGATGGAGTACCGGACAAACTTTAAGATACCGGATGTTTTAACCGCGCGATGACTGCAAGACTTGCGGGAAAAGTCTCCTCACGGCCGCCGCAAGGCATCGGACGAACGCGGGCGGGCAGGTTACTCCAGTAGCGGTAGTTGCGAGATCGGAGCTTCTCTTCATTGCGGAGTGAGCTATCGATCCATCGCGTACCTGCTGGGTGAGGCGGTGCAGGCGTACTAAAAGTAGACTCAGGGAGCCGGGGGGGCTTCATTCTCTTCGGAATAAAGGTGCGCTGCCTGTTCCGCCCAGTCCGCCATGGCAGCGTGGAAGGCGCGCTTCGCGCGCTCAGGTTCGCCTGCAGCGATGGCGTCGAGCAACACTCGATGGGACTGGAGATCATGCATGAGGTTGAATCCCGGCTGCATGGCAACCCGAATCGCACTGAACCCGAACAGCGGAACGACAACCCTTCGCAAGCTTTCAACCAGACAATCATTGTGTGTCGATTCCCACATTGCGATGTGCCAACTCAAATCTCCTCTGATGTATTTCTGAAATTCGCGGGCCCGCGCAGCTGCCTGGGATTGCTGAAAGAGCTCCTCCAGACGCTGAATATCAGAAGGAGTCGATTGACGGGCCGCCTCCTCGACGGCGAAACCCTCGAGCGCCCGCCGAACGGATATCGTATTCTCCAACTCCCGCTGACTGAAATGGGTGACAAAAGTGGCTGAATTTGGCTTCTTGCTGACGTGGCCCTCCAGTTCAAGCTGAATCAACGCTTCTCGAATGGCAGACTGACTGGTGCCGAGGGTTTCGGCAAGTTTGCGCTCGACCAGGCGCTCACCAGGGAGCAGGGATCCGTCCAAGATCGATTCGCGAATCTTTTCCGCGACCTGGTGTCGTGCGGGTTGGGTGTTCAGTTTGGTTGCGATCAGTGGCATTGTCGTTCGTCCTTGATTGCTGACATCAGATACAAGATTCCGGCAGATCGCTAGGAGAATACCGCTGCTCCCGAAAAGCCGCAGCCAGAAGTTCTTTTCAACGCTCCAACCGTCGGATCCGGGGGGTTCATGGGGCCGCGGTTCCTACCGAATCTGGAAAATCCTAGAGCGCCTCCCCATAAGAGCCGTCCACCGAGGAATCATGGTTTTTCATTATAATCGATAGGCATAAGTACAGGTATATCGCAATATATGACCAATGATCGATCAAAATATAAATTTATCCTTGACAATACAAGCAAATCGCTACTAATGTGCACATGATAATCGGTCATCTATAGTCGCTCAGGAGAGATTCATGTTTAGTCGAAGACTGTGCCTGGTTCTCTTGCTTGTGGTCTTATCCCCCTTAGCGGTATTGGCGCAACAGTCTGGGATCGTGGGAACTGTGACGGACTCTTCCGGGGCAGTGCTTACGGGAGTCAGTGTTGCCGCCAAGAACGTAAACACAGGAGAAACACGACAAGCGACTAGCAACGACGTGGGCCAGTTTGCCATCCCCAACCTTCAGGCGGGAGTTTACGAAGTGAGCGCGGAAAAGCAAGGTTTCCAGCGCAAGGTTGTTGATCAGGTCACGCTGGAAGTGCAGGCGGTGCGGACCATCGACATGCTGTTACCTCCCGGAACGGTTTCCGAACAGGTGAATGTGACGGCTGCGGCCACCGCGCTACAGACGACCGAGTCGTCTGTCAGTACCCTGTTTGAATCGAAGGTGGTCAGCGAGATCCCATTGAACGGGCGTGATTTTCTGCAGCTCCAGTTGCTTTCTCCAGGAACGACCCTGGCGAGCGCCGGCACTTTCACGGCTGTCCAGATCGCTTCGCAGAACCTGGACATCGGCGGCGGCAATTTCTCGGTCAACGGGATGCGCGACGTCTATAACGACTACATCATCGACGGTGTCTCGTTTAAGGATTGGATGCACGGCACGAATGGACTGAATCCGTCGGTGGACGCGATCCAAGAGTTCAGGTTGCAGACGGGGAACTATTCTGCCGAGTTCGGAGCGAACGCCGGCGGGTTAGTCAACATGGTGACCAAGTCGGGCACCAATCAGATCCATGGCAACCTCTACGACTTCCTGAGAAATGACAAGCTGGATGCAACGAATTTTTTCACTGCTCGAGCCGGAGAAAAGAAGACGCCACTCCGACGCAACCAGTTCGGCGGCACCGTCGGCGGTCCTATCATCCACGACAGGACATTCTTTTTCTTCAGTTATGAAGGGTTTCGCGAGCAGAGCAGCACCACTCTGTTCGACAATTTCCCGACTCAGTTGATGCGGGGTGGCGACTTCTCGGAGTTGCTGAGTCTTCCAACGCCGGTCATCATCAACGATCCAGCAACTGGTTTGCCCTATCCCGGCAACGTGATTCCGCAAAATGAGGTGCTGAGCGTCATGCCGGGATACCTGAACAAATATGTCCCGCTTCCCAACCGCCCTGGTTTGGTGAACAACTATATAGTACCGGGGTCGCACAGTAATGACGTCGATCAGTATATTGGACGCGTCGATCACCAGTTGAAGAAGAATCTGCAGTTGTCGGCGCATTACATTTACGACAAAATTTCCGACGCTCCACCGACTACCAACGAGAATTTCTCCGTTAAGCAGCACAATAACGACCACAATGTAAGCCTGCATCTCACCGACACAGCCTCCCCCACGACTGTCTTCGATCTGCAATTTGGCTACAACCTGTTCAAGCAGTTCGTCATTCAGAAGACCGCAAATACCAGTCCGAATATCGCTTCCGCCGTTTTGGGAATCAATGGAGTGGCTACTGACCCGCGCTCGTCCGGCACTCCCATATTTATCACCCCCGGCTTCGGTGTACTGTCCGATCAGAACTCGGCTCCGCGACAATGGTTCAGTGAACGCTACGAGTATCAAGGCAGTGTCAGTCTGGTGCGCGGTAAGCACCTGATTCGAGCCGGCCTGCACACGGTTCGGCACCACGAGACGTTTCAAGAGACCTACCTGCCTGCGGGCTTTTACGTTTTTGACGGAAGCATAACCGGTTATTCGATGGCCGACATGCTGCTTGGTATACCCGCCAATTTCCAGCTGTCACCTCAGTTGTTTGATCCTCAGTTCCGTCAGTGGGAGATCATGCCCTGGGTGCAGGACGATTGGAGAGTCACGCCGAAGCTGACCATAAATCTTGGGTTGCGTTATGAATGGCGTCCATGGCCGGTATCCAAGGACAATACAATTTCGAACATCATTCTTCCCCCCGGAGGAGGGCAAGCTTCACTTGTCCTGTCAGGGCCTTGTGTGCCGGGAGGAATTCGTGATTGCGCAACCAGCCTCCCCACTTCCATCGCTCCCACCCGCAGCACGATTGCCAACACCGACAAGAACAACTTTGCCCCCCGCATCGGATTTGCTTACCGTCTGGGAGACTCAGGTCGAACCGTAATGCGCGGAGCCTACGGAATGTTTTACCAGGCGGAGCCGTTTAACCAGTTCGTGTTTCTCAGTATCAACCCGCCCTTTGTCAGCTACTTCAACCGCTTTATCAACACCGGCAACTTTCAGAACTGGGACTGGTTCCATCCCACCGCAGGCCTGCCACCCGGAGGCGTGCAGTTTACTTACATCCCTTCCAACTCGAGCACGCCGTATCTTCAGGCATGGAATTTTGGGGTCCAACATGATTTTGGGGCTGGCTTTGTTCTGGATACTACCTATGTTGGAAACAAAGACACCAAGCTTTGGGCGCGAACCTGGCCCAACCAGCCACCTCCCGGACCGGGAGATATAGATTCACGTCGTCCCTATACCAACGTCTCAACGATCGCAGGCGATGAGCCGATCGGGAATGCCAACTACAATGGCCTGCAGATGAGGTTGGACAAACGCTTCTCTCAGGGATTGTCAATTCTTGCAGGTTATACCTACTCGAAGGCGATCACGGATACTCAGGGCGCTGAGACGGGCGCGTTCGTTCCCGATTTGCAAGACAACAATAATCGGCGGGCGAACCGTGGTCTGACCGCGTCCGACACTCGTCATCGCTTTACCATGAGCGCGCTCTATGAGCTGCCCTTTGGCAACAAGAAGCGATATCTGTCAGACGCGAATGGCGTCGTCAGAACGATTGTTTCGGGCTGGCAGCTAGCTGGAATCGCCACTTTCCAGACAGGGCAACCTCTCACGGCAACCTTGCCCTTCGACAACTCCAACGTGGGGGAGGGAGCAAAATTACCGAACCTGATTGGCAACCCCAACAATGGTCCAAGAACTGTCGATGAATTCTTTAACACGGCAGCGTTCGCTGCGCCGCCACAGTTCACCTTCGGAAACGAAGGGATCGACGTGATCACGGGCCCAGGGATCAAAGATGTAGATCTTTCCCTGGTCAAGAACACTCCGATCGGTGAACGGATGAACCTGCAGTTCCGCTGCGAGGCTTTCAATGCCGGCAATCACCCGATCTTTGCGCAACCGAACGCTAGCTTCGGCACACCTCAGTTTGGCCAAATCACCGGGACGCGACTGGATAATCGCGAGGTACAGTTTGCCTTGAAATTATCCTTTTGACGGCGCCTTTGAGGGGGTGGGGCCGCGAACCTTGCGGCCCCTGTATTCTGTTTAAAGATCGACTTGTCGAAAATGCATAACCCACCCAGACCCGGGAAAGCGAATCTGCTTGCCGGGGCGGCCGAGCTGGTCATTAGCCCACCCGTTGGCGCACCCACCCTTGGAACCATACAACGCAGCACGGGCGTACACGACGACCTGTACGCGCGCGCTTTGGTGTTGAACGATGGCAGGAAGCGCGTCGCGATCTTATCTCTTGATCTGATCGGGATGGATTTTGCACTCGCGGATCAAATTCGCGGTGCGATCGCCGCTCGTACGGGCATAGCCATCGCGCTTGTGCACTGCACCCACAATCACTCTGCTCCATTCACCATTCCTTGGAGCGTGCTGGGCCCACGTTGGCTCTCAGGACCAGGCAAGGCCTGGCATGACGGTCTTGCGGGAAAACTGGCGGATCTAGCCTCATGCTGCTGAAGCTAAAAGCGAGCCGGTGATCTTACGCGCCGGAAGATCGCCGGTTCACATTGGAACGAACCGGCGGCTGCCCTCCGACCAAGGCATTGTGATGAAGCCGAATCCTGCGGGACCAGTTGTTCCATGGGTCGACGTCTTGCGCGTGGATCGGTCCGATGGTAGTCCCGTGGCAATTCTGTTTAGCCATGCCGCCCATCCCGTCATTATTCATGGATCGAGCCGGCTGATCAGCGCGGAATTTCCCGGATTTGCTGCGCGGAAACTTAAAGAGCGTTTTGGCGATAACACGATCGCCATGTTCGGCCAGGCGTTCGCCGGAAATATCAATGGCGATCCGCTCCGTGGCGGAATCTCAGCCGCGGAGCTGGCTGGCGAAGTCTTGGCAGAAGCAGCATTCCAGGCAGCGTCCAGCAGTGAAGCCATTCAATCAGAGGAATTCACAATCTCTTCCGTGCACTCGGAAATTCCCCTACAAGTGCTGCCCTCGCGGGAAGAGTGTTCGCAAGCTCTCGAGGCCGCTGAAGCGCGTCTGGTCAAAAATCATGGGCGCGCGGTGTTCAACGACGAACAGCTTTGGGACATGCAGGACGACGTCGAAACCGCCAAGAGCCAAAAAGAATCCAAGGCCGCGGACGATGTGCAACCCATGGAGGGCAAGGCCTGGTGGATGATGGACACCGTGTTGTGCCTTCGCAACTTGCTGAACAAAATTGAAAGTCAAGATGAGCATCCCTTGCGCTTTGACGCTCACTTGTTGCGTATGGGGGATCACTGGTCGTTGCTGGCAGCTACGCATGAGCTATTCGCGGAATATCAGCTGATGTTGGACAAGGCTGTTCCTACCGAGCACAACATGATGCTGGCTTATACCAATGGCTGCGAGAGCTATATTCCCATGGACCGTGATTTAGCTCTAGGAGGATATGAAGCCGCTACTTTCCCCGCGGACGGTGCGGCTCTTCGATATCGGCACCGCAGAGCTCTTCGGGTTGGTCTTGAAGGACGGGTCATTGAGCAGTTGCGATCGCTGTGGAGCTAACCATTCCTAAAACGCATTCGTCCGAGTAAAGAATCCATGCGAGGACAAAAAATAGTGTTCACTGGATATCTGTTCGCAGTGCTCGCGATGCTCAGCATCGGCATTCTGGGAATTCTGAGCAAGCTGGCGGACAACAAGGGTTGTACGCCGCTGAACACCACGCTTGTTCTTTTCGGCGGCTCCACCGTGTTGATGGGCCTGTGGGTCAGCATGGTTCAGGGACAGTCGTTAAATCCTCCGCGGATTGTTAGTGGCACAGCGCTGTTTTTTGGCGCGCTGGCGGTTCTGGCCTTCTGGACATTCTTGTACGGACTGCAATTCGGGAAGATCACCACCAGTTGGATCTTCATGAATCTTTCCGCCGTGGTACCGGCGACGCTGTCCACGCTCATCTACCACGAAAAAATCGGATTGTTGAAAGCGCTGGTTTTGGGTCTTGTGGTGCTTTCCATCTTTCTTCTGTGGAAAGACAAGCAGCAGGAGAGTGGACAGGTTGCAACCCAGGGCGAAGTCCCCGCGCGCGCGAATGTGAAGATCTGGATCACAGCCATGCTCTGTGCATTCCTGCTGAACGGAATTTGTCCGTTCGGTCTTCGCGTTCTGGCGGGCCGGGGACTCGCGCAACAATACACGCCGGTGTATTTGGTTTACTGGTATCTAGCGGGCTTCGCTTTTGGGCTTATCGGATTGATCAAAGCGCGCCAGCGCCTTTCCTCGCTAATCTGATCATCGGATTGATCATGGCGGTCGCCAGCGTCGGCGGACAGTTCTTCATGGGGCTAGCGCTATCAAATGGCGTTCCGGGAAGCGTCGTGTACATGCTGGGAATGGGCGCGAGCATGTGCGTGGTAGTACTCGGCGGAGTACTCTTCTTTCATGAGCGGGTTGGAACCTATGCCAAGCTTGGCATCGTGGTCGGTCTGGTTGCAGCGGTGCTGCTGGGTGTGACGAGTTAATGCTTACTTGTGGGACGCTATCTTTACCACCAGGCTCTTGATTTCATACTTTCCCATTGGCATCGCCACGCTGTGAGGAGTCCAGTTCACGGCGCCGGTGCGCTCTCCGATGACCGATCCGAGATAGCCTCCTGCAACCTGAACCGCGGGGAACTGCAGGTTCGCGTTTACGTCACCTGAGGTTGAGTTTTGCACTCTGACAAGATAGGCGTCGCTCTTCCTCCAACGGTCGAATCGTCAGCACCGTCACTCCCGCGGGTGTTGCACTGAGAAGTCCTGCGCCCTTGTCGGATAACGTCGGTTGCCATCCCATGTTGTAGTGACGAATCGCCACTAATGGTGATCGTTGTTCGCTGGCAAGTGTCGCTGCTTGAACTGGAGACACGTCCGGCCCGTTGGTCAACGCATAGCGGAAGGTGAAGCGTCCGCCCTGTTGGGCCGGCGCATCGGTGTACCAGTAATTGTTCATCACATACGAAAACACCGATCCATTGCGAATCTGAATGGACTCGGGCCAGAGGCCACGATTGATGTCTTCGAGCGTAATCAGCGGGGCATCGACTGTGGCCCAGGCGATATTGTTGTCCGATCCTTTTCCCCAGACCCCGCCCTGGGTAGTGAACCATTGGCGGTTGGCGCCGGGCAGCATCTCGGTTTCCGGGATCGACCCAGGCAGTAGCGCTCTGATATTTCATCTGAGGTTGTTTCAGAGTGAAGGGGAACGCGAAGTAGATCCCTTCTTTCTTTAGAGTCGCCGTTTTCTCAACTTCGTTGTGGATGTTCACCTGCTTTCGTGTGTCGAGCAGGGTGATCGTGCTGATAATCTCAGGCGTGTTCAGGGCCTTGGAACGAATGGTAACTACCGTTCCCCAGGGAAACCGGCGTGCCTGCGGTGCATCCGTCAAGCTGGCGCGGTTGACTGTGAGCTGGGGCAAGGGAAGGGTTATATCCGCCGCGAGAATTCTGTTGTTGGTGGAGCTGGAACCCTGGGGGTCGCCGCCGCTTACGTAAATGTATTCGTTCAACTGATAGCCTGAGTCTGAATTGACCAAATCTCGACCTGTTGATTTGTCGAGCAGGTGTGCGACTGCGCCAGTCTGTGAATTCAGGTCGACTTTGTAGTATTTGTTCTCGATTGTTGGCCTCGAAGGATCAAGTGCGAGAACCTCTCCCTCTGAAACTTTCCCCTTCGTGATCGCATAGAACTTGTATCCCACCGCGGGCACGTCAGCCGCCCAGCAGCGGACTTCCTGATATCCGCTCAACAACCTCAAAGCTCCGCAGGGGATGGTCTGTCCAGTCGCCGGATCCATCAGGGCCTCCTCCGGCTCCAACTCGAAGTCGAAGAAGTCGCTTCTTGGCCAACTCTCAGGGTTGAAGACCACCGCACCTTGTTGATCGGTGGCGACCAATTCTGCGATCTTGTCCATCGCCACCAGGCGCAGATCGGTGGTCTGTTGCAAGGCCGCTTCAGCCCAGGCGCGATGGGCGGCCTCACCTCCGCGTGTGCGATAACTTTCCGGTCTGCGGAAGGAATTGGCATCGCTCCATACGTAAGAATCCGCCAGCAAGATATTCTTCCAGGCGGCATCGAAAGCTTGGCGATCAACCTTCAGGTGCGGCTGCAGCCAACCGGCGGTACTTTCAAACTTCTCAGCGGCTGTGAGTTGTATCTGGGAAGTGCGGATCATGGCGGCGATACGCGCATCCGCCCCCGCCTCATCTTCCCAATACGAGCCCCCGTCTCCGCGATAGGTCTTAATCTGGTTTCCAAACTTTGTAATGATATGAGTAAAGAAGTCGCGCTGCGTAGCCGGGATAACCTTGGGATAGGCATATTCCCGGTTCCACATGTCGATCACGTCGGCATCGCCCCAGTGACGCATAGGGATTTCGTCATTGTGCAGGCCAAAGAGAAGAACAGCGTCAAAGGGGAAATCATCGCGCTCGTATTGCGAAAGAAAAAGCGGCAGCGACCTGGTCAGGCCGAACACCGAGGTCGAATATGTCCTCCCTAGCGCTGTGTCTGGGCCCCAACCCGCCCAGGTCATGTCATCGACCGCGGTGTAAGAAATCCCGCTCCACATCAGAACCTTGGATCCGGTTGGACCTTCCCAATAAAACGGCGAATGAAAATTCAGGTGTCCGATAGGATTGAACGCTCCACGGATCGGGTCACTGCCATTCGTGAAATATTTGATGCCAGCCTCAGAGAGTATCTGCGGAAGACCCCAAGTCAGGGACGGCTCATCGGTCTGCGACGCGGAATCGATCTGCAGGTTGTATTTCCGCCCCGCCCCCAGAGAATACTCGAGCATGCGGAACAGTTCTTCCGGTGTGGAAAGCCCCGTGAAGAAGTTCGCGTACAAGGCGTTCATGCCCCATTTGCCGGTCTGAAGATGTGCTAGAAGTTGCTTCGCCTTTTCGTCCTTGCGGGTGGACAGATACGACTCGAGGTTTGCCGCGGCGTCGAGTGTGAATGAGTACGACGGGTATTTCTGCTGGATGTCCAAAGTTTTATCGATGAACCGGTTCTCCCACTCCAGCGTGCGCGCGGGAAGATCGTTGTATCCGAAATCGGCTTGCTCCATCGGCAACGCGTAGACCTGCCATCGGCGCCGAGGGGTAAAGGTGCCGCGATAGATGGGATCTTTGTTTCCGGCAAGGTAAAGGGAGACTGGAACCGGTTTTTCAGTGGCGGGAACTTCGATGGTTGACTCGATGTCTCCCGATTCGCTCTGTGAGATTTCCTTCTCAATCTCTGCGACGCCAATCTTAGCCCTTAGCTTCTGCACGACCCAGCGGTTTGGTGGTGCGGACGCGTACCTTCGCCAATTCGACGAAGCCAGGGGGACGGTTCTTATAAAGCACGCTCGGCTCGATCGACGCTTCGGTTATGGCAGGCGGTTCCCGTACAGGATCATTGGAGAGTGAAAGATCGTCGTAATAGATGCCGAAACCGTCCAGGCACTGCAGTGCGATTGTGTTCACTCCATTTGTCAATGCGGAAGCTGGCAACTGCATGTCGAGCGATTCGTAACCGAAATATTGCATGTTGCCTTGAACGTCGCCTCCGTTTGGCCACCAGAGTTCGGGAGCCGGATGCGGGTTCAGTCGATAGCTCGCTGCGAAGTTTCCGTTGATCACAACTCTGTAGAGGGGTGCCGCGGGACGTCGATACCGAAAGATGGCATCGAGATGCAAAGTGAAAGTTCCTTTAGGCGGAGCAGGGAGAATGAACTGGACTTGAAAGGGTTCGGGAAGAGGATCAAGGTGCACCTCGGTCCAGTCGTGTTGCATGGTGCTGCGGCCAACCATGGAATCGAACGAGCCGGGCTGGTAGGCGGGCCAATCTTTTTCCGCGGAACTCTCGCCCACCTTATAGAGGACCGCATGTCCTGCTTCGCGGTCCTGAGCAAACTCGGTATGCAAACCATTCTTGCTTCCAATGCTGAAGATCGGCTGAGTTTGCGCGAAAACACAGCCAAGAAGTCCCGTTGTAACTAAGAGAGATATGACCGGAGCAGTCTTGAGCATCGAGGTGTACCCTCGCAGGGGAATGCGAATAATGATCGATCATATATCATAAAATGCTTTACAATATGTAATATTCTACAATAAAATCTTACACTTACATCGATGCGATATTCGTTTATCCCATGATGACTCATGTCGGAAGCAGTAGCTCAATGACCGCGAAATGGTGCCAACCCTGGAATGGGTCAGCCAAAGCATGGTCGTTAGTTCTGTGGCTGACGGTGGTCGCTGCCGGCGTATCGGCCCGAGCTTCTCAAGTTGGCGTGCAGACCGAACGAGTTTTGCTGGATGGCACCGTAGTTCTGGTAGACCGCGGTGAGCCCTCCTATCTTCGTTATGGAGCGAAAGACCTCGCCTCATATCTCACGGACATCACCGGTAAGCCCGTTGCCGTCAGTTCGTCTCTCGACGCAGCCCTGAAAGCGAAGTCTGTGATCGCCATTGGCAAAGAAATGGCCCGGGCCCTGAACGTCGACCTGGGGCCCGCGAGCGATCTGGGCGATGAAGGTTCGGTCATCCGCTCCTTCGATAAGGGCGGCAGCAAAGTGGTGATCATCGCAGGGCTAAATCCGCACGGCACGAATGCAGGCCTCGCGACCTTTATGCCGATGATCCACGGCGAAGGTAAAGCGGCCTATCTCGATGGCCCGGTCGATCTCCGAAGCAAGCCGACGATCGCGTCCCGTGGCATCCACTTGAATGGATGGCCGCTGAAATATCCCTACGCCTTCCGCTCCTGGAAGGAGGAGGACTGGAAGCGCTTTATCGATATCGCATGGGCGCAGCGCATCAACCTGTTTTACTTGTGGCCGTTCATGGAAATCATTCCGGTTCCCCTGTCCGCGGAAGACGAAGCCTACCTGCAGGAAGTCAAACGTGTTGTGGACTACGCGCAGAACCAGCGTGGCATGGAAGTCTGGATCATGCAGTCGGCGAATCGGATTGGCGTCAGCGACTGCGGCATCCGCAATCCGCGCTTTCGTACTTACTGGGTCATGGGGGAATGTCAGAAAGACATGAACCCGGCCGATCCGGAGCAGTTTGCCAATATTCTGAAATCATTCGAAGCCCTTTACAAAGTCGTGAATAACGCCGATGCCTTCTGTTTCATCGATTCGGATCCCGGGGGCTGGGCGCATAGTCCGTTGAGCGATCAGACAAAAATATTCAACGCCGCCCGCAACCTGCTTGATCAATACAGCGCTAAAGGTCCCGAAGACCAAACTGGTGGATTGGATGTGGCTGGGCTGGGGACGGGTGTTCGATCCCACTGAAAAGAATCGTGAAGAAAACTCGGTGGCTTTTATGACTGACACCATCCGCAATTTCAAAGCGAATCTTCCCGAACCTTGGGAACTGATTTCAGGGAATGCCGCGTTCTTGAAGTCGTCCCAAAGGGAGTCAGTGCTGAACAAGACGACCTATCTGCAATATGGCGCGATTGAAATGGAACCGGCATTCCCAGCCACCAATCTCGGTCAGGAGTCGATCCGCCAGGTCTTCGACAAAGCGGTCCAAGTACCCTGAGCTCAGGGGAGTGATGGGGAACAACGAACTGATGCAGTTGCAATTCCCGCGCACCTTTTACTTCTTTAATACTGCATGGGACCGTGAATATGAAAAACGTCCGGAACCGGAAGTTCTTCTCGACCTTGCAGGCGAACTGTATCCCGACCATAAACAACTGATCGCGGAGTCGTTCCTAGGTTTGCGGGAAAACGATCCCAACAAGATTAAGACGCCACACTTACGCGCCTCGAAAAGGTGGTCCAGGGAAGAAACGCGGGACGTCCCGGTTCGATTGGCCGGTTTCTGTTTCCCGATCAACTCGTAGTGGCAAGAAATCTCCGATTCCAGCTTGAGATCCGTTTCGCCCGCCAAGTCTCTTTTGAAAGCTCTCGTAGGCAAGCCCAGTGTCGATGAATCCGCCAAGCTGGTGGAGAACTACTTCGACAAGCTGCTGGCATGGAACCAGGAAACTGGTTGGGACAAGATGATTGACATCACCATCTGGAGAACACCGATCTACGAGGAAGGCAAAGATCTTCGGGAAGCGATGAATCAACTCAAAGAGATTCTGGCTCAAGGGAAGCCGTATACCAGCTACGCGCAGTTGGACGACTTCTTCGGCTCTATCAGCAAGAGACTGCTGCAAAAGTATGGACGGGATTCGGTGATGATCGGCTGCATCGAGCCATTCAAACTGGCAATGATCCAAAATTAGACGATCCGAAATTAGGCGTGCCAAAACTCAAGTGACGGATGTGATCGAGCCGGAGGAGGACTTCGTGACGCGAAACTCGAGTATGCGGTTCGTTCTTTCATTCTTGGCGGGTACGGTTTCACTGGCCGCCGCGCAAAGCTCCCCGCGGATATCTCTTGATGACGCTGTAATCCTCGTGGATGACAGCGAGGCTTCTTATGTGAAATATGCGGCGAAGGATCTCGGATCCTATTTGACCGAGATCACCGGCAAGACCGTCGCGGTAGGCAACTCCGTGAGTGCGAGTCGAAAGGCGAAAGCTGTCATCGCGGTCGGAGCAAAGATGGCAACGGCCATGGGCGCTGAGCTGGGGTCAGACGGATCAAGACACCTCGGTGATCCGTCGGCATCTCCAAATCTGGAGCCGACGTTGTAGTCGTTGCCGGCTCGGATCCACACGGTACGAATACCGGCGTCGCGACGCTCATGCAAATGATTCGAGCAGATGGCAAATCAGCTTATCTCGATGGCCCGCTCGACTTGCGAAACAGACCTAGCTTTGCCGTCCGCGGCATTCACCTGAATGGTTGGCCGCTGAACTATCCCTATGCTTTTCGCTCGTGGAAGGAAGCGGACTGGAAGAAATTCATCGATATCGCATGGGCCCAGCGAATCAATCTTTTCTATCTGTGGCCCTTCATGGAGATTCTGCCCGTTCCACTTTCTTCAGAAGACGAAGCTTATCTGCAGGAGGTCCGTCGTGTGGTGGACTACGCACAAAAGCAGCGCGGCATGGAAGTGTGGATCATGCAGTCGGCCAACCGCATTGGAACGTCCGACTGCGGCACGCGAGATCCCAAGAGTCCGGCCATACTGGGTCAGCGATTGTCAGAAGGACATGAACCCGGCCGATCCACAGCAGTTCGAGCGGGTGCTGAAGTCGTTTGAAGCTTTCTACAAGAACGTCAACAACGCTGATGCCTACTGCTTCATCGACTCGGACCCGGGGGGCTGGCCACAGAGCCCGGTGAGCGACCAGTTGAGGATTTTCAACGCCGCCCGAAAGTTGTTGGACCAATACAGTGTCGGCGGATCACGAACCAAGTTGGTGGACTGGATGCACGTAGGATGGGGTCGCCACAAGTTTTTCACTTCCACCGATTCTGTGGTGGCAGCTTACGACTGGACGCGACAAGAATCCAGACGAAAGCGACGTTGCGTTCATGGATGGAACCATACGCAGCTTTAAGAGCGGTCTGGCGGAGCCTTGGGCTCTGATTGCCGGCCAACCACCCTATTTAAATCCCGTGCAGAAAGAATCAGTGCTGGGCAAGACTGTGTACTTGCCGTATGGCGCGATCGAGAGTGAGCCGGCGTTCCCGGCGACGAATGTCGGGCAGGAGAAGGTACGCAAAGTTTTTGACAAGGCCAAACAATATCCTGGACTTCGCGGCGTGATGGGCAACAATCAGTTGATGCTGTTGCAATTTCCGCGCACTTATTACTTTTTTGCGAACGGCCTGGGACAAAGAGTACGAAAAACATCCGGAGCCGGACGTGATGCTCGATCTGGCAGAGCAGCTGTACCCGGACCACAAGCAATTGATTGCTGACTCGTTCCTTGCCTTGCGCGAAACGGACTCTGACCGAATCAACGCGACACTCGCCAGTCTGGAGAAGATGGTGCAGAGTGGCGATGGAGGACGTCCCGGAGCGATCGGCCGGCTCTTATTTCCTGACCATCTCGCTGTGGCCAGAAATCTGCAAATGCAGCTCGAAATTCGCTCGGCACGACAATCACTTCTGAAGGCATTGCGCGGCAAGCCCGACATCAGCGAAAGTGCTCGACTGGTAGAAAATTACTTCGACAAACTGCTGGCCTGGAACAAGGAAACCGGCTGGGACAAGATGATCAATATCAATATCTGGCCCCATCCTATTTATGAGGGCGGGAAAGACCTCACGGAGGCCATGGCCCGGTTGAAACTGGTGGTTGCCAACGGCGCCCCGTACACCAGCTACGCACAGATAAATGCCTTCTTCGACGGGATCAGCAAAGATCTTTTGCAGAAGTACGGACAGGATTCGGTGATGGTGGGCTGCATCGAGCCGTTAAAACTCGCCGTCATCCAGAGTCAATAGGCGTGTTGAATTCACTATGAAATCGTCTGCCGCATTGTTCTGCAAAAAAAACGTTTGGCAAGGCCGGAAGGCTTACGTTCTCGGAAACGGCGTCGTGCGTCTTACGACCTTGACCGGCGGAGGACACATCGCTGAATTTCGGCTGGAGGATTCACCAACCGTGAGCCCTCTCTGGGTGCCTCCTTGGCGCACCATCGAGCCACATCAATATCAGGAGAAAAAACACAAACGCGAGTACGGCACGATCACCGAAGGCAAGCTGCTATCGGGCCTGGTCGGTCATAACATTTGCCTGGACTATTTTGGCTCACCATCGGTCGAAGAAGCGAAGCAGGGACTCTCGCAGCACGGCGAGGCTCCCTGGTCGAAGTGGAGCGAATCCAAAATTTCGAGTAATCCGCAACGTGTTGCTTTGGAGTTGTCGGTCAAGCTTCCGGTGTCCGGCTTAAGTTTCAGCCGTGAGATCGAACTCAGGAAGGGCGAGTCTGTCGCGTATTTCAGGGAAACGGTCCGCAATGAAAAGAAGGCTGACCACTTTTTCCATTGGACTCAACACATCACGCTAGGCTTACCCTTTCTTTCTCCGGAGGATGCGCAGGTGTCGATTCCAGGAACACGCGGAATCACCTATCCTCATGGATACGACGAAGGCAGAGCGTTGCTTTCTTCGAACGAAGAATTTAGCTGGCCCAATGCGCCTCTGCTCGAAGGCGGTAAGGTCGACTTGAGGCGTCCCTTCCTCCGGCAAGGCTTGGGATTTGTCGTCGCCGTCCTCCTGGACAAAAAGAAGAGCTTAGGTTTCGTCGCGGCGGTCAACCCCAAACTAGGCTTGCTCATCGCGTACTGCTTCAAGCGAAGCGATTTTCCCTGGGTTGCCATCTGGGAAGAGAACCTGGGCATCGCCGCGCCTCCGTGGAAGCAGCGGACTCGCGCCCGAGGACTGGAATTCAGTACGACTCCGCTTCCTGTGCTTCGTCGAGATGCGTTTCTGTCCGGCCAACTCTTCGGCGAACCCACTCTCACTTGCGTGCCTGCGATGGACAACAAGACTGTTCACTACCTGGCATTGCTCGCGAGAGTTCCGGACGATTTCGGCAACGTCAGCGACATCGATCTTGTAGATAATCATGTGTTGATTCACGGAAGCTCAAGAACAACGCCGGTAGTGGTTAAGGCCTCCCGCATCGACAAGATATTGGACTAGCACTACTTCATCCTTCACCAGTCACATCCGAATTGAAAGATATGAAAACCTCTTGATGGCGAAGTTCAATATCGTGACGCTGATGGTGTTGTTCAGCGTCATGAGCTATTTCGACCGGACCATTATGTCGGTCGCAGGACCTGGCATCATGCGAGAGTTTGGTCTCTCCGAAACACAAATGGGATCGGCATATTCCGCTTTTCTCCTGGGCTACGCTCTAATGATGATCCCGGGAGGTTACCTGAGTGATCGCCTGGGCCCTTGGCGAACCCTGATCGGGATGGGGTTTGGGGCTGCGATCTTCACGGGATTGACAGCGCTAGGAACGCGTCCGGGCCTCGGAGCGCTGACAGGAATCGTTCCCGCATTGATCGTTGGTCCGTTTTCTAGCGGGAGTTTGTACGGCCCCGCTCTATCCAGCCTGCGGTCGAATGAATGCAAACTGGTTCCCGAGCGCGCGGCAGGGGCTGGTCTGGGGGTTGGTGGCTGGCGGTGCCGGCATTGGAAGCGCGCTTTCTCCGTCGCTCTTCGCCTGGATGATTCCACGTTATGGCTGGCGCGAGTCATTCTGGCTGGCCGGAGTAGCCACGGCCTTGCTGGCGGCGGTGTGGGCGTGGTATGTGAGAGATTGGCCGTCAGATCATCCCTCCAATCGAGAAATGGAAGCGCCGTCCCTGAGCAACCCAGCCGCAAGCGACTGATACTCACCGCAAAGCTGATTGGCGGAAGTTGCTCACCAATCGAAATGTGGTGTTGCTGGCGCTAGGATATGGCACCGTTTCTTACTTTGAATATATTTTCTTCTACTGGATTTATTACTACTTCCGAGAAATCCGTCACATGTCACAGCCCGAAACGTCGGCCTATGCGACGGTGATATTCCTTGCCTGGGTGGTCATGACGCCCCTAGGTGGTTGGCTTTCTGATCGGCTGGTCAAAATGTTTGGGAAGAAGACTGGTCGGCGTATCGTTCCCGTTGGGGGCATTCTTCTGAGTGCATTCCTTCTATTTCTTGGTACTCATCTTTCGAGCTCATTCACGGTGGGAACCTTGCTGGCGTTCTCATTCGGCCTAGCCTCCTCTTCCGATGGTCCTTTCTGGGCAGCTACCATCGACGCCGGACGAGAGAACGTAGGCGCGGCCTGCGGAATTCTCAATACCGGTTCAAACATCGGCGGCTTCATTGCACCGGTTCTTACTCCATTTATTGCCTCTTTTGCAGGATGGTCATCTGCTCTTTATTTTGCCTGCGTCGTGGCCGCTCTCGGCGCAGTCATCTGGTTTTTTGTGGACGCAACCCCCTGCAGCGCCGATCTCATACGAAACGGCGTTCAAATTCAATCGTGAAGGCCGAGAAAGCCTACTTCCCATTACCCGCTGGGAGAGTAAGGTGGGCGAACCGATCGCTGGAGTGCGATCTTTTGGCTCGTCGCGCGCGACGGCGGACAGAGGCTAGCTAATGTACCGGCTGGCGGTTGACTTCCAGGCGTCGGCATTATGGCGCTAGCCGGGCACCTGGGCGGGTTTCTAAGTGGCGTAAACACACCTGGCGAGAACTCCGCACGAAGATGTCTTCCCGTGGCGCGTCAATTCATTTGCACTCTCATTCGGATCCTTCCTTGCCGCCGATTACCCAACCAAGCCGACCTGCTCTTGATCCATGCAAGAGCCTTTGTCTGTTTCCCCAGGAGAACCTAGCCGGCGAAATAAATCGTTTTCTCCGAGTTCATCGCAATGCGATCGTGAATCTCGACCCACGTCAGAGGAGTTTCATTTGCCTCCGAATGGCAATATGTTCGTGAAGCTGAACGACGGACTGTGCCTGCCTCTTCGAAAAGCCAACCGGACGCAGCTGCGAAAACTGCTGAAAGACATTTGGTAGTTTAGGTTTCAGCTGGATTATTCGTCCTGCCCTTGTTTTGTTAGGTTTCACTCTTTCATGATGTGCTGAGTGCAGTCTATCCTTCCATCCCTTCACAGAGCTCCACGGAAATCGTTGAAGCAGATTCGATGCTTGCTGAATAACTTTCTTATTGTCCTCTAAGAAATCATATTTCTACCCTCGTGCTTTCAATTTTGGTACCCCTTGATTTTTTGGCAATCGTCAGACTGAGGCGTTCATACCGTTCGCAGGGCGGTTCATCCCATCATCGTTGGCTATGCCCGTGCTCTTGGAAGGATAGGTCTTTACCAGGAGAGAGCCACTGTGAAATTTAATCGAGTAGCGACACCTCGCGAGAATGAAAACAAAACTTTACAGAGACTGCCGAAAATCGACAATCACCAGATTGCCGGAGTACCGGTTAATCGAGCGCCCAAACATCTGCTCATGTTCTCGTCTGCTCCTGAGCGCGATCCTGACATTGCCTGTGGTGATGAATGCACAGCTGACAACAGCGGATGTAGTGGGAACGGTGACCGACACTACCGGAGCGGTGGTACCCAATGCCAATGTAACTCTCACGAACCAGAGGACAAACGAGACCCGAAACACGCAAAGCAGCGGCGGCGGCCAATATGCTTTCACCCTTCTGCTGCCCGGAAACTACTCGGTGCGGATCGAAGCGCAAGGTTTTACGACCTTCGCATCCAACGTCATCATCTCCGCTGGCGATCGCGCCCGGGTGGACGCCTCGATGCACGTAGGTCAAAGTTCGGAGAGCATAGAGGTGACATCACCTAGTCCTCTGCTTCAAACGGAGACTTCCACGGTCGCGAATACCGTGCCCGAGCAGCATGTGGAGAGTCTGCCCCTCAATACCCGCAACTTGACGACCTTGGTGACGTTCGTGCCCGGAGCCAACGAAGGTTCCAGTGTTGACTCGCTTAGTAGCGGTCAGCGTCCCGACGATCGCCGTCAGACCAGTTCATTTTCGGTGAACGGGCAGGACGTTGAGCTCAACAACGCGCAGATTGATGGCACGGACAACAACGAACGCATTATCGGGACCATCGGCGTGAAGCCCTCGATCGATGCCATTCAGGAAGTGACCGTAGAAACCAACAACTACACTGCCGAGAGCGGACGAACGCCGGGTGGCCTGGTCAGTGTCATCACCAAAAGCGGAAGCAACAGCTTTCACGGTTCGCTGTACGAGTATTTTCAAAACAACGCGTTCAACGCCAGGAATCCCTTTAACCCGTCGCCTCAATTTCCCCAATCCGAGTTTCGCCAGAACGACTTCGGTGGCAGCGTTGGTGGTCCCATCATTAAGGACCGGACGTTTTTCTTTTTTGCTTACGAAGGCTTCCGCCAGGTTGCAGGCGTCCAAAATCCCATCACCAGCACCGTACCCACTGCCGCTGAGCAGGCTCTAGGTCCGGCGGGAATTGTCGCTGCAGATCCGGCGACCAACGGACTGGCGGTGGATCCAATTGCGGCCAACCTATTCAAGTTGTATCCGTTGCCCAACTTTGGCGCGCCCGGACAAGAAACGAATAACTTTCTCTTCGACCCAAACAGAACCCAGTTCAGTACCACGTTTGATGCGCGCGTCGATCATCGATTCAGCAACAACGATCTTTTTTACGCGCGATTCACCTCCAACAACGTCAGCTCGGTCATTCCGACGAATTTGCCGAATGTTACGATCAACGGGGTTAACATCAACCCCGGAAATGGCCAGTTTGGCTTCGCTGGACCGGCGAAAGACGTTGCCTATAACGGTCAACTCAACTACACCCATATCTTCAACTCCAATCTCTTGCTTGAGTTGAAGGCCGCATACACCCGAATCGATAACACGTCCAATTCTCCGAACTCAGGTACCAATGCTGCCACCGCAGTGGGTTTTCCAAGCAACATCAACTTCGGCCCTCTGGCGAGCTCAGGTTTACCCCTCATCAATGTGGCTGGCTTTGCGCCTCTTGGCGATAGCAATTTTGTTCCGATCGTGGATATCAGCAACACCTTCGAATACAACGGAGCCATAACTTATAACCGCGGCGCACACAGCCTGAAATTTGGGGCCGCTCTTGATTCGTCGGCAGGCGCAAAACCAACAAAGCAGTAACGGGGTTGGCAACATCAACTTTGGGCTACCCGAGGATGGCGGATCGGCGTCGCTCAACAATCTAGCCACGTTCCTGGTTGGCGCATTTACGGCAGAAGGTCGTAACACTGATCTGTTTACTCCCAACTATCGCTCGTGGGAGCCTGGCTTCTACGCTCAAGACAGCTGGAAAGTGAAGCCGTGGCTGACGCTCAACTACGGCCTTCGTTACGACATTTACACTCCGTTTACGGAAGCCGATGGCCGCATCTCCAACTTTGACCCGGCGACCAACACACTGCTTGTCCCGGCATCATGAGCTCGATGTCCTCAGACGCCCAAGGCGTCGACACTACTGGGATCGTCGCCTCATCCGATACGGCCGGCCTGAAAACCACGTATTCCAATTTCGAACCCCGCGTTGGCTTTGCCGCTTCGCTGGGTCATGAGACCGTGCTCCGCGGTGGCTTCGGTATCGCCGACTTCCCCGGAAACTACACCTCAAACGCGTCCCTGAAGAATGCACCATTCAACGGAGTCTACGCTCCCAGCATCAACGGCCAAGGATGCCAATCTACCCTTGCTACTCAGATTGAGACTGCCTCGACAGGTTCGTCCACGCTGCCAAGCTGCCAAACTGGCTTGGGACAGACCACGGCTTTGGGACAAGGTATTCCGATACCGGTTCCCCAGGCCTTAAACAGTCCCAGCTTGTCTCTTCCCGATAACGTGGCGCTGAACTTCAGAACGTCGTATGTAGAACAGTTTAATCTTCTGCTTCAGAAACAATTTGGCCAGAACGTCATCACCATTGGATATGTGGGCTCCGTGGGACGCCATTTGCCAGTCGTAATCAATGACATCAACGTCCCCAATCCGCTCACCGCGCCGGCCTCCTTGCGTGGTCCCGACGGGCGCTTTGATACCCGCCCAACCGCCGCTATCCTGCCCGGTCTCGGAGGTGTCGGCGAGTACGAGAGTGCAGGCAGCTCCAGCTACCACTCATTGCAAACATCGTTCCAGCGTCGCTATCAGCAACGGACTCACAGTATCCGCCAACTACACCTACTCTCACTCCATCGACGATGCCACAACTCTGAGTTATGAGGGCCAGGAGGGTTTTGGAAATGCAGATCCCTTCGCCATTCAACAATTTGAAACCGGCAACAGCGACCTTGATCTCCGCCATCGCTTTGTTGGTACCGTTACCTATGAGTTGCCATTTGGCAAGAACTTCGTCGGAGCCAAAAAAATGGCGCTCGCGGGATGGCAAGCCAATACGGTTCTGATTTGGAATTCCGGTAGCCCGTTCAGCATCACCGACAACTTCACCGGCTTTGCCAATTCTGTCTTTAACGGAATCGGCGGCGGACCAACGCGTCCAAACCAGATCGCGACCCGCAACGCTGTCCAATCCCAGCATCAGCGAGTGGTTCAACCCGGCTGCTTTTGTCATTCCGCCTCTCGGCACAATCGGAAACACGCCGCGTAACAGCCTGTATGGTCCGTCGTTCCGGCATTTCGATCTCTCTATCTTCAAGGATTTCACTCTGACGGAGCGCGTTAAGCTGCAATTTCGCGCGGAGGCTTTCAATCTGACGAATACACCGAGCTACTTTGTCGCTAACAATCAGAATGATGCCCCCACAACCAACGCGGTTCAAGGTGCAGGATTCGGCAAAATCGTCATAACGAACCCGAACTACACGCCACGTGCACTACAGTTGGCGCTGAAGCTTATCTTTTGACATGTAAGTGTAGATTCGAATGAGACGGTATGGCGTGCTACGCGAGAACTCTGCACGTAATAGGTAGGATTCGCAATAACTCGCGAAGCACGTCGCATCGTCTGGACGCCTTTCTTTCAAAAAGGCATCCAGTCTCAGCATCGAGCGGAAATACGAAGGGCGTTTTCCCGCCTGGTCGCGGGACGGCAAATATCTATACTTTGACAGCACCTTTTCGAACGACCAGTCCTACCGTCGGATCAAAGTGGGAGAAACCAAGTCCGAAAACAGTCGCTAGCCTGAAAAACCTCCGTCGATACTTTGGCTCGTTTGCCATGTGGAGCGGCCTGGCCCCGGATGGCACTCCAATTGTTATTCGCGACGTCAGCACTCGGGAAATCTATGCATTCGATTGCCAGGAGAGATAACTTTCACTTGCCGCTGCGCGACAGGCCTTATGGCCGCGGGCTGGGGTGGCATAGTTTGTGTAATTGGCGATGTTTTCAATAGTCACCCGGCGGACCGGCGTTGCTCCAGTAAGCTGTTGGATTCGATAGATCAAGGCTCGTCTGCCGTGCTATTTCATCTGATCCAAAAAGCACCAAGAAACTGCACCGAAAACGCGAGCCGAGCCCAAAAGGAACACAGATTATCGATTTTCTTGAGCTTGGGATCGACATGCAGACAAAACGGATGGCAAGACTTCGCTCTTGCGCCATGTTCTAAGATTGACCCCGTAGAGCACGATACAAAACAGATTCGCCGGAATGAAGCCAAGTTGCGCTGTCCGCAACCCGATGACGCAGATGATGAGGCTGTTTATCGCCGCTAGCACCCAGCCCTCCCAGCACCTTCGGCCAACCAGAATCGTGGAAAAAATTGTGAGCACACAAGACAAGCAATCCAATCGCAGCACGAGCGACAACAAATCCAATTTCATAAGACCTATTTTCGGACCGAAACGGCTAAATGATGCACTGACAGAGGTCTCATGGACGTAACCTTGGTAATTTACGACGTTTTCGTCCCCTGTCGCAGAACTCCCGGTGGATCGGCCGGTCGTTCAGAATGTAGCGAGTCGTTCTGTCTGGAGAGATTTTCAGGAGAACCAATCAAGCGCGACAGACAAATCATGTCAGTCATACGACTAGGTGCAAATGGCTGGTTCCCTGTTGGGTGACTTCTTTACCACAGCGTGGAAATAGTTTTCTCAGAGTAATTTGGATCGAGGGTACCTGCGTAACCTGTCGTAACCTCTACCGACGCGAATGGTGTAGCAAATCGTACTCAGGCGTGGGCTAACCTGGCAGCAGTCCGTTAACGGCTAACTCATTCTACAAGCGCAACTTCACTCCGCTGCCTCACACGTTGTTGACCATCTTTCTGCTGACTCTTACATCTGTTGCTTTTGGCCCCCCACCTGCTTTTACGTCAGGAGCGGACGCCCGCGAAGACGCGTTCCCCAAACCCCCAATAAAACAACGTGCTCCCGCGGCAGATGCTGAAATGCCTTCGAGCGCGGTTATGAGCAGGAAAAACGGTAACGCATAAATCCATGACGAAATTGTTCGCAATCATTGCCAAGCGCAGGTCGTGTGCAAGCCATTGCCTCATGCAAATTGTTTCGAAAGTGAAACGAGCCAGACTTTGCGTAGACCCTTTGTGGCTGATTCTGATCACTTCCATATTCCTGTTTGGTTGTGGAGGAGGAGCCGGTAGCGGCACCAGTGGCCCGTCAGGGGGTTCGGTGGCGGTCACTCCTCCTGTGCAATCACCAGTCTTGACAAAGATCAGCGTTTCGCCCGCGAGCGCTTCAGTTCAGGTCGGCCAACAGCAGAGTTACGTCGCCGTGGGTTACGACCAATTCAACAAAGCGATGACCGGTATTACCTTCACCTGGGCATCGGATGGCAGCAGCGCAATAGCCATACTGAATGGCAACGTAGCGACCGGCGTCGCGGCAGGGACGGTGCGCATCACAGCTTCGGCTGCGGGCGTGAGCAGTGCAGCAGCTTCGCTGACGGTACTTCTACCGCCGCCGGTATTGACGAGTATCGTTGTAACTCCGCCAAGTTCCTCGATTCTCATTGGAGGGACACAGCAGCTTACGGCAGTGGGCTACGACCAAACCGGCGCAAGTATGAACGGCATCGGGTTTGTCTGGTCCAGCAGTAATCAGAATGCGGTGACGATCAGTAATGGCGGCGTGGCCAGTGGTGTCGCGACCGGAACATCACAGATTACGGCATCAGCACGTGGAGTCTCCAGTAACGCCGCGATCTTGACCATCAGTAAGCCAGCTTCTACTTTGACGTCGGTGAGTGTGACGCCGCCCGGTGCTTCCATTCAGGCAGGAAACACACAACAATTCAACATTGTGGGCTATGACCAGTACAACAATGTGATGAGTGGCATCACGTTCGCATGGTCCAGTTCGAATCCAAATGTGGCTTCAGTGTCAGCAGTCAATGCAGAAGGAAAGTCTGAGGGCGTGGTTACTGGCCTTCTTGCAGGAGTTGTTGAGATTACGGCCAGCGCCAACGGCGTGAGCGCAACTGCGCAGCTTACGGTTACCGCACCGCCGCCGCCTCCACCCCCGCCCGCCGTGACCACAATCCAGGTCATCCCTGCTAACACTTCCATTACCTCGGGCGGGACACAACAGTTCAGCGCCTTGGCCATTGATCAGCACGGACTAGCCATGAGCGGAGTGTCGTTTACCTGGACGTCAAGCGATTCCACCGTGGCGACTGTCGACCTAAACGGCTTGGCGACTGGTGTCGCGACGGGCGTGGTGCACATCACTGCCTCGGCGCAAAGCGTGATCAGCAATGCGGTGTCTCTGGCGGTCACTACTGCTCCGTGCAACTGTCCGATCACGATTACGAGGCTGTCTCCTCCAATGGCCTTGGCTGGTAGTGGGGACCTGGTTCCGCTCACTATTGCAGGCACGGGATTTGTAAGCGGCGCGTTGGTGAATTTCGGTTCCAACATCCTTACTCCGGCATCTGTTAGCCCTACTTCCATTGTGGTAACCGTACCGGCAGCCGATTTAACTTCAGTGACGCCAGCGAATCAACCCTTGATGGTGACGGTGACAAATCCAGCCCCGAACACCGGAACTTCCAATGCGTTACCGTTCAGTATCAGCAATCACGGACTGGTATCTATCAATTTCGATGACGGATATCAATCCATGTATGACAACGGATTACCGATCCTTGATGCCGCGGGATTAAAGAGCACGCAGTACATCATCACACAACAGGTCGGGACTGACAGCTACGTAACCCGCGATGAAGTTCTCGAGATGTACAACAACGGGCACGAAATAGGAGTACACACCAGGACGCATCCGAACCTCACGACCTTGAGCGAACCACAGATGACGGACGAGATTGTCGGCGCAAAGCAAGACCTCATGTCCTGGGGAATCACTCCGACAACGCTTGCATACCCATATGGCGGCTACAATCCCAGGGTCGAAGCCGTTGTCCAAAGTGCCGGATTACGCGGCGCTCGCGATTCTGATTTAGGCTACAACAGTTCCGGAGTAGGGCTTAATTTTGGTGGTCCGCTCTATCACGACACACGCCCACTAGTTCTCTGGAGCGAGGCGGCGGAGATGGACATGAACACCACCCTGAGCGACATCACTTCAGAAATTGATTACGCCGTCGCCAATAATTTGTGGCTGATCATTCTTTTCCACCGCGTAGATGATCCCGATCCGTGCTGTTCATCCATCAGCGTCGACCACTCGTTGATTCAGGGGATGGTCGATTACCTGGTGCAGGGACACGTCCCGGTGGTTACCAACAACGAAGGCATGATCATCGAGAATTTGAACGCGCAGGACTCGGAGGAGCAAGGCAATCTGCAGAAAAAGTTAAAGAATTAGCAAGAATCGCACGATAGACGGTTTGAAACAAGGTTAAGGTGCGAGCTGCACATTCATCGGAAGCACGATATGAAAGACCGAGCCACGGCCGAGTTGACTGGTGACGGATATTTTGCCGCCGTGAGCCTCGACGATGGCTTTTACAATCGCCAGCCCCATGCCTGTACCTTGCACGCGATAGCGTTGATTCTTACCTCGATAAAACTTTTGAAAGATCAGAGCTTGCTCCATGTCGTCGATTCCCACGCCCTGGTCGGCCACGCTCAGTTCAAAATTCGTAGTCTCCTTCTTTAGTATTTCGGCGGTAACGTAAATACGCGAGTCGGGCGGAGAATACTTGGCGGCATTTTCCAATAATTGAACCAGTACTTCTTTCATGCGGTCTGGATCAAGACGAACGGTAATATCCTCGAGTACCCGAACCTCGACAGTATGCTTGCCCATGACTTGTTTTACGTCATCGACTGCGGCCTGAACGAGATCGTTGACGCGGCAATCCTGAAGGTCCAGCTGAAATTCATGAGACTCGAGTTGAGCGACCTCGGCGGCTTCGCCCACAAGCCGGTTCAGACGGTCGCTTTCTTCATTGATGACCGTCATCAACTCGAGGCGATCATCCGCATTCAATCCAGTATTGGATAAAAGGCTTGTGATCGAAGCCTTGATTGATGTGAGCGGAGTTCGAAATTCGTGGGTAACGGAATCAAGGATAGCCGAGCGCAACTTTTCACCTTCGCGACTGGCTTCCGAACGACTCAAGGTTTCAACTGCATTGGCACGTTCGACGGCGATAGCGATCAGACTTCCCATTGCGTCAAGTGTCTGGCGGGAGAGAGTGCCGGCAACCCCAAGCGCCCCCACGGTGCGCACTCCCATCTTTAGCGGGGTAAAGCTGAGATTCCGGGGTCGGTCTATCATGGGTTCGCCCCGCGCCATGATGGACTTGAGTTGCTCTGGGTTTAGAGCTGGAACGTCGATTCCCGCGCGATAGATGTCGCCCTTTTCTGGAAGAAAAATGGCACAAGACGACACGTCAAACGACTCGATCACATGATGCGGAATGTTGTTGAGCAGTTGTAGAACATTGTCCGCGGTCAACAGCTGCTGGCTAAAGCTGTAGAGCCGTTCCAATTCGCGGCGGCGGTTCACCGCCTCCTCCGTCTGCTTGCGTGCACGATTCGACAGTTCGCTGGCAATTACAGCAGTACTGAGAAAAGCGAGTAAGGCTATCCAATTCTGCGAGTCAGCGATGGTGAATGTGCCTGTAGGAGGAAGAAAATAGTAATTGAAGGCCGCAGCTGCAATGAAGGCGGTAAACAATGCGTAGCGCAATCCCCACACCGCCGACACGATCAGAACGAAGACCAGAAAAGTGAGGGCCACCGTGGTGGGATTAATATGGATGACTGAGGTATAGAGACGGACGACTGCGAACAGGATCCCGGCACAAACGGTAAAGCGGATCAACATTCGGTACATGGACTGATTCACGATCAGGATTGTAGCTGAATATCGACAAATCGAACCCCGTCCACGACAATAGTCGGAAATGACCAAGACGCCAGAGCAATGGCTGGAAGAAGCTACGCCTCCGAAGAAGGGAGGCACGCTCAAGCTGTTTCTGGGGTACGCGCCCGGGGTGGGAAAAACCTACAGTATGTTGAGCGAAGCCTTGCGGCGCAAGAGCCGGGGCGAAGACGTTGTGATCGGAGTGGTGGAGACCCACGGTCGCAAGGGGGTAGCCGAGTTAGCCTCAAAACTGGAAACCGTGCCACGAAACAAGATCGAATATAAGGGGACCGTTTTTGAAGAAATGGATCTAGCGGGAATTCTGGCGCGCAAGCCGGCAGTGGTGGTGGTGGATGAGTTGGCGCATACAAATATTGAAGGCAGTAAGCACCGCAAGCGCTATGAGGACGTGCTGGAACTGGTAGACGCCGACATCGATGTGCTGACTACGATGAATGTGCAGCACCTGGAGAGTGTCGCGCCCAGCGTTCAGCGTATCAGTGGCGTTACGGTGCGAGAAACGGTTCCTGACTGGATCATGAAGCGCGTGCAGGAAGTGGTTATGGCCGACCTTACTCCGGAAGCGCTTCAGACGCGGATGCGGCGAGGGGATATCTATCCACTGGACCGGGCGGAGAAGGCGCTGGCAAATTTTTTTCGTCCCGGCAACTTGATTGCGTTGCGCGAACTGGCTTTGCAGGAAGTCGCGCAGGAAGTAGACCGCAGCCTCGAGACTTATCTTGACCGCGAAGGCGGCGAACGCAAGCTCGGAGTTCGTGAGCGTTTCGCCGTAGCTATCAGTTCGAATCCAGCGGCTCAGCAGCTTATCGCCCGTGCGGCGCGCATGGCGAAGAGGCTCGACGGAGAGTTATACGTGGTTTACGTCGACATCGGCGTGGACGACAACGACACCAATCAGCGTACACTGGCCGCGAATGTACGGTTTGCCGAAGGTGTCGGGGCTCAGGTGGTGAAGCTCAAATCTCAAACTGTGGCGAAAGCCGTCGCCGAATTTGTAAGGGAGAAACACATCACCCAGGTTGTGTTCGGGCATTCCGCTGTAAAGGGCTGGAAGCGATATCTTTACCTGAACGCGATCCATAAATTTCTTCGAGATGCGCCGCCAGTCGACGTTCATATTGTCACCCAACAATCTTCATAAATATTTTCAGCTAGGCAGCACAACCGAACTTCATGGCCGAAAAGAAACGCATTCTGGTAGTGGACGACGAACCGCAGATCACTCGTGTTTTGCGGACATCTCTTGCGGGGAACGGCTATGACGTCCGAACTGCTGAAGACGGTTACGCCGGTCTGAAAGTGGCCCGCGAATGGCAGCCAGACCTGGTCATAACTGATATTTCCATGCCCAACATGAACGGCATCGAGTTATGCGGAAAGCTTCGTGCCGAATCCGCTTTGCCAATCATCGTGTTATCGGTGAAGGGAGAAGAGAAGACCAAAGTGCAGGCCCTTGATGCCGGCGCCGACGACTACGTCACCAAGCCGGTCGGGATGGATGAACTGCTGGCGCGTGTGCGCCGAAACCTGGCGCGAATCCGACCGACAGGGGACAGCACACAGCGAGCCATCACGATTGGCGACTTCAAGATTGACCCCGATGCGTTTCGCGTAACCGTCAAAAATAAGGAAGTCCGCTTCACGCCTAAAGAATTCGAACTTTTGCTTTTCCTGGCCAGACATGCTGGACGAGTGGTGACCCATCGAACTTTGCTACTAGCTATTTGGGGGGCGAATAGCGTAGAGCAACCGGAACACCTGCGAGTTCTGGTAGCGCAACTTCGCCGGAAGATAGAAAGTGAAAGCTCGTCGCATTACATCATCACCGAGCCGTGGGTCGGATACCGCTTCGAACCGGCCGGCGAGAATTGATTGCTTCCTCCACTATAACCTTCCCACCGTCCAGTTAACCCTTCCCCCGAAACTAGTTATTTCTAATCCCGTTTTCGTCGTGCGGTGACGCTCCAACCCCAAGCAAGAGGCAGTTGACCGTTCGCAATGCATCAGTCCGCCGAACTTCGTTCTGAATCTTTATAAGTTTTTAACGCACTTCTTATGCAAAAGTTACGCCCCCGATTATCTAATGCAGTGAGAGGCAAACAATGCTTCCGGCGAACACGGTCGCAAATCTTGAAGTTCTTGGCACCTTGATGGCGTGCCTTCTGGGTATTGGCTTTATGATTCGATTTTTTATGGCACTGGCGGATGACAGAAAAATGAAAGCGGGCGCACCTGTTCGCCGCAACCAATCGCGATTCCCGAAGTCTGCCCGGCCCGAACCAGGTAAGTACCGAAGGCATGTGGGCAATCCTGCTGAACTGCTTGCCATAGGTGTTTTAAGAATCACGAAGGCTCTGGCGTCAAGACGTCGCCATGCCGATGTTCACATCCCGCCCCAGCGTCCCTATTTGGTAAAGGGAGCTTCGCGAACCGGCGATCGGACTTCTGCGAACGAAAGCATCTATCGCATTGGTTAGTTCGCATCTGGAGGCGATCGATAGGAAGGACGTTGTTTTCGTAGTCTCCATTGCCTACGCGAGGTTCTGCGATCGGATTCGCTGAGGAACCGGCGAACCTCGCGTTAGCGTGCTGGAATTGAACTTGGCGCTAGTTGCGCGCACAAAGTGTCTTTCAGACCAGGATTTCGCTGGCTGCACAATCGTGCGAGACTGCTCGATGTATCCTAGGAAGCCAGCATCCCAAATGAACCTTTCTTACCAAATGGCGGGCGGGTGAGCCGACTCTCGCTCTTCGGTTTTTTTGCCGTCACCGGCATGCTGGTGTGTTACGCCTTGGAAAGGCGGAGCCGATGGTACATCCTGGCATTCAGCGTGTTCTGTCTGCTAGGTTCAATTTACGGCTTCCTGCAAGGGGCGTGGCCGTTCGGGCTGGTTGAAGGTGTCTGGTCGGCGGTAGCTTTGCGGCGTTGGTGGCTGACGGGAGTGACAGGTTCAGGGACCTGACTCGATCGAAACAGTGGCTATGAATTCTTGCGGTTGAAACGGCACAGCGCCTGACTGCCCCGGACCTTCCCGCACGAGAGAGCCATCGTTTCGAAAGCGCTTTCATAGCGAAACTCAGGCTTCATAAGGCTTTTTTGCCGACGATGGGCTGTCCTCTCCGATTTTCTCTTCGTCAGTTTTCTTCTCAGTCATAAGGCACGACCAACAAGAGATTTGCGACTGTTACGGATCACTCCCACACAGATTACCACCCATCTTAAAAAGTTAAAGGATCCTTATTCTTCTGGTGCCTCAAACTGTTTATCACCTTCTGGCCTGCAGCGGGCCAAAGAAGTCAGCCGAGTCTTTGCAGGATCGGTCAGCAAAGGAATGACCTTGAGCATTTCGAGAAATGATCCGGGCCAGCCATAAGTAAGGATCAGCGGAATTGGTGACGCCCCCTTGTTGCGCTCGTGGATGAAGTGGATCCTCATGCCATCCGCGTCATAACAAAAGTGATGGAGTTTTGAAAGCTTTTCCACCTGCGCCAGCCCGTCAGATTGATCTTTCCAGTAATCCCAAGCTTTCATCGAGCCAGCGTGTTCGAGCCAGTCACAAGCGAAATCTTCCACCGCGTAGCTGGAGTAGGAAGGGCGAGGGGCGAAGGGTTCTATGTTCGTGTCATCTCTGATCCGCGATCGCATCGGTGGCCTGTTGTTGCAGGGGTCGCGGTCAACTTCCATGATAAATATGAGAGCGTGCCCGGCGAGAATTCATTTCGGCGAGTAGGCCTGGCTCGCGCGCTTTCGAAACTCGGTTACTGTTCCCGATCCGATGCAGTTGGTCTTATCCGCTCTGGCAGAATTCGGCTGAACGGCGTTGTCCGTCGCGACCCCGAAATCTCTGTTCGCTTAGAAAAAGACCGGATCGAGGCAGATGGCCAGCCACTCCGAGCCATCAATAAAGTCCACCTGATGCTGAACAAGCCGCGAGGAGTGGTTACTACCGCATCGGATGAAAAAGGACGGCAAACGGTGTATTCGTTTCTGGACTCGAAAATCCGAAGCGGCGATCTGCCATGGGTGGCGCCAGTAGGACGCCTCGACAAGGCCAGTGAAGGGATTCTCCTGTTGACCAATGACTCCGAATGGGGCGATCGGGTGTTGTCACCGGGGACGCACCTGAACAAGACCTACCATGTACAAATTGGCCAAGTCGCCGATGCGGCATTGTTGGAATCGCTAGAGCGGGGGGTTGAAATAAAAGATGGAACCCGGCTGCGCGTCAGAACAGTTCGCATCTTACGCAGCGGTGGGCGCAACAGTTGGCTCGAAATCGTCCTGGATGAGGGCAAAAATCGGCATATCCGACGCATGCTGGAGCACTTAGGCGTCGAAGTGCTGCGATTGGTGAGGATCGCCATTGGTCCGCTGATTCTTGGGAGGCTTCCTAAAGGAGGGTTTCGCACTTTGACCGCAAGCGAGAAGCAGGCCATCGACCAGGCTATCGAAAGACCGATTCTTCCGCGCTAAGGCTGAAAGTTTCTATCTTATGAGTATTGAAGGTCTCCTCCAGGATGAACGAATCACAGTGCGAAAGGCCGGGTTGCCAGTCTCTGATGGCAGGTGTGTCGTCTATTGGATGCAGAGGGCTCAACGTGCCATCGATAATCCCGCAATTGACGTTGCAGTTGAAGTTGCCAACGAACTCAGAAAGCCGGTCGTCGTGTTTTTCGCGCCGGTACCATTTTACCCGCGCGCTAACCTCCGCCATTATCGTTTCCTCGCTGAGGGCATCCCTGACATTGCGGAGGGACTTTTTGCACGTAATGTCGGCTTTGTCTTGCGAGCATTTCCCAACCATAGCCTTTTGAAATTTTGCGAGGAAGTTAAACCGGTCATGGTGATTGGGGATGAAAATCCCATGCGCGAGCCTGAACAATGGCGCGTCACGGTCGCAACAAAAATCCATGTGCCGTTCTGGACAGTGGACGCGGACGTGATCGTGCCTTCGAAGCTGTTATTGAAAGAACAATTCGGAGCACGCACGATCCGCCCACGTATTCATGCACTCTTTCCCAGGTTTATGGAACGAAAGAAGTGTGTCCATGCCCACGTTACGTGGAATCACCCCCGGAAGGTCCAGTCCCTGGCCGTAGATGAAGATTTCGTTTCCAAATGGAGGTTGAATACTTCTCCTGGCCCGGTACCGGCGTGGCACGGCGGCAGCAAGGCCGCGGTACAATCACTGCTGGAATTCGTGCGCGACCGTCTGGCGGACCATCCGAAAGCTCGGAATCATCCTGAGCATAATGGCACCAGCCGGCTTTCGCCATATCTTCATTTCGGACATCTTGGTCCGCACACGGTGGCCTGGGCGGTGCAGAAGAGTGATGCGCCAGCCCGGGCGAAAGAGATTTTCCTCGAGCAGGTCATCGTTCGCCGTGAGCTCTCAATCAATTTTGTGAAATTCAATCCGTCCTACGATTCTTTTGAGTGCCATGAACCGTGGGCGCGACGTTCGTTGGCCGAGCATGCGCGTGATCCGCGCAGCGTTACTTGTACCGAGGAACAACTCGAATACGGAACGACCCACGATCCGCTGTGGAATGCAGCCCAGAAGCAGATGGTTTTGTCCGGCTGGATGCACAACTATCTCCGCATGTATTGGGCGAAGAAAATTCTGGAGTGGAGTCCGTCGGTGGCGGTCGCCTTTCAGCGAGCGGTTGAACTTAATGATCGCTATGAACTCGATGGACGCGATCCGAACGGCTATGCGGGAATCGCGTGGGCCATCGTCGGAAAGCACGACCGGGCCTGGTCAGACCGCCCGGTGTACGGAAAGATCCGGTACATGTCACTCGCCAGCACCGGCAGGAAATTTGATTCGAAACGTTATATCGCGCAGATCGCCGCGCTGGAAAACCATCAGCCGCAAAGCGAGAGGTCGAAGAAAGTAAAACAGGAAACCGCTAGAAATTCTCAGTCATGAATTTTACCGGGGCCAAAGCCTTGGCAGCGAGTTCGAGGTTCTGAAGATCGTCGAGCGTAAAGTCCGGTCCGGCAGAAGCCAGATCGAAGCCTTTGTGACAAATTTGAATGACTCCCAATACCTTTTCCGCTTTATCCACAACCGGCGCTGACATTAGCTTGTGAATGGTTGCGGGCTGGAGCTGTTCGCCGTTTTCTCCACTCGGCTTGATGGTCTCAAAAATATTTGCGTGCTTGACCATGGTGAAGTTGTTAAACAGCTCTACTTTTCTTGTAACCGCAGTATGGGCCGCAACCGCCGACGAACTGGAGATAGGGATCGATCCCGCAGCCGTTAGTTCCACGGGATACAGAAATCTCAGCAATCCACGTTCCAGTCGCAGCAATGCCACTTCGTTGTCGCGCACTCCGAAAGCCTTGGCTAGTTCAGCGCAACATTGCGCGGGCCCGCCCGCCTTCAGAAGACGACCTTCCAGCGCCTTAACATCAAATCGCTTGTAGTCGAGCGCGGGGGCAGCGGCAGCGGCGGATTGCCCCTTATCGGAGGTATGATTTTTGTGTTCCATAAATGCGCGCACCAATAGTTGTGGCCACTCCATGGTGACGTTACGGGGAGATATCATCAAGTTACCGAGGTACTCCTGGAATGGGCTTCAGTCTTCCCTGGTCAACGGGAACTTCTTCTCGCGCCATCCCCGAATCCCCCCGTCCATGGACAGGACGTTGGTGTAACCCATTTTTTGAAGATTGTCGGCAGCCATAGCCGAACGGTATCCGCCACCACAATATAGAACCAGCGGGGTATCTAAGGCAGGCACACGCTCCTCGATGTCGCGCTCGATGATGCCTTTTCCCAAATGAATGGCGCGGGGCAAATGATCCTTGGCGAATTCACTTTCTTCGCGAACGTCGATCAACAAGAACTTGTCGCCGCTATCAAGACGGGTTTTTACGTCATCAATACTCACTTCACGAATGCGTTTTCGGGCATCGTCAACAATCCTCAAAAAACGGGCAGAGTGCTGGTGGGCCATAGGTTGCCTCAGTGTGATACCGCCCATTTTATCGAAAATAGAGGTCGAAAGAGTGCCCGAGATGCCAATTGAACTATTCGGAAGCAGTAGCGGCGCGCTTCAGGGGTAGCGAACTCGATTGAGTGGAAGCGAGGAAGTGCTGCAGGTCGGATTCCAGTTTTTGACGGTCTTCTTCCCGAAGATCAGCGAATTCGAAAGGCTGCAGGCAGCCCTGCGTGGCCCACATGGGAAAGAGCATTACGGCCCGGCTTCGTATCGTTGTCTCGCCGACGTGGAACATGACCTCCACCTTGATCCCTTCATCCAGGGCTTTTTCCAGGTGAAGCAAGCCGCCAGTGAAAGAGAGCTGGTGAAGACGCGCGTGAATCTCGCGGCCGTTGTCGAGCCTAAGTAAAGCTAAAACGGTCCCGGCGAGCTTAACGCGTGGGGCGCGACGAGCTCTGTCCGATTTTGATCGAGGCATATTGCCTCTGCACTATGACACTGACGTCCACATCACGGCAGATTACGAAAGAACCAGACCAATTTCATATTGCCGGAATTCGCCTGGGAATTCGTATTTTCGTTCGCCACATTCCGGGGAAAATAGGTGCCCTTCGTGAGTACCAACGATTACCGCCGTCACTTTACCAGGGGGAATCACAGTCGTAAGCTGCGACCTTATGGCACTGAACGCCCTCTTGATGTGCAGCGACGAACGGGTCCTCCGACTTCTGGCGAAAGCTCTGGAAGAAGTTGAAATGGAGCGGGAAGTCTGCCCGTCGGCGCCTGAGGCCCTGGATCGGACGGTTCTGCAGCATTATTCGGCGCTGGTGCTGGATTTCGATCTGCCGGGTGCGGCCACGGTGGCTCGCATGGCGCGACTGGCACCTTCCAGTCGCAGACCGGTAATTTTTGGAATGATTGGCGCATTGACAGAAATTGCGGAAACCTTTCAGGCGGGCGTCAATTTCATCATTTACAAGCCGTTGGCGTTCGAGCAGGTCGTCCGTTGCCTCCGCGCCGGCCGTGGATTCATGCGCGCAGACCGCAGAGAGTCGCCGCGAAAGGAACTGGAATCGTTGGTTTATCTTCAGTTCGGAATCGCGGCTCTTCCGGCGATGATGCTGGACCTGAATCACGATGGCCTTGCGTTACAGGCGCCTGAACCGCTGCCACCGGTTCAGCGAGTGCCTGTGCGTTTTGTCCTGCCTGGTACTGACAACATGGTGGAAGGCATGGGCGAAGTGATTTGGGCCGATGACGGCGGCCGGGCGGGAGTGTTATTTTCCCAACTCACGCCGGCTTCACGGAAGTATCTGAAGCAGTGGCTTGGGAAACGTGAGCCCAAGAAAAAAGGTATCGTGCGGGCTGCTCGAAGCCAGAAGGTCCGCCGGGCGGCAGCAGGATCCAACTAGGTTTCAGTTTTCCTCTGTTTTCTCCATCCACCGTCACGTAGCATCTGCGCTGCATGCTAGACTCGTGCTTCTCTTTGATCCGCATCTGTAAAGGCCTGACGGGATCGAATGCGCGAGCTAAATTTCCTTTCTGCTGTTTCCATGGCTGAGAAAATCCGTCGTAAAGAATTATCTCCGGTCGATTTGGTTAATTCCCATCTTGCACGTATTGCGGAACTGAATCCGAGGTTGAATGCTTTTGTAGAAGTCTGCGCCGAATCTGCGCAGCGGCAAGCGCAAGCATCCGAGGCGGCCATCGGAAATGGCGCACCGCTCGGGCCCCTGCATGGTGTCCCCTTGAGCATTAAGAGTTCGATTGAAGTCACCGGTCTGCGTTGGGAGACGGGATCGAAGACTCGAGCTGATTTTTTGGGCGCCCAGGATGCTCCGCTGGTAAGACGTTTGCGCCAGGCGGGCGCGATTATTCTGGGGAGCACCAACGCCCCTGAAATGCTAATGGCGTGGGAGACGGACAATCTTCTTTACGGTCGAACCAACAATCCGTGGGACGTGTGGCGCACGCCTGGTGGTTCAAGTGGCGGAGAAGCAGCAGCGATCGCTTCCGGCATGTCCGCCGGCGGCGTCGGCAGTGACGGTGGCGGATCGATTCGGGTGCCGGCGCACTTCAGCGGCATATGCGGACTGAAACCGACGCCAGGCCGCATACCCGCTACAGGACATTTTCCCGCTTCAACCGGGCCATTTGCGTTGCTGGGCGTAGTCGGTCCGATGGCGCGAACCGTGGCTGACCTGAAGGTATTGTTCGAAGTGATGCAGGGGCCGGATGATGGCGACCCCTCGGCTGCTCCGGTGTCGGTCCGATGGCCCACTAAGAATGATCTGAAAGGGATTCGTGTTGGATATTTTGAGGATGACGGCCGCACTCCCGTCACCGCAGAAACTCGCGCGGCAATCCGAACCGCAGCAGAAGCCCTGCGCCAGGCGGGATTTCAGGTAGAACTGTTTCGTCCAGAAGGACTGGATCTGTCCCGGCAGCTGTGGTGGAAAATCTTCGGTATCGCTGGGGGTATGTTGCTGGGTCCGATGATTCGAGGCCGCGAAGCGGAAATCAGCCCTTTGCTAAAACAATATTGTGCATGGGTGGCGGACGAACCATGTCACACCGGCAAGTCCCTGCTTGATACATGGTCGCAGCGCGATCTGGTTCGTATAAACGTCCTTGAGCAGATGCGGAAGTATCCCGTCCTGCTTTGTCCAGTAGCTGCTATTCCCGCCTTTCGCCACGGTGAGCGTTGTTGGCAGGTAGAGGGCAGGACTGTGCAATATCTTGATGCGTGGAGTTATTGCGAGTGGTTCAATCTGCTGGGAACTCCTGCTGCGGTCGTACCCGTGGGGAAGTCAGCCGAAGGATTGCCGATAGGAGTACAGATTGTGGCGCGTCCCTGGGAAGAGGAACTCGTACTGTCCGTGGCTGAGATATTACAGGCACAGTGCGGCGAGTGGGCTCCGCCTCCGATCTAGTAAGATTGCACCTGGGAAGCGGGTACCGCTGTCCCCCGTCTTTGAACCTAATGTAAGGTGATGTTCTTTTATTCGATTAGGACAAGCGCAAAGAAGAGCGTTATCCCCCCACTTGTGATTCTTATGCTTCGACGAATCCTGATTGCGCTCGGCTTGTTTGCAGCATTGGGCATTTTCGCTGCGAGCACGCAACAGGCGGCAAGTTCGCCGGCCAACCCCACCGAGGCTGCGCACCTCAATAATGTCGGCGCGGCTTACATGAATCAGCAACTGTTCGAAAAGGGGCTCAAGTATTTTCAGAATGCTTCCGAGCTTGATCCCGACTTGCACGTAGCCTCCCTGAATCAGGGCATAGCGTTGTTGAACCTGGCGCGTATTGAACCCGCAAGGGCGCTGATCGAAGCCGCAGTGAAGAATAATCCCGAGGATGCCCATGCATGGTTCAATCTCGGACTGCTAAATAAAAATTCCGATAATCCGCAGGGCGCAGTAGAGGCATTCCGTCATGTAACTCAAATCGATCCGAACGATGCCGATAGCTGGTACTTTCTCGGAGCGGCGATGGCCCAGCTAAAACAATATCCACAAGCCATCGATGCCTTTCAGCATGCGCTCAAGCTGAATCCACTGCATGCTTCGGGCGAATTCGGTATTGCGCGGGCTTACCAGCAGTCTGGTAACGTGGCGCAGGCTCGAGAGCACCTGGTTCGTTTCCAGCACATTACTCAAAATAAACTCGGCTCCCCTATCGGATTGGCTTATGGCGACCAGGGAAAATATTCGTTAGTGGAAGAATCAGCGTCCACCATGGCGAAAGCGTTGCCTGCGATTCCCGTACGTTTTATGCCGATGACGGATGTCGCCGGCTTGACTTCGAAATCTAATGCGAGCGCTTCCAGCGACGTCGCTTCCTATCTCGGGCCAGGAGCCTGTTTTCTCGACTATGACGGAGATGGCAAACCGGACATTTTTCTGTCGGACAACGGGCCGCAGGGTGGTTTAGCCCTCTTTCACAACCTTGGCAGCGGCAAGTTTGAAGATGTGACCAGGAAAGCGGGATTGGATCCGACCATTCATGCCATCGGCTGTACTGCCGGCGATTACGACAACGACGGTGCGATTGATCTGGCGGTAACGACGAATGGCAGCGTGCTTCTGTTACACAACGAGAGAAACGGCACCTTCAAAGACGTAACGGCGGTCGCAGGAATCGTGAACGACGGAATAAATGTCGCGCCCACATTCGTCGATTACGACCATGATGGAGATCTGGATCTTTTTGTTGCACAGTACAATGCAGATCCGTCCTTCGATCCCCGCCGCAAGGGAGACCGGACGGGCGGCGATGTTTCGACCTCTCAACTCAACCGGATTTGGCGAAACAACGGAAATGGCAGCTTTACTGACCAAAGCGAAGAGACCGGCCTGGCAAGTAAAGTTCCGACCCTCTCGGCAGTCGGGAGCGACTACAACAACGATCGTGCTATCGATCTGATCTTGACCGGCTATTACAAAGAGCCAACTGTTTTCCAGAACCCCAGAGAAGGAAAGTTCAAAGTTGAAATGCCATGGCCGGGTCCGGGCGTGCCGACAGTGGGTGTTGCCGTTCTTGACTTCGACCATGACGGGTGGATGGATACCGCTTTCTCACAAATGGCTGCAGGGGGAGTCACGCTGTGGCGGAACGATCACGGCAACAAATTCGATTCCGTGGAGCTCCCCAAGACTAACTGGATTCGTGCCTGGGGCGTAACCGCGATCGATTATGACAATGACGGCTGGGTTGATCTGGTCGCGGTAGGCGAAACAGCGGAGGGCAAGGGCGAAGTCCGCCTCTTTCGCAATCTTGGGTCGGACGGATTCAAGGACGTTACTTCCGACGTCGGGCTCGACAAGGTTCAGTTGAAAAATCCGCGTGCCGTCATCGCTGGCGACTACGACGGCGATGGCGCCACCGACTTGCTCATCACTCAGAATCACGGTCCGGCGGTGCTTCTGAGGAACGAAGGTGGCAATAAGAACAACTGGCTGCGTCTTTCCCTCAAGGGATTGGCTGACAACAAAAGCGCGATCGGCACAAAAGTCGAAGTTTTCGCTGGGGCAAATCGCCAAAAATTTGAAATCGCTGGATCCTCTGGCTTTCTGGGTCAAAATGCAAGCGACATCGTCGTCGGACTGGGACAGGCGAAGGAAGCCGATGTTGTGAGGATGCTCTGGCCCTCCGGAGTGTCTGCAGGACGAAATCCAGGTTGCCGGCCTGAAAGACCACAGCTTCCTTGAGATGGATCGCCGCGGCAGTTCCTGTCCCACATTGTTTGCTTGGGATGGCGCTCACTATGAATTGGTCGGCGACATGCTCGGCGCGGGTGTGGTCGGGCACTGGGTCGGGCCCGACCAGCGCGATATTCCGCGACCGACGGAATATATCAAGGTGCCTCGCAACTCCATTCGTGAGAAAGACGGAAAGCTCAGCTTCCGTTTCATGGAACCGCTCGAAGAAGTAGTCTACCTGGATCAGGTGAAGCTGCTCGCGGTCGACCATCCTGGCGACGTCGATGTTTATCCGAACGAATATTTCGCCAGCAACCCGCCCTACCCGGAGTTCAAAGTTGTTTACAGTCGCAACGCCCGCTCGCCCGCGGGAGCATGGGACGAGCATGGACACAATGTATTACCCAACCTGCTCGCGCATCGGTTTTTCGGCGACTTCGAGGTGCAGCACTTTCAGGGATTCACCAAAACTCACACGCTCGAGCTGGATCTCGGAGAAGCGTATCGCGGGGGGCCGCTTTGGCTACTCATGCACGGAGAGATTGAGTATTTCTCCGCTACCAGCATGTACGCTGCCTACCAGTCGGGGATTGAACCCGTTGCCCCGTATGTTGAAGCCCAGGATCACAGCGGGAAATGGACTCGGGTTGTCGACGACATGGGTTTTCCCGCCGGCGGCCCGCGTACTATGACTGCCGACCTGACAGACAAGTTGCCGCAGGGGACGAAGCGTATCCGCATCACCACCAATCTGCAGATTTATTGGGACAACATTCTGGTGAATCGCACGGCGCAAAACCAGGATGCTCATGCCTAACGCCCGTGCCGCTGGCGCGTGCCGACCTGCGTTATCACGGGTTCCCCCTGAAAATAGAAAACCAGCCGCCGGGCAATGTCGCCTATGTGTACGAAAAGACCAGCGTTACGGGTCCCTACACGCGTCCTGCCGGTGCCTACACACGTTACGGCGATGTACGTGCGCTCCTAAACGGCTACGATGATCGACTGGCTGTGTTCGGATCGGGCGACGAAGTAGTTTTGGATTTTGATCCTGCGAAGCTTTCTCCGCTACCTAAGGGGTGGGTGAGGGATTACTTTTTCGTTGCGAATGGTTACGAAAAGGACATGGACTTCTACGCCGCCGAGGCCAGCACCGTACAGCCACTGCCATTCCGCGGCATGGGAACCTATCCCTATCCCAAAGGAAGGGTTTTTCCCCTGGATGATTCACATGTCGACTACTTTTTGAACTACGACACGCGGCATCTTTCGGGGAACGAACCCAAAAGCTTCCGGTTTGACTATCCGCGCTGAGATTGGTGACCGCCCGGTGAGTCGGGTCTTGCAAGACTGAGTTCCAGCGCGAATTCACTACCAAATCGTTTTAATAGTTGACAGCGCAGCACACGGCATAATCCAATACGCGGGAATGGCAACCACTCCTGCGGCCTCCAGCTCTTCTACCCCGCTGCGCCTTCGCAGATCGCTCACCCTTTGGGACCTGATTCTGTACGGCATCATCGTGATCCAGCCCACCGCGCCCATGCCCGCTTACGGGGTTTTCAGCAATGCCGGCGGTGGCCACGTGGTCACCTCGATCCTGATCGCCATGGTCGCGATGGTGTTCACGGCGATGAGCTATGGCCGGATGGCGCGCGTCTATCCCAGCGCGGGCTCGGCCTATACCTACGTCGGTCGGGAGCTGCATCCCTCGCTCGGCTACGTGACCGGGTGGAGCATGACCATGGATTACATTCTCAATCCATTGATCTGCACCATCTGGTGCGCCAAGGCGATGGCTGATTTGCTGGGCGGAACCCGCTATCAGATTCCTTATCCGGGCCTGCTATGGCCGATATTTTTCGCGGTGTTGTTTACGGCTCTGAACCTGCGTGGGGTGCAGACATCGGCCCGCATCAATCAGATACTGTGTGCAGTCATGGGAGCGGTGATCGTCGCGTATTTCTGGTACACGATCCGGTACATCTTCCATTTGCCGCAGTATCCCGAGGCTTACTTTCTGCGCCCGTTCTACAATCCCGAAACTTTCACCGTAAGCCGCGTGTTTCACGGCACGTCGGTCGCGGTCCTTACCTATATTGGCTTTGATGGAATCTCTACGCTGTCGGAAGAAGTCGAAAATCCCGAAGCGCAACATTTTTCTGGCAACGGTTCTGGTCTGCGTCATTACGGGATTTCTGGCCGCGGCAGAAGTCTACGGTGCTCAACTGTTGAGCTCGCAATACCTGTTTTCCGCGAGCGAGGTCGAGAACGCATTCAGCCACGTGGCCGCCATCGCGGGCGGCACTTTGCTGACGAAAGTCATCAGCCTCACGCTATTGAGTAGCGACCGTTGGTTCCGGCATGGGATCGCAACTTGGCGCGGCCCGTCTGCTCTACGGCATGGGACGTAGCGACGCGATCCCCAAGAAGTTCTTTGGCGCTATTCATCCCAGGACTCGCATCCCGGCGAACAATGTGTCTTCGTGGGGGTGATTGCGCTTGTCGGCGCGTTTCTCATCACCTACGATGTCGGTGCTGAACTGCTTAACTTCGGAGCGCTGATCGCATTCATGGGCGTCAACATAGCAGCGCTTACCCACTATTTCATCCGCGGCGAAGATCGAAGTATCGGACAACTGATTCCGCCGGTGCTGGGCTTTCTGATTTGCCTCTTCATCTGGATTCACCTTTCGAAGATGGCGATGATCGTAGGCTCCATCTGGATGATTGCTGGCATCGCATACGGCGCCTGGAAGACGAGAGGCTTTCAGGCTGAACTGGTGAATTTCGATGTCCCCCCGGAAGAAAGCTGAGAAGGCGCCTGAGAAATTGGCTGGGAAGGATCGCAGTGCGCCCGTTCCACTCAGGGTTGAAAATGTACGGACCCTAAAACCCACATTATTTTCCTCGCCGCCCGAGTGGCATGCCTGGCTTGAGGAGCACCACGAAAGTTCGTCAGGAGCTTTGGGTAGGCTTTCACAAAAAGGCTTCAGGCAAGCCCAGCATCACCTGGCCGGAGGCGGTGGACGGCGCTCTTTGTTTTGGCTGGATCGACGGCGTGCGCAAGTCTCTCGGTGACAGCAGCTACGTGATTCGCTTTACGCCACGCCGTCCGCGAAGCGTTTGGAGTTCGGTAAATCATCAGGCGCGTCAGCGAATTGACAAAGCAAGGACTCATGCGACCCGCGGGCGTTCAAGCCTTCGAAAAGCGCACCGGTAATCGGTCAGAGATTTACGCCTATGAGCAACGAAAAGGGGCAAAGCTAGGCGGCACTTACGAAAAACAGTTTCGCACGAACAAGCAAGCCTGGGATTTCTTCCAGGTTCAGCCGCCCTGGTATCAGAGGACAGCCGCTTGGTGGGTGATCAGCGCAAAAAGAGAGGAAACGCGACTGAAGCGGCTGGCTCAGCTGATTGAGGACTCAGGGTGCAGGCGAACCATACGCGAGTTGCGACGCACAACCGACAAAAAATAACGCCGAGCCCTGCCTTCGCCGAATCACCCACTCGTAAAATCGCTAAGTCACCAAATACCCCAACTACTCAATTGCTCCATTCCTTTCACTCCACATTCCATCCGCTGACTTCCACTGAAGCCTGTGCCGCTCCAAGCTCCTGCGCCCGATAAGTTGCGGTGATTTCGCGCCTCTCCCCCGGCAGCAGGGAAATGTAATTGTCCTGCCATAGGACTGGAAGGATTTCGTCTCCGCCCTTGCCTTTATCCACTTTTAATCGGACAAAGAATGCCAGGCTCTTGCTGGGGTTCTGCAGGATCACGTGAGTAATTGCTTCTTCATCACTGCCACTGCCCTTGCGGTCGGTGTGATTCGCCACGTTCAGTTTGACCTTGGGTAATTGAGCCAGCGCAGTGTAGTCGGCGTACGAAGAAGTTGGCGTGGTGTACCAGTTCGATTTTTCCCAATCGAGCGTCTCCGGCTTGTCGGAAAGCCAGTAAAAATTCGAACCCACGAGCTTGCCGCCGGCGTCTTCCAGGCGCAAAGCCAGGAAGTACGTCGGGCTAAGTCCTGCGATCTCAGGCAAAGTCAGAACTTTGTTGGTACTGTCGGCCGCGGCATCCAGGTCAGTCTGTTGCGAAAACTTCTCACTCATATCGAGGTTGAAGACCTTAGTACTCAGCTTCAATCCCTTGGCATCTACGTACTGACTGCTCACCAGCCAGATCGAGTGATCGTCGTAGCCATAGAGGGGGTGTAGTACCTCCATCGACTTCTTCGCCCCGAAGTAGCCTCCGCCGGGACGCAGGTAGAAGTCATACAAGTGCCAGATCATCGATGGCCAGGCGTTGTTCAGCATCCACTGGATCACCCCCGTCGATACGTATTTGTTCCGGCTGTAGGCCTCGTACATCGCTCGTACGCCTTCGTAGGTTTGCAGCTGCGCCTTCACGGCATAGTCGTCCACGCCGGTGGCTGGCCCGAAGCGGGCGTTTAGCGCGTCGGTGAAGACATGGATATCTTTGAACGCGCCACCGCCAGCGTGATAGTTCCACGTGTCGTCAATGGGCCAGAGGTGGTCTTTGCCGACCATGGCGCGAATGCTTTCAATAGGCGGCACCGCTGGTCCCATGCTGGTTTCAGTGTTGAAGCCGTAGGCTCCTCCGCATCCGCCCTGGTTGCACTGGCGATTTGAGTCGGTCTTATCGGTTTGCCAATAGGAAGGAGCGACATATTCATAGGGCCCGGTCATCTTCACGCCGCTTTCGCCCGAGTAGCCAGCGAGTTTTGCCGTGGCAGAGGAGATGACGGGATTCGGCCAGAGCAGTTCCTTTTCTACTTTCAGATAAGTCTGCTCGACGTCAGGCGGTGGCGGATTGTCGCTCCCATTCATCCAGGCCACCAGGCTGGGATGACTACGCAGACGATACATCTGATCGCGCAGTGATTGCTCGGCGATACTGAAATCCTGTGGTTTCCAAGTTGGCCAATGCTCCCAGTGATCGCAGCAGCACCAGCCGGCAAGAACGAGAATGCCTCTCTCGTCCGCGAGGTCGAAGAATTCCTTCGTCTCCAGCTTGCCTTCCAATCGAATAGTGTTCAACCCTATGTCTTGCACGTAGCGAAACTGATCTCGCAGACGTCGCGAATTTTCCCGCAGCATCATGTCAGAAGACCAGCCGCCGCCACGAATCAGGATGTTTCTGCCGTTGACGGAAAATAGACGGCGATTCGCTGAGAGCACTTCAGACTTGATTTCGCGAATTCCAAACCTGCTTTCCGATTGATCGGAAGCTTTACCGTCAACATCGAACTCTAGACTCAAGTTGTAAAGTTCAGGTCTGCCCATTTGCAGCGGCCACCACAATCGCGGGTGTTCGATGCTAAGTTGCGAGAACTGTTCCGGCGTGAAGAGGACGTCCTTCGATTCTCCCGGTCCGAGTTGAACTTCCTGTGCAAAATCGATCTTCTCAATCCTCCCCTTTAAAGTGCCCTTTACCGGAAAGTTGGTCGCATTCTTCAGCAGTGCGGTGACGGTAAGCTGGGCCTTGTCGTTCGACGGCGGGTCCACCTTTGAGAGGACGGTGGGATAACGCAGTGCTACGGGACCGCTCGTCGTGATCTCAACATCGCGCCACAGGCCCATGTTTCTATCAGGAGGCGCGGGGTTCCAGTCGACAAATGTGATGGCTAGATCGTTTTCGGTCGGAGAGAACACCTGAACTGCCAGTACGTTTGGCTTACCCACGATGGCAGTGTTGGTAATATTGAACTCATAGGTGCGCCATGCCCCGGCGACATCGTCAGACTTTGCGATCTGCTTACCATTCAGCCAGATGTTGGCTCGATAATTGATCCCGCCAAAATTCAGCCAGATGCTTTTTCCCTTGAAGTTTGCAGGTAGAACAAACTCCTTTCGGTACCACCACGGAATGATGAAAGGACTGTCCTGTTGCATTGCGATGTTGGAAAAATTCGAGCCGATGGGATAGGTAACGCCTGGCAGCGACCGCAAATTCATTGCGAAGCCAGGGTCGGGATAGACTTTGTGTTCAACTAACGCCGCGACCACCGTGGTGGGGACAGTCACGGTGTACCAATCCTTGGGCTTAAAAGTCAGGCTGGAAAGAATCTCGCCCTTTTCGTCCACTTTGCCAGACGATTGCAGATTCCATCCCTCGCGCAGTGAAAGTGTCGGTTCGGTGTGGGGATGCCCGGGTTTAGGTTCCTGCGAAAACATCAGGGTAGAAACCGACAGCAAAGCCGCGCACAAAAGAAGGTTCTTATTCGTCGTCGGCAAAAGATTTTTGACTTCGGCAAAGTTTTTCAAGGGCGCTCCGTTGTATCGGATTCGGTACCGGGTTCCGCAGGACGGCTCTAGCTTAATAACACGTCGTATTAACACGTTTCAATGGCTGATTTTGTGCGGTGGGCGATCGGGTCCCGCTCGTGCGACTCTGCCCGTATCTCGGGTGTCCCACTAGGTTGTCGCCGGCACCAGCGGCGAGTCGCGCCCACATGATCCGCACAGTACGTAGTCTATAATGAGGAATTCCGCCTTACCTTCTGGAGTGATTAGAAAATGATCCGATTTTTGCAAACCCCTGGCCCTATCAAGAAAGTGGTTCTTGGAGGCCTGTTGACGATTATCTGCGCCGCCATGGCAATTACGCTGATTCCCGGCGGCTTGGGGTCGGATGTGATCGGCATCGGAACCCCGGGACAAGGCGTCGTGGCGAATGTAGCCGGTGAGCCGGTCACCGCGGTTGAAGTGCAGCGCGAGGCCCGTCAGATGCTGCGCCAGCAATTTCCCCAAGGTGGCGAACAGGCAAGCATGTTGCTGCCATATTTCGCCCAGCGAGCCGCCCAGAATCTGATCAGCCGGCAGGCCATCATCGCCGAAGCGCAACGCGTAGGTTTGCGAGTTTCAGACGATGAACTTCGTGATGAATTGCAGCACGGGCGTTACTCCGCCACGTTTTTTCCCGGCGGCAACTTTGTTGGGCAACAGCAATACCAGAACATTTTGCAGAACGCAGATCTCAGCGTTCCGGTGTTCGAACAATCCATCAAGAATGACATCTTGCTGGACAAGTTCCGCAACCTGATTACGGGCAGCGTCCTTGTTTCGGACACGGAAGTGCGGCAGGAATTCGAGAAGCAGAACGTCAAGGTGAAATTCGATTATGCCGTGCTCCGCAAGGACGATCTGCTGAAGCAGATTCAACCCACTGAGGCGGAGTTGAAAGCGTTCTACGAGCGCAATAAGGCGAGTTACAACAATTCGATTCCGGAAAAGCGCAAAGTTCGCTATGTGGTATTGGATACGGCAAAGGTTGAGGCAGGCACGTCAGTTTCTCACCAGGAACTTCAGAGCTACTACGACCAGCACAGGGACGATTACCGGATGCCGGAGCAGGTCAGCGTGAGTCATATTCTGATCAAGACTCCGCTCCCCGGTCCGGATGGGAAGGTCGATCCCAAAGGAGTGGAAGAGGCTCGCAAGAAGGCTGAAGACGTGCTGAAGCAGGTTAAGGCGGGAGGGAACTTCGCTGAGCTGGCCAAAAAATACTCTGAAGATCCGGGCAGCGGAAAGAACGGCGGCTCCCTGGGATTCATTGGCAGAGGGCGCACTGTTCCCGAGTTTGAAAAAGCGGCATTCTCCCTTCCCAAGGGCTCGATCAGCGATCTTGTACAGAGCAGCTATGGCTTCCACATCATCCGTGTCGACGACAAGCAAGCTGCACACGTTAAGACACTGGACGAAGTCAAGGATCAGATCGAAGAGAGTATCAAGCAACAAAAGGCGGCCCTCGCTGTCACCAATCAGGTGAACGCATTATTGGGACAAGCCCGCACCCAGGGACTGGAGAAAGCCGCGGCGGCCAAAGGCCTTCAGGTCGTAAACACCGATTTCTTCAGTCGCACTGACAATTTGCCGGGTATTGGTAACTCGCCGCAGTTCATGAGTGCGGTCTTCGGCCAGGCGGAAAAAGCTCCTCCTGATCAGGTCCAATTGCCCCAGGGGTATGCCGTTTTTGAAGTCGACGCCATCAAGCCAGCAGCCACGCCGACTTTCGAAGAAATTCGCAGCCGGGTAGAGAGTGAATTCAAGAACGAACGGGTGGCGGCTTTGCTTTCGCAAAAGACGCAGGAGCTTGCCGATCGCGCCAAGGCTGAGCACGATTTGAAGAAAGCGGCCAAGGAAGCTGGAGCGGTGATCAAGACCAGCGAACTGGTTCAGCCCGACGGCCAGGTTCCCGACATTGGTTCGATGTCTGGCGGAGCCTCGGTGGCGTTCTCCATGAAACAGGGGGAAATCAGCGGACCGATCACCAATGGAAACACCGGCATCGTGCTGTCGATCCTGGATCGGCAAGAGCCCTCCCCAGAGGAGTTCGAGGCTAAAAAGGATCAGGTGAGGGATTCACTTCTCTTGAACAAGCAGCAGGAAATGTTCGGTCTGTTTCTCACCAATCTGCGGGCCCAGTTGGAAAAGGCCGGAAAGATTAAAATCAATCAGGACGAGATGAAAAATCTTACCCGCGCGCAGGCTCAGGAACAGGGAGAGTAAAGACACGCACACGCCCAATTCTCCGATTGCTGGTAGCATCGGATTAGTTCAGAACGATGGTATTTCCCCGCGCTACCGGTATCCTTTTGCACCCATCTTCCCTTCCGTCTCGCGGTGGTATAGGGGATTTCGGCCCTGCTGCCTATGAATTCATAGACTTTCTTGCCGCCGCTCGGCAGGGTCTTTGGCAGGTGCTCCCGCTGGGACCTCCGGCAAATGGGAACTCTCCCTATTCTTCTACCTCGGCCTTTGCCGGGAATCCTATGTTGATCAGCCTCGAACGTCTCGCAGAGCGCGGCTGGGTAGAGTCATTGGCAGTGGCCGCGGCTAACCGGGAAATCGGGCACATCGATTACGAGGATGTTTACCAGAATAAGCTGCCCCTGATTGCCGCAGCCGCTGGCACCTTTCTGCGGAAGGCTCCGGCTAATGCACGCGGTCGCTTCGAGAGCTTCTGTCGTACGAATTCGTGGTGGCTGGAGGATTTTGTTCTTTTCGATGTTTTGCGGGAACGGTATTCGCGACGTTGTTGGAAAGAGTGGCCTCGTGAACTCGCCAGCCGGCAGCCTGCGGCGATTGAAGGCGTGCGCAGGGAATTGGCTTCTGAGGTCAATCTACGCCGCGTCACCCAGTTTTTCTTCTTCGAGCAGTGGCGCGCGCTGAGGCTTTATTGTGCGCAGCGCTCCATCCGCATCGTAGGCGATATTGCGATTTTCGTAGATCACGACAGCGCTGACGTTTGGTCTCACCGGGAACTGTTTCGACTTAGAAGTGACGATTTCGAACCGGAAGCTGTCTCCGGAGTTCCGCCCGATGCGTTCAGTGCCACCGGCCAACGGTGGGGAAGCCCTCTGTACGACTGGAACGCGATGAGGGCGCAAGGCTACGACTGGTGGATCGATCGGCTACGTTGGGCGACTCAGACTTGCGACTACATCCGCCTCGATCATTTTCGCGGATTCGAGCAGTTCTGGGAAATTCCGGCCGCCGATCTCACGGCGGCTAACGGACGCTGGGTTGACGGCCCGAAGGATGAGCTCTTCAATAAACTTCGCGAAGCGTTGGGCGGACTGCCATTCTTCGCCGAAGATCTCGGCTACATCACTCCCGAGGTGCATGCCTTACGCGAGCGGCACCAGATTCCCGGAATCGCCGTGCTGCAATTCGGTTTCGGTGACCTGGGCGCCCACATTTATTTGCCGCACCGGCTCACCCCGGACCGGGTCATTTATACCGGCACCCACGACAATGACACCACGTTAGGATGGTGGACGTCTGGCACAACACCGACTGAACGCCGGGCGATTCAGACTTACGTCGGCAATTGTGACGACGGCATCCATTGGGCCTTCATCCGGTTGGCGCAGGAATCGGTTGCCAGCCTTTCCGTGGTTCCGCTGCAAGATGTGCTGGGGGCGGGCAGTGAAGCCCGTCTGAACACGCCTAGCGTCTCTAGTGGCAACTTTCGCTGGCGCTACCAGCCGGGGTCATTGACAGACGCGCTGGCCGAGAAGCTGGCGGAGCTGGCCACCGTTACGGATCGCCTTCCTCCGCACGTCCTGCCCCCTCCCAGTGAAGATTTTGTTGCCTGAACATACTTCCTGTACCAAAACAAAAAGCCGGAACCTTTCGGCGCCGGCTTATTGGTTGGTGGTTGCCCGGATAAACTTGAGTATTTAGATTTTTGGGACGAGCGTCAGCGCCTCGGATGTCGGCCATCCAGATGCAACAGTCTTGCGCCAGCGCGGACACTCGCTCCTACTTCCGTCTACGCAGTGCGTCGCGGACGCATGGTCAAGTCTCTGACCTGGGCCAGAACGCTGGACAGCTGCATTCCGTTCAATTGAGAAATGAAGGGCAACAGTTCCGCGATAAACTGATCCTTCATCAACTCGCCGATTTCTTCCTGGCGGTTACGTTCGCCGCCGGAAAGTAGGTCAGGCACGGTCACTTCCAGCGCGCGCGCCAGCCGTTCCAATGAGGAAAGGGTCGGAGTAGCCTTCTCGTTTTCGATCTTCGAGACGTAGGTCCGCGGCACGGACATACGCGCCGCAAGTTGACGCTGGCTCAGCCCATTCCGGAGGCGCAGAGAGCGAATGGAACTTGCCAGGTTCAAGTGACCGCGGCCATTGCCATTCGATGGCATCACCGTTGGCGGTGGCGGAGCCATTACAATTTCTGGCTCCTCTTCGTCTAAAGAAGCGCGACAGCGGCGGCAAAGATCGTTGGAAGTACGAAATTGGACCAGCAGGCAGTGATCACAACGAACGACTTCCCTTGAATCTACAGGTGCAAGGGTAGTGGCCATCTAGGTGTGGGAGGTGCCAGAGCGGGGGCGTCTCCGGAACGAAAACAGAAGCAGAACATTCTCGTTCCAACCTGCAGCGTAATTTGCGGTACAACACCTGTGGATGTCAAGAACAATCCGGGGTTAAACACAAAGCACATCGAACGAAAAGCAAAATTAGCTGGAGAAAAAACGGAGAAAACAGGTACGAAACCATGAACGATAGAGAACAAGCGTGGGGGTTACTAACTGAGTTCACGCAATCTGAAAGTTTGCGTAAACATGCACTGGCGGTGGAAGCGTGTATGCGCGCTTATGCCCGCAAATTTTCTGCCGGCTCCGCCGATTCCGGTGCGGCGGATGAGCAGTTGTGGGGCGTAGTCGGGCTGTTGCACGACTTCGATTATGAAAAATATCCCAGCCTGGACGACCACCCTTACAAGGGCAACGAAATCTTGAAGGAACGCGGTTACTCTGACGAAATCCGTCGCGCCATCATGTCGCACGCCGAATATTCCGGAGTCTCCCGCGACAGCCAGATGGAAAAGGCGCTTTTCGCCTGCGACGAACTTGCCGGATTCATCACCGCGTGCGCCTTGGTCAAGCCGGGTAAGTCACTGAACGAAGTTGAGGCTAAGTCCGTCCGGAAGAAGATGAAAGACAAAGCTTTCGCCCGCAGCGTAAAACGCGAAGACATCGTCAACGGCGCTGCCGATTTAGGCGTTGACCTCGATGAGCACGTCGCATTCTGTATCGAGGCGTTGAAAGGAATCGCCAAAGAATTGGGTCTGGATGGAAGTGCAGAGCTCTAGGCAAAATGGAGACGAGGGCGTCCACTCTTGTTCCCGTAGAAAAGCAGGGGTATCCAGAAATAACCGATCCCAGCATGAAGTCCGCGAATCACGTGTAGAGTGTTATGTGGGGCAAAAGTCCTAAAAACTCAGACTTATTCGACGTCCCTGCTATCCAGAACTGCAACTTTACGTCTAGAAACACGGCAGACGGAGTTTCAGATTCACACTTCTTGTGGGCGTGGGTCCTGAGGGAGTTAATGCTCATGTTCACAAGCACTCGCCAGGAGACAGCCTATGTGCTCGACCAAATCCGGGTCTTTAGCTCTTGTTGCAATTCTCGCTCTCACACTGGCAGCCTGTGACAATGCCAAGACCGGTTCCACTTCTGCTCCTGCGGCCACCGGGAAAGTCCCGATTACAACGAAATCAGAGGATGCCAGGAAAGAATATTTGCAGGGCCGCGACCTGTCCGAAAAGCTGTTGGGCCAGGAGTCTCTGCAACATTTCGATAAGGCAATCGCGCTTGATCCAGACTTCGCCACCGCCGAGCTTGCTCGCGCAAATAATTCTCCCACAGCCAAGGAATTCTTTGAGCATCTGAACAAAGCGGTCAGTCTTGCAGACAAGACTTCCGACGGCGAAAGGCTCTTCATCCTTGCCAATCAAGCCGGCGCGAATGGGGACGTCGCAAAGCAGAAAGACCACCTGGACAAACTTGTTGCAGCTTATCCGAACGACGAGCGAGCTCAGTTTGTGCTGGGCAATTACTTTTTTGGACAGCAGGATTATGCTCCTGCCATCGAGCATTACAAGAAAGCCACAGAGCTCGCTCCCGACTATTCTCCCGCTTTCAACATTCTTGGGTATGCATACCGGCAACAGCAGGACTATTCCAATGCTGAGCAGGCTTTCAAGAAATATGTCGAGCTGATTCCTAACGATCCCAATCCGTATGACTCCTACGCCGAACTCCTCTTGAAGATGGGGAAGTTCGACGACTCGATCACGCAATATCGCAAAGCGCTGTCGATCGATCCGCATTTCGTCCCTTCACACTTTGGAATTTCGGCAGACCTCACTTACCAGGGGAAGCCGCAGGAAGCGGAAGCCGAGTTGGGAAAGATGGCGGATCAGGCTCGCAATGACGGTGAGCTTCGAACCGCATTGTTCGGTCTGGCAGTCGTCGCAGCCGATAGCGGCAAGCTGGACAAAGCGCTGCAACAAATGGACAAGGAATTCGCCGTTGCGGAAAAGAAAAACGACGCGGCAGCCATGGCCGCCGATCTCCAGGCCAAGGGCAACATCTTGGCTGAGATGCAAAAGTACGATGAGGCGGGTAAAACTTTCGACCGTTCGCTAAAGTACGTCGCAGACTCAGACCTGTCGAAGGAAATCAAAGACAACGCGCTGCTACTGCATCATTTCAACCTGAGCGCGCTGGCCATGGGAAAAAAAGATTACGCCGCGGCGAATGCTCATGCGGAAGAATTTCGCAAAGGCGCGGAAGCCTCTAAGAATCCGGCCCAGGTCAAGCTGTCGCACGAACTGGCGGGAAGGATTGCTTTAGCGCAGAAGGATTACGACAAATCGATCTCGGAACTTCAGCAATCCAATTTGCAGGATCCGCGAAATCTTTACCGATTAGGCCAAGCCTACGATGGCAAGGGTGACCACACCAAAGCACAAGAATTTTACGGCAATGCGGCAAAATTCAACTCCTTACCAGCGCTGAATTACGCCTTCATCCGCACTAAGGCTGAGAAACTGACAAGGAAGTCCTGACAAGAAGTTGGCGCCGCGGGCGTTAGGCTGGCGTCGGGAGGGCGTTCCTTCCTCTACCGGAGAGCGGCTGCGATCTTGCCACTTGCGATCAGGTCGGAGATCCGAGCGAAGTCCTGATACATCGCGCGATCTTTATCCATGGTTGCGCACACCGTACGTATGGCGGCGTGCGCCGCTTGCCCTCGCTTGGACGTCTTCAGCGGCGCCAGAAAATCCAGCGCCTGAGCCGCAGCCATGGCTTCAATCGCCATCGCGTTACGCGTGTTCTCGACGATCTTTTTCAGCTTTATTGCGGCGGTCATTCCCATGGAAACATAATCTTCCTTGTTCCCGGAAGTGGTGATTGAATCCACTGACGCAGGATGAGACAGCACCTTGTTTTCGCTGACCAGCGATGCCGCTGCCACCTGCGGCATCATGAATCCGGAATTCAGACCCGCTCCCGCCGCCAGAAATGGCGGCAAACCTTCGCTCAGTGCAGGATTGACCATCCGCTCCAATCGCCGTTCTGAAATTCCAGCCAGCGCACTGAGAGCTATACCAAGGAAATCAAGAGCAAACGCAACCGGCTGGCCGTGAAAATTTCCGCCCGAAATCACGTCGGCCTCTAAACCTGTTGACCTCCGTTCAGTTGAACGCACGGACGCCACAGGGCCTACCGGACTCTTGATAAACACGAGCGGATTATCGACGGCCGAATTGACTTCGATCTCCATCACTTCGCGGCAATGCGCCAGCGTATCGCGCACCGCGCCGTGTACCTGCGGCATGCAGCGCAGCGAGTAGGCGTCCTGCACGCGTCCGCAATCGCGATGCGACTCGCGTAGCTGGCTGCCTTCGAGCATCTTGCGCAGATTCGCGGCGGTCTTGATTTGTCCGCTGTGCGGACGCGCGTGATGAATACGCTCATCGAACGCAACATCGGTTCCTCGCAACGCATCAACCGCGATCGCTCCAATCACGTCGGCGGAATCGACAGTATCTCCGCCGCCAGCAGCGCAAGAATCACCCACCGCCAGCATCGCCTGCGTGCCATTGATCAGCGAGACCGCTTCCTTGGCCTCCAGCACCAGCGGCTTGATCTGCGCGCGTCGCATGGCATCGGCGGCGGGAACGCGTGCGCCTTTTTCGTCCAGACATTCGCCTTCGCCGATGAGCAGCCAGCGCCAAATGAGCCAGAGGAGCGAGATCGCCACTGGCGCCCACGCTGCCTTGCGACGGCACCATCGGCGTAACGCCGCGATTCAGCATTTCGCAAATCGTGTCGATGACCGCGCCGCGCACGCCCGGAATGACCCTTGGAAAGGGAATTCGCTCGCAGCAACATCATGGCGCGCGTTTCCGCGATGGAAAGCGGCTCGCCAACGCCGACCGCATGCGAGCGCATCAGATTGACCTGAAGTTCGCGAATCTGATCGCCCGCGATGCGGACGTCGCTTAACTTGCCGACGCCGGTAGTGATCGCGTACGAAATCTGATTCTCAGCGACCAGCGTATCGACCACGGCGCGTGCCCGGTCGACCGCGTCGCGCGCATCGGCCACGAAGCAGCACAGGGCGTCGCTCGGCCGCAACTTCGCGCACCTCTTCGAGCGTGAGATCGTTTCCGTTAATGTGAAGAGCGTTCAAGAGAGTCTTCGGCTTTCGCTCGCGATTTCATTCGTACACCGCTAGCACTGAGAGTCGATTCATGATTTACCTGCAGCTTCCCGGAAATACTTTCAAAATATTCGCCGGCAGTGACACAACCTTCATTTTCGCGTCGAGAATCATGTGCGTGGTCTCGCCTTCGGCAAGCAGTTCGTCATCTGCTCGCACCAGTTCGTATCCAAAATGAATCACCGAATCACGCACATTTTTCAAATGGGTGCGCACAATGATTTCGTCGTCATACCGCGCCGGAGCCTTGTAGCGGCAGCGCGCGTCGACTACCGGGATGAAGCATCCGTGATCGCGTTCCATGTCGCGATAGGTGAAGCCCAAGCTGGCGCATGAAATCGACGCGTCCGATTTCGAACCAGATGAAATGATTCGCAGTGATAGACCACACCCATCTGATCGGTCTCGGCGTAGCGCACTCGCACTCGGCTTTCACTGACCGCGCCGTCGCGAACGTTTTGCCGCGTTCACTTTCCACTCCAGCGCGGTTTGCGTTTTTCGAGAAACGACGCGATGCCTTCGCGAAAGTCGGCCGTCGTCCGAATCCGCGCATTGTCTTCGTACTGCCTGAGGTGATCTGATGGTCCAGTTGTTCAGCAATGTAGCCGTTGATCAGTTGCTTGGTCGATCGCATCGACGAGGGACTATTTTCCATCAGCTGCGCTGCCAACTCTCTCGCTCGTTCCATCAGTCGCGCCGGTTCCACCACTTCGTTAACCAGACCGTAGACGATGCGCCTCGGCGGCATCGAACAGCCGTCCTGTCAAAAGCAGGTCGCGCGCAATCTTATGTCCCACTTGCCACACCAGCATCGAAGAAACGATGGCGGGCACGAATCCGATGCGTACTTCGGTGTAGCCGAACTTCGCCTCAGGTACCGCGAGAGTGAAGTCGCACATTGTGGCAAATCCCGTCCCGCCCGCGATGGCTGCGCCATTGACGGCGGCGATGGTCGGCATTGGAAAGTCGTAGATCCGTCTGAAAGTCTGAGCCATACGCGACGAGTCTTGCGATGTTCTCCTCTGGTGTCTTTCCCAGCAGGACTTTGAGCTCGTCAAGATCCAGTCCCGCACAAAATGCCTTTCCCTCGCCGGTAAGTATCACCACCTGGGCAGAAGACCGTTCGATTTCGTCGAGCGCGGTCATGAGTTCGTCGACCAGCGCAAAGCTGACCGCATTGCGCTTGTCCGGACGATTGAGTGTGATGGTAGCGACGCCGGACTCGTACGTAAGCTTAATGGTCGTGTAAGCCATGAAGTTCGATAATGCTCTGGTGATCCTACTCTTCAGTCGGCTGCTGAAGACGCTGTATACCGTGCTCCAATCTCGTTGTCACTCGCAGCAAAACGTCCAGAGGCTTCAGCGAGGGCAACTCCTGCTCCCCTTTGCTGCAGGGCCTCCACGACCTTTTCGGTTGCAATATTTCCCACCAATGCATCTTGTGCGAATGGACATCCTCCCAATCCGCCAAGCGCGGAATCAAACCGTCGGCAACCTGCGTCATACGCGGCCAGTATCTTTTCCGCTGGCTTGCTCCGGTCGGCTATGCAGATGCAATCCAATTTCGAGATACTCGTACTTCGAATTCATCGCCTCAAACAATTCGCGAATCTGCGCCGGCCCGGCCATGCCCACGGTGTCAGCCAGCGAGATCGTGCGAACGCCTTCTGCTTCGAGTAGTTCGACTGCATCCACCACTTCGCCGATATTCCACGGGTCGCCATATGGATTGCCGAAAGCCATTGACATATAAACGACTATGTCGAGACCAGCCTCCTGGCCTTTGTTCTATACCTTCTCCAGTTCGTCGATAGAATCTTCGTAAGGTCTGGTGCTGATTGTTCTGCAGGAAAGTTGGCGAGACCGAGATAGGGAAAGCCGAGCGTCTGCACAGCCCCAGTAGCGATTGCTCTCTGCGCACCTTTTTCGTTGACCACAATTCCGATGATTTCGACGTCGTCGGGGGATCGAGTTCCTTCAGCACCGCCTCCGAGTCCGCCATCTGCGGGACAGCCTTAGGGGAGACGAACGACACCGCATCAATATGCTTAAAACCGGCACTGATCAAAGCCTTCAGGTAATCGGTCTTGATGTAGGCGGGAATCTGGCCCTTCAGCCCCTGCCAGGCGTCACGCGGACATTCGATGAGTTTTACAGAATCAGGCATAGAAAATCGGACCACGAATCAAAGGGATATACCACCGATGATTCTTTAAGACCAAGCGGCCCTGGATCCATGAATATCCGATCCGTGAACATCCCGAAATCCGTGCCACGGTCGTCAAGTTTGCAGCACCCCAACCTTAAACTCCGGTACATCGGGATTGAGCGCCGCTGCTTCGAGCGCCAGCGTAATCGCATCTCGTGTCTCGACCGGGTCGATGATCTTGTCGATCCACAAGCGTGCAGCACCATAACGCGGATCAGTCTGTTCATCGTAAGTTT
>CAVPME010000017.1:0-77221 GCA_963706335.1 Terriglobia bacterium
ATCGGCAGGCAGAATGCTGAGTACTTTAGTCCGGCAACTGCGGGTGCTGTCAGGAAGCTGATTCGCTTGAGCCAGTCTTCGATGACGTGAATCGCAACTTTCAACTGCAGGGTGACGGCGGCGATGTCCGTGCGGTGTTGCTGGTCCATCTGCTTGCGCAAAAGGGCGAAGGCTTTCCGCAGCAATTTCTGACTGTCGGTTGAAGCGTCAACTTGGGCCTTAGCGGCGTCGGCCTGGCGCTTGGCGTGCCCCGCGTAATAGATATTGATTGCGGTGAGCAGGACCACCATAAGAACATTGGCGATGGCGGTATTGGCCATCACCTGATTTACGCCGAGACCGAATACTTGCTCTGACATTGCGGATTCCGCCGCAGGAAGTATAGCCCCCCACACGCTGACGCCAAGGTGAACGGGGCTCAGCCCACGGGTGAAAACTTACACCCCACTTGCTATAACGTACGAATGCGCCTACTGGATTACGCACCCCGGCCTTCGCATCTGAAATGGCTTCTCGATTCTGACCCGGCTATCCGTTGGCAGGTGATGAGGGACCTCACCGGTGAGGCCGCCAACGCGATTGCAGCCGAGCGGTCTCGCATCACAACCGAAGGCTGGGGAGCCCAACTTCTCGCCTGCCAATCTCCCGCCGGCCACTGGGCGGGGGCCCCCGCGGGTGGAGAGACGATTTGCCGAAGGAGGACCGGCCTTTGCTTCATTGCCCTCTACAGTCTCGTCGCCTTGATGGACCTCGGTCTTGATCCTGCCAGCAAGCGGGCCTGCAAAATGATCGACCGCGTTGACAAGCGGCTGGTGTTTAAGCGGCTCAACAACCGTCCTTTCCTTTGAGGGCGAAACGGAGCCCTGTATCAACGGCAGAATCCTTGGCATCGGCGCGTATTTCAAAGAACCGAACGACACACTAGGCAATCGACTCCTAGGCGAACGGCCGGGGAAGATGGCGGCTGGAACTGCGAAGCACCCAAAAGCCGGTGCTCCTCGTTCCATACCACCATCTGCGTGCTCGAAGGACTCCTCGAATACGAACGAGCCGGGCGCAAATCGGCAGCCGTTACTAAGGCTCGCAAGCGGGCCGAAAGCTATCTGCTTGAGCGCCGCATGTTCCGCTCGTTTCGAACCGGCGAAGTCATCAACAAACGCTGGCTCCGCTTCTCGTTCCCGACGTTTTGGCACTACGACGTCTTGCGCGGGCTCGATTATCTGCGGAATGCTGGGATCCAGCCCGACGGTCGCGTCCGTGAGGCCATCGAAATCGTGACTAAGCGCCGCCACCAGAACGGACGCTGGCCGCTCAACCTGCTTCATCCCGAACATATTCCATTGCAGATGGAGACGGATGTTGGCAGGGCAAGCCGCTGGAACACGCTGCGCGCTCTTCGAGTTCTGGGTTGGTTCAACGCCACGAAGTGGTAGTTGTCACTTGGGTGTGCGCCGCGCCAACCACAGGGGCTACGCCAAATCTTGGATTTAAGCCCACAAGATTTAAGCCCACTCTGTGAACCACATTAAAAGTGTCCCCTTGAAACCACATTGAAATGTCCCCATTTAGAGTCCCTCCTACAGGAGGGACTCAGATTGGGGCGATGCGAGTTGAGCAATAAGGAGCTGAGTAGGGCGGAAGCGATGGGACGAGTGAAGGCGGGCAGCTTGCGATTGCGAGAAGCTGGAGAGTTGCTGGAGCTGAGTTACCGGCAAGCCAAGCGCATCTGGGCGCGCTATCGAAAGGGAGGGGCGAAAGCCTTGCAGCATGGCAACTGCGGGCAAAGCTCCAACCGATCTCATCCGAAAAAATTTCGCCAGGCGGTGCTGGAACGGGTGACGAGCCGCTATGGCGATTTCGGACCGACGCTGGCCGCTGAACATCTGGCCGAAGAAGAAGGACTGGCAGTGCATGCTGAGACACTGCGGCGTTGGATGGGGGAGGCCGGGTTGTGGCGGAGAGCGCGGCGACGCCAGCCCTATCGGCAGCGGCGGGAACGAAAAGCGCATTTTGGCGAGTTGGTGCAGTTGGACGGCAGTTTTCATGAGTGGCTGGAAGAGCGCGGCCGGCGCGGATGTCTGATGCACATGGTCGATGACGCCACCAGCACCGTGTCTTGCCAGTTTTCCCAGGAAGAGACGATCTGGGCGGCGGTGGGTGTGTTGCGAGAGTGGATCGGGCGCTACGGGGTTCCGCGGGCCCTGTACACCGACTGGAAGAATGTGTATGTGCGAGCCGCGACGGAAGCCGAAAAGTGCGCGGGCCAAGTGCCGGTGACCCAGTTCGGGCGGATGTGCGGGAAGCTGGGCATTCGGATTATTGCGGCCAGTTCGCCGCAAGCCAAAGGGCGAGTGGAACGGGTGCATGGCACCCATCAGGACCGGCTGGTGAAGAAGCTGCGGCTGGCCGGGGTGGCTAGCTACGATGCTGCCAATCGCTATCTAGCGGAGCACTATATCGCCGCGCACAACCGGCGCTACGCACGGCCGGCGGCGGAGGCGGCCGATTATCACCGGCGCCGACCCACGGCGCGACAACTGGACCAGGTGTTCTGGCTGGAGGAGGAGCGGGTGGTGAGTGAGGACTGGGTAGTGCGTTACAAGAACCGTCTGTTGCAACTGGAGCGACAGAGCCAGCATTGGGCGCCGAGTCGGAGCCGAGTGCGGGTGCGGGAAAATGAAGCGGGCCAGATCCAAATCCGCTATCGCGAGCAGAGCCTGCGGTTTCGCGAAGTCCAGCGTGCTTCTACATCGAGGAGCGAGGGAAGGGGCGCTGCCCCTTCCCCCGCGCCCCCATCCCCAAAATCGAGTCGTCGTATTTCTCCCGCCAAACCTCATCCCTGGCGGCAAAGAAGATTTCAGGACATGATGACACCAACTGTTTCTTCGCTATGGTGAAACCACAACCAGGGGACATTTCTATTGTGGACAAACTGGGGACACTTCTAATGTGGTATGACAAGATTTAAGCCCACTCTTGACGAACCTTCTATCTCGCGGTAGGCTTTAACTCAAGTTTGCTCTTCGGAGCAGACCTTGGATTTCATGCAGAGTGGCTGAGGGACGAGCCCTACGAAGCCACGACAACCGGATCAGAATCATTTTCTGGTCGCCCGGTGTCAACTCTCGCCCTGCAAAGGGGGAACATGAGATTCGGGGTGCCGACTTTTTAGCATCTCGTTCCTCTTTTCCTCATTCTCAGGGAAAGAGGATTTCGCGTTTCAGGGCACTTTTCAAGACGGCTCGTCCCGCAGGCTGCTCCAAAGCGAGTGGCACAATGACCTCCGAACTGACGCACTACGAATTACGCTGTCGGGAATGCGGCAAGAGCTGGGGAAATCAGCCCCGTTCCATCTGCGACGATTGTTTCTCTCCGCTGGAAGTTTTCTACGACTACGATGCCGTGCGCTCCACGTTTACCCGCGAGCGAATTGCCCAAGGTCCTGCCAGCATGTGGCGCTATTCCGACTTGCTGCCGCTGCCGCAGGATTATCGGCCCACCGTTCCCGCCGGTTTCACGCCGCTGCTGGAGGCGCCGCGACTCGCCGGAAGGCTGGGCGCGAAGCACCTCTATTTGAAGAACGACGCGGTTTGTCAGCCCTCCCTGAGCTTTAAGGACCGCGTCGTCGCAGTGGCTTTGTCGCAGGCGCGCAGTTTCGGCTTCGATACCGTCTCTTGCTCTTCGACCGGAAATCTGGCCAACGCGGTCGCGGCGCAGGCCGCGCGCAACGGATTCAAGGCCGTGATTTTCATTCCCGCCGATCTCGAGCCTGCGAAAGTTCTGGGCACGCAGGTTTTTGGCGCGAAGCTGGTGCGCATCGCAGGAAGTTACGACCAGGTCAACCGGTTGTGCTCGCAGATCGCCGACGAGCATCACTGGGGATTCGTCAATGTGAACCTGCGTCCGTATTACGCGGAAGGTTCGAAGACAGTCGGCTACGAAATCGCCGAACAGCTGGGCTGGCGGTCTGCCGGACAACGTTGTGTGTCCGATGGCGGGCGGATCGCTGATCACCAAAATCAAGAAAGCATTCGACGAACTGGTCCAGCTTGGCTTGGTGGAAGCGAAGCCGGTGAAGTATTTCGGCGCGCAAGCGACTGGATGCTCGCCGATTTCGACCGCAGTGAAAGCCGGCAACGCCGATATCGAACCGCAGAAGCCTACGACCATCGCGCGTTCGCTGGCCATCGGAAATCCGGCGGACGGGCACTACGCGATCAAGGTGATCACCAAGAGCGGCGGCTGGTCGGAGGATGTTTCCGATCCTGAACTGGTGGAAGTGCATTCAGCTGCTGGCGGAAACCGAAGGCATCTTCACCGAGACCGCTGGCGGCGTGACCGTGGGCTCGGCGCGCAAACTTTATGCTCAGGGGCGTATCTCGCCCGACGAAACGACCGTGCTCTGCATCACCGGCAATGGATTGAAGACCACCGATGCGCTTGCGGGTAAGTACGAACTCGAAGAGCCGATCGCTCCAAAGCTGGTGGAGTTCGAGAAATATATGTCCAGAACTCTAGATGCTTCGGAAAAGAGTGTCACGGAGAAAGATGTTCCGGAGACGGTGGGGGCCTAAATGAACATCACCGTTCAGATTCCGACGGCACTGCGCCGGCTGACTGCGGGGAATGCACGCGTCACTTGTTCCGCAGCAAATCTGGGAGAGCTTTTTAGCGCACTTGACCAGCAGTTTCCTGATCTCAAGACTCATCTGCGGGATGAGGCCGGCGAGATCCGGCGCTTTCTCAATGTGTACGTGAACGAAGAGGACATCCGCTTTCTGGGCGGGAAAGCCTACGCATTCCAGGACGGTGATGAAGTACTGCTGGTGCCTTCGATCGCTGGCGGCGCGCGCTAGTTCGCCCTGTTCCCTTCTTTGAAGCGGATGACTTCCCTGCAGGATCAGGAAAGATCTAATGGTTCACATCGCAATCACTGCTACCACATAATCAACTTCAGGAACACGTTGCCGCGTTCTGCTATGCTTTTCACAACCAAAACATGGAATCCGTCGACCGGCAGCGCCTGAAGTCTCTCATGCAGCGCGAGCAGCAACGCTTCGTGAACGAGCGTCCCAAATCTAAGGCCCTATTTGAACGCGCCGGCAAGTCATTGCTGGGCGGCGTTCCCATGAATTGGATGGTCAAATGGGCGGGCGCTTTTCCGCCATTTGTACGCGAGGCCCAGGGAGCGCAGTTTTACGATGTTGATGGGCTCCGCTACATCGACTTCTGCCTGGGCGACACCGGCGCCATGACCGGGCACTCGCCGTTTGCTACCGTGAAGGCCGTCGAGGAACAGATCAAGCGCGGCATGACATTAATGTTGCCATCGGAAGATGCCATTTTCGTGGCGGAAGAGTTACAGCAACGCTTTGGATTACCTTTTTGGCAATTTGCGCTAACCGCAACCGATGCCAACCGTTTCGCGATCCGGCTGGCGCGGCAGATAACGCAGCGTCCTAAAATTCTGGTCTTTAACTGGTGCTATCACGGTACGGTGGACGAGAGCTTTATCACATTAACAGGTGGTATCGCGCAATCTCGGCGGGGCAACATTGGTCCGCCAATCGATCCCACGGTCACTACAAAAGTTGTTGAGTTCAATGACGCTTCCGCTCTGGAGGAAGCTTTGGCGCCTGGCGATGTGGCGTGCGTTTTGGCGGAGCCGGTCATGACCAACGTTGGCATTGTGCATCCGGACCCGGGCTACCACAAAACTCTACGCGAACTAACCGACAAGTTTGGGACGCTGCTCATCATTGACGAAACGCACACAATTTGTGCCGGGCCGGGTGGATACACGCGGGCGGAAAATCTCGACCCGGACATCTTCATTTTCGGTAAGGCGATCGCGGGTGGGGTTCCGGGTGCGGCCTACGGTTTCACTGAGGCCGTGGCCAGCACGGTGGCAAAAAACCAGAGCCTGGAAGACTGCGACACTGGCGGCATTGGCGGAACGCTCGCAGGCAACGCGCTCTCGCTCGCCGCTATGCGAGCCACATTGAGCAAGGTGCTGACGAAGGACGCGTTTGCGCGCATGATTCCCGCGGCGGAACGTTGGGCTGCCGGAGTGGCGAAGGCGATCACAGAATTCGGAGTTCCCTGGCACGTCACGCGATTGGGATGCCGTGCCGAATATCAGTTTTCTCCCACGCCACCGCGAAATGGCGGCGAGGCTCATCAGGCCATGGATTTCGAACTCGAGCGGTTCATGCATCTCTACGCAATGAACCGCGGTATATTGCTCACTCCTTTTCACAATATGGCACTGATGTCGCCGCAGGCCGATCCGTCGGACGTCGATCAGCACACTCGTGTGTTCCGCGAAGCGCTGAAAGAATTGGTGGCATAGCGTCTTCTGATACCCTTCTAGTTCCGCGCTAAGATCGGAAATGAAGCGATTCAACCGTAATTTCCTGATAGGCGTTTTGGGCAGTGCCGGGCTGGTTGCATGCGGCACTCCAGGCGTACCGATCCCTCCAGCGCTGGAGTTGGCCAGGCCGGTTACCGATTTGCGTGCGGCACGAAAAGGGGACAAAGTTTTCTTGGCCTGGACGGTGCCCGCGCGAACGGTTGACCACCAGACTGTCCGTCATCCGGGCCCGACGCGCGTGTGTCGCAGCTTGCAATCCGAAATCGGTGCATGTAAAACGCCGGCGGCGGAGATTCCGGCAACACAATTTCCTGTCCCTGCATTCGACGTGAAGAAAGGAGCGCGTGGCTCCGAAGATTCAGGCCAGCTATGTTGACACGTTGCCGCGGGAGTTGCAGGCAGAAAATCCCAGCGGGGAACTCACGTACGCGGTTTCCGTCCTGAATGAAAATGGAAAGACCGCCGGACTTTCCAACATGGTGCAGGTCCCTCGCGACCTCGACGATGCCGCCGCCAGTGCATTTCAGCGCGGAAGTGAAAAGCGATGGGGTGCTGCTTTCGTGGGCATGTCAGCCGGTAATGGCGGCCACCAACCTCCAATACCGCCTGCGGATCTATCGACGAGAGGTAGAACCTCCGGCATCGGGGGAAAAGTCTGCGGTTAAGCAAACGCCCAAGAAGGGCGGAACGAAAATCAGCGATGAGAATTTTGGGGATTGTCATCAATCCGACTTTCTCGATCAAACTTTTGAGTGGGAGAAACATTACGACTACTTTGCTACGGTGGTCAGCGAAGTGTCGCGACCGGGCAAATCAGAAGGCGAAGTTGAAGGAGATGACACCCCACTCGTAGATGTTTTTACCCACGACATTTTCCCGCCGGCGGTCCCCACGGGTTTGCAGGCGGTATTCTCTGGAGTCGGACAAGCGGCATTCATTGACGTGGTGTGGTCTCCGGACACGGAACCTGATCTCGCGGGCTACAACGTTTTTCGCCACGAAGCTGGCGCCGCTCCGGTAAAAATGAATTCCGATCTGGTGAAGACGCCAGCCTATCGCGACACAAATGTTCAACCCGGAAAGAAATACTTCTATTCGGTATCTGCGGTAGATGAACGCAATAACGAAAGCGCGCATTCGGAAGAAGCCTCTGAGCAAGTACCATGAGCATTCAGCCGTTAGCGCTCGGCGATCAGCAAGCAGGGATAGGAGAGTTTTGCTGGCGGTGTGCCGCGCTGAGATGCTGGTAGCTCAGTGTTTGAGGTTCTATGAAATATTGCCGTTTTCTGCTGCTGGATCAGGCGAGTTACGGACTGGTGGAATCTGTCGCCGGCGTCGACCATATCACCCGTCTATTGCTAACGGCGCACCGGAAGACGCAGTGGAAGTCTGGAAGACGTCCCAACCAAGCGGACGGATCATCTAGCGCTCGCGGAAGCCTCGCTGCTGGCTCCAGTGCGTCCTTCGAAGATCGTTTGCGTCGGACGCAACTACCGAGATCACGCCGCCGAACTCGGCAATGAAGTTCCAGCCGAGCCGTTGATCTTTCTGAAGCCGCCGTCTTCCTTGCTGGCTCCCGGCGGCGAGGTTCGACGGCCACCAGTCTCCAGTCGCGTAGACTACGAAGGCGAACTCGGAGTCGTGATCGCGAAAAAGTGTTACCGGCTGGGTGAGGACGAAGATGTTCGTCCCTACATCCTCGGCTACACCTGTGTGAACGACGTTACTGCACGGGATCTGCAAAAGAAGGACGGTCAATGGACTCGTGCCAAAGGCTTCGACACTTTTTGCCCGGTAGGGCCGGTGGTCACCGAAGAGATCGATCCCTGGGCGGGAATCGGCGTTGAAACCCGAGTGAATGGAACAGTTCGCCAGCAGGGCAACACGCGCGATTTCATTTTCACGCTTGACGTGATCATTCGCTACATTTCTCAGGTGATGACGCTATTGCCGGGAGACCTGATACCCACTGGCACACCGAGCGGTGTCGCGCCCGGTTGTAGCGGGAGACGTCATGGAAGTAATCGTCGAAGGCATCGGCACGCTAAAAAATTCGGTAGCCTAGGCGGGGCGCGAGATGATGGCGTGAGCGTCCGGTTCGGATGGTCCTGGGTATCGGTTTTTGGGCAAAATAACCACTCGGCCTGCGAACGCCGCTCCTACATTGTGACTTCCCGGATTATCGCTCAGGCTTTATGCTGTTTCTCGACGCATCCCGCGCCGCTGCCGTTTTCCGATCAGTCGAGTGATTGCGTAATTCATGAGCTCAATTCATCTATACATTTTGATTCTGGCTGCAGTGGTTGTCCTGACCGTTGCCTATTTCCTGCTGCGCCGCAAGCCCAAAACGGCCGATGAATTGGAGAAGGAACGGCGGGAATGGCTAGACAGGATCGGACGCATCACCGACGGCACTGTGATTGACGTGCAGGAAATGCCCGGCACCAACGACCATCCCGCGACATTTCTGATTTATCACTACGACGTGGCCGGCGTTTCCTACGAAGCCTCGCAGGACGTGACTTATCTTCGCCAGCTCATCAATCTTCATTCGTGCCGTCTGGGGCTTCCGACCTCGGTGCGATTCGATCCGCAAAATCCCGGTAATTCCATCGTGCTTTCGGAGCGCTGGATGGGACTGAGGCAGTAGATCCACCGGGGTGGGCGACGCCAGCAGGTTGCCATGAGTCTTTGACTTCGTAACGCGGGAACACTAATATCGGCGGTTCGAGGAGCCGCCTAACTTTGATCGGCCGAACCATCTCTCACTATCACGTTCTGGAGCAACTCGGCGGCGGAGGCATGGGTGTTGTCTACAAGGCTCAAGACACCAAGCTGGGCCGTTTCGTTGCCTTGAAGTTCCTTCCAGAAGGCTTTCGCTCGCGATCCCCAAGCCGTTGAACGCTTTCAGCGCGAGGCTCGGGCGGCCTCGGCACTGAACCACCCGCACATCTGCACCATCTACGAGATTGACACTCACGAGGGCCTTCCCTTCATCGCCATGGAACTGCTGGAAGGGCGAGACGCTCAAACATCGGATCGAAGGGCGTTCATTCAAAGTCGATCAATTGCTCGACATTGCAATTCAGATCTCCGACGGGCTGGACGCGGCTCATTCGAGCGGAATCGTGCATCGCGACATCAAGCCGGCGAATATTTTCATCACGCAACGCGGGCAAGCCAAGATCCTGGATTTCGGCCTGGCAAAGCTCACGCCGCAAAGCCGCCATCCCGATGAGGCCACGGCCGCCACGGCGGTGGCCTTCGGACTATCAACTTACAAATCCGGGAACCGCGATGGGAACGGTGGCCTACATGTCGCCGGAGCAGGCGCGCGGCGAGACCCTGGATGCAGCGCACCGATCTGTTCTCTTTCGGCGTGGTGCTGTACGAGATGGCGACGGGACGTCAGCCTTTTTCGGGAACCACCTCGGCCGTCATCTTTGAAGCGATTCTGAATAAGGTGCCTACGTCGCCCGTCGCAACTGAATCCGGGATTGCCGGTGCAGCTTGGAGCCGATTCTCAACAAGACTCTGGAGAAGGATCGCGAATTACGCTGCCAGACTGCGGCGTGAGCTTCGGGCTGATCTCAGGCGGCTGAAGCGCGACACCGATTCTGCCCGCGCCGGGGTCAGCGCCGCTTCGCAAGCGTCCGTCGCGACATCACGTCGCGACGCGGCGGCACCAGCGCGGCGGAACAACAAGTTGACCGTCGCGCTGGTCGGCCTCGGCGCTGCTGCTGGGAGCGGGAGCCGGATTGCTCGCCGGAAAACCATTTTGGCGGGCTGCGCTGCCGAATCCTCGATATCACGAGATCACGTTTCGGCGCGGCGACATCCGTTCGGCGCGATTTGCTTCCGACGGGCAGACCATCCTGTACAGCGCCGCGTGGCAGGGCAATCCGGTCGAGATCTTCAGCGCGCGTCCCGGCGCCGCCGAATCGCGTTCTCTTGGACTCGAGCACACTCAGTTGCTGGCGGTTTCCCCGACGGGCGAAATGGCCGTCGCACTCAACAGCCATCGCACCGGAACCTGGGTAAATGTGGGCACGCTGGCCAGCGCTCCTCTGGCAGGCGGCGCCCCGCGAGAGGTTCTGGAGAATGTGCAGTGGGCGGATTGGTCTCCAGATGGAACCAACCTCGCGGTCGTGCGCGATGTGGGTGGACGCAACCGCCTCGAATATCCCATCGGCAAAGTGCTTTATGAAACAGGGGGCTGGATCAGCCATCCCGCGAATTTCTCCCAAGGGCGATATGGTCGCGTTTCTCGACCACCCACTTCCGGGAGACGATAGCGGATCGGTGGCCGTTGTTGACCTAACCTGGCAAACAAGAAGAAACTTTCCGGGGACTGGTACAGCATTCAAGGTTTGGCATGGTCAGCGGATGGACGCGAAGTTTGGTTCACGGCGACCGAAAGTGGGTTGGATCGCGATTTGTCCGCGGTAAATCTTTCGGGACAAAAGCGGCTGGTGGCCCGGATGCCCGGGACACTCATGCTTTTCGATATCTCCCACGATGGCCGCATCCTCCTGGGACGAGCCAGTTGGCGGCGCGAATTGATGGGTACATCGATCGAGGGCGGCAAGGAGCATGATCTTTCCTGGCTGGACTACTCTTATCCCGCAGATCTTTCGAATGACGGAAAGACGGTTCTTTTTGACGAAGAAGGTGTGGGTGGCGGAGCACGATATGGCAAAACTCAGGATCTGACCTATTCCGTATACGTTCGCAACACGGATGGATCCGCCGCCGTGCGTTTGGGAGAAGGATCGGCCGAGGCGCTGTCGCCAGATCAGAAATGGGTGATCGCTCAGATTCCAGGATCGCCGGCGCAATTCCGTCTGCTCCCGACCAAAGCAGGAGAGCCGCAGTATCTAACGACCGATTCCATCAACCACAACGGGGCCCGCTGGATGCCTGACGGCAAGAAATTTGTGTTTTCTGGAAACGAGCCAGGCCACGGCGGGCGACTCTATTTGCAGGATACGGCCGGGGGTAAGCCGTTGCCGATCGCGCCGGAAGGGGTGAACGGCACCTCATTCGCAATATCGCCTGACGGCCAAATCGTAGCCGCGATCGGCCCCGACCTAAAGGGGTACCTTTACCCGACCTCTGGTCATGGAGATCCTCGATCGATCCCAGGACTCGAGGCTGGTGATCTGCCAACCAGCTGGGCGCAGGACGGTAAAGCGCTTTTCGTCTACCAAACGGGAGAGGTTCCCGCCAAAGTCTACCGCCTCGATTTGCCGTCGGGAAAGAGGACCCTCTGGAAGCAGCTTGTGCCAGGCGATCCTGCCGGCGTAGCTACCATAGGTCCGATACTGGTCACGCCGGATGGGAAAACGTTTGTGTATGGATTCCATCGAACCCTGGCGGACCTGTACTTGGTTGAAGGACTGAACTGACCCCCCCTTTTTCGTACCTATACTCTTTCGCTTACCAAAAAACCCGGCTCAGCCGGGTTTTTCTGGGCAGCTTGCGACCTACCGCGTTAGGGAGCAAGTCGGTCCGTCAACGTGTCGTTGTGATAGGTGGAGTGTTCGCGAATCTCGAGCCATCCGCCGCCCGGTTTAAGCGTGTCTGCGACGCTGGCCTTTTCGCCGGCGGCGAAGTCCTGCCAGGAGTTGTAACGGACAATTACCAGGAACTGCCAGGGCCCGCCTTCCAGATGCTGCATCAGGACGGTCCCGGACGCGGTGTCTCCGGGAGTCTGACCGAGTGATTTTTCCAGTTGGTCACGATGCCCCGGTGCCGCCCGATAGACAGAAATTACGTAGACCGAGCCCGCACTTTTAGCGGCCGATCCCTCATCAATGCCCAGGGCTTTGCTGAAATCAGCCCATGATGGTCCGTTCACAAAGCTATCGGTATGCCATGCGAAAAGGTCGCGCATCGCCGGGGGCGCAGGGGTCCCCGCTGCTTCCACCGTGGCCTTCGTTCCCATGTGTTGAATAACCGCGTAGTCCCAATCTTCCCCATCCTGGTGACGAAGCACGATGTGATGTGCTGACATCGGTTCTTTCGGATCAGCGGTCTTCAGAAAGTCGCCGAGTTCAGCGCTTTTGCCGAGTGCAGCTTTGGCGAAGTGGACGTGATAAACGTCAGTGCGAGCGGGGGATGAATTTTGTGCCGCTGCGAGGGAGCCAAACAAGAGTAGGGCTAACAGCAGTGTACAAGTGCTTTTCAATGTTGCCTCCAAGTTTTCGATTGACGATCCGTTGGGATAGGCCGATGGGTCGCGCGAATTATAACAGTCGCTCGATGCTATGTTAAAAATCTGAGGTATTCCGATGCGCGGTTATCGGGAAAGGTTCTTGTACTTCCGAGCCCGTTCCCTCTACACGCGAGAGCTCGGCTTTGCGGACAAGCTCTAAACTTATGAAAATGGTCCGCGCCTCGCGCTCGAATCGCTGTTTGGCCTCTGAGTCGGAAGAAAATCTGCGGGTGGTATCTTGACCGCAACGGTCGGGTCGAAGCGCGTGTCCCGGGCACGGTAGACTTCGCCCATGTCACCTGCACCGAGGGGAGAGAGAATTTCGTAGGGACCGAGTTTCGCGCCAGAGGTGAGGGCAATCGGTGCCGGCATTATCGTCCTGCGCAACACTGCTCACCGGCGTCGGGACGTGGAACGCCGGCTCTCCGGCTCTCCGACTCATCCGTCGACTGGGATGTCTCCGGCTCGTTCGTGACTCGGGAGCAATCTCGACGGAGCTGCTTTAGAGTAAGATTACTGGCTCGCGTTTGGGCACGAAGCGCTGATGATTGCCCACTCGGGGAGGCTGAGTTTGGTCGGACGCACACTTGCACATTACCAGATCAACGACGCAATTGGCGCGGGGGGAATGGGTGAGGTATATCGGGCCACAGATATGAAGCTGGGGCGCGATGTAGCGCTCAAGATCCTGCCGCCCGATGTTGCCAGCGATCCCGAACGATTGGCCCGGTTCCAACGCGAGGCTCGCGCGGTCGCCGCACTCAACCATCCCAACGTCGTGACCCTGTACTCGGTGGAAGAATCTGACGGCGTCCACTTTCTCACCATGGAATTGATCGAGGGGCAGCCGCTGGATCGGCTGATCCTCGCGGATGGCCTGCCAGTCGAACGCATCGTCGAGATTGCCAGCGCCCTGGCCGAGGCGTTGGCGGCGGCGCACGAGAAAGGCATCATACATCGCGACCTGAAGCCCGCCAATGTGATGGTGACGACTGAAGGCCGGGTCAAGGTTCTCGATTTTGGTCTGGCGAAAGATATGGGCGCCGAGACCTCCGACGGCGCGACGCAGACTTCCGCTGGGCTCACGCAAGTGGGCATCGTCATGGGAACGCCGGCCTATATGTCCCCCGAACAAGTCTCGGGACGTAGGCTTGACCATCGCACCGATATCTTTTCTCTTGGTGTGATCCTGCACGAGATGGCCACGGGCCGGCGGCCGTTCGAGGGAACTTCATCAGCCGAGCTGGTCTCATCGATCCTGCGGGACAGACCGCCGCTCGTCACTGACGTGCGCGCCGATCTGCCTGACGATCTGGCACGTGTTATCCGCCGCTGCCTGGAAAAAGATCCGAGCCACCGCGTTCAAACCGCACGCGATGTGAGCAACGAGTTGCGGTACATGAGGCAACCCGTGTCGCATTCCGCGCCAGATCCTACTTCGACGAGGCGTGCCACTCCACCGCCCGATTCCGGTAAGGCCCGCGCCGGTGAAGGCTTCTGGGTCGCTGTGCTGCCCTTCAGGGGGGCGATCGGCGATGCCGAGCTCGAAGCTCTGGCCGACGGCCTGACCGAAGATGTCACCACAGGGTTTTCGCGATTTCCGCATCTTCAAGTCATTGCCCACAATTCGGCGATGGCTTATAAAGGCCGCGCCGCGGATATCCGCACCGTGGGCCGTGAACTGGGCGCGCGCTACGTGATCGAAGGGAGCATACGAAAAAGGGGCCGCGCCATTCGCGTCAGCGCACAACTCACGGACGCCGTAAGCGGCACGCAGCTTTGGGCCGAGGCATTTGACCGTGAAATCAATGACGCGGACACATTCCAGGTTCAGGACGATCTCACCGACCACATTGTGACCACCGTCGCGGATGGGTATGGAGTTCTGGTTCGCTCGATGGCCGCTCCCACTCGGGATCGCGAGGCGGAGGAACTCAGCGCTTCCGAGCTTGTCTTGCGCCACTATGCCTTCATGCAACAGGTCAATCCCCAAGAGCATGCCGTGCTGCGCGCCGCCTGGGAACGGGCCCTGGAACGCGAGCCCAACTACGCCGCCGGCTGGGCCTGTCTTTCCAATCTCTACCAATTGGAGTATTTCGATCGGTTCAATCCGCAGGAGAAACCGCTGGAGCGCGCTCGTGAGGCCGCCTGGCGGGCCGTTAAGATTGATCCGGCCTGCCAGATGGGCTGGAAAGAACTCGCGGCCGTGCACTTCTTTAGTCGCGATTTCACCGCGTTTCGCGAGACTGCCGAGCGGGCCATGTCGCTCAATCCGCGGGACGGCACCACCTTGGCTTACATGGCGATCATGATCGCATTCTCCGGGGATTGGGAGGGCGGGGTGGCGCTGGCGCAAAGAGCTATTGAACTTAATCGACATCATCCCGGGTGGTATCACCTCGTGTTATTTCACTATCACTATCGCAAACGCGATTACGAGGTCGCCTTACAAACCGCCAAGAAGATCAACATGCCTGAGTTCCATTGGAGGCACCTGACAGCTGCGGCCGCGTGCGGCATGCTGGGGCGCCATCAGGAAGCTCGCACGGCCATTGAGTCTCTGCGCAAATACAACCCAACATTTCTCAACCTTGAAAATGTCCGTGAGGATATAGAAATGTGGGATCCGGACCAGGACGAGGTGGAACAGTTCTTGCAGGGATTGCAGAAGGCCGGCCTGAAGTATGGCTCGGCGAATTCTGCGGTGCCGGAGGTCGAACCCAAACCGAAAAACGATCCTACGGCTGCTGCCAGGTGAACCACGGACTCTCGACTCCGCGATGATCGGCAAACCGTACCTTGGGATTACCTCAGATCGCCCGTGACTCGTGGAACCTAGGACAACATGCCGCTAAAGCTAAAAATGAACGAACCAAGGCCCAGGTTTCGCGTGCATCGAGAATACAGAGTCCAGTACCGAACACCGGTCCAAGTAGCGGCGGGTGAGAAGGTCAGCGTCGGCCGTGAGGATGATGAATATCCGGGCTGGAAGTGGTGCAAAGCGTCAAATGGCCGTGAAGGCTGGATACCGGCCGAGTTGCTCTCGCAAGAGGATGGCGAAGCAATCGTCCTCCAGGAATACTCCTCGCAAGAGCTGGCTGTGAAGCCGGGTGAGGAAGTTGAAGTCGAAGATGAGCGCCACGATTGGCTACTGGTTCGGAACGCGCGAGGACAGCTGGGTTGGATCCCCGCATCCCATGTGTGCCTATAATCTGTGACGACGCAAGACCGCGACAGTTGCCGCCGGAAACTGGCCAGCAGGGTCAACTGCTGGGCCCGGCTTCCTTAAGTTGGCGCTTATGCTGATTTGACCCCCACTGGCCGATTTCTGGCGTGATATTGCAACCCTTCCGGAACGAAAACAGAGAAGAAATCCATGGCCCGTTCGGGCCGTTTTTTCCCCAATCGGGCTTGGCCCAGGGTTGAGTTTTGATTGGTCTTCGGTGACGTTCTCCTCCAGACCGGCGGTTGCTAAGGTTTGAGGCCAGCCGGGAAAAGAAAGGCCGGCCCCATTCCATCATGGCAAACCTTACGAATTCGGCGTCAAAAGTAAAGATTCTGTACGGCGAAGGAGATTCCGAAGTCCTTGCAGCACAGTCACTTAAGATTCAGGATGCAGGATATGAAGTGGCCCAGGCAGAGGGACGCCAGCAGGTACAGGATGCCTTGAAACAGCATTCTTTCGATCTCGTGATCCTCGGCGCTACTTTGACCAAGAATGACCGGCATCACCTGCCGTACATGGTCAAGAAGGCTCAACCTCAGGCCAAGGTTCTAGTCACCCATACCGACGGCGAGGGGCACCACGCGGTGGACGCAACTCTGGAAACCGGTCGTAGCCTGAATGCGCTGCTGGAAAAAATCGCCTTGCTTTATCCGCAGCAGGCGGCAGCCAAAGCAGTCGGCAAATAAGAAAGCCAGCGATTTAGTGCAGCTTTGTTGCGAAAGTCTGCCACGGCTTCATTTTAAGAAATACACGAGGAAGGTGGCCTATCTCCGGGGCCGCCTTTTTCTCGTTTGATAACCTCCCGAACCACATAAGCCAAGAATTGATGTAGTCAGCAGGTGGGAGCGAGACGGCTTATTCCTGGTGGGGAGAGCGATTCTGTTGCTGATAACGATCGCCAAGTGGGATCCATTCACTAGATTCTAGTATTAACCAATTAATATCGTCTCAGGATCGGTCAGTGAGCCGTTGTTGGACCAATCAGGTTAAGACTCAAATCGATTAATGAGTGGAAGAGAAAACCCAAAATAGCGTAACCGTCGCACCCCTCGACGATAACTCTTGCCATATTTCCGGAGATAAGTGCGAGGCCAGGATCAATTCGCGGGACTTGGGAAACGATTCCACTTCGGGCTGTTCCCGGCGAATCAAACTGGTTAATAACGAATTTCACCATCGCTCAGACTCAACTCGGTAACCGTGGTAAATATGAGCTGACTCGGGCGTCATAGATCCTCGCAGCGACTCAATTCCTTCCGTTCGGGAAGCAAAAGTGGAACGATCTCGTTAAAATATCCCGACATACGATATTCGGGGATGGAGTCCATATGAGCACTGCACCACAAGGCGAGAGAGCGCTGGAGAAAAAGATCTACGTATGTCAGAGCGGCTTGCCGCTTTCGTTTCAGCTGGAATGGCCATTTCATAAGTCGACTTCGGGGGCGGACTTCTGGGTATTGCACGCGGATATCGCGCTGGAAAGCTCATCGGGTTTGCACGCACCGGTTTCAGTGAACCTGTCGGCGACGGTTTACCAGGTGATGCCCTCGCTCGAGCCAAAGGATATTGAGGCGCCTGTGATCAATGCGTTGCGGAAGGAAGTTGATCGCAAACAAATCGAGTTCCTGAAATCAGGCAAAAGAGTGCCGGTGCAATTTTCTAGCCGCTACTACGACTTCAAGCGCAGCAAGTGGGTGTTTGGACAGGCGACGGACGAAGCCATTGCCCTGATGATTGCCCGAAAAGTCTACTGGCAAACCAAAGTAGCCGGAGGCCCGGTATGGCTAGGCGATCCTACGGAAGCGCTTTTTCTGCAGACCAGACCGCAACACGTTCTGGAGCTTGCCCAGAGGTTGCGGAGCCAGGAGTTGATGACGCTCGAGGGCGAATGGGCGTCGGCGAATGCATCACTGATGGCGCAGGCGGAAAGGTTTGAAGCCGATATGCGTTCGGCGGTTGCCGAGTTGGAGCAAAAGCACGCCTACGAGCGAGGTTAGTAAGAAATTAAGAAACCGATTATTCGAAAGTGGGCACGATCTCTGTGTTTTCTTGAAACCTTGCACGAGCGGGACGCTCTCGCCACATTTTTTTACTGCTGCTTGCTGATCGTCCCGTTGATTTCTACCCCGGAGTCGTTCTGAATTACGTAGGCGTCGTTTCCGGACACCAGATAAAACACCAGGTTGTTGGAAAGGTTGGTGATCGAGCCAGTCGCTCTGCCGTTCCCCGAAACTGAGTAGCTTCCCGATAGAACGATCGGCACATTGATCACACCCGCGGCGTTGCTGAATTCATTCAGTACCAGCTTTCCGGAGCCGTCCCATTGCAAGGTGCCGACCCGGTCCTTATCTCCACCGGAATCGAATCCAGCCATTATAAAACCGAACTGTCCATTCATCGATGCGTTGGAGAACGTTGCACTCTGCTGCAGATCGAGAGTGCCTTCCTGAATAGTGTTGGGATCGTTGACCACGAAGAAGCCGCGCGACGGGCTGATCATCCAGACCACCAGACTGTTGTTCGCCGCGGTGGTGAGCGTGAGTGCAGCGCGGCCATTGGGGGTCTGGGTATAAGAACCGGTGAAAGCAGTATTCACGACCGAGTTTCCGTCCTGGACCAAGTCGCGAGCACCCGCGCTGATGGCGCCGTTGCTGGCAGTGAAACGGCCGACGCTATTCATTCCGCCCAGAAAGCTGAGAGTGTCGCCCTTGGTTCCAAAGGCATAGCTGCCGGAAAGCGCCGGAGTGCCGCTCTGTTTTTCGGCCCGGCCCAAGCCGATTACTGCCCGGATCGCCTGCCAGGAAACGAACGTTGTTCGCATCGACGATGTAGTAGAAGAAGCTGGCGGTGGTGGGCGAGCTGTCGACGAGAGTGCCGCTGCCTCGTCCGGTTAGCGGATCAGGAGCGTTGAACGAACCACCTGTGAACGCCAGGGAAGTTAGCGACGCCAGCGTTATTGACATCTTTCGCACCGCTGCTGACGATTCCATTCGCCACGGTGAATGAGCCCACGCTGCCGACCGAATTCACAGAATTGATGTCATGTTCGCGGAAGACAAAAGTTCCGGCCGGTGCGGCAGCAATGGCTGTCGCGTCCTGCTTCTCCGCCAGTCCGCCAGCATTGAGAACCGCATCGCCTTCCGCCAGATAGACCTTGGAAGACGCTCACCAATGCGACCGCGAGGTTGATCGTTCCTAAGGCGTTATTAAAACTCAGACTGCCGGTGCCATCATTGCCGATGCTGTAAGTTCCGGTGCTCAGCGTGTTCAAAACGGTGCTGCCTTCGGAAAAGTCGTCGGTGACGCTGGTGATGCCTCCGGTGCCGTTAGCGGTGAACACGCCAGCCTCGCGATATGGCACACCGCTGGTGCTATTGCTGAAATCGAATCCTTCAATCTGGTAAACGTACTGTCCATTCAGACTCGCATTCGAAAAATTCCCTTTGGGAATGAAGCCAGGAACACTGCCATTGCTGGAACCACAAGCGACCGAGAAAAGAAGTAAAAACAGGAAGGATATGAGACCCAAACACAGATTTAGTTTTCGCATAGCCAACCGACAGCGTAAACTGCCTGACTCCTTTGGGCGGTCAGAGAATAGAAGGGTACTGTCACTTTGAACACGATTGTGCCGAAAAAGTTGTCCGTTGCAGTGTGTACTTTAAGGATCTGAGCCGGGAAATAAGCGGCGAAAGTTATCCCGGTGCGATTTCGGGTTTTTGTGGCCGTGGCACGGCCGCGCTTTCGGTTCGACGACGTACCCGCACCACCAGCCGGTATCCCAGTAACAGCGAGAGCACAAGGGCATATTCAGCAGGTTTTGTTATGTCTGCTTTTACTAGCCACCAGTAATGAGTGACCCCGGCAATCGCACTCAGGTAGATCAGGCGATGTAAAGTCTGCCAACGCTTTCCTCCCAAGCGGCGAATCCAGCCCTGCGTGGAGGTGAGCGCCAGGGGGATCAGGAGCACGAATGCGGTAAACCCGACGGTTATGAAGCGGCGTTTGAGTACATCGGCCCAAATCTCATGCAGATCGAAACGACTTGTCCAGCCAGATATATGTCACGAAATGTAGCATCGCGTAAAAGAATGCGAACAGACCGAACATGCGGCGATAGCGAATCAGCCAGAGCTGTCCGGTTAGCTTTGCGCAGGGGGGTGATGGAGAGAGTGACCAGCAGGAAGATCAAGATCCAATCACCGGTTGAGTGCGTGATTACCTCGATGGGATTAGCGCCGAGACGCCCCGATGTAGGCCTTCCATCCCAGCCGCGTGAGCGGGCCAAGACAGGCAAGAAAGACGAAAGGTTTGAACCATCGAACCATGAGATTGCGGATGCAGGGGCGAGCACCTTGCTCATGCGGGCATTTTATCGATTCGATCCCGAACGAACCTCGCGTCTCACCTCAGAAGTTTTTCTTCAAGTCCATCCCGGAATAAAGCGATGCTACCTGATCATAGCCATTGAACATCAGTGTGGGACGTTTCAGGAATTCGCCCAGGCGGCGTTCCTTGGCCTGGCTCCAGCGCGGATGATCCACGTTCGGATTCACATTCGAGTAGAAGCCGTACTCGTTGGGAGCCGATATGTTCCAGGTGTTGTATGGCTGCTTATCAGTGAAGCGAACGCGAACGATGGCTTTGATGCTTTTGAATCCATACTTCCACGGAATCACCATGCGCAGCGGTGCGCCATCCTGGTTGGGAAGCACTTCTCCGTACATGCCGAAGCACAACAGCGCCAGCGGGTGCATGGCCTCATCCATGCGCAAGCCCTCTACGTAAGGCCATTCCAGCACATGGCCGCGCTGGCCTGGCATCTGCCTCATCGTCCAATAGCGTGGTGAACTCGACGAACTTGGCTTTGGGCAGAGGGTCGGCACGCTTGATCAACTCGTTCAGAGAAAAGCCTATCCACGGGACCACGATAGACCATCCCTCCACACATCGGTGACGATAGATTCGCTCCTCCGGCGCGGCCATCTTGATGATGGTGTCGACATCGAGGACTTGCTTCTTTTTCACCAGACCGTCGATGGTGACCGTCCAGGGGCGGGTTTTGAAATTTTTTGCCAGTCCGGCAGGCTCGTACTTGTCGGTGGAGAATTCGTAATAGTTGTTGTAGTTGGTGACGTCTTTGTAAGGCGTGATTTTTTCGCTGGTGGAGAACGGACTCTTCTGCAAGCCATCGATCTTATCGTTCGCGCGCGCCACGACCGATGGCGACCTCATCTCATCTAAACCAATACCTGTAAGCGCTACCGCGCCTGCGATCGCCGTACCGGCCAGGAATTTACGTCGATTCAAGTACAGGCTTTTCGGCGTAATCTCGGACGATCTGATGTCAGACGCTTCTTTTATCAACATCGAATGAACCTCTAAGGAGAGTACGCACCCCGCCTCGGCGTTGGATTTCGATCAGTGCTGAATGCTATTCTCTGCTAGATAAGACGCGTCTGGCGATGGAAAGTTGCATTTGCGGAATTGCCTGATAAACCAAAGGCCACTGATGTGCGAGTACCTATTCCGGTTTGCGGGCGCGATTGTTCATGCTGGTGCGGTTTGATTTTGAGATGTCCGTTCACCGTTTCTCTTTAAGAAACGGGGATTGCCCGGGGAATTTACTCTTTGATGGTTAAAGCAGATTCCTGCGGCAGCGCGATGTTCGTGCCCAGATTATTTGGTTACAGCGCGGCGGCCAGGCTCTTACAGACGCGACGGATTTCGTCACGCTGCCGCGAGGCAAGGGCGAGGAATTCGAAACCATGTCGCAAGCCGTCACGATAGCGCACCAGGGCGCGAAACTTCATCGGATAGGGTGCCATCGGCAACATCAACTCCATCGCAACCACCTCTCCGGTTTCCAGAGTTCCGGTCAGTGTGGCGCCGATACCATCCTCCCCCATTTCGTTCGAACGGCCCCAGTAGGAGACATTCTCTCCTGCACGAAAAACGTGGACCGAAATTCTAATGTCGAGCGGATAATCGGGGAAAGCGCCGCGAACACCTGATATCTGTTCTTGCGAGCTGATTGGGCACGAATGATTGTCCCCGATACCCGAAATATGCTCAACGCCAACCGTTAACGGGTTACCACCAAAGTAATACTGATGGCCATGTCGTATCATCGTGCTCTATGGCCACCCTGCCCGAGCCGTCTTCGATCCTCAGCTTCGAAGAAGCCCGCCGTCTGGTGGAGTATTACGCCGCGTCGTTGCGCCCGCACGGTAAGGAGTTGGTGGAGTTGCTCGATTCTGCCGGGCAAATTTTAGCGGAGCCGATTCTGGCGGATCGCCACTTTCCGCCCTTTCCTCGAGCCATGCGTGACGGTTATGCGGTTCGTGCCGCCGACTTGTCCCAACTTCCCGCAATCCTCAATATCGTCGGAGAAATAAAGGCGGGAGCCGCGAGTAAGGATATCCCCGTCGTGCAACCCGGCCAGGCGGCCAGCATCATGACGGGAGCGCCCGCACCGGATGGCGCTGATGCTGTCGTGATGGTGGAACACACGAAGCGTGATGGCGACCGGGTGCAGATTATGAAGGCAGTGGGTGCGGGCGACAATATTGTGGCCGCCGCCTCTGAGGCCACGCGCGGAGAGCGCTTGCTGTCGCCGGGGTTGCGGCTCGACTACGCCGCGATCGCGATTGCCGCCTCGACGGGCCGAAGCCGTCTGTTGGTATACCGCAAACCTCAAGTCGCCGTACTCGCAACTGGCGACGAAATCGTCGACATAGATGTCCCTCCGGCTGTGAATCAGATCCGGAATTCTAATAGCTATTCACTGGCGGCACAGGTGCAGTCTGCCGGCGGAGAACCAATTCTGCTGCCCATTGCGCCCGACCAACCGGCCCGGTTGCGCGAACTCATCGCTGATGGGCTCGAAGCCGATCTCCTCCTTCTTGCGGGCGGAGTCTCAATGGGAAAATACGACCTGGTAAAGCCGATCCTGGCAGAATTTCAGGCCGAATTCTTTTTTACCGGGGTTCGAATCCAGCCAGGAAAGCCGGTAGTCTTTGGGCGCATCCCGCGCGGCACGGCCAGCACAGAGGCTGCCTCTGCCATACACACGTATTTCTTCGGACTTCCAGGAAATCCGATCTCAACCATGGCGACGTTTGAGCTTTTTGCCCGGCCGATGATCGAAGCACTGGCGGGAGCGGCGCAACGGAAGCTTGTGTTCTTAAACGCGCGGCTGAAAGTCCGAGATCAAAACCAAGACCGGTTTAAGGCGATTCTTTCCTGCCATCCTCTTTGGGGAGTTCGAGAACTCGGAGGTAGAACTGGCGGGATGGCACGGATCAGGCGACGTAGCAGCGATGGCACGGGCCAATTGTTATATTGTCGTTCCTGCAGACCGTGATCGCATTCCGGCAGGTGAGTGGGTTCCGGTGATGATGAGGTAGGTGCGTACGTCCGCCTCATGAGGTTTGGGTGGAATGGTGTCGTAATCGTCTGATCGTTACCGCAAACAACTCTTGCATGATGCTCAACTGGCCGCGACGGGATCCCCACCGGGATGATTCCTGCACGAACGGGGACGCCTGAGGCCTACGCGGGCCACATACGATAGACTCTTCGCGATGGCGAAGAAGCTCTCTCACTACGATCGTGCTGGCCGCGCCAAAATGGTGGACGTATCCGCTAAGACAGTGTCCCGGCGCGAAGCGTCTGCCAGTGCTTTCGTCGTACTGAAGCCGGCAGTGCTGAAGGCATTGCCCGACAACCCCAAGGGCGATCCGCTGGAGGTAGCCCGACTGGCGGGCATCATGGCGGCTAAGCGCACATCCGATCTGATCCCAATGTGCCATCCCCTGCCCCTTTCCCACGTTGATGTGACCATGAGGCTGTGCGAAAATGGCGTCGCTATTGGCTCAACCGTTATCACCACGGCAGTTACCGGAGTAGAAATGGAGGCGCTCGTGGCCGCCAGCGTAGCCGCTCTGACCGTGTACGATATGTGTAAAGCGCTGGACAAGGAAATCGAGATCCGGGAAATCGTGCTCGAGCGCAAGTCGGGAGGCAAAAGCGGCGATTTTACCCGCGTCCGTAAGAAGGTCTAGCCTTCACCGTTATGGCGAACCACGTCAAAATCTTGCTGGTGGATGACAACCCCATGGTTTTGGGATTGTTGCAGGGAGCGCTTACGCCGCTGGCCAAAGTGACGACATCGAATGATTCCGCCGACGCGTTGTTGAAAGCAGTGGACGATCCACCCGACCTTCTGGTCAGCGATTACCGTATGCCGGGCATGGATGGCCAGCAACTGGTGGAGAAACTCAAGAGCCGTCCCAAGACGGCTGGCATCTCGGTGATCTTATTGGCGAGCAAAGCTGACATCACCGAAAGATTTTCCAACCATGAACCGGTCGATGATTTCGTCGAGAAGCCTTTTTTTTTAAAGGAAGCGACCCAACGCATAAAGCGCCTGATCGACAAAATTGCTCTGGAAAAAATGGCCAAGACTGCGCCTTCGGACGGCGTAGTGCGCGGCAGCCTGGCACAGATGAATGTGATCGACCTGGTGCAGTCGCTGGAGATGGGACGCAAAAGTTGCTCGATGACGCTGACTCTGGATCGCGACCGCTGTGAGATGTATTTCAAGGAAGGACAGGTCACCCACGCCGTCTATGGGGCCCTCACCGGCGATCCCGCTGTGTTCAAAGTACTGGGTTGGACCGGCGGTAATTTCCAGATTAATTTCGAAGGCAAGACCAACAAACAAACCACCACTCTGAATACTCAGGGCCTATTGATGGAAGGCTTGCGGATGCTCGACGAATCCAAGCGCGATGACGGAGGCGCCGAGGAAGAAGAGGAAGATGTCCTCCTCGACTCCTGACGTGCGCACGGCCGCTGTTCTCACCGTAAGTGATTCTTCATCGCGTGGTGAGCGCCCCGACCTTTCCGGTCCTGCGGTTATCGAAATCCTCAGACAGCACGGTTTTTCGCGTAACGGCGTCTGAAATCGTCGCCGACGATCAAGAAGCAATCCAGCAGGCCATCATTCGGCTAGGTCGGACAGTCGCAACTGGTTGTGACCACCGGCGGGACCGGAATCGCCGAGCGCGATGTCACTCCCGAAGCAACCCGCTCGATTTGTGATCGCCTGATCGAAGGCATTCCCGAGCGTATGCGTTTCGAAGGCTCGCAGAAAACTCCGCTGGCGGCTCTCAGCCGTGGAATCTGCGGTGTCCGAGGGAAAAGCTCTTATCTTGAATCTGCCCGGCAGTCCCCGCGGAGCTGCGGAATCGCTTGAGGCCGTAACTGATCTTTTGCCCCATGTCCTGGACTTGCTTTCGGGAAACACGAAGCATCAGATGTAGGCGCGAGCGTCCCGCTTCATCTGTCCCCCGACCTCATGATTGCGCGCTGCTCCCGAGGGCGGCTATGCTCGCGCCCACATCAATCGCGGTAGAATAGTAGGTTGAACACTGCGCTGCGGCCTGGTCTGTATCATGCTGCCCGCCGAGGGATATTCATGTTCGAGGTCACGGTCGAAGATTCATTTGCCGCAGGACATTACCTGCGCAATTACAAAGGCAAGTGCGAGAATCCGCACGGCCACAACTACAAGGTGCGGGTGACGCTGGCGGGCAAGGAGTTGGACAAAGCCGGGCTTCTACTCGATTTCAAGGAATTGAAGGAAGCACTGAAGCCCGTGGTCGACCGCCTGGATCATCAGATGATCAATGATCTTGATCCCTTCAAGGTGTTGAACCCGTCAGCCGAGAATCTGGCCAAATATTTCTACGACGAAACCAATGTGAATCTCGATCGAGTAACGCAGGGCCGGGTGCGGGTGAAGAACGTCACCGTCTTCGAAACCGACACCACCACGGCGACGTATTCGGAGTAATGGCGGAGCGAATTGCGGACGCAAACTGAAACTGACAATCCAGAACTGACAGCACCGCAACTGCGTCCCATGCAGATCACGGAGATTTACAAGTCGATCCAGGGCGAGTCCACGTATGCGGGACTGCCTTGCGTATTCGTGCGGCTGACCGGCTGCAATCTGCGATGTTCGTGGTGCGACAGTGAATACACTTTTACCGGTGGTCAACGTCGAACCCTCGAAGAGAGTCGCCGCAGAGGTGGAGCGCTTAAGTCCTAAGCGGCGGGCTGGTGGAGATCACCGGCGGCGAACCGATGCTGCAGGAGCGCGAGGTTGTGCCACTGATGCAGCGCCTGCTGGACGCAAACTACACCGTGCTTGCTTGAGACCAGCGGCGAACGCCCCCTAGGACGTGTGCCGCACGGGGTCATCAAGATCGTAGATGTAAAGTGCCCGAACTCCGGTGAGCCCGACACTTTCCAGATGGAGAATCTCGAGGCGCTGAACCCTGCACGATGAGGTCAAGTTTGTGCTTGAGCGATCGCGCTGACTACGAATTTGCGCGCGACTTCGTGAAACATCATCGCCTGGACCAGCGGGTGAATGCGGTGCTGTTCTCGCCAGCCTTCGACAAGGGCGTCAGCGGCGCGCGCGATTCGTCCGGCTGTCTGCTTGATCCGCGGGAATTGGCCGACTGGATGTTGGCCGACGGCGTCCTGGCAAGGCTGGGTCTGCAAATTCACAAGTTCATCTGGGACCCGGCAATGAAAGGCGTCTAGAGGGCGCGAGATTGTCGTTCTTGATTTCAGGTTGAAAATTATGCCTTCTAAAGTGGCAGCGCGAAGCTAGGGTCAAGCTTAAAATCTGCGGTCGCGACCTCGAAACTGGCGGCTACGAGGGCGGCGCTAGCATCATCTGCGACATCTAAATGAACGTGTTAGGCATCGAAAAGTCAGCGTGCGGTCGTCCTGCTCAGCGGGGGAATGGATTCCTGCGTTTGCGCAGCACTTGCGGCACGCGATCATCGATGCCGCCGCGGTGCACATCAGCTATGGCCAGCGTACCGAAGAGCGCGAATTGCGGGCGTTTTCCGCCATCTGCGATCGATTGGGCATCGGCGACCGATTGGCGGTGCGCAATCCGGCTTTGGCGGCAATTGGCGGTTCGGCACTTACCGATCGCAATATTGCCGTTCCGGACTCGCATGCGCTCGGACGCGATATTCCGGTAACCTATGTGCCCTTCCGCAACGCGCACTTTCCTGTCCGTGGCGGTAAGTTGGGCCGAAGTGATTGGTGCGGACAAGATTTATATTGGCGCGGTGGAGCAGGATAGCTCGGGATATCCTGACTGCCGTCCCGCCTATTATCAGGCGTTTCAAGAAGGTGGTGAAGCTGGGCACGAAAGATGGGCAGATCGAAATCGTGACCCCGCTGATCCAGATGCGGAAATCGGAAATCGTGCGGCTGGGTCTTGAACTGGGCGCGCCCTTGGATTTAACGTGGTCGTGCTACAGCCGGGAAGATCGTGCCTGCGGAGTGTGCGATAGTTGCGTGCTGCGGTTGCGGGCCTTCCGGGAGGCTGGTAGCACGGACCCTATCCCGTATGAGGCGCTTAGCGGAAAGAGTTTGATTGAATTTGGGCTGCGTGGGGCGATGATTTTAGGCATGTCTGGAATCGCTGCGACAGCGAAATCAGTTTTTGAGAGCCGGGAGGCCAAGAAAATGAAGCAACGTTTGCTGATGGTGATGTTGGTCATGGCGGTGGCGGCACTGTGCGTACCCCCAGTGTTTGCGCAGGCCACGGGAACAATCAAGGGCGTCTGCAAGAACCTGGACGGCACTCCGATTGTCGGCGCCAATGTGGAATGGACGAACACCGACAACGGACGAAAATACAACCTCAAAACCAACAAAAAGGGCGAGTACTTCTCACTGGGTATCGAGCCGGGCAAGTACAAGGTGGTTCTTACCCAAGACGGCAAGCAGCTCGACAGCGTCAGCAACTTCCCGGTCGGGTGTCGACGAAGCCACTCTCGACTTCGATCTGAAGAAATCGCAGACCGAAGCTGCTCAACAGAAGGGCATCAGTGCCGAGCAGTTGAAGCAGATGCAGGAGGCGCAGGCCAAAAATGCCAAGGAAGTTACGACGGTTAAGGCTTTGAACGAGAAGCTCGCCGCCGCCAACCAGGCAATGCAGACCGGCGATTTTGAGACTGCGGTCACCACCCTTAATGAAGCCACGCAAATCGATCCCTCGCGCGATCTGCTTTGGGCGCGTCTGGGCGATGCGAATCTCGGCGCGGGTCCGAAACAGACAGACACCACGCATAAAGACAAAGCACTACGGCGATGCCGTTACGGACTATCAAAAGGCCATCGATCTGAAGAAGCAGGCGATGGGCACCACTCCGAAACCCGAGGATCCAAAAACTCTCGCTGCCTATTACAACAACCTCGGCCAGGCGGAAGCCCGTACCGGACAGCTTGACGAAGCGGTGAAGGCCTACGATCAGGCCGCACAGTTGAATCCGGCGGGAGCTGCGCAGTACTACTACAACCAGGGTGCGGTGCTGACCAACAGCGGCAAAGTGGACGATGCCAATGCCGCCTTCGACAAATCCATCGCTGCCGATCCCACCAAAGCCGATGCCTATTATCAGAAGGGCGTAAATCTGATCAACAAGGCGACCACGGACAAGAGCGGTAAGGTCATTCCGGCGCCGGGCACGGCGGAAGCCTTGAACAAGTATCTCGAACTGCAGCCGACGGGACCATTCGCCGAAGGCGCGAAGGGCATGCTCCAGTACATCGGCAGCAGCATCGAGACCAGCTACGGCGACGAAGAAAAAGAAATAAGTCCTATCACTCGCAATGTTCGAGGCGGCCCACGCGGGGCCGCCCTTTTTCCTGCTCACTCAGGTTAGCTTGATGATGCGGGCTGCCGCACTCTGCCACCGTTCTCGCCGCACAACTACGCAAAATTCCAACTCAAGGATTAAACTAGAAATCAGGAAGGCAATCATCCATGAACAGTTTTGGCAGCCGCTCTGCCCTTCGCGTGGGCAGCAAAGAATACGAAATCTATCGTCTCAAGCGCACTCGACGAAAACGGCGTTTCCACCAAGCATCTTCCCTATCTCTCTGCGAATTCTGCTGGAAAACCTGTTGCGCACCGAAGACGACCGCAATGTGACCGAGAATGACATCCGCGCTCTGGCTGCATGGAATAGCAAATCGAAGCCTGACAAGGAAATCGCGTTTACGCCGAGCCGGGTACTTCTGCAGGACTTTACCGGAGTGCCGGCCGTGGTTGACTTGGCTGCAATGCGCGACGCCATGAAGCGCCTTTCTGGCGACCCGACCTTGATCAATCCTCTGCAGCCCGCGGAACTCGTCATCGATCACTCGGTGCAGGTCGACGAATTTGGCACGCCTCAATCTTTTCAGCTCAATGCCGAGCTGGAATTTCTTCGCAACAAGGAGCGCTATGCGTTCCTGCGCTGGGGCCAGACCGCGTTCCGCAATCTGGCCATCGTGCCACCCGATACCGGCATCGTTCACCAGGTTAATCTCGAGTATCTGGCGCGAGTGGTTTTCGTGCAGGAACAAAATGGCAAAAGCACTGCTTATCCGGACACGCTGGTGGGCACCGATTCGCACACCACCATGATCAACGGTTTAGGCGTGCTGGGATGGGGTGTCGGCGGAATCGAGGCTGAGGCCGCGATGCTGGGACAGCCCGTTTCCATGCTTATTCCGCAAGTCGTCGGCGTGAAGCTCACCGGGAAACTTCATCAGGGAGCGACTGCCACCGATCTGGTTCTCACCATCACCGAGATGCTTCGCAGTCATGGAGTGGTGGGAAAGTTTGTCGAGTACTTCGGTCCGGGTTTGCAGGAGTTGGCCCTTGCTGACCGCGCCACCATCGGCAACATGTCTCCGGAATATGGCGCCACTTGCGGAATCTTCCCGGTCGACAAAGAGAGCCTCAACTATCTGCGACTCACCGGGCGTTCCGAAGAACAGATCGCCCTGGTCGAAGCGTACTGTCGCGAGCAGGGAATGTTCCATGACGAGAAAACCCCTGAAGCCGAATATTCCGAACTGCTGACCCTCGATCTGGCTACGGTAGAGCCAAGCCTCGCGGGTCCCAAACGGCCGCAGGATCGCGTTCGTCTTTCACAAGCTGGAGAATCTTTCCGCACTGCTCTTCCCGCTTTGATGAAGCCCAGGTCTTCCGCGCAAACTACGCCTCCCTCCGTCGTGGCTTCCGGCGATGCCCCGTCGGGCAGCGTCCGGAAGCAAGTAGATCGCTGGGAGCAGGAAGGCGGCAGTCCCACCGCGGTCGGGATCTCAGGACAGCTTGCATGAAGAACACGTCACCGCCAGCGTCAAAAATTCACTTCAACACGGCAGTGTAGTGATTGCTGCAATCACCAGTTGCACCAACACTTCGAATCCTTCGGTGATGGTTGCCGCCGGTTTGGTCGCTAAAAAAGCAGTTGAGAAGGGACTGACGGTTCCTCCGTGGGTCAAGACCTCGCTTGCTCCCGGATCAAAAGTTGTTCGCGATTATCTGGAGAAAGCCGGACTGCTTCCCTATCTCGAAAAAATCAAATTTCACATCGTCGGGTACGGTTGCACAACCTGCATCGGAAATTCTGGACCTGCTGCCGAAAGAAGTCTCTGACGCCATCGATCAGAAAGATCTGGTCGTCGCCTCGGTGCTTTCGGGAAATCGAAATTTTGAAGGGCGCATAAACTCCGAGGTTCGTGCGAATTATCTGATGTCGCCGCCGCTGGTGGTTGCATTCGCGTTGGCAGGACGCATCGATCTCGACCTTCGCAAAGATCCCATCGGCAAAGGAAAAGATGGCAAAGAAGTCTATCTTGCGGACCTGTGGCCGCCGCAGCGCGAGATCGAAGAGACCATTCGCAAATCCATTTCGTCTGACATGTTCACCCGCAGCTACGGGGAGGTCTATCACGGGGATGACCGCTGGCGCAGCCTGCCTGTCCCGAAAGGCGAAACCTATTCGTGGGAAAGGGATTCCACCTATATTCGCCGCGCTCCGTACTTCGACGAGATGACGCTGCAACCCGCGCCAGTACAGGATACATCGAAGTGCGCGCGTGCTCGGCGGTGCTCGGCGACAGCGTTACCACCGATCATATTTCTCCTGCTGGATCGATCAAGAAAGATAGTCCGGCCGGAAAATATTTAATCGAGCATGGCGTGAAACCGGTCGATTTCAACTCTTACGGATCGCGCCGCGGCAATCACGAAGTTATGGTTCGCGGCACATTCGCCAACGTTCGCCTGCGCAACAAAATGGTCCCCAACCTCGAAGGTGGATTCACTCGTCATCTGCCCGACGGGGCGGAGATGTCGATCTTCGATGCCTCCGAAAAATATATCGCCGAAGGAGTGCCGCTCGTCATTCTTGCCGGTAAGGAATACGGTTCCGGATCATCCCGCGACTGGGCAGCGAAAGGGCCGCTGCTGCTCGGTGTTCGGGCTGTGATCGCCGAAAGCTACGAGCGCATCCACCGTTCGAACCTGGTTGGTATGGGCATCCTGCCGCTGCAATTCCTGTCGGGTGACGCTGCGCAATCGTTGAACCTGACGGGCGAGGAAATCTTCGAGATTTCAAGCATCAATGACTTGGTCGGCAAGTTCGAACCGGGCAAGCGGGTGGTGGTTCGCGCCGCAGCAAGCGGCAAGACCATCGAATTTAGCGCCCTAGTACGGATCGACACTCCGCAGGAAGCTCAGTACTACTCAAATGGCGGAATCTTGCAATTCGTACTACGCCAGTTGATTGCCAGTAAACCAGCACCAGTACACGCGTGATTCTTGCCGCTGATTGAAATTCGTAATTTGACGAAAGTTTTCCCTCTCGGCGAGCCTATGTTCGGGGCTCGCGCCAAGGGGGAAGTTCGTGCTGTCGACGACGTAACGCTGGACATTCATGCTGGCGAAACTCTTGGACTGGTAGGCGAATCGGGGTCAGGTAAGAGCACTACGGGACGCCTGGTGCTCCGGTTGATCGAGCCAAGTTCAGGCAGCATCACCTTCGAAGGCCGCGATCTGCTGGCAGCCGGTCATGGCGAACTGCGCCGGCTGCGGCGCCATATGCAGATCATTTTTCAGGATCCGTTCGGCTCGCTTGATCCGAGGATGAATGTGCAAGACATCATCGGTGAACCGCTGGTAATTCACGAGAAGATGACAGCGGCAGCGCTCCGCACCCGGGTTGCAGAGTTGCTGGGGGCGGTCGGGCTTGACCAATCGATTCTGCCAAGATTTCCGCATGAGTTCAGCGGAGGCCAGCGGCAGCGCATCGGAATTGCCCGCGCACTCGCGCTTCGTCCAAAATTTATTGTTGCCGATGAACCGGTCTCCGCTCTTGACGTAAGCATTGGTGCACAAATCGTGAATCTGCTGGCACAACTGCAACGCGAGTTCGGCCTTACTTACCTGTTCATCTCGCACTCCATGCCGGTGGTGCGTTATCTGGCTACGCGAATTGCGGTGATGTACCGCGGGAAGATTGTCGAGGTCGGAACGACGGCACAAATCACCGGGCAGCCGCAGCATCCGTACACGCGAAGTCTGCTGGAAGCCACACCAGAAATCACAGTTTGAACGCGCCGCGGCTGGGCATTGCGCCTTGTCGTTCATCTCTTTCCTTTTGCCCGGTTGGTGAGGGTGAGACCTGAGCCAGAAGCTTCCTACGAGCGAATGCGCTCGAGATCGGTCCGGACTGACCAGAATGGTCACTTCATATTCGAAACATTGCCCCCGGGCAAGTACGTGTGATCGCCAATTTGTCCTCCGATAACCCAAAAGCGCCGTCGGCTGTGTCCAGTCCCGAGGTGTTTGCGCTTGGAGAATAGGACCATCAATCCGTGGAACTTACCCTTGCAGCTCCAGAAACTGAATAGCGGATTGTTCTCACGGCTTTCTGAGAGGGCTGAGCGCCAGGAACCTAGGGCGGCCCGCCGTTGCCGTTCCGCTGGCTTGAGCGGCTAAATTCCGCTGTGGTAGCATCCTTGGTTTTGACAGGTTGGCCGGCTTAGGTCTATAAGTTGGCCTCTTCTTCATTGAGTCCTATATGAATCCCGGTTTAACCGACCATCGGCCAGGACTGCCGAGCAAACACGAGCCAGGGAATTTCATCCTACGAAGAGAGTCGAGCATCGTTCGGCTGGACCGCTGGCACCCCGTCAGCAGGTTTTCTGTTTGAGTAACTAAAGGAGCGAACCCGTGAAGGTTTATGAAGGCGCGAATATTCGGAATGTAGCGGTGATTGGGCACGGCCATGCCGGCAAAACGTCACTGGTTTCCGCCATGCTGTATGCCGCAGGCGCGAACCAGCGCATGGGACGCGTGGATGATGGCACCGCGACAACCGACCATGACGAAGAAGAAATCGCGCGGAAGATGTCGATTTCGGCAAGTCTGGCTCATGTGGAGTGGGGCAAGACGAAAATCAATATCGTCGACACGCCAGGCTTCAATATGTTTGTCCACGAAGCCAAGCTGGTGCTTCCCGTGGTGGATGCGGCCATCGTCGTCGTGGACGGTGTGGCTGGTGTTGAAGTGGTCACGCAGCGAGTGTGGAACTATTGCGAGGAGTATCAGACGCCAAGGTTGATCGTGGCCAGTCGCATGGATCGGGACCGCGCCGACGCCGATCGCGTTCTGGAATCCTTGACCAGCGCCTTTGGCCGGGCCGTGATTCCCCTCGAACTGCCAATCGGCAAAGAGAAAAACTTCCGCGGCGTCGTCGACCTCGTCACCATGAAGGCCTACACCTATGAATTAGGTGGTAGCGGCAAGGGAAAAGAAACGGAAATTCCCGCCGATATGAAAGAAGAAGCGCAGGCACAGCACGAAAGGCTCGTGGAACTCGTAGCCGAGGGCAACGATGCGCTGATGGAAGAATTCTTCGAAAAGGGAACCATTCCGGAAGAAGACCTCATCCCGGCGCTGCACAACGCCATTCGCGAGGACAAGATCTTCCCGGTGATTTTTGGATCGGGCTTAGGCAACGTAGGCGCCGACCGGGTGATGGACTTCATTGTCGACTACACGCCCGCGCCTTCGGAACACGAGTGGGTACAGGGCGATGTGGCTTCATCTTCTTCTTCGAACGGAAATCAGGCTCAGCCGCCGAAGCGGCACGAATCCGATACCGAACCGGTGTCACTGTATGTCTTCAAGACAGTGTCCGATCCATTTGCAGGGAGGATTTCCTATTTCAAGGTTTTTTCCGGCGTCCTGAAAAACGATGTCACCGTGGTCAACTATGCTCGCGGATCGCAGGAAAAGATGGCGCATATTTCCATCATGCAAGGCAAAACCGCGGTTCCAGTGCCCGAGCTGCACGCGGGCGATATTGGGGCGGTCGCCAAATTGAAAGACGCCCTTACCGGAGACACTCTGGGCGACAAGGCGGCTCCAATCCAGTATCCGCGTGTGAAGCTGCCAGAGCCCGCGATCACATTTGCCATTGAGCCGAAGAGTCGAGCCGACGAAGACAAGCTTGGTCCCGGCATTCACAAGCTCATGGAAGAGGATGCGATGCTGCGTTTCTTCCGTGATCCCCAGACAAAAGAATTTCTGATCGCGGGTACGGGCCAGCAACACATCGAAGTTGTCGTATCCAAGATGAAGAAACGGTACCACACTGAAGTTGTCTTGAAAGCCCCGAAAGTCCCGTACCGTGAAACGATTCGGGGCAAGGCCGACGTTCAGGGCAAACACAAGAAGCAGACCGGCGGGCATGGTCAGTATGGCGATTGCAAGATCAAAATGGAGCCCATGCCGCGTGGCGGTGAGTTTGAGTTTGTGAACGACATTTTCGGCGGCGCCATTCCCAAAAACTATATTCCAGCGATTGAAAAGGGAATCAAGGACGCGGCCTCACGTGGCTATTTGGCCGGTTTTCCGGTGGTGGATTTCAGGGTCATTCTCTATGACGGCTCCTATCACGACGTGGATTCCAACGATATGTCGTTTCAGATGGCGGGACGTATCGCTTTCAAAAAAGCCATGGAGCAGGCGAAGCCTACGCTGCTCGAGCCGGTGATGGCGGTGGAGATTACAGTACCAGACGATTTTGCCGGCAGCATTATGGGTGACCTCAACAGCCGTCGTGGACGCATCCAGGGAATGGACAACAAAGGCGGCAATACTGTGGTCAAGGCTGAAGTTCCCATGTCCGAGATGCTGACTTATGGCGTGGACCTCACCTCAATGACCCAGGGGCGTGGCAGCTTCAACATGGAAATGCATCACTACGACACCGTACCCGGTATGCTACAAGACAAAATCGTGGAGAAAGCCAAAGCCGCACGTGGCGACGTGAAGGAAGAGGAAGAATAGCTTCGCAGGCGTGGGGCGGGCGCCTTCGCCCGCCGCTTTTAGCTGCCTTGCTCAAAGACATTCACCTAAGCGAACGCCTCAATAACCGGGGCTTGCCACAGGTACCAGACAACCATCACCCGCAGGACGGTTTCCAGCCCGGTCCAAGCCAGCCTTCCGACCCGGAAATCCAATATCGCGCTGGAGACGACGGGCACGAGCATGACTATTCCAATCGAAGCGACAAGCATGGCCATCCAGCGGGCCCATTTTTTCAGGCGCCAGAGTCCAAAAGCTACCAACCCGCCGACCCCTGCCACAAGAAGGAACATGTACGGTCCGGCGAGTTCAAGTCCGTCTAGCAATGCTGCGCCTGCTGACATGGGTACGAGCCCCGGGCGAAGTAACATGATCAAACCCGCGATCAGCAAATAGGACGCGGCCAGGAAGAATCCAAAGGCCACAGCCGTGACGCCCGGGGGTCGCTCCCTCACTTCTTGGTTTCTTCCGGCTTTTTCTGCGCAGTTGGCGGAACCAGGCCGCTTGCCCGCAGATACATTGCCGCCGCACCATAATGGTCAGCCCAGCTGCCGGCCAATCCCAGCGCTGCCCACGCGCGCAAGCGTGGCTTGCCGGCGAAGTCCTGGATCGAGTCACTGAGCTTGGAATCCTCCGCTTTGGCGAGAGCAGTCCCGCAGAAATCGAAGGACGCCTTCACCGCCGCAGTGAGCTTTTCTTTAGGCGATGCTTCCGTGACTTCTTCAACCTTCGGCGAAGCCAGATCCCCGACTTTCGAACAGAAGAAGTAATTGGCCTCGACAATATGGGCCGCCAGATGACCAAACGACATTTGATCGGGCGTTGGTTTAAATCCGAATTTGTCCGCAGGCATCTCCTCGATGGCTGCAACAGTGTTCTTTTGGCGACCGGCCAGAGCGTCACGCAGGGTGTCGGTGACTGGATTCTTCGACTGTTGAGCAAAAGCCGTTACCGATAGCAGGACCACAGCAAGGTGCAGTTTCATGTTTCCTCCTGGAGCGGATAAAGCATAAACCAAATGCGGGAAACTGGTAGCCGTCACTGAAAGGCGCAGGGCTACACTTCGCGAAGGCGAACCCTACCATTTCTTGAAAATCACAAACACAGCAGCCACGATAAGCGCAAAGCCGACGATGTAATTCCACCTGATGGGAGCGTTCAAATAAAGCACCGAGAAGACCGAAAACACGGTGAGGGTGATTACTTCCTGGATTGTTTTCAACTGCACTGCCGTGAATTCATACGACCCGATCCGATTCGCGGGCACCTGAAAACAATATTCAAAAAACGCGATAGCCCAACTGATGACGATTACCTTAAATAACGGGACGTCCCGATATTTCAAATGTCCGTACCACGCGAAAGTCATGAAAATATTGGAAATGGTAAGCAGCGCGATCGTGGTCATAGTGGCTATCCTGCCTGAAAATAGCTTTTTATTTCCAACTAAAGATGGGTGTTATTCTCACGTTCTCATGCGCAACTTCTCCCAGCTTGCGCAGCAGGCTCCTGGTGGCCTATTCTTTTCACTGATTACGGTTGTCAGTTTTAACTAGTCATGCATCGTCTAACCGCCAGATTATTGCTTGTCCTGTTGCTGGTGGGCACGATAGCCCCCGTCGCTCTGGCGATCTCCGCACCGCCCCCGCATGCCTGTTGCATGCGCAAGCCGGTGCACGGACCCGTCTCCGCAGACTACCAACTTCACGCCGCCGATTGCGGGAGCCATAAGTGCTGTTCGCCTCTGACAACCGCCCATTGGGCTGAAGCCGAATCTGAAACTCGCTCCCATCTTCATCCGCCCCTGGCTTACCTTCCGCCAGACTTGCAGCCGACTTTTCAAAGCAGGCACCAAAAAGCCTTGCGCCCCGTCCGCGGTCCTCCCAACGCCTAAAACTTCCTGACTTGTTGCGCCTGATTTTTGGGACGTGTCTGATTCTCTATTCTTGGGTCGTTTCTGAATGGAGATGAAAGATGAATCGTCATGGTGCACTCCGCCCTTTTCTGTCTCTCCGCCTACATCGCGCGAGTGGGTCTCGTGCCAGGTGAATACAAATGCTGCGCATGTTTTGGGGTGCCTTGATCATGGTGCTGGTGCTGGTGGCAGGCCTTTGGATTTCAGGCCTGGTTCCACATTGCTGTGGTGCTCGCCAGGCTCCCAGCTCGATTGAATCAGCACTCGCCCGCCGACTCCATTCATTCTCCATGCCATCGGATGCCCGGCCAAGTAAAAATCCTTTCGCAAGTTCTCCCGACATTCTTCGCGAGGCGTCGCGGCATTTCGCCGATCATTGCGCAACTTGCCACGCTAACGACGGAAGGGGTAACACCGAGATGGGCCGGAACCTGTATCCGCCCGCCCCAGATATGCGTCTCGCCAGGACCCAGCAACTCACCGACGGCGAGCTCTACTACATCATTCGCAACGGAGTTCGCTGGACTGGCATGCCAGCCTGGGGTGAACCCGGCGGTGACGATGCCGATAGTTGGAAGTTGGTCTTGTTCATTCGCCACTTGCCGGACATCAATGCGGACGAACTTCACGATATGGAACGCTTCAATCCTAAAAGCGCGGCCGAGCAAGAAGAAGAGAAACAGGAAGAAGACTTTTTGAACGGCAGACCGGTGGAAGCCCCGTCGCATAAGCACTGAGGTAACACGCTGAGACTAAGACAGCTGAGAGTAAGAAAGAAAAAAGTTGTGAACACCAGAGGTTGTGAGCCATCAACGGAAGATTGTCATCCTGAGACTAGAAAACCGCCTCGCTATGCGAAGCAGGTGCGGAGTCGAAGGATCTCCGCACCAATGCACCATCCAGAAACGAATCAAGGAGACGAAAATGCAGTTACGACCGTCCACTATCATTTTAACTTTCGCGCTCAGCACCCTGATCCTGAGCGCGCTGGCCTTCGCTCACGGCGGAATGGATCACGTCATGGGAACTGTCACCGAGGTTTCCGACCATTCCGTCTCGGTAAAAACCAGCGAGGGAGCAGTCACCACGGTGGAATTTGATGGCGAAACCAAATTCATCAAGGGAGACTCCGCCGCCAGCATCAAAGATGTTCAGGTCGGAAGCCGCGTGGTCATTCACGCTCACCGGCATGACAACTCGCTGCACGCCGCAGAAGTAAAGATCGGCGTCTCCTCGCCTCGTAGTCAGCACTGACTGAACCGCGACTCGGAGAACAAAATGAATTACAGGAAGGGCGTTCTGATCGGTTTGTTGTTGATCAGTCTGACCGCATTTGCCACAATCTTTGGAACGGTAAGCGGCCTCATTCACGATCCGCAGCATCGCCCGGTCCAGGGGGCGCAGGTCACTCTGCATGCGGCAGACTCCGCATGGACACAGACGATCACCAGTACTGATTCTGGGGAGTTTCGTTTCGACGCCGTGCCTTTAGGTGAATATACCGCCACCGTCGATATCCGGGGCTTCGCGCCACAGGAACAAAAGCTGGTCCTCGTCTCAGGACGCGATGCTCGACTGCATTTTTCACTCACCCTTGCACAAACTAAGGAAACAGTGGAAGTCACGGATACCGCCGCGACGGTCAATACCGAGAGTTCTTCAAGCACTACTCTCGTCAGCCGCCGGCAAATCAGCGAAACCCCGGGAGCCGACCAGACCAATAGCCTCAGCATGATTACCAACTACGTGCCCGGCTCCTACATGGTCCATGACCAGCTTCATATTCGAGGCGGACATCAAGTCTCCTGGCTGATTGATGGTGTGCCCGTGCCCAACACAAACATCGCGTCGAACGTTGGGCCGCAATTCGATCCCAAGGACATCGACTATTTGGAAGTTCAGCGTGGCGGGTATTCCGCGGAGTATGGAGACCGTACCTATGGAGTGTTCAATGTAGTCACCCGCTCCGGATTCGAGCGCGATCGCCAGGCCGAACTGGTGACCAGCTACGGCAGCTTCAACCGGACCGAAGACCAATTCAGCTTCGGAGACCATACCGACCGTTTCGCGTATTACGGAAGCATTTCCGGAAACCGTACCGATCTCGGACTTGAAACTTCCAGCCCCGAGATTCTGAACAATCAGGCCGCGGGTCTGGGTGGATTTACCTCTCTTACTTTCAACAAGACCCCAAATGACCAGCTTCGTTTGATTGCTTCATCCCGCGGGGATCACTACCAGGTTCCAAACGATCCCGATCAGCAAGCCTTGGGCGTACGCGATGTCGAAAATGAACGCGACGATCTGGTCAATTTTTCGTGGTTGCACACCATCGCATCCGGCGTCCTAATTACAGTTTCGCCTTTTTATCATTTCAATCGCGCGCATTACATCGGCGGCTACGTGGGCCAGCCCGATCCCGATGTCATTATTCCTGACGACGACCGCGGATCTAACTATATGGGCGGCGTGGTTTCTCTCGCCGTCAATCGCGGGAAGCATAATTTTCACGCCGGATTTCAGGTTTTCGGGGCTCGCGACAATCAACTATTCGGAATTGTGACCAGCGATGGCAGCAACCCGCCGCTCAGTCAGCGGGAAATGATATGGGGCAACGTCGAGGCCTTGTTCCTGGAAGATCAGTACAAACTCACGAGTTGGCTGACTCTAAACGGCGGAGTGCGGCTCACACATTTTGGCTCCACGATCAGCGAGAATTCGATTGACCCTAGAATCGGCGCTGCTATCCGCGTTCCGCGCCTCAACTGGGTCTTCCGCGGGTTCTATGGACGCTACTATCAGGCTCCGCCACTTCTCACCGTGAACGGTCCGCTGCTGAACCAGGCCGCCGAACAAGGCTTTGGATTCCTCCCTCTGCGAGGCGAACGCGACGAACAACACGAGTTTGGTCTGACCATTCCCCTTGCGGGCTGGACATTCGACGTTTCCAACTTCCGTACTGGGGCGCGAAACTTCTTCGACCACGACGTCCTCGGCAGCTCGAATATTTTCTTTCCGCTAACCATCGCTCGTGCGCGTATTCGCGGCTGGGAAGCTACCGCAAACTCCCCGCGAGTGGTAGGCCGCGTCCAATTTCACGCCGCCTACTCTCACCAGTACGCCGAAGGTGCGGGGGGTGTGACCGGAGGATTAACTGACTTCGAGCCTCCCGACTCGGGCTACTTCTTCCTGGATCACGATCAGCGCAACACCGTCTCCACCGGTTTCAACCTGCAGCTGCCTTGGAAACTGTGGACTGATTTCAACGCTGACTATGGTTCGGGCTTCGTCGATGGAGAGGGTCCTGCTCACTTGCCTTCACACACCACATTCGATTTGTCGCTGGGAAAAGCGTTTGGTGAGAACTGGAATGTCCGCGTGAGCGCGCTCAATTTATCCAACCATCGGTACCTGTTGGATAACAGCAACACCTTTGGAGGAACGCACTTCGTCAATCCGCGCGAAATATCGGTGCAACTGAAATATCGCTTCCACTACTGAAATCTCGAGAGTTTTTCATACGAACTCACGTCCGGGGCCGGTGTCATCGCTGCTCTATGCGGGCGATCCTAGACGCGCTAGTTTATCCTCGCTGACCTGAACCGATTCTGCCCCTTCGGAGCCGTCGCCGTCGGTGGCATGTTCGTGGCGTCAGTCTATTTCGGGTTACCCACTGTCGCGGAAGCGGATGTAGCGTTAATTTTCTTCAAAACTTCGAGTAATTCCTGGTTATCAGGCGCCTGATCGAGCGGATACACTTTCGCAAACGCGATCTTTCCCTGTTTATCCACAATGAAAGCTGCGCGCTCGCAGATTCCGGGAAACGGCGGCTGATCGCGGAACACGTCGAACATCTGACTCACTCTTCCGTGGGGATAAAAATCCGCGCACATCGGGGTGCTCATCATCCCTAATTCTTTTTTTTGCCAGGCAAGTTTGCTGGGGATAGAGTCCACGCTGATGTCAATCACCTGGGCGTTTAAAGCGGCGAACTTCTCCCGATCCGAATCGAACGCCGGCACCTGGGCCGCACAAGTCGGCGTCCAGTCCAGAGGATGGAACGTGACCACAACATTCTGCTTGCCCAGATATTCACTGAGTTTCACCGTCACATGCTGGTCGCCCTGTACTGCCGGCAATTCGAAATCCGGTGCCGTGTCTCCGACCTTTAGTGCCATTTCTGCCCCCCCACAATGCTATTGCCTGTAAGCCTTTATCCTCGCAGGTTATAGGCCGCCGTACATCAAAATTAACACTGCTTTAACATTCTAAGAATGTGGTGCGGATAATATTCCACGATGCCCCAAGAGCCTTTGGTTATTGAAGAGATTGCAGGTCCCAAAGAAGGACAGCGCATTTTCCGCCTTACCGGTCCAATCGTGATTACAAACCTGTTCGAATTTCAGTCTAAAGTTCGAAACGACACCTCCCAGACATTAATGCTGGATTTCACGAAGGTTCCCTACATCGATTCTGCGGGAATCGGTGCTCTTGTCGGAGCGTATGTCACTCATCACAAAGACGGTCGCAGCCTGCTTTTGATCGGTGTTAGTCAAAGGGTGAAAGACGCGCTTCACGTGACTCGGGTTCAGCAATTCTTCAAGTTCGTAGAATCGCCATCAGAGGTCACAAGCTGATCGAGCTCAGATCCACCCGCGGAAAACCGATGGCTGATCTCCGGTTGGGTGCGATGTCGCGTTTCCCGGCTTCCGATGAGCACGCGAGACTCGGCCAATCGTTTATCATGAGTCTATGATTTCCCGCCTGCTCGCGATTTGTCTGCTTGCGTCAACCGTATCCTTCGCCAGCGTGACAGATGACGTCCGAAACGAGCTGGAGAGCAACAATCTCAACGCCGCCGAAGCCACCCTTCAGAACTACCGCAGTCATCAGGGCGTTACGCCGGACTACCTTGAGGCACTCTCATGGATGTCGCGGGCAAACCTCGCCGCAAATCACCTTGATCGCGCCGCGACTTACGCCAGGCAGGCCGAAAGCTTGAGCCGCCAGCTACTGCTGAAGCGGCCGCTGGACGCAGAGCCACATCTGCCGGTTGCAATGGGAGCCGCTCTGGAGGTTCAGTCGCAAGTGCTAGCCGTCCAGGGTCATCAAGCCGAGGCAGTGGCCCTGCTCCGTCGCAATTTGACCGCTTATCGCCATACTTCGATAGGACCACGTCTACAGAAAAATCTGAATCTGCTGGGGTTAGCCGGGCAGCCGGCGCCGCCGCTGAAGGTTGCACAATATCTTGGCCCGAAGCCTGCCTCGCTCTCTGAGCTTAACGGATCGCCGGTATTGCTGTTTTTCTGGGCGCATTGGTGCGGCGATTGCAAAGCTGAAGGACCAGTGATTGCCAGACTGAAATCTGAATTCGGTCCCGGCGGCTTAACACTGATCGCACCCACTCAACTTTATGGATACGGCGCGGCAGGCGAGGACGTAAAGCCCCAGGACGAACTGGCCTACGCAGAACGAGTCTGGCAGCATTTCTACCCGGCGCTGCAGGGCGTTCCCGTTCCCGTAAGTAAAGAGAATTTCAATGTTTATGGAGCCAGCACCACTCCCACTCTGGTACTTCTCGATCGCAGTGGCCGCGTAGCACTCTACCATCCGGGAGTAATGCCATACGAACAGCTGCGCGCAGCCGTCGAAAAGGTTGTGTCGCGCTAGTTCCAGCCAAGGATGCGCGGGTTTAGGCCGCCGCAACCAGCCGTGCGAGCGGCGATGGGCGGCGCGCCAACGAGCGACGAAGCTTTACCTTCCATACTCGGTGACCTTTCCATCCACAACCACCGCCAAATATTTTCGCGTCGCCACGTCTTGAAATTGCACAACCTGATGTCCTTTGCGAGCAAGCTGGCCCCAGCGACTGGGCTTGGTCCGATTTTGTTCGATGGCTTGTATCTCCCGTCCATTGATCGTTACGCGAACGGTTCGTAGACGTCCGGCGCCCAGACGGGTAACGTTGGTTGATTGTTCCTGACCAGCCGCATCCCTGATCACAACCTTGGATCCGATCATCAATTGCGCTGCGATCGATTGCAGAAGATTATGAAGTTCTGAGGCAGGTTTGAGATGGTCAGTCATTGCAATTCTCTTAACGAGCCACTCGGTCATAATCGCAAATCTTCAATGCGCAATCTACAATCTTATGCGATGCATCCTGGTCGTATCGCCGAATTGCTCCATCCTTTTCTCACCACGGATGTCGAATTGGCGAAAGGCGCCACGGCTACTAAGCTGAGCCCAACGCAGCTGGAGAATATATCGACATATATCGATATACTCCTCCGGTGGAATGCGCATGTGAATCTCACATCTGTCCGCACCCCGGAGGAAATCGTCACCCGGCACTTCGGGGAGTCCCTGTTTGCCGCGCGTAATCTGTTCCCGGTCCCAAACGAGAAGGACGTTCAGCTGATCGACGTTGGATCGGGCGCAGGCTTCCCTGGATTGCCAATCAAATTGTGGGCGCCTCGCAATCGGCTGACCTTGATTGAATCAAATCGAAAGAAGGTTACTTTCCTGCGTGAGATCATTCGCGCACTGAAACTAACTGATGCCGAGGTTTTTCCCGGCCGGGCAGAAGTATTCGATTCAGCCGGTAAGGCGCGAGCAGACTGGGTAACGCTCCGCGCAGTCGAGCGTTTCGACTCGATCCTCCCCTTGGCGACAACTTTGTCCAAGCGATCAGGTCATCTGGCGATCTTCATTGGCAAAGACCAGATTGAAAAAGCGCGCCAGCTCACTCCGGGGGTGACTTGGGGCGAACCACTGGCCATCCCACTATCTTCTCGCCGAACGTTGATTCTGGGTCGTAACGAATCACCTCAGTAACGCTAACCACAGAGTGGGACATTAGTAGCGCTGTTAGTAGTTTACGGCATCAGATCATGCCGAAATATGGAAAAAGTGGTAAACCGCAGCTTATATCTGTTTGGCTATTATCTTGGTAAAGTGCGCTAGGAATCTAAATAATAAAGAACCAAGATGATAAAAAGTGGAGCGCGATCGTTATAATAGGTTTTATAAGTTGGCCAATGGGCAAATATATCGGCAATAGTGGGACAAATTGCGTAGATTTTGTGTTTTATAGTACGAGCCGCGTCGTTCCGAGTGTGCGCCTGACGTTTGGCTCATATTGGCAGCTACCTCGTCGCTCAGATCCAGTGTTCCACGTGGAACATTCCCGCAAAGTCTTCTCGATCTAAAGCAAGTATTCCGTAAGGAACATCGACGCAATTACGAGTCACGATCCTGGACGCCATCCCAGAGAAAGCCACGTCGCAAATAATCCTGGCTTCGAATGTTCCACGTGGAACGTCATAACGTGGGCTTACTAGTTTTGAACTGGGATTTTTCCTAATCGGGCCCTTGGGGGAGATTTGCTTCAGTGATCAGTGTTCGCCATTCACTGGAGTCGCTTCGCACTCCAATGTTCCACGTGGAACATGTGCTTGCCGGAAGTTGCGATGTTTCAGGTGGAACATTGCCACTGATCCCGAAATGAACTTCTTCGTTGTGTGGAAAATTGGCTACTTATCGTCTGTAGGCCTCTTGTTCAAAGGCTTCGTGCCTCCTGAGGCGTCTGCACCAAAATACGGCATTGCCATCGCTTGGCCTTTCGCTCTATTCTGGAAAAACTCTCGCATCTCCTAAAATTCAATGGGACGTGTTATAGCGGTAGCCAACCAAAAGGGCGGCGTAGGTAAAACTACGACTGCCATAAACCTGGCCTCGTCTTTCGCAGCGGCGGAAGTGAATACGCTGCTGGTTGATTGTGATCCACAATCCAACGCCACCAGCGGCCTAGGTTTAGTCAAAGATCCCGACCGGATCAGTACCTATCATCTACTTATGGGCGCTGCGGCGTTGGAGCAAGCCATACAACCAACCGAGATCGAGCAGCTGTGGATTGTCCCGGCGCACAAGAACCTGATTGGCGCAAATATCGAATTGGTAGACGCGGATCGCCGAGAGTATCGCTTGCGCGACTCGTTGGTCGCGCTGCGGGAGCGCTTTCAATTTATTGTGCTGGATTGTCCGCCCGCGCTTGATTTGCTTACCCTGAACGCCCTGGTGGCGGCCGACGCGGTTCTGATTCCCATGCAGGCGGAATATTTTGCACTGGAAGGCATCAGCGAACTAATGGACACGGTGGAGCGCATTCGGGCCAGCTTCAATCCGGAGCTTGCGATTGAAGGCGTTGTTCTCACGATGCTGGATGAGCGGACGAACCTGGCTCAGCAGGTGATGTCGGAGCTCAAGAGATTCTTCGGCGACAAGCTTTGCGCCACGACCATTCCGCGGAACATTCGATTGGCAGAGGCTCCCAGTCACGGGCGGCCGGCGCTGCTTTACGATCCGCGGTCGAAAGGGGCGGAGAGTTATATCCGTCTGGCCAAGGAAATCATTGCCCATCATCTTCCGGCGCAGGAGGAGACGCCAGCTGCGGCAGAGGAGATGGATAGGACCGCGTAGTAGATTGATGTAAGTCGATGTATTTATATTGATTGATGTCGATATAGAGCAAGGCTTAAAAAGGCAAATGCAACGGCGGCGAGCGAGGTCGCCCGCGCCACACCAAGAGGATTGAGATGACAACGACAGCAGAGAAAGCGGTTGAAGCAGCAGCGCCTGCGGCGATTCCGGAGAAGAGGAAGGCTCTCGGGCGAGGGCTGGAATCGCTTTTGCCTGCCGGCCCGCGAGCGGTGCCAGGCGCGGGAACGGCGCCAGCCGCGCCGGATGCAGCTTCTCATCCGGCCAATTCCACCGTGCTGCCAGAAGTTTTCGCCCAGGCACAAGCAGCTGGAGGGCAAGCTGTGGTCCAGATCCCGTTGGACCAGATCGAGCACAATCCTTACCAGACGCGCTATCACTTCGACCAAGACGCGTTGGAAGAGTTGGCGGAATCGATTCGGACCAACGGCGTAGTTCAGCCGGTGGTGGTGCGGCCCGCCGCGGGACGTTATCTGCTGATTCTGGGCGAGCGGCGTTGCCGTGCCTCGAAGCAGGCGGGAAAAACGACGGTTCCGGCGATTATCCGCAAGGTGTCCGACCAGCAAGCTGCGGAAATGACCGTGGTCGAAAACCTGCAGCGTCAGGATCTGAATTGCATGGAGCAGGCGGCTGCGTTTGCGAAACTAAGCCGCGACTTCGGACTGACCCAGGAACAGATTGGCCAGCGGGTAGGAATTTCGCGCGAGTCGGTGTCGAATTACATGCGCCTGCTGAAACTTCCCGACCCGGTGATGCAATATTTGCAAGAAGGACAGCTAGGATTCAGCGAGGCGCGCGTTCTGCTGACGTTGCTGGACGCCACGATGATTCCGAAGATTGCCGACGAAGCGGTGCGTAAGCACATGTCGGTCGAGCAACTGGAAGATCTGGTTTTCAATACCAACGTTCCGCTGCAGAAAGAACAGGGTGAACAACACAGGGCACGCTGGGTCGATCCCAATGTGCGAGCAGCGCAAACCGCTCTGGAACGAAGTTTGGGCATGCGAGTGCGTATTCGCGATCGCAAGGGAAAAGGAAAAATAACCATTGAGTACGCCACCCTGGAAGACTTTGACCGGGTGGTGGAGGTTTTGAAGGGTAGTCATCGGAACGCCGGTTGACAAAGAAAAAGAAGAGGAGTGAACCATGAGGCCTGGGATCATTTTTCTTTTCTGGATTTCTGCGGTATTCACTTGTGCTCAAGCCGCCCCGCGGCGAACGGTCGCTCGGTCGACGAGCAAGCCATCCGTCAATTGAACGAAGATGTGCTGAAGGCCTACAACCTCGGCGACGTGAAGACTCTCGATACGGTTGAGGACTCCGACTTCGTCCTGAGCGGCGATTTTGGAGAAGTCCCCAAGGCACAGCAACTCAACGATGTACGCCATCGCAAAGAAAATCCCACAAGCGTGCGCGTATTTGTCGCGAATGCCCGGTTACGTTTTTATGGTGATACCGCTCTCCTCACCGAAGTTGAGAGGTATGGTGAAGGAGATGCTTTTCCCAGATATGAAACGACCAGCGTGTGGACTCGGCGTGGGGATAGCTGGAAGTTAGTCCACATGCATTTTTCGAAGCTGAGTAAGTAGGTTTATTCGAGATCCGAAAACCCCGGCCAATCGGAGCTTGGACGGGGCACCCTAAACCACTCGGCTCGCCCTTCGATTTCGCCACTACTAATGCGTGGAGGGGGTGTTTGTGGCTACTTCATCTCTGGTGAAGGACCGCCGAGCGGAGTGGATCGCGATTGTCGAGCGACACCTGCAGCTGGAAAATGCACACGATCTTGAAGGTGTGCTCGGTACGTTCGGCGATAGTGCTCGGTACGACGATGAGCCGTGGGAACGAACACTACAGTGGCCGCAACGGCGTCCGGGCGTTTTATGAGCAGTTGATGAAGGCGCTGCCTGATTTGGAGATTGAAGTACAAAGCAGGCATGTGGGCGAAGAGGCCATTGTTGTCGAAGTCATGATTCGCGGAACGCACCTTGGTGGGTGGCGCGGGTTGCCGGCGACTGGGCGGCGAGTCGAGTTTCCGCTTTGCGGTGTTTACACCTTCGACGCCGATGATCGTTTGGCGGGTGAGAGAATTTACTACGACCGGGACGGTGTTGAGGCAGCTAGGCGTGTTTCACGAGCCTACGAGGCTATTGGGGAAGGTTGGGATTTTAGTGACTCATCCGCTCACCATTCTGCGGGCTTTGGCGCGGAAGCTTGGGAAGTGATGGCGGGGTTTCGGGGTTAGCTTGCCGCAATGCACGGGTCCTTCGTTGGAAGTCCTTCGCTTTCGAGAAGGACTTCGCTGCCTCAGGATAATAATGCGCTTAGCTTCCGGCTGAGAATCCGCCTACGTTGGCTACGGTCAGGCGCAGGTACTTGTGGGGATTCACCGGAGTGTCGTTGATGCGGACTTCATAATGGAGGTGGGGACCGGTACTGCGTCCGCTTTCGCCGACATAGCCGATAGTGTCACCGCGATGAACATGCTGGCCTGAAATGCAGGCGAAGCTACCGAGATGGCCGTAGCGGGTGGTGATGCCGTGGCCGTGGTCGACGATGACGGCGCGTCCGTAGCCGCCCATGAAATCGGCGAATACGATCAGGCCATCGGCGGGAGCCATGACAGGCTGTCCGTCTTTAGAACCGATATCAACTCCACTGTGGAAAGCGCCTTCTCCGTTAAATGGATCGATGCGCTCGCCGAAGGATCCCGTAATGGGACCTTCCACCGGCCAAAGATTGGGAGCGGAGTTTGCACGTAACCAGTCGGCGGTGGTGGCCTCACGAGTGAGGCCTAGGGAAATTCCAGTCATGGTCGCGCCGTTCAGGGCTGAAGCCTTGAGCGCCCCCAATTGGTCCAGGGAAGAAACAACCTGGGCCTTGCCAATGTTCTCGGAAGAAGCCGTAATGTTGGAGTCGGATTTCAGCCCATAAAGGGAAGAGACTTCGCCGGCCAGCGAACCGAGCGACGCTACCTGGATATCCCGCTCTTTGGCTACCTGCTCCAGACGGGAGTAGCGATTCCTAAGATCTTCTTTTTCGGTGCGCAGTTCGTTGTAATGCGAAACCTTCAGCACCATGCGCAAGTAGGAACTGGCGATGCCGGTAAGGCTGAGGCCGACGATAGCGGCGCCTACCAGCAAAACGTACAGATAGTGGACGGGGATATGGATCTTGCGGAGCTGCCCGTCATCCCCGCGTGCGACGAAAAGAATGTAGAAGCGTTTTTGCAATTTTTCCTTTCCGTTAGTAACCAGGACCGGCGCGGTTCCTAGACTCTGAGCCCAACGCCATCCCTTAATCCGGGCTAGCCCCGTAGAGTTGACTGAGGCGAATCGTCGCCCGAATCCTACCGGAACCGGGATGCCACAAATGGTGTGTCTGCAATCCCTACTGGACGCAGCACTTAGTTCAGGTATGTGGCCTTAAACAGCTTGGCAACGGTAACAAAGTAGGTTCCCCCGTGTCAACGTAAGGGAGGCTTACCAAGGCCGGGTATACGAGCGTGCCCAAGAGGACGAGTTACTCGGTGGTGACCTTAGTCGGGTAGGTAACGTGTTCGGCCCTCGTGGGCCGCCGATTCGATCTCCCGGGAAAAACGGTGTTCCAGGCTACAAGAATTCCAAATTGAAATTTCTCTGGAGCGGCAACATCCGGCATTCACAAACTCTGTCCGGCCCTGCAGCCCTTATGTCTTGGTATATTGATTGCGCTTGCCCCTCCATGAAAAAGCCCTAATTGCCCGCATACGCAGGGCGGCGAAAAGGAATGCAGCCCTTTTGGATGGCGGAATTGGCATTGGGGATGACTGCGCGGTTGTGGAAATTCCGCAAGGAGATCGGGCCCTGGTAACGACCGATTTCAGCTTGGAAAATATTCATTTTAGAAGGGCATGGCACCCGGCGGACTCGGTGGGGCACCGTTGCCTGGCCCGCGGACTTAGTGACATCGCGGCTATGGGAGGAATTCCGCGAGCCGCGTTCTTATCGTTAGCCCTGCCGCCAAGATTGCCCCAGAGCTGGGTGGATGGATTCTTGCGTGGATTTCTGAAACTGGCAGAACGGTTCAAGGTGGGTCTTGCGGGAGGGGATACGGCACAATCTCCGGGAGGGGTACTCGCGGACATTATGGTGTTGGGCTCGATACCAAAAGGAAACGCTTTACTCCGCTCCGGCGCGCGTCCAGGAGACAGGATTTATGTGACGGGAGAGCTGGGAGGTTCGGCGGCTACGTTCAAATTGCTTTCGCATGGCAAGAAGGCAAAACCCCGTGATTTTCCAAGCCATTTTTATCCGGTGCCTCGGGTGGAGGTCGGCCCGTTTCTGCGAGAAAAAAGTCTGGCTTCGGCCATGATCGACATCAGCGATGGACTATCGACCGATTTGGGACACATATGCGAGGAGAGTGGGGTGGGCGCGGAAGTAGAAGAGGCGTCGATCCCAGTGGCGACGGTTGGCCAGCGAGAGGTTGATCTTACCGTGGCGTTGCACGGGGGGGAGGACTACGAACTGCTATTTACGGTGCCGAGCGGTAAACGCGTGCCGTCGCGGATTGCCGGAGTTGCCCTCAGGCAGATCGGGACAGTCACGCGCGGGCGTAAAGTCTTCTTGGTCGATCGTGCGGGTGCCAAGCATGAACTGGCGGCGCAGGGCTGGGAACACTTTCGTCGGACATGACGGCAAGTGAATTCAGATGGTCGATCAGCCCACCGGGCGAGAGTGGGGAATCCAAAATTTAGCCGGGTCGCTGGTTTAAGAGGGTTGCTTGAAGTCTTTTCGAATGGGGTTACGGGCAAGGTCACCTTTCTGCCTCTACTCTCAAATATCGAACAGGGCTAAAGTGGTCGTATGCAGTTACGTCTATTCGTTCTCTTCCTACTAGTTTTTCCGCTGGTGGCCCAGCAAGGGAATTCTTCCTCCGCAGTCGACAACGACTTCATCCAGAAAGAGTTTGGGTCGACTTGCAGTTTGATGCCAGGCCCTCCTCAGATGAAGGCCGATATGGACGGCGATGGGATTGAGGACTTGGTGGTGGCAGCCCATTGCAGCAACGCCCTGGTGGATCAGGCAGAGAAGAACTTCACGGTGATCGATCCGTATAACAGTTTTTACGGCTACGGAAATACCAAGGTCACGACCCAGTTCTCTTCGGAAGATCCTGCCACGCGGGGCATGGTTCTGCTGGTCATTCACGGCGCTGGCGCGGAAGCCTGGCGCGCGGCAACCCCGAAGGCGAAATTCGTGATTATCAATTTGCCGTTCAAACAAGTTTCGGTGAAGAAGCTGACAGTAAAGAAGAAGACGGTGATGGCGATTTACGCCGATGAAAGCGGCGGCGACCGTATGACGTCCGCGACCTTCTGGGACGGCAAGAAGTATCGTTACCAGCCGATCGGCTCCAGCATGGGGGATTGAGCCCGTTGTGGGGATTCATGCTGTGTGGCGGCACCGACGACGCCTTAAGTCAGAAGTCCGAGGTCTGAACTTCTATGAATCTTGAACAGAAACTCGAGGAACTCAAGAAGCGCGACCGCATGGCCGCGGAGGGAGGAGGTTCCGCGCGCCGCGAACGGCAGCATAAGGAAGGGAAAATGTCGGCCCGCGAGCGAGTGGAGTTTTTGCTGGACGAAGCAACCTTCGAGGAAACCGACAAGCTGGTGACTCACCGCTCGGCCGATTTCGGGATGGCTGAGCAGAAATACTACGGCGACGGCTTCATTACCGGGTACGGGCGAATTGAAGGGCGACTGGTATTTGTCTTTGCCCAGGACTTCACAGTGTTCGGCGGATCTCTGTCGGAAGCCAACGCGGCAAAGATCGTCAAGATCATGGATCTGGCGGCCAAGATGGGCGCCCCCGTGATCGGTCTGAATGATTCCGGCGGGGCTCGCATTCAGGAAGGCGTGGCGTCGCTTGGCGGGTATGCGGACATTTTCCTCCGCAATACCTTATACAGCGGGGTGGTGCCGCAGATTTCGGCGATCATGGGGCCGTGCGCGGGTGGTGCGGTGTATTCACCGGCCATCACGGACTTTATTCTGATGGTCGATAAGACTTCCTACATGTTCATCACCGGGCCGGACGTGATCAAGACGGTCACCCACGAAGAGGTCACGAAAGAACAGCTCGGCGGGGCGCATACTCACAACGAAACTTCAGGCGTAGCGCACTTCATGGCACACGACGACGCCGAATGTCTTTCCATGGTGCGAGAGTTGCTGAGCTTTATTCCGTCGAATAATCTCGATGATCCGCCGCGAAGGCCATGCACCGATCCCATCGATCGCGCCGACACCGCGCTTGATCGCATCGTGCCGGACGAATCGAACCAGCCGTACGACATCAAAGATGTAATTCATGCCGTGGCAGACGACGGCTATTTCTTCGAAGTGCAGGAGCATTTCGCAAAAAACATTGTCGTAGGGTTCGCGCGGTTGAACGGGAAGCCTGTGGGAATTGTGGCCAACCAGCCGGCGTTTCTTGCGGGCACGCTGGATATCAATGCATCGACCAAGGGAGCGCGGTTCGTGCGCTTCTGCGACTGCTTCAATATTCCGCTGATCACGTTTGAAGATGTCCCGGGATTTTTGCCCGGTATTACGCAGGAATACGGGGGAATTATCAAGCACGGTGCCAAGCTGCTGTTTGCGTTTGCCGAGGCGACGGTGCCGAAGGTCACGGTGATCACTCGCAAGGCCTACGGAGGAGCGTATTGCGTGATGGCGTCAAAACACATCCGGACGGATGTGAATTACGCGTGGCCAACGGCTGAAATAGCGGTGATGGGTCCAGAGGGAGCGGTGGATATTGTCTACAAACGCGAACTGGAGCAGGCGGAAAACCGCGACGAAGTGAGGCGTAACAAAATCGAGGAATTCCGCGAGAGATTTGCCAATCCCTACGTAGCCGCCGATCGGGGCTTTGTGGATGCTGTGATCCAACCTCGGGAAACACGCAAGAAGCTGATTCAGGCGCTGTCCATGCTGGAGACAAAGCGGGATAAGAATCCGCCCAAGAAGCATGGGAACATACCGCTGTAGGACGATTGTGAATCAGGAATCAAGACTGCTCGCTCGGTTCAGGCGGAGGTTCGAAGGGCGGTCTTACTTGGACGAGATAACCGGCTAAAGCTAGCGTCTTGTCGTCTCTTGCGCGCGAAGTTGTGCCCGTCCCGATCCTTATCTGTAAAGCAGGTCCCTCCACTTCGCTCGCGGCACCTCGCTGCAGATGAAAATTTAAGAGGAATATTCCTGGAGGAAGACTTGGTGCTCCCGAAAAAATTAAGAGTCCCGAGGTGGTGTTGGAACTGTTCGTCTCGGCCAGTAGCTCGCTTTAGACCCTTGCTGACCTGCATTCGTGCTTCCCTTTCGGGGTGCGCGACGCACGATCTGTGCTCGGGCTCCGGGCTTACCGCCAACCGGAAAAACTGTTCAACGCCTCGGGACTCAACTTGCCTCTGACGGGTGTCCCTGTTCGCCTCAACCAGCGCTTAGCTGCTGACCCTTGCTAGCCCTCCCTCATTACATCTTTCGATGTTTTTGGGTGACCCTGCTTGAGCCCCGGACGCTGCGCCAACCGGGTAAACTTCAGAACGTGTCAAAGAACGAGGTTGTTTTTACTCCTTCCAATTTTATAGTCAATAAAAAATGCGGTGATTTAAGGCTTTTGGATGCAATGGAGTGCAGCCTCTCCACAAGGCTGTGACCGAATTTGGTGCAGCCGGCTGATCGGTACTTCATTTCGTTGGAGAATTTCGGGCAGTTTGCTTCGGATGGGAACGTGATCGGCTTAACGCCAACAATTGTCCGGCTGTGAAAATTACCGCAGAAACCAATTGGGGCGCGGTTTTTGGTTCGTGGAAGCCGACCATGTTCCTGACACAAATCGCCGGCCTTGCCCGGCTTTGCGCAGGTTAGACACCCTACCGCTATGTGTGTCAGGGGCGCCACTTAGTTATCGGGTGAGTTCGCATTACAATCGCCGCGGGGAGGAAAGCCTATGACGATCTTCAATGACCCTCGGGGCCATGTAATAAACGCGAACCCTGGTCCTGCTCTGAAACTATTCGGAATTGCAGTGGCCGCGTTTTTGCTGGCGATTGCGTTGTTCTCGTCAGTTGCGCGGGTGGATTCGGGCCATGTTGGTGTGCTGACCTTGTTTGGGCGCGTGACTGGGGAGGTTTTGCCCGAAGGGGTGCACCTGGTCAATCCGTTCAAGGCCAACAATGAGTTGTCGATTCGGACACAGGAGATCAAGGAATCGGCGAGCGTGCCTTCGAGTGAAGGACTGGTCATGAATCTGGATACGTCGCTGATCTACCATCTCAATCCAGAGAAGGCGGCGGAGGTGTATCAGAAGATTGGTCCAAATTATATGGCGGTTCTGGTGGAGCCGAATCTGCGGGCGGCGATTCGCGAAGCTACAGCGTCACACTCCGCCAATGCGTTGTACACAGGCGAACGAGAAGCGGTTGCGAAACAGATATACAGCCAACTCACAGACAAACTTGGAGCGCGTGGGATTTTCGTGGAAAGCGTTTTGCTACGCGACATTCAGTTGCCGGCGACCTTGAAGACGTCAATCGAATCGAAGCAACAAGCCGAGCAGGAAGCGCTCGCGATGAACTTCCGCCTGCAGAAAGAAACGCAGGAAGCGCAACGAAAGCGAATCGAGGCGGGGGGTATCCGCGACTTCCAGCAGATTGTGGCGCAGGGGATCAGTCCCCAACTCCTCGAGTGGAAGGGTATAGAGGCGACGGAGAACCTGGCCAAAAGCACGAATTCCAAGGTGGTGGTGATTGGGAACAGCAAGAACGGATTGCCTTTGATCCTGGGACAGTGAGGCATTGCAACAAACTGCGGGCGAGACGCCCTCAGGACACCCGGCGAGATGCCGGCGCTACGACGACATGGCTGATCTTCTGGACGTCCGGCATTTGAACATTGCGTTTCCACGCTCGAATGAGGGACAGGGAACGGGCGCTGCGCCAACACTGGCGGCGGTTCGCGATCTTAGCTTTTCCATCGCGCAGGGCGAAGTCTTGGGCCTGGTGGGCGAGTCGGGATCGGGAAAATCCGTAACTTCGCTGGCCCTGATGCGGTTGCTTCCGCCGAACGCGCTGGCGAGCGGTGAAATCAAATTTACCGCCGAAGGAAACATCCGTGACCTGCTGCAATTGTCCGATTCCGAAATGCGTCCTTTGCGTGGTTCGCAGCTGGCGATGATCTTTCAGGAACCGATGACCGCACTGAATCCTGTCATGCGCGTGGGAGACCAGATTGCCGAGGCGGTACTAGCGCATCAAGCGGTCAGAAAACAGGAAGCGTGGAGCCGGGCAGTCACCGCGATGAACGAAGTTGGCATTGCCGACTCGGAACGCCGGGCACGCGACTATCCTCATCAATTGTCTGGAGGAATGCGCCAGCGAGTGATGATTGCGATGGCCATCGTAAATCGCCCCAAACTTCTGATTGCCGACGAACCGACTACCGCGCTCGATGTCACGATTCAAGCGCAAATTCTTGAGCTGTTGGCCGAGCTGCGGGCAAAGTTTGGCTTAACCATGCTTTTCATTTCGCACGATCTGGCAGTGGTTTCTCAAGTGGCAGACCGGGTAGCCGTGATGTACGCAGGCAACCTGGTCGAGCTCGGGTCGAAGCAGGATATATTTCGCGGGGCGGCTCATCCTTACACTCGCGGTTTGCTTAATGCTGTCCCTACCTTGAAGACCGATCGTAACCGTCCGCTGGAGACGATCGAAGGGACGGTGCCGCCGTTGTATCTGGTGCCGGCGGGCTGTCCGTTTGAACCGAGGTGCGGGCTTCGAGTGGAGGAGTGTGCGCGGAGTTTACCGGAGTTGGTGGAAATTTCCGGCGGGCATTGGGCGAGGTGTCCGGTGGTGGCTGGAGTTGGGGGTTAACCCAACCGAGGCGTAGCGCGGGACGCCAACCCCAGATTCCTCCCCTTCGCTCTGGTTGACGGGATGACAGTGGATGACAATGGATTCGTCGGGCTAGAGGCGGTTAATTAGCGACGCAACGTAACCCGCGCCGAAACCGTTATCGATATTTACCACGCTCACATTTGACGCGCAGGAGTTCATCATTCCGAGAAGAGCTGCCAAACCTTTGAAGGCGGCGCCGTATCCTACACTCGTTGGCACGGCGATTACAGGGACGCCTACCAAACCGCCCACGACGCTGGGTAGGGCTCCTTCCATTCCGGCACAGACGATTGCCACCCGCGCGCGCGCCAGCGACGGCCGATTTGCCAACAGCCGGTGGATTCCGGCGACTCCGACATCGTAGAGACGCTCGACCTGGTTACCCATCATTTCAGCGGTCACAACCGCTTCCTCGGCGACGGGAATGTCGCTAGTGCCGGCAGAAATCACGGCAATGATTCCCTTGCCATACTTCTTTTGGTCGCGTTGCAGGACGATGGCGCGCGCCAGCTCCCGATATTCGGCCTTCGGTACTTTCTTTCGTACGGCGGCGAGCTGTTTTTCGGTTGCACGGGTAGCGAGAATATTTCCGCCATGCGTTGCCAGGCGCGCGAAGATGGTCGCCATCTGCGCCGGAGTTTTCCCCTGACCAAAGATCACTTCAGGCATCCCGTTGCGCAGGGCGCGATGATGATCGACCTTAGCGAATCCCAGATCTTCGAATGGCAAATGGCGTAACTGCTCCACGGCCTGGTCGGCAGAGAGAGAGCCTTTGCGAACTTGCTCGAAAAGTTTGCGGATAGAGTCGGCGTTCAAGGGACTTAGCTTTCAGCCGTCAGCACTCAGCTGTCAGATACCGGCTTGTCAAGACTAGCACTTCGGATCACCGGATTCGCTGCCGAATACCTGCGCGAAAGCTCAAAGCCTGATGGCAGAGTTTATCCAGGTTTAAAGGGCTGCTGAACGCACCAGTGTGCGGCATCCGACAATTAACGCGTGACTGAGGCTGGAAGTTTCTTGGCGTTGCAGCGAACTTTGGCGGCGATTTCGCGGAACATTTCTTTGGCACGTGCTGGCTTGTCCAGATGAACCATAAAAAGGCGACGCAGCATGCTTCGCGAAACGCGTCCCTTGAGATAAGCCTCGTACAATGCGTCTCCCAACATGTAGCCCAGCAGTTGAGCGCTGGAATCTATTTTCTTCCGCTCTGATTCCGGCGCGGCGGGAAGTTCGCGGGCGCCCTCTTCTATCGCGGGCCGAGCCGGGTACAGAACTCGCGATCCGAAGTAGCCCAATGCGTATTCAAGAGCGCTGGCGTAAAAGTGGTCGGTGTCGGCACCAGCCTGATTTTCTTTGCGAGCAGGTAATCCCCGGCAGGCATGATGGAGGAATCGTGCCGCCTCTTCCGCTACATACGACATCTTGAATTCACGGACGTAGAACACGTTCACTTGCGGCAAATACACACTGCCACGTTGCTCGACGTGACGAACCATGGCTTCAGTTTCTTCCGCGGTTGCGGGGTGGCGAGACAGCAACTGGCGCAAGCGAGCATCCGAAGCGCGACAATAGACTTCGGGCATCAGGTCAACCAGGAATTTCGGTTGAGTTCCGTTATGCGAGGAATAACGGTTGATGGTGAGAAATCGCACCAGGCTGTCAATAAGATTGTAGACGGTGGGTGCGAGGTCGGGGCCTTCTTCGTCAGTGCGCCCCCAACGGCTCAAGTGGAGTCGATAATTTTCGTATTTTTCCAGCGGCGTGGAATTGAACACGCAAATTACCTCTTCGCTCACCCGTACAGCTTCTACGCGTTCGCGCCGTTCGCCAGCGGCGCGCCAATACAGCGGATCCACATTCTGAAGGACGGTGAGCACTCGCTCCTGAGGAAGTTGTTCCCGCAGGACTCGAGGCAGGTGCCCGGGCGCGAGATGGGATTCTCCAAAAAGGACAAAAATGACTGCATTGGGATGGCGTTCTCGAATCTCAGCCATCTTGTGGACGGCGTGACGATCGCGCGCGCCAATCTTGCGGAGATCTTCCCGCGGCATGCAATCAAGGCCGTAGATGGCTTCGCCATGCTCACGCGCGGTTACCAGCAGATCGTAGAAAGGCACCCAGTCATAACCCCAATCGAGATCAAAGCGAATGCGCTGCCGGAGTTCCTCTTCATCGATTTCGCGGCGCCACCACTCGTCGAGGATATGCTGATCGCGGGAAAAGATCGTCTCGACTCCCAGAACAAGCGGACGATCACCAGGTTGCGCGCGTTGTTCAAACATAGCCGCGGCACAACGCTGGGCCGCTGGCAGGGCATGATAGTCAGCGATAAGCACGCTATCGGCGGCGCCGACCGCGGCCTTCACCTGCTGATGATCGATGACGGATTCATAAGAGCGAAACGCCTGGCTGAAGTCGCGCAAATATTTGCGGCGGCCGTTAGGATCGTTTGCTCGAATTTCACGTTCCACTCCCGCCAGAGCGTGCAACTGCGCTTCGCTGCGCCGAAGCCGTAGGCTGGAAGTAGATGCCATAGTTTCTGCCGTGTTCCGCTGGCTGGCTGACTCTGTAGGCTGGGCGATTTTTGTCACAACAATCGTCCTACCGCGCGGATTAGCCCTCCTTGACTCTTGTCCTTACGCTCCCTATGCTCCAAGTTTAGAGCGCTTCAGGAGTTCAATTGCTCAACCATCCGCCGCAAAACCTGACTGTTGCCACCACCGGGGCCAGCGGCTCTATCTTCTTGCGTCAACTACTACGCGCGGTTGAACGAGACCAGCGCGTGCAGACGGTAAATTTTGTCGCCTCCGACGGCGCTTTGCGCGTCATGGCGGAGGAACTCGGACTGCACGGCCGAAGCAACCTTGTGGGACAAATTCTCGGACCGCCGCACAAACGAGCAATCAAGTCCTCCCGAAAAATCCAGCAGCAAGCCAATGCCGACATAGGAGCGAACGTTGCCAGCGGGTCTTATCCCGCCGACGCGATGATTATTATTCCCTGCAGCATGGGAACGCTCGCTCGCATCGCCAATGGCATCGCCTCACAACTGATAGAACGGGCTGCTGATGTTTGCCTCAAGGAGCAGCGTCCGCTGGTGCTATGCGTACGAGAAACGCCGCTCAACAAGATTCACATCCGCAATCTGTACCGTGCCGCCGACGCCGGGGCCACGGTGTTCCCGCTCATCCCTGCGTACTACTTTCGTCCCGCCAACTTGGATGCAATGGCGAGTGAATTCGCTTACCGGGTGCTTGCCCACATCGGCCTGCCTCAACGCAATGCATATCGCTGGAAAGGCTGAAGATACACGGAACTAATTACTTGGGGCTTACTTTGAGTGTAGGAAGTGGGGGAAGAAGCAGGTAGATTCCAGTGGGCCATGGCCCACTGGAGAAATTGAGAACTCGCAAAGAACTCGTAGAAGCGCTGTTCGCACAGGGACGTTTACGCGGCGCTATGTAACTCTTTGCGGGCGGCCTCCACGTCTTCGCCGCCGCGTTGCTCAAAAACTTCACGCGCCGATGTAGCTTGATCCTCGAGATCGACTTCAGCAATCACGATCGAGCGACCGCGCTTCAACAACTCACGGTAAAAGAACACGTCGTCTCTTGGCACGCCAGTGTCCATGGCGTGTTCGGAAACTTCGCCGGCCTTTGCTCCGGCTGCGGCGCCGCCAAGTCCGAGAAGAGCAGCCGCGCCCAATCCAATGGCAAAAATTGTGCCGACACCGGGCACCAGCAAGCTGGCAACTGCGCTGCCCAAGGCTAGTCCAGCCCCGGCGCCTACTGAACCTCCCACGACTGCGCCTACGGTTTCGCCCATGCCGTCGCGCTCGGCGTCGGTGGTGGGAATAGTTCCAACCCGATCATTCCCCGCTTCACCGCTAAGGAAAATAATTGATTGCGGGCTCAACCCTCGGGCCTACAACCCACGAACAGCCTGTTCAGCTGCTACTCGCGATCCAAAGATTCCGATTACGCTTTGCATGCGTCCTCCTATTGACGAAGTGCAGGCGTTAGAATTGGAGGCAGTGAGATGCCGAGAGGGCTGGGGGTTTGCCGCAATTCGCGGCCTCTCAAAGGGTTTGGATCGTTGTATTTGGCGATAGGCACGAATGGTTTTAGGTTGGACACTCGAGAATCTGACAGCGATGAAAGCTGGATCTGGCGGTCGTGCTCCTGACTGAGCGAGTCGAATTGCTACTTGCTTGAGATTAAGCTCGAGGCTCGATGGAATTTAGTACCTGTTACCTTTTCACTTCTTCTCCCACTTTAGTGCCGGTTGACTTGACGGAGCATTTCGTACTAATGTGCAATTACACCGGAAAGGAGGTGGTCGAATGACAAGTTCTGAACCAGTAGATGTGGGAATCAAAGACCAGGTGAGGTGGCTGAGACTTAGGGCGGTCGCTCTTTGTCGGGCTTTCAATACGGATGGTCTTAACGTGTTGAGAGTAAACATCCATCGCACGACTACCGGTGATTCAGGCTTGATCCGAAAGTAATCGGAGCGCCCGGCGAGGGATTTTGCGCCGGGACCCGGAGTTAGCCGAAGGGGCCACGTTGAGTGACCACCTCTTGGTCAATCCCAATCAGTACACCGGCGGCCCGCGTGTTGAAAAACATGCGGGCCGTTTCTTTTCTTTTAAATTCGATCAGTGCTTCAACAACGCGGTCCAGTTCGTAACCAGGATCAGCGGAGAGACGCAGGGTTCCCCAACCGTCGTGGCCAAAAATCAACGCTCGCCCATTGGGATCTGCGTCCAGTCCCGCAGAGCTGGCCAAGGAGCGTGTGCCGAAAAGCATCCGTGATTTGCCACTTTTAAAATTCGTGCCTTCGACCTATATTCGACGCCAACCAGCCTGGAATCCGCAGTGACATAAAACAAACTCCTTGCCCATCGGCCCAAAAGGGAACCGCGCCCAACCGTGGAAACCTGCCATCTGCCTCTAGGCCGGTGGAACGGCACCACATAAATCTCTGCACCACAATCTCTGTACCACGGACGGACTGATCGGAGTTGTAAGCTGCCCGCTTCCAGCGCCGGTGGGCGCAACCATCTCGGAGGACCCCAACGTGTGCCTGCTGTAAGCGGCATGGCCCCGGTTGAACGCGAGGTTATACCTGCTTCCCGGGAATGGCGACCCTGAATCCCTGGCGGACCACTTCGGCGGTGTCTTCGGCCAACCCAAGTTTCGCAACTTCCGCTGGAGTGAACCAGCGTACTTCGTCGGCATCATCGGCTGCCTGGGCTTTCCCTTCCAGGCTGTGACATAAGAAATCAATCAGCACGTAGTGATAGAGTGTGCGCCCGTCGTCGTCACGCAGCACGCGGTCGTACACACCCAGCAAGTCAGCAGCTTCCACGGTAAGACAGGTTTCCTCGCGAGCTTCGCGGATCGCAGCCTCGCGCAGGGTCTCCCCGACTTCAAGGACGCCGCCCGGGATGGACCATTCTCCGGCCAGGGGCGGATGTCCGCGCTTGACCAATAGCACGCGTCCGTCCGCAATAATGATTGCGCCGACTCCGACCAGGGGGGAATCCGGATATTCGCGTTTCATAAAGATGACGGCAAATGATACCGCGAGGAGGCTAAAATAGTGGCGTGTCCCTCGACGAATACAAACGCAAACGCCGATTTCGAAGAAACTCCAGAGCCGCCTCCCAAGCTGGAGAAAAAATCGAAGCACCGGTTTGTGGTGCAGAAGCACCGCGCAACCCGTCTCCACTACGATTTCCGCCTGGAGATGGAGGGGGTGCTCAAGTCCTGGGCAGTACCCAAGGGGCCGTCACTGGACCCCGCCGACAAACGTCTGGCCATGCAGGTGGAGGATCATCCAGTTTCCTATTTCGATTTCGAGGGAACGATTCCGGAGGGCAATTATGGAGCGGGCACAGTCATGGTGTGGGACGTCGGTACATGGGAACCGCTTTCGCCCGAGCCGGTGAATGGGAAATTCGTTCGCGGAACGGATGCCGAAGCGTCCGCCATGTTGAAGAAGGGCGACTTCAAGATTCGTCTGCATGGAAAAAAACTCAATGGCGATTTCGCACTGATTCATATGAAGTCGCGCCGCCCCGGAACCAAGGGAACGGAATGGTTGCTGATCAAAAAGCAAGATGATGCGGTGGTGAAAGGCTATGACATCGATAAGTACGATGAGTCCGCTCTCACGGGCCGCAGCATGGCGGAGATTGGCGGCGACGAGTCATCCGGGAAGTGGACCAGCAGCCGTCTGGCATCGCGTGCTGCGGTGAAAGCGCCGTGGTTGGCGGACGCGATCGCGAAGTTCGACAAGAATAAGAAAAAAGCTGGATCGGTTACGGTTCAGCAGGCAGCTGAGATTCGCCAGACCGGTTACCGCAACATCAAAGAACTTAAAAAAAAAGACAAAACCCTAAAAACCGAATCTGAGCCTCATCCACAATTGCGGGTCCAATCCAAGGCAGCTAAAACTTATTCCATCTCTGCCGGGTCCACAAACATAAAAGAGCTGCCCGGCGCGGTGAAGCGCCCAATGCTCAGCGCTGTCTATCCCATGCTGGCAACATCTGTCGACAAACCCTTTGACGATCCCGAGTGGCTATTCGAAATTAAGTGGGACGGTTACAGAGCGGTGGCGTTCATTGCCAAGGGCAAGGTTCGTCTGGTATCGCGCAATCAGAATGATTTGACAGCGCAATTTCCAGAACTGAATTCGCTTCCAAGTTTGATCAAAGCTGACACGGCTATCCTCGACGGCGAGATTGCCGTTCTGGATGAGCATGGGCGTTCGTCCTTCAGCTTAATGCAGCAGCGCACCGGAATCAGGGAGAAGGGACGGCGCACCGGCGCGCGCCGCGACATTCCAGTGCTGTATTACGTTTTTGATCTGCTGTACCTGGACGGGTGCGATCTCCGACGAGTCTCGCTGGAACAGCGGAAGAACGCACTGGCGCGAATTGTCGATGGGTTCGGGGTGCTGCGTTACTCCGACCACTTTCCCCAAGGCATCGCGCTATTCCATGCCGCAAAGGAAAAAGGGCTGGAGGGCATTCTGGCGAAACGCCGCAGCAGCTGCTATGAAGAGCGGCGCAGCCAGGAATGGCTGAAGATCAAAATAACTCAGACCCTCGATTGCGTGATCGGCGGATATACGGATCCTGAGGGCACGCGATTGCACTTCGGATCCATCGTCCTTGGCTTGTACAACAAGAGTGGAGAGCTTATTCACGTAGGCCAAGCCGGGACAGGATTCAATCACGCGATGTTGAAGAGCATCGGGCAGGCATTGCACAAGCTGGAAACGAATCGCAGTCCCTTTCCCCATGGAGCTGACGCTCTGCGAACGGCTCACTGGGTAAGGCCGGAGTTGGTGGCTGAGATCAAATTTTCGGAATGGACTCATGCCACTGCAGAAGGCGGAGAGAAGCTGAGGGCTCCGGTCTTTATTGGTTTGCGGGAAGACAAAAATCCGAAGGAATGTATTTTTCAACCGTAGGCAAGGTCTTTCCGGGCGCAGAGTCATTTGCAGGGGTTCGAACGTTCTACTATGCTGCTTTTTCTGCGAAATTCATCGGAGAGCTAATGACTCGAACTATCCTGGCTCCGCTCATGCTGTGTGCCGTATTCATCTCGCTAAGTGAGGCGGAGATGCAGCAACCCCTTACTCTCATGCCGATGCCTGCCAAGGTGCAGTTGGGAGAGGGCAGGCTTTTGATCGACACCTCGTTCTCCGTGGCCATCGCCGGGCACAAAGAAACGCGACTTGCGAACGCGGTGGAGCTTTTTCTCGGCCAGCTCCGCCAGCAGACCGGAATGCCCCCGATTGATATGAAGGTGATCGATTCTGCGACTGCCACTCTTACCATTCGGTGTGAAGGCGGATCCAAAGCGGTACAAGAGCTCGGAGAAGATGAATCCTACCTGTTAGAGATTACAAATTCCGGAGCTCACCTGAATGCGGCTACCACTCTTGGTGTAATGCGAGGGCTACAAACCTTCTTGCAACTGGTGCAAACCAGCGCGGAGGGCTTCGCCGTGCCCGCAGTTTCTATTAACGACAGCCCCCGCTTTCCCTGGCGAGGTTTAATGATCGATGTCGGCCGCCACTTCATCCCTCTCGACGTCTTGAAGCGAAACCTGGATGGGATGGCGGCGGTGAAGCTGAATGTTTTTCACTGGCATCTGTCGGAAAATCAGGGTTTCCGGGTGGAAAGCAAGAAATTCCCCAAGCTGCAGGAAATGGGCTCGGACGGCTTGTACTACACGCAAGCTGAAGTCCGCGAGTTGATCGCCTATGCATACGACCGCGGCATTCGGGTCGTACCGGAATTCGACATGCCGGGCCACAGCACAGCCTGGTTCGTGGGGTATCCGGAACTGGCGAGCGGCTCAGGGCCGTACGAGATCGAGCGCAAATGGGGCGTGTTCGATCCGGCCATGGATCCCACCCGTGAAGAAACCTATAAATTTCTCGACACTTTTATCGGAGAGATGGCAGCACTCTTTCCTGACCAGTATTTTCATGTCGGAGGCGACGAAGTTAACGGCAAGGAATGGGATGCCAATCCGAAGATTCAGGAATTCATGCATGCACACGGAATAAAAAATAACGATGATCTGCAAGCCTATTTCATCAAGCGAGTGCAGCGGATCGTGAGCAAGCATGGAAAAACCATGCTGGGATGGGATGAGATTCTTCGCTCCGATTTACCGGACAGCATAGTCATTCAGTCGTGGCGGGGACCAACCTCGCTGGCTGCGGCGGCTAAACAAGGCTACCGGGGAGTACTCTCGTCCGGCTACTACATCGACCTGATGTGGTCTGCCGAGCGCCATTATCTGACAGAGCCTCTTAGCGGCGCCGCAGCGAACCTTACTCCCGAAGAACAAAAACGTATTCTGGGCGGCGAGTCATGTATGTGGGCCGAGTACGTATCTCCAGAAAACATCGACTCGCGCATTTGGCCTCGCACTGCGGCGATTGCTGAGCGGCTTTGGTCCCCTCAAGATGTGCGCGAGCTGAATTCGATGTACCGGCGTCTGGAGGAAGAAAGCCAGCGGCTGGAGTGGCTCGGTTTGACGCACAATTCGAGCTACGTTCCCATGTTGCGGCGTATTGCGGGAACGGACGATGTTGCCTCCGTGAAGGTGCTTGCCGATGTCGCGGAGCCAGTCAAAGATTACACTCGCGAAGAAACGGCTCCGGCCTTGCCCACCAGCGCTACGCCTTTGAATCGAGTCGTCGACGCGGTGCGACCGGAAAGTGTGACCGGCAGGCAGTTTGCGATGGCGGTGGATGAGTTAGTCGCAGGCAAATCGCGGCCGGGTGCCGAGGTTCAAATGAGAACTTTGTTGAGCCGCTGGCGCGACAATCAAATCGAGCTCCAACCCCTTTTTGAGAAGTCGCTTTTGCTGAAGGAAGTCGCTCCGGTATCGCAAAGTCTGTCGGCGCTGGGTGCAGCGGGGCTGGCGGCTCTGGATTATCTTGACCATGGCGAGCAGGCGCCTGCTGTCTGGGTGAGCGCGCAACTGGCAGTTGTGGAGCAGGCCAAAAAGCCACAGGGTCAACTATTGCTTGTAATCGCGCCTTCGGTAGAAAAATTAATTCAAGCCAGCGCGAAGCAGACAGCCTCCATGTCGTCGCCATTGCCTGCGAAGTAAGGGCAGCGTAGCCTGATGGTAGACAGGAAACTAGAGAAGTCTACGGTGTCAGGTATGCCATCAGAAACTGGAAGAAAAGACCTATCTCGCCGCAGTCATTTCGCTGAGAAGCCTGAATCATGGCCCGCCCTGCCGCTCGAAGCCTGGCAGGAAACTCGGGACACGCTACACATGTGGACGCAGATCGTCGGGAAGGTCCGCTTGGCGTTGAGTCCCTATGTAAATCACTGGTGGGAAGTTCCGCTCTATATCAGCGCCCGGGGCCTTACTACTTCCGCAATTCCCTACAAGCGGGGTGTGTTCGAAGTGGAATTCGATTTCGTCGATCACGACCTGATCATCCGGACCAGCGACGGAACAGGCCAGGTCATCCCGCTCGTCCCGCGCTCGGTGGCTGAGTTCTACAAAGAGTTCATGTCGGCCCTGGGTTCGCTGGGAATTGAAGTGAAGATCTGGCATATGCCGGTCGAAGTTTCTAATCCCATCGCTTTCGATCAGGACACGGAGCATGCTTCGTACGATCGCGAGTATGCGAGGCGATTCTGGCGCATTCTTCTGGTGATGGACTCTATCTTTGCGGAATTCCGCGGCGAATTCCTCGGCAAGAACAGCCCGGTACATTTTTTCTGGGGAAGCTTCGACCTGGCGGTCACGAGGTTTTCTGGGCGCCGTGCTCCGCCGCGCGAAGGGGCGGATCGGATAACCCGCGAAGCCTATTCGCACGAGGTGATCAGCGCCGGCTTCTGGCCCGGAGGTGGAGACATGAAGGGAGCGGCATTCTACACGTATGCGGCTCCGGAGCCGGCTGGTTACGGCGAGGCCAAGGTTCGTCCCGGGAAGGCTTTTTATCATCCGCAGATGAAAGAATTTTTCCTGATGTACGACGATGTACGGCTCGAAACATCACCCAAAAATGTGCTGCTCGAATTTCTGCAAAGTACATATGAAGCTGGCGCGAATTTGGGAAAGTGGGATCGAGAAGCGCTTGAGAGACCGAGGAAGATATCCACGTGACAGGAGGCCAGATTTCCACAGGCGAATCGGATCTCCGCTTCTCGAATTGAGACAGGCTTACGTTGAAACCCTTGCTACGCAAGGGTTTGACATGATGCAATAGCAATCGTTCCATTCCTGCCTTAGAACGCTTAGAAGTTCCGCTTGGCCTTCCGTTACCTGTCCAAGGTTACCCTCCGACTTTATGATGAATCGTTCGCATAACTATGGCCAGTCCTACTCTTACTACTAACAAGAATAGCGATACCGTACAGGCGCTCATACAACTGTTGCGCTCGCGCTCGTCGGAGGAAATCCGGCAGCGTATGTATGACAATCCCCCGGGAAGTCCCTGGTGGGCCGCTTGCAAAACCGAGCTAGACTTGCGGAATAGCGAACGATCTTCTTCTGCCTTGGTGGAGACGTCACGGGTGCTGGATAAGCTGCGCAGCGCAACCGATCACCTCGACGAGCTGACTGGCAGATTGCTGCAATCGACTACCGACATGGCGGAGGTGGTGAAAACCGTCCGCGAATCTGGTCGAAGAATGGAAATGGCAACCTACGTTATCGTGGGGCTGACGATCGTCCAGTTGTTCTACATAGCTTTCCAATTTTCCGCGAAGCACTAGGAATAAGATCAAAATCAACACTTTCCTGGTGGGTATTCTTTGCCCGTGAGGCTGCCTCGGCTTAACATAGCTCCCCGTGGCCAACTACATCGGATCTATCGATCAGGGAACAACCAGTACCCGCTTCTGCGTATTTGATGCGGCCGGCAGGATCGTCTCCGCAGCGCAAAAAGAACACAAGCAAATCTATCCGCAGCCGGGATGGGTCGAGCACGATCCCGAGGAAATCTGGCAGGCCACGCAAGACGTGATTGCGGTGGCTCTGGAGCAGGGGAAGCTTCGCGCCTCGGATCTTGCCGCGATCGGCATCACGAACCAGCGAGAGACCACGGTGCTGTGGAATCGCAAAACTGGCAAGCCCGTCGCCAACGCTTTGGTGTGGCAGGACACGCGCGTGGATGAATACGTTACCGAACTTTCTCACGATGGTGGAATCGACCGCTTCCGAGCGAAAACCGGTTTACCGCTGAGTACTTATTTCAGCAGCCTAAAAATTCGCTGGCTGCTTGACCGGATTCCGGCAGTCCGCGAGCAAGCTGAAGCCGGGGATGTCATTTTTGGCAACATCGATACCTTTCTTACTTGGCATCTGACCGGTGGCGCGGACGGCGGGCTCCATATCACCGATGTCACCAATGCCAGCCGCACGCAGCTGATGGATCTGGACACTCTTAGCTGGGACAAGGAGTTGCTGGACGCATTCCGCATCCCACCAGCAGTGCTGCCCGGTATCCGCTCGAGTGGCGAGGTCTATGGCACGGTGAAAAACAGCGCTGCCAGCGGCACCGTGATTGCCGGAATTCTTGGTGATCAGCAGGCTGCACTGGTAGGCCAGACTTGTTTTAAATCGGGCGAGGCCAAGAACACTTACGGCACAGGATGCTTTCTCCTGATGAATACGGGAGAACGCTCCGTTCGCTCCAAGTACGGGTTGGTTACGACGGTCGGGTACAAATTCGGGGAGCAGCCTGCACACTATGCTTTGGAGGGCAGCATCGCCATCACGGGGGCGCTGGTGCAATGGGTTCGTGACAATCTGGGTTTGATCAGGACAAGTCCCGAAATTGAGGCCCTCGCGCAGACGGTGGAAGACGATGGCGGCGTTTATTTTGTGCCCGCCTTCTCAGGTCTTTACGCGCCCTACTGGAAACACGATGCGCGCGGCGTGATTGCTGGTTTGACCCGTTACGTTAACAAGGGGCATATCGCGCGGGCGGTGCTCGAAGCAACCGCGTTCCAGACCCGTGAAGTGGTCGAAGCCATGGAAAAGGATTCGGGAATCGCCTTGGATGTTCTCCGCGTGGATGGGGGCATGGTGGACAACGCGCTTCTGATGCAGTTCCAGGCGGATATTCTGGACCGCCCTGTAGTCAAGCCCCTGGTAAAGGAAACAACGGCTCTGGGTGCGGCCTACGCGGCAGGGCTGGCAGTTAAGTTTTACAAAAGCACTGACGATCTGCGTGCGAGATGGGCCGCGGATCGAACCTGGAGACCAGGGATGAACGAAGCTAAACGGGCACAAATGTATCGGCAATGGAAGAAAGCTGTGACGCGTTCGTTTGAGTGGGTTGAGTAATGTAGACGCGGGCCTTCACGGCCGCACCGGGCTTAGCTCTCCTCGCCTACTTTCAATACCGCCAGGAATGCTTCCTGGGGAATGTCTACGCGCCCGATGCGTTTCATGCGGCGTTTGCCTTCTTTTTGCTTTTCGAGCAGCTTGCGCTTTCGCGAAATATCACCTCCGTAGCATTTCGCGATCACGTTTTTGCGGATAGCCGATACCGTTTCCCGAGCAATGATTTTTGCTCCGATCGAGGCCTGGATCGCCACCTCGAACATTTGGCGCGGAATCAGTTGCCTCATCTTGGAGACCAACAACTTCCCGCGCTCATAGGCGAAGTCGCGGTGCACGATGATGGAGAGGGCATCGACCGCCTCGCCCGCCACCAAGATGTCAAGTTTCACCATGGGGGATTCCCAATAGTCTGCTAGGTGGTAGTCCAGCGAAGCGTAGCCGCGAGAAACTGATTTCAGACGATCATAGAAGTCCAGCACGATTTCGTTCAGCGGCAATTCGTAGTGCAGCATCACGCGAGACGAACTTACGTACTCGAAAGTCTTCTGCTTGCCTCGTTTGTCTTCCACCAGTTTAAGAATTCCACCGACGTACTCTTCGTTGGTAAGGATGGTCGCCAGGATCACTGGTTCCTGTACGTTGGCAATCTCGCTCGGGTCCGGCCATCGCGATGGGTTGTCTACCTCGATCAACGTGCCATCGGTCTTGGTGATCTTGTAACGTACGCCGGGGGCCGTAGTGATGAGATCGAGGTTGAACTCGCGTTCAAGCCGCTCCTGGATAATCTCCATGTGAAGCAGGCCCAAGAAGCCGCAGCGGAAGCCGAACCCCAGCGCGACTGAGCTTTCGGGCTCGAAGAAAAATGACGAATCATTGAGCCGCAACTTTTCCAGAGCCTCGCGCAGTTGGGTATGTTCGTGGGCGTCGACGGTATACAGTCCGGCGAAAACCATCGGTTTGATTTCTTCGAAGCCGGGCAGAGGTTCAATTGCAGGATTGGCCTCGTCCGTAATCGTGTCACCAATCTTGGTGTCAGCTACGGTCTTGCTATTTGCCATCAGGAACCCCACCTCGCCAGCGCGCAGCTCATCTACTTCGACCGGCTTCGGGGTTAGAACACCGAGTGTCTCAACTTCGAGAACTCGTCCATTCCACATCAGACGGATCTTTTGTCCCTTGCGGATCGTTCCTTCAAAGACGCGGGTGAGAACGATCACCCCGCGATAGGGGTCAAACCAGGAGTCGAAGATCAAGGCCTGCAGCCGATTTTCGGGATTGCCCTTGGGCGGCGGCACGTGCTTAACGATCGCCTCTAGAACGTCGGGCACACCCAAACCCGTCTTCGCACTGATGAGAACCGCCCCGGATGCGTCAAGGCCGACCGCGCCTTCGATCATCTCTTTTGTGCGTTCTACGTCGGCGCTGGGAAGGTCTATCTTGTTGATGACGGGAATGATCTCCAGCCGGTTGTTGATGGCAAGATAGGCGTTGGCCAGCGTTTGCGCCTCAACGCCTTGCGAAGCGTCGACCACCAGCAGTGCGCCTTCACAGGAAGCCAGCGAGCGCGAAACCTCGTACGAGAAGTCGACGTGGCCGGGCGTATCGATCAGATTGAGTTGGTAGAGTTGGCCATCCTGGGCGGTATACATCATGCGCACTGCGTGCGCCTTAATGGTGATGCCGCGTTCCCGTTCCAGGTCCATGGAATCGAGCACCTGGGCCTGCATTTCGCGCGCCGTCAGCGACCCTGTCAATTCGAGCAAGCGGTCTGCGAGCGTGGATTTGCCGTGGTCGATGTGAGCAATGATCGCAAAATTGCGGATGAAAGCGCGGTCCATGGCTGTGGGAGTCAATGTCTGATTCTAACAGGGCGGGTACTGGCCGTCGGAGCTTGGACGGTGCACCTCAAACCGGATGAATGCACTAAACTTTATAGAGGCTGTGAGTATAGTTTTCATCGCCGCTATCGATCACGTTCAGCTCGCCATGCCTCCAGGTGGGGAGGAAGCGGCTCGACGTTTCTATCTTGACCTGTTGGGCATGACTGAGTTGCCGAAACCGAAGCAGCTCGCCCAACGCGGCGGGTGCTGGTTCGAGAGCGGACAGGTTAAGGTTCATTTGGGAGTGGAAGAGGATTTTCGTCCGGCAAAGAAGGCCCATCCTGCTTTTCGCTGCGGCAACTACTTAGAGTTCGTCCTGCATTTGCGTGATGGTGGTATCGAGGTTCACGAGGTGGACGATATTCCGGACCTTCGCAGATGCTACATTGCCGATCCGTTCGGAAATCGCATTGAGTTGATCGAAGGTTGATGGCCGGATTTAAGTACAATCCGCCCGTGAGGAATTCACTTGCGATGCTGGTGCTTGCGTCTGCTTCTCCGCGCCGTCAGGAATTGTTGCGTAATGCGGGCGTTTCTTTCACCGTGCATCCAACAAACATCCCTGAACAACCTCTGGTAGGCGAGAGCGCGGACGATTGCGCCAAACGCCTTGCACGTGAGAAGGCTCGGGTCGCATTCCAGGATCGACGAAAAAACTTTGTTCTGGGGGCGGACACGTTGGTTGTGGTGGAGGGAAAGATTTTCGGCAAACCTCGCGATGCGGCCGACGCAGCACGGATGCTCCGTGAACTGTCGGGGCGCACTCATCAAGTCAAGACTGGCGTGTGTCTAATCGGTCCGTCACGAACCGAGGGCGAGAAACTGGGGATTGATTTTGAAGACCTCCGCTGCGAGACCACCACGGTGACGATGGATGCCCTCAGCCAGGAAGATATTCGCTCGTACGTCGCAAGCGGGGAACCGATGGACAAAGCCGGGAGTTATGCCATTCAAGGTATGGCATCACGCTGGATTCGACGAATCGATGGGGATTATTTCAACGTGGTAGGGCTGCCCGTCTCGTTGGTGTATCGGATGCTACGGGAGCACGGCTGGGAGCCGAGCTCCTGAATGAAAGGGCCGAAGGCTTAGACTTTCTTATCCGGCTCCTCTCCATCTTTGACGGATGCTTTGAAATTCTTGATGCCTTCGCCGAGACCTTTGCCTAGATCAGCCAGCTTGCTCGGACCGAAGATAAGAAGCGCGATGGCCAAAATGATCAAAATTTCGGGCAAACCTAATTTTCCGGGCATGGAAACAACCTCCCTGTGGGTTCGCCGCGCGCTTTGCTGTGCGCCTAGGAAGCCAGCAAATCCCCTGTGGAAATTTTAGGCTTACCCGTGCCGCTAGTCAAAGTCACCATTCTTGGACAGGGTCTCTGTGCGTCACCGGCGAGGCTTTAAACCGATTCAATTAGCTGCGCAAGCAGAGCAGCCCGGCGTGGCAGTTCAGATAGGAAAATGGACTCGTGGGCCGCGTGTGCACCCTCTCCAACGGCACCCAAGCCGTCGAGCGTAGGGATTCCCAGGCTGGACGTGAAGTTCCCATCCGACCCTCCTCCGACAGAAGCCTCGTCCAATTTCAGGCCCATGTGTTTTGCGATGTCGGCGGCCTGCTTGTAGAGGGCTGCAATCGCGGGGGTTCGTTCCATCGGAAGCCGGTTTACTCCTCCCGAGATCTCCAGCTTGCATTTACGATTGAAAGGCTTAAGAGCATGCAATTGGCGGTCGATCAGGGCGGCATCTTTCATGCGCGCAACTCGGACATCGAGCAAAGCGGTAGCCTGGGCGGGAATTACATTTGTCCGGGTTCCGCCAGAAACCAGCCCAACATTTAAGGTAAGTCCACGTTTCAAATCGACAAGTTTCGAGATGGCTGTAATCTGCTTTGCCATTTCTATAATCGCACTCTCGCCTTTCTCAAAATCAAGTCCGGAGTGAGCTGCCGTTCCAGTAACCTTGATGGAATATTCGCCAACGCCTTTGCGCGCGGTTTTCACGGCACCTTTCGACCCATAAGATGGCTCGAGAACCAACACCGCGGCGGACCTTCGAGCCAGACTCTCTGTGATGGGACGCGAGGAATCGCTGCCCACTTCTTCGTCGGATACCAGCAAGACGGTTACGGGACGGGGCAAGCTGTCGTTGTGCCATGTGCGCAGGCCATCGAGGGCGTAGAGCATCATCGCGATGCCAGATTTCATATCTAAAACGCCCGGACCATAAAGCCGCCCATCGACGACGACGCAGGGCATTCCGGAGAGCGTTCCCATCGGATAAACGGTATCAATGTGGCCTAATAGCAGCACGGGTTTACCACTGCGGCCAGCGGCGAAATCCACTTGCAAGTGATCGCCGCACTTCTGCATACGATGGAATTTCGCGTGGCCGCCGAGGCCCTCGAAGCGACCGGCCAGAAGTGCGCCCAGCTTGTCCACCGCCTGCTTGTTATCGCTGGGAGATTCGACCTCCACCAACTGGCGTACCGTTTCCGCAATTGCGTCTTTTCGCTCGACGAAAAAGTTCAAGCGGCTCACGGTTTCGCTGGGTGATGCGACGGGAGCCTGTTTCCTGGTTTCAATTTTCTTATGAATTTGTTTCCCGGTTTTTTTCTGAGGTTTTTTCTGAGCTTTCTTCATCGACTCCCTTTGTGTTTCGAGTTGGACGGCTGATAGATCGCAATGCGGAACAACTATTATCGACCATTCTCATTCCGATTCGGGCGTTATCATCCCAGGAACATGCGCTGGGATGACGAAAGCAGATTCTCGCCGAAATAGACTGGTTCGAAATGACGATTGTTGAAATTCATTTGCTCGGCTGCGTCTATTATCCGGCGACCGCAAGCCTCAGGCTGAACCGCGGTACAGTATAATCTTCGCTCCTGGCGACAAATGCCTGGAATGAGAAAATGACTGACACAGCTCACCCTGCCAATACGGCTGCCGCGCCAGATAAGGTTACGCTCGACATCGTTGACATCTTCCGTATCCTGCCTCACCGGTTCCCCTTTTTGCTGATCGATCGCGTGATTGAGATCGAGCCTAAACAGCGGATAGTGGCGCTCAAGAATGTCACCATTAATGAACCGTTCTTTGCCGGGCACTTTCCCAATCTGCCAATCATGCCGGGAGTGTTAATCGTGGAAGCCATCGCGCAGGCCGGGGGAGCGCTTCTACTCACCGAAATCGAAGATCGCAATACCAAGCTCATTATGTTTACCGGTATCGAACGGGCACGGTTCCGGCGGCCCGTGGTGCCGGGCGATCAGCTTCGGATTGAAGTGACGCTAAAGGGCTGGCGGACCCGAACCCATACGATTGCGGCGCGCATGGAGGGTATTGTCACCGTCGGTGCCAAACGGGTCGCTGAAGCGATCGTGAGCTGCCAGTTAGTGGATAGCGGCCGGGGCAGGGGCGCAACCGAAGAGGCTGAATCATAAAGTATCTGATGGCCACCAATAATATTCATTCCACCGCCATCATTGACCCGGGTGCCAGCATTCATCCCTCCTGCAAGATAGGCCCTTACTGCGTGATTGGCAGGGATGTCGAATTGGGCGAGGGATCGCATTTGGTTTCGCACGTGGCCATCGAGGGGCCGACTAAAATTGGCGCCGACAACGGCTTTTTCCCCTTCTGCTCGATCGGCATGGCGCCGCAGGATCTCACCTACGCCGGCGAACCTACGCGTCTCGAAATCGGAGATCACAATGAGATCCGCGAATTCGTGACGATTAATCGCGGCACGGTAAAAGGCGGAGGGATTACCCGCGTTGGCAGCCACACGCTGATCATGGCCTATACGCACGTCGCACATGATTGCGATGTCGGGGATCACGTAATTCTGGCCAACGCAGCCACTCTGGGTGGACACATCACGGTGGGTGAATGGGCGGTAGTCGGGGCGCTCTGCCCCGTCCATCATTTTGTCCGGATCGGGGCGCACGCTTTCATCGGAGGAGGTACCACGATCACGCGGGACGTGCTTCCGTTTTCCAAGACGGCCGCCGCACGGGATACTCACGCCTACGGCCTGAACGCCCTAGGTCTGGAGCGCCGTGGATTCAGCAAGGAACGCATCCGCAAAATTCGCCACGCTTATAAACTGTTGCAAGCCTCGAAACTTAACACTTCTCAAGCCGTGGAAAGGATGAAGTCAGAGCCGGATCGCGGAGAGGATGTGGAGATGTTGATAAAATTCATCGAATCATCAGAACGTGGGGTGATTAAGTAATCTGCGAGCGATGTCGCAAGGTGATGTAATCAGCAAACCGGCCAAAGCCCGGGACATAATTTCTCATGGCCAAGGACGTGAAGGATGGTCCACTCGTCGATAACGTCAACCGTCGGATCTTTCGCCACTTGGGCATCGATCATCGCTGCAATCAATTTCTCGATATTGCTCTGAGCCTCTGTTTTGCGTTTCGTGAACTCATTTACGCCGACACTAACTTCCATATGCGAAGTCGATCCTTGTCGACGAGTGGCCGCTGATGCTGCATGGCGGCCGCTCCGATCGATCGGAAGCCGCTCTCGATAATCTTATTAAAGGAGTTGCCGCCGCCCCGGTTTTCGGAAGCGGCGAGCTGACCGTGCAGCGTGCCCGGCTCGACCTCGCGCTGAAGCTGCACACCTTGCGAGAGACCCGGATTGAGCTCGCAGCCGACCGCACGGACGAGGTCAGGTGGGCAACCCTCCTGATCCTGGGGCTCCTGACACAGCTCGCGATCGCCTCGGTGCATCTGGAAATGCCGCGGCCGCAGATTGCCGCCCTAATGATTTTCTCGATAACCGCGATTATTGGGCTCGGTCTCGTCGCGATCGAGGAACGTCCATTTCTCCGCCTCTCGACGTCAAGCCTTCGCCGCTGGAGGACGTCGTCCATGAGGTCCCGGCCGGTTAAGCTGTCCGGGAGCTGACCCCTGCGCTTTTTCCTCTCAGGCGTGTGGCCACCGTTCCATGCCGGCGGTGGCGCGCAATGCCTTGAGGATGGCAACTGGTGGCTGTTGCACATGCCGCATCTTGGCGAAGGGATACCCTGCAAATACGCTTGAGCCTCCGCGACAACTCCGTCGCAGAAATGTCGCTAACAAATGCGCGGACTGTGACAAAGGGGCCGCTGTTATTTCGCTGTTCCCCGCTGTTTTGCCGCTGTTATCCGCCGCTGTGTTTCGGCGAGAAACGAGGCCGAGATCAGCAGCTTGGGTCAAGCCAACGCGAAATTTCGCTGGAAACAGCGGCGGGCGAGGGGCTCCCCAACGTCCCGGCTATTGCGCCGCCGCGGCCGTGGCGCGCATCGCCCGGCGCAATTCCGGCGTGTCGTTGCGTCCCTGCAGGTAGCGCTTCACGTTGCGCGCGGCCTGGCGCAGGCGCTGTTCGTTCTCGACCATCGCGATGCGCACGAAGCCTTCGCCGTTCTCGCCGTAGCCGACGCCCGGCGCGACCGCGACGTTGGCGCGTCAGCAGCTGCTTGGAGAACTCGAGGCTGCCGAGGTGCGAAAGGCCGCGGGGAGCGGCGCCCAGGCGAACATCGAGGCGCCGGGGCGGGGATGTCCCACCCGGCCGCCGCAGCCCTCGACCAGCACGTCCGCGGCGCTTGTAGAGCTGGCGGTTCTCGACGATGATCCTGCGGGCCGTTGAGCGCGGCGCACGCGGCGGCCTGGATCGGCGTGAAGGCGCCGTAATCGAGGTAGGATTTCACGCGCGTCATCGCCGCGATCAGCTTGGCTGTTGCCGACCGCGAAGCCGATCCGCCAGCCGGCCATCGAATAGGTCTTCGACGAGCGAGGTGAACTCGACCGCGATGTCCTTGGCGCCCCCGGCACCTGAGGATCGAGACGGTCGGCTTGCCGTCGTAATATAGAGCTCCGAATAGGCGAGGTCGGAGATGATCCAGACCTGTCCTCGCGCGCCCAGGCGACCAGCCGCTCGTAGAAAGCGAGATCGACCGTTTCGGCGGTCGGGTTCGGCGGATAGTTGACCACCAGCACGCCGGGGCGCGGCACGGTGAAGGCGATCGCGCGCTCGAGCGCTTCGAAATACGCCTCGTCGGGCGTCGTCGGCACCGCGCGGATCGTCGCGCCGGCGATGATGAAGCCGAAGGTGTGGATCGGGTAGCTCGGGTTGGGCGCGAGCACGACGTCGCCCGGCGCGGTGATCGCGGTGGCGAGGCTGGCGAGCCCCTCCTTCGACCCATGGTGACGACGACCTCGGTCTCGGGATCGACCTCGACGCCGAAGCGGCGGCCGTAATAGTTGGCCTGCGCGCGGCGCAGCCCGGGGATGCCCTTCGACTGCGAATAGCCGTGCGCGTCGGGCTTCTGCGCGACCTCGACCAGCTTGTCGATGACGTGCGGCGGCGGCGGCAGATCGGGGTTGCCCATGCCGAGGTCGATGATGTCCTCGCCGCCGCGCGCGCCGCCGCCCGCATCGCGTTGACCTCGGCGATGACGTAGGGCGGCAGGCGCTTGATGCGGTAGAAATCGTCGGACATGCGCGGCTTTTGCAAAAATGCGGTGCGGCTAGTCTACGGGGACGGCGTCCGCTTGGCGAGGGATAGCCGCCTTCGGGCCCACTCTAATGCGCAAAATCTCTCGAAGAAATTTACGGCTATCGATCGGAGTGTCCGACGAATACCCTGTTTCGCGGCTAGGCGCTGCCGGCCAAGACGTCGGCGCCCTCGATCCGCTGCGCCAGGGCGGCGGCGAGAAAGCGGTCGATGTCGCCATCGAGCACCGCGCCGGTATTGCCGGTTTCGACCCCCGTCCGCAGGTCCTTCACCATCTGATAGGGCTGCAGCACGTAGGAACGGATCTGGTGGCCCCAGCCGATATCGGTCTTGGCTGCATTCATCGCCTCGACCCTGGCTTCGCGCGCCTGCAACTCGCGCTCATAGAGCCGGGCCCGCAGCATCCCAAAGGCATGCGCCCGGTTCTGGTGCTGCGATCGCTCCTCTGGCATCGCACCACGATCCCGCTCGGCCTGTGGGTGATGCGGATGGCGCTGCTCCGTCTTGTTGACGTGCTGCCCGCCAGCACCTGCGCTCGATAGGTGTCGATGCGCA
>CAVPME010000018.1:0-36374 GCA_963706335.1 Terriglobia bacterium
CTCGGGCGGGACGTAGGCCAGGGCGATATTTTTTTTCAAAAATGGCGCGTACGATCCGCTGGTGCGTACCCGATTTCGCTTCCGGCTTCGATCTTGAACTTTGTAGCCGTCGCGGGCGATACCGCGCTCTACCATTTCTAGTCCAACCAGGGTGCGCTTCAGTCCTGTCGCTTTCGCTTTTTCCAGCGGCGGCGTGGCCGATGAAGTCGGGCTTTTCCATTTTGCAGAAACGATCGAGCCGGGCTTCCCACACATTGATGGTATCGGAAATTTCGTGTCCGTAGAGGGACAGCTTGCGCCTTCGAGCCGAAGCGTGTTGCGGGAGCCCAGCCCGCAAGGTACGACTCCGAATTCCTTACCCGCTTCGAGCACCTTATTCCAGACCATGGCGCTGGTGGCTTCGTCGCAGGGGACGTAAATTTCGAATCCATCTTCGGCGGTGTAGCCGGTGCGCGCGATCAGGATGTTCTTCAGCCCGCAGACTGTGCCGCGCGTGACCCAATAAAACTTCACCCGGGAAAGATCGGCGTCGGTGAGCTTCTGCAGCAGGTTCACACCCTTCGGGCCTTGGATCGCGATCTGGGTGAAGTCGTCGGAGAGATTTTCGACCTTGCAGTTGAACTGGCGTGTGTTGTCGCGCACCCAGTCGAAATCTTTTTCGCGCGTCCCGGCGTTGATCACCAGCAGGTAGTCGTCTTCGCCCAGACGATGCACGATCACGTCGTCGACAAACGTCCCTTGCGGATAGAGCAGCGCCGAATATTGCGCCTGGCCGATGGCGAGCCGCGACGCATCGTTCATGGAAATATGCTGAACCGCAGCCAACGCCTCGGGCCCTTGCAGGCGAATGTCGCCCATGTGGCTGACGTCGAAGATGCCGACGCCGGTGCGAACCGCGTTGTGCTCGGCAATGATGCCGCCGGCAGACGGATATTCGACCGGCATGTCCCATCCATTGAAGTCGACCATCTTCGCGCCCATCTGGCGATGGACGGCATTGAGCGCGGTCTTGCGAACCGTCGGCGTGGTCGATTGAACAGCGGACAATGGTCCCTCAATCAGAGTAGTGGCTGCAGGGATGGTGAAACTCATTACCCTAACATGGGGATGGCGGGGGGTTCAACCGGGGTGAGGCGGTCGGCGCGCTTGCGACGAATAAAACCCCCGCCCAAGCGGAGCTTGAGCGGGGCACCCTCGGGGGTTAACTGGAGATTAAGGCGGGCCAGCCCCCCCGGGACGCAACGAGCGGTCACCCTCGGGAGTTAATCAGAGGTTTAGAACGGGCCAGCCCCCGAAGCACCGCTCGCTGCCTGTTGGGCTGGAGAGCCTCGACTGGCAGTCTGACCCGTCTGAAGTTTCCTTCCGAGAGATGAGCCACATATCCGATAAGCCTCAAGGTACCAGTCGTTCTGGATTGCGAGCGTACATCCGTCTGGAGAAAGAGCTGTCGAGCCGACATGAGGATGTTTGACAGGCGTCTTCCGCTGCCATTCCACCTGATCGCCCGTCTTGCGGTTGAGGAGTACCACGCCCTTGGTCTTTCCCTTCGGGAAAGTATCCAAAAGCGACCTCCCACCCGACAGAACGTAGGTGGAAAAGAAAAGGAGATCGCAACCTCTACAAGCAGTAATTGTTCCAGTCAGTATCCGGTCGAAATGTTGGTGGTATTGAATCTTGCCCGAGGTGTTCATCAGAGTGAGGTCGTGACATCCACTCACGCCCAAGGTCTCGTCGTCTAGGAACACGACAGAGTCGCACCCCGGCTCGGTCGTGAACACAGGTTTCCCTAAGCTAGAAGTTAGGACCTTACCAGCAAGGCGGAAAACGAATAGGTCCATTGGAGGATCGATTTTCGGGCGAGGTCGCAAGAATGCAAAGTACGAGTCCGAACCTGAGTCGGAGAAGTAGCCCGGAAAGTCGAGCCAAGTGATTTCCCGGAGGTCCGCCACCCGGATAACAAGCACGTGGTTTCCATCCTGGTCCGCACGCTTCGCGAACAAAGTATCCCCGCTCGGTGACGCTGTGATCGAAGCCGCACGAGGGAAACTCTTAGAATCTAGGCTAAGAGTTTTTATCACCGTTCCGTCGGGCGCGCGCAGGCTGAGCTCTAGGTCATGCCAGACGACGAACTGGCCATTAGCAGCGCCAAATACTCCACAGCCTATTGCAGAATTTGACCACTGCTGGGTCCGAAGTAGCTCTCCGGACCTTGCCTTGAGAAAGACTGTCTCAAAGAGATAGGGGCCGCCCAAGACTGCGCCTCGTGACGATAATCCGGGCTTCGCATTGAGCGCGAATAAGGAAACTGCAATGGTGTTGTCGTCGATAAAGGTAACAGAGTTGCTGGGGGGTACGTGGAATCGCGCCCATTTCTCCTTCGACTCTTGATAACCAAACTTACGGAGGTCTATCGTGTACTGTGGCCGATGATCATCCGCCGAAGCAGCCCCTGCTGGCATGCTGCCTATCAGTACGATAGCAATCAAGACAACCCGCTTCGCAAGGCAAAAACTCAATGAGGGACTCCTGTTTGAAATATGGTGTTCCCGCCTATGTAGTCTTTGCCAAAGTGCCAAAGGATTCCAAGGGGGAAGGAGTAAGCGTCGGCACTATCCATGTGCAAATCCCAATACGGGCTTCCATTGGAGTCATACTGTTGGGTGAAGTGAAGGGTAACATCGCCACACCGCGTTCCGAACAATCCGCCTTGACAGGTGGGATCGCCTGAAATGAAGGCATCACCTATAGCCTGGGAAATTCCAAAGTTGGCATTGCCACCTCTGAGTCCAAGAGCGGTGAGCTGCGAAGGATCGACTCCGAGTATCCCAGCCAAGGTTTTCCCATCCATTGAAGTCGACCATCTTCGCGCCCATCTGGCGATGGACGGCATTGAGCGCGGTCTTGCGAACCGTCGGCGTGGTCGATTGAACAGCGGACAATGGTCCCTCAATCAGAGTAGTGGCTGCAGGGATGGTGAAACTCATTACCCTAACATGGGGATGGCGGGGGGTTCGACCGGGGTGAGGCGGTCGGCGCGCTTGCGACGAATAAAACCCCCGCCCAAGCGGAGCTTGAGCGGGGCACCCTCGGGGGTTAACTGGAGATTAAGGCGGGCCAGCCCCCACGAGGTATGTTGAGCGACACAATCTGACCATGCGGATGGGGATGCGACGGTTTACCCGTCTAACAAACGGCTTCTCTAAGAAAATCGAAAATCACATTGCAATGGTGCCGATCCATGCCGTGTACTACAATTTCGCCAGAATCCACAAGACGCTGAGAATTACCCCGAGCATGGCTGCTGGCCTCAGTGACCACGTTTGGAGCCTTGAGGAAATCGTACTCTTGGCAAGCTAAGCGAAGGGAGAACGACGTTATGTCTGGCCCAAAAATCAACAATGGCGTCTGGAAAAGAAACATTCCAGCGGGATGGTGTAAACGAAGCATTTGCCGCACGTCGATCAGCGTGAGCGTACTGTCACCTATTTCCAAGGCTCAAAATTGCATTTTCGTTATCGAAAACGGCCCAGCGTGCGAGATACCAATTTCCGAAATAAGACGTGTGTTGGCAAATGAGCATCCCGCAGGTAACGGCGCAATCGTCTTCACCCTAGACCACGATGGAAGAACGATCAACGGTTGCAAGGGTTCAGATGATCGTCCGGTCAAACGGACCCACTACCGAGGCGGTCGGCGCGCTTGCGACGAATAAAACCCCCGCCCAAGCGGAGCTTGAGCGGGGCACCCTCGGGGGTTAACTGGAGATTAAGGCGGGCCAGCCCCGAGAAATGGGGCACCCGCGAAAAACAGCAGGTCCCTCCATTCCGCTTCTTATCCCCTTTGAGTAGGAGAAGCTGCGGTCGGGATGACAGGGTGTCAGGAGGTGCATCTGTGACCATCAAAAATCAAGTGCAGGGATCCTTCGTTGGGAGTCGTTCGCGAGCGAACGACTCCGCATCCTCAGGATGACAATTGATTAACAGGATAAATCGAGGTGAGTTCGCTCGGGTGCCCCGCTCCTTGCGCTTTTGCAAGGGGCGGAGGATCGGACGGTCGCATCTTTGGTTTGGGTTCTCTCTCCGCACTTGCACCCGCCCCTTGCACAAGACGCAAGGAGCGGGGCACCCAACATCTTTTGTTCTATTCAGGTAAAGTCTGGTCGCCAGCGGAAAACACCAGGTTCCTCCACTCCGCTTCTCATCCCCTTCGGGTATGAGAACCTGCGGTCGGGATGACAGTGTGTAGGAAAATACTTGTGCAACGATCACTTCGCGTGGGGCTTTGACGGTTTGACGAGCAGGAGGTGCCAGGCCTCGCGGTAGCGTCCGTATTTCGAGGTCTTCAGGTGCGGGGAGAGATGGACGTGGCATTGTCTTTGGAATGCGTGGGCTGGAATGATGTACCAGAGGTCTGCGGGAATCACGTAGGCGGCGACGAAGTCGATCTGGTTGGCGCCGTAGGGTCCGTTATTTGCGAGCACGTTGCACACATAGGTGCCTTGGCGCTTATACATGGTCGACTTGACCTGGACGCGCACGAAGTGTCCCTGATGCTCGATGGCAAAGTCATAGTGGGCCATTTCGCCCCAGGGCTTGGTGATGCATAGGCCGTGCTCGGCGGCGCGGGTCATGAAGCACAGTTCTGCCCACTCGCCCCGCTGCTTGGGGTTCTTGATATCGATTCCTCGATTTGTCATGAAGTTGAGTTCCTGGGAAATGCTGGTCTGGTGGGAAACGGCCAATAAAAAACGAGACCCGGGTGGGGTCGCGGCTTAGCTAATCAATATGTTCTTATTATATCAGGCTGAAATAGGCAAGTGAGACATGATTTCGGAAATTATATTTCCAATGGATGCATTGGGATGGGCTGAATCGTGTAGTTTTTGCCTATTGACAAGAATCTGGCAATCGCGGGCCGGCCGGTTACCAACGGCACTTTCGCGCTTTGCTCCGGCTGGGTTACAGTTCGCCCATGACTACCTCAGCGCCGAAGAAGTATCGTTGCCTGCAATGCGAGATGACGGAAGATCGCTGCGATTGCGAAAAGTATTGCTGCCTGTGCCAATCGCTGATGGAAGTCCGGCTTTGCGAAGACAGTTTGTACTATTGCAAGCCATGCCGGGAAGCGTGCGGCTATAAAGCGGCAGACGAGGAATCTACGTCGAATTTCTAGTTGTTTATGTCGGGTCTAGACGACCACGGCTTCCTTGTATTCTCCAAAAACCTTTCGCAGCGTGTCAGAGATTTCGCCCACCGTGGCGTAGGCTTCCACGGCGGCGACGATGTGCGGCATCAGGTTGGCGCCGGAGCGGGCGGCGTCTTCGAGCTTGCTTGAGCGAGTCTTGCCAGGATTTGGCGGTCGCGGCGGGCGCGCAGGGCGCGCAGACGTTCCACCTGCTTGCGCTCCAGAGTTTCGTCGATGCGTTGAAGTGGGGATCGGCTTTTCTTCCTCGATCGGTGAAGCGGTTCACTCCGACCACGACGGCCTCGGCGCGATCCACCTGCTGCTGATATTCGTAGGCGGCGTTCTGAATTTCCTGCTGCACGTAGCCGCGTTCGATGGCTTTCAGCATTCCGCCGAGGGCATCGATTTTCTCCAGATATTCGGACGCGCGCTTCTCGATTTCGTTGGTCAGCGCTTCGATGTAATAGGATCCGGCGAGCGGATCGACGGTCTGCGGCACGCCCGATTCGTAGGCAACAATCTGCTGGGTGCGCAGCGCAATGCGGGCTGCCTGCTCGGTGGGCAGCGCGAGCGCTTCGTCGTAGGAGTTGGTATGCAGCGACTGCGTTCCGCCGAGCACCGCCGCCATGCGCCTGAATGGCGGTGCGGACAATGTTGTTTTCCGGCTGCTGCGCGGTCAGCGTGGAGCCGGCGGTCTGCGTGTGAAAGCGCAGCATCCACGAACGCGGATTCTTGGCTTTGAAATGCTCGCGCATGATGCGGGCCCACATGCGGCGCGCGGCGCGGAACTTGGCGACTTCTTCCAGAAAATTGCTGTGCGCGTTGAAGAAAAATGACAGCCGCGGCGCGAACTTGTCCACGTCGAGACCGGCATCGATGGCGGCCTGCACATAGGCGATGCCGTTGGCCAGCGTGAATGCGACCTCCTGCACCGCGGTCGATCCGGCTTCGCGCATGTGATAGCCGGAGATGGAAATCGTGTTCCACTCGGGAACGTTTTCGTTGGCCCAGGCAAAGAGGTCGGTAATGATGCGCATGGCCTGCTGCGGCGGATAGATGTAGGTTCCTCGCGCGATGTATTCCTTCAGGACATCGTTCTGTACCGTGCCGGAAAGCTTGCGGATGTCCGCGCCCTGGCGTCGGGCGACCGCGACATAGAGTGCCAGCAGGATGGAGGCGGTCGCATTGATGGTCATCGAGGTGGAGATCTTGGTCAGCTCGATGCCGTCGAACAGGCGCTCCATGTCTTCGATGGAATCGATCGCGACGCCGACTTTGCCGACTTCGCCCGCCGCCAGCGGATTGTCGGAGTCGAGGCCGATCTGCGTGGGAAGATCGAAGGCAACGGAGAGTCCGGTGGTTCCGTTGGCCAGCAGATACTTGTAGCGCTTGTTGGATTCTTCGGCGTCGCCCATGCCGGCGTACTGGCGCATGGTCCAGAGGCGTCCGCGGTACATGGTGGCTGAATGCCGCGCGTGAACGGGATACTCGCCCGGGTAGCCGACTTGGCGGTCATAGTCCCAGGCTCCGAGGTCGGCGGGAGTATAAAGTGGGTGGACGGCGATGTGGGATTCGGTCTGCGGGTCGGGAGCTAACTTCACTTTCTCTTTCATAAAGAGAATCCTGAAGCACCAAGGACAGCAAAGCCTCGTATTCCTTTGTGCACCTTTGTGTTCTCAGTGGTTAAAGGTTTTGACCCGCTTGCGCACCCGCCAAAACGAACTCAGTCCGAACCAGGCAAAAAGGCCAACGAAGCACAGGGCGAGAACTACCCGACTGGAGGGGGCATGGCCAGCCTGATATTTGCCCCACTCACGGATGAACGCAAGCACTCCAATTCCCGCTAAGGCTAAGAAAACAAAACCTGTCACTTCGAGCCAGAGTTGACTAAGAATGCGCCCGAAGTGCGACGCGGTGGCGCGTGCGGCTTTGTTAGCCGCGGTAAACGTCCGAGTCTGCCGAGCGCGCTTCGATATCAAGCGACCCGCGACCCGGGCGGCGATGCCCAACTTTCGACTGGGGGATACGCTCGTCATTCCCATGATTCTATCAATAATTTATGGAGCGAGGTTTTGCTGGCGGGTTTCAGGGGTACAATATCGCGGGCGCGAGCAGTTTCTGGCACGAAACATTGTGACCCGTGCCCGCATCTAATTAGTCAGAGGGCGAGGATTACTTTTCGTCCGGGGCGCGGGTAAAATTGACGGCACGGCACTACGATCCTGCAAGGGGGTTACGTGGACCAGCAATTGAAACAGTTGATGAAGGAACTGGGCGAGGCAATCAACGAGTCATTAGCCGATTCCGACCCCATTGCTGATGTTGTATCCCGAATCAAAGAGGGCGGCTACGATATCTTCCTGGTACTCGAGGCTACGATTGGAGTGAGCAAGCCGGGCGAGAAATCCAGCGAAAAGCCGTCGCTGGTGACCACCGAGTTCAAGATCAGCGATCAGGATCTGAAATTCCTGAAGTCGCTTCGCATTAAGGTAGAAGACGACGCCGCGTAAAGCCGCTGGGTCGATCGTCCATTCAGCCATTCACGATTCCGCGAAAATGAAAACAGTAGAGACGTAGCTCGCTACGTCTCTGCAGCCATGCGCCCGAGGACGTCACGCCTGCATCCTGAGACGACTTCGGGGTTGAAACGATATTATTGGAGGAACATGTATCGTCCAGTGGCAAAAGTTCCTGACTTCCCGACCATGGAGCGCGACATGCTGCGCTTCTGGGAAGAGAACCGCATTTTCGACAAACTGCGCGCGCAGAACCGCCGACGGCCCGCGCTGGTCTTTCCTCGACGGACCGATCACGGCCAACAATCCCATGGGCGTGCACCACGCCTGGGGCCGGTCGCTCAAGGACATGTACCAGCGCTATCACGCCATGAACGGCCAGCGCGCTGCGCTACCAGAACGGCTTCGATTGCCAGGGCCTGTGGGTCGAAGTCGAAGTCGAAAAAAGTCTCGGGCTGCAGAACCAAGCGCGAGATTCGCGATTACGGCATCGAGAAGTTCGTTCGCGCCTGCAAGGAGCGCGTGCTGACCTACGCCGCGCGGCAGACCGAGCAGTCGATCCGCCTCGGCTACTGGTGCGACTGGGACGATCCCAAGCGTCTTGATGCAGCTCCGCGATGCACTGGCGGACGGCGATCGCGTCGTCACCGTGAAGCTTCCCAGCGGGCTCACCGAAACCGCGCGCGCCAGCGAAATTATCCGCAAGCTCGGTTCGCCGGAATACGGCGGCAGCTACTTCACCTTCTCCGACGAGAACAACTACACCATCTGGGCGTTTCTCAAGAAGTGCCACGAGCGAGGGCTTCATCTATCGCGGCCACGACGTCATGCCGTGGTGCGGCCGCTGCGGCACCGGCCTTTCGCAGATGGAAGTGGCCGAAGGCCGCCGCATCACCACGCACACCTCGGTCTTCGTGCGCTTCCCGATTCAGCGGCCAGGAGAAAACCGCGCTGCTGGTCTGGACGACGACGCCCTGGACACTGTACCTCCAACGTCGCGGTGGCGGTCAATCCGGAGATGACTTATCTGAAGGTCCGCCATGGCGACTGGATCTATTACGTCGCCAAAGGCGAATTTCGAGCACGATCGCTTGCAGGATCTGCAGGTGGAAGGCAAGCACGAGACTCACAAGCTGCCTTCCATCCGCACCATTCTGAAGGGCAGCGGCGGCGTCGAAGTGCTGGAGGAACTTCCCGGGCGAGATCGTTGCTCGGTCTCACCTACAACGGCCCGTTCGACGATCTGCCCGCGCAGAACACTCCCGGCGGCGTTTTCCCCTATCGGTGACGACGGGAGGAGGCAAGACCGCCGCCGAATCGCATCGCGTGATCGCCTGGAACGAGGTCAGCGAGGCCGAAGGCACGGGGTCTGGTCCACATTGCGCCCGGTTGCGGCGCGGAGGATCAGGAGCTCGGCAAGGAAAACAATCTTCCCTTTGTCGCGCCGCTCGATGAAAGCGCCAGATCTTCATCGAGGGCTTCGGCCAGTTCACCGGACGCAATGCCAACGAAGTGGCCGACGACGTAGTGGCGGCGCTGAAAGCCATCGGGCTTGCTGGTGGCGACGGAGCGTTATCCGCACGTCTACCCGCACTGCTGGCGCTGCAAGTCGGAACTGGTGTTTCCGCCCGGTGGACGAGTGGTTCATCCGCATGGACTGGCGCGACCGGATCAAGACGCACCGTGCCGACCATCCAGTGGATTCCGCCGAGGGCGAAGCGCGCGAGCTGGACTGGCTGCGCAACATGAGCGACTGGATGATCTCCAAGAAGCGCTTCTGGGGACTCGCCCTGCCCATCTGGGTGTGCGGCGAGTGCGAGCATTTCACGGTGATCGGCAGCCGCGAGGAGTTGAAGGATCGAAGGCCGTCGAAGGCTGGGATACATTTCGAAGGCAATTCGCCGCACCGACCCTACATCGATGCCGTGAAGATCCGATGCGAGAAGTGCGGCGCGCTGGCCTCGCGTATCGACGACGTCGGCAATCCCTGGCTGGACGCGGGCATCGTGCCCTTCAGCACCATGCGCTACTCGACCGATCGCGCAGTACTGGGAGAAGTGGTTCCCGGCCGATCTGGTGCTCGAAAGTTTCCCCGGCCAGTTTCGCAACTGGTTCTACTCCATGCTCGCGATGAGCGCGATGATCGACGGCCGCGCTCCGTTCAAGGCTCTGCTGGGCCACGCTCTGGTGCGCGACGCCCGCGGCGAGGAGATGCACAAGTCGAAAGGGCAACTCCATCGCCTTCGATGAAGCGGCGGAGGTGTTGGGCGCCGAGGTGATGCGCTATATCTACGCGGAGCAGAAGACGGCGCAGAATCTCAACTTTCCCGATCTTGCATCCTGCTGGCAACGCCGGCCAGACCATCGATGGCGAAGCGCGGCGCAAGCTGCTGACGTTCTGGAATTGCTACAGCTTTTTCGTCATGTACGCCGGCGCCGATGGCTGGAAGCCGGGCGGCTGACAGGTTCCCGATCACCAATGAACTGGACCGCTGGATTCTGAGCCGGCTGCAGCGCCTCGTGGCGTCAGCGCGCGACCGCGTTCGAGAATTACGAACACTACCGTCTGATCGAAGCCTTCCAGACTTTCGACGACGATTTCTCCAACTGGTATCTGCGCCGTTCGCGCCGCCGTTTCTGGTCGAGCGAGCTCGACGCTTATCAGACGATCTACGACAGTGCTGACGACGGTGACGCGCGTCGATGGCGCCGGCGCTGCCGTTCCTGACGGAAGAGATTTATCAGAATCTGGTGCGCTCGGTCGATCCGTCGGCTCCGGAGTCGGTCCACTTGACCCGCTATCCGCAGGTCGATGCGTCGCTGATCGACGACGCCTTCGAACTGAGCATCGACGCGGTGATCCGCATCAAGAACCTTGCTTTGAGTCTGCGAACACAGAGCGGAGGAAGACTCGTCAACCGCTGAGTACGCTGTACGTCCGTCCGAAAGACGATGCCGACCGCCGCGTGCTTGAAAATCCTGACTACGCTGCACAGATCCTGGAGGAAGCCAACATCAAGAAACTGGTTCTCATCGAGGACGAAACCGCGCTGGTGAAAGCGACGTTCAAACCGGATGCCAAGAAGTTGGGCTCTCGCGCTGGGAAATACCTGAAGGCGATCGGCCAGGCTTTGACTCAAGCCGACCCCAAGGTTCTGTTGAAGGGTGGCCCATACACGGTGCAAGTCGACGGGCAAACCTTCGAACTGGCCCCCGAGGAAATCCTGATCTCTTACGAAGGCCCGGAGAACCTGAAGTCGATGCAGGAGCAGGGCACGTTTCTGGCGCTCGACATTACGCTCACCCCGGAATTGCTGCAGGAAGGCGTGGCCCGAGACTTCAACCGCGCGGTGCAGGATCAGCGGAAGGCGATGAGCCTCAACATTTCGGATCGCATTGCGGTAAGCTATTCCGCATCGCCGAGGATCGCCGAAGCGATTGCGGCGCACGAGTCGTACCTGCGCCATGAGTTGCTCGCGGATCGGCTGGAGCTGAGCGCCACTCAGAACGGCGGGGCAAAGCTCTCGCTGAGCGGCGAGGAGATTGCGGTCACGATCACGCGGGTGTGATCGTCTTCCGCGCGTTATTTCTGCGGCTGGAAAGCCGGCGTCGGTAGATTGACAATGCTTTCGGCAACTGGGAGAAAGCCGAGGAAAGAAGGTTTTCCGCCGTGCATGAACGAATCCGATTCATCACTCATAAGGGAAAACAGATTCTTCTGACTGATTTTTCCAATTGTTCAGCCAACACAGTCGAAAGGATTGCGCGGTCAATTCCTGAGTGCGTGACAGCCCAGCCGCGCGGTTCAGTGTTGCTGCTCACGGATTTCACCAAGGCATCGTTTGACTCGGACGCTATCCGGGCAATCAAGGAAAGCGCGGTCTTCAACAAGGCCTTTATCAAGAAATCAGCATGGATCGGGGCGGAAAACCTTCCCGAAAGACTTCGAGCAGAACCTGAAAGATTTTTCTCGTCGTCAGTTCCCGGTGTTCAAGAGTCTTGACGAAGCCTTGAGCTGGCTGATTGAAGATTAATGGGACTTGGAATTGATTCCCGATCTCCTGTGCTAGTATTTAGCGTTTTCCTGCGTGGCGAGGATTTGCGTTGATGACAAACCTCGTGTGCATCCGCAAGGCTCGTAATCGTCATCCAAACGCGGAAGCCCGATGCCGATGAAAGATACGCTCGGAGTTTTACTCGCTGGAGGAGCCGGCGAGCGCCTCTATCCGCTAACCCGCGATCGGGCCAAGCCCGCCGTGACCTTCGGCGGCATTTACCGCATCATCGACATCACGCTCTCCAACTGTCTCAACTCCGACCTGCGCCGAGTTTACATTCTGACCCAGTACAAGGCGCTGTCACTCAACCGGCACATTCGCGAGGGCTGGAACATTCTGGGCCGCGAAGTGGGCGAGTTCATCGAAGTGCTGCCGCCCATGAAGCGGGTGAGCGAGGAGTGGTACCAGGGCACGGCCGACGCGGTTTACCAGAACATTTATTCCATCGGCTCCGAGCAGCCGAAGTACGTGCTTATTCTCTCCGGCGATCACATCTACAAGATGAATTATGGGAGGATGCTGCAGCAGCATAACGACGCGGGCGCGGACGTGACGCTGGCAACCATCCAGATCGATCCGGACGAAGTTTTCCGCTTCGGCGTGGTGGACATCGACCGCGACCACCGGGTGAATGGATTTCAGGAGAAGCCGAAACAAACCGATTTGCGTTCCCCGTACAATCCGGAGAAGGTTTCGGCCTCGATGGGCATTTACATTTTCAACACCGATGTGCTCATTCCTGTGCTGTTGAAGGATGCCGAGGATCCCGACTCCAGTCATGATTTCGGCAAGGACATTCTGCCCAAAATGGTGGACGAGTATCGCGTGTACTCCTTCGATTTCGTCGATGAGAACAAGAAAGAAGCGCTCTACTGGCGCGATGTGGGAACGCTCGAGGCCTACTACGAAGCCAATATGGATATCGTTTCGGTCTCGCCGGTATTCAACCTGTACGACTCGGAGTGGCCGATCCGCACCCACCAGCGGCAGTATCCGCCGGCCAAGTTTGTTTTCGCCGAGGCCGGGCGCACCGGAACCGCGCTCGATTCCATCGTCTCCGCCGGCTGCATCGTTTCCGGGAGCGTGGTGAGGAACAGCGTGCTCTCTCCGGATGTCCGGATCAACTCCTACAGCGAAGTCGACGACAGCATTTTGTTTTCGCACGTGAATGTGGGCCGGCATTGCCGCATCCGCAAGGCCATCATCGATCGCGACGTGCATATCCCCGAGGGCACGACTATCGGCTACGATGCCGAGGCCGACCGGCAGCGCTACTTCGTCACCGACAGCGGAATCACCGTGGTGACGCGGGATTATTCGTTGTTCGAAAATCCGGTCACCGTCGATTACTTCACCAGCGAGTAAGCGGCAGAATCCAGTGCTTCCGCCCGGACCTTCCGAAGTCGAGCGCCGTCTTGGCGACGAGGTTACGCCCGTAACTTTGGTGCTCATTACCAGTAGGGAATAATGCTCTCTGGGTTCCTGTCGGTTTAGGAAGCATTCCGTCAGCATTTCGCTTGGAACACGTTAGGAGGCGCATGTCCACAGGGGTTAAGAGAGTAGCGGGCGAGGACAAACCGGAAGCTCTGTCCCTGCTGCACGAGACTGTGCTGGGAATGATTCGAGCCCAGGCTCCGCTTCCGAAGATACTGGAAATTCTGTGCACCGATATCGAGAAGCAGCATCTGGGGCTGCTCTGCTCCGTCCTTCTTCTTGACGCCGACGGAACGACGTTGCGGCACGGCGCCGCCCCCAGCCTTCCCGCAGAATACTCGCGTGCCGTCGATGGAGCGAAAATCGGCCCCTGCGCGGGGTCTTGCGGAACCGCGGTTTATCGTAAGCAGTCCGTCGTGGTCTCCGACATCGCTACCGACCCACTCTGGGCGGACTGTCGCCAGGTAGCGTTGCCATATGGTTTGCGGGCCTGCTGGTCAACGCCGATTGTCTCGCAGGACGGAAAAGTACTCGGAACGTTTGCCATTTATTATCGCGAGTCCCGCACGCCAGGAGCGGAGCACCAGCGGCTCATCACGCATGCCACGCATCTGGCGGGGATCGCCATCGAACACGACCGCGCGAAAACTCAGCTTCGGGCCGCCGAAGCGCGGTATCGAACCCTGGTGGAGCGGTTGCCCGCAATTACCTACATTGCGGAGCTTGGCGCCGGCGGACCCTGGCACTACGTCAGCCCCCAGATTGAAAGCATGCTGGGCTTCTCGCCCGCGGAATGGCTCGCCGATCCCATGAACTGGATGAACCATATTCATCCCGAGGATCGCGACATTGCGCTGACAGCGGAGAACCTGTTTCAGCAAACCCACGAACTTTTTCAGGCTGAATATCGCATGTGCGCTCGTGATGGACGGCTGTTGTGGTTTCGCGACGAAGGAGTCTCGCTGCACCAAACCGACGGCAAGGGACTTCTGATGCAAGGCGTGATGTATGACATCACCGAGCGCAAGCGTCTCGAAGACGAACTCCGCCACTCGCAGAAAATGGAGGCAGTCGGCCAACTCGCAGGCGGCGTTGCCCACGACTTCAACAACCTGTTAATGCTGATTCAGGCTCACAATGAAAATCTTTGTGGGCGCCTGGAGGCGAATGATCCGGCGCGGAAAGACGCTCTCGGCAATTGAAAACGCCGTGACCCGAGCCGCATCCTTGACGGCGCAGTTGCTGGCCTTCGGCCGCAAACAAGTGCTGCGGCCCAAACTACTTAATCTGAACACAGTCCTTGCCGACGTGGCCAAAATGCTGCACCGCCTGATTGGCGAGAATATTGAGTTGAAAGTTGTGCCGACTGCCTCGCTCGGGCTGGTGAAGGCGGATCCCGGCCAGATGGAGCAGGTGATTATGAATCTGGCGGTGAATTCACGCGATGCCATGCCTGCGGGCGGACTGTTGACCATCGAGACTCGCGATGTTGAGCTCGAAGAAAACGATGCGCTAAGCCGCGAGGAAGCGCCGCCCGGCAAGTATGTGATGTTGTCGGTTAGCGACACCGGCAGCGGCATGGATACGGAAACGCGCGCCCATATATTCGAACCTTTTTTCACCACCAAGGCACCGGGCAAGGGAACTGGTCTCGGTCTGGCGACGGTCTATGGCGTGGTCAAGCAGAGCGATGGCTGGATCTCGGTCGATAGCGCAATTGGCCGCGGCACTACTTTCAAGATTCATCTGCCGTGGGTGGACGAATCTGCGATAGAGGAATCCGAGGCTGAGAAGGCGCACCCCCAAACCTCAAAATCCACTATTACGCCCACCGCCGCCCCCAAGGGGACCGAGACGGTTTTGGTGGTGGAAGATCAGGATGGCATACGCGATATCGTAAGGGAGTCATTGCGGCGCAACGGTTACACGGTGCTGATTGCGGTCGACGGCAATGACGCGCTGCAAATAGCCAACTCTTACCCCGACCCGATTCATCTGTTGATCACTGATCTGGTGATGCCCAATATCGGCGGCCGTGAACTGGCACAGCGCCTGACACCGCTGCGGCCACAAATGAAAGTGCTTTTCATGTCGGGATACTCGGAACATTCCGCCTTGGATATCGAAGAGGCCGGCTCTGCTACTGTCCTGCAAAAACCTTTTTCCCTGGATGCGTTGGCGCGCAATGTTCGCCGCCTGCTGGATGAGCCGTTGAAGCCGTGACGTCGCGGCGTTTAACATCTGTTCACACATAGCTTGCTACGTCTTCGCATCGAACCTCATCGGACCCAGCACTGGAAAATCCTTCGGGTTGCGGGTAAACTTAACGCCGACATTCGAAGGAGCGACGTATGGGTTCCTCTCGATCTCTGCTGGTTTTCCTGCTTGTCGTACTGAGCCTGTCTGCTTTCGCACAATCCAGACCTGCGGTCGGGGCGGCGGATTCTTTGGAGTTGGCCACGGGCGACACGCTCAAGGTCGCGAATCCTGAGAACCGGGCCTTGATTTTAAATTTGCTGGAGCGGGCGCGGCAAAACGGAAGTGAGCTGTACGCCGCGGGGGCTCCGGCTTTTCATCTCAAGCTTTCATTTACCTCCAACGGACAATCCCGCTACACCGGCTACGGCGAGATGGAAGAGACCCGCTATTCGCGCGAGACTTCCTGGCGATGGACGGCGCGACTCGGCGATTACTCTCAGGTCCGGGTGTTTCAGTTTGGCGTTCCTTACGACGAGAAGACGCCGGGACCGATTCCACTTCGCATTCAAATGGTGCGTGGGGCGGTCATCTGGCCGATGGCCACTGTTCGGCCCGGTACGATGATCCGCATCGCGACTGCGCAATGGCGGGGCATAGAAGTGATGTGTGCTTTGCTTTCCGGCGGCGACGGGGTAAGCGCCGGCCGCGGGCGGCAGTGGGAAGAACGCGAATACTGCGTGGATATGAAAGATGCACTGCTACGTATCTATTCCGAAGCGCCCGGTATCTACATCATTTACGATTACGACGATGTCCTGCATTTCCACGGGCGCACGCTGGCGCGGCAGATTTCCGTAGTGGAGAGCGGAGACATTATCCTGCAGATCCATGTGCAGAGCCTCGAGGATGCGGGCGCTCCCGATCCTGCGCGGTTCACCCCCACCCGGCAGATGCTGGCCCAAGGTCCGGGGATTGTTCTGGTGCCGTCAGTGCGAATTCCCTCCGGAACTGCGCCTCCGGCCGGACGCACTGGGACGGTTGAGGCAGTCATCGTCCACGCCAGCATTGATGATCAAGGTAAAGTGGTAGAGGCCGAAGCATTGCAGAACTCAGATCCCAGCTTGAGCAACGCTGCGCTGGCCTCGGTGAAAAGCTCGACATACCCGCCTCGCATGCGTGCAACCGGGCCGGTGCAGACCGAGGCTTTCATCAACGTGGAATTTGGCGCGCCTCGCGACAGGTAGTGGCAGCCAAAATCAAATTCTGCAACCGGACAGGGCGCGCAGCTCCCGCAAATACACAATCTATTTTGGGTTCGGTCTTTGTGGACTGTGGTGTTTTTGCTTGCTGATTCGCTTTTTATTCACCATCTTTACGGCACTGTTACAATGCCTAGTCTTATAGAATGCAAGAACTTTTGGGGCCATACACACGTATCTGTTATGCGGTGTTTAGGCTGATGAAGACGCGGAGCGCTTCATCCCCGATAAGCCCGGTCGCGAAGCCAGGAGTTCCAGGAGTGTCAAGTTGGAAGACGCGCAAGTCGCCGCTATGCTGGTACGCCGCTGTATTGCCGGCGACGCGGCTGCTTGGGAGGAAATCGTGCAGCGCTACCACCGGCGCATTTACAACATTTGCTATCGTTTTGCCGGTTCGGGTGACGATGCTCAGGATCTTACCCAGGAAGTCTTTATCAAGATGTACCGGACGCTGCAGTCCTATGACATCGAGCGCGGGGCGTTTATGACCTGGGTAACCACCATCACGCGCAACCTGCTGGTCGATCACTTCCGCAAGAGTAAACAAGACCGGATGACCGACTCACTGGATACGCCGGCTTCCGAGCACGAAGATGCCATGCCACTCAGCGAGCAAATCCACGATAATGCCCTTACCCCAGACGCGCGGGCGCAGAGCCGCGAGGTCAAGGAGACGGTGCACAAGGCGCTACAGAAGCTGTCTCCCGACCTGCGCGAGGCGGTTATCCTGCGGGATTTGCAAGATATGGATTACAAAGAAATTGCCACCGTGCTCAAGGTTCCGGAAGGAACCGTGAAGTCAAGAATAAACCGCGGGCGAGCGGAACTTGCGCGCCTGCTACAACGTACATATAAGCAGGTAATGTGATGGCAGCGGAAAACAAGCACGGTATGCAGTGCAGCGAGTTCGACGCTCTGTTGAGCGACGCCCTCGATCAGCGTCTGACCGGGGAGAAACTGGAAAGCTTCCAGGCTCATGCCCGGGGCTGTCCAACCTGCGGGCCGCTGTTGGCGGAAGCCGACGCGGGCCTGCGCTGGTTGCACGAACTGGTGGAGGTTGAGCCTCCCGTGAGCCTGGTGAACAACATTCTGGCGGCCACGAGCGGAATCGACACGGTTCGGTTGCGCGGAACGGCGAGAGCCGAAGTGCAGACTTCGTGGTTCGACCGCATGCAAGAGTGGGCGAACCAACTGGTCAGGCCGATCCTCGGTGTCGCCCGCCAGCCGCGTTTTGCCATGTCGTTTGGCATGGCTTTCTTTTCCCTCTCCATTACGATGAGTATGGCGGGAGTGAAATTGAGTGACGTGCGTCATGCCGACCTGCGGCCCAGCGCCATCCGCCGGAATTATTACGAGACTTCCGGCAGAGTGGTGAAGTATTTTTCCAATATCCGTTTCGTCTACGAAGCTGAATCGCGCTTGCGCGACTTCAAGCGCGCCACTACCCCCGTCGAGCCCGCGCCGCGAGAGGAAGAAAAAGATAAGCGTCACCGCAACGACAATACCAGTGGACAGCCCGAACCCAGACAGGATCGCAACTACAGTCAAGAAGGGACCCAGGCCATTTTGGCGTCTCTAACGGATAACCCACCTGTAGTGATACTGGCCCCACACAGGAGGTTTTCATGAACTGCGCCAACCATCCCGATATTGCGCCCGTGGCGTATTGCCGCACTTGCGGCAAGCCGCTGTGCGCGACTTGTACCCGCGACGTAAAGGGCGTGATCTACTGCGAGAACTGTCTGGCCGATCGGTTGCACGGAGTTCAACCCACGGCGGTCCCGCCCGCAGCGGGGTACGTTTCCCCGGCCCCAATTATGCCGGGCAGCGGACCGAATCCCGCGCTCGCAGGAATTCTTGCCGGATTCTTTCCCTTCGGCGTGGGCGCAGTTTATTGCGGTCAATACGCCAAGGGGCTGGCGCACCTGGTCACGTTCACCCTGTTGGTGTGGGGCGAGACGGTCATCCAAAACGATGGCCTCAACATGGTTGTCGGTTTGGGAATCGCGTTCTTTTACGTGTGGCAGATCATTGATTCGGTGCGCACCGCCAAGGCCATCCAGTTGGGTCAACCTGTTCCTGACCCGTTTGGACTGGCGCACGCGTTTGGAGCCGCGGAGCCGACGCTGCCCGTGCAGCCGGGACAGCCCGTGCAGCCGGCACAAGCAATCGAAGCAGCGTCCTCCTCCAAGATCCCAACGGCGGCCGTAGTTCTAATTGGTCTGGGCGTGCTGTTTCTATTGCAGACTGCGGGAGTGTTCGAGTTCGGATGGGATCGGGTGTGGCCGTTCTTCCTGATCGGCCTGGGAATTTGGATGTTGGCCGTGCGCGAGGGACTGGTTGGTTCGCGGCTGAATTATCGCTGGAGGGGCCGGAGACGGACGCTGGTTGGGCCGGTGGTACTGATCACCGTGGGATTTCTTTCGTTGCTTGAAAGCTACAACGGTCCGCGCTGGCACCGCACCTGGCCGGTACTGTTGCTGGCGATTGGCATCACCAAGTTGTTGGAGAGCAGGACGCCTCCGTCACCGCCCATGATGCCTCCAGGCCCCGGGCCGATCGGCAGCGTGACGCCCGACGTTGCTGCGCCTCCGAGCGAGGTGCGAAATGGTTAGCCCCGTGCAAGTGCCTCCGCCGCGCTACCGGCGATCATTTTCCGGGCCGATCATTCTCATCGGAGTTGGCGTCGTATTTCTGCTTGGGACCATGGGTGTGCTGGACTGGCACAATCTTGGCCACTGGTTCGCGCACTATTGGCCGGTGCTGCTCATCATCGCGGGCGTGATCAAGCTGATCGAATATCAGCAAGCGCAAAGGCTGGGCACACGCGCCTCCGGGATCAGCGCCGGGGGAATTTTTCTGATCATTGTCATCATCTTTTTCGGGTTGATGGCGACTCAGGCTTCCCGCTTCAACTGGGGACAACTCAAAGATCAGATCGACATCAACGACGACGGTGATTTCCCCTTCTTCGGGTCCAAATTTAACTTTGACGACCAACTCGCGCAATCATTTCCCAGCGGGGCCAGCTTCCACGTGACCGACACTCGCGGCGCGGTGAACATCAGCGCCTCCAACGATGATCAGATTCGCGTGGTTGTCCACAAGCGCATCAGCGCGGAGAATCAGGGCGAAGCTGATAAATGGAACGCCAGCACGAAACCGCAGATCACGGTGAGCGGAAGCGTGGTCACCCTGAACGCGAACAATCAGGGCGCGGGCGATCATTGGGTCGCGGAGGACCTGGACATTTCCCTCCCTCGCAAAGCCGCAGTGGTCGCGTCGACGCGCTACGGCGATGTCGGCATCATCGGCCGCGAGGGGAATCTTGATATCACCAGCCAGCACGGCGACGTCTCGGCCACCGACGTTACCGGCAAAGTCAGCCTTAACCTGGATCACAGCTCGGCAAGAATTTCACAGGTCAGCTCCGACGTGTCTATCGAAGGCCGTGCCAACGATGTTTCCCTCGATGAGGTGAAGGGTGCCGTGCACCTGGACGGCGAATTCATGGAAAGTGTGAAGCTGGCCAAGATCAGTCAGTCCGTCACCTTCAAATCGTCGCGCACCGATATGGATTTTTCGCGCCTTGACGGCGATCTCGATCTGGACTCCGGCGACTTGCAGGCCTCCGGCTTGATCGGCCCGCTGCGCTTGAAAACCCGCTCCAAAGACGTTCGGCTGACCGGCGTCTCCGGTGATGTGCGGCTGCAGGATGAAAATGGCTCGGTCGAACTGCGCATGAACAAAATGGGCAGCATGCAGGTCGAGAACCGCAAAGGCGATATCCAGATTTACTTGCCCGACAAAGCGGGCTTCCAGGTCGACGCGCGGGCCCGCAACGGAGAAGTGGAAACCGATTTCGATCAGCTGAAAATCGACGATGCCAACGATCAAGCAACCGCCACTGGAACCATCGGCGGGGGTGGCCCACACTTAGTAGTGAACAACGAACACGGAACCATCGAGATCCGCAAAGCCTCCACCGCGGCGGAAGAAGCGCCACCCGCGCCGAAGGCACCCAAAGCACCTCCGCTGCCGAAAGTTCCGCAAGTCACAGAAAACTGAGTGTCCGAATCGGAAGGTCAGCCATGTAGAGCTCCGTTTCTGCCTTGCCTGACGCTCACTGCCTGCGGATACATGCGATCAAACGCCAGCCCCGTCAGCGCAATTACCACGAACAATAACACGCTGCCTTCCGGCCCCACCGAACCTCCAGTCAGCCAACGCGAGCCATGAAAAGATGAATGCAGCAGGTGACCAGTTACCATCCCGCCGCTGTCGGGCACCGAGTACAGAAAGCTCTCGCCCCAATCCCACGACGCATGAAAGCCGATGGCGAACCACAAACTTCCAGTCCGGCGAAGGGTCAAACAGAAAAAAAGTCCGATGACCGCAACGGCTAGCAAGCCGACCCATGTTTCTCCAGGATTTCCAGAATGCAAAGCCGCAAAAATGGTCGAAAGCATGAGTGCCGCCGGCCAGAAACCGATGCCCTGTGTGAGCGTGAACTGGCTATAGCCGCGCAACAGGAACTCTTCGAAAAAACCGACGGCAACGAAAAACGCGGCCCAGAAGGCTGCGAATTTCAAAATTCGCTGGCCGTGCAGAGCGAGTCTCCCGACAGAGAAATCACCAACGCCGCCGATCGCGATCATCAAAGCCGTGATCGCGACAATTCCCCAAACCATGCCCACCCAGAACGATTTGCCAAACGCGCCACGCCGTGGGAGTCCATAATCGCCGAACGAACGTTTCTCAATCCATCCCATGACAATCGCCGGAAGGGCGACCGACACGAACAACCCCACCTCCGTAATCAGCTCAAGCCAGAGTTTGATGGTCACATGCGGATCGATGTCCTCGAGCAAAATCCCGAGGAGCGTGCGCAGCGCCCTCCACATGACCACGTAGAGCAGAAGCCGCCACCCAGCTCGCAACCCGTCAGGCCCGAAAAATATTGGGTTGGGATCGAGCCAGGGCTGCTGCAGTGTACTGGCCAACCCCGGATCAGGCTGATTCCGCGGTTCCCCCGGCGAGCTGTTAGTTCCAGGCGCCAAGCCCTCTTTTACTTCGTCCATGATGGAAATTTCCCCAATTGTCCTCGGACATGGTAAAACACTCGCCGTCGCTTCATGGGTAAATTTCTCACGCGCGAACGCTTTGGCCGGCCCCAGGTTCTGGCCGGATTTCTTCTGCTCGCTTTGCTGGCCCAGTGCGGCTGGTTGCTCCGCCGTGGGGCCCCATCCTTCATTACCGACTCGACTCAGCTGTTTTGCGTGGCGGAGGGACTGCGGCAATGGCGTGGAGAATCGGTTGCCGGAACCCCTTCGACCGAGCGCATGGAGGCCGGGACCGCTACTCCTTCGGACATCGATAACAACGAAGGATACGATCCCAATCACTCGCCGCTGTGGTACCTGGTGGCTTCTCTTCCATTGCTCGGATGGACCGGCACTTCAGACGCCCGACCTTTTCACTATTGGGGATGGCTGGCGCGAGCACCCTACCTGGTTTTTGGCGTGCTCCTGGGCGCGTCCCTCTGGTACGTGGCGCGCAGACTGTACGGAAACGCGGGCGGTTACATTGCGCTGGCGCTGTACTGCTTTTCACCGGTAATTCTCCGCAGCAGCACGCTCTATTCCGCGCAACCGGAACTGGGCGCGGCATGGGGCGCGTTCGGAACTATCTTCACCGCCATTGCCGTGGCCCACACTTTATATGCTCCACGCGAAGTCGTAGTGTGGAACTGGCGCCGCATTTTGTTGTTGGGGCTTTCGCTGGCATTGGCGATTGGCTCTCAGTTTTCCCTGATCATCCTGCTTCCCATTGCGCTTGGGTTCATGCTGTTTTTGGCGCCGACCCGCCAGCGCGCAGCGCTTGCCATCTGGGCGGCAGCTTGTGGGCTGGCATTCCTCCTGTTGTTTGCTTCTTACTTATGGCATCCCGGCATTGCATGGCAGGGCATTCGCCACGCCACGTTTTTCGCAGTCACATGGCAGGCCTTTCGCATGCCCGCAACCTATGCTCGGATGCTGGCACAAATTGGACAGAGTGGCCCAGCGCTGTTGCTGGCGATCCCTGTGGCTTTGATCACGTATTCAGTCTGGCGTCGCCCACGGTATTTCGGCAATACAGCGCCGCTGATGATCGCAGCATTATTTCTTCTCTTCAGCCTGGGCGCACCGCACTATCCTGGATTCGGATTCCAACTTGTTGCTCTGCCGTTCTGGTTTGTGTTCGTCGCCGGAATCGCCGCCGACCTCCTCGAGACCAGCCAGCGGGACTTGGTCAAGGCCTGCGTCTGGGGACTCGTGCTGGCAAACGCACTTTGGAATTTGACCGAACTGGCCCGCGTGGGGGGGGCGATGTAGTGCCGTAAAGCAAAAACACGCAACTTCGGGTTCGCCAAGATGGCTCAGGAACATTTCGGCAGGCGGAATCGACAGACAACCAATTTAACGGGAGCTCCGTCCAATTAGCGCACGCACTACGTCTGGGTTGAAACTGAGGAGTAATTCATGACCCGCTTACCTCAGGCCTCGAAATCCAAAATAACTTTGAGAGCAACAAGTACCGCACTGGCACTCGCGGTCCTGTTCGCCACTGCGAGCCAATCAGCGCAAGCTCAAACCTATCGCGTCCTCTACACGTTTACGGGGGTACCCGACGGAGCAGCGCCGGAAGCGGGCGTGGTCCGCGATGCCGAAGGAAACCTGTATGGCACCACTCTGGCTGGCGGCGATTTCACTTGCAATCAGTTGGGTTGCGGAGTCGTTTTCAAAAATGGATACGGCGGGAAAGGAAACCCTGCTTTACGAGTTTAAACATGGGAACGGGTACGGATCGGATCGGCTCAGCTATCAGGGCTCACGCTGGATTCCCAGGGAAATCTTTTCGGCACCCACTTTGGGATAGCGTTTGAGCTTGCCCCGTCGGATAGGTTCGAAGTTCTGCATAATTTTCACCGCGCAGCGGGAGGGTTGTACCCCGAGTCGCGACTCCTACTAGAGTCATCAGGGAATCTTTATGGCACTGCCGTCGCGGGGGGAAATTCCACCGATAGCGGCGTGGTGTTCAAGCTGGATAAGTTCGGCAAGGAAACTGTGCTTTATACCTTCTCATGTCCGGAATGTAATGGACATCCGGGTGGAGGATTTGGATATCCCACAGGCGGAGTGATTCGGGATTCAGCCGGGAATTGGTTTGGCGGGGCGTTAGGCGGGACCGGCAGACACAGTCCTTGTTATAAAAATGGCTGCGGTGTCGTGTACAAAGTGGACAAGCGTGGAGTGGGCACGATTCTCTATAGCTTCAACGGAGGGAACGACGGCATACAGCCGACTGGGAACTTAATCATGGATGCAGCCGGAAATCTGTATGGAACTACCGGCTTGGGTGGCGGAGTAAGAGCCTGCCCGGAAAACAATGGCTGCGGGATCGTCTTTAAATTGGACCCGAGCGGCAAGGAGACGGTGCTTTATCGTTTCACTGGTGGAAACGACGGCGCTATTCCCAGCGGCGGCTTGGCTATGGACAAGCAAGGAAACCTATGGAACCACCTGGTTTGAAGGAGTTGGAGGTTGTTTCATGAACGCCTACGGCTGTGGCACGATCTTCAAAGTTACTACCAGCGGGGCTTTCACTACTCTGTACACGTTTCAGGGGGGACAGACGGCGGATTTCCTAACCCCGATCTGGTTTGGGACAAGGCTGGGAGTCTCTATGGCACTACGGGCGCTGGTGGCAGCAACTCCTGTCCCGATTATGGAAGCTGTGGTGTGGTGTTCAAGATTACGCCTTGATGCCGCCGCGGCATGGTCCGGTTAATTTTCGCTCGCTGTCGTCCCCGGAATATAGCAAAGTTCTCTCTATACGCGTACCCGCTCACTGCGTTGACTAGCATGCGTCGCGTCCATAAGATGAAGCGACGCGAAACCCCAACAATTCCCCGCATGATCGGCCAAACCATCTCGCACTATCGCATCGTGGAAAAGCTTGGCGGCGGCGGTATGGGGGTTGTCTATAAGGCGGAAGATGTAACTCTCCACCGCTTCGTCGCCCTGAAGTTTCTGCCCGATGACGTCGTCAAAGATGCTCAATCCCTGGCGCGATTCCAGCGAGAAGCGCAGGCGGCCTCGGCGCTCAATCATCCCAATATCTGCACCATTCATGAAATCGGGGAACAAGACGGCCATCCCTTTCTCGTTATGGAGTTTCTCGACGGGACGACTCTCAGGCATCGCATCGCCGGCAAATCCATCGAAACCGATGTTCTGCTCGGTCTGGCAATCGAGATTGCTGACGCGCTCGACGCTGCTCATGCCGAAGGCATCGTCCACCGCGACATTAAACCCGCCAACATTTTTGTGACCAAGCGCTGCCACGCCAAGATTCTTGATTTCGGATTGGCAAAAGTTGTGCTGGCAGGCGGTTCTCCCACCCGTATTGCCTCGGCAAATACTGCGACCGATGTCGTCGGCGAACCGCATCTCACCAGTCCGGGTTCCACCCTTGGCACTCTGGCATATATGTCGCCCGAGCAGGCCCGCGGCAAAGAATTGGATGTGCGCACGGATCTGTTCTCCTTTGGCGCCGTCCTTTACGAGATGGCGACCGGGCAGTTGCCCTTCCGTGGCGAAAGTACCGCAACTACCTTCGAGGCAATTCTGAACCGCACGCCGGTTCCTGCCGTGCGGCTGAATCCCGATGTTCCGCCCAAGCTCGAAGACATTATCGACAAAGCGCTCGAGAAGGATCGCGATTTACGCTATCAAAGCGCGGCTGAAATGCGTTCGGATCTGCAACGGCTAAGACGAGACAGCGAATCGCAAAGAATAACCGCGACGGCACTGCCCGCGCAGGGCGGCACGGCCAGAGGGTGGGTGTGGATCGTTGCCGCGATCGTAATTCTGTTCGCGGCAGCGGGCGCCGGCTATTTCTTCCTGCACCGGCCCGTAGCGAAACTTACCACTAAGGACACCGTCGTCTTGGCTGACTTCACGAACACGACCGGCGATCCTGTCTTCGACGGCACGCTACGGCAGGGATTGTCAGCCCAACTCGAGCAATCTCCGTTTCTGAGCCTGATCTCGGACCAGCGCATCGCTCAGACCCTGGCGCTTATGAATCAACCGGAGGGGACAAAGCTGACTCACGAGGTTACGCTACAGGTTTGCCAGCGCACGGCTAGCGCCGCCAGCATTGAAGGCTCCATCTCGAATTTGGGCAGCCAATATGTTTTAGGCCTCAAAGCCGTGAACTGCCGCACCGGCGATCTGCTCTCGGATGAGCAGGTGGCCGCCAGCGGGAAGGAGCAGGTCCTAAGAGCTCTCGGTGACGCCGCCACCAAACTCCGCGCCAAGCTGGGGGAATCGCTTGCCTCGGTACAGAAATACGATGCGCCGCCGGATAATGTAACCACGCCGTCACTCGAAGCGTTGCAAGCCTACACCCTCGGCAATCGAACCATGGACGTGGACAACGACTACACCGCCGGTATCCCGCTTTTCGAAAGGGCCATTTCCCTGGACCCAAACTTTGCCATGGCTTATTTACGGCTGGCCCAGAGTTATCAACCCCTGAGTGAACTCGCCCGCTGTGCCGAAAATACTCGCAAGGCGTACGCATTGCGCGAGCGGGTGAGCGAAGGTGAAAGGCTTGCCATCTCCTCATTCTACGATCTGGTCGTCACCGGAAATCTCGAGGCAGCCCGCAGTTCGAATCAATCGTGGGCGCAAACCTATCCCCGGGATGAGGAACCGCAGGTTTACCTGTGGTTCGCTTATACCTCTATGGGGGATTACGAAAAAGCTCACGCTGCCGCACTGCAGGCGCTGAAGAACAACTCCGGCAGTGGCAATAACTACGCGAATCTGATGTATACCTACCAGTGGATTGATCAACTCAATCAAGCTCAGGCCACAGCCCAGGAGTCGCGTGCCCACAACATCGATTCCCCATGGCTCCCGCTGATTCTTTACAACGTGGATTTCCTTCTACACGATGCCGCCGGGATGGAGCGGCAGACCGCAAGCGCAATGGGAAAACCAGGCGTCGAAGATCAGATGTTTTTCCTCGAATCGGAAACCGCAGCTTATGGCGGCGAGCTTGCCAGCAGCCGTGACCTGACGCGACGCGCTGCCGATGCTGCGCAACGGGTAAACGAAAAGGAAGCTGCGGCCGAATATCTTGGGCATGCCTCGGTGCGTGAAGCGCTAATGGGCAATATGGATTGGGCAAAACAGGACGCAAAGGCGGCAATGACGCTTGCCGATAGCAGGCAAGGCAATGCATTCTCTGCGATTGCGCTCGCGCTGGCGGGCGATTCCGCACAAGTCGCACGGCTCGCCGACGATCTCCACAGGAAGTTCCCCGCAGATACCATAGTGCAGTTTGACTACCTGCCAATGATTCGCGCCGCTACCGCGCTTCACCGCGGCGACGCGAGACAAGCCGTTGAAGCACTCGCGGCGGCGGAGCCTTATGAATTAGGCCAAACCAACACTTCCTTCACTTTCGCTCTCTATCCTGTTTACCTGCGAGGCGTGGCCTATCTGGCGGAAGAGCAGGGCGTGCCAGCGGCACGTGAGTTTCAGAAGATTCTGGACCACTCGGGCGTGGTTGGAAACGAGCCGATCGGTGCCCTGGCGCACCTCGGCCTGGGACGCTCCTACGCAATCTCCGGAGAGGGCGAAAAAGCGAAGGCCGCTTACCAGGTTTTTTTCGCCCTTTGGAAGAGCGCCGATCCCGACATCGCAATGCTGAAGCAGGCCAAAGCGGAATATGCCAAGCTGCAATAAGCACTGCGCCCGCCGGCAACGCGATCCTCGAAAGGAGTTCGGTGATTACGAAATAAGAAAGGTCTTGGAGGCTGAGCTCATCTTAAGTTGCAGGCGAAGCGAGTCAAACGCTGCATCGTCCGACAGGACAATGCGTCGGTGTGGCGAATGATCCGTGCTTACTACATAATGCTAAAGACAATGCAACACCAGGAGGACCGCAGATGGTTCTGAAGATTGGCGATTTGGCTCCGGACTTTGAACTACCGGCGGTCGAAGGAGAGCAGCGGCTAAAGATCAAGCTCAGCGATTTTCGTGGCAAGAAGCATGTCGTGATAAGCTTTCATCCGCTGAATTGGACTCCGACTTGAGCCGAACAGTTGCCGGCGTTCGACTCGGATCGCGAGAAGTTCGCCGCGCTCGATGCCCAGGTCCTGGACATTAGCACTGATTCGGTTTACAGCCACCTTGCATGGCAGAAACATGACATTGGAACGATGCATTTTCCCATGTGCTCCGATTTTTATCCCCATGCTGAGGTCACCCGGGCATACGGCATCTTCCGCGATGGCCCGCCACTCCCGGGAATCACCGAAAGGGCCGTATTCATTGTAGATAAGAGCGGCAAGATTGTGTTTGCCAAGGTGTACCCGCTGGACCGGGCGCCAAACAACGCCGAGTTGCTGGAGGTCTTGAAAAGCTTGCAATAGCCAGCTTGCTGGTGGATCTCAGGCGGCCTGAGGACGTTTCGAGCGGCGCGTTCATTTCCCTGGTTTCGGCGAAGACGCTGTCTGCCCCAGTTCGATATTTTCGAGATAGGCACCGTCGCTTCCGACCACGATTTCCCCTTTGATCTCGTCCCCGGGAGAAGCTTTCTCAAGCACGCTGGTATCCTTCACCTGGTAGGGCATTGTCATCGCGGCCATAAAGCCTGGAATTGCGTTGCCATCGATGTTGATGGATTGATCCGCTTTATCAATAGAAACCACCCGGCCGGTCAGTGGGTATCGTTTCGCGCCTGTGTTGTTCGTCTCGCTGCCAATCTTAGTGTCGGCTCCTTTGGCGTTAGAATGTTCCGAACTCCGGGATGGACCGCAAGCCGCTAAAAAGATTACGGAGACTGCGGCAAAAATTAGCACTGGTTTGCGTAGCCGATGTTGTATGCCCAATGGATGGCTCACCGTTTTTCTCCTTCACGATTTGACGGGCGGTAAATTGTCCGCGTGTTAATAATGGAATCGATAGCGGAACTCGGCGTAAATTTCTCGCGGATTGTTCCAGTGAAAACCACCAAAGGTGATGCTGTTGTCCAACTCCACCCGGCGGTTGGCAACATTGAGGCCGTTCAGCGAGATCGAATATCTTTCCCCGAAATCTTTACCTAGCGAAAGATCGACACTTGTGTGTTGCGGAAGATACGCTCCCGGATACGGCCGCCCGGGAAAGGCATTGCTAAAGCCGGAACCATAATAAACGTTAGTCGAGGCATAGCTACGTTTCGGAAGATTGATGTCTCCTCCGACGTTCAAAGTATTGCGTTGGTCGTGGTCAAGGGGAGACAACCCCGCCGGCAGCGAAAAATCGGTAAGTCCACCGGTAATGGCTCCGCCCGCTTCCGCGATCTGGTTTGAATATGCCAGATGAATCTGGCCGCGATGCGCGATGCGCGGCGAACGCAAGGTCACCTCCCATCCCTCGATCAGCGCGTGCGCGATGGTGATGGGAAAGAAGAGATTGGATTCTCCAAGGTTGTTGTGATCGAAGAAGTTTACTACGCGGGTCCGGAAATTATCCGCATCGATCGTCCACCCACGATAAGGAATGGTCAATCCGAATTGATGCTCTTCGTCGCGTTCACCATGCAAAGGAATGAATCTCAAGTTAGTGGCGCGAGCAAAATCAAGCAGTGGGCCCGACGCTGTAATCAGAGGCGGAGACTGGTAATAGTGTCCGTAAAAAGCGCGGACCACCCAGTGCAAGCGTGGAACCACGACGGACGCTCCAAAACGTGGACTGATGGCGTTCTCTGAAACGCTCCCCGAAAAATGCGTCGGTCGCATTCCAGCGGTTAGCGTCAGCCACGAAAGAGGTTTGAACTTGTCGTCGATAAAAAAAGCGACCAGGCTGCCATCAGGATTTCCCATCTCGGAAAAAGGCTGGTTGCCGCTGTGGTCGTTGAAAACGGCACCAAAGAGCTCGCTGTCGCCCTCATAGAAGCTGTAAACACCCGCCTGCAGATCGTTCTTCGCAACATTCCCACTCAGACTGACCTGACCTCCGCCGTAGGTAGAGCCGAGATCTTGACGGGTAGCGGTGGGAACGTCATTAGCAGAACTACGATAGTCCGCGCGATTGTAGTGATAGAAAGGTGAAACCGTCAGCAGGGATCGTGGATTGAAAGTGTGAACCCAGGAAAAATTAACGATGGCATCGGACTCATGGTCGCCGTCGCGGAGGCCGATGCTTGGATACTGCCCATCGACGGGGTTGTTCTCGATATCGTTCGGGTAGGGATCGTAAGGAATCTGATAATAGTCCTTGCGCAGAGCGGTCACCAGGCGAAGTTGGTTCGAGGGATCGACATTGAAGATGAGCGACCCGAATCCCCCGTATCCGTTCTCTGCATCGTGCACCACTCGCGGAACCGGGGTCTCAATGCCCAGGTCGCTTCGATTCCCATTCACGCTGGCATAGTAGGCGAAGCGCTCGGTGTGGCTGCCGAGATTGAATTGATCGTTTGTCTGAAGGAAATTTCCCGCACTCATCATCAGTTCGGCCTGATTGTTCCGTTCAAAGCCGGTGCGCGGCGCGACGTTGAAAACTCCATAGGTACGGTCCCCGAATTCCGCGCCGTAACTCCCGCGCTGCACCTCAAGATAGTCGATATCTTTCGGATCGAACTGGGCTCCGAGGTTGGAGGCGATATTGGTATTGGGGACCGGCACGCCATCGATCAGCCAGGTGGTCTGGTGGCCTCCGCGGATGTGCAGTTGATCATGGGTGAGGTACGCGCCCGGAACGTAGTCCGTAATCATCGCCAGACTGTTCGTGCGAACAGCGCCCGGTGTTCGCTGAATCTCGTTACGGCTAACGATGGTTGTGGGAGTGGCCGAGTCGGTCGGCGCTACGGCAGGCTGGGCAGAGACGTTGACCGTCTCATTGGCAACCGCCACGCTCAACTGGAGGTGCACCACTGGCTCGGTGCCGGATGCAACCACCACCTCCTGCGCAGCCTGGGCGAAGCCCGGGTTGGCTACGGTGATCGAGTATTCGCCGACCGGTACGGCGTTGAATTCAAAGTTGCCGTTCGCATCAGTGTTGGTGCTCTTCGACCACTCGGATGATTTTGCCTTCAGCATCACCATAGCGCCTTGAATCGGACGATGCTGCGGATCGTGGATAATCCCGCGGACCGAGCCGAAAATTGTGGCCGACGCCGTGGCGAGCAGAGCCAGTAGGACGACGAAGTAAATGTGTATCAAACGCATGGTTTCTCGATGGCAACGCTCGGTAGGGACGGGTCTTTGACCGGTCCATGCGGAGCGAATCTCCGCCCGGGCATATCTCGATGCATTTTTAAAGTAACTGTTTGGAATCAGGCGATGGAGAATCTCGGAGGGGCTCGACCAGAATGCACAGAGTTGATCTTGCTTGCGAATCGAATCGGTCGCTGCTCCGATCGCAATGACGTGGATGCAGATATCCACGCGGCGCTTGTGGTAGGAGCTAGGTGCGCACATTGAGAAACGGTCAACGGACGACAACAGTCGTGCTGGCAGCATCCCGAGGGACCTTGGAACTGAGAATGGGGAGAACCATCGCGCATCGGCTTCCGCAGGCAACACGCGTGCGGCGGCGTGGCGGCGATCGCCAGACCCACTGGCACAAACACACCCACCAACAGCAGAACCAGCAACGATCTGGCGGTTACGCGATGCATAAGCTTTAAATTCTACTTAGACGCGCTGACACTCAATCGGTTTCGTCGCGAGTCTTCTCGGCGTCCACAGCAATCGAGAAACAGTTTACACGTATGGAAAAAAACAGATGTAACAAGATTGTCAAACCTAACATCGCACTTGCCTTGATGAAAGGATGATCAAATTTGCAATCAGCTGCGCATCCTACGCCTTGCCGTGAATCTTGGCCCACCACCAGCGCACTCCCACGAACAGGAAACGCCAGTCGTGAAAGAACTCAGGCTCTTTGCGCTCAAAAGCGTGCCCGATAAATTGAAGCGTCCATCCTAAAAGAAAAAGTCCAATCCCATAAAGCCACAACCGGCGAATGAAGATGCCACCGAGAAGCAGAACAAGCGAAACGAGAATGGTTGGAATCCCCAGCGTGTGGCACAGGCGGTTTACCGGATGCCGATGGCTGTCCGCATATCGCGCGATCCATTGTTCGTTGGAGCGAGGTTCGTTCGAGCGGCCGCCCTTCATGGCGATCTGATAATACACGGAACAGAGGATTGCCTGGAGCCGATCCCGGGTTGAGGGGCCCTGTGCAGGCGTGTTAGCATCCTAACTTTCAGCAGGCTGCTCGACGTTGGCCTATAGACAGTCTTCTGAATTCATCTTTAGGGGCCCGCCGTGGTGAGACAAGTCGCGATCATAGCCGACTTGCTCGGTCGGACGGCGGTGGCGTAAAGCTGCCCTCCCGTGACCTATTTGAAGGAGTGAACCCGTGAAAGTCTACGAAGGCGCAAACATCCGCAACGTGGCCCTGGTCGGGCACGCGCATGCGGGCAAGACCTCGCTGGTCTCGGCCATGCTCTATCACCGCCGGCGCGACCCCGCGGCTGGGCCGCGTGGACGAAGGCACCACCATCACCGACTACGACGAAGAAGAAATCGCCCGCTCGATGTCCATCTCCGCCGGCCTCGCTTACGTGCGAGTGGGACAAGACGAAGATCAACCTGATCGATACGCCCGGCTTCAACATGTTCGTCCACGAAGCCAAGATGGTGCTGCCGGCGGTCGACGCCGCGCTGGTGGTGGTCGATGGCGTAGCGGCGTGGAAGTCGTCACCGAGAAGATCTGGGAGTATTGCGACGAATTCGGCTGCCCCGCGCCATCGTGTGCACCCGCATGGATCGCGATCGCGCCGACTCCGACGCGCGTGCTGGAGTCGCTGACCAACGCCTTCGGGCGCACGGTCGGTTCCGGTGCAGTTGCCGATCGGCACGGAGAAGAGCTTCACCGGCGTCGTCGACCTGGTGAAGATGAAGGCCTACACCTACGACATGGGCGGAAACGGCAAAGGCAAGGAGACCGATTCCCGCCAATATGGCCGACGAAGCCACAGGCAGCGCACGAGACGCTGGTCGAGTTGGTCGCCGAAGGCGACGACGCGCTGATGGAAGAGTTCTTCGAGAAGGGCACCATCCGCGAGGACACATCATTCCGGCACTGCACAACGCCATTCGCGAAGACAAAATCTTTCCCGTGCTCTTTACCTCCGGCCTGGGCAACATCGGCACCGACGAGGTGCTGGACTTCATCGTCGACTACATGCCGACGGCGGCCGAGCATGAGGCGGTGCAGGGCAGAGGCCGCAGCGCCGAACAATGGCGAGCCGCCGGAGCGCACGAGTCGCGACACCGAGCCGGTCTCGCTTTATGTCTTCAAGACCATCAGCGATCCCTTCGCCGGACGCATTTCGTTCTTCAAGGTTTTCTCCGGCGTGCTGAAGAACGACGCTACGGTGCAGAACTTCACTCGCAACTCAGCGAAAAGTTGGCGCATCTCTCCGTGATGCAGGGCAAGACTGCCGTTCCGGTAACCGAACTGCACGCCGGCGACATCGGCGCGGTCGCCAAGCTGCGAGACACCTCACCGGCGACACGCTGGGCGACAAGAGCGCACCGATCCAGTATCCGCAGGTGACGCTTCCGGAGCCGGCGATCACCTTCGCCATCGAGCCGAAGACGCGCGCCGACGAAGACAAGCTGAGCAACGGCATTCACAAGCTGATGGAAGAAGATGCCATGCTGCGCTTCTTCCGCGATGCCGCAGACCAAGGAATTCCTGATCGCGGGCACCGGCCAGCAGCACATCGAGGTCGTCGTCTCGAAGCTGAAGAAGCGCTATCACACCGAAGTGAACCTGAAGGCGCCCAAGGTGCCGTATCGCGAGACCATTCGCGGCCGCGCCGACGTGCAGGGACGCCACAAGAAGCAGACCGGCGGCCACGGCCAGTTCGGCGATTGCAAGATCAAGATGGAGCCGCTGCCGCGCGGCGGCAACTTCGAGTTCGTCAACGACATCTTCGGCGGCTCGATTCCGAAGAACTACATTCCGGCGGTCGAAAAGGGCATTCGTCGAAGCGGCGCAGCGCGGCTATCTCGCCGGCTTTCCGGTCGTCGATTTCCGGGTCATTCTCTACGACGGTTCCTATCACGACGTCGATTCCAACGAATTGTCGTTCAAGACGGCCGGCCGCATCGCCTTCAAGAAAGCCATGGAAGCAGGCCAAGCCCACGCTGCTCGAGCCGATCATGAAAGTCGAGATCACCGTTCCCGACGAGTTCGCCGGCAGCCATCATGGGCGATCTCAACAGCCGCCGCGGCCGCATTCAGGGCATGGACAACAAGGGCGGCAAGACCGTCGTGAAGGCCGAAGTTCCGATGGCCGAGATGCTGACCTACGGCACCGATCTGACCTCGATGACGCAGGGCCGCGGCAGCTTCAACATGGAAATGAACCACTACGACATCGTGCCCGGGCTGCGCAGGAGAAGATCATCGCGAAGGCGAAGGCGGCGCGCGGCGAGTGAAGGAAGAGGAAGAGTAGACGCATTCCAACCTCAGATACTAACGCGGAGCAAACGAGAAACGAATCCTGATTCTTGTCTGTGTATTCGCCGTGTTCAGCGACTCGCATACTCAGCACCCGAGACGCAAACTTTTCCGACCTCCGCCGGGCCGGTCAAGATCACGCCCTCTATCACGCCAGCACACTGATCGAGGCGGGCGGAAAGATGATCTATCTCGATCCCGCCAAGCCGGCGAACTTCTCAGGACAGCCGAAAGCCGACCTGATTCTGATCACCGACATTCACGGCGATCACATGGACCCCGATTCGATCAAGGAAGTCAGCAAGGCCGGCACCGAGATTCTGGCGCCGCCGCCGTGGTCCAAACCGTCACCACCGCCAAGCCCATCGCCAACGGAGAAACCAAAACCTGGCAGGGCTGGACCATCGAAGCCGATTCCCGCGTACAACCTGAAGCGCGGCCCCGCGCCGGGAAAGCTCTTTCACGACAAGGGACGCGGCAACGGCTACGTGCTCACCTACGGCGGCAAGCGCTTCTACTTCTCCGGCGACACCGAAGGCGTTCCCGAGATGCGCGCGCTCAAGAATATCGACGTCGCCTTCGTGTGCATGAACCTGCCCTACACCATGCCGCCGGACGAGGCCGCCGATGCGGTCAAGGCCTTCCATCCCAAGGTTGTCATCCCCTATCACTATCGCGGATCCGATCTCACCGTATTTCAAAAGGGACTGGAAGGCACTGGCATCGAGGTGCGGTTGCTGGACTGGTATCCGAAGTGCTGGACGCTCGGGAATTTGCTCACGCAATCTGTCCAGATCGGGGTCGTAGGACGAGCTCCGGTGCCCGAATCGGCTTTGGCCAGTATGCGCCTGCGCGAACACCACCGATCGGTCCCGGACTCGCTGCAGCCTTGCGTTTTCAAGAGCCAGAAGCCATTCGTGCAAGCGTGTCGCGCATGCCCAGGCTACTGCATGCCATTCGAGCCATCGTCGGCGCGCAAGTTCGGTGGAATCATGAACTAATACGCACGCTCACGGTTGATTCGCAACGTCGACGCCCACAAGCGACCGGTGTGCACGCACCGGCCGTGGAGACTCACGAGTCGCACGTTCGGCTCGCCGATACGGGCACGCTGCCTCGGCAAACATGCTGGGCAATCGCGTGCTGCCCACTCGGCTGAGCTTTCGGAGAGGCGTAAGCAGAAGCACGATCGCCGGAACTCAGCAGTCTCATCCGGACCGCCGGTTGAGCTGGCCGCCTTGCTCGTGAGGCGAGACGCACACACTGGCGATCCGCGCAACAGCGTCAATAGTCGCGCACGTCTCCGCAATGACAACGTCGGCGCCCGGCAGCACCCGGTCTCCGAATATTTTCTTGCGGCGGGCAGCGAGGTGGGCCATTTCACCGGCTTCTCCTCCTGTTTCTCGGGAACAATGCGGGCGATGACGTGGTTCCGATCCCTCAGTTCCACCGTTTTTCCGCCGCAGCCAGCTCTTGAGCCGCTTGGTGTCGCGAAGCCCGCGCATATTCAAAGAATGCATATCCGCAATGTGACACATAATGTGTCACATTGTCAACATAGCGCTAGGGACGGGTCCGCCTTCGCGCTCTCAGACGTTCGTGGTAACATCCGGCCAGTGGCCACGCTCAGGAACGTTCCCAAAATTCCGCAAGACCGAGAGCGCATCGTTTCGGCCGCCGCAGGTCGAGGACGATGCTTCCTTTGAATTGAAGCTGCGTCCGCGGCGCTTGCAGGAGTTCATCGGACAATCCAAGGTCAAAGAGAACCTGGCCGTGGCGATTGAAGCCGCGAAATCCCGCGGTGAGCCGCTGGACCATGTGTTGTTGTACGGACCGCCGGGGCTGGGCAAGACCACACTCGCCAGCATTATCGCGAACGAAATGGGAGTGGAGTACCAACAAACGTGCCGGGCAGGTCCTGCAGATCAAGGGCGACCTGACGGCGATTCTCACCAACATTCGCGCCAAGCAAGTGATGTTCTTCGACGAGGTGCCACCGGTTGCAGCAGGCAGTTGGAAGAGATACTTTACTCGGCGCTCGAAGACTACAAACTGGACATCATCATCGGGCAGGGGCCATCCGCACGCACGCACACCATGGACGTGCAGCCCTTCACTTTCATCGGCGCGACGACGCGCGCC
>CAVPME010000019.1:0-259183 GCA_963706335.1 Terriglobia bacterium
ACTCAGCAGGCGAAGCGGCAACGTACCGAGTCACAGGAATGCCTTCATTGCCCAACGAACTTGGCGATGGCCGGCCAGCTCTTCAGCGCGTCATCGGACTCTTTTCTGCTTCACCATACCTCAGCACCCTTTAGCCGACTTTGTAAGGCACGGAGCGAAACGGAGACGCACGTTGGGGCTCGTTCTGGACGGGCTTCCTCACGCATTCAGTCGTTACGTGGTAATCGCCACATGATTCACAGAATGATTGCCCGCAGCACCATGTTCTGCAGTCGGCACAGATCGCCGCTCCGCATTCAGCACATTCAGCGACAGCACGGTTTGAGCACGGCGTGCCTGTGTCGGAGTCGCTGAATACATGTTCGATTTGGCAGCAGGGGACCATTCACGCCGCTCTATCTTGAGCCAATTCAGCAAACAATTTACGGATGCGTTTACCAGACAATTCGAATTCTTGAACTTGCTCTGGAGTCGGATCGCTCTTTTTGTAAAACTCAGTCCGTAGAGCAATGAGTCGGCTCAATTCATCGCTGATCTGTTTCCTGTCGGGTATCATTGGCAACTCCTGTCGAACGTTGACCCGCTGATTGTTATTCCGCCTCTGCACAATCCAGCTCACACGCATGCCAACCCTTTAGCCCCGCGATTCCCTTCTCCGCTCTGTAACAATGCCGGAACCGCCGGAGAACTTATCATGCGGATCGAAGAGATGGAGTTTTTTGCCCGGACTATCAGGACGCCGAAAATCTAACAGATCTACTAAGACATCAACCCCGAAACGTATCCTGAGCCCGCCCAGTCGCGTGATTGCCTGCGGAACGCAGTCAGCGTCAGCATTTCTGCCATGAGCCTTCGAGAACTGAATCAGGTTGTTTGGCTCATACGAAACCAAGTCGGGAGAATTCAGCGCCAGAGCAGGGTTCACAAGAAGGAATGCAAGAACTAACATATAAAAGCAATTTCGTAGCATCTCCAGACCCCATTCGGGATGGTCGAAGGACAGAGGCCCGCGCGACAACGGCATGGGCTCGAATGCCATTGGCGGGGAGAATACCAAACCAGTTAGCGAAAACGGGGCGAAGGTGGCTAGGAGGGCTGGCGGTCACGCGCAATCGTGCATTTTTCACCCAGGTGACAATCTCCGACTTCTTGCCGAGAAAGCCTATCGCCTAACATTGGACTTACACGGCAAGATCTGCAACTTGCGGGCGCGGTTCTCATCCATACAACCATCCCGTTTAGTGTGGCCAGCGCGCCGCGCTTTCGTGCCTTACTGCGAACGAGCGCCTGAAACAGGAGAACGTATCTCATGCGAGCATTGGTAACGGCATTCTTGTTGGCATTCGTAGTCGACTGGCGCCCAGACAGCATTTCACGACCGTCGCCGCACAAATCCGCGCCATCTGCGCCGGAAGCCACGGCCGAGTCCAGCGGCACTCATCGCGCGCGCGAAAGCCGCTTGAGCTGGATACACCGTACGTCGCTCCACCCGGCGACCCGCTCTCGCACCACGCGGCCGGCTTCGCCAAAGTCATGTGTTCCGCAGTATTCATCACGGGGCTCGATCCCGATTTCGCCGCGGAGAACGTCGGTTACTTCACTGCTCCGTACGAGGTGCGCGCAAAGCTCGGCAAGCCGGTCGTGGACCGTGAGCACAAGCAGGTGCACGTTGCGGTGCCCGGTGGCGTGACCCGCACCGCTGTCTACCTCGGCGATCAGGGATGCGTGACACTCCCCGTAGGCAAGGAATCGGGTCAGCTTCAAACCCGTTGCCTCACGAGCAGCTTGCCCGATGCCTCGAAGCAAGCATGGCCGATGGGCGACGTGCTGCCAGATGATCCGCCTCCGACCGAACTCGACATGGCGAAGGTGAAAAGGCGGTGGATGCGGCCTTCGATCCGCCGGAGGCGAAGACTGCCGCTTTCGTGGTGACCTGGAAGGGACGGCTCATCGCCGAGCGATACGCGCCGGGGATCACAGCGCAGACGCCGCTCGAGAGTTGGTCGATGGGCAAGAGCGTGACTGCCACCCTGATGGGTGTGCTGATCCAGCAGGGCGCGTACGAGCTATGGCAGCCTGCGCCTATCCCGGAGTGGCAAGAGGGGAATGATCTGCGGTCGGAGATCCGAATCGCCGACTTGCTGCATATGTCGAGTGGGCTCCGCATCAAGGCGCTTGAGGATCCCGATTACGATCCTACCGGCACGTATCCGGACCACTTGTATCTCTACACCGGCGGGGTGGACTCGTTCCACTATGCGGCCACCCGGCCGCTGCAATGGCTCCCGGGAAAGGTCGGGCGGTATCGCAACACCGACCCGGTCTTGACGAACTACCTGATCCGGCTGGCCGTGGAGAAGCGCGGCGAGGAATACCTTTCATTTCCGCGGCGCGCGTTGTTCGACAAACTCGGCATGCGCACCATGGTCCTGGAGACTGACCCGTTCGGCAACTTCCTGAGCCAGGGCTACGAGTTCGCCTCAGCGCGGGACTGGGCGCGGCTGGGCAATCTCTATCTTCAGAACGGCGTCTGGAACGGAGAGCGAATTCTTCCCGAGGGTTTTGTGAAGTTCGTCAGCACGCTCGCGCCAGCCTGGGTGGCCGACCAGAACCCGGTGTACGGCGGTTTCTTCTGGATCAACGGCGACGGCTCCTACCCGGTGCCGAGGAGCGCTTACTTCATGTCGGGTGCCGGCGGGCAGAAGACGATGATTATTCCGTCTCACGACCTCGTCGTTGTGCGGCTAGGGCACTTCAAGGGTGTGGATGAGGGCGTGAAGAGCTTCAAGAAGACTCTTGCGCTGCTGATGGAGGCAGTCCCTCCCAGCAAGTGAGCAAGAGCATCACGGATGCGCGATGCTGCGTGAAGGCGCTGGGTATTCGTGTTCTCAGCCAGGACCGGCGGGGTCGCGTCGTTTAATCTGTGGCTTTCCCATGAGCTACTCATAAAGGCCAAGCGCCTAGACACCTCGGGGCGTTTGGCCGGCCGCCATGTCGCCAACGAGTTTTGCTAGCTCCGTCGGGTCTGTAAGGTCTTTTCGGTTTCATTGCATTTCGTAAGCCGATTAGGACGGCAGCAAGCAGGCTATAACGGCCTGTGAATTTCAAAACGGATCCACTACCGAGCGGCAATGGTGCAGTTTGAATCTTCAGCCCGGGATACAAAAATTTGTTGAACCACCAAGGACACGAAGTTTTAGGATTGTATTTGCTGACCTGCGCCGCCTCCTAACTTCACTTCGCCTTGGTGGTGAAAGTAGAACGGGTGGGTATAATACCGCGATTCCTGAAACTGCCACTCAGGTTCTGCCAGGAGGCGTCGCTTTGCCGCTTACACTGAACACACGCGGAGTCGGAGAGGTCACTATCGTCCGATGCACCGGACGCATTGTGGCCGGTGAAACCGAAGTCTTGCGCACCCATGTCAAGGATCTGCTGCGCGATCGTATCAACATCGTGATACAGCTGGGCGAGGTGGTCTTCATCGACAGCAGTGGGCTGGGAACACTGGTGCGGCTGCTGACCAGCACGCGCAGCGCCCGCGGCGATTTGAAGTTGTGCCAGGTCCCAGCGGACATTCACAAAGTCCTGAAAATGACCAACCTGATCACCCTGTTTGAGACTTACGAGTCCGAGGAAGAGGCGGTCCTGGCGTTTTACCGGAAACAGACCACACCGGCCCGGGCTCCGCAGACCGGCCTGACCGTGTTGTGCATCGACCAATCGGCGGATGTCTTGGCTTACCTTCGCGAATTGCTGGGCCGGGCCGGCTACCACATCCTTACCAGCGGCAACTTGCGTGATGGCCTGATCCTGTTGAGGGCCACCCGGCCCGGATTGACGATTCTGGGACCAAATTTGAAAGCCGCGCCCGGCACCGAACACGCCTTTCGGGCCGCGTGCGCGACATCGCAGGTTCTGGAGCTAGGTGAGGAATTTTCCACGCTCGAGCCCGGCCAGGCTGCGTCCGGCCTTTTGGAAAAAATACGAGCGCTCGACAATATTGGCCATTCCCGGCCTTCGTCATCAGCCTAGGTTGTTTCGGATGATTTGCCGGCTGATAACACCCATGGTCACGACAGTGCCGACCAGGAAAGCAGTAAGGTCGTATGAGCAAGTCAACTAACCGAGTGACATCTTGGTGAATGTGTACAAAAACGGGTCGCAAGAATTGCCTGTTCATAGACGAGGCAACATCGTTTCAACCCGTATGAATACAGGAGCTGAGCGACATCAGCTAATTTTTGTTACTCACCGCAGCGCACCAATGTTCAGCAGGCCGTTCTGAAAAATGGAGCGCCGTAGAACGGTCAATTCGCTCTCGCGGAATATTTTTCGCGCGTTGACTTGCCCTGCCCCTCACCATAAGATTGCGTCCTCACGTTTGTGTCTAACTTAATGATTGGCAAGGCCGTCTCGCACTACCGCATCGTCGAGAAGCTCGGTGGAGGTGGGATGGGTGTGGTGTAAAAAGCGGAAGACACGCGGCTGCGCCGTTTTGTTGCCCTCAAGTTCCTGCCCGATGAAGTTGCCCGAGATCCCCAAGCTCTGGCCCGTTTTCAGCGTGAGGCACAGGCTGCCTCGGCGCTGAATCACTCCAACATTTGCACGATTTATGACATTGGCGAAGAGGACGGCCAGGCTTTCATCGCCATGGAGTTTCTGGACGGGGTAACGTTGAAGCACCGCATCTCGGGCCAGCCGATGCGGACCGAAACACTGCTGTCGCTGGCGATCGAAGTGGCCGATGCGCTGGACGCGGCACAAAGCGAGCGAATTGTTCATCGCGACATCAAACCGGCAAACATCCTCATCACGAAGCGTGGTCAAGCCATACCAATGCAACCTCGGCCAAGTCCTCCACAATGCAGGGCAGTCGGACCTCGCCATCGAGCAGTTAAAAAAAGCACTAGAGATGGATCCGAACTTCAACTATGCCCACATCGAGTTGCGAAACATCTACCACGACGCTCGCAAGTACGACCTGGCGATGGAGGAGTGGAAGAAATACTCGGCGCTCAATAATGACCCCGAGGAAGTAGCCATTGCGGCCGGACTCAGCGAAAGAATTTTAGCGACACTCGGTTGGCAGGACTCTCATAATCGCCCTGTTGTTTCGGCTTCGACAACCTCGGAAACGGTCGCCGACCAGGACTCTTCCCAACCTCTGCTCATCGCGCACCCCACTCCAATCGTCGCCGTTCAGACCGCGGTAGTCGTTGCAACCGCACCCGCTTCGAATCCTCCGCAGGCGGCGGATTCTGTGGAACGGACGTCGGTGAGTTTAAACCATCCCCGTCCAGATGCCTGCCAAGCAAATCTCGAATTTAGTCAGCGTGAATGCGCGTCGCGGGTTAACGAATGTGACCGAAGCGCCAGAAACCTCGCTGGCTCGCGTGCGGATATCAGGGCCGCCGCAGAAAATCGTCTACCCAGGCTGTCCCAACACAAATGCTCGCGGGAAAGTCCTTATGCAAGCGATTGTTGGTTCCGACGGGTCGGTAAGCCGGGTCATGGTCTTGACTGGCAATCGATCGCTGGCCGTTGCTGCGGCAAACGCGATTTCGGAGTGGCGATACGCGCCCTTTTCGGGCGGTGCGAAGGGTGATTCAGGAAAGAGCGTTGATCCCGGAAAGTTAGAGCGCGAGACTAACATCGCGGTCTCATTTAGATCGAGCGATGTCGTCGCCATAAGCTTTCCGGGCTTTAGTTCGAACGCACAGTAGATGATCCGGAAGGAAAAAAGTTTAGGCGTAGATTCCGCGTTGCCGAAGGGTGTAAGCCACTCGATCGATGGCCAACATGTAGGCGGCAATGCGGTTGCTGACATTGTGACTCGCGGCGTACTGCAGGACCTCTGCGAAGGAGGTTCGCATAGCGTGTTCTCGAGTTGGTCGTTCACCATGGCTTCCGTCCAGAAGTAGCCCTGCCGATCCTGCACCCACTCGAAATAGGAAACAGTGACACCACCCGAGTTGGCAAGAATGTCAGGAATAACGAACACGCGTTTGTCGGATAGAATCTCATCGGCTTCTGCCGTAGTGGGGCCGTTTGCTCCCTCACAAAGTATCTTGGCTTTCACTCGGTCGGCATTGCGCGTGGTGATCTGATTCTCAACCGCGGCCGGAATCAGAATGTCGCAGTCCGCAACCAGCAAATCTGCCGAAGATATTTCATTCGCCCCGGGAAATCCCGCCAGCGTGCGATGTTCCTGGTGATACTCCCAAAGCGAATCCACATCGATGCCATTTCGGTTGTACACACCGCTTTTGCTGGTGGAGACACCGACGATCTTGTATCCGCGGCGGCGCATGAGACGGGCGGCATTCGATCCCACGTTGCCGAAGCCCTGAATCACGACTCGAGTCGAGTCCAGATGTTACGATTCAGGCGCTTGAGAGCTTCATCGCATACGGTCATCAAGCCGCGACCCGTGGCTTCGATGCGTCCGTGGGAACCGCCCAGTTCGATCGGTTTGCCGGTTACGACTGCGGTTTCCGTATGGCGGACGTGCATGGAGTAGGTATCCATGATCCAGGCCATGATTTGCTCGTCGGTATTGATGTCGGGACCGAGAACGTCTTTTTCCGGGCCCAGCAGCTCCATCAATTCGGCCGTATAGCGGCGCGTAAGGCGTTCAAGCTCGCGCTTTGACATCTTGTCGCGATCACAAATCACGCCGCCGGCGGCACCGCCGAACGGAATGTTTACCACCGCGCATTTCCAGGTCATCCAGCTCGCAAGAGCGCGAGTTTCATCCAAAGTTACGTTAGGGCTGTAACGAAGTCCACCCTTGGCAGGTCCGCGGTCAATCGAGTGTTGCACTCTGAACCCGGTGAAGGTTTCGAGGCGCCCATCGTCCAGCTGCACAGGAATGTGCACGATGATTTCACGGCTGGGCTCGCGAAGTATCTTCCAAAGTCCATCGTCGAGCTTGAGCTTCTTCGCGGCCACGTCGGACCGGGCGACTTGTGCTTCCCACGGATTGACTTCTTCGAGATATGCGGTCGGCATGATTCTTTAATTGAAGCGGCGCTTAAGAGAATTCGGTTGCCGCGCTCTGAACAAAATTGTACCCCAGGTACCCGCGCGATGGAGATAAGCAATTAGTTACGACAGGTGCTCGCAGAGAAACCAGACATGGCAGCTCATATGCACTCGTCCCGGCTCGAAACCAGCGAGCACCGTTTTGTTGACCTGGAACCCGTTAGCGACCAGCACCTCCCACCATTCAGGCACGGTCTTAAATTCGAATGGCATGTTCATTTCGGGAAGACCCTGGGCAATAGCATTGCTGAAAAAATCTATAAGCACCAGAACCTCACGCTGCTTTGCCAAAGGCATCGCCACGAACGTTTGTAATAAGGGTTGCTTATTAAGTGTTTCCGCGAAACCCGGCAAATCGGTCGGCAAACCGTAGCTATCCTCTTTGAGGAGTGCGTACTTCGCAACTTTTCCCAGGCGGCGCAATACGAGCGGCAAGTCGTCAGGACCAATATGGTGAAGAACCGCCTGCACCAGCGCAACGTCCACGCTGTTGTCCGAATATGGGATGTCGGTGGGAGACGCCATCTGCACGAACGGCAGACGCCGGGCCTCTTCATAGCGGTAATCCAGTACATCCGCGGTAAAAACCTCGTATCCTCCCGTGGCCAGCCTCGCGGCGAGGTACCCGCTGCCGCAGCCATAATCGAGCACCCGCTTTCCGGGGAGTAAATGCTTTAGTTGCTGGAAATCGGTTTCCGGTTTGGCTTTCGTCTTGTAATGGTGATAGCTCCTGTTAAACCAGAATGCGGAGTCTTTCTTTCTGAAGGTGTTTTCCAGAAGCGCTGTGGTTACGTTCACCAGTTTCGACGGATCCACGCCGCCTCGCTGGCTTTCAGCGAGTTGTTCGAAAGCCAGATCCACCATCCCTGAAACCCTGGGGTTTTCATTCTGAAAGAATGGGCGATACCCCGTCTTGACCACCATCCGCACGAATTCGACGACGGAAGAACTTCGCAGGGTTTTGGCGATGGCCTGGAGGGTATCTTCTTGCATCAAGGGGGCATCGTGCATGCGATCAAGGATAGGCTTTTGGAGCAATCGAAACCATTGCCTGGGCAACTTATTTCTTGATCAGGTTGGTGTGACTGGCGACGCACTGCCATTTGCCATTCAAGTACATCCATGTGTCAGTGAACCGGCCATAGTGGTCGAAAGGCTGGCGTTTGTAGGTTCCTTTCGAGTGGTAGGTCCCGACCACAATTGCTACGTTGGGATAAGAAATAACTCTTGCGTTTTCGTTGGCGATCAGGATGGCGTGATACTCAGGATCCTGAAAGTCGGCAAGAAACTGCGCCTTGTTCATGACGGTCCCGTCGTAATCGGTATAGACAAAGGCATCAGAAACTAAACTGTTCAAGGCCTTTGAGTCATGATGAAGCTGGGCCTGGTTCCAGGCATTCTCCAGAGCGATGAGTTTGCTGGCCTCGGCAGACGTTTCGTCCGCGGGATACCAGGAGAGCGAAAAGCCACCCACCAGCATCATGCACAGCGTGACAATGATCTTCATGAAAAAATTCTCCGGGCCGGTTGTCGTCACCTGGTGAAGAATCGATTGCCCGCAGCATTGCCCGCTGTTGACACGATGTTTTCCAGCATATTTCGATATGAATTGCTTGTCAGATCATACTATCCGCATTGAAAGGCCTTGCTGAGTTTCCAGGCGAGGGTAGCTGAGTAGGCAAGGGGCGGATATAGATAAAAATTCGCGTCCGCTTTGCGGCCGGAACGACGAGAGACCGGAGCCAAAATTAAGAAGCGCCGCAAAACTCTTGCGAGTCTTGAGGCGCCCGAACAGCCCTCCCCCGAAGTCTGCTCACATGCAGATTACGATTCTCCCCCTGACCTGTAAATCCCACCTTTGTGCTAAGTGAGTAGCACTAAAGGGCCATGCCGTCATGCCGTAATACCGTCACAGGAGGCTCTCATCGACCCGAGGGTTCGAATTTGTATCCCGCTGATGACTCACGATTACTACCGTAATCGGCCTGTAGGGGATTGGCGTTGACCCTGGCGGACTCTCTACTTACATTCGCCACAGGGGGTTGTATGAAAGATATTCACGAGGTTTTGCGCCGCAAGCAGGCGAAGTATGCCCAGCTCTCTAAGCAGATCGAGGCCCTGCAGCAGGCGGCCGAAAAGCTGCGCGAGGTAGCCCCTCTGCTGGCTGAGAACGAAGACGAAGATCGCTCGGTTTTGGTTGAAGCGGAAGAGCAGGACAACAGTATGGCTGCGGCAGCCGGATCGGCACCTTCAAGCGCTGCAGCACCCGCAGCCAAACCGACACGAGTCCCGCGCTGGCCTTAAACCAACCGGGAAGGATTTCACCGAACCGCTTATGACATTTCAGTCGCTTCTTGTTTGCAAGGATGAGCAGGCAACGGACATTCTCACGTCTGTGCTTGCCGGTTTTGGCTTGGGTGTACAGTGCTGCGGTTATCCCGACGCCCTCTGCCGGCTAACCGAGCAGAAGTTTGACGCCGTGATCGTTGACTACGACGACCCGCACAGCGCTGCTCTGGTCTTGCAAAACGCCTACCAGGCGTCGGCCGGCAGCAATACGGTGACCGTGGCTCTGCTTAACGACAAGACCAAAGTTCGCCACGTTTTTGGTGCCGGCGCCAATTTCGTCCTGTATAAGCCGGTGTCCCAGCAACAGGCAGAAACCAGCCTGCGGGCAGCTATTGCTCTGATCAAACGCGAGCGGCGCACCGCATTCCGCGTTTCGGTTCAACTTCCGGTAAAACTCAAAGTCGAGAATGGCGCTGAGATGGAAGGCATTCTGCTCGACCTGAGCGAGGACGGTTTGGACGTGCTGGCTTCGCAGCCGCTGTGTCCGTCATCGATCATTAACGCACGTTTCGTGCTCCCTGATCAGACTAACGAAATCGATGTTAGAGGTGAAGTGGCGTGGGCCAATCCAAGCGGGGAGTCCGGGGTTCGATACACGGATATTCCAGAGAATCTTCGCCAATCGCTACGTGATTGGGTGATCAAGAACGCCACCGAATCCCTGCCTGAGGAGCCCGAACCGGTTTCAGAATGCAGGTTGAGTGACTTGAGCTTGGGCGGTTGCTACGTGGAAACGGAGTCGCCCTTTCCCGAACGCTCCGGCATCGTACTTTGTCTCAAAGCCGCAGGTATCGAAGTACAGGCAGAAGGCAGGGTGAGAGTAATGCATCCTGAATTCGGCATGGGAATTCAATTTGCCTCGGGCACAGCTGAGCAACGCGAACAGGTAGGCAATTTCATCGGCTTTCTGACCAGCCGCCCGGGAACCATCCCTCAACTCCTGATCACTCCGAAAACGATGGCAGCGGAGGACGAAAGTGATTACCCAAAAAATGAGGGTGCGGCGGAGCCCGAGGATGTTCTGCTGGATCTCCTCAATCGCGCAGATTCACTGACCCAGGAAGAATTTCTTCAAGAGCTTCATCAGCAACGCAATTCCGAAGCACTTGCCTCGTCTTAACTGATTCGCCGCGAATGCTAAAAGGCCTGCACAGGGGTAGTATGTGCAGGCCTTTTAGTTGCCCTCTCGGGCTTCTCCACCCTGTGCACTTAAGAGTATCCTCAGTGAACAAAAAAAAGGTTTCAGGAAGGTTAAATTCTTACCCAAAATCTACGGCCTCGAGCAATAGGCAAAAGCTTCTCAATTGACGCGCCGAAAGTACCGCGTTCGATAAGAAATATGCAATCCTGACGCAGGGGTCTGGAATGTCGAGGGCGAGGTCTCCCGCTGAGTTGCCCATTTTCGATGGTTGAGCAACAATCGTCCGTAACACACTAGTTATCTGCGCACGACCGTCTTGGAGCTTAGCCCTGACAAAATTTCCACCTGAAACTACGGCCGCATCCGTTCGGGCCCGTGCTCCCCGGGAAAAAGCTTCGCGCGCGCTTCCAGCCATGGTCATCATGGCTACGGCATTTGTTGTGATTTTGCCAACTTTCTTCCTCGGAATTCCTTCCGGCCACGACTTCGAGTTTCACATTAATTCCTGGATGGAAGTAGTGAGTCAATGGAGACAAGGCATCCTTTATCCGCGATGGGCTGCACTCGCTCACTACGATTTCGGAGAAGCACGCTTCGTTTTTTATCCGCCCGCTTCCTGGTTGATGGGGGCGACCTTGGGAACTTTTCTGCCGTGGAAAATCGTCCCCGGAGCCTACAACTGGATCGCGCTCAGCCTTTCCGGATGGTCGATGTATCTGCTCGCCCGTAGATTTCTTAGTCGCCGTGACGCCATTTTCGCCGCAGCGCTATACGCTGCTAATCCTTATTACGTCGTGATCCTCTACTGGCGGAGCGCTTTTGCGGAGTTGCTCGCGGGCGCTCTTCTGCCATTGCTTTTGCTATACGTGTTGCGCTCAGCCGAGGAAGGTCGACAAACGGTTTTACCTCTGGGTTTAATCGTCGCCGCTGCCTGGCTCACCAATGTCCCGTCGGCTGTGATGGTCACGTATTCTCTGGCCTTGCTGGCTGTGGTGGTCGCTGCTTTGCGACGCTCTCCGCGTATCTTTTTCATCGCCTCCGGAGCATTGATACTAGGTTTGGGGCTGGCTGCATTTTATGTTGTGCCTGCTCTCTACGAACAGAAGTGGGTGGAGATCGCACAAGTGCTGTCGCCGGGGGTTCGTCCGCAAGATAATTTCTTATTCACGACAATTAATGATCAGGATCACAATCGTTTCAACCATTTGATCTCCCTGCTGGCAGTTGCGGAAATCTTTGTGATGGCCGTTGCCGCGTACGGGTCGAGCAGCTGGCGAAGCCGCGATTCACAATCATGGTGGACACTCATTTCTTGGGGAACGGCCGCAGCAACCTTAATGTTTTCGTTTAGCTTTTCTCTCTATCGCGTTCTCCCCGAGTTGCGTTTTGTTCAGCTCCCCCTGCGCTGGCTGCTTTGCCTCAACGTAGCTTTCACTCTTCTGCTTGCGATGGCATTCAAAGCATGGTTACCGCGTATCGCAGCCTGTTTGCTGATGCTGATAGTTTTGATTTGGGTATGGCATCGAGTTCAGCCTCCATGGTGGGACAATGCCGGCGACATCGCCGAAATTCAGGATAATCAGCTGACCGGCGCGGGCTATGAGGGGACCGATGAGTATGTGCCCACGGGCGCCGACGCTTATGAAATCAAGAAGGATGCGCACCGGATCATCTTTGAAGGAGACGGAGGATCAAGAATCCACATCACTCAATGGTCGGCGGAATTGAGGACCTTCACCGCCAGTGTAAGCACCCCTGGCAAGTTCGTGTTGAAGTTGTTTAACTATCCGGCGTGGAGCGCCGAGGTGAACGGACGGGCTGTACAAACCCAGACGGTCGAAGCCACCGGTCAGATGATCGTTCCTGCAGACGTCGGAGGAAATCAGGTTCGCATCACCTTCTCCCGTACGCCTGACAGAATCGTTGGCGGGTTAATCTCTGCGGGCACGGCAATCGCGCTGCTTGGCTGGCTCTTTTACGTGAAACGCAAATTCTTGCTTCCGGAGAATTCCTGACACATGCTGCGCATTCTGATCGCTACCTCGAATTCCGGAAAGCTCCGCGATTTTGCAGGAGCAGCTGCCGCTCAACACATCGAAATTGAATCCGTTCCCAACTTTTCTTCAATCCCCAGCGTGGTCGAAGACGGTTTGAGCTTCGAGGAGAATGCGCGCAAGAAAGCGGAAGGCTACAGCCGCTACGCTCCGGGCGAAATCGTTTTGGCGGATGATTCAGGCCTTGAAGTTGATGCTCTGAGCGGCGCGCCCGGAGTGCATTCCGCGCGCTACGCGGCTGATCAGCCCCATCTCGCAGACGAAAATACCGACGACGAGGCTAACAATGCCCGGCTGGTTCGCGAGCTGCGAAGGATCGCTCCCGAAAAACGCGCCGGACGCTTCGTGTGCGTAATAGCAGCCGCTCGTGACGGCGTAACGTTAGGCCAATTTCGCGGCGAAGCGGAAGGCATCATTCTGGACGTCCCACGCGGAACGAATGGGTTTGGCTACGATCCGCTTTTTTATTTTCCCGCAATTCAAAAGACGTTCGCGGAATTATCCGCTGAAGAAAAAGCCCAATACAGCCATCGCGGAAAAGCCTTCCGCGAGTTCCTTTCGTGGGTCGCCACTGGTGGGGCGAATACTTCCCGTCAGCCTTGAATCCCCTGGCTACCAAGGCACTGACGTCAGGGACGCAAAATATTGCCCTAACACGCTAGGCGGGTAACATACCGATCCTGCATGCGCCGGTTCATGCCCGCTACTACCCTAGAAACCATGGCGACTTGCAGTTCGCATACCTTCCGGAATCTGCACAAGATCAGCTTGTATTTCGGCAATCGCATCTCATCAGGGCTCAGCACCGTGAGCCTTTCGATTATCTCCTCCACAGCATGCGTGACCTCTACCAATTGAAAGGGGAGGTTTTGCCGGCATCACGGCTCGATTCATCAACTGCTGATGGGATTCAGCTCTTGCGACATGTCGTCCCTAAGTCACATGTCGCGATAGCAACACCGCCAGTTCATCGTGAGTACTGAGAAAACCGAGATTAGCCTTGGCGATGCTAGCAATTCGAGGCGTTTACAAATGTAGAGCATGCATAAAATGGGGGCGGACCGAGCGGCTCGCTGCTGAAGAAAGCTCCTGAACACGAGTGGAAGCCGGCATGCATTCAAACTCGACGATCACCAGGAGTTCCACCTATGGCAACGACAGCTCTACAACTGGATCCAGGAGTAATTGCAGTCGAGTGTCATAAGGGAAAAGTTCACGAATTGACAGAAGTTATCACCGGCCACTCGGCTCGCTTCCGCCGAATCGCGCTTGGTCATCTAAGCAACTTTGCCGACGCTGAGGATGCAGTGCAGGACGCTTTGCTCTCGGCCTTGACACATGTGCACGAGTTCAGGGGACAGGCGAAGATGTCCACCTGGCTCACGACGATCGTTATAAATTCCGCACGAATGAAACTACGGCGGCGTTTGACGTCGGGGCAATATGCTTTGGATGAAACCGATGGGCAGCCGGATCTCCTCGAAGAGGTTGTCTCGGATACGCGACCAGGTCCGGAAGAAGCATATCGCAAGCGAGAAATTGCAGAAGAACTGGCTCATGCAACCTTGCGGCTATCGCCTATTTTGCGCAAGGCCTTTCAATTACGCGACGTCGACGGTTTGAGCATTCGCGAAACGGCGCATGTCCTCGGAGTACCCACCGGAACGGTCAAGGCACGGCTCGCCCGAGCTCGCGTGAAACTTAGAGAAGAGATGAGGAACAGCATCCAGCGAAAACGTGAGCGGGCTACAGTCCTGACGCCAATTGCTAACAAATGACTGGCGCGCGCGTTTGGCTTCGGGCCAAGTGACTGGTTCTGAAACACTGAATGTTCTGTCGAATTTAAGAGGCATATGTTATCAGCGATCTCAATTCAGTCAAACGAGATTGTACGATCTGCCATTGTGAACTGTCTCTGCCCAGCATGCGGCGGAGCCATTGAGCTGCGATCAAATCAGCTCAGGTGCATGGGGTGATGTGGCAAACAGTGGCGAGCTATTTGGGAATCCGCAAAACGCCTCACCCATAATTATCCTCGCGCTCGCAGACAGCGAAGGTGAATGCTGGCAGGACGAATGAGCCTGCCGAGGTTAGAGAAGCTCCTCGTCGGGATCGCCCCCTTTTTCCTGTATTGTCCACAGCGTGTCGCCAGTTCGAGCGCTCCTGGAGTTTGCAGTCGGTGCAATATAACCGTACACATTCCTGGCCATTGAGCAGAATTTGGGTTAGCCTGATTTCTTTTCGCTGGGTATTCAGCCAGATGAAGGCATTACTGTAAAGTTTGGTGCGAAGAAACCGGCTGCTCAGATGCAGGTGGCCCCGGTGCAAGCGGAATTCTCTTACCGGACGGCCTTCGGCGCTGCAACACCAGAGGCGTACACAACCCTACTGCTCGACGCCATGCGTGCTGACGCCACACTTTTCACGCGCGGAGATGAAGTGGAGGCCGAGTGGCGCATCTACACACCTATCGAAGAAGTGTGGGCGCAATTGCCTGCGCCACCGTTCCCGAATTACGCCGCTCGAACCAGCGGTCCGGCGGAAGCCGACACTCTCATTGCCGGCGACCATCGTCGGTGGCTTCGCCTCGAAGAGTCGATGCAAAACGCCGCGTAGGTGGACCAAGGGTAAAATAGCCCTGCGGAGCCGACAGAAACTCTTGGGTGTCGGCAGAACAAATTAAGAAGAAAGAAGTCAAATCGACTTGTTTGCGATGCATTGAAATAACCATTTCTAGCTCCTGATCGCGGGTATGATTTCGGCTGGGCAGGATGAGTGTCATCGCACCGAGTCGGCGCGAATTACTCCTACCAAGCTATTCGACGAGGCATTCACAATTTCGATTTTCGTTCCATAAGAATCCGACATCTTCTGTATACGTTGAAGAATTTCTTGCGCTTTGTCCGACGAGGCCAGCCGCGGAATTCCGCTCTCGGTCAATTTATTGCCGTAACCCAAGTCCAAAGGATAGAGCCGGAGTTCGGACAGCATCCCATGGTCGAAATGGCCTTCAGTAACAACTGATTGAAACGGCGGATCGCCCGCGAACGCCTCATTGTTGAGGAGATTATTCAGATCGGCATCGGTTGCCTTCAAAGGGGACCTGAAGGCTTGCTCCAACAGGTCGTGATATTGATCGTAGATATTTGCCGGCAAGGGTTCCTGGATGTCACTCCAAAAAAAGTCGCCCAGCCCGTAAAAAATTGGATGGCCCTTGTAAATCTCTACCGGACCAAGGTGGTGAATTCCAGTGACAACAAACTCGTCGGCCCCAGTGTCGATCGCAGCATGAGCCAGCTCGCGCAAGAAATCGGCAGGACGGTCCGCAAAGTCAGTTGTGGGATCGGCGGAACTGGAATTGGCTGGATCGTGCGAGTGAATTGTGGCGATCAAAAAATCAGAATGCTCCTTGCCCTGGCGAATCGATTTTAGGATTTCGGCCAAATTCGAGGGGTCCATTTCGTAGCGATAGCCGAGTGCCTTCCCAGTTTCAAAGTCGCTCCCGAAAATCGTCAACTTATCGCGCCTGGCAGCACTGGTTTTCAACGCAGACGATTTTGTTTCAGCGCTCTTCGAGTCATTTGGATAGAGACTGTCGGCCAGCGAATTGAGCTGCGCCATTGCCTGCGGAGGCAGCACTATGATTTTTTTTAACTTTAGCGCGCTGATTCCTGGCCGGCCGGGAGCAGCGCCGTGTGCCGGCAACGCTTCGGCCCACGGCGGAAAAGTGGATGCCATGGAGACAATCGCAACTCGTCCCTTCGAACTTTCGAAATATTGCGGGGCTCGAGCCAGACCAACATTCTCGCCGGAACCCGCATAAACCAAGCCTGCTTCGTCAAGGTGGCGGCTTGTTTCCCTCATCCCTTCGACGCCCCAATCCAGTGCGTGATTGTTTGCACGCGATAACACGTCGAAACCCATCTTTGCCAGATCTTTAGCAACGGCGGGCTCAGCGATCAGCGTTACATCATCGGGCCCGGAGTACGGATACCCGTGAAACCCGCGAAGGTCCAAGATTGAGGTTTCCATGTTGCCGTAGGTGGCGTCTGCCTGCTGCAGGATCTTGATAGTGGCGGCAAATCCAGGCTCTCTTTCTGCGTATTGCGACATGGGACGCGAAATGATGCAGTCTCCAACCGCCACGAACGTAAAGCCGTCGGCGATACTGGTTCTTAGCTCGTTTGCGAGCGGGCGATTCGGGTCGAAGACTGATTGGTCTTTTATTTCAGGGCCAGAAGAACTCTGCGATTGTGATTGGGCCGCCGCCAGCGGCTGCAAGGCTATAAGAGAAGCAACGAGAATCAGGTAACCGATCGTTTTGATTTTTCCAGCGGATTTCCGACTCATCCTCGCTCCCAATTTGTTCGAGTGAGTCTACATCATCCCGAGGACAAATCCGCGTTCAAGCGATTTGTTCACCATAATCTGGAACTCGCCCGCTGAAGTTGCGCATCGAGCTCGTCCCTTTGCTGGCCGAGGCTGGCAAGCCAAGCGCGATTTGGAAGGGCGCAAGACGACGGGCGAGTTGCTGCTGGTAAGTTAGTTTCTCGTCCATCGCGAAATGTGTTGCCGACGTGTACGAGCAACCTGGCAGATGTCGCCTCCCTCTAATGGGCGGGAGAATCTACATGACGCCAGCGAAGAAATCCAGGTCACGCAAGAGTTCGAGTTCACCTAAGTACGGAAAAGCCGCAAGCAAGACGGTCGCCAGCGCCATGCGCCGGAAGAAACGTGGTACGCTCAAGTCCGGCAAAGGCGGCAAGGGTGGGCAAGTGAAGAGCCGGAAGCAGGCCATTGCCATCGGGCTTTCGGAAGCTCGAAAAAAGGGCGCCAAGGTACCACGCAGAAAGGCCTCGTAAATAGATCTACGGATACGCTCACACAATATTTTTTTGGCGTGAGCATAGCATCTCATTGCTGCGTCGACCTGCGAATATTCTGGGTTGGCAAACCGGTTTATTGCTGCGAAGGTGCAGTCCGAACAATATTTCAGGAGGCACAATGTTGAGCACTAAGAATCTGCTTCACTTTGGTTTGATCGTGGTTGCGCTGGCAATTTTTGCACCACGCAGCGCCGCACAAACAATCTCATGTTCATCGGATGACGGAAAGCGGCATTACTGTTCTACCAACGGGCCGGGCCGAGTTCGGCTTGCGCAACAGCGGAGCGAGTCTCCATGTCGTGAGGGCTATAGCTGGGGCTCGGACGACCGTGGCGTCTGGGTCGATCACGGTTGCCGCGCTGATTTCACGGTCGAGGCAGGCCGGTACGGGGATCACGATCGGGATGGATATCGTGGCGACAACTATCAGGGACGGGGACAAGTGATCTCGTGCTCGTCCGATGACATGCATCGGCACTATTGTCAGGCGAATACGCGTGGCGGAGTGCGTCTGGTAAAACAAAACAGCGATTCGGCTTGCGAGCAAGGCCGGACCTGGGGCTATGATCGACGCGGAATCTGGGTTGATCGTGGCTGCCGCGCTGATTTTCAAGTTGGTCGCTAAGTTGGAGAGAGCGTCTGCGTCGGAACGGCAAACCAGCCTGACCTGGTGGGCAGTTGCAGGACTCGAGCCTGCGACCTCTTGCTTGTAAGTAATCCGATGCTGCTGTTACCGAGAGTGACTGATCGCTACCAAAACATCGGAAGCCCTTGTCCCGACTGGGTTTTCAAGGAAAAGTGCTCCATCATTGACTTTCCGTGACAATCCGTAGCGCTCAGTAACTCTCGCTATGCGATATGGACATTTGTGCGGACCGCCTAGGTAACAGCAGCACTCACTCCAACGGTCTCGGCGTTCGTTCCGTCCAAAACGGAGACAGCGTCTCTCTTGGCCTGCTTCGGATGTGTGAATAGTGCTCCAGCATCTCGCGGCTCAGGTGTCCGACGATGTCCATGAGTGTCTGCTCGGGAACACCAGCTTCCGCGCTCGTCGTAGTGCACCTCCGCTTCGATGCGCCGCGTCTGCATAGCACCGGACACACAAGTTGACAGATGGTGCATTCCGAACGGAAGGCATAGTGCATGCGGAGGATGTCCCTAGACAGGTCGACATGGAAAATTAAATCTGATACTCGGCAGGTCGCTTACTATTGAGAGATGGGGATTGCGCCTTCCGAGATTCTGACTCCAAGGACTCGCCTGCGTCGCCTATGCGAGGACGATTTTCCGGCATTTGCACGAATGAACGAAGATCCCAAAGTGATGCTGTACTTTCCAAAGCCATGGACCACAGAAGAGAGCCGTGCTGCATTCCAGTGGGTCAATGCCAGCTTTGATGAGAGGGGTTTCGGAATTTATGCAGTTGAAGTGAGTACAGCATTTGCAGGCGTTGTGGGGCTCTCAACCCCTTCGTTTCAAAGTTGGTTCACTCCTTGCGTTGAGATTCTCTGGAGACTCCAAACCGACTTTTGGGGTAGAGGATTTGCGTCAGAGGCTGCCGGGATGGTTTTGAATATGGCAGCTCATTCGCTTTTACTGGATGAGGTGTTTGCCTTCACGGTTCCACAGAACCTGAAATCGATTCGAGTGATGGATAAGCTTGGGATGGTACCGTGTAACCCACCGTTCTTCGATCACCCCGGAGTAGAGGACCCGAACTTAAAGCGGCATCTTCTCTATAGAGCCAAATTGTGTTCCCCCGAGATGCATGCGAGCAAGGGTCAAGGCTGATCTGTCGAGCATCCTGATGTAAAACGAATCCGCAATGGCTAGCAGCGACATAGTTTGGATTTAAGCGTTCAATGTTACAGATGTCAATGCAGGATGAAGCATACCGGCGAGACCCGTATCAGTGTCTGTTAATATCCAAAGCAGGGGGATACATGACCAATTTAGAGGGACTGCAGTCCGTAGTCATGCAGTTGAGAATACAAAGAACGAATTTGGTAAATAGCTTGAGACAGGTTGACGTGGCCCTGGCGGCCCTAGATAGTGTGCATGGTAGCAGCAGCCATGCGCAAACACGGCGAGCGATTTCAGCCTCCGGCCGCAGGAAGATTGCCGCCGCCCAGAGAGCCCGCTGGGCAAAAGTGAAATCGCAGAATGTGGTTCCAATTACAAAGAGTGCTAAGCCCAAACGAACTATGTCAGCCTCGGCTCGTCGCAAGATCGCAGCGTCTCAGCGTGCACGCTGGGCGAAGCTGAAACGGGCGGCTTAAGCGAGTGGGAATGAGGTCAGCTTTTTAATGGACGTAACAGATAAACAGATAGAAGAAGTAATCTGGCTTGGTATAAGTTGGGGAGCGATCCCCCGCGAATCCCTTGCACCTGTACATCCGAAAAGCGTGACGATCTAATGCGAATGTTTACCAGAAGCTTACCGTGACCCGAAGCCAAAGCCCAAACGGACTTTGACCTTCAAAGATGTAAAAACAACCGCTGCAAGGACTCAAATTTTGCAGGCTAGGATTTGAAAAAGTTTGAGTTCGTCTCAGGTGCCAAATCAGGCATACCAACCTCGGATCGGGTGCTCTCCTCTGTACGCTAGCGGCTAAAGGATTCCCCGTATTGTTGAACATGACGCCACTGTTTATCTTTTTGCCGGAGTCCGATACGTGACAAGGAGCGGCGAATGGCGACCCACAGGGTAAAAGTGCGGGAAGACCTATTGCAGAAACTCATTACGCTGTCTGATGAGACAGGCAAACCGATTAGCGATCTGATCGAAGAGGTTTTGGACTGGGCCCGGCACGAGTCCCAGATGGGGCAAGCATCAGCACGGCAACCAGCCGAGGCGGCATAGTCCCGTCGACTTAAATATCAGCGAGTTTTATGATCATTTCCCACGGAGTAGTCTCTTTCATAGCCGCATATCGAGCGGAAAATAGGGGCTGGCCAAATATGTGCAGCGGATTGATCGAACCCCAATCCAGATGACATCCAACCGTAACTGGCGCTGTTAATGGAAAGATTAACGGCAGAAGATGCCGTCAAATTAATCCAAACCTTGCGGTGCATTGCCGAGTTAGTCTTCGTTTGGCTGAACGACTAGAGCCGATTCGCCTAAATGAAGAAAATGCCCGAAATCCTTTCGGATCACGGGCATTTATGCGTCTCACTTTAGACAGCCTGAACGTTTTCGGCCTGCCAGCCCTTCGGGCCTTTGGTCACGTCGAACTGCACCGCTTGTCCTTCTTGCAGGCTGCGAAAGCCGCCAGCCTGAATGGCGGAGAAATGCACGAATACATCATCTCCAGTTTGACGACTGATAAAACCATAGCCTTTGGCGTCGTTAAACCACTTTACTGTTCCTTGTTCCAATTGATATTCCTATTTCTATTCTTGAATTTCGGCTGAGAAGAGTCGCTGCGGTGAGAAGGGGTGACGCTGGTTGGCGGTACCGACTTTCAACTGCGGGTGAATCAAACTTAGCTGATACTCAGTAGACTACCATAAAAATCCGAACGGCTCAGAAATTTGGTTTGTTAGAAAGGAATGGTTCGCGATGAGGGTCCAGCGGAGGCTCAAGCGGAGTGCTTGCAAAACAGGTGCAGGGCGTGAACTGCTTTGTCGGGAAAGAATGATTGTCCACAGAGCCCCACCCTACAGGGGATTCAGCGACGGCAGTCGTCACACCATACGTCGGTTTAGGTTTTCGTGGCTTCATTCTCGCGCCCATCCTGCTGTTCCAAAAATAAACGGGCCTGACCACACGTTGTTACGATAGCCTCACCAAGGCCGAGGATCAGAAGCTTTGTCTGTGGTTCGTTTCCGTGGGCCGCTGCTTTCATCTCATTCAGGTTGCGTATTGTGACCATCTTGGGTGAGCGCTTCGCGCCAAAATGCGGCATGCACCAAGAATATCCATCACATCGCGAACACAAAAGTTACTGAAGATGCGACTTGTACCCTAAAGTTTAACTAGGAAAATCGACGCTCGACTCTTCTTTTTATCCAATGGTTTCTTCTTTTGGGAAGCACTTATATCTGCTCGTAGAGGCTCAAGACTTGGCTCGATGTGGATGAGGCTTCACGCGTTTTGGAAACTTTATCGAGAAAGTGTTGTAACGTCTCTTTCGGTTGTGAAGTGCCGACTTTTCGTTCGCCGTAATGCGGCGTCCTCTTTTTGAACAAAGAAGTGAGAAACGAGCCGATGGTAAAACTGAGAGACTTGCCAAGAATGGGTGGCAGTCATCTCAACATCTCAACCTATTGAGTAGGAGGAAGCCATGCAAGTTATACAGTGTGAGGAAATCGGGCCACACCACAGCATCGAAGTTGGATAGATCGCGATTGAGATTTTAATGTGCCCTTGAGTGCCAGCTGTGAACTGTGAAGAACTTTGTAAAGACAAAATTGTTGTTTTCTTCATTTGTGGCGGCTTCTCATTGCTGGATCATTTTAGCCCTAAACTCCGGAAGAGAATCCGGGACGGTGTTGTCTTTATCAGCCGCACTGCACTCCCTTGCGTTGTAAACTTCGGTTAAAGGAGCCTTCAAGATGCAGACAGCGGAAAAGCCCTCCCTATACGACAGGCTTGGCGGCGTCTACAGCATCGCCGCCGTGGTGGACGATCTCATCGACAGAATCATGACAGACCCAAGACTGAACGCCAATCCTCTGGTGGACGAAGCGCATCATCGGGTGACGCCTCCGGGATTCAAGTATTTACTGACCGAAATGGTCTGCTGGGCTGCCGGTGGCCCGCAAAAATATACGGGAAGGTCGATGGCAGAGTCGCATGATCATCTGAAGATTACAGCTAAAGAGTGGGAGGCGTTCGTGGACGATGTATGGCTGACATTGGACAAATTCAGAGTGCCTGCTCAGGAGCAAGCCGATCTACGAGCCATCATCAACAGCACGCGCTCCGATATTGTCTTCGACGCCGGAAAAGCGGAAGGCGCAGCTTAGGAATCCGCCGCAGGCGATCACTTTGATTGGTGAATCGAGCGAATCGCAATTAGCGAGCGACCAGTCGCCAAGCAACAACAGCGACAAAAATCAGTGCCCCGAGCGCATAGCCCCAGAGTCGGCACTTTTGAAGTTGTTCATGATCTATCATTCGAGCACCTAGTATGAAGTCTTATATCAATATGCAATAAACTTAAATTCCTCACTTCGATGGCAAATGCAATCTCCGGCTACTCCTCCATAATCGACTTGGAACCGTCGAGCCCAGGTTCGCTGCTGACCGGAACAAACTTCTTGAATGTTTACTGTTTACTCCGACCGGGCGTTACGGGTCGCGTTTCGAGAGCGCAATGGCGAGGGCGGCAACGCCCCGCCTTATGACATGGTCTTCGAACGCGGCAAAACCCAGTACAATGCCCTGCGGATCGGTTCCACTCAACATGAACCGATCGAGCGCCATCGTTTCGATTCCAAGAGACATTGCTGCTAATTCAGCCTGCCGCGAGGACATTCCGTTGCGAAGAAAGCCCACGGCATACAAGCCTGCTCTAACATCTGGAATCTCTAGCAAACCTTTGAGGTGCTTCTCGCCTTCACGTCGTAGTGTTTGAAGCCGATTTGCGTACAGGTCGCGCATCCGCCGCATATGCCGCCCTAAGTGACCTTCTTTAATAAAATCGGCCAAAATCGCTTGCTCAAGACCAACGGCGTTCTGGTCGATTCCGAATCGGAAGGCAAGGATTATGTCGACCAGCCGCTTCCGAAGGGTTATCAAAAAGCGCGGTGACGCATGGCGCGAACATCTCCGCGATACCAGGCGCGGTGATCCTTCTCCAGGGGTCGTTTTCCCCGGTCCTGCTACTCCGAAATTCATTCGCGAGCATTTAATTCTAAGTTCACTCCGGAATCGTGAAATCCCAAACCCTCCCTGACGCCGATCCTCCCGACCTGTTGCCTCCGTGTGCGCCCGCCATCGTATTGCTCTGGCCCGTGCCCATGAAGAACGCGTATTCCCCCGGCTTCAAGCCTTCGTCCAGTAACGTGATTTTGTACATCCTGATCCCGACGTGTTCGGCGCGGAATGGGATTTCCTTGTCCTTTTGCACGCCGGACTTGCCGCCCGTAATGCCGCCGAAGGAACCGATCTGGAATTCCCGGTGATCGCTTTTGCTTGTTGAGCTTGATCAACACGTAGTCGGATGAGTCGTCTCCATCGGGAACGTACAGGTAGAAAATCGGCTGGCGGTCGCGGACAACATTTTTCGACGTGTGCCCTTCAATGGTCGCATCCCAGTGCTGATTCCTCAGCCCGTTCGAAAACAAACTGCCAGCCTTGCCGCCCGTCTTGGTGTTGGTCACCGCCTGGCCCTGAACCCGCACAAACTTGCCTTGGTCCCGCCAGTACACGCCCACCTCGGGCGGAGGGAGATTCGGATCGACCGAGATCGGACTCGCACCCGCCATTACCGGTGCCGGCGGAGGAGCGGGGTTAATCATGACTTTAATGACCGAGTCAGGAACGTTTGCGGCTTTGAGCGACTTCAATCCATCGACGCTGGTATCGAAGCTGACCGCATCAGTTCCAGCCTCGTACGCCTGGCGAATCTTTGCGATGATCACGTCGTCGGACAGGCCCAGCTTCGCCATCTCGATGACATCCAGGTTGGTGAACCGCTTGCGCAACATCGCGCCTTCCTGGCCGCCCGCAACACAAACTGCAACGAACAAAACGAAGATGCGAACAGACCCGCCATCGCACTCCGATGGGCAATTCTCATTGGTGATCACACCCTCCAGCGCAGCTTTTCCGGCTGTCCAGGTCCGAGCGGCAGGGATTATACCCCACGCTTTCGCGCTGGTAACCATTCAGTTTTGCCCTACCGTCCACTAGGCCTTTTCGAGAGCTGACATCTGTTACAAAATCCACTGTAGTGAAACCGTAGTAGTTCCATGTTCAAAACGGTTACATCGGAGTATCCGATCAGGAGGCTGACAGCGCTCCGTCACAATGCCTTGACGAATGCCCTTTGAACCCGGTTGCCAATATCCCCGCCTTCCAAATATGTGCGAAACCGGGGAGCTTGAGTCATTGGCGAAGCGGTGTTTTCATTCGGATGTCAGATCAAAAACGGGCACTAAGCGCACCGCGTCATTCTTTCCGACTGATGGCCGATTAAACCGCCAGCTGTTTCTTTTCTGCCACATTTGCCAAAATTGTCAATGACTCGCCGTTGTCAGATTTCTTCGGGTGTGACTCAAAAGGCGTCGTAATCCTCTTTTTCGCTACGCCCGTGCTTCAGCAACATCGTTCGGCATGCTGCAATCCTATGGCCCATAATCCTCATCACCGCGGCAGAACTCCGTGCCACTGAAGCCACCATCAAAATGCTTCGCAGCCAGGTGATGAAAAAGAGGCAGGCTAAATGGGGACATCGGCCGCAAGATTTTCGTCGAAGAGGAGATTCCTTTGTCGCGTTCAAACTCTCGGTCGCGAGGGATGTTTCCGTTTGTTATTTTGGCGATCGAAACAGGTGCGCGCAAGAGTGTGATTCGCACCCTCCAATGGAAATGGATTAACTTTACCAACGCCTGCATTCAGTTCGGCCACGATTAAACACCGAGTGGTAAAAGACGGATCGTTCCACTAAACCGGCGTGCCCTCGAGACTATGAGGCCGTGGGCGCAACGTTCTCAGCGCTTGATCGTTGTCCCCCGAGCGAGCGTAGGCATATCCGAGAAGCCCCAATGGCTTGGCCCCGCCGTACTGCTCGCTTGCGCGATACTCGCGGATGGCTTCCTTGTACATCCCTTTTCTCAAATAGATGAGCCCTAGAGTTTCGTGCGCTTTGGGAAACTGCGGCTCCATTGCGAACATCTCATTAAGTTGCTCCACGCCACGGTCATTTTGGCCTGCTGCCGAAAACAGTTCTGCTAGAGAAGCTCTGGAGATATGGGAAAGTGGATCAAGAAGAACTGCCTGCTTCTCCTCCCTTATGGCTTCCTCGAATCGTCCGGTCACCTCCAAAACTCCACTATAAGTGTGGTGCGCCGGGGCATAGTTGGGATCCAGTTTGACGGCACGCTCGAGCGCGTCCTCGGCTGCTGCCAAGTCCAAACCTCTATACAACTCGACCCAGCCCAGTGCGGTGCGAGTTTCGCCCGAGCTCGGATCAAGCTCCACTGCTCTCCGGGCCGCTACTAGAGCTTCTACTCTCGGAATTCGGCACTCGGCCAACCCGGCGTAGGCGGCAGGGTGCGAGTACTAACCTGAGACTTCCGATTCGGAAGTTCACTGCAGCTTCGCGTACTCCGCCTTGGCTTCCTTCAGGATGGGGATGTCGGGGTCGGCGTCTTTCCAGAGTGCGAAGAAGTCCTGGTAGGCAGCTTTGGCTTTCGCAGTGTCTTCCGACATTGCGTAAGCCCTGCCAAGTTGGAGATGGGCAAGCGCGCCGGTGCAAACGTTTAGAACGATGCCGCGATGGTCGAGAAGCTTCTGAAACTCCCGAACTGCCGCGCTGCCGTTGTGGGCAAGCAGATACGACTGGCCCCGAAGGTAAGCCGGATACAAAGTTCCCTGCTGCAAGGGTGGCGGCTCGGCGAGTTCGTACGGGGCGGCGGCTTCTAGCAGTTGTTGTGCACGCGTCGTGTTTCCTGCGTTAACCTCGATGCTCGCCTTGAGCGTGGGCAACCAGTAGAGCTTCAGCACAGTGTTGGTGGGATTGCTCTTTTCGAGTTCGTCAGCTATGCCCTTTGCCCGCGCAGTGTCGCCGTTTCGCGCAAGAGCCAGGGCTACCATCAGTTTCACATCACGGCCTGGAGCCAGGGAGAGGGCGGATTCAACCGCTTGTTTGGCTGAGGTAGCTTCTCCAAACTCAGCTTCGCGCAGGGACGCATTGGCTTGCCACAGAGCGGCGGTCTCTTTCGAGTCGGCGCGAATGGCAGCGTCGACAGCTCGACGTGTAAAGTCTCGCGCCCTTGCCAGTCTTCCGAAGTAGGCCTCGGTGTCGGACTGAGCAGATAGTAGTGGATCTTCCGCTCCAGGCTTCCCTGCTCCCCACGCCACCTCGCGCTCCATCAGGGATGTGTCGTTCTGGAGAAACGCGAGGTAATAGCTGAACAGATGAAGCGTCCAGCCTTCGAGTTTTTTTGCCCGCGCCTTGTCTAGGACACCACGGGCTTCGTCGAAGTGGTCGAGCGCGATAAGGTCCATGGCAAGGTTGGTGTGCTCATAAAGGTTGTCCGGGTCCAGACGAAGTGCTTCCTGAGTTTCAGTGACGGCTTTGTCGTATTGACCCAGGGTCTTCGAGTTATCGCCCAGATTCGTATGGGGAATGGCGTCGCGGGGATAGCTCTGCATCCACAAGACGTAGGTCTGGGCCTCCTTCTCGAGTTCGCCAGTGGCAAAGGCGTAGTAATCAGCGGTGATATGGAATTTTTCGCGTTCGCTCACCCGCTCACGCAGCCCGTACGCTTTCTTGAGATTCTCTGCGGCCAGACTCGGCTGGCCGAGATTGCCATAAGCCACTGCCAAACGGGCATAGGCCATGGCGAAGTTGGGGTCAAGTTCAATCGCCCGGCGAAGAAAAGGAACTGCCTCAGAGTCGCCTCTTTGCTCCTGCGTGGTCACGCCCATGCTGAAAGTCTTGAGGGCTTCCAGCGACGGGGTCGTAGCCTCAATCGGAACGTCGAACTTCTGCACGGAAGCCAGTGACTCGCCCAGCTTGGCGCGCAGGCTACTACCTACCCTACCCACCGCTTTGACGGCTTCCTCCTTTGTGGCAGCCGACGCCTGCTCCTTGGCCAGAGAATCGCCATTCCCGCAACCCACGGCTTCCAGACCGACCATGTACTCGTTGCCCAGTCGCGCGATGGAACCTGAGAGCAGCGCTTTGCTGCCCGTTCGCAGACAGATTTCTTGCGCCACGTCCCGGGTCACGCGGTCGTTGGGTCCGCGGCCCATCAATCGTAATGTCTCGTTAATCCGCCGCTCAGAGAGAACGTTGAGGAACGGAGACTGACCCAAATCAACCGCAAGGGCCTGCTTGAGAGTGCCGTCGAAGACGGCATCGCCAGTAGTGTTGTCGAAGTCGGCCAGCACAACCATGTCTTTTTCCGTCAACGGTGTTGCTGAACGCAAGCGGAGGTATAGGCCCCCAGCAATCAGAGCGGCAATAATGACCACGGCAGTCGTGACCAGAATCTTCCAGAGCTTTATTCCACCGGCAGCTGGACCCCGGACAATCTCTACTGCCCCGGATGATGATGACTGACTGATAGCAGGGGCGGAACCCGAACCTGGTACGGCCGGCTCCGCTGCCGTCTGAGAACTCGTTGTTTGCGCCACCGGCATCGTTCCCGAACTGGCAACCCCTGGTCTTCCCGTATCCGTTTCCCGCTTCAGCCGCTTCAGGTCGGCCCGCATCTCAGCCGCTCCCTGGTAACGCAACTCCCTATCTTTCTCCAAAGCCTTGTTGACGATCCGTTCCAACTCGGCCGGAGCATCCGGATTCAGCCGCATCGGAGACACGGGAGCTCGGTTTAGAATGGCTTCGAAAATCGTCGCTGTACTGTCTCCGCGAAATGGCAGTTGGCCGGTGGCCATTTCGTAGAGCACTGCGCCGAAGGAGAACAAGTCGGTGCGTGCGTCCAACTCCTTGGCTCGGGCTTGCTCCGGAGACATGTAGGAGACCGTGCCCACTGCCGAACCTGGACTGGTCAGGTTGGGGTCTCCGGCGTCCGGTTTCCGTCGCCTCGGTCTGGCTTCGCTACTGTGGCGCGTATTTTCGCCAGTCCGAAGTCCAGAATCTTCGCGTGCCCACCGCGCCTGGTCACGAAGATGTTGGCGGGCTTGATGTCGCGATGAACGATTCCTTCCGCGTGCGCCGCGTCCAGCGCGTCCGCGATCTCGATGGCCAAGTGACAGCAGCGTCTCCAGATCGAGTGGCCGGTTGCCGATCAAATGCTTCAGCGTCTGGCCATCCAGGAACTCCATGGCGATGAACGCCTGGCCGCTCTCCTCGCCAATGTCGTAAATCGTGCAGATGTTGGGATGGTTCAGGGCGGAAGCAGCCTGCGCTTCGCGTCGAAAGCGGCTCAAGGCCTGGGGATCGCGCGCGACGTCATCGGGCAGGAACTTCAGGGCGACAAAGCGGTGCAAGCCGGGTGTCCTCGGCCTTGTACACCACGCCCATACCACCGCCGCCCAGCTTCTCTACGACTGCGATAGTGCGAGATGGTTTGGCCGATCATCGACGAAGGAGCCACCGTGGCGCGCCCCATAGTAGGCGGACAGCGGCAGCAAGTCAACGACCTGGGCGGGGCTCCGACGAGGGTTTGGCTAAAAGATTTGATCTTCCAATTAACCTAACGTTAGGTTATGATGCCACCCGTGACAGATCTAAACAAGGCAGCAAGTCTCCTCGGACGCAAGAGCGCCGAGGCCCGTAAGAAAAAGTGGGGCAAGAAAGAATTCGTCCGGAAGATGCAGGAATGGGGCAAGCTCGGCGGCAGACCGAAGGGCAGCGGGAAAGCAAAACAGAAGGCGAGGTGAATTGTGGGTATCTACAAGCGTGGGGAAGTGTACCGGTACAAGTTCATGTGGCAGGGCCGCTCAGTGCGGGAGTCCACGAAGCAGGGCAACGACAAGGTGGCCGCGGCAGATGGAAGCGGCGCACAAGACATCTCTTGCCAAAGGTGAAGTGGGGATCGGGAGAAGAAACCCGTTCGGACTCTTGCCGAGTTCTGCCGAAAACGCTTTGCTCCATGGGCAGAGTCCACCTGTTCATCGAAGGCTTGGCGTGATTTCTGCAAAGTCGGACTGATGGCGATTCAGGCCTATTCTCCGCTGGCAAGTCTCACCTTGGACGCGATCACCACTGAGCGAATCGCCGACTTTGCCAGTCATAGGCAAGGAGGGAATGAAAGTGACTACCGTAAACGCTTCACTCCGTATTCTTCGCCGCGTTCTTCGTGTGGCAGAGGAATGGGGCGAACTTGAGAAAGCGCCCAAAGTCAGAATGCTTCCTGGAGAATTGCACCGTGAACGGGTAGTCACGCAGGAAGAAGAAGGCCGTTATCTGGCATCGGCGAACTCATTGTTGGCTGAGATTGCAACGGTGCTGGTGGACACCGCGCTTCGCCCCGAACGTTGCTACAGGCTCGTATGGGATTCGATCACGTGGGTGAACGGCCGTAACGGCACGCTGCTGGTAACACATGGGAAAACGAAAGCTGCGCGGCGTGCTTCCGATGACTCCAAGAGTTCGGCACATTCTAGAAACACGTTGGAACGCTATCGGAAGACCATCAGAAGGCTACGTTTGGCCCGCACCGACCAAGACCGGACACATTGAGCCGTCTAGCCTGAAGAAGCAGCATGCAAGGCGCTCAAGCTCTCGAAGGTGCGTCCGTTTGTTCTCTACTCGCTTCGTCATACTTTCCTCACTCGCCTGGGACGATCTGGCTGTGACGTGTGGACGCTGGCCCGCATCGCGGAGCACAGTTCAATTGCAATCTCGGCGCGGTACGTCCACCCATCGAAGATGCTGTTCTCCAAGCGATGGCTCGGCTGGGTGGGCACAATTCTGGGCACAGTGCTGAATCGCGATCTCTAGAGAAGAACAGCGCAGCGCTACTAACCGCCTGAATAGAATCGGGAAAGATGGTGGGCAGTGCAGGACTCGAACCTGCGACCTCCTGCTTGTAAGGCAGGCGCTCTAACCAGCTGAGCTAACCGCCCACATGTTTACTATACCTTACCGCGATTCGATGTCACCCAATGCACAAGTCAGTGCACAAAGTGCACAGACCCCCTCAGTCGCGCCGTTTTTGCGCCACCGAGCACACCAAGTTGAGTTGCTCTCTGACTGGTAGCGTCGAAAAGCACGTTCTCAATGTAGGACTCCGACACCAGTGGATGTTAAAAGGTAATTCGTGGCTCTCTGCTCCTCAAATTTTCGCGTTGATGGGCAGCCCTGCGCCGCCCAAGCACTCGCTGCGACCGACCATTTTTTTTCATTCGACCAATGCCCAGCACAAGAGGCAACGCGAACGCGGGCGCAGAGCAGGTGGAATAGCTCGCAGCCATTGTGCAGCGACGTTACCAGCGGATCTGCCAATCAAACCGCTGGCGTGTGTTGCCGACGTGCTGAATCTACTACACGCTACTGCTCACGAAGTTCGGTGCCGGCAGCTTGAAACGCGGACGGCAAACTGTGTGGGTTACTTGTGTTCCGTCGCGTTGAACGGGCTGAGTCAGATTCCAACAACGGGCGAGCCAAACACCCCGCGAAGCGGCGATGCGTTGGAGATCTCAAAGGATGTTGACGGGTTTTTTAGTCGTCGAGCAGACCACGCGAATAGAGCCCCTCGTAGGTAACGATGTCGTCTATACGATCAGGTGCTACGGTCCTAAAAATTTCGGCGGCAAACGCAAAAGGGGCAAGGCCGTTCGCGGTGATCACGTTACCGTCCCTTACCGCGCGTAGTTTCTGGTAATGCTCGTGACCTCTATATTTGGGTACATGTTTAGAGATAAAGCTATTGCCATTGCTCGTATGACGATGGTCGTCGAGAAGGCCCGCATACGCCAAAGACAGCGTCGCGGCACAGATCGCGGCCACTGGCGTGCCCGCCCCTGTAACGGCTCTTATTAAGCCCGTAACTTCCTTCATTTCTCCGTGCACCCAGGCGTCGCCTCCTGGGAGGATCAGGATACTTGTTAAATCTGGCTGAGCCTCGCCTATTGGAATATCCGGAAGAATCTTCAACCCGCCCATACTTTTTACGGGATTCCTTGTAAGACCAATAGTCTGAACGGAGAATCCGAACGTTCGGCGTAGCTCGGCCAATGCGGACGCAGGTTCCCAATCCGCAAAGCCGTCAAAGACGAACAAGTATGCTGTTTGGTTGTCCATTAGTTATTGGCGTCTCTCCAGAGAAACGCGCCGTCTTCATTGTCTCACTAGGTCGGACGGCCCGGATCACGGCAAACCGTTATGGGCTTTCCATGACTCCATTCTGTCAAATCGAATGTCCAGTGACAGTGACGTCGGAATGCTTGCAACAACCTCTCAAATGGATCATTTACAGTCGCCGTGCTTAACGGAGCCATCACTAGCTGCGATAACCACGCTGTCAGAGACTTGAACCTCCTGCCCCGTCGGATAAGCGCGGAATATGAAAACACCTTCTGAGTGAGTCACTCTTCCTATTGCGATCCATTCGCTTACTGCTTTACCGTTTTGGTAAAGCGTCACGTCAAACTTCTTTTCTTCCTGACAGCCTATCAACCCAAACGTGACCATAAGCACTGAAAACATGCCACCGTACTTTGCCATGGCGTTCTCCAACATTTTCCCCATGGGACACCTAACCAAGAGCGCAAGTCTGCGCTAAGCTCGGGTAGAACGCCATGGCAGTCGGAGAACGGGAAATTAGCAGGCACCTGGTTATCTGCATAGCGGCGTCAAATTCCGGGCATTGGGAGGGGCAAATGATCTCTGGCGCTCACGTAATCGTCTACAGTAAGAACGCCGAGGCGGATCGCACATTTTTCCGCGATGTCCTCAATTTCAAGTACGTGGATGCGGGTCATGGCTGGCTGATCTTCGCCCTGCCACCGGGGGAAGCCGCAGTCCACCCGTCCGATGAGAGTTCCCACGAGCTCTATTTCATGTGCGAAGATCTGAAAGCCGAAATTGCTTCGCTCGCAAAGAAGGGCGTTAAGTGCTCTAAAGTTCAAGAACCAAGATGGGGCTCCATTACCAAGATGCGGCTTCCTGGTGGGGGCGAGGTCGGCCTGTATCAACCGAAGCATCCTACGGCCTTGGCCTTAAAATGAAGCGCCCATTTTCCATGAACCACTTCTGGGATCGAATGTATCCAGTGACAGCGACGTAGGAATGCCGTGGCTCCTGCCGCTGGCCCGATTCACGCGGAGCGAATTGACAATGGGCATATCCTGAAAGCGCTCGGAGAAAAGTCCATCGTATGAAACGGGCAGTACCACTGCTTCTTTTCGTTTCCGTGGCAGTTTCGATGGCTGCGCTGGTCGGATTGGTGTGGATGTGGATTGGCTACGGCATCGGCGAAGCATTCAATTCAACACTTTTCAAGACTCCTGAAGACCTTTCCGCAAAGCAACAGCTTCATCTATGGGCAACCTATCTGCTAGTTGCACTCACAGTCACAATTGGTCTGCTCGTAACCTATCGGCAGAATTACCAAAGGAAATGAGCTATCTAGTTCGTATCCAGTGACAGCGACATAGGGACGCTGCGGCAAGCCTGCTGTGGCTAGATGTGCTGATTTGGGGATCTGCGACACAGTACATAATGAGTAACGTGCACGCATTGACTGTGGCGACTCTTTCTTTGTTATAAGAGCGCTATGGGCGACGAAATTACTGACCCTAAGTGGCGACAACTTTGCGAACTTGCTTTGCTGGAGATGGATCCTGCGGAACTGCTTCAAAAGATCGCCGCTGCTCGAAGTGCCATTCTTGATCGGATCGAAGAAAGAGTTGGACAAACAAACAAGGAACAAACAGCGCTCCGCGATGCATTAGGTACGCTGAGTAGATTACAAAAACTAGCAATGTCAAAGATGCAGACGGGAACTTCCAAGGTTCCTGTTCGAAGGATTACCACGTAAGGCCTGTCCGAAATAAGCGCCACCCATTCCCGCTTTCCGACATGCCCGGCAGGACTGGTTAGCATGTTCACCTGTCCTCATTGCGGGCGGCAGACAGCCGAATAAGCGCTTATTGCTACGCCAGAATCGTATTATTGATTCCATCGTTCACGATCCAGAAATAAATGCTCAGATGCTGTGTAATCGCTTACAAACAAAGGAGTTGACGCTCACGCTACATTCGTTCTATAAAACGGACAGATGAGCAATATTGAACACTGGCGGCAACTCTGCCAAATCGCTTTGTGGGAAACAGACCCCGTAAAACTTCTTGAACGGATCGCTGACGCTAAGAATGCGGTGCTCGACCGAATTGAAGATGGCTTTACGAAATCACTGGACGGCGAACAGGTGGCACTGCGCGAAGCGTTATCAACGTTAGATAGTTTGCGCAAAATTACGGAGTGTCAAAATGAGTTTCAGTCAAAGGCTAGTTGATCCTTACCGAGAGATAGTACCGACCTATAAATGGCAAGCCTCATATCAAGCGGCTGTACTCGAAACTGATTGGACGAGGATGGCTGAGCTAGTTCAGGCAGCAGAGTCTGAAATACACCAGAGGCGGCTGCAGCTTTCTAAAGACCATGGTGGAACCGATGAGGAAAGGGCAGCTCTCGTCAATGCCATGAGCGGTCTTAGAGTTCTGCGAAATGATGTTGCGGGGTTGTTGGAAAGGCAAAAGGCTGCCTGAGCAGTGCATACGAAATATGAATTCATCTGAGAAAAAAGATGAAATCAGCTATTACCGAAGCACGCTTTCCAGCAGCATATCAAAGATGCTACCGAGGGCCAGCTAAGCGTTAACCTGCAAATTCCTGCACCAAAATAAGCATCGATATGCATCGCGTTTCATCCGACCGATGCCGTCCCAAAAAAATGTGATATAGATTGTTGCCATGCAGGACAACCCGCGTTGGCAAGAGCTTTGCAGGCAAGCTTCAGTTGAACAAGGCCCAAAAAAGTTTATGAAGGTGATAATGGAAATCAGTCGTCTTCTGACTGAGAAACATGAACGGCTTGTACGCGGTCCTGCCAGACCACACCCGCAGTAACTACGCTACTCGGCGGTGTGGCGTCGTGCGCGGTTGACCCGCACTTAGCTCACACTTCTCTCTCGGGTTTAGCGCCCCACGTTGAACATTCAAAAAGCGAGTTCTTTCGGAAACACCGCGCACGCTATGCGTATTCTGCGCATCGCCGTGACCGTTTCATGGTCATTCGTTTAAACAGTCGTTTTGAAAGTTGAAGCAGGAGGTCGTTCCTATGAACGTACACTTCCGTCTCTTGTGTGCTCAGGCAACTGAGCGTCCCTCGGGTGCCTAAGAGTTTCAGTTGTTGGTCAACGAGGATGCACATCGCCGCGCTGATTTCGTGCATGCGCTCGTGATCCATCACGGCATCATGCAGTGACTCCGCAGGAAATGCTGCCCACTTTTGAATTTGCAATTTGAATCACCATGCGTTCTGAGTTCCCTAACATCGGCCTCACCATCCAGCACGTGTAGCAGGACTTCGGGTCAAGAGCACCCCGCTCACGACCATGCCCCACACCAGGCCGATGGCGGGCGAGACGAAGCGCGAATAGACGCCGTCCGGTGCCCAGAATCCGCCGCTCAGCCAGGTGGTGCCGCCTAGCAAGACGAGCACGACGGCAGCGACCCCGGCCGCGAAGAGCGCGTTCGAGATCAGCCGGGCCCGCCACAGCCCAAACGCCGCGGCCATGATAAGCATCGCGCGCGGGAACGAAGTCAACACGAAGCCTGCCCATACGAAGTCGTTCAGGCCCGATGTGAGCATGTGATTTCCCGAGCCGGCGATGGAGTACGCGAGGGCTGCGACCACCGCGATGAGCAAGAGGAAAAGCGCTCCGAGGGCGGCACTGGAGGCGGTCGCCGCCGCGCCCCAACCGTCTTGTCCCGCATCCGCCAGGGTGGTCCTGAGCGCCGCCGCGAACCACATGAGATTGAGGACAGCCAAGCCGTAAAACACGGCCGCGATCAGAATCCGCATGCGATCGCCGTCGTAGAAGGCTGCCAGTGCGTCGGCCGATGCGCCGACCTGCGGCTGATGGCCGTAGACGATGTACGCGACTATGAAGCAGAGGACGGACTGGATGCCGGCTGTCCGCCACAAGCGTTCCCAGAACGCGGGGGTTGTGTAGACGCTGGCGGAGGAAGTCGTGCCTGTGGATGTGCTCATGAGGATCTCCTTTCGACCTAATGCCCCAGTGGTTTATGGGCTTGCCCGAACTTGGGGTGAAATCCTACGTCCAGAGCAAGGACAAGTCAATGAAAGCGAACGCTCGTGCATCTCAAGAGGGTATCGACCGTTCGGTCATTAAGCCAGGTTGGCTGGTACGCGTGCTCGGTTTTTTTTCATCGGGCTTTCTCCCGGCACGGCGACCGGATGGGGAACAGCCCTCCCGTCCTGGGCGTCACCTCTTTAGCCTTTGCTAGACTGACGGGTGCGACGTTTGATCATCAATGCCGACGACTTCGGTCTGACGGCGGGAGTGAATCGCGCCATTGTGGAATCGCACCAGGATGGTGTAGTCACCTCCGCAACATTGATGGCGAATGGACAAGCTTTCGATAACGCCGTTTCTCTGGCCAAAACCCATCCTCAATTGGGCGTGGGATGTCACGTCGTGCTGGTAGATGGATTTCCGCTGGTGCAGCAAGCGACCAAGAGTTTGCTCGATCCGAACACCAGTGCGCCAGGGAGACCAAAATTTCGAGAAGGTATTGGGAAGTTTGCCGCGCTGGCTCTCCTCGGACGCTTGGCAGCAGATGAAATCGAAGCGGAAATTGCGGCCCAAATCGGAAAGCTGCAGTCGTCCGGCATCACAGTGACTCATCTCGATTCGCATAAACACACTCACGTGTTTCCGCGGGTATTTAGGCCGCTCTTGCGCGCAGCAAAGGCCTGCGGCATAAAGGCGATCCGAAATCCGTTTGAGCGTATTCGTGGATCAGAGTTGGCCGCGCGTCCCGGTATGTGGCGGCGATGGGGTGAAGTGGGAATTTTGCGGAGCCTGGCGAACCAATTTCGGGATGCCGTAGAGGACGCCGAAATGATTACCCCCGACGGAACTTTTGCCATTGTCGCGACCGGCTCGCTTGACGAGCTATTGTTTCGGCGCATGGTGGAAACTCTTCCCCCTGGCGTATGGGAGATGGTCTGCCATCCAGGCTACAACGATTCCGATCTGCAGAATGTTCACACTCGTTTACGAAAATCCCGGGAGCAGGAACTTAGGATTCTTACTTCCCCCGTCTCGCGCGATCTTCTGGCGGCAAAAGGCGTCGAGCTTATCTCTTACCGGGATTTGGCGGAATCTGTATCGTAGGGACGCGTCATCGCCGTGGCGAGCCCGTAGCGCCTTAACGTAGCCGCGGATTTTCACCAATAATATGATTTAATGCTAGAGGTTTGGCCCGGCAGTCCGCATGACCATGGAACCAGAGCCTCGACTCGATGTAAAGCTACCGATACGGGTATTCGGAATGGATGCGGAGAACCGTCCTTTCAACCAGGAAGCAGAGGCCCGCAACATCAGCCTGCACGGCGCCAAGGTGGCGGGGCTGGAAAAGCAATTGAGACCCGGGGATGTAGTCGGGATACAGTTTGCCGGTCAGAAGACCCGATGCAAAGTAGTTTGGGTTGTGGACGCTGGCCCGGTTCAAAAGATTAAGGCGGGAGTGAAGATGGTCGAGGGGCAACCCTGCCCCTGGCAAAAAGAAATGGAATTTCCGACATCTGCCCCTTCTCCTCCCTCGGTTCCGGCGACTGCCGCTCCTGCCACTCAGGCAAAAGGAGACAAACGGAGATATCCGCGTCAACGGGTTCCTTTGTCGATTGAGATACGCGATGCCCAAGGTGGCGCTCCGATGAAAACGAAGACGGCCGACGTCAACGGCACCGGATGTTATGTAGAGACGATGCTTCCTTTTCAAATCGGAAAGGTAGTAACCATCATATTTTGGCTGGCTTCGGAACAGATCTCGACGTCGGCGGTAGTCCGGACATGTGACGGCGGAGTGGGTATGGGGATCGAATTCACCGGCCTCGACCCATCAACCCAGGATAAGCTGCAACAGCAGGTAAATAGTATGGTGGCCGAGTCCGATTCTTCCAGGAAAGTGCCCGGCGCGTTCTAGCGTTTTTGCTCTCCACCCCCCCAAAAGACCAGTCCAATTGAATTGTTCAGGCATTATCTGAATCCTGGTTGAGGGTTAACCATCGAATCTGAGAAGCAGGCAGAAGGGACCGGGATGAAAATCGGCATAACGTGCTATCCGACCTACGGCGGCAGCGGCGTGGTCGCCACGGAACTGGGAATGGAACTGGCGGAACGCGATCACGAGATTCATTTCATCTCTTATGCGCAGCCGATTCGGCTGAGCGGACCCCATCCCAACATTCATTATCACGAAGTAGAAGTCTCCCGATACCCGCTGTTCGAGTACCCTCCGTACGATCTGGCGCTGGCCTCGCGCATGGCTGAGGTGGCGGAGCTTTACGATCTCGACTTGCTGCACGTGCACTACGCGATTCCCCACTCGGTAAGCGCGTTGCTGGCTCGCCAGATGATGGCAGCGAAACCGCGCGGCCGCAAACTACCCTTCGTGACCACACTGCATGGGACTGACATCACTCTGGTGGGCCTTGACCGCTCTTACCTTCCCATCACGCGCTTTTCGATTGAGCAGAGTGACGGCGTGACTGCGATCTCGCAATACCTTCAGGAACGCACGCTGCGCGAGTTCGATATTCGAAACAACATCAAAGTGATCTACAACTTTGTGAATTGCGACGTCTATTGCCGCAGCGAAGATACGTCGGAATTGAGAAAAGAATATGCACTTGAAGGCGAGCGGGTGCTTGTCCATCTGTCTAATTTTCGGCCGGTGAAGCGCGTCACCGATTGCATCGAGATCTTTGACCGTGTGCGCCAGCAAATACCTGCCAAGTTGCTAATGATTGGCGACGGCCCTGACCGTTCACGCGCGGAGTGGCTGGCGGTTCAGAAAGGCATTCACAATGACGTGCTGTTTCTGGGGAAGCAGGAGCAAGTGCAGGAGAAGTTGTCGCTTGCCGACCTTCTGTTATTGCCCAGCGAACTGGAGTCATTCGGGCTGGCGGCGTTAGAAGGCATGGCGTGCAAGGTTGTTCCCATTGCAACACGCGTGGGTGGAATTCCGGAATTGATTGAGCATGGAAAAAGCGGATATCTCGCGGACGTTGGCGACGTGGACACAATGGCTCGGTACGCCATCGATCTGTTGAAAAACGAGAGTGCCCTGCAGGAAATGGCGAATGCCAGCCGGGCAGTGGCGCAATCGCGTTTCTGCGCCAGCAGAATTATTCCGCAGTACGAGGAGTTTTACCGCCGGGTATTGGAGCGCGCTTCATAAAAAGCCTCAGGAATCGCACCTGACCCCTGCAGCACAGGTAACCGCAATCTGACCAGAGTTCCCTTCCCTTCGTGGCTGTCGATGGTCATACGAGCAGTGTCGCCGTACAGGACCTTCAATCGCTCGGCCACGTTGGCCATCCCGATCCCATTCCCTCCGAGCCCGCTCGGCCGCTCCAACAACATCGCAGAACCCATCCCGACGCCATCATCCTCGACCTCGATAATGAGATGTGAGTCCGTCAACCGGCTGCGCAGGTAAATGCTTCCGCCATCAATTTTGGTGGACAAGCCGTGCTTGATGGAATTCTCCACCAGAGGCTGCAGCAACATGCTTGGAACCATGGTGTCGAGCGACGAGGTCTCGAGTTCCTTCACCACCCGTAACTTATCGCGTCCGAAGCGAACGACCTCGATGTCGAGATAGTTGTCAATGAATTCGACTTCTTCGCGAAGGGGTACAAAAGCGTCCGTGCTGTTCAGCAGGCGCCGCAGAATGTTGGCCAGTTTGATGATCAGTTGCCGTGCGGTGTCGGGATCGAAACGAACCAGCGAAGAAATCGAGTTCAGAGTATTGAAGAGAAAGTGAGGGTTGATCTGATTCTGCAACGCTTCCATGCGGGAGTGCAACAGGAGGCGTTCTTGCTCTTCCAGCTTGATTTGGATGCGAACGCTATTCCAGATTTTGAGCTCGGTTCCGATGACAATAACTGACGTCGCATAGATGAGAATTTCAACCCACCACGTGGGACTCTTCAGACTGAAAATTGTATGCGGGGCGATACGTGACAGCTCAGTTTGAACGAACCGCAATCCCACAATTGTCACGAAAAACATGGTTTGCCATTCAAAGGGATGGGGCTTCGGCAAATTGCGGCGAATCCAGCGATAGATGCTCAGGTCGACACCTGGCGAAAAAGACCAGATATCTTCGCGGTTGGGAGCAAAATTCCGGAGTTGTCCGGCAACCAGGCCGCAAAGCAGATTGAATGGTAGGGCCCCCCACTCACCATGCCAGAACGCAGGGAGAGCCAGTAGAGTACCTCCAAGCATGCCGGTAAAACGTCCCCCGATTACGCCCAGAAGCACCGTCGTCTCGAATGACAAGTCGCCGGCAACAAAACTGGTCGCTCCGAACCGGATCCAGACACCCAAAGTCAGGGGAATTCCGATCCACAAAACCAGATAGATTCTCTGCTTCAAACTTCGTTCGTCGCGAAAGAGTAAAGATTTGAACTCCAAGGAACGGACCAATGCACTAGACACGGCCGCCGCCACGCCAAGCTTGATCAACAAATTAATCAGGATAAGACGCTGTTCCATGGGTCGGTAAATCAAGGTCCGGCAAATCAAGAGGTCCGCTGAGGGAAATGTAGCATGAAGGCCCGAGACCAGGCCTCAGTCAGTCCAGCCCCGTCCGTCTCGGGGCGTCCTGCAAGCGAACGCAGAACTGACATCTCGCGAAAACAGGACCGACGGAACACTCAATAGGGCCCTATGATTCCACCGATTTGACGCGAGGCTGGCGGTATCTGACTCTTCTTCTGACCGTCAATGACATCCAGATATTTAAGTCCGGATCCGGTATTAAACAGGACGACTTTATCCTCCGGAGTAAAGAAACCAGCCGCGAGCAGTTTTCTGTACGCAACCAGCGAAGCAGCCCCTTCGGGGGCGGCGAAGACTCCCTCTATTCGGGCCCAGTGTCTTAACCCATCCATTATTTCCTGATCGGTCGCCGTCACGGCCGTGCCACTGCTCTTCTTCAAGATGTCAAGAATGAGGTAATCGCCGTAGGCCTTGGGAACGCGAAGTCCGGCAGCCGAGGTCGATGCAGCCGGCCAAAATTTGGAGACAGATTTGCCTTCATCCCAAGCTTTAACAATAGGAGCGCAATCAGCGGCCTGGACGCAGATCATCTTAGGTCGGTCTGGTCCGATCCAGCCCAGTTCCTCCATCTCCTCGAAGGCTTTCCACATTCCGATCAACCCGACACCGCCTCCCGTCGGATAGATAATTCCGCCGGGCAACTTCCAGTTGAACTGCTCGGCAATCTCGTATCCCATGGTCTTCTTGCCTTCGACCCGGAAGGGCTCTTTTAGTGTCGAGAGGTCGAACCATCCCTCTTTGTCCTTACCTTCAGCGACCATGCGAGCACAGTCGCTTATGAGACCGTCAACCAGGGTGACCCGGGCGCCGTAGGTTTCGCACTCCACGCGATTGGCCATCGGCACGTCACGGGGCATAAAGATGTGGGCCTCCAGACCGGCGGCCGCGGAGTAAGCCGCAAGCGCGCTGGCAGCATTCCCAGCAGATGGAGTAGCCAATTTCGTTAGCCCGTAAGCTTTGGCCATGCTGACTGCGGTGGACATTCCACGAGCTTTGAACGAACCCGTGGGATTGCATCCCTCATCCTTAATAAAGACGTTTGGAAACTCCCGGCTGGGCAACATCGGAGTAAAACCTTCTCCCAGCGATACGGGAGCTACGCTTGGAAGAGCTTCGGCGTAGCGCCACATGGTGGCAGGACGGGTCAGAAGAGAATCTGGTCTAAAGTGTTGCTTTAGGCTTTCCAGGTCATATCTAACATAAACAACGCCACCATCGGCCGGACAGATAGTCTGAGGTTGTTCGGCCGAATAATGTGCACCACATTTGGTGCACTCAAGATAGGCGATGCGAGCCATTGAACTGCGAGTTTAGCATTCTGGCTTTCGCGCAGACGAAACAGGTTTGGTCGACGCGTAGAAGGTGCAGACGGCAGCCTTATTGTGCACGAAGCTTATTCAGCAAGCCCTGTGCTCTGCGGAACCACGCACGTTCACGTCGGCGCAGATATCCGGGCATGTTGGGCTTTTTGGCAAGAATCTGCTGAGCCCACTGACGGGCTTCCGCGTTTCGCTGTTGAGAGGCCAGAAAGCAAGCGTAGTTGTAGTAGGTTTCCGAGGAGGTTGAAATCTTGGTCACCTGTTTGAAAAGAGCGTCGGCGCGTTCGGGCTGACCGGTGTTGGCGTAGGCGTGGGCAAGCAATCCGGCAGCCCCATGAAAATCGTACGTCGGATCGTTGGCCGCCACACGTTCAAGGTCGGGCAGGGCGGCGGCAAAGTCACCCATGCGGATAGCGGCGATGCCGCGGCGGTAGAACGGGTCCGGCGAGTCGGTTCGGGAGGAAATCGACTTGTCGTACGCCCGTCGCGCACGCGCAAACTGTCCTTCCTCGAGATACAAATCTGCGAGTTCCTCGTAGTTTCCCGCGGAGGGATTGTCCAGGATGGCCGATTCGAGTTCTCGAATGCGCTTGCGACGTGGGAAGACCTTGAATGACTGGCGAAGAAGTCCTGCATCAGGAACAGCTTCGACGGCAATGTAGACCAGGGCCCCGAGCCACCCGCCGATGAGGATGATCCAAAGCCAGAAAGTGTCGGGGCGGCGGCGAATAAAGTGAATGATGGCAAACGCCTGTAACAGAATGCCCCACCACGAAAAGGCGAAAAATAGTAGCGATCCCATGCGGATGCAGCAGTATATTACGCGGCCGGCGCCCAGATATGCAGCACGGAAGCTCGTGATTGCCGAATCCCAGTGTTAAAATCTCTGCAGTGAACCCCTTCGATCCGCCTGCTAGCCTTGGATATAGACGGTACCCTGCTGAATCCGGAGTTTCAGATTTCACCGACAGACATGGGAGCATTGCGCCGGGTTCACTCCGAAGGTATAGAAATTGTGGTAGTTACAGGACGTCGTCATACCTTTGCGTTACCCATAGTGCAGCAGCTTGGTTTCGACTTGTGGGTTATCAGCTCAAACGGTGCGATCACCCGATCGCTTTCCGGCGAAACCTTTCATCGCGACCTGCTTCCGGCAGGAACCTGCCGTGAATTGTGCGCGAGCATGATGGAGTTTCGCGGAAACACGGTCCTGACCTTCGACACCGAGGCCAAGGGGGCGATCGTGCTCGAGCACCTGAACGAATTGAACTCGAGCATTCAGCGTTGGCTGGAAAAGAATCTTCAATACATCGACTTTGTGATTCCCATCGAGGATTCTCTGACCAGCGACCCGGTGCAAGCCATGTTCTGCGGACAAATCGCCCGTATGCAGCTGGCGCAGGCTGCCCTGGCCGCCAGTGGGCTCGACATCACCGTGCTTCGCACCGAATACGTGGAGCGCGATCTCTCGATCGTCGATGTACTCAATCAGGGATGTTCAAAAGGGCACGCCCTGGAGCGCTGGGCCAAGTATCGGGGCATTGCTCGCGAACAGGTCATGGCCATTGGTGACAATTACAACGATATAGAAATGCTTGCCTTCGCCGGGGTGCCGTTTATCATGGGAAATGCATCGGAAGAGTTGCGCCGTAATGGCTGGGCGGTCACGCTTTCGAATGACCAGAACGGGGTGGCGGCGGCGATCGAGCAGGTATTGGGTGTGAGAACTTTGTAATGCGGGTTTCCACTCCGAGAGCGAGACGCCTCGGGGTAACCGCCGGAACGTTCGGCGTAATAAAGACAACCATGCGTCACCTGAACAGACTCGGCTGGATATTTGGATTGTTGCTCCTGGCAATCCCGGCTTTTTCCACCGATGTCGCCATCTTGCATAATGGCTTTTCGGTTCGACATGAACGCCGCGAAAATCTGGGCGCGATAACCCGGCTTTACCTTGGCGCCGGACAATTCCAGTTATGTTGACGTTGAGACCGTTCAGATCGAACGCTTTGAAAAGATCAGTCTCTTCCGCCCATCGTGCGGTCGCGTCCCGCTCCCGGTTGCCACGCCACGAAACCGCAGAATCTGAACGAGGTCATTAATACCATCAGTGATCGTCACCACATCGATCCTGATTTCATCAACAGCGTGATCCACGCCGAGAGCGGATTCAATGCTCACGCCGTTTCACCCAAGGGAGCGCGTGGCCTGATGCAGTTGATGCCGGAGACTGCATCGAAGCTGGGGGTGGCAAATTCCTTCGATCCCCGCGCAAATGTCGAAGGGGGCACGAGCTATCTGAGCGAACTGCTGGAGCGTTACAACTACGATGTCGTCAAAGCCTTGGCCGCTTACAACGCCGGACCCGGACGCGTCGAGCAATACCGCGGCGTGCCCCCGTACTACGAAACCCGCGTGTACGTGGCCAAGATCGTGCGCGATTACAATCGCAAGAAGCTGGCCCAGCGCAAAGCGGCGGCTCTGGCCAAGGCCTCTGCGAACAAGAAGCCTGCGCAACAAACGACCTTGGTAAAGCAGGCGGCATTGCCTACAGCTGCTTCCCAATCATCCCGTTGAGTTTCATCTGGTTGAAATCAATCGCTCCCAGTCTGATCTCGTTGACCCATTCCCTCCCGTCAGGTACTTTGGTTCAGGTCATTTGCACAGCGCCGTGCTCGGCGTTGTCACTTGCTCGGGTCCTTCCCTGAAACATGGATAGAAAGCGCATTCTGATTAGCGGCGGAGTTCTGATCGTTTTCGCCGTGCTGGTATACCTGCAATTTCGCCATTGGCGGGCCTTCGACTGGGCCACGTTCTGGGCCGAGACCGAGCAGGTAAGGCCCTGGCACATCGTTCATGCCGTCGGGTTGATTTACATCGCTTATGTTTTCAGGGCGATCCGCTGGAAGATTTTTTTGAGGCCGGTTCGCCCGAACGCTTCATGGCTGCAGTTAGTGCCGCCTACCCTAATCGGCTTTACCGGCTTGGCCTTACTAGGACGCCCCGGCGAGTTCATTCGACCCTATCTGATTGCCCGGCGGCAAAATCTTCCTGTCTCTTCGCAGGTGGCGGTGTGGGCAGTCGAGCGGATCTTCGATATTGGCGCTTTTGCCGTGCTGATGGCAGCGGGCATATTTCTGCCGAGCTCACGGCGCACCCTGCCGCATCCGGAATACTTCAATCGCTTTCGTGATGGTGGCATCTTGTTTTTTGCCATGGTCATCGGATTGGCTCTGGGAGCGGTGGTAGTCAGTCGAAAGGGAGAAGCGTTGGCGGGATGGGTGGAAAAACGCTTCTCACACTGGGGCTCAAGTCTGAGCCACCGGATCGCCCAGAAAATTCGAGAATTTGGCCAGGGACTGAATACCATTCATGGACCAGTCTCGCTGGCTCTACTGATTTTGGTCTCGATTGGCATGTGGTGGATCATCGCAGTCGCCTATCACGAAATTACGATCGCCTATCATCAAACCGCTCACGTGTTCGGCGAGGATCCACTCGACATCCGGCTGGTTCAAGTTCTCCTCCTGATGGGCTCAAGCATGCTGGGGTCGGTGCTGCAACTGCCGGGGGTCGGCGGGGGCTCGCAGCTAGCGACCATTGCGGCATTGGAGCACATCTTTGACGTCCCCAAAGAACTAGCTGCCAGCTGCGGCATAATGTTGTGGCTGACAACGTTTGTGGCTGTCATACCTGCGGGTCTGCTGCTGGCTCACCATGAGCGGTTGTCCTTGCGCAAGCTGTCCCAAGAGAGTCATCAAGAAGAGGCCGCTGAGACAGTTCTCGGTTCGCCTCCCGCAGTGTGACCCCACCTTCAACCGATGACTGCCCGCACTGCATACGGGACTTGGCCGAGTCCAATCTTTACCGCCTGTTACAATGCAATCGAAGCTTCATCCCATGTAACATGAAGTGCCCTTTCTGCGGCTTTGAAAATGACAAAGTGGTGGATTCGCGGGAGAGTAAGGAAGCAGATTCCATCCGCCGCCGCCGCGAGTGTCTGAAATGTGGCAAGCGCTTTACCACCTACGAGCGGATCGACGAAATCCCGTACATGGTGGTGAAGAAGGACGGTCGCCGGGAAAAATTCGACCGCCAGAAGGTGCTGAACGGGTTGCTGCGGGCTTGCGAAAAGCGTCCGGTTCCCATCAGCAGACTGGAGCAGATCGTGAACGAAGCGGAAGGCTTTTGTCATCGATTCTGCTGAACGCGAGCGCAAAACCAGCGAAGTAGGCGAGTTGATCATGAACCGGTTGCGCCGCTACGACAAAGTTGCGTATGTACGCTTCGCTTCCGTCTATCTGGATTTTAAGGATGTTCAGGAGTTTATGACCGAGTTGAAAGATTTGTTGAAGACCAAAGAAGCGCCCGATCTTCGCAGTAAAGGCTCGGTTAAGGGTTAGCAGAAGCGATCGTTAGGTGCAGCGGACGCAACTCGCCCGCGCGGCCTTAAGTAAAAATCAAAATGCCGCAGGCGATGGCACCCGGCCCACACAAGCAAGGACTATGGTTTACAAGATCACACTTATTCCCGGCGATGGCATTGGACCGGAAGTGACTCAGGCCACGGTTCGCATTCTCGAAGCGACCGGCCTGAAATTCGAGTGGGAAATTTTCCAGGCGGGTGCCGAGGCGTATGAAAAATATCGTGAGTACATTCCCAAAGAACTGATCGAATCCATCGAGCGCACTCATGTCGGATTGAAGGGACCAGTAACCACGCCGGTAGGTGAAGGTTTCCCGAGTATCAATGTCGCTCTGCGCAAAAAATTCGAGCTGTATGCCAACTTTCGACCGATTCGAAATTTGCCTCATATTCCGACGCGCTATCCCGATGTGGATTTGATCATCGTCCGGGAGAATACCGAGAGCCTTTATTCCGGACTCGAGCATGAAGTAGTTCCGGGAGTGGTCGAGAGCCTCAAGATCATTACCGAGAAGGCTTCAACGCGTATCGCAAGGTTCGCCTTCGAATATGCGCGCAAATATCATCGCAAGAAAGTTCACGCCATCCACAAAGCCAACATCATGAAGCTCTCGGACGGCTTGTTTCTTCGCTGCTCGCGCAACGTCGCCAAGGAATATCCGGAGATCACTTACGGCGAGCATATCGTGGACAACACCTGCATGCAGCTGGTGATGAATCCTTATCAGTACGATGTGCTGGTGATGGAAAATCTTTACGGCGACATTATTTCCGACCTTTGTGCCGCATTCGTTGGAGGGCTGGGCTTCGTTCCCAGCGCCAACCTCGGCGACCATTGCGCCATCTTCGAAGCCGTCCACGGCTCTGCGCCCGACATCGCCGGCAAGGACATGGCCAATCCGACTGCTGTAATCCGCTCGGCTCAATTGATGCTCCGCCATCTGGGCGAACATGAGGCCGCTGACAAGATTCATGACGGACTCGAAAAGGTCTATCGCACCAAAGACAAGACCACTCGCGACGTCGGCGGAAAGGCTGGAACTTCGGAGTTTGCGGATTCGATCATTGAATTCATGCAAACCGCCACAGACGTTCCTCGCCAGGCCGAATCATCTCACGCGTGAATTCATGAATGTCTTGCCGTGGTCGTGCAAGGTTTTGTCCCTCAAGACCGCGGTCATTCTGATCGCGCTAGTGGGCTTGACCGCAGCCTCGTATTCGCAAAATTTCAAGGTCACTCTTTTAGGCACCGGCGTATCCACGTCCGGTGATTGAGCGATTTGGTCCGAGCATCCTGGTGGAGGCGGGAAAAGAAAAATTGTTGTTCGATTGCGGTCGTGGCGCGACTCAGCGTCTTTACCAGCTCAAATTTCCATTTTCTGAAGCAACTGCTCTGTTTCTGACTCACCTGCATTCCGACCACGTGGTCGGAATTCCTGATTTCTATCTGACGGGCTGGATTTTCGGCAGAAATACGCCGCTCCGCGTCTGGGGACCGACAGGAACGGCCGAGATGATGTCCCACCTGGAGCAGGCCTACGAGTTCGATATTCACATGCGGCGCGACGTCGACGAAAAACTTCCCGCGCAAGGCGCAGTGGTGTAGAGCCAAAGACATCGAACAAGGCGTGGTTTACCAAAACAATGGCGTGAAGGTCATCGCATTTACAGTCGACCACGCTCCAGTCAAACCGGCCCTCGGCTACCGGGTCGACTACGCCGGACATTCCGTAATTCTCTCCGGAGATACACGGTATAGCGAAAATCTGATTCACTTCGCTCAGGGAACAGATTTACTGATTCACGAAGTACTCGATCCGGACGCCTACAGCGCCAGCGATCACACGTACACTCCGGAACAAAAGCAGAGGGTTATCGATCATCACACCACGCCGGAACAGGCAGGAACAGTTTTCAGCCGGGTAAAGCCAAGGCTGGCGGTTTATTCGCATATAGTGCCCTTCGACGCAACGGGTCTGGTGGCTCAGACGCGAAAAACTTATTCAGGACCGCTGGAAGTGGGTGAAGATTTGATGAGCATCGAAATCGGGGACACGGTAAAAGTGCATCCAGCTCCGAAATAGATTCTGCGTGCCGAAAACTCCACGTTGACGCGGCGTACAGATTTTGAGTAACATCCTCCTTCTTCAAGGATACCCGGGGGATGGTGAAGCCAACACGGCGAGTAGGTGTAGTTCTGTTCCAGCTCGGAGGCCCCGACACGCCGGAAGCGATCCAACCGTTTCTGTTCAATCTTTTTTGCGACCCCGACATCATTGATTTCCCGTTTGCCCGCATTGGACGAAAACCATTGGCCAAGTTGATCTCCACAACGCGAGCCAAAAAAGTGCAGCATCACTATCAGGCCATCGGTGGAGTTTCCCCTATCCGGCGTTTTACGGAAGGTCAGGCTAAAGCGTTACAGGAAAGGCTTGCCTCTCACGGCCTGGACGCGACTTGTTTTGTGGCGATGCGCTACTGGCATCCGTTTACCGCCGAAGCAATCAAGCACCTGCGTGCTGCCGGCTGCGACGAAGTCGTCCTACTCCCTCTTTATCCTCAATATTCATCGACTACAACCGGAAGCAGCCTTAATGAATGGCGGCGGCTTTTCCATGACGATATTCCCGTGTATTGTGTGGATAGTTTTTATCGCCATCCCCTTTATCTGGACAGCCTGGTCGAGAAAATCGACGAAGCTCTGGCTCGATTCCCACAACCAGAACAGGCTGAGATCGTCTTCAGCGCCCACAGCGTCCCACTTTCTGTCGTCGCAAAAGGCGACCCATATCAGCGACATATAGAAGCGACGGTAGAATTACTGATGGACCGCGGTCGGTGGTCTAACCAGCATCGCCTTTGCTATCAGAGCAAAGTAGGAGCCAGCAAATGGCTGCAGCCTTCCCTGCACCGGACGATTCGCGACTTAGCGGTGGAAGGTATCGGTAAAGTTTGCGTCGTGCCGATCGCTTTCGTCTCCGACCACGTAGAGACGTTAGGCGAAATCGACCACGAAGCGCGTGAGGAAGCCACGGCGCTCGGGATCAAACAATTCGAGATGACCGCAGGGCTGAACGATTCTCCGACGTTTATTGCCGCGTTGGCGGATTTAGTGGAGAGTGCTCTGGGTGTGACTACGGAGCGCCAAACTGAGCCGGATCGGTTGGTCGCGGCGGATTGAGGAAAGGCGCCCGTCCCAGCCGACGCGAGCCACGATAATGAGTTTGTGGTGACTGAGCTCTTAGAGGAGTGAAGGAACCGATGGCAGACGAGTCCAAATCTGGAATTCTCGGGCGTTTACCACCCTTGCCTCGACCGGCACTCAACAACTCTGTCATTGGTATGGAGCAGGCGTACCGCCAGCGCAAAGGCTTGACGTTGCTGACCGACGCCGATATTGAGGCGCTTAAAGCCGGCCAGCCTATGCCGTGGGAAGAAGGCGGCAGCGGCGTGATCTCGGCTCCCGCCAGCGTCCCAACCCCGGCCCCACCAGTTGCGGCGACACCTACGCCTCCGGCCGCGACACCTCCCCCCGCTACCGGTGGCAGCATCAGCGAAGAAGTCGCTAAGTGGGTGGCGCAAGGGAATAAGTGGAGCAAATCCACCATTGCGGCAGAACAGGCGCGGCGGGGACGCAAGGGTCTGCCTGCACTGAATAACGCTGAGATTTCCGCGCTGTTGGGCGAGCCGGTAGAAGCTACGCCTTCAGCTCCGCCAGCTGCTGCTGCTCCTGCTCCGGTCGCTGCTGCAACACCTGCGGCGGCTGCGGCTGCGAGTGGGCCGATCAGTGCAGAAGTTGCCAAATGGGTTGCGGAAGGAAAAAAGTGGAGCAAATCCACGATCGCGGCTGAGCAGGCGCGCCGTGGTCGTAAAGGTTTGCCGATTCTAAACTCTGCGGAAGTTGCTGCCTTACTGGGAGAGCCGGCTGCTGCGGAAGCTCCGGCGGCTGCCCCATCGGTTGCCGCGCCGGTAGCCAGACCGGTCACTACGGCGGCACCTCGGCCTACGGCGGGCCCGCCATCAGCCGCCATGTCCGTCTCGCGCAGCGGTGAGTCCACCACATATGTTGGCACTCCCGCGGTCGGAACCTCGAGGGCTGCGGCGTCGGCGGGCGTGGCAACGGTAGGGCCTGAAGATAACGACATCAATCAGGGACGCCGTAGATTCGCGTGGGCGGCGTTCGCGGCCTTCATGACCGCATGGTTCATCGCCTTCTTCCGCTTCTTCTTGCCGCGAACCCTCTTCGAGCCTGCTACTTCATTCAAGATCGGCTATCCGGCTGATTTCGGGTTGGGAGTGGATACAAAGTTTCAGCAGAAATATCGTATCTGGGTAGACCGCACGCCAGACCGGATTTTCGTCATCTACGCGCGATGTACTCATCTCGGCTGCACTCCTGACTGGAAGCCCGCCGAGAATAAATTCAAGTGTCCATGCCACGGTAGTGGATACGACAGCGAAGGTGTCAACTTCGAGGGTCCGGCGCCGCGTCCCATGGACCGAGCTAAAGTGGAAATCGCTCCCGACGGGCAGATTCTGGTGGATGTTTCCAAGCTCTACCAATGGCCCAAGGGACAACCCAGTGCATTCAATGATCCGGGGGCATTTCTACCAACTTAATAAGGTCGAGCTTCGCCCCACTGGGCAGGTGAGACATCTGCCGCCACGTAAGACGACAAGAGGTTTAAATGCCTGAAGAGAATGGGAACGGGAAAAACGGCAAGCAGGTCGGATTGCTGGAAAAAGTAAAGACTGGCGTCAAAGAGGACGTGCAGTCACTCAAAACTGATTTTCCGGCGAAGGCCAAGGAACAGATCGAGGGTCTCAAAGACCCCACCAAGACCCAGGTCTATACCTCGATTTTTCGCCATAAGCACGACGACACGCCCCGCAATCGTGCGTTGGGCGTGTTGTCAAACGTATTCCTGCACTTGCACCCGGCCAAGATTAATCGAGACGCGGTCCGTTACAGCTACACCTGGGGCATGGGCGGGATCACGTTTTACCTGTTCATCGTGCTCACTCTGACTGGAGTGATGCTGATGTTCTACTACCATCCCAGCAAAGTTCAGGCATTCCGCGACGTTCTGTATCTCGAGCACGACGTTCCTTTTGGTAAATTGCTTCGCAATATGCATCGCTGGGCGGCGCACTTGATGGTAATCGCCGTCTGGCTGCACATGTTCCGTGTCTTTCTTACGGGGTCGTACAAAAAGCCACGCGAGTTCAACTGGAATATTGGCGTGCTTCTCCTGGTGTTCACCCTGTTGCTTTCGTTCACAGGGTATCTTCTTCCCGACGACCAGCTTGGTTTCTGGGCGGTCACGGTAGGCACGAACATGGCGCGGGCCACGCCTGGCCTGGGTAATGAAGGACCCTTTGGCCACATGTTGGGCATGACTCCTTATAACGATGTCCGCTTCGGTCTTCTCGGCGGATCGATTGTGGACGCGAACGCTCTGCTGAGGTCGTACATCTGGCACTGCATCGGGATTCCGATTGTGGCGTCGGTGCTGATGATTGTGCACTTCTGGCGGGTAAGAAAAGATGGCGGAATTTCCGGACCAGCGGCGGTGATGCTAGCGTCCGAAGTAAAAGAACCGAAGAAGTAACGAACCGCTTCGAGGCAGCCGCCCTCGGCTGTCGGGCCGAGCGAAGCTCGGTAGGTGATTGTGGGAAAGCAAAAACTGTCGAGCTTCGCTCGACTGAACAGCCGAGGGCGGCTGTTCCCACCTGGCCTCGGGAGACTTTATGGATTGGCGACAACTTTGGGAGATCTGCTCGGCGCCCGACAATGTGCCCATCGTGGGCCTGATTCCTCTGCTCATTTTTTACATTTATCTGGCGTGGAAACAGGCGAAGGCCAATGACGCATTGATCGGCGAACTGGAGACCAATCCCGCACTGGCCAAGACGCATCATCGCAAGTCGTGGCCTTTCCGTCCCGGCTGGCAGAAGGAAATTCACGTCTGGCCATTCCTGCTTCGCATTGAGTTTCTCGCGGCGATGATCGTGACCATCATCCTGATGGTTTGGTCGATCACACTAAGCGCGCCTCTCGAAGAACCAGCGAACCCGAACCTCACAATGAATCCGGCGAAAGCTCCCTGGTATTTTCTAGGATTGCAGGAAATGCTGGTGTACTTCGATCCGTGGATCGCCGGCGTAGTCATGCCCACGCTGATCATTGTTGGTCTGATGGTGATTCCCTATATCGACACCAACCCGTTGGGTAGCGGCTATTACACGTGGAAACAGCGCAAGTTTTCCATTGGCACGTTCCTGTTCGGCTTCATCATTTTGTGGATTGCGATGATTATCATCGGCACCTTCATCCGCGGTCCTGGTTGGCAGTGGTTCTGGCCGGGGCAGACATGGGACCACAACCGGCTGATTTATGAAGTGAACCGCGATCTCCCCGACCTTTTTGGGATCACGTCCAACCTGGTTAAGGGAATCTTTGGCGCCGTCGTGGTGGGAGGCTTTTACGTGGTGGGCGGATTCATCGTTCACGCGCTCTTCCGCCGCTATAACCCAAAAGACTACAAGCGCATGAGCCTCCTGCAGTATTCGATCATGATATTTTTCGTGCTCAGCATGATCGCATTACCACTCAAGATGGCGTTGCGCTTGGCTCTGAATATCAAGTATGTGTGGATAACACCGTGGTTTAACGTTTAGTCGTCAGATTAGTTTCGATGTTGGGTTGATTGACGACTGATGACCGACGATTGACGACTGTTGGGAGGATCCTGGTGCCCGAGCAACGCGTCCCCGAAAACGACCCGATCGTAAGCAAGTCCTACGCGGCGCACTATGTGATCGCAATGTTGATCCTTATGGCCACCCTATTCTGGGCGCTATGGGATGAGTCTTTCGGTCAGCGCCCGTGGAAGGTCTTCCAGCAGGAATGGAAGGGCCGCTACGGCACCTTCCTAAAAACCGCTAGATCGAAGTCATCGGAATCCCAAAAGGATGTCGAAAAAAATCCCGAATACCAGGGGTTGGAGCAGGCCTATAAGAGCGCTTACGAAACGGCCAAACCTCGCCGGGATGAACTGCAAAAACAGATCACGGACCTAAGCGCGCAGATTCTCGCGGTTCAGAATGTATTCACCGACCGGCGAGCCTACGTCAACGCCCTCACCTACAAGCTTGAAACTGAAACCAGCGCATCGGCAAAGAAAAGCAAGCAGGAGGACATCGACCAATACAAAAAAAGGAAGGCAACCGTCGAATTTCCCGACGGCCACAGACAGCAGTATAACTTCCATGAATTAGAGGAGACTTACAACTCACTTAAAGATCAACGAACGAAAGTGAGCGCTGAACTGGGTGATGTCCTGAAGCCGGTTACCGAAGCGAGTAACAAGATGTCCGCCTTTGTGACCGATCACATGGTCGATCTGACGACGACCCAGATCGATGGCTTGAGAAAGAAAACGGACGAATGGGATCCAAAGATTGTGCAGATCAACGTAGCGGATGCCAACATCGTCGACCGCTGCGAATCCTGCCACATGAATGTCCGGGAACCGCTTCGGATCACTCCTGTAGCCATGATGTCGAAGGGCGAGAAAAAGCCTGACGAATATGCGCAGGCGTTCTCCAGTCACCCCGAACCGGAATTACTGGATACGCACGACCCCGAAAAATTTGGCTGCTCACCATGCCATCAAGGCAATGGCCGGGCAACCACAAGCGTCGAAAAGGCTCATGGCAATTACGAACACTGGCTATGGCCTCTGTTTCCGAAACAAAACGCCGAGGCCGGTTGTCAAAGTTGTCACGCGGCAGATATGCATTTGGCTGTAGGCGACGTGGGCACCCATATTTCCAATGGCAAATTTCTGTTCCGCCAGCGCGGCTGTATGGGTTGCCATAGATATGAAGGATACGACAAAGAGCCCGAGGATCTGACTTCCATCACCCAGCAGCTCAAATTGTTTGAGCAACAAAAGATCGACAATGCGAAAAATTCCGCCAATCTGATGAAGCAGGCCGACGCTGCTTCCAGCAATGATGTGGCCAACGAGCTCAACCAGAAAGCGGTCGCTCTCCGAGTGGCGAACAGCAAGATTGATGGCCGTATCCAGCAGCTCGATTTTCAGAACCACAACCTGATGCAGGATGTGAAAAAAATCGGGCCGAATCTGAAAGATGTCCGCCTCAAACTGAACCGGGATTGGATTCCAGTGTGGCTGAAGAAGCCCAGCGACTTCCGTCCCACCACCAAGATGCCGAACTTCCGTCTGACTGAACATCAGATCCAGACAATTTCGGCCTACCTGTGGCAGTCCGGATTTGCCGATGCTTTGCCCAAGCAGAAGCCGGGCAACGCCGACCACGGGAAAGAGCTCTTTGAATCTCGCGGTTGCCTGGCCTGCCATTCCATCGGTGAGGGTGATCAGGTGCAAGGTGGCACATTCGCCGCAAACCTGACCCGCGTCGGTGAAAAAGCCAACTACGACTACCTGGTTCGCTGGGTCCACAATGCGCGCGAGCGTACTCGCCCCTATTGCCCTTACGAAAAGAAGGACATCGGCCCCGAAGACTACGCGAAAAAGGGCTTGCCCTACCAGTTCGACCTGCAACACAGCCAGTGTCCGAATGATGGTCATGAGCTGCAGGTCCAGAACATGACAGTGATGCCGAGCCTGCGCTTGAGCGAGGAAGACGCGCAGGACGTCGCTTCCTATCTGATGACGCAGAAAAAGCAAGAGCCTTCAGCTTATGTCCAGGCTTCCTTTATGGAAGATCCTGCGCTTAAGGAAGAAGGCAAGAAATGGATTCGGCATTACGGTTGCGCTGGTTGTCATGAAATATCCGGCTTCGAGGACGAAGGGCGCATTGGGACTGAGCTGACTTACGAAGGCAGCAAACCGATCGAGCGTCTCGATTTCGCACTATTCACCGAAATTGCTCAGCGAGGTGGCAAGGGTTCTGAACCGATCGCCGATCCTGAAGACCTGGCTCGCCTGCCCGAAGGTCCCGCAAAGGCTCCCTGGTACGACCATAAGGGATTTTTTGAGCATAAGCTGGCCGAGCCGAATGTTTACGACAAGGGCAAGGTCAAGTCGGAGACAGAAGTTCTCCGCATGCCCAACCTTCATCTGAACAAGGGGGAGATTCAAGACCTCACTACCTTCCTCATGGGCAGCCAGGAAAGCTCCCTGCCTCCGGCTTATCAATACAAGCCAGGAGACGCCCGCAAAGACATTCAGGAGGGCTGGTGGGTGGTAGAGAAATATAACTGCATGGGCTGCCATCAACTGACCCCCGAACAGAGCACGATCCTGATGGGCATGAGGCGATATCAGGATGCGCAAGACCAGTTGCCACCCAAGCTTTTGACCGAAGGCGCTCGCGTCGATCCCGAATGGCTGAGAAAGTTCCTTTCCAATCCTTCGCTCAGCACCACCGACATGAACCGCAATGGCGTGCGGCCCTATCTGCAAGTTCGCATGCCGACGTTCTCGTTCTCGGATAACGAGCTGCGAAAACTGGTGCGCTTCTTCCAGGCCTTATCACAGCAGCCGATGCCGTACGTACCGGAGCAGGTACCGGTGCTCTCCACCAAAGAAACAGACATGGCGCGAAGCTTATTCTCCAGTACCGCAGCACCGTGTCTGAAATGCCACGCGACCGGCGATCCGCAGCACGACAAAATCGCTACCGCACCCAACTTCCTGTTGGCAAAGGAGCGTCTTAAGCCCGATTGGGTGGAGCGCTGGATCGTCGACCCGCAGGCAATCAGTCCGGGGACATCAATGCCTTCAGGACTATTCAAGCGTGAGAATGATCATTGGGTTTTCTCCGGACCGACTCCTCCGTCGTTCCAGGGATATGATAAGGACCAAACCAAGTTGCTCGTGGACTACATCTTCCTGCTCTCACCGGAAGAACAACGCCGGGTAGCGGCATCCATGGGGCGCACGCGCGCGGCGGTACCACCCCGGGACACAAAGAAGAAGCAAGCCAGCGGCGGGGCTTCTGGGGCGAGCATCGGCGGTTCGCGGTAGAATGACTTGTTTCAGAAGTGTTGTCGGCGGGGTGTGCGTATCTGCCCGAGTGGGCCAATCGTTCACAGATTAACGGGCATGCTGAGCTATTGCGTATTCGGGACATAATTCTCACGAAAGGCGACATTCATGAATCGGAAAATATGGGCGGCAATATTCGCACTTTGTCTGCTGGGGTTGCTGGCGGGATGCAGCAAAAAAGAAAACACCAACGAGGAGCAAGGTACTTCTCCAAGCTCGGAAGTAAAACCGGCGCCCACGGCTGCGCCAATTGATCCCGCCACCGCTGCCAGCGTGAGCGGCACAGTCACTTATGGCGGCACTGCACCCAAGGCGCAAAAAATTGACATGAGCCAGGATGCTGCCTGCAAAGGCAACAACACAGCCGAGACGATCGTGGCGGACAATGGCAAATTGGCCAATGTCTTCGTCTACGTGAAAGAAGGTTTAGGAGATCGCACCTTCGACACTCCCAAGGATTCGACCACAATCGACCAGAAGGGCTGCCAGTATCATCCGCATGTTTTGGGCGTGATGTCAGGGCAGAACATTGAGATCCGCAATGACGACGAAACCACTCATAACATCCACCCTACTCCGAAAGACAACCGGGAATGGAATGAGTCACAGCCACCGAAGGCAGCGGCGATTGAAAAGAACTTCGCCCGCGAAGAAATCATGCTGCCTGTAAAGTGCAACCAGCATCCGTGGATGAAGATGTATGTGAACGTCGTTAAGACGCCGTTCTTCGCCGTTACCGGCGCGGATGGCAAGTATGAAATCAAGGGTCTCCCGCCGGGAGATTACACGCTGGCTTTTGTGCAGGAAAAGCTGGGCGAGCAAGACCAGAAAGTCACCCTGGCGGCCAAAGACAGCAAAACCGTTGACCAGGGATTCAAACCCTAATGATTCGAGCGCGGCGCCGTCACCGGGCGGCGCTGCGCGAACTTCTAAGGAGCTGTTCTGAAAGCTGTTTCCCTACCTTATAACCGCGCGCATCATCAATTTGCTGTGTTCACCGCGTGCGCAACATTTCTGCTCATCATTGCAGGGGCTCTGGTCACCAGCAACGATGCAGGCCTTTCTGTCCCCGACTGGCCCACCTCATTTGGATCGTTATACAAGATCCCTCACCTGGTGGGCGGCGTGCGCTTCGAACACAGTCATCGCATGATCGCCCAGTTTGTGGGCCTCCTCAGCATCGTGATCGCGATCTGGACCTGGCGTGTTGATCGTCGGCGATGGATGAAATTTCTGGGTGTCACGGCGCTCGGCTTGGTAATCGCCCAGGGCATTTTGGGCGGACTTACGGTGCTATTTTATTTGCCGCCTGCGATTTCATCGGCTCATGCGGCCTTGGCCCAAACCTTTTTCTGCGTTGTCGTCCTGATCGCCACATTCACTGGCCGGCGCTGGGTGGAAGAAGTTCCGCAGGTTGAGTTTGACCAACAACGTCCAAACCTGTTCACCCTAGTCTTGCTCTCGATCTTTGTGTTGTATGTGCAGCTCATTCTGGGCGCATTGTTTCGTCATCATGGGTTAAGCTGGTGGCCGCACGTAGTCAATGCTGGAAGTGTGGCCATTGTGCTATCGTGGACGGTCGTGCGCGCCTTGTCGCAGTATTCCAATATTGAAGCAGTAAGGCGGCCTGCCATTACGATGCTCGCGCTGATGGTGGCGCAGCTGTTCCTGGGATTCGTCGCCTTTCTGACGCGCGTTGCCTGGGGACATGATGCTGTTCAGCCCGAGTTGCCGATGGTAATTTCGACGGTGGCTCACGTTGCCGTGGGAGCTTTATTGCTGGCTACCGCCGCGGTTTTGGCGGTACAGGTCTGGAGGCATGTGCCGGTGGCATTTGGTGAACGAGTGGCAAATCGGGAAGGGAGACCGGTAGCGGCATGAGCACAGCGACACAACCGCTTGTCGTTCCTCGCAGCGCCGCTTTGACACTGGTTCGCGATTACGCCGAATTGACCAAACTGCGGGTGACCACGCTGATTATCATGACCGCGTGGTGCGGGTATTACTTCGGAGCGTTGAAATCAGGCGTCTCTTCCCTATCATGGGGCCTGCTGAATGCTCTTCTGGGTATCGGCCTGGTTTCCGGCGGGACTGCGGCGCTCAACGAAGTAATGGAGTGGGAAACGGATGGCCGCATGCGCCGTACAGCCCAGCGTCCCATCCCGGCAGGCCGATTCAGCCTGATGCACGCGACCGTAGTCGGCGCACTAATGATGTGTGGCGGCGCTCTGTATTTAGGATTGACTCTAAATCCGCTGACGGCCCTACTGGCACTTGCCACCTCCGGGGTCTACCTGGCCGCATACACTCCCCTGAAAAAAGTCCATCCCATCTGCACCTTTGTTGGTGCGTTTCCCGGAGCCATGCCCGGCGTCTTAGGCTGGACGGCGGCGCGCGGACGTTTGGAGTGGGGCGCATTGGTAATGTTCGCCATCGTCTTCTTCTGGCAGTTTCCGCATTTCTTTTCCATTGCGTGGCTCTATCGTCAGGATTATGAAGATGGCGGTATTCGCATGCTGCCGGTAGTCGAAACCGATGGAAAGTCCACGGGCCGTCAGATTCTCCTTTATTCGCTGGCATTGATTCCCGTCAGTCTGCTGCCTACATTTCTCGGCATGGCGGGCCGGCTTTACTTCGCCGGAGCGCTGCTGCTGGGACTGGCTCTTTTCTATGTGGGAGTGCGGCTGGCTAGGTTCAATCTGGCGCCGAGTACAGCCCGCTCGAAGCAGCGGGCTCGCCAACTTCTTCAGGCTACAGTGTTCTACCTGCCGTTGCTCTTCGCTCTGATGATGCTGAATACACATTTGTAGATCAAGATGAGCTTTTTTGGGACTCGTCCCATCGAGCCTGGCTCTACAGCTCCTTTACGTTAAAATACCCTGTGGTCTCTAAAGCTCCCGCCTACGTCGCCCCAGACTTTCCCAGTGCGACCTCGCCAGTCACCCCCGCCGTAATCTCGATTCAGGATCTGGTTCACCGCTACGGAAGCCGTACGGCGCTGGATGGAGTTTCCTTTGACGTGGGTCGCGCCGAACTTTTTGGTCTGCTCGGCCCTAATGGCAGTGGCAAGACGACGATGTTCCGCATTCTTTCGACCTTGATGATTCCGGGCGGCGGCCATGCTGTCATTATGGGATTCGACGTGGCGAAAGAGCCTACAAGATTGCGCCGCGAGATCGGCGTTGTCTTCCAGGCACAAAGCATCGACGTAAAATTGACTGCATACGAGAATCTCTGGCATCAGGGTCATCTGTACGGAATGCAAGGTGCAGCACTGAAAGCCCGGATAGCGGAAATGCTGGCACGAGTCGGCCTGGCGGACCGCGCCAACGAGAAGGCTGAGACCTTTTCTGGAGGCATGCAGCGCCGGCTGGAACTGGCCAAAGGACTAATTCATCAGCCGACTGTGTTGTTGCTCGACGAGCCAACCACGGGGCTTGATCCCGGGGCGCGTCGGGACCTCTGGCAATATCTGCACATTTTGCGCGATGAGGAGAAGGTGTCGGTGCTCGTCACCACCCATCTGATGGAAGAAGCGGAACGCTGCGACAGGCTCGCGATCTTGAACGAGGGAAAACTGGTTGCTCTTGGAACTCCGGCGGAACTCAAAAGCGAAATTGGCGGGGACGTGATCTTGTTCGATGCCCCCGATGCCGAATCGTTGTCGGAAAGAATTCGCGACCGCTTCACTATCAGCACACAAGTGCTTGAAGGCCAGGTTCGTCTTGAACGTGAAAATGGCCACCGTTTTATTACTGACGTGGTCGAAGCTTTCCCCGGTGAGATTGAAGCCGTCTCGGTCAGCAAGCCGTCGCTGGAGGATGTCTTTATCCGGCGTACCGGCCACAAATTCTGGAGCGAAGCTGAGGAGCCGGTGCATAGAGCCGGTGACGAAGTTTGAAAATTGCAATGTTGGGCGGGGGCGCGTTGACGTCCGCTATGCCGGAACCCTACGAAGGAGTTATCGATGATGCTTGTTCTTTCGGTTATCCTCGGCCTGGTGCCACTGGCAGGCATCGCACGCATTGCCATGAACGGAACGATCACCACAGTGGACGGGCTTTTCATGAGCATTATCATGATCGCCCTTTCCGGCATTCTGTTCCTGAATGTTTATCTGGAAGCACGGAAGAAGTTTTCACCCAACAAAGCCATAATCAAGAAAGCGCCGCAGGCGCAGAAAACGAGCTGAAGTGGTCACCCAAAGCGCTGCTCTCCCCGCCCGCGACACGCCTACAACCGCACTCCTATTGCCTGCGTTTACGCTGTGGTGGCGCGAGCTAGTCCGTTTCTACCGCCAGCGCGCGCGGGTGGTGGGTGTAATCGCTTCGCCGCTCTTGTTCTGGGTGGTAATCGGCTCCGGCTTTGGGAGTTCGTTTCGTTCAGGCGATACGGCAGGTCAGCAACACTATCTCGATTACTTTTATCCCGGGGCGCTGATCATGATCGTGCTGTTTACTTCGATCTTCACCATGATGTCAGTGATCGAAGACCGCAAGGAAGGATTCCTGCTCTCCGTCTTGGTCGCTCCGGTACCGCGCTCAGCGATCGTGTTAGGCAAGGTGCTCGGTGGTACCACGTTGTCCGCTATTCAGGGTCTGGTATTTCTTGCCTTCGCGCCGCTGGTGGGAATTCACCTGGGGGTCAGTGACTTCCTGCTGGTGGTGCTTACGGTCTTTCTGGTCTCGTTCGCCCTCACTGCGTTAGGTTTTACGATCGCGTGGTCGATGGATTCGACGCAGGCCTTCCATGCCATCATCAATTTGTTTCTGATCCCTCTCTGGCTGCTGTCTGGGGCGCTGTTCCCTCTGGCAGGCGCTTCCGGCTGGATTCGATTCTTAATCCGTATCAACCCGCTTACTTATGGTGTTGAGGCATTGCGCGACCTGCTTTATCCTGGTGGTCCGGAATTCTTTCCGCTGTCTTCATCGCTGGCCACATTGGTGTTGTTCTCTGCTCTCATGTTTGGCCTCTCATTCATCATGGTGAACCGCCGCACGACGAAGCCGGCCGCATGATGCAAGTTCCCGCGCAATATGCTATCTATCCAGTAATTGACGCCGTCCTCAATGGGACCAGTGCCGTGTTGTTACTGGTCGGACGCCGCTACATAAGGCGCGGGCGAATGGCCGCTCACCGCGCGGTGATGATCACCGCGCTCATTTCATCCAGCCTATTTCTGACGTCGTATTTGTATTACCACGCTCACGTTGGTTCGGTGCACTTTCAAGGACAAGGCTGGTCACGGCCGGTGTATTTCACAATTTTGATTTCGCACACCATACTCGCGGTCGCGATTGTGCCGCTTGTCATCATCACGTTGAGCCGTGCGTTGCGCGAGCGGTTTGACAAGCATCGCAAAATCGCCCGCTGGACATTTCCTCTTTGGCTTTATGTTTCAGTAACTGGTGTAGTGATTTACGTAATGCTGTATCACCTGTTTGCCGCCTAGGGCAAGTTGCTTTACTACTCTGGGTTCGCGGTGAAATGCACATATGGCAATCGTCAAACTGAAGATCGATGTCTCCGGCACGATTGGGGACGAAGCCTGGCGGAACCTCCGCCAGTTCGATGAGATCCAAAGCGCCGCTTTCGGCCCGCAATTCGGATCCAGCGGGGCAAGCAAACGCGCTTCCGGTACGCCGCACGCAAAAGGGGAATGGATCGGCGCCGAAATCAAGCTTGAAACTCCACTGCTGGCTCAATATGCAGTCTCGCATTATCTTGAGCAGGACCGCGTGTTGGATGCCGATGTAGTCGATCCAGAAAGTCCGGCCTAGCCCTTGAAAATGTCCGCAGGCACGGGTTCGCCCAGTTTAATCTGGTATAGTTTCCGTGGATTCAAGCATGTGCGCTCTTTCAAACCCTGCTCAACAAATCTCGTCGCCTGACGCCCAACTCGTCCCCGCACCTGCCAAGCCTCGGATGTCGACCCGCAACCGGTTGCTGTTCTTCTTCACCGCGTGGCTGATTGTGCTGATGCCGTTTTTGTTCTGGTGGAATACATGGTTTGGCCGTCAGCTTTCAGACAAACAACTGAGCGAGTTCCTGCAGGACGACAAGAAGCCCCGCCACATCCAGCATGCGCTGGTGCAGATCGGTGAGCGGGTGGCACGTCATGACGCGAGTATTACGCGCTGGTATCCCGAAGTGGTGCGCCTGGCGTCGTATCCGATTGAAGAAGTCCGCAACACCGATGCCTGGGTCATGGGTCAGGACGCCACCAGCAAAGACGCCACCAGTGCCGGGTTTCACGAAGCGCTTTTGAAAATGCTCGGCGATCCCTCGGTAATAGTGCGCGGCAACGCAGCGTTATCGCTGGTGCGCTTTGGCGACGCGACTGGAAGACCACAAATCTTGGCGTTGCTGCAGCCGGCGAAAGTGACCGCCCCGCACGCCGGCAAAATCACCGATTCCAGTACTGTCGGCACGATGATCCATCAAGGCGGAATCATCGCCAAAATCGAATCAGGCGGTCAAGCGACAGAGGCTCGATCGCCCATCAGTGGGCGGTTACGGGAGGTGTCCGTGAGAACTGGACAAACCGTCGCTGCCGGCGATGAAATTGCCATGCTGGATCCCGGAACTGAACAGGTGTGGGAAGCGCTGCGCGCTCTGTATCTTATCGGCCAGCCAGAAGACATTGCCGCCGTTCGTCCCTACGAACGGGAACTGCCAGAGATTCCAGATCACGTACGCAAGCAGGCCGTTGAAACCGAACAGTCCATTCGGCAGAGAGCGAGTAAAAGCGGGCTGTGATCGGTGGTTGGTGGTACGGATGGGATTTGAATTCTGATGGCTGGCCGCTGACCAGCCAGTCCCTGGCCACTAGCCTAAAAAGGCATTACTCCGACTTCCTTTTCGATTTCGACTGTGTCCACCATCACGATCGCATCCCAGGGGCAACCATCAAGGAAAGATCCTTCTGGGCCTTTGCTGGTGCACTTATTACACCCGATGCAGAGAATCGGGTCGACCTGAATGCGGCCAAATGGCGGATGATCTTCGTCCGGCACCCAGAACATACAATCTTCCACCGGGCAATACTCGACGCAAGCTGGCGAGCCCGCACAGCCGGTGCAGCACTCGGTAATCACGGCCAATTCTTTAGGCTTCTTTTTACGCGCGGTGAGCAAGCCCCTGGACCTGGGCTCGTGTTTGAACTCGTCGGGTACCATCCCGACAATTCCCCTCAGCGGTTCGGCAGGCATCGGTTGCATTATAACTCAAGGGCCAAAGGGGAATTCAGACGTCGGGCGGCGGACGCCGGCCGTCAGACTTTTGATTTCGGACGTTGAACACCCGGCCTAAGCTAATGCGGGGGCGATTGCGCACAAGATGAAGCACGTTCGGCGGGAGTTGTCGAGGTCTGAAGTCCGGGGTCCGACCTCCGGCGTCCGTATTCTGTTATAGTGGCCTTCCAGCCCCTCGAATTCCGTTTTATGTCTCCGGCTCCCGGTTCAATTTTCCCAGGTGAAGGGGCGGAAGGAGCAGCAATCATGGCAGGTAAAAGCGTCAACAAAGTTATTCTGATTGGCAATCTTGGCAAAGACCCTGAACTCCGAGCCACTCCCAGTGGCACTCCGGTGGCGAAGTTTACATTGGCCACCAACGACCGCTACAAAGACAAAGACGGTCAATGGCAGGATCGCACGGAGTGGCACAACATCACGGCATGGGCCCGCACCGCGGAAATTGCAGGCGAGTATCTTAAAAAGGGCGGCAAAGTTTACATCGAGGGCAGTCTGAGAACCCACTCCTGGGACGATAAGCAGACCGGACCAAAAGAAGTACATGACTGAAGTGGTGGTCAATGATTTGGTTCTGCTCGGCGGCCGGGGAGAGGGTAGCGGGGACTACGCGGGATCTTCGCGAGGAGCGTCCTCCGGAGGCAATCACTTCGACCAACGCACGTCCGAAGCTGAACCAGCAACGGCATCCGGGCCCGATCAGCGACGAAGATATTCCGTTCTGACACCCCTTTTGTGATTTGTGCCCATTTACCCTTTGTAGTTGAGCGGTGGAGGAGGGGGCCTCCAGACTTTGTGTGAATGACCAGGGTATGTTTTGGGGATGGGTGCCGGGGAAGGGAGCAGTTTCCCTTCCCGGCCCATCCATGTAGAAGATCTGCACGTATAGCCTCCCTTCGTAATTACGATCGGCCGCCGGAGCGGAGCGAAGCCATGCGAGCGTAGCGAAGCGCAGGCGGCCCTATCCACATATTTTGCTGTTGCAAACTTTTCTTGTTTTCTCTCTGCGTCGTCATATATATAATGGCGAATAAAAAGCGAATCAGCGAGATCAACGAAATGAACGTGTCTAGTAAAAGCGGCACTGGAAACTACCGAGTCTTGCCAGTCGTACTTGGCACGGGTGAAGCGCTTCCAACGCTCGTCCGTAGAAGTGATTGGATTCCGGTACGTGTTGCCACTCGCTGGGCAAGTACGGCGTAGGCGCTTCGAATGTATGCCCTCCACGCTCGGCCGGAGAAAGGATCTCCGCAGTTAGAAAATAGCTCCGGACAGCCTCACGTGCTTTCTCCGCCTTTGAGGGAAACGCCCAGCGCCTAGGAATCGATCCGACCGAGCTCTGGAAGCCGCTTCCAGTTCCAGACCGGAGCTTGCCGCGCACGCGGACGGGTAGAAATCGCATAGGGCGATCTGCGTCCGCTTAGACTACCTCCAACGGAGATCCACCGCTGAAGAGACGACGCACACTGATTGGTTCACCGCTGGAATGGGTAATGACGGCGTTGCCGGTCGCTCCCCCGCCGATCCCTGCCCTGGCAGATCGTGGCGGCACCCAACTAAAAACTCCGCGCTCGGTTCTTCTCGTCGACACTCGCGAGCAACAGCCGTTTGACTTTTCTCGGTTCCAACACTGGTTTGCCGGAGTCGAAACGAGAGCCCTTCACCTGGGAGACTACTCCATCGCCGGAATGGAAGATGTCTGCGTGGTGGAGCGCAAGAACCTCTCCGATCTAGTCCACTCCTTCACCGCCGAGCGCAACGTGTTCATCGATCGTCTCCATCTCATGGCACATTATCCGCATCGACTGCTCGTGATCTCCGCCGCGCTGAGCCAGGTGAAATCTCCCTACTCTTATACCCAAACTGACCCGAACCGCATTACTCAATCGCTGATTGCCGTGCTGGCCGGGCTGCGAGTGCCGTTCCTATGCACGGAGACCGAGGAGTTGGGTGCGGAGATTGTCGCATCATACCTCTACCAAGTTCACCTCTACCATTGGCTGGAAACCAATGATCACGGCCGTTTTCTAGCCAGCAATGACTTGTGAGCTCAAGGGAAGGGCGCGGTGCCAACCACCTTAGCTGGCGCTCGCTTGGACATGGAGTCAACTCCTTCTGTGTGCTCAACCGGTACATCCATTCGCATGGTTCGCGGTGCTGCCCTTGTTTGTCGCTGTGCTGCTATCGAGGCGGGCGGCGCAGCCACGGTGGACCCGTTCATGCCAGGAGAGTTCCCTAACAACCAGTGGACCCCGCCGGTTGGTCTCTCCCCGAAGCGCAAATGCCGTGCGCGAGTTGGAGTGTCCAACTACGTTTCTTGCCGAGTGCCGCCCTTCCCCAGATAACTGGACACAGAGTTAATTGGACACAGTTGCAAGCCTGATAGAATGTAAGTCTTTTAGAGGCAGTTGATTACCAAAAGGGACACACCGTTTAGCATATACTTCCGTTCTAAAGCAGCGACCGGCTTTCAGCCCTCAGTGGGAACCTGGTCCCATCTTTGCGCGCTTTTTGCGCAAAGATGGGAGGCTTCCTGCGACACCAATGATACGTTTCCGGACTGTGCGTATGAAAGCCTTGTGGCCTCGGTCTTGCTTTGCAGTTCTCTGTTTCCCCCGTCCGCCTTTGCAAAGCATCACCATCACCACGACGACTCCGAGGCAGGCGGCGGGCAATTTCGACTATTACCTGCTGGCACTTTCCTGGGCGCCCAACTACTGTGCCGGTCATCCCAGCGACCATTCCAGCGAGTGCAGAATCGGCGGACACAACGCGTTTGTGCTTCACGGACTGTGGCCGCAGGCCAGCAGCGGAGCGCCACCGCATGTCCTGCTCGACCGCCAGTCCGGTGGCAGTCCGCGACCGTGGACCACATGCTCAACTTCATGCCCAGCCGAGGCCTGATCCAGCATGAATGGCAAAAACACGGCACCTGTAGCGGGCTTTCGGCGCAGGACTATTTCGCCAAGGCGGAGCAGGCTTATACGCACGTGCAAGTGCCGGAGCAGTATCGCAAGCTGAACCAGCGAGCAGCAGTCTCAACGTGCCGGATCTGGAAAAGAGCTTTGCCGAGGCCAACCATGCGCCAGTCGAGGCTTTCCGCGTTTCGTGTCATGCGGGCAGACCTGGTCAGTCTGGAAGTCTGTGTGGACAAGAATCTTCAGTATCGAAGCTGCACCCAGAGCGTGCGGGAGTGTCCGGTGAGCCAGGTGGACATGCAGCCGCCGCGTTAGGAAAGGAAATAATCATGCCTAAGGACCTAGCCAGCCAAAACTGTGTTCCCTGCCGCGGAGGCGTACCTCCGTTGAAAGGCAAAGAACTGACGAGATTCTGCAAGGAAGTTCCTCAGTGGAAAGCCGTTGACGAGCATCACATCACGCGTACTTTTACTTTTCCCGGATTTCAAGCAGGCACTCGACTTCGTTAATCGCGTAGGAGAGGTAGCGGAACAGCCAGGGACACCATCCCGATATTCTGCTCGCCTGGGGCAAAGCCGAAATCACCATGTGGACCCACAAGATCGATGGTCTGACGCAAAGCGATTTCATCATGGCGGCGAAGATCGATCACCTATACCCTGCCTGACCACGAAAAACTGGAATGCGCACTACTCTGCCGCGCCCGCCGTCAGTGGCGTCGCTCTTTTTCCAGACTTCATTGCCCAGGCCCACAACGTCGCCGGCATCAACATCATCAGTCCTGTCCCCGAAGCCACCACTCTGGCAGACACGCCGTGATCGAGAAAAATTCCGCACACGTAGGCGCCGATCGCGATCGTCAGCATGGCCAGACCGAGGTCGGCGGAGAAGACGCGGCCGCGGAAGCGGTCTTCGGTGTTGAGTTGCAAGATCGTCGTGGAAAATACCCAGACGGTTGAGCCTCCGCAGTGGGCCAGCGCGATGAACAGGCATGCCACCCATACGTTCGGCGAAATGCCCAGACCGAAGTATCCCGCCCCGATGATGAGATAGCCAAGCAGGATGCCCAGCTGGAGCCGCCGGTCGGACTGTCCAGCCCAACGAGCCGAGAACAGCGGTCCGACGATGGCACCGATACCGCGCGCACCGAGCAGCAGGCTCATGCCCAGCATGGCGCCTCGTTGCGGATCGATTCCGCGCATGTGCACGTGAAAATACTGGTGTCCCATGACGGTGAACAATACCCAACTCGGTCCGATCATGAGCTCTCCGGCCTTGGCAAAAACCGCCGCCAGCAATCGACGATCTTTGCGAACGTAGCGCATGCCTTCGACGATCGGCGAAAAGTCCACCGCGTCACGCAGGCGCAGCGGAGCTGACGATTGGGCGTGCGGCTCCTCGAATTTCATCCGGCTGATGAGAATTGCCGACGACCAGAAACGAGAGGGCGTTCAGCACAAATACAGCATCGCGGCCCAGCAGCGCGGCCACGACTCCCCCGACGGATGCGCCAATCAACAGATTTACCGACCACGTAGCCGACGACAGCGTGTTGGCCAGCAGCACGTCTTCACGGGGAGTTATGTTCGGAATCACTGCCGTCCGCGCCGGCTCGAAGAATGCGGCCATCAGCGTTTCCACCAGCAGCAACGGATACACCATCCACACCGTAGAACGGGATCGCACCAACAGCATGGCAAAGACGATAACCATCCGAACCAGATCCGCGGTGATCATCACCCGTTTGCGGCGCACGCGGTCATTGATGACGCCGGCAGCGGGCCAATGAAAGTCTGCGGAAGCACCTGCAGAATCAGAGCCAGCGCCACCGAACTGGCCCGTCCGGTCAATTGCAGCAGCAGACTGTAGATTGCGAGGGTGTAAAACCAGTCGCCAATCTCGCTCACGATCTGCGCCAGCCACAACCGGCGAAAATTGTGGTTGCGTCGCACCAGCCGCAGATATGCGGACAGTGAGATCGATGTAGTTGCGCGTTCTGGTTGCAGATCCATGGTTGGTGTGAGTCGATGGCGGCTGAAACGTTAGCGATCGCCTTCGTTCTGCTACGAAGACCGAGGTTTGGGCCAACGACCAGATCAGGCTCCGGCCATCGACCCGACTATAATCTCCCCATGCTCGATGAACTCGATTTTCGCAAACGCGCGGACACAGCTCTCGACTCCCTCAACAAATCCTTGATGGAGGCCGAGGAGACAGCCGACCTCGAGGTCGAAGACCAGTCTGGCGCTCTTCACGTTTCTTTCGAGGACGGCAGCAAGTTCGTGATTTCACCGAACGCCCCGGTCCGCCAAATCTGGATTTCAGCGCTGGCCACGAGTTTCAAACTTGACTGGTCAGATTCCGAGCAGGATTTCGTGTTATCCAAGACCGGAGAAAAACTTAAAGTTCTGGTGGCGCGGCTGATTAATCAGCAACTGGGCGAAGATGCAATCACGCTGACGTAATGCACACTACCCGCTTGCCAGCTTCTGCTTCAGGTCGGCGGCGATTTGTCGGCCGTGGAATCTTCCGTTCTCGATGAAGATTTCGTTCGTGTTCGCGATCCCGCCACGATCACTCCCGCTACATAGATTCCCGGCACATTGCTCTCCAGCGTCAGCGGATCGCATACCGGACGGCACTGCTCCGCCGAAAGCTCGATGCCCATCGATCGCAGAAAATCATAGTCGGGATGATAGCCGGTCATGGCAAATACAAAATCGTTCTTCAGCCGAACAGGACCCTCGGGAGTGTCCAGGATGACGTAGTCGGGTCCAATTTCCACGACGGTGCTGCTGAAAGTACGCTGCAATCTCGCGATTCTTGATGCGGTTTTCGATGTCGGGCAGGATCCAGTACTTCACGTGATTGTGAAGTTTGGCTCCGCGATGAACCAGCGTCACCCGCGTGCCGTGCCTCCAGAGATCGAGCGCGGCGATGGCCGCCGAGTTCTTGCCTCCGATCACCACCACGTCCATGTCGAAAAAAGGATGCGGCTCGCGATAGTAGTGAAACACCTTCGGAAAGATCTTCCCCGGGAATATTCAATGGATTGGAGAGATCGTAGTATCCGGTTGAAACAATGAGTTTGCGGGTCCGGTAGTCGTAGATCCGTCCCAGAGTGTCGGTGGTAGTGATCTGGAAATCGCCGTCCCGTCCCGTTACCGTCTTTACCCACTGATATTGGCGAACGTCGAGATGATAGTGCTCGGTGACTTTACGGTAGTACTCGAGCGCTTCCTCGCGGTTCGGCTTCTGCCGGGAGGTGCTGAACGGAATATCGCCGATTTCCAGCAGCTCCGGCGTGGTAAAAAACGACATGTTCGCCGGATAGTTGTAGATCGAATTGACCAGGCAGCCCTTGTCGATGGCGATAGTCTTGAAGCCGGCACGATGGGATTCGATGGCGCACGCCAGACCGGTCGGACCGGCTCCGATCACGATCACGTCTGCCCGCATCTCTGGTTCGTTCTTGATCTGAGGACGCGGCAGGGTGTCTGGAATTTGCTGGGTTCGCGCGGAAATCTGCTTGATTCCCAAATAGTTATCTCAATCGAGGAAAGTTGGAGCACGTCCACGAGCGGCACGGCACAAAGCGCTTGCTCGAGCCAAGAATTCTAGCATGCGAACGAAGCGGAGATCCGATCCGCCACCGTGTCCGCATCGGCGAATTTCTCAGCGTCCTTCGCAGTTGAAGCTTTCTTAGAACCCTTCGTTAGCAAAGTTCGCGACGGACCGCAAAGGCACAGAGAATGTCCCCAGTGGCCAAACAACGGGATGGTCTGCCGTCCGCGCTATAATTTCCGGTTGCCTTCATCTCTCCGATCGTCAGGAAGACCAAATGGCATCGCCCGCAGAACCGAAGACTCGCATTGAATCCGACAGCATGGGACAAATTGAAGTCCCCAGTCCACGTTTATTGGGGCGCGCAGACGCAGCGCTCGCTGCTGCATTTCAATATTGGCCGCGACACCATGCCGCCGGAGTTGATTCGCGCCTTCGGCATCCTCAAGAAAGCCTGCGCGCTGGTGAATCAGGATCTGGGCAAGCTCTCTGCCGACAAGGCCAAGCTCATCGTTCAGGCAGCCGACGAGGTCATCGCCGGCAAGCTCAACGACCAGTTCCCTCTGCGCATCTGGCAGACCGGCAGCGGCACGCAGACCAACATGAACGTCAACGAGGTGATCGCCAACCGCGCCATCGAACTGGCGGGCGGCGCGCTGGGATCGAAGAAGCCGATCCATCCCAATGACGACGTCAACATGTCGCAGTCGTCCAACGACACGTTCCCGACCGCAATGCACATCGCCGCCGCCGAGCGGGTGAAAGCACGCGCTGATTCCGGCCATTCAGAGCGTGCATGATGCGATCGCGGCCAAGGCGGAAGAATTCAAGGACATCGTAAAAATCGGCCGCACTCACCTGCAGGACGCCGTGCCGCTCACCTTCGGCCAGGAGTTCGGTGGCTGGGCCAGCCTGCTGGAGCGCGACATCAAGCGCCTGGAGCAGTCGCTCGACGGACTTTACGACCTCGCGATTGGCGGAACTGCGGTCGGCACCGGTTTGAACGCGCATCCCGAATTTGCGGAGCGCGCCGCGAGAGAAGATTGCCGCAGCTCACCGGACTTCCCTTCCGCTCGCATCCCAACAAGTTCGCCGCGCTTTCGGCGCACGACGAAATCGTCTTCGCGCAGGGCGCGATGGAAACGCTGGCCGCTTCGCTGATGAAGATTTCGAATGACATCCGCTGGCTGGCTTCCGGCCCGCGTTCCGGCCTGGGAGAACTGTCCATTCCGGAAAACGAGCCCGGCTCTTCGATCATGCCGGGCAAAGTAAATCCCACGCAATGCGAGGCCATGACGATGGTATGCGTGCAGGTTCACGGCGCCACCGCCGCGGTCGGATTCGCCGGATCGCAGGGAAACTTCCAGCTCAATGTCTACAAGCCGGTGATCATCTACAACTTTCTGCATTCGGTCACGCTGATCGCGGACGCCTGCCACGGCTACGTCGAGTACATGATCAAGGGAATCGAAGTCGATCGCGCCAAGGTCAACACGCACGTGAACAATTCGCTCATGCTGGTGACGGCGCTGGCTCCAAAGGTCGGATACGACAAAGCAGCAAAGATCGCCCACACCGCTCACGTCGAACACAGCAGCCTGCGCGAGGCCGCGTTGAAGCTGGGATATCTCACCGGGCGAAGAGTTCGATCAGCTGATGAAGCCGGAAAAGATGACGCGGCCGTAACAGATTCAGTAGGGGCAGGTGTCTCGCCTGGCCGATGAGCGCGGCTCAAGATGTGCTCCAAGCCGAAACTCTGCCCTAGTCGGCTTTCGCCGGCGCTCAACTCCGCGATACTTCAGCAGTCTTTGCGCTTTGGCCGCCGACACCGCCTTCGGTGTCGTCGTAATCGTGATAACGCTCACCAGAACCAGCAACGTTCCGACAATCGTTCGCGGACCAATCGCTTCCCCGCCCAGAAAATATCCCAGAGCCACCGCCACCACCGGATTCACGTACGCGTAGGTTCCGACTTTCGTGGGCGATTCGTAGTGCAGCAACCAGACGTAGGCCGTGAATCCGACAATCGAGCCCGCAATGATCAGGTACACCAGCGCGAACCATGCGCTGTCCGGAAACCGCCTGCACGTCGAAATCCTGTAAACTCGCCGGTCACCGCCGCCAGCACAAACAGCAGCGCCCCGCCGGTGAGCATCTGCGCGGCCGCACTCATCGGCTTCGACGCCGGAAGCGGAAGCCGGCGAGTGAAGATCGTCGCGATAGACCAGGTGACCGACGCAACCAGCAAGGCGATCGCGCCGGCGCGATTGATGGGAACCTCGCCCAACGAAAACGAATGATTCATCAGTACAGCTACGCCACCCAAGCCCACCAGAAGCGCGAGTCCGAGCCGGATTGTCAGCCGTTGCGTGCGCAGAAAAATAATTTCCATCAGCGTGATGAAGACCGGGATGGTCGCCAGCACCACCGCCGCGATTCCGGAAGGCACGCGCTGTTCGGCCCAAAACAGGCAGCCGTAATCGACCACAAAAATGAGCGCCCCGAGTGCCGGAGGCCGCGATCCACTCGCGCGCAGCTTGGAGACTGGCGTGCCTCTCAGCCGCAGCCATGCATACATGACAGCGCCGGCCGTGAAAAAGCGCATGGCCGCCAGCAGAAATGGAGGCACTTCGTGAACTCCGACCCTGATCGCCAGAAACGTCGATCCCCAGACGAAATAAATCATGGCAAACGCCAGCAGGATTTTCCAGGAAGGGGGACGCGCTTCAGGTTTCCATCTGGATCTCCTTCAATCGTTGCCAGCGCTTTCGTACTCATTGCTTAATAGATGTCCGCAACCTGCGTTTCGGAACCAGACTCAAGCCTATGAAAGATTCTTATCGCCGGAAAGGATTTCCGCTCATGCTCAGGAAAGTCGGCTCGGGCAGAACGATAATCCGCTCAAGTCCGGCCACTCGCTCTGCGTCGACGCCCCTTGCCGCAAGCAGCACGTGAAAGTTTTCGCCCATACCGGCGGGAGTGACCAGGTGCTTTAGCTGTAACGCGACTTTGGCGCGCTCCTGCGGCAAGCGGCAGTCTTCAAACACGTCGGCAAATTGATTCTGCTCTCCGATTCCCATCAGGAATTGCGATTGAGTCAGAAGCGGCTGCACTTGCATTCCGTTCCCTTCTGCCGCTGCGGCCAGAGCCGTGAAGTTCACATGCGCCGTAATGTCCTGTTCGCCCGGCGCATTCGTATGGATTTGGACTAGCCGAGTGTTGACGGTAAGTCATCAGCGTCCCACGATGGCAGCCCGCCAAGCTGCTCCTGGCGCGTGTAGCCGTAGTCGATCGCGATCGCATGCTCCTCGCGTATCAAAGCAGCAAGACTCGACATGTATCGCTCCGCCAGCAGGGGAACCTCAATGCGCTCTCCTGCCTCAGGATGGACTCCGTAGCGATCAAGAAAATCCAACTCTTCAGCTGACGATGGGACCCAGGTCTCGATGAAACGATCGTCTGGCTGTCGATATGCGAAGCGTCCCTGCGTCGCTGAGTATCTCTACCGGAAGCGCATCGAAGAATTCATTGGCGAAGATGAGAAGGGGAACCTCGGAACCTAAGGCCCTTCGGATCTCATGACCATTTGCGAATTGTGAAGTCGTACCTTTCCCCTTCATTTCGTTGACGAGTTCGAGTCGTTTCGCTCATCCCTCGTTGGCAACGAAACTCGTCCCCGTTCAATAAACCTAGCCAGCGTCTCTCTCAACTTCCCGCGCAACGCCGGCGACCTTTCCGCCAGCGAATAGTGCAGCGCGCGAAAGAACTCAGGAAACTTCTTCTCTGACCAGTCGAGGACATCCTGAGCGAACAAGCCGCGGCCCGCGACCAAGTTCCAGAATCTCCATCTGCGCGGGAACACCCAATGCGCGCCAAATCTCTTCAAATTGTCGGGCCAGAAGGCGCCCAAAGACGGCGTGAACATCGCTCGAGGTGTAAAAGTCTCCTGCCTTGCCGAACTGCTCGGCATTGCGCGAGTAATATCCAAGCTCAGGATGGTACAAACACAATTCCATGTATCGTGAAAACGGGATGGGCCCGCGCTCTCGGATCTCCTGCTCAATGATTTCTCGCAGGCTCACGAATCTCTCCGCTGTCGCTCAGCCCGATCTTGTGGCGTGCGGATAAACATTTCGACCAAGTAGTCGTGCAGACAGTCGTAGAGTTGCCGCTGAAACGCCCACTCAAACTGGGAATGGTCGAGATCCCTCGGGTGGAATTCAAAATTGTAGGTATGCACGGGAACCGGCGGATTTTTGAACTTTATGAGAACTTCGACGCCTTCGCCTTTGACGCGAGCCGAGAAATCGAGCAGCGGATGTTCGTAGAGTTGCAACTGCGCAAGAACGCGTTCGAGCCTCGAGTTAGGCGTATCCGTCACACAACGATTCTATCGGTAGTTGTGACCATGCGGGTGACATCGTCAACCGGGGAATTGGTGGGAATCTGCCAGTTCTATTTACTCGTACCGTAGCGCTTCGATGGGGTCGAGCTTGGCTGCTTTGATGGCGGGCAACATGCCACTAACGATGCCAACGAAACTCAGATATGCCAGTGGACCAGATCAGAGTCGCAGCGTCGATTGTCAGATGGATGTCACCTTCGTCCGCGCCTTCCTGAAAAGCGCTCCACAGAGTCAGCGACGGAACTGCCCAGGAGACCAGGTAGGCGAATGCCACGCCCAGCAAGCCCGCCCAGCGCGGTAATGACCATCGCCTCGGCCAGGAACTGAAACAGAATGTGCCATCGATGCGCCCCCAGGGCCTTTTCCACGCCAATCTCACGCGTGCGTTGGGTCACCGAAACCAGCATGATATTCATCAGGCCCACGCCACCGATTCCTAGAGTAAGCAGGCCAATAAAACCCAGCATGATCTTGATGCCCGTTGTAATGACCCGCAGATCCATCAAGTCGGAAAACACGTCGAACACGAATACGGCGCGCTCGTCCTTGGGATCGAAGCCATGGTGAAAGGCCATCGAGTTACGCAGTGCCTTCACCACCTTAGTGTTTTCGCCTTCATATTCCATGACGATCGAACTCAAATAAAACGTATCTTTCAGATCGCTCATCGCGCTGAAAGGCACATAGATGTGCTCATTCAGGTTGTCGTCACTGTTGTTGATGACGTGTTTCAGGATTCCCACGATCTGGTATGAGATTCCGTCTACTCGAATGCTCTCGCCGATGGCATTCTGCCCGGAGAACAACTTCTTCTTAGCGTCCGCCCCGATGAATGCTACGCGGGAGTGCGTAACATCCTCGGCTTCGCCGAAGGGAGAGCCTTCCGCAAACTCCATACGGCGCATTCGCGGATACGCGGAATAAACCCCGCTCACCGCATAGCTGGCACTACGGGTGCCCCAACTGACCGAGCATTGCTTGAAGACTTCAGGCGAAATACGTTTTAGAAAAGGAACTTCAGACCGAATGTACTCCAGATCATTCACGGTAAGGCGAATTTCGCTGCCCGCCTTGGTGCCACCCACTTGCTGCGATGTTCGTCCGGGAAAAACGAATACAAGGTTAGTGCCAAAGGATCGGAAGGCTGCCCACAAACCGCGCTCGAAGCCGGCTCCGTAGGCCAGCAACAAAACTACGGTGGCGATGCCCCAGGCCATCCCCAGCATGGTGAGGATGCTGCGCCGCTTGTTGTGGCGCAATGCGCCATATGCTTGGGATCCAAGCTCGCCAATCATTCTATCGCCGCCTCAATCTATTCCTGCCTCATGGCTTCCACTGGCGCCAGCAGCGCCGCTTTGCGCGCCGGGTAGATCCCGGCCACGACACCGGCAACGCCGAGCGAAAGAATCGCCGCAACCGCCGACGACGGCACAATCCGCGGTGTGTCAAATCCCTGCGGAGAAGGCAGCAGGGCGAGCCCCGTCAGGAACGCGGTAGTGATGAGAAGTCCGATGCCTCCACTGAGCATGGTCAGAAACGCGCCTTCGATGAAAAATTGAGTCAGGATGTTTCGGTATGTGGCGCCCAGAGCCTTGCGTAGTCCGATCTCCCTCGTGCGCTCGGCCACCGACACCAGCATGATATTCACAATGCCGATGGCACCAAGAACCAGGGTGACGAATCCGACTACGCCGAGAAAGTAGTCCATGGCATCGAAAATTTTGTCCACGCGCTGGGAATTTTCAATCGTGTCCCAGTCTTCGAAAGCGTCTTCCAGCTTGGGATCGAAACCGTGACGGCGCGCAATAATCTGGTGAATCTCTTCCTTCGACCGTAGATGCTCAGCTTTCACCAGCGGACGGTAGTTGATGAAAGAGAGCGCGCTTTCTGAATTTTCTTCCTTCAGCGGAAACAGAGTACGCATCGTTTCAACCGGAACGAAGATACGAGCGTTCGTCCCGTTGTTTCCGTCCTTGCCAACCTTGGCCAGCACCCCGATCACGTCGAAGCGGATACCGTTCAAAAGCATGGTCGCGCCCACTGCGGGGCGTCCCGGGAACACGTTCTTGAGCAATTCCCATCCGACCACGGCGACGCGCCGGTGTTCGGAATTGTCTTCGTCATTCAACCACCGCCCGGTTCCAATCGGCACGGTGCGGATTTGGTTGTATTCGGGAGTCACTCCGAATACCTGGCCGTTGGTTGAGCCGTATTCGCTGACTGCGCGTATGTCTTCCCGGTTGATCACGGGCGACAAGCTGCGTAAAGTACGGGCTTCATTTCGGACGGCGATATAGTCTTCGTAGGTAAAGCGGTAAGTCTGTCCGGATTGCAGGCTGCCCGCCACCGCCGGAATCCTGCCCGGATAGATGAACATAATGTCCTGGCCGAGAGTGGCCATGTTTCGCGCCTGTCCGCTGCGAAAGCCTTCTCCCAGGCCCACCAATAACAGCAGTGATCCCACTCCCCATGCGATTCCGAACATGGTCAGAAATGAGCGAAGCTTGTGTGCCCAAAGGGTCGCCAGGGACTGGCGAACAATGTCGAGCAAGATTTTCATAGCAGCAACGTTGGCTTTCCCAGGGGTGGTTTCCCTGCCCGTCTCACTGTATTACGTTTGACGGTGCAACCAGGTTCCCTCAAGTTATACCTCATGCCTTAGACCGTCCTAAGGGCGAAAAGATAGTACGTTTTCCCTAAGCAGACCAACTGCTAACCACGCTGGCAAGCGGCGTCTAAATGATCGTTCTGTAGACCCCATCATCGCAACTTCAACTGACATTGGGAGGCTTCCGTGATGTTCAAACCCCTTAGCCGTGTACTTTTCGCCGTCCAGGTCTTACTCGTACTCGCATCGGTTGCGAGTGCCCAATCCTTTGTTCTGAACTTACCTCGGCCCAGCCAGCATGCGATGATCACCCAGCGAATCGGAATCACCGATGTAACCATCAACTATCATCGTCCGGTCGTGAACAAACGCAAGGTGTGGGGCGGTCTGGTGCCGTATGGGCAAGTCTGGCGGGCTGGAGCCAACGAAAACACGACAGTCACGTTTACAGATCCTGTGACCATTGAAGGGAAAGCCCTGCCGTCGGGAACCTATGGCCTGCACATGATTCCCGGGCGAAAATGAGTGGACGGTCATTTTTTCCAAAAACTCAACTGCCTGGGGCAGCTTCACCTACGACCAGGCCGAAGACGCTCTCCGTGTCACGGTCAAACCGCAAGCAGCGGAATTTCACGAAGCACTCACCTATGACTTCGATGACGTCACTCCGGACTCCTCAATGGTTACCTTGCGATGGGAAGAAGTTCGCTGTTCCCTTCAAAGTCGGCGTGAACACCCACGAGATCGTCGCCCAGAATCTGCACGATCAGCTTCGCGGGCTGTCGCAATACACTTGGGAAGGCTGGGACGAGGCTGCCAACTATCTCCTGCAAGAGAAAATCGATCTCGACCAGGCGTTGAAGTATTCCGACATGTCGATCCAGAACGAAGCGCGCTATGACAACTTCATGACCCAGTCGCAAATCCTCGACGCCCTCAACCGGAACGACGAAGCAACCGCGGCGCGCAATAAAGCTTTGACCATGGCCAACGCGGTCCAGCTCCACAGCTATGCCCGCCAGTTGCAGATCAGCGGTAAGCAGGCCGAAGCGTTCGCGGTCTTCAAAGAGAATGCCAAGAAGAATCCCGACCAGTGGGTCGTGCACGTGGGCATGTCACGCATGTACTCGGCACAGGGCGATTTCGCGAATGCCGCCAAGGAAATGAACACGGCGATAACGAGGCGCGCCAGACGGACAAAAACAACCGTTGCAGGCCTTCGCAAAAGCGCCTGGATGCCAAAGAGGACATTAACAAGTAGAGCAGCTCCTTTCGGCAGCGCGGCCGTTGTTCTGTGGCTGCTCGCGTTAGCGTCAGCTCGCCGAAAACAAGCTGAATGCTGAGGACTGACGACAGAGTTTCACGACCACTTCGCCAGGCGAGGCGTTCTGCCATGTTGTCAAAAATGACCGCCAATGGCAGACAGTTCGATAGCGCCGCGGTCCGCCATCTCCGGAACGATAACCACCCGCCCCGGTCCTAGGACGTTCCGGAACAATACCGCGACCGGAGACGTCGTCAGCAACAGCGGCATCGCCCCCATCAGCTTGACCATTTCAGTCACCGCGATAACGGTAGCGTTATCAGCTTCAGAACTGCGAATGATCTGCACTTGCGATCGGCAATGCCATGCGAAATTCGCAATCCCGGCATTGTCGAGCTCGATAGGTGACTCGCGCGATTTCGCTGATGCTGAGCGAGCCAAGGATGGAAACAAGAATGGTGCCGGGCCGGCAAATCTTGTCGAGCAGGGTGAATATTTCGATCTTCGATTCCAGTTCTTCCGGACCGGCTTCAATGACGCAGATCGGCCTGCACGCGCAGCCTCTTCGACACTACCGGCAAATTCGAGACGGGACAAAGCGGCAGCCCGCGACGTTCGCGGAAATTCTAGGCGAATTTCACGGATTCATCCAGACTGGCACGCAAGTTCGCTTTCCGCCCGGCGCAGGGCGTTGGGTAAAAGATCCTCCAGGATAGTGCGATAACCGCCTGCGCCGTCGCCAGCGCAATACTTCGGCCCGCTTTGCCGGCTCCGATGACACCGACGGCACCGACCACGGACCGGACCTTGGACACGCTTGCCCTTTTTCCAGTTGTCCCAGCATACGGCGTTCAGGTTGGTGCTGGCGGTGCGTATGTTCTCGCCGAGTCGCTTGCGCTCGTCTGCATCCATCAGAGGGATGGAGGCAGTGATGCGGCGGAGCGTGGTGTTGATGTCGTCGACGTAATTAATGAGGCGAATGAGTTCTCCGGTAGCTGCCATAGTTCAACCTGCTCCTGTTGCCCGCTGTTCGGGCATCACCATTTAGACTTGTTACTTGTTTGCAGTTCCGCACTGCGGGCGATACACCATTCTCAATGGTCGAGCCGTTTTAGTAAAGGCACCGATGGATACTCTCTGCATAGCAAACCGCTCCTGAACCGCTATTAAAAGGAGCTCTCGGCTCATCACTTTGGTAATCACCACCATCAATGTAATTTATGGGCCGACCAGGTCTCTGCGGAATCTAATGTTGTATGAGCGAGAACACATTAAAACGTTACCTTTTCGCCAGTGATTTCGACCAGACCCTGACGTTCGACGATTCGGGCTATGTGTTGAGCGAACTGGTAGGTATCCCGACCGCCGAGTTCGAACGAAAGGCGCAGGGTATGGCCAAACTGAACCTGGTGCAGCAGGGCGCCGAGTTGTCATATTTGTTGCTGCACGATCCCGAATTCCGCGCCCGCGTGCGCAAACAACATCTGTACGAAGTCGGCAAGACCATTCGCCTGAAGGACAATATCGAACTGCTCTACCAGATTCTCAAGAACGGCGTGGACGGTTACCACTTCGACTTTCTACGTGCTTGTCTGCGTCGCCGGTGGAAGTGATTCAGTCAGCGCTCGAAGGCATTGTGCCCCGCGACCACATTTACGGCACCGAATTTGTCTATAACGCGAAGGGCGAAATAGAATCTCTGGTTCGCGCGACGGCCGGCTATGGCAAAGTGGCCGCGCTCGACCAGTTGCAGGCCGAATTGCAGATCGGACCGGACCACATTATTTACACCGGCGACGGCAGTTCGGACATCAATGTAATGCTGCACGTTAAAATGCGAGACGGCTTTACTATCGCAGTCTCGGAAGCGAAGCACGTCTCGCAGATAGCCAAGACGGACAGTGCTCAGCACTAATGCCCTGGCAGTGCTGCTGCCCATTCTCGAAGAAACTGTGGGATGGGAACGTGCACAAATCCGGCAGTTTTTCGAGTCGTATAAAATTCTGATCCAGGAGTGGGACAGCGTGCGCACAGACTGGCTGACGTTGCGTCCGGCAGTAAAGGAGTTGTCCCAGATCGTACGGCAGCCGGCGTCTGAATCTGCGACGATAACTGCGTTGAGAGTCGATTCACGCCAGAGTCATTCCAAATTAACATGTGACGGCAGTTACCGGGCCGGAAGGACCCGGTTGCTCAATTGACAGTCTTGCACCGAAAATAAAGAAATGCTTCGTGATAAGAATCTGATTCCGCTTTCACACCAGCACCAGCACTGCCTGGCGCTGTGCGTGCGCCTCGATCGCGCCATCCAGGCGGGTGACGTCGATCTCGAGGCATGGCAGGCGGAGATCCAGCAGATCTTCGAACAGGAAATTACGTTCCACTTTGCGGCGGAAGAAAACGAGTTGTTTCCCGCCGCCGCACGGTTATCCGGAACTGCAACCTCTCGTACGGGAACTTCTTACCGGTCATGCGATGCTGCGCACTTTCTTTTCACGAGCCGCCTCCCGTTCTCTTCAAGTGGCCGGACTGCAAGCTCTCGTCGAGAAGATGGCTTCTCACATTCGTAAAGAAGAGCGCGAATTATTCGAGGGAATGCAAAAGCTAATGACGCCCGAGCGACCTTGCCGCCTGTCGGCGCGGCGCTGCAGAAGTCTCTGGCCGATGCTTCCGACGCCTGCATCCTTCCCAACGCAGCCACCAAACTGCGCCCCAAGCAATAACCTCTGCATCCGTTTAAACCGGGCTGAATCCCGGCCGTCGTTTCTTTCATCTAGCACTCATGGATCAACAAGCAAATTTATATCCGGCTTGCGGATTATTCAGAACCCGTTGTGCAGCCGTCGCCGGCCCGAGTATTAGACGACTCTCCCCTGCTTGACGCTTATTCGAAGGCTGTCGTCGGAGCCGCGGAAAAGCTTAGCTCGTCGGTGGTGAAGATCGACGTTGCCCAGGCCGCCCGGAGTCGATCAGGAGAGCCACGCGAACGGCAAGGCGGGGGCTCAGGGTTCGTGTTCACACCGGACGGCCTGATCCTCACTAATAGCCACGTCGTTCACGATGCAACTCGAATTCAGGTGTCATTCGCTGACGGACGGCGCTTCCCTGCCCATACTATCGGGGACGATCCCTCTACCGATCTGGCGATCGTACGCGTGGACATTCCAAACAACGACGCACCAAGCCTTATCGCCGCACCGCTGGGAGATTCGCAAAAGCTGCGCGTTGGACAGTTGGCCATCGCAATCGGCAACCCATATGGCTTTCAGTACACGGTAACGGCAGGCGTCGTAAGCGCCTTGGGACGCTCGTTGCGCTCCTACTCCGGCCGGATGATCGACGATGTTATCCAGACCGACGCATCTTTGAATCCAGGGAATTCAGGCGGCCCGCTGGTGACCTCCGATGGGCACGTGATCGGAGTGAACACCGCAACCATCATGGGGGCGCAGGGATTGTGCTTCGCGATTGGGATCAACACTGCCAAGTTCGTGGCGGGGCGCCTTCTCCAAGACGGAAGGATTCGGCGAAGCTACATTGGAGTAGAAGCTCAGACTGTCCCGCTGCATCGCCGGCTGGTCCGCTTCTACAACCTGCCGCAAGAGACGGGCGTGGTAGTAAGTTCGGTGACGGCTGGCAGTCCGGCGCAAAAAGCAGGACTACGCGAGGGCGATTTGATCGTGGCGCTCGATGGCAAGCCCGTCGCCGGCGTAGACGACTTGCATCGATTGCTCACCGACGCAAGAGTGGGTGTCAGCAGCACGCTCACGGTTCTGCGTTGGACTGACAAGCTCGAACTGAAAGTCGTTCCCGAAGAATCCAGGTAAGTTAGGTTTGTGTGGCGCGGGCGCCGCCCGCTTGACGACTCGAAAAGGCGGAAGTGCTCCATGTGGAGCATTCTTTAAATGTTAGTTTGTACGTACACCTCGGCTTGAGGTCCGCAAGTGGCTGTGAAGATTAAGCTTGAGCGAGGTGCCGACCAGTCGGCACATGGCGCTTGTCTTGGCAGCTCGAGGAATCCGTCCCGCCGAATCAGGCCTGGACAACCACCTTTTGGGAGGGCGGGACGCCCGCGCTACTCGATGACAGCTATCCTAGATCGTCGCAAGCTCATAAAGATATTCGACGTGCGAACGTACTGCGCCATCGATTCCCTGCACGGCCGGATTGGTTGATTCGATTACGTAGTACTCGTCGGGGGCGTGGGCTCCGCTGCCGTGACCCATACCGAAGTGGCCAGCGGGAAGGCGCAACGGATCGCCGGTAAAGACGTATCCTGGCCAGGATCCAGCGCTGCGCGGCATAATAATGGGATCGATCTTGTTGCTTCGATAACAGGCCACCTGGGCGCGAATCAATGGAGTGTCGGCCGAAGTGCTGGTCGGATCATAGCCTCCGGTCATATTCGCTTCGATGTCACCGAATCCGTGTTTCGCAAGATGCGCTTTCAGCGACGCTACGGCCTCATCGGCTTTCATGTCGGGGACGAGTCGCAAATCCATCTTGGCGACCGCGCGATGCGGAAGAATGGTTTTTCCGCCCGGCCCGGTATAGCCACCCACCAGCCCTTCGATATTCACTGTAGGCCGCGACTGTAACATCTCGAGGGCTTCCCTATAGCCGACATCGTGCATCCAGTGGTCGACGCTGTACTGCTTCTTCGCGACATTCTCATCGAGGCGACTAGCAGCCTCCGCAATCATTTTCTTTTCCGCCGCGGACAGAGGCCGGGCCTTGTCTGCAAAGCCCTCGATCACCGGGGTGTTGCCATCGGGCGAGACTAGAGTCGAGAGGGCCTCTACCAGGTGCCACGCCGGGCTGTCCATCATAGCTTTCAGACTGGAGTGCACATCTTTTCGCGGGCCCCGTCCCCACTTTTCTCCGCTGGAAACGAGTTCTAGCTCTACCACACCTTTCGCGCCGAGCGTCATAGTGACTTTGCCATCGAGCTCCTGTTCGGCAGAGGGAATATAAACGCCGCTGCACTTGCGCAGAGCGGCCAGCACTTCCGGGCGACGAACGATTTGAGGAAAGTGCGGTGAACCGATTTCCTCTTCACCTTCGGCTACAAAAACAAGATTCACGGGAAGTTTGCGGCCTGCCCCCCGTATCGCATGCAATGCCGCAAGAAACGACGCTTCGGGCCCCTTCTGATTTACCGCGCCGCGCCCTACCACGGCCTTGCCCAAGCCAGGTTTTTCGACGATCGCGGCTTCGAACGGTGGGGATGACCATTCCGATGGGTCAACTTGTTTGACGTCGTACATGAAATAGATGCCGACGGTGCGCGGAGCTCCCGCATCGAGCGTGGCAAAGATGCCGGGCTGACCGTCGGTGGGAATCTTCGTGACCTGGTTGAAGCCGGCGTTGCTCAGCATGCGCATCGCGAGGGCGCAACCTTCGTCCATACCACGGCGCTCCGCAGCGATGGAGGGCTGGCGAATCCACTGCTGCAGACGCTGCACCGATTCGTCGTGCCGCTTCTCGATTTCCTTCTGAATAATTGCGAGGTCGGGATTATCGGCAGCGAGGGAGTGATGAGAGAAGGCGAAGGTGGCGGCACTGGCGGCGGTAGCCTGCAGGAATCGTCGTCGGTTCATGGGCGCGAGGATAATGCAGGCCACGGGACGTGTAAAGGGTGGTGCCAGCGATCATCTGTCAAACAGATACCAATTACGATGTCGGGAGAGTTAATGGCGTGAGGAATTCTATGTTGCCGGCAACCTGCTCAAGGCGTTCCAGCGCGTCTGGATATTCGCGGACCCGCAACAGCTGCGCTGGATGTTGATTATTCCGTAACTAGTGCTCGCCGAATGTTTGACCTTCGGTCTAGTCTTTGCTGCGACTTATTGTATCTTTGGACGGTTTGCCAAACCCAAGGATTCAAACTGAGGCCTCCCGAATCTTCAGTGATGGGTCAGTTTGAAACACAAAAGAGAAACGAGTTCTTCGATAACGGTCTTATGCAGGCCGGTTTGTCAATGTTACTTGCCGACTTCTGGCACTCCAAGGGCTGGAATGCGGACGATGTCGGTATTGTGGAGCGCGGTAATTCGCCAGGTTTCGCCCTCAAGCACCAAGACTGCGGACAAGACGCCTTTACGCACGGTGGCGGGCTGCCAATCTTTGCTCGGACCGATTTCGTGACCGGTCATTTGCCAATTAACGTGGGCGACCGCAACTTCGGGTGTCAGAAATCGGATGGTGTGGTTCAACTCCTGCAGCTGACTATTGCGAAAGATGGTCTCGTGAATCGCGATGTGTTGCGCTTCGATTGCCGGCCGACCCCGCCAGTGCATGCCGAGGATGTTGATGAAATCGGCATTCTCGGTGAAGTGGGAAGCGTAGGCCACCATGTCGTGACAGTTCCACGACTCCGGCAGAGCTGCGATGACGGCCTCAATTTTCGATACAGTGTCGGCGGTCGGAGCAAAAGCGTTTGAAGTTATAGTGTTCATGAGCGCCCCTTTGGTGTTCATGATAATGCAAGAGCCATTTAGCAGAAATCATCTCAATTCCGTTCTCTTCGGCTCTGGTTGAGACTTCGCGGGCGAGGCCCGCGCCACAGGCTTTGGTGCCACTACGACACTCTGGTATCATTGCAAGCGCCGCTCCCCTATGTTAGCGTCAACAAACAGAAGAGGTTAGCTTGCAAGCGACGATTCCTGTCGGGTTGGATCGCAAGGAAGCGGAAGTTTATCATCGGCTCGATCCGGCGCGGCTCCCAAGACACATCGCAATCATCATGGACGGCAATGGCCGGTGGGCCCGCCGCCGGCATCTGCCGCGCGTGGCTGGGCATCGGGCGGGAGTAGCGTCGGTACGTTCGACCGTCGAAACCGCGGCGCGAATAGGAATTCCGTCACTGACGCTTTATGCATTTTCCGAAGAGAACTGGAAAAAGCGTCCGCGGAGCGAGGTAGATTTTCTGATGGGCCTGCTGTGCCGCTTTTTGAAGGCGGAAGTTCCCACGCTGAACAAGAACAACATCCGGCTTGAGTACATTGGACGACAACACGAACTTCCAGAATCGGTGCAGGAAAAGATGGAATGGGCGCGGCAGGCGACCGCTCATAATAGTGGGATGGTGCTGACGCTGGCTCTTAATTACAGTGCGCGGACGGAACTTGTCGACGCATTCCGTTCGATCGTAGACGCAGCCGCACGCAACGGCGGTCTCGAACATTTGGAGATCGACGAGGACGCTGTTTCACAAAATCTGTACACCCGCCATCTGCCTGATCCCGATCTTGTGATTCGCACCAGCGGCGAGATGCGACTCAGCAACTTCCTCCTATGGCAGTTGGCTTACGCGGAAATCTACGTCACGCCGACCCTGTGGCCAGAGTTTCGAGGGCTGCATCTTCTGGAGGGCATTGCTGAATATCAGAAACGCGAGCGGCGTTATGGGGGATTGGCTGGGGACACGACAAATGGACACGGTTCTCCTCACGCAAAGCATCAATCTGGCCACCATCCTTCGAAATCGGGCCGGGGTTAGCTCGGTTTGCAACTACTGAAACGAGTCCTCACCGCGGTTCTCCTGATCCCCATTGTTCTTGGGTTGGTGCTACGCGCGCCGGTGCCCGTACTTGCTTTGGTGGCTGCCCTGGTCGCACTGCTGGCGACGCAGGAACTCTTGAAACTATCCGAAGCCTACAAGATCAAGCCTTTTCCCTGGCCAACGTATATCTTCGTAGGACTGTTCTTTCTGTTTCTCGCGGTGAATCCCGGACATGAGACTCCGCTACTGTCGACGGCAGTATTTGCCGGCAGCGTAGCGTTTGCGGCAGTTATTTCGCCGTTTGTGTTCCTGGTGATCGGAATGTTACGAAACGATCTCAGCACCGCGTTCCCCGCCGCGATGGTTTCTGCGTTCTGTTTCGCGTACGTTGCTCTGCCGCTGGGATTTCTGGTGCAGATTCGGGAGCAAGTATCGGGGGCATTCCTGCTTTTGTATCTGCTTTTACTGGTCTGGGCAGGTGACATCTTTGCATATTTTGTGGGACGTTCCTTGGGGCGTCATTTGATGTCGCCGCGCATCAGCCCGCGAAAAACCTGGGAAGGAACGCTGGCCTCGCTGATCGCGAGTCTGGTGGTGGGCATGTTGCTTTACAAGTACGCTCTTCCAATCAGTTCCGCACTTCTGAATGCTCACCTCATCGAAAAGAGAGACGGCTTATTTGCGTTGGAGAAACCGGCTCTATGGCCAATACTGTTGCTGTCAGCCGCAATCAATGCGGCGGCGCAACTCGGTGATCTAGTGGAATCGCTGATAAAGCGTGGTGCAGGAGTGAAAGATTCGGGGACACTTTTACCGGGACATGGGGGCATGCTGGACAGGGTTGACGCGTTGCTCTTTGCCGCGCCGGTGCTGTGGTACTATGCGGCTTGGCGCGTGTTGCAGTAGGTCATCCCCCCGGCAGAGCGCCCCACCCAATTTTTTCTCATGAAACGTATCGCCATCCTGGGTTCTACAGGCTCAATCGGCCGCAGTACTTTGAGTGTTGTCGAGTCGTATCCGGAGCGCTTTGAGATTGTGTCCCTGGCGGCCGGCCACAACGTGGAAGCCGCTTTTGAACAGGCTCGGCGATGGAAGCCGGAACTGATTTCGATATCCACTGAAGTAGATGCCGAGATTCTCCGATCTCATCTGCAGACCGCCGGAGTGAAAGGAATTGAAGTCGTACACGGCTCGGAAGGCGGCGTGCAGGTGGCCACTCATCCGAAGGTGGATTTCGTGGTTAGCGCCATCGTTGGGGTGGCGGGCCTGGAGGCCACTTACGCAGCGGTCAAGGCTGGCAAGACGGTTGGATTGGCCAACAAGGAATGCCTGGTGGCGGCCGGAGAACTGATTACGGCCGAGGCGCGGCGGCAGGGTAAACCGCTGCTACCCATCGATAGCGAACACAACGCTGTACATCAATGCCTCCGTGGCGGCCGGATGGAGGAAGTAGAGCGCATCTGGCTTACGGCCTCGGGCGGGCCGTTTCTTTACACACCGAAGTCCCAGTTTTCTGCAATCACGGTCGAGCAGGCCTTGAATCATCCCACGTGGAAGATGGGGCAGCGGATCACAATCGACTCCGCAACCCTGATGAATAAGGGATTCGAGGTGATTGAGGCTTGCCGTTTGTTCAACTTGCCGCCCAGTAAAGTGCAAGTGATGGTGCATCCGCAATCCACAATTCACTCCATGGTGGAGTTTGTCGATGGCAGCATACTTGCTCAATTCTCTGTGACCGACATGCGGCTGCCGATTTTGTACGCCTTGACGTATCCGGAACGGATTGTGTCAGCTATGCGCTTGCCGGTCATGGACTTACGACACCTCGAATTCTTGCCACCGGATATGGAAAAATTCCCTTGTCTAGGTCTGGCTTACGAGGCCGCCGAGGCTGGGGGTGCGAAAACTGTTGCACTCAATGCTGCGGACGAGGTAGCGGTGACGGCTTTCTTGCAAGGCGATATTGAGTTTGACAACATCCCTAAAATCATTCGAGAGGTTCTCTCTGCAACGGAAACCGGCAAGTTAGAATCTATTAGTCAGGTGCTGAAAGCGGACTCAGACGCACGGGCAATGGCCCGCGCACGGGTTAGCCAACTAGTTGACGGGTCAGGCGGTTCGCGCTCGTTATCGAGCGCAATACGGGTGGAGTAAAACAACTTTATATGTCTGGATTCTTAACTGCTGTGCTTGCTGTGGGCGTGATTCTTGGATTCATGATCCTTATTCACGAATTCGGCCACTTCGCCGTGGCCAAGCTGCTGGGTGTTCGCGTCGAGCAATTCGCCATCGGCTTCGGAAAGCGGCTGTTCGGTTTTAAAAGAGGCGAGACGGATTACCGCATCAATGCGTTGCCGCTTGGCGGCTACGTCAAGATGAGCGGCGAGAACCCGATGGATGAGCGTAGCGGCGATCCCGGGGAGTTCATGTCGCATCCGCGATGGCACCGTTTCCTGATTGCCATTGCCGGACCCAGCATGAACATTTTGTTTGCGATTGGTCTGCTTACCTGCGTGTACATGGTGCGTTACGAATATCCCGCGGTGCTGGACGAGCCGGCGGTGATTGGTTGGGTGATTCCGGACACGCCTGCCGCCAAAGCGGGGATTCAAGCCGGGGATCGCATTGTAAGCATTGACGGAGTACAGAATCCCACCTGGGAACAGGTGATTCCGCGAGAGGCGTTGAATCCCAACCAGCCTCTTGAAGTGAAGATTGAGCGTGCCGGGCAGATGATTTCAAAGAACATCGTCCCGGAGGCTTATGGCCCCAACCAGATGGGTTCCGCGGGATGGGCGCCTAAAGAAGCAAGCTTCCCGATCACGGTTCTTGAGCCAGGAATGCCCGCCGAGAAGGCTGGCATGAAACTAGGCGATGAGATCATCAGCGTAGACGGTCAACCGATCACCGGCCTGGAAGCGATGATCGAGAGTTTGAAGCACACCAAGGACAAGCCGATCCAGATTACGGTTCAACGCGACGGGAAACCGCTGAATTTTACCGTCACTCCGGAACTGACGGACGTCAAGGGTGATTCGCGTTACCGCGTGGGTATTGGCAGCGCTCCCATGAAGACAACGTCGTTACCCCTGGTGGCCGCTTTCCGCAAATCCCTGGAGCAAAACAAGCAGGGATCGCTGCTGATTCTGGAGTTGGTCGAAAAAATGGTGCAACGTAAGATTTCGATTCGTTCGATCGAAGGGCCCATCGGTATCGGACGCGCTGCAGGACAGGCGGCCAGCAAAAAGGGCTGGACACCATTGCTCGAACTCACGGCGGGGATCAGCCTGAACCTGGGCATTTTCAATTTGCTGCCTATTCCCATCATGGACGGCGGCGTGATCCTGCTATTATTCGTCGAAAGTATTATCCGCAGAGATATCAGCCTGCGTATCAAAGAGCGGATCTATCAGGCGGCATTTGTGTTTCTGGTCTTGTTCGCGGTCATGGTGATCTATAACGACGTGGCGAAGATGCTGCCTGGCGTTATGGGGAGAATGCCTTAAAGGAAGCTGTCAGCTATCTGCCTTCGGCTGTCGGCTTCTTGAACTTATCTGCGCCGAGCCATGTGTTGCGCTCGCGCCAGCAGCATGTGCTATTCAATCTGGGTCCGCCCTAACTAACCTTCTCATTCTGCGGACTTTAAGTGCCGACGCTTTCATAGTCTGACAGCCGGAGGTTTCTCTTTCCCGTGTTAAACTAGATGTTTCCGATGGCTAATATTCAACGTAGAAAAACCGTCACCGCCGTGGTTGGCGGAGTGCGAGTTGGCAGCGATGCACCAGTTGTGGTGCAGTCAATGACCAACACCGACACGGCTGACATCCCATCTACAGTGAAGCAGATTGCGGCGCTGGCTCGGGCGGGATCTGAACTGGTTCGCGTCACCGTTAACAACGAAGAGGCTGCGGCAGCCGTTGCGCCGATTGTCGAGCAACTCGAACAGCAGGGCGTTAGCGTTCCCATCATCGGCGACTTCCACTACAACGGGCACCTTCTGCTCAAAAAATTTCCGGAATGCGCGCGGGCGTTGGCGAAGTACCGCATCAATCCGGGTAACGTGGGAATAGGCCGTAAGGATGACAACAATTTCCGCACGATGATTGAGGTAGCGGCGGAGAATCAAAAGCCGGTTCGCATCGGCGTGAATTGGGGATCGCTCGACCAGGCGCTTTTGACGCGCATGATGGACGAGAATTCGCTTCTAGCCGAACCCAAAGACGCCCGCGAAGTTACCATGGAAGCGATGGTTGTCAGCGCTCTGAATTCGGCCGCACTGGCTGAAAAATACGGATTGCGCCCGGACCAGATTATTCTCAGCGCGAAAGTCAGCGGCGTGCAGGATTTGATCGATGTGTACCGTTCGCTCGCATCACGTTGCAATTATCCGCTGCATCTCGGGCTCACCGAGGCTGGCATGGGCGCGAAAGGAATTGTCGCCTCGAGTGCCGCGATGGGCGTGGTGTTGCAGGAAGGCATTGGGGACACCATTCGGGTTTCGCTCACCCCAGCTCCCGGAGGCGATCGGACCGAGGAAGTTCGCGTGGGCCAACAGATTCTGCAATCGCTCGGCATTCGCAGCTTCACTCCACAGGTCACGGCTTGCCCGGGATGCGGACGCACCACCAGCACGTTCTTCCAGGAGATGGCGCAGCAGATTCAGTCTTACCTGCGCGATCAGATGCCGGTGTGGAAGGGACGTTACACGGGCGTCGAGGAAATGAAAGTCGCCGTGATGGGCTGCATCGTGAACGGTCCGGGCGAATCCAAGCATGCGAGTCTTGGCATTTCATTGCCGGGCACATTCGAAGAGCCTAAAGCGCCGGTCTACGTCGATGGTCGTCTGTTTACCACGTTGAAAGGCGACAAGATTGTTCCCGAGTTCATCCAGATTTTGGATGACTACGTTGAATCACACTACGCTGCGAAGGAAGAATTGGTGGTGCGGTAACGCAATCCAGGCGCGAGAGTCTCGCCGCAGGTACATTCAGAGCCCGTTTCGAAATAGAAAACCACCTAGGCCCGCAAGGGCAGCCTCGGGCTGTCACCGTCATCATCAAGTGGGTCGGCTATCTGGTTCAGGGCGGGATAGTGTGCCAGTAGCGTCTCGGGAGCCTTTACTCTCCGTCCGGTCAGAATATTCTTTAACTGCAATGCGTTTACTCCGGCCTTGCCAAGGAAGTGATTGTTGGTCACGACATAAGTGACTTCCGCTTTCTTGGCGATGCGGACGACCCTCTCCTTCCATCCTGCAAGCTCGGATTCCGTATAAAGATAGTCGTAGCGATCGGCGCAGGTTTCCGCCTGAAACCACTGCTCGTAATTTCTTCCGTGGAGGCGCACATAGCCAACCGGGGAAGTCACATGCTCGGTAGGCACGAGAGCACGTCCGATCAGCGGCTGATCGATATTGCAGAAGGCCACATTCTTCTGCATGAAATCATTGATGGTATCAGGATCGTCCCAGCTTTCGTGACGAACTTCCACGACGCGCGGATATTCGATGAACTGTCGCAAGAGCCTTTCCAGATACTCCCGGTTGAGTGACGTGTTTTTGAACGAAACCGGAAACTGAATCAGCAGCGCACCGAGCTTCCCTTCTCCAGCCAGCGCTTCGAGACCTTCGCGTGCCAGAGCCTCGTCTTCATCGTTGGGCCGAATCGAAGCCGCAGAGGTGGGCTCCATCACCGCCATCGGATTGTGAGTAAAGGAACGGTGCAGTTTCGCCGTAAACATGAAATCCGGGTTCACGGCTTTTGCCGCGCGAACCCATAGCTTGGCCAGATGAGGTTTGATATGTCCGTAAAAAGATGTGTTGATCTCCACGGTGTCGAAACAGCGGGCCAGAATGTCCAACGGATGCTGTTTGCGATGCCGCATGCCGGGCGGGTAAAACACGCCTTCCCAATCCTTATAAGCCCAACCGGCAGTACCAACGCGGATTTCCGGGGAAGCGTCCATGGAAAAGCCGAACAATGTCGTGTTGGCAGGTTAGCATAGGTTCAATCACCACAGGCAAGGCGAAAGAGTTGAACTTTCTCCTTTTCTTCTCTCACAACATTATCTAAAATCAAGGCAATCCCATGGAAAGTTTTCTTTTGATCCTGGTTATCGGTCTCAACCTCGTACTTTTGGCGGTCGCAATTGCGCTTTGGCGTCGCGGAACCAGTTCATCTCATCCCGGCGAACTGGCGCAACTGGCGAAGGAATCGGCCTCCTTGCGAGAATATTTATCGCGCAGTTTCGCCAACGCTACGACTGATATGGCGGCTCGCCTGGAAAGCACCAAGGGCGATTTGCGCCAGGGAGTAAGCGACCGTTTAGCCCAGGGATTCACCGAGATCCGTACATCGGTCGAGGCTCAACTGGCGGGCGGACGGCGCGAGCAAACGCAGGATCTACGACACGCGCGTGAGGAACTGAATAACTCACTCGCGTTGACGACCTCGCAACTTAAAGTTGAATTTGAAAATCTCAACCAAAAGACCGCGCAATGCCTTGAATCAATCCGTGACCGGGTGGATGCGAAGTTGCTCGCGATCACCGACCAGGTGCAGCAAAAGCTGGACCAGAATATTAAAGAAGGATTCGCGCAGTTTGAGAAAGTTCAGCAACACTTGAAGGCGGCGGAAGAACAGTTGCGCGAAGTGGGCGCGCTCGGTCATTCCATCAACGATTTGAATAATATGCTCAAGCTGCCTCATCTGCGCGGCCAGTTCGGTGAGGCCAGCCTGGAACGGCTGCTATCGGATTTTCTGCCAGCGCACATGTTTGAGATTCAGTCTTCAGCCGGCGATGGCAACGGACGGGCCGATGCCGTCATCCAGTTTCCGGACCGCAGACTGCCGATTGACGCCAAGTTTCCTCGCGAACAGGTTCTGGCATTGTTTGAGAGCAACGTCGAGGCAGAAATCGCTGTCGCGCGGCACGAATTTATTCGCGTGATGAAGGTCGAAGCCCGGCGGATCAAGGCTTACATTCAGCCTGAACATGGCACTACTGATATCGCCTTGATGTATCTGCCCAGCGAAACCCTCTACATGGAAGCCGTTCGCAATCGCGAATTGGCCGACTGGCTCAACGCGCAACACGTGTTTCCCGTGTCGCCAAATACTTTGCTGATGACGTTGCAGACGATCGCTCTTGTGCACAAGTGGTACGAAGTCGCCAGCCGATTTGAGAAGAGCCGTCTAGAACTGGCGAAGGCGCAAAAATCCTTTGATCACTTCCAGAATCAGTTTGAAAACGTTGGAAAGAACCTGAACAAGGCTCAGGAAGCTTTTGATACCGCGCAGCGACACTTAAAGACGTATCGCGGACGAGTTACGGCGTTGAGCGGCCAGGAACAACTGGAACTGGACACCGCTACGGCGAAGACTAACGAAGAGCCCGTGCTGCCTTTGGTTGACAAGGCCAGCGCCTAGCCGCAGCCGGGTCTTTTTTTCGATAAACACCTTGGCTAACGGGGCGTTTCGTCGCCAACAATTGCAGAGCGCCGGAATAGTTTGTCCGCTCGCGCAAAATCGGCAAAGCGTGGAGCACCCGGGTAAAACAAACCAGTCAACCTTCTACACCCCGCGCTTTGTCTTTAGTTCCGCCAGTAATTGCTCGATACGATCTTCTTTCTCGAGGGCTGCCAGTCGTTCCTCAACGTCGTCTGCCGCAATTTCGGATTTCGCCTGGCTGTGAGCCTCGGCGTGCGCGACCTTGCGCTTCATGCGGTCGAACGCGCTTGCGCTTGCGCCGTTTCCCGCCGCCATCTTCGCGTCGCCGGCCTTGCCGACTGCGCGTGCGCGACGGTGCTGCGCGATGAGAAGGTCGGCTTTGGCTTGCGCCTCGGTCAGCTTCCGCTCGAGTTGACGTAAGGCTGTCTTGAGATTCTCAACCTGGGCTTTCTGATCGACCACTTGCTCCGCAAAACCCTGGCTCAGGTCGCGATAACTTTCTACCCGCTGCAGCGCGGCGCGTGCCAGATCGTCCTGCTTCTTGTCGACCGATAATTCTGCTTTGCGCATCCACTCGGCCACTTTGTCTTCGTTTTCTTTTTGTTTCTTTTCCAACAGGTGATGATCGGCGATTGCAATCGCAACCTGAGTTTTGACTTGCAACAACTGGTTTTGCATGTCGAGGATCACCTGCTTGATCATCTTTTCCGGATGTTCGGCTTTGTCGACGAGGTCGTTGAGATTGGCGCGTACTAACGTGGAAACTCTTTCCAGTAATGCCATAATGGACTCCTTTATTTGGCTGTCTGCTATCAGTCTTCGGCTTGGTGCGTTTTGTGAACAGCTTCGCACTCGGCACAGTCAGAGCTGCGCAGACTGCTTCCGATTACAACTCCGATCGCGATCCCCACAGCCAGCCAGATGCGAGTGTCGGCAAAGACACCGGTAGCGGTGCCGATGCCAGCGCCGAGAGCTATGCCGAGACCGATTTGCGTCGTGGGTTTATTCATCCTTGTTCGCCTCTAACCCGCAGATTCCTCGCGGACTCGAACCCGCTCCGAATGACAAAGTTGAGCCAAGTGAAGGAGCGCGGGACGGGATTGCTCCCGTCCCCACGAACCAATCATTCCGGCTACTTCCCTGCTCCGCCATTGGACGGAAGCGCCTCGGGCTTTGCCGGCTTATCGCCAATCTGGCGAACCTTGCCCAGCAGTTCGGACATCGGCATTCCAGACAACGTTTCGAATAAAGCCGGAACCTGCGCCGCCATCTTGGCAATGTCCCCGGTGATTTTGTTCATCCCGGAAGCATCGCCATTGCCGGTTGAGACAATAGTGATCTTGTCCACGTTGGCCAGCGGACTGGCGAGTGCGCGAACAATCTCCGGCATGCCGGTGAACAGCTTGTCGATCACCGCGGCCTGGTTGTATTCCTGATAGGCCTCGGCTTTCACGTTCATGGCTTTGGCTTCAGCTTCGCCTTTCTTGAAGATAATCTCGGCTTCCGCTTCGCCTTGGGCGCGAATTGCCGATGCGTGACCGTCGGCCTCCGACATGAGGCGTTGCCTTTCGGCCAGCGCCAGAGTTTCGATTCGTTGACGCTCGATTTCCGCTCCTTTCAAGACTGTAGCAATCAGTTCTTTCTCGCGGCGGTTGATTTCAGCTTCCTGCACTTTTACTTGCTGCTCTTTTTCGATCTGTTGCACCTTCACCTGCTCGGCGATGACCTGCTGTTGCATGATGTTGGTCTGAATGTCGTAGGCCTTGTCAGCCTGCGCTTGTTGCCGTTTGGTCACTTCAACGTATTGCGCTTTTTTCACTTCAAGATCGCGCTGCGCCTCCGCCTGTTTCGCAAGGGACAGCGTTTCCGCCAAAACTCGCTCCTGATCCGCTTGTGCTCTTGCCACGGCGGATTCGCGTTGCGCCAGAGCGCGTTTGATAGCCGTATCGCGATCGGCTTCTGCGGTGGCGACGTCGGCGTCGCGCTTGATTCGGGCAACATCGGGTTTGCCCATGTTGGTGATGTACTCGTTTTTGTCGCGGACTTCCTTGATGGTGAATGAGATGACTTCCAGCCCCATCTTGTTCATATCTTCGGCACAAGTGGAGCGCATGCGATCGGAAACCATTTCCGGCTGCTTGACGATTTCTTCCACTGTGAGTTGGCCGATTATGCCGCGCAGGTGGCCTTCCATCACCAGGCGGATCAGACCTTCGCGCTCCTGATCTGTCTTGGTGAGAAATTGTTCCGATGCGGTCAGGATTGATTCCATGTCGGACTTGACCTTGATTTGAGCCACGGCCTCCACTGTCACGGCTACGCCCTGCTTGGTGTAAAGGTCTTGTTGCGGCGCCACGTCGAACGACATCAGTTCGAGGGAGAGCTCACGGCATATCTGCACCATCGGAAACACAAGTGTGCCATGTCCCTTCACTACCCTTGTGCCGCCTAGCCCATAGACGATGAGTGCTTCATGGGGACCGGCTTTGCGATAGAGCCTGGCCATGCCGCTCATCAGGAAAAGAATGGTCATAACTCCGAGCCCGACGAAAACCCAAATTTCGAAAATGTGTGACATCCCGAACATATTGCCTCCTCTTTCGAGTGCCCCAACCTAACTGGCGACCACGAAGGGGACACTTCGACTTCGCTCCGTGCATGCTCAGCAGAAAAGAAGTCGAAGCGGTCCCTTATGCCTTTTCCGGTGCTCCTTGTTTCTGTCTGATCAAGTTCAGATCATTCATGATCTTTTCCGGTTCACGATGTCCGAGGAAGACTTCACCATCGGATAGCATGAGGCGCACCCCTGCATTGCCCCACACATATGCGCGCCGTTCGCCAACGCCACGAATCCCATAGCCGGCCATTGGATTCCACGGCGCAACGGCATATGCCCTAATGTTTTGCAACGGGATGGAGCGCAGGCGAAAACCGAGAGTACTAATCTCGACTCCATGGCTGGTGAAACGATAATGAAAGCCGCTCCAGGCGAGTGCCGCCGCCCCAACCATCAACAAGGCAGGCAGCGACATAATCCAACGAAGTCCATGCAGCGGGATGAGGGCGACTACCCCCAGGTCGACCGCCGTCAACACAATTAGAACGACGGCACAAAACGTTGAGCCATGTACTTCTTCGGCCTCGACGATATCGGATTGCCGAGGCAATTCAGCGCCGCGCCGGGTTGCAAGGGCAATTACCGTTACTGCGAATGATGCGACGAACACGAGGCCTAGAGCCGGAAGGATGTTCAGCGGGCGTCCATCGATGTTGTAGTTAATGAGGGCTGCGTTGATGCTGAACAATGCGCCCGTTATGACGTACAGCATCGCCATCAGAGACCAGGCAAGAGCGTCGGGCTTGCGAACCCGTGTAAGCGTCCAGGTGAGCGCCAGCAGGACAACAAACATTACGACGAGAGCGAAGGCGAGTGAGGTCTCACGCGACATCCAGCCGTTGGGTTGCCCCGAGACTCCGAAATGGGTGGCCATTCTGGCCGGCAACTGATCCCAGACTGACCAATACTGCAAACCTGTCAGCGGCAGGGCCAGCCAAAGAACGGCTGTCAGTGCACGAAAGAGTTTGCTGTCCATTCAATTTCTCCCTGGCGTTGAACGCCGCCCCATCTCTTGCTCGAGCCTGATGCTCACGCCTACGTTAATTCGTCCGACATCTCTGACCACGGGCGTACGTAGGCGATTCCCTTCTCGTAGCGGGTAACCATAACCTCCGTTCCCTTGGCGATGGCCTTCCCGTCTTCGCCGCGGGCGCCACAAGCGCGTCGCGTGCCCGCCTGCGAGTAAATAATTTCACCTGTCCCGGTTTCCCGGATAGTCACCGATACTCTTCCCAGCACCCCAGCCATTTCGTAATCCGCAGGATCCATCACTTCTTCCGGCGAGATCAGCACTCGGCTAAGAAACAGGAAAATAATTCCGCCTCCGACCAATCCGACCAAAACAGAAAGAACAAGGCCGGACGCAACCTGGACCCTGGAATACCGAGTCAGCAGGTAGCCGGATCCTCCAAACCACGCCAGGAAGGCTGTCAGCGTGATGAAGTTGAAGGCAGAAATGTTGGAGGCGTGTCCCTGCGCCACTCTTGCCTCTCCAGTTGACGCACCGAAAGGGCTGTGGGCGGTCGGGGGGATACTGCTGGGGGTGGACGCATGATGCACCGCAGGAGCATGAGGAAAATGTGGAATGTGCAGATGCCACCGCAAGCCTCCGGCGAGAAACGCCACCAAGCTGAACGAAAATCCGATGGCGAAACAGATCAAATAAAAGTCTGCCCAGTTCATATTCGCCGCCTTCCCTCTTTGGCGACATCCTTTTTGTCCCGAATCGAGCGCTGAGCCGCAATTTCCGGATGCAATGCTTCAAGCAGCCGATCGGCAAGGCCCGGAGTCTCGAGAATCGCGCCTAACAGGAGAAAACAACGACGCGTATCTTTTTCGCGCGCAGCCTTTATCAGCACTTCGCTTACTTGCGGATCGCTGGCGAAGCGCTCCGAGCCTTGTAGTAGCCACACGTCGAGTTTCCCTTCGGTCGTGCGCAGGTCGGACACAAGCTCGGTGTGATAACCCTCGGGGTCGTCCACCAGAAATCCGGGATGCACTTTAAAGAATTTTGCCAGCAACGTACGCGTGGATTGCGTCATGTGCCGTCGTGCCCCGCCCTCAATCTGCGACACATAGGACTGGCTAATACCCTTGCCCTGTTCTTTGCGAACGCCCTGCACCAATTCCAGCTGAGTCATGGGCCGTCCCAATCCACGGAGCGTGCCTTCAACCTCGCGCAAATAACGTAGTTTTTCGGCCAAAGTCATAGCTATATTACAAATCGCTATATTTATATGTCCATCTGCTAATTAAATCAAGAGCAGGATTTGCGGCGTTTTCTGAGAGTTAGGAGAGATTTACCGACCGGTTAACCCGTTTGCCATTTCGAATCGGAGTTAGCCAGCGGGGGCGTGCGATCTGCGCGTGGAAACGGAGTCGTGCCCATAAACCGGTTGGAATGACAACTAGATTTCGATGTTGGGACGCCTTTATCTACAACATCGCTAGCGCCTCCGTTTCCGGAGGCGCTGCCAACGCTTGCGCAGAGTGGTTACTGCACCCGGCCGTTGTGTTTTTTGCGGTAGATGGCGCGCGATGTGCGGTTTTCCTGGCGGTTGACCTGCCGGTGTTCAGCTGGTGTCAGCTTCCCGCCGTTGGCTGCGCGATCATTGTGAACTTCTTTATTGATGGCAGACTCGTGGCCCTCGAGATGAGCTGTTTCACCAGCAGTCAACTGGCCGCTCTTTACGCCCTGAGCAATGCGTTCCTGCTGAAGGCGCTGGCGCTGTCCGACTTCAGTTTTAGGATCAGTATTGGCAGTGCGAGCATTGTGCTTGTCCTGATAAATCTTATTTGACAGCTTGTTTTGCTGCTGATTTAGCGTTGCCCGGTCAGCGGCTGTGAGGTGGCCATTGTCGAGCTTACGCATGTCATGTTCTTCATGATTCAGATCGGATTCTTTCTTCTCCACATTACGGGTTTCGCCGGGAGTTAACTGGCCATCCTGCACGCCATTGGCGATTCGATCCTGCTGATTTTCCTTGCGTTGGTTGATGGAAGCCGGTGCGGTTGCCGGAGCAGTGCTGCTCGTCTGAGCGGTGGCAGGCAGCAACAATCCTGCAAAAGCAGAGGTCAACATAAGCGCCTTAATTTTCATATTCATTATGGTCTCCCCTTCTTCTTCGCTTCCGCGGTTTGCCGTACGTTTCTTTGAACACAAGCCCGTAGAGAATGTTGTGGCTGTTAGCAGCAATTTTCGCGGAGCGAGAGCAGGAAGGGGTTACCAAAGACAAGCCGGGAGTCGGCAAATTTCGGGCTGCGATTGCAACAAATGACCGCCAAAGAGATATCCAAAGATCCGGCGGCCCGTGCCTTACAAACCAACTTCAATTCTTGACCGTGGGTCGAGGAAATCGCGCAGGGCATCACCGATGAAATTAAAAGAGAGCACCGCGAGCATCACCGCGAGCGCGGGAAAAAGCACGAGGTGCGGAGCATCGAACAAGTGGGCACGCCCGTCATTGAGCATCGCACCCCAACTTGCGGTGGGAGGGGCGACACCCAGGCCGAGGAAGCTCATGGTGGCTTCAGCGAGGATGGCACCCGCCATGCCAATGGCAGCCTGGACAATTACCGGCTGGATAATATTGGGGAGGATGTGACGGACAATCACCCGCAGGTCGGTTGCACCCAGCGCCCTTGCGGCTTCAACGAACTCGCGCTCGCGAGCGGCCAAGACTTGTGCGCGAACCAGTCGCGCGTATCCTACCCATCCACCAAGCGACAACGCCAGCACCAGATTGAAAATTCCCGGGCCTCTGAATGCGATAAAAGCGATCGCCAGCAGAATTCCTGGAAAAGAAAGAAACGCATTCATCACCACCACGTTAACGAAACGATCAATGCCGCCACCATAGTAGCCAGCCACTGACCCCACGATCAGACCGAGAGCAAGCGAGACTGCGACTACGGAACTTCCTACGAGCATGGAAATACGGGAGCCAAAGATCAAGCGAGAGAATATATCGCGACCAAGTTCATCTGTGCCGCACCAGTGTGCCGAACTTGGTGGAGAGAGACGGACGGGGAGATCGATATGAGCGGGGTCTTGGGGTGCGATCCAGGGTGCAAAAAGCGCAAAGAAAATAAAAATCACCACCAACACGGCACCGGTGGCCGCGAGGGGGTTATGACGCGCGGCGTGCGGCAACGAAATGGAGAGGGTGGACAAGATAATTTTCGTCTCGCACTTTTCCTGTACAACGCGAACCGGCTCGGCTATTGGCGTATCCTGGGGTTCGCCACCGAATAAAGCAGGTCGGTCATGAAATTCACGGCGACGTAGGTCAGCCCGATCGCCAGAATGCATCCCTGTACGAGGTAATAGTCACGATTAGAAATGGCCTGGATAGTCAGGCGTCCGATGCCGGGCCAGGAAAAAATTGTTTCGGTCACGATGGCGCCGGCAAGCAATGCACCGAATTGCAGCCCCAGCACAGTGATCACTGGAATCATCGCGTTGCGTAAGGCGTGACCATAAACCACCGTACGTTCGGAGAGACCTTTCGCCCGGGCCGTGCGGATGTAGTCCTGGCCAAGCTCCTCCAACATGGACGTGCGCACCATTCGCGTAAGGATAGCAGCGAGCGCCCCGCCCATGGTGATCGCAGGAAGCACCAGGTGCGCCAGGCCTCCCGAACCCGAGACGGGAAGCCAGCCCAGGTAAATCGCGAAAAACAAAATGAGGATAGGTCCCAAAGCGAAGTTTGGAAACGATAGACCAAACAGGCTGACGACACTCAGCAGACGGTCATCCCAGCGGTTACGCCGTTGTGCCGACCTTACACCCGCTGGAACAGAGAGCAGCACAGCTACCACCAGCGCAGCCAGGGTAAGCTGCAGCGTGTACGGATAGCGCTGGGCGATGAGGTGAGTTACGCCCTGGTTAAAGCGTATAGAAGGTCCCAAATCTCCGCGCAGGACGCCTTCCCAGTAGTTTAGGTACTGACGACCCAGCGGAAGGTCGAGTCCATAGGCGTGCCGGGCGGCCTGAACATCGGTGACCGGAGCGCCTTCTCCCAGCATCTGCAGAATTGGATCGCCGGGAACCAGATGAATTAAAAGAAATACGAGCGAGACGACCAGCCATACCACCGGCAGCATAGAGAGTACGCGGAGGGAAAGATAGTGGAGCATCAGAAGTTCAATAGTCAGTGGTCAGTCGTTAGTCTCTAAAGGTGTTGCTCGGTCCTGCTTAATAAGCGGCTTGGCTGGCAACTTTGGGCTCAAGTTTTTCGATTTTCACTTTGGCGATGCGGTGCCCATCGAGAGTCTGTACCGTGTAGCGATGGCCCTCGTAATCAAAACTCTCGCCTTGACGAGGAATCTTCTGCAAGCGGGCCAAGATAAACCCAGCGAGAGTTTCAAAACCGGAGTCGCGAGGTAGTGAAAGCTGATACTGCGATTCCAGGTCGCGGATGCTCGCTGATCCCTCGAGAACGGCCGCGATCTTCCCTTCGACCAGGTCTTGTTGCGGTGGGGCGACGTCGAACTCGTCCTCGATTTCGCCAACGATCTGTTCCAAAACATCTTCGACGGTTATGACGCCGGCAGTAGATCCAAACTCATCCACCACCACGGCCAAATGCCGCTTGCGTTGTTTGAACTCTTCCAGCAATTCGGTGAGAACCTTGGTTTCGGGCACCACCAACACGTCGTGCATGATCTGGCTGATGCGCATGGCCGAGACCCGGGCAGCTACAAGCTGATCCGGGGCGGCGCTCAGGCGAAGACGAGTCCAGCGCATCAGGTCTTTGGCGTACAGTACTCCGATAATGTGCTCGGGACCGCGTTGGGGATCGTAAACCGGGACTCGGGAGTGCTGTTCCTCAACTACGCGTCCGAGAGCATCAGAGATCGTTAGATCTCCAGGTAGCGAAAATATGTCCGGGCGCGGAACCATTACTTCGCGGACGGTAACGTTGTCCAATTCCAGTGCCTTGTGAATCATTTCTTCCTGAAATGGCGGAATCTCGCCCACCTGCCGGCTCGCAGTAACGATCAGCTTCAGTTCATCCGAAGAGTGCACTGGACCTTGCCGAATGCGGCGTGACCCGAAAATTCGCAATACCCAACCTGCGGACCGGCTCATTACGAATAAAAGTGGACGGGTCAAGGTCAGAAATACATCCATGGGGCCGGCTACTGCTAGAGCCACTTGCTCGGCGCGCTGCAAAGCCAGTGACTTAGGTACCAATTCGCCCAAAATAACGTGCAGGAACGTGATTAGAACAAAGGAAACAGCGATGGCGATGCCGTGTGCATAAACGGAAGCATGGGGAACGTCTCGTACCGGACCCAGCATCATCTGTGCCAACAGCGGTTCACCCACCCATCCCAGGGTCAGGCTGACAATGGTCACGCCGAGCTGGACTCCGTTAACCACTTCGTCCAAATTTCGGTGTAGCTTTTGAACGATGCGGGCGCCTATGCGGCGGGCGTCAATCAACTGCTGGATGCGGGTATCGCGCACGCTAACCAGAGAAAACTCGGCGGCGGCGAAGAAAGCGTTGGCTGCCACCAGCAACAGCAGCAGGAACACCCGCAGCAGCACATAGGCAATCATGCAGGCCCAATTCTAACATTGCAAAGAAATTAGGACATGACCGGACATCCTAACGTCCTATAAAATCAGTTGAATACTTGCGCCTTGCACGTCCGGTGCGATCACGTGTCCCCAGGGATTTCCTGCTTCCATTTCACGACTTGACGGGTCTAACTCGTTGTGTCCGGGCAGATAAGCCTGCTTTGGTTGAATCGGACAGCGGAATTATTGGAACTAACCCACGATTGGATTCGTAAGTAGCATTGACACAGGCGACGACCACAGGAGGCAGACGTGAACGGGAATGTCAGCGGGAAGAAAAAAAAGAAAAAGCTGATCTATGGCAGTATTGCCCTCCTATTGGTCCTGGTGATCGCCGGCGGCCTCATCGCGGCCACCCGGGGCGGCACCAAGATCGACCCGTCAAAGCTGCAGAAGGTAGAAAAGGGCGACCTCGCAAAGAGTGTGGTTGCCACCGGCAAGGTCACTCCCATCACCAAAGTTGAAGTGAAGAGCAAAGCCAGTGGAATCGTCAAGAAACTAATGGTCGATGCCGGGGATAAGGTCAAGAAAGGCCAGCTTTTAGCTCAATTGGATAAAGAAGAAATTGAAGCCCAGGTGGAGCAATCTCGCGCCGCGGTGGAGGCTGCCGAAGCCAACGTGAAAGGCACCGAGGCTGATTACGAGCGTGCCAAAGTGGACGCTGAAGGACCGGATGTACCGCTGCTGAAACGCGCCTACGAGCGGGCTGTCGGCATGGCGAAGGAAGGCGTTGTCTCGACTTCCTCGCTTGAGGATGCACAAAAGAATTATGAGTTGGCGCTAAACAAGCAAAACGTTTCCAAGGCCCAGGTTACGGTTTTGAAGGCAAAGATGGCGCAGGCCCAGGGACAGTTAGGTCAAGATCGAGCCAATCTTAAGCAGCTTGAGGAACAACTGAGCTACACCGACATCGAATCACCGATTGATGGAGTTGTGTTGTCGCGTGACGTGGAGATGGGTGATGCGGTCAGCTCCATACTTGTGCTCGGGTCGTCAGCTACGTTGGTGATGACGTTGGGTGACACCAGCTCCGTTTACGTAAAAGGCAAGGTGGACGAAAGCGATATCGGCAGGGTTTACCTGGGGCAGCCAGCACGTATCAAGGTGGAATCTTTCAAGGACAAGAGCTTTAACGGCGTGGTCACCAAGATCTCCCCCATGGGCGTGGAAAAAGATAACGTCACCACCTTTGAAGTACGCGTTTCGATCAATAATCCTGGTGGCGAGCTGAAAGCCGAGATGACGGCAAATGCCGAAATCATTCTCGAAGAACATAAGAATGTACTGCAAATTCCCGAGGGCGCAATCGTCTACGACAAGGACAAGAAAGCGTCGGTCGAGATTCCAGATCCCAGCGCTAAGGAAGGCAAAAAGAAAATGGCGGTCAACATTGGAATCTCAAATGGGGCCAAAACCGAATTGTTGAGCGGATTGAAAGAAGGTGACCAGGTGGTTCTGCAATAAGAAATGTGCGGTAAGGGGCCTGATTGTCACTAAAGCGTATTGCGGGGAACATATGAAAAGATCGAAAAGTCTGTGGCTGCCGAACGCTTTTGCCGTCGCGACGCTAATTCTCTTTCAGGTCCTCCCGGTCGCTGCCGCCAGCGAAGGGTCCTTTCAGCGCACGCTGACGGTGAATGGACCGGTACACATGGACCTGACCACAGGTTCGGGCAACGTAGAGGTACGCACCGGCAGTTCTAACCAGGTTCAAGTGACCGGACATATCCGGGTCACTGAATGGTTCGGAGGGAATGGCGAGGACAAGATCAAACGCTTGGAAAAGAATCCACCAATACAGCAAAGTGGAAATGATATTCGCATCGGTCATATTGACGATCCAGATTTGCGTCACAATATTTCGATCAGCTACGACGTAATAGTGCCGGCTGCGACCGATCTGCGAGTGGAGAGTGGATCCGGTAACCAAACCGTCGAAGGGATACAGGGACCGCTGGAAGTCACGGCGGGTTCGGGTGCATTAAAAATTTCAGGCATTGGGGAACGGGTACATGCCGAAACGGGATCGGGCGACATTCAGATCAACCAGGTCAAAGGTAATGTGCATGCGAAGACCGGCAGCGGCTCGATCCAGGCGGAGGAGATTGCAGGCGGATTTGACGCCGACAGCGGCAGCGGACACATCACGCTTCATCAGACCGCACCCGGTTCCGTCAGAGTGGATACAGGTTCTGGAGGCATGGATCTCCGCGGCGTACGTGGATCTCTAGATGCTAAAGCGGGCAGCGGCACGATCGCTGCCGAAGGCAATCCCATCGGAGCATGGAATCTGCACACCGGTTCAGGCTCGGTGGAGCTGAAAATTCCGTCTGGCGCGGCTTTTGATCTGGCGGCTCACACCAGTTCCGGCTCCATCTCGGTCGACCAACCTCACACTGTGCAAGGGTCGGTTGGACGAAAGGAAATCCGCGGTAAAGTGGGCGGCGGCGGCGTGCCGGTAGACGTTGAAACCGGATCGGGCGATATCCAGATTCAGTAGCGGTGCTCAGTCGTCTTCTCAGTCGTCGAAAACCTTTGTCGCCTTTTTCTGACCACCGCTTTTATTACCTCCGTGTCTTGACTCCATCCTTGACCACAGGTTACTTTCGGCATTCAAGGCATAACTCTGTCTTGGCGCGAGGTACAAATTGCCGAACCGGTCCATCATTACGCTTACCACCGACTTCGGACTCAACGATCATTTCGTCGGGACCGTTAAAGGCGTTATTCTGAATATCGTTCCCGACGCTCAGATCGTCGATATCAGCCATTCCGTCCAGCCTTTCGATGTATTGGACGGAGCGCTCACAATCGCCCAATCGTATTCGTATTTTCCTTCCGGCACAATTCACCTGGTGGTTGTCGATCCTGGAGTGGGGACGGCGCGTCGGCCGATTCTGGTCACCAGCGACCGGCACCACTTCGTCGCGCCCGACAACGGCGTTCTCTCAATGATTTATGCCAAAGAAGAACGACTTCATATTCGCCACGTTACGGCCGAGCATTATTCTCTGCAGCCCATCAGCAACACGTTTCATGCGCGGGATATTTTTGCTCCCGTTGCCGCATGGCTTGCCAAAGGCGTGGATTCGGACAAATTCGGCGATGAGATTACAGACTTCGTACGCTTCAATACGCCCAAGCCGAAATCGCTGGATGGAAGCACATTACGTGGAGTAGTTCTGAAAGTTGACCGCTTTGGCAATCTGGTGACCAACATCACGCCCCACGATGCTCCGATGCTGTTTGGTGTCGACCCCGCACCCTTCAAGATTTCCGTGGGACAACGTGAGATTACCGAAATTCACACAAATTATTCGGAGGGAACTCCGGGAGAGGTATACGGAATTCTGGGCAGCATGGGCTACCTTGAGATCGCAGCCGACCGCGGATCGGCAGCCAAGATCATTGGAACCGGTAAAGGTAGCGAAGTCACTGTCTTTCTGCAAGGCACAGCAGCCGCCAGTAGCGGAAAGTAAGAAATCTGTTGCCACACTGTCGTCAGTGGGCAGTTGTCAGTTCTCGTTCACGAAGAAGTACCGACCATTGATCACGGGCGACTGTCCCTTGCCGCCGGATGAATGTAGCGTTCTATCTCAGCCGTCCACTTTAGAAATCGCCACAGGTTGCTTCGTTCCCGCCACATGAATTCCCAGAATTCCAAAAAGCCGATTTGCTGCATTTTCACGCCGCAATAGGTTTCAACACGCCACAGAAGATAGGGGCTTCGCCACGGCGTAAGGCGATGTCCGCGAGTTGCGTTCCATAGAAAGCGGAGAATGTAGCGCATTGCTGTTCCCTCAGTATAGCGTTCAGGACCGGTTGTCCGTTGTCAGTTTTCCGTTGTCAGTCTTTAGTCTTCAGTCAATCGAAGAATATCCGCGAAGCGCCTGCTTTGAGTTTGCGCAAACCGCGACGACTGAAGGCGGATGGCCGACGACCGTTCCACCGAACTGATAAAATTCGTTTCGACCGAGGATCGGAGTTCATGGCCGACGAGAATGCGCGCCAGAAGGCTGAAGACCATTATTATGCTGCCCTTGACCTCGTGGCGGAGGGAGAACAGGAACGCGCACTGGCGGAATATGAACTCTCTCTGGCCGCTGATCCTGTTTTCACTGAAGCGATGCACGGCATGGCGCGCACTTTGCAAAACCTCGATCGTTTGGATGAAGCTATCGCAATCGCAAAACAGATTGCGGAACTCGATCCCGACGACGTGCTCGCCTATACTAGCCTTTCCGTCCTTTACCAGAAAAAGGGGATGATTCCGGAAGCCGAGGCGGAAGCAAATAAAGCGCGGATCCTGGGCTGGAAGCAGCAGTTGAAGAAAAGCTAGCTTTACCTTTTGGCCGCAAGCGAGGTCCATTGGCAACTCGCATATCGCGGAAACAATTTTCGCTGACAGCTGAAGCTAAACAGCTCAGAGTTGAAGCTAGCCCTACACCCCATACTTCTTAACTAGGTGCCGGAACGACCGGTAAGAGATCTTCAATACATCAGCCGCACGGGTCTGGACACCGTTCGACTGGGCGAGTGCCGCCAAGAGCAGTGAACGCTCGATATCCGCCACGTATTTCTCCATGTCGACGCCATCGGGCAGCACCGAACCCGCGGGAACCGAACCCGGGCCTCCAGCGAAGCCGACACCAGCCGCGGCAGCCCGAGCCTTGGACCGTTCGACTGGAAGTTCGACGCGAAGCTCTTCTGCCGTCTCCAGTGCTACCGCCCTTTCGATGGTGTTTTCCAGTTGCCGGACATTTCCCGGCCAGTCATAACCGCAGAGCGCAGCCAGTGAATCCCCGTTCACTCGCAAGATGCTCTTCCCTGCCGCTGGAGCGTACTTTTTGAGGAAGTGACTCACAAGAAGGGGCACGTCCTCGCGCCGCTCGCGAAGGGGGGGCACCGACACTGGAATTACGCTAAGCCGGTAATACAAATCTTCGCGAAAGGTATTTTCCGCGACTTGCCGGTCCAGGTCGCGGTTTGTTGCGGCGATGACGCGGACGTCGATCGGAATCTCCGTGGTTCCACCCACTGGACGCACGCTTCGCTCCTGCAGCACACGCAACAACTTCACCTGCATGGTAAGGGTCATTTCGCTGATTTCATCGAGGAAGATGGTTCCCTGGTCAGCGACTTCGAACAGCCCACGTTTGTTCTGATTGGCGCCGGTGAATGCCCCTTTGACGTAGCCGAACAATTCGCTCTCAAGCAGCGTCTCAGGAAAGGCGCCACAGTTGATGGAGACGAAAGGTTCGTTGGCGCGAGGCGAACAGACATGCACAGCGCGCGCAACCAACTCTTTGCCCGTTCCGCTTTCGCCATAGATCAAAATCGTGCTTTGCGTGGATGCGACGGTTCGAATCGTCGCCTTCAGTTTTTCCATCGCCGAGCTTACGCCCACGATGTTGTCCAGTGAATTTCGGGCGGCAGCATCGCGCTTGAAAGCAAAATTCTGTCGGCTCAATGTCATCTTCTCGAGGGCACGATTGATGGCGAGCTTGATCTCGTCCACCAGTGCCGGGGGACTTGCGAATGTAGTCGGTGGCTCCGCCCGCTTTTACCGCTTGAACCGCAGCTTCGTAGTCGTCGACCGCGGTAATCAAGATGACTGCCGAGTCGGGAGACACCTGGTGCGCATAGCGCAGCACCTCGATGCCGTCGGTGTTAGGCATTTTGATATCTGTCACAACTACGTCGTAGAGGGCACTTTCCAACTTCTTCTTGGCGTCGTCGCCCGATTTTACGGTTTCAACTTTGTGCCCATCGCGTCGCAACGCGATATCCAGCATTTCGCAGATGGAACGCTCGTCGTCGCAAACCAAAATATTACCCATGGGTGCGACCTCCTATCCCCGCGACGGCTGCTAAGTTTTGGGCTGCATCAGACGCTGGTTGGACTTCCATGTGTTTCAGGGTCAACGCATCCTCGGAAACGGCAGCGCGGCGGAGGCGCAGAACGAAGACGCTCCCCTTCCCAAGCTTGGAGCGGGCCCAGACTTTGCCTTCGTGCGCCTGCACAATCTGATAGACGATAGCCAGACCGAGGCCGGTTCCGCCTTCGAACTGTGACTGGAAAGGCTCGAAGATTTTCTCCGCGAGCTGGCGGCTCATACCCGGCCCGGTATCGGCAAAGTTGATTTGCCAGTCGTCTCCGATCTGTTCCAGTGAAACCTTTAGCGATCCCCCAGAACTCATGGCGCGAACCGCGTTCTCACAAAAATTCCAGAACACCTGTTTGATCTTGTCGCCGTCAGCAATGGTAAAAGCTTCAGGCACGCTGTACTGCTGTTCGATTTTTATGCCTCTCTTCTCCACTACCAGTCGGTTCTCCAACAGAGTCAGGGTATCTTTCAGCAATGGAAGGAGATCGACGTTGGCGAACTGGTAATGCTTGCCTCGGGAGTAAGCCAGAAAATCTGTGATGATGCCATTCAGTCGATCGGACTCGCGTGTCACAATCTGCAGCAGCTGACGATGCTCGTCACTCAAGTCGGCAATCTCGGACAACATGCTGACCGAGCCCGCGATTGAAGTCAGGGGGTTGCGAATTTCATGCGCAATCGCCGCGGCGAGACGTCCAACTGCAGCCAGGCGATCCTGGATGCGCAAATCCCGTTCCAGACGCCGGATTTCCGTGAGATCGTCGAAAGTGTAAACGTAGCCTACTGTGTTGCGTCCGGGAACGGCGAGGGCAGTGGCCATGACCCGCAGGGTTTTGCAGAAGCCGTTGGAAGCGACAAAACGCACTTCCCCATAAGAGCGCTCTGAAACCATCGTCGGCAAGGGATCGAGAAAGAGTTGGGCTACAGGCTTGCGTAGGAGATCGGTTTCCGATCGCTCGAAGAGCTTCAGAGCCGCGGTGTTGGCCAGGGTGATGAATCCATCGAGTCCGGTGGTGATCAGGCCCCCGCTGATGGACTGAATAATATTTTCGTGCAGGGCACGAAGATCAGCTAACGCGCCGCTGGTGTGCTTCAGCTTTACGTCTACTTGCCGGAGCTTTGCCGCCAGCAATCCCGCGAGGTACGCAACCGCCAGGTAACCGAAGAGATTGACGAAAATGATCGCTTGCAACGCGCCCAGCCCGGGATGTGTGGTTGAATACGAAGGAATGACTTCGAAATATGTAAGTTCAAGAACCGTTACATACAGGATGAATGCCAGCGCTCCGCTCAGGTATGCCCATACGCGCGGCAGCAGTATGCAAGCGACGATGATGACCAGTGGGTAAAGGAAATTCAGCGAGCTGTCGACACCGCCCGTTGCATAAACCACCAAGGTGACAAGCACCAGGTCGGTGAGGACCTGCAGCAGTGCCTGGATGCGTCGCTCCTCCCAGAACGACAGCAAAAGCAAATAAAAAAGTGAAATGGTGTACCAGAGAAGAACGACGTTGATGAAAAGCCGTAGGGGGAACGGATTAGGGGTGAGCCGGGCTATAGCCAGCTCGATTCCGAATAGCAGGGTCAGAATGATGATTCGAACTTTCGCCAGCCAGGCCAGCCAAAGGCGTTCATCGAACATAGATAGCATGCGAGATCCGAATCCCCACTGAAAGCTTTCACCATCCCGGATGCGTCCAGGCAGCCAGTGTGAGAAGCGTTTTAGAGCCGAAGGCAGTCGCATCGACGACGTTGCGACGCAGCTGCCTCCGAGCTTTGCAGATTAGCCCGCCAGTTTCGCGATCATCGAGAACAGTGGCATGTAGAGCGAAATGACGATTCCACCGATCATGACGCCCAATAGACCAATGATGACCGGCTCCAACATCGCCAACATATCTTTGGTGGCCGAATCGACCTCGTCTTCATAGAAGTCGGCAATTTTTTGCAACATGGCATCCATCGCGCCTGTAGCTTCGCCAACTCCGATCATCTGGGTAACCATGTTGGGGAAAACTCCCGACTCGCGCAACGGGTCGACAATCGTCCGGCCTTCTTCGATCGCCTTGCGGACCTTCATTAGCGCTTCTTCCAGCACCGCGTTGCCCGAGGTCTTGGCGGTGATGCTTAAGCCTTCCAGAATCGGCACGCCCGAGGTGATCAGGGTTCCAAGCGTTCGCGTAAATCGCGCGACCGCAATTTTCCGGAGCAATACGCCCAGGATCGGCATCTTGAGGAGCGTGTAGTCGAAGTAGTATCTGCCTTTGGGGTTTTTACGAATCTGCTTCATGCCGAACACGATGCCGACAATGCCCATAATGAAGAACCACCAGAATTGTCCGACAAACGCGCTAAGACCCATGACGATGCGGGTTGGCAGAGGCAGGGCGACACCGAGGCCGATAAACAGGTTGGAGAAAATAGGCACAACCCACTTCAACAGAGCTCCTACGATCAGGAAAGCCAGACTGACAACGGAAACTGGATAGATCAAAGCTGACTTCACCGCGGCCCGCAACTTGACTGCTTTTTCGATGTAGATTGCCAACCGCTGCAGAATGATGTCGAGAATACCGCCGGTTTCGCCGGCTTCGATCATGTTCGTCGTCAGGTCATCGAAAATCTTCGGATACAGTTTCATGGCGTTCGCCAACGTGGCGCCGCCCTCGACCGTGGTACGCACGCCAGTCAGGGTTTTCTGGAACGCCGGATTCTCCTGGTTGGCGGCCAGAATTTCCAGACACTGAACCAGTGGCAGGCCGGCATCGATCATGACCGAGAACTGCCGGAAGAAGATGGCGATGTCCTTGGTCTTTACCTTGCCGGTCCCGAAAGTGGGCATGACGAACTCTTTGCCCTTCTGCCGGATCGCGCCCGGCGTGATGCGTTCGCGCCGGAGCTGACTGGTCAGGACCTCCTTATTGACTGCCGTCCGCTCGCCGCTGATCTTCTGACCGGACTCATTTTTTCCAGAAAACGTAAAAACTGGCATGGTGACCTTCTCCTGAATGAAAATCTGTTCGCGGTCCACGGTAATCCGCGACCCGCTTTGTATATTTACTGCAAACTATTTCCTAGCGCTTGCTGGGAGCCGCACCCTTCGCCATGGCTCCGCCTACATTGCGATTCAGCCCAGCGCCGCGGTTGATCATCTCCTGCAATTCGTCGGTGTTGCTTGAGCGTGCCATGGCCACTTCCAGGGTGATCTTTTTCTGGAAATAAGCCGTTGCCAGCGCCTGGTTGAACGTCTGCATTCCGAACTTGTCCTGGCCCGACTGCATGGAAGAGTAGATCTGATGAATCTTGTCTTCCCGGATCAGGTTGCGAATGGCTGCGTTTGGAACCATGATTTCCATGCACATGGCACGGCCTTTGCCATCTGCCGTAGGCAGAAGGCTCTGGCACATAATGCCTTCCAGAACCAGCGACAACTGCGCCCGGATCTGGGGTTGCTGGTGAGCCGGAAATACGTCGATGATTCGGTTGATGGTCGAAGAAGCTGAATTGGTGTGCAGAGTACCAAACGTCAAGTGGCCGGTTTCAGCGATCCGCAGAGCCGATTCGATGGTTTCCAGATCGCGCATTTCGCCGATCAGCACCACGTCCGGATCCTCACGAAGGGCGGCACGCAAGGCGTCGGCGAAACTCTTGGTGTCAGCGTGCAGCTCGCGCTGGTTGACCACGCAGTTCTTATTCATGTGGACGAATTCGATCGGGTCCTCGATGGTGAGGATGTGATCGTGGCGCTCGCTGTTAATCTTGTCGATCATGGCGGCCAGCGTGGTCGACTTGCCCGATCCGGTCGGCCCCGTCACCAACACCAGGCCGCGAGGCTTGTCGCACAGCTTGCTGACAATCGCGGGAAGTCCGAGTTGATTGAATGACTTAATCTCAAACGGAATTAGTCGGAAGACCGCGGAGGTTGCGCCGCGCTGATTGAAAGTATTCGCACGGAAGCGAGCCAGACCCTTCAGGCCGAAAGAAAAGTCGAGTTCGAGATTCTCTTCGAAGCGGTGCTTTTGTGAATCAGTCATCACGCTGTAGGCCAGCTGCTTGGTCTCCGCCGGCGTCATCTGCGGCAGATCCAGGGGGACAAGATGACCGTGGACACGAATTTGCGGCGGCGAATTAGTGGTGATATGGAGGTCGCTTCCCCCCATTTCAAGCAGCCGTTTTAGAAGATCACTCAACGAAAGCGACATAATTTTCCCTTTCCTCCCCAAACTTAGTGAATGGTTTCGCGTGCCACTTCTTCCAGCGTGGTCATGCCGGCAGCGACCTTAATGAGTCCGCTGCGCCGCAATGTGATCATGCCTCGCTCGATGGCCTTCTTCTTTAATTCCAGGGCAGATGCACCCACCAGAACCAGTTCCCTGATCTCGTCATCGACTTCCATTACTTCATACAGACCAGTTCGTCCCTTGTATCCGGTGTTGTTGCAACTACCGCATCCCTTGCCTTTTTGAATCTTCACCGTCTTGGCCTCTTCCGGCGTGTAGCCTTCTTCGATCAAAGCCTGGGGCGGCATGTCGATGATCTCGGCGCATTCACGACAAATGCGGCGAACGAGTCTCTGGGCGCAAATGAGGTGGACCGATGTCGCCACCAGGAACGGTTCAATACCCATGTTCATCAGACGGGTAATCGTTTCGGGCGCGCCGTTGGTGTGCAATGTGGAAAGTACCAGGTGACCGGTGAGTGCGGCCTTAATAGCAATTTCAGCGGTTTCAAAATCGCGGATTTCGCCGACCAGGATGATGTTGGGATCCTGCCGCAAGAATGCGCGTAACGCCGCCGCGAAATTCAGCCCGATCTGTTCCTTCATCTGCACCTGGTTGACGCCGGCCAATTGAAATTCGACCGGATCTTCCGCCGTCATGATGTTGGTGTCGGGAGTATTGAGGCGCGCGATGGACGAGTACAGAGTGTTGGTTTTGCCCGATCCCGTCGGGCCTGTCACCAGTACCATGCCATAGGGCTTAAGAATGGCTTTCTCGAACTTGGTGAGCGACTCTTGCTCGAATCCGAGCTTGGTCATGTCCAGACGAAGGTTTTCCTTGTCCAGCAACCGCATAACGATTTTTTCGCCCCACAGCGTGGGCAACGTGCTGACGCGGAAATCGAGCTGCTTCTTCCGTCCTCCCAAACTCATTTTCAGCATGATGCGGCCGTCTTGCGGTAGGCGCTTTTCGCTGATATCCAGTTTCGCCATGATCTTCACGCGCGACGTGATGGCGTCTTTCAATTTCAACGGAGGTGACATGATGCTCTGAAGAATGCCGTCAATACGGAAGCGCACGCGAAACTCTTTTTCGTACGGTTCCATATGAATGTCACTGGCGCCACGCTTAACCGCGTCTGTGAGCACAAGGTTGACCAGCTTGACGATAGGAGCTTCGTCCGCCGCCCTTTCCAGGTCGGCCAACTCCATCTCGGTTTCTTCCGATTGCAACTCGACGTCAGCGTCGTTGACCTCGGTCATGGACTGCATGACTGTCTCGAGATCTTCCTGCTGCGTGGTGCCGTACGCCTTCTCGATGCTTTCCAGAATTGAGCTTTCGGACGCAACCACCGGCTCGATATTAAAACCGGTCATGAACTTGATATCGTCCATGGCGAAGACGTTGGTTGGATCCACCATGGCGATAGTCAGCGAAGCTCCGACCCGGCTCAGAGGCAAAATCTGGTAACGTTTCGCTGTTTCGAACGGAATCAATTTCACTACGGAAGGGTCAATCTCGAAGTATGAGAGATTAATGGCGGGAACGCCGTACTGCCGCGAAAGAAAGTTAGTGACGTCTTCATCAGTAAGAAAACCGAGTTTGACCAAAGCTGAACCAAGGCGGCAGTTGTTTTCCTTCTGCACCTTCGTCGCCTGCACCAACTGTTCTGTGGTAATGACCTTCTCTTTGACCAGAAGATCACCCAGCCGTTGCGACATGCTTCAATCTCCTATCCTGCGAGCCTGATGAATACGGTTTTCGATTGCCGCGCGAAGTTGTTGCTGCATTTTCGAGGGGGGAAAGTTGCAGCCTATCGCGTTGACACAAATTGTCACCGCATATGGGTTACGGCACCAGTAACTTTGGTGCCTATGGGCGCTCTATGTCTTCCGTAACTTACGGATTCAACATCCACAGGGAACGCAGCAAAGACGGGGTTCCGCAGAAGGACGGTACAAAAACGGTACAATATTTTGGCCCGCTAAACAGGGTACTTTAGTTTCAACATGGGAACCACTCAACGATCTGGAAACTCCTATCGCTGACCTTGTCAAGAGGGTAGTCATTTTGGCATTTCAAGCCTATATGGACGAGAGCGGAGGTGTAGAGCAGAGCCGTGTTTTTGTCATGGCGGGCTTCCTAGCATCGGCTGAGACTTGGTCCGATTTTGGAGTTGATTGGGACGCTGCACTGAAAAAACCTGCGCGTTTGGAATACTTCAAAATGCGCGAAGCCGACAGCCTAAGCGGCCAATTTAGAAATTGGGGTAGGACACAGCGCGATGGAAAGATTAAGCGACTTGGCCGCGATCATCAAAAAACACTCCCTACACGAGATGGCTTGCACTGTAAACGCGGTGGCATTCGCTTACTTTCCTTTTGGCAAGATGCTCCCACCTCCCGCGAATAATCCATACTTTTTAGCCTTCCATTCTGTGATAGCCATGGTGGCTGACTATTTGTACTCAATCGGCGAACACGAAAGGTTTGAGATCGTATTCGATGTCAATGAAGTATTCGGACACAAGGCAAAGTTATGGTATCCCCTAGTGCGGGTTGCCGAGAGAAATTCGGCCAAGGCTTCAATTTTTCCCGTTGGTCCAATATTCAGGGATGACAAAGATGCCTATCCGCTCCAAGCTGCCGACATGGCAGCATGGTTGGCGCGTGATGTAGGTCAAAGGAATAAACATTGGCTGCAAGAGGAACTGAAAGACGTTAAAGCCTCTGGTCATTTCATTCTATTCGACGACTTGGCGAACATGGCGAAGTCGCAAGTGTATCGGTTCACACCTGAGCAGAAACAGGCGTGGGATGCAATCGTGAGAGTGGTTCGCCCGACACGGAATCAGGGAACAAGTTAACGAGTCGGCCACCGCTTATCAATTTCCTTCAAAATTTCTGCGGCCCAATCGATTGCATCAGAAATTGCGCAGATCGTCGCAGGAACTCGCTTCCCGCCGTCGTACTGAGCCAGTTTCCGCGCTGCAAGGATTGAGGCCGCTATCAGGATCACGCGCTTGCGGGATTCGTCCACGGTGGGCAGTTTAGCAGTTTCGTCTTTTGTTCGCCACGTTCAACCGGATCATAATTCGGAAAAATAGATCGGCACAGCATAACCCTTACCGTAACACCTTGGGCATCTCGCTTTTCTTGCCCTTCCCGAGGTTGCAGTCTTGGCATTTCGTCGCCAGATTCTTGGGGTCATTTACGCCGTTGTAGTCAACTCCATCGACTATCTGAATTCCCGATAGTGTTTCAAATCGCGCCTTCCAATCGTGTTGCGAGATTATATGGTCAACGTGGAGCACAACGTCGGGAGCAGAGCGGCCACATCCACGGCAAGTGTGGGCATCCCTGTCGAGAATCTCGTAGCGGATTCTGACACTAAGGTGTACGCGGTTACGTTCTGATGGCGGGATAACAACCTTTTGCGCGATAACCGGAGCGGCAGCGTAAGCCCGGAACCTCTCCATTACTTTCGTGGCCTTCTCCTCCTCTAACAGACAGCCTGACGCTTGTGGGACAAAACCGAAATCCTCTCTATCGTTGACTGGAAGTATCTGGCCCCTTGTGTAGTCTACGAGTCTGTCGAATCGAACTTGGATGTACTGCTTTCCGCTGCCTTTTCCATTCCAGTGACGATTCTGGTACGGCACCCCTAGGGCGGTTCCCGAAGCCATGATGCCCTTCAGACCGCTGCCCGTTTTCTTGAAAAGGATACCGTCTCCTGCTTGCACGTGCGAATTGACGCATGACCACTGACGAATATAAAAGCCTTGTTCAGCCATATCGGTCAACGCCTGCGGCCAATCCGCAAACGTCCACTTCGCCGGATTCCACGTGAGCAGATATGTCCGCGCCATTCTTCTCTATTCTTTTTGCTTTGCCCAAGGACTCGTGTGTATATGTCTGCGCCACCTCATTCTATTCTTGGTACCCGCTGTGGGTCAGTGGGACCAAATCGAGCATGTACGCAGTGACAGTGACGTACGTATGCCGTGCGGAAAGCTCGCTGTAGCGAAGTGCTCCGATTGCGGGGCTGCGATCTGTTCCGACTGTTGCGTGGAATGTTGTGGGGACGGTTCGGGAAAAGGCTAACAAGGTACTCCTTCTTACCGACACCTAGCGCGCTCGTAGCATTCTGGCAATGTCAGAACAATTTGCTTGACATGTTTGGCTTCGCAGCGCAAAAATGCGCCCTGCTTGGGGCTTCAACGCGGACTTCAGCCAGAAGGTCCGTGAATCAGTGTGCCTAGATTAGATTGACCCACTCCTCACGGAATCGATTCTGTCCGAGCCCGTGCCAGCCTAGCGGATGGTCTACCAAATCTATGAAAAGGAGAACGGACATGTCCCTAAGAAATCGACTTCTCCAGTTAACATTGGTTGTGCTTAGCCTTGGCATCGGGATGCAGGCACAGGACACTCAACATTGCTCAAATGCAACCTTGCACGGCAGTTACGGTTTCCACGCTACTGGAACAGGGTTCGCTGCCGTCGCCCGCTTCGTTTTTGACGGAAGTGGTGGTCTCATCGGAAAACTCTTCGGAAGAGTGCCGGGCATGAATATTGGGCCCCTCGAATTTACTGGAACCTATTCCGTAAGCCCGGACTGCACAGTGACGGACAACTGGCTCGGCAGCACGCACGTTTCGGTAATCGTCGATCAGGGCAAGGGGTATTTCATCCTGAACACTAGCCCATCTACCGCAGCTGAGGACACCCTGAACAATGGGGAGGCCACAAGGCAGTAGCCTGAAGAATCTAGAGGGCCGTGACGCATGCGGCCCTCTTAATTATTCCTGCCATCGCTGAATCGAATGAATGCCTGCTGCCAGTTCGAGCACGTATTCAGTGACAGCGACGTAGGAATGCCGTGCTGAAATCGTGCTATTGCTAAATGCGCTGAATGTGGAGTGGCGATTTGTGCTGACTGTCGCATGTGGTGTTGTGCGCAAGGCAATCGTTCTGAGTCATGTGGTGATTACCACGTAACGACTGAATGCGTAAGGAAACCTGTTCAGAACGAACGGCAACTTTTTGGTTCCCACAAGGCTGGTTAATTTCCTTTCACAGGGTTTCTAGCCCTCCCCCGCAACGAGGGATGGCACCCGCAGCGGCGTCATCCCCTTTTGTTTCCATGCCCAGAACCACAGCCACTAGTCACAAAACAATCTGTTCGATACCTAACTGACCTCTGTTTCTGGCTTCGTAATAATTAGGGAAAAATCTTGCCTTGGAGGCGGCAGGAGGGTTATATGAACACCGAACATAATTGGGAAAGGCTTTATCAAGCAGCGATACTAGAAACCGATTGGTCCAAGTTGGAAGGTCACATTCAAGCGGCGGAGAGGGGGATAAAGGCAAGGCTGCACGAATTCTCTATGAACCACGGCGGAACTCCTGAAGAGAACCGAGCCATTGAAGACGCCCTGCGCGGGTTGAGGTTTTTACGAAAAGATTTGATTGCGTGGCAATCGAAAGCGATTGATCGAATCAAAAGCTCATAAGGCAACCGTGAGAACCTTTAAACCCCAACAAGAAGCGGCGATTCACCGCAGAGTAGAAGTTAAGGTTGGATCAAAATCGGTGATCGTAGAGCGAAGCGAACTGGACAATCTAATCGACGTATTGATCGAGATGAGGAAGCTTGCTGCTGATGGGAGAGCCTTTATGAATCTTGGGTCTGCATGACATACTGCCAAATCAACGCCGTTACCTAAGCCGATTTTTTCTTAAACGTGCACTTGTGTTGCGTGAATTGGAGCCGCAAACTTTCCTGCGCGTCGGAAACCCTATTCATCGCGGTCATGGGAATTTTGAATTCTCGATTGCAGAGTGTGCAGACCCCAACGACAGGAATTTGCCCTACCCATTTTGAAACCCTCAGATGTATGGCATGTCTGTCAACAGGGTGCATGAAGACTCCAAGATAAATCAATCAGGGACGGCACCCTATAAACGTCGCCAATGAATGATGCCGTCCCAATTCATGCTTCAGGTATGGCCTGACGTTAAAGCGAGATTCCGAAGTGCGCTATCGGGTTTTTGACTTAAGGACCGAATAATTATCCCGTAATCGCAACATGGGAGCCGCCTTACTGACGGTGACTTCTAGCTTCGCGCCGTTGCGGTGATTACCACGTCACTCATTCATGCGTACGGAAGCCCGTGCAGAACGAACGAGATATTTTTGGTTCCCACAAGGCTGGCTAGTCCCCTAGGGCGTGATACCGCGTTTGCTGAGTCTTGACCTCATCCAGCACGCCGTTTGCCTCGGTTATCACTCGAAACCACCGACCGATCTCTTCCTTCGTGCACTCCTTCTGCGCCTGATGCAGGTCCAGTTTGCGGCTCATGGCTCAATCTGCGAGAAACGCCTCGCTGATCTCCCGCTCTTCCTGTGCGATCTTTTCGCGGAGGGCCACGGCATCGGGATGATTGGCGTCAATGCCCTCCCACGTCTGCGCTCTCTGGAAATGAGCGGCTAAACGGTTACCGAGTGCAATCTCACGGTTGAGGGCGGTTACGCTTTTAGCGAGGAGTTGATGAATATCAAGGGTCGGTGAGTCTTTCGGTGAGTCTTTGGTTTCAGGTATCGGTCGGGAATCTGTCTCCGATGTCTTGTCGTGGACACCGTGAGCAGCAGGCCCTGTTCTACAGTCCCTACCAGCAGCCGCAATAAGAGCGTTAAACTCATCCATCGGTAGATCCGGGGCAGTTATGTTCTTGTCGAATGCACTTAATGCCTTGGAGCAGTCGGCAACAACTTTACGGATATCAGAGACTGGTTGGGACTCGTCCGGTGTTCCGCAAGCCTGTTGAAGATCCGCGAGCAGAGCCCTCAATTCCTTCAGTGTTCGGTCCGGGTCGGTCCCGTCTTTTTTCAGGGCTTCTTTGGCTCTCGAACAGTCCGCCCGTTGGGCGTTCGATACGGACATCTGTCCGAAAGAAAGGGTGGATAGCAGCAGAACCGCAGGCACGAGAGGAACTCTCCTCAATGGGATCACCTCAGAGGATGCAAGTCTGCGCTCAATCCGGTGAGGACGCTAGGCGGAACAAAGAGAAAGGAAACTTTCTTACCGGCCCAAACGATTGGCATGAGAGCGAAGTGTCTCTATCACCTGACCAAGGGCGCGATTTGCTCATGCCCTAACTTGGTACTGCCCCAGGAACGTGCTTCCACCTACCCCTTCAAGTTTATAATGAAGCACTTACGCCCCGTCCTTCATCTATGACCAAGGGACTTTGACGGGTGGGATTGAAACTTGCCGACTCCTAATTCAAATCGCAACAGCGAAACACCCAGCCGCAAGCGCATGATCGTTCTGCTGGCGATTGGAATCTTTGTTCTGTTCGGTATTCTTCTCTCACAATCCAGTTTCGATCTTCCTTTTTTGAATCCTGACACCAACCAGCAGCTCCTATTCTTCGCGGCACTTTCCGCGGTGATTTTCCTGCTATTTGTCGCGCTTACTTTTGTATTAGCGCGGAACCTCCTGAAACTCTTTGCCGAGCGCAGGTTGGGTGTTCTGGGATCGAAGTTTCGTACCCGGCTCGTAGTGGGAGGACTGTTGCTTTCATTCCTGCCCGTCATCATGATGTTCTGGTTCGCCTACGGGTTGATGAACCGCTCGATCGATAAATGGTTTTCGCGCCCAGTGGAGGAGGTACGTGAAGACACTGCAGCCATGGCTTCTCTGCTCTCCCGGTACCTAGCCCAGAATGCGCGAGCCGAAGCCGAATCTATTGCTGCTCTTCCTGAGACTCAGCGAGCCTTTGCCGGCCATAGCTTTTCCACTGTGATGAGTGAATTCCGGCGCCATGAACCCACACTGCAAGGCGGCTTTGCCGTGGCGATCGAGGATGGAAACGCGCAAGCCAGCTTTGCCGCGCCGACTTCGTGGCCTCTTTTAAAGGCAAAGATTCCGATGCAGAGGCTATTTACCGACAGCATCGTGCATTTGAATTGGGAACAGACTGACTACATCGTCGGCGGGGCCAATGTAAATAACCGCGGCTTGATCCTGGTCGCAATGCCACTGCCGCAGAAGCTTTCTGAAACCGTGAAGGCTCTTGAGGCAAGCCAGCGCCGTTATCTTGAACTCAGCCGCGAACGCAAACTGGTTCGCCGCACCTACATGGGATTGCTGCTATTGCTTACGGTGCTGGTGTTATTTTCCACGACCTGGCTGGCTCTCTATCTTTCCAAACTCGTGACTCGCCCGGTGGTAGCACTGGCCGAGGCGACGCAAGAAATATCACGCGGACGGCTCGATTACCGCGTGGAGGTCAGCGCGGCCGACGAGATCGGCGATCTGGTTCGCTCATTCAATCGCATGGCGGAAGAACTGGAAACCAGCCGCCGCCAGATTGACGCTTCGAGTCACGACCTGGGCGCGGCCAACATTGCCCTGGAACAACGGCGCAGGCATATTGAGACGATCCTTGAAAGCATCCCTACGGGCGTGCTGTCACTCGATGCCCAGCGCCGCATCACCCACGTAAACCATGCCTTGCTTCGTATGTTCAATCCTTCTGGCAGTGAGTCTGCTACGCCGAAGGTCGCGATAGGCGCTGAGTTGCGTGATGTATTTCCTCAGGAGGTCCTGGAAGACCTCGAGCCGTTATTGCGGCGCGCTGACCGCATGGGTACGACTACGACGCAACTTGAAGTCACGTTGCATCCTTCTCCGTTCAACGCGGCAGTCACCGTTGCCACTCTTCACCATGGCGGACAGGGGCTGGGATATGTTCTGGTATTTGAGGATTTATCCGACCTTCTCAAAGCGCAGAAGCAGACTGCGTGGCGCGAAGTTGCACGACGAGTCGCACACGAGATCAAGAACCCTTTGACACCCATTGCTCTTTCCGCCGAGCGTATACGGCGGCATCTCGACCGCGGTTCTCCTCCGGATGCCGCTTCTCTCAACGTGATCCACGGCTGCTCGGAGACAATTGGCGGGGCGGTGGAGACGCTGCGTACGCTGGTGGACGAGTTTTCGACTCTGGCGCGCTTCCCTACGGCTCAACCCGCTCCAGCAAACATCAATTCAATAGTGGAAAATACTCTTGCCATGTTTAACGGACGGCTGGACAGTATTCATGTTCAGACGTTTTTGGCGGGCGATCTCCCCAAGGTGATGGCGGATTCTGAAGCCATTAAGCGAGCCTTAGCGAATCTGGTCGACAATGCAGCGGAGGCCATGCAGGGCGCGCTGGTGCGCGAAATTCAAATTTCTACTTCGCTCGTAGCCAGCAGGGACGCGGTCGAAATTACGGTTGCCGACACCGGGCATGGCGTCACACAGGAATTGAAGGAACGCCTGTTCCTGCCCTATTTCTCCACCAAGAAACGCGGCACCGGCTTGGGATTGGCCATTGTCAGCCGCATCATTGAAGACCATCACGGTTCCATTCGTATTGAGGAAAATCAACCGCTGGGCACCCGGTTCGTGGTGGAATTGCCGGTAGCGGTTGAAGTCACCTCGGCCACTCCCATTCGCCAGCATGCATAACATTCTCATCGTGGACGACGAGTCTGGCATCCGCCAGTCGCTTAAAGGCGTCTTGGAGGATGAAGGGTACAAAGCCGCGTCGGCTGAGAGCGGTGAAGCCTGCCTTGAAACACTGCGCAAGCGGTCGTTCGACGTGATTTTGCTCGACGTATGGCTCCCCGGCATGGACGGCCTCGAAACTCTGCAAAAGATCAGAGACCTCGAGAACGCGCCCGAAGTCATCATGATCTCCGGCCATGGCACGATTGAAACCGCTGTACGCGCTACGAAGCTCGGGGCGTACGACTTTCTGGAGAAGCCGCTCTCCATCGACAAGACACTCATCCTGGTAAAACACGCCATCGACGCCAAGCAGATGCGTCAAGAAAACCGAGAGCTTAAAAAACAACTCGCGCCACGCAGCGTGATTGTTGGTGAAAGCATTCCCATGAAGGCGTTACGGCAGCAGATCCAGCTGATGGCACCAACTAACGGCCGAGTCCTGATTTATGGGGAGTCGGGTACGGGAAAGGAGCTTGTTGCTCACGCCATTCACGCCCAGAGTTTACGTAAGTCGGAAATGTTCGTGGAGTTGAATTGTGCGGCGATTCCCGAGGATTTGATTGAGAGCGAGTTGTTCGGTCATCGCAAAGGATCCTTTCCAGCAGCAACCGCGGATAAGGAGGGCAAGTTCCACCGGGCCAACGGCGGTACGCTTTTTCTGGACGAAATCGGCGACATGAGCTTGAAGACTCAGTCTAAGGTCTTACGCACGCTTGACGAACAACGATTCACGCCTGTTGGAAGTGACGAGCCAGTCACTGTGGATGCCCGGCTGATTGCCTCCACCAATAAAGATCTGGACGAAGAGATTTCCCGTGGCAACTTTCGCGAGGACTTGTTTTACCGGCTCAATGTAATCCCGTTCTCGGTTCCACCGTTGCGCGAGCGACAGGAAGATGTCCCTCTGCTGGCGAAACATTTCCTGAAAGACCTTTCCGCCACCTACGGCCGCCGGCCACGCGAAATCACCGACGATGCCATTGACACCCTGATGCTCTACTCGTGGCCCGGCAACGTGCGCGAGTTGCGTAATGTAATCGAACGTATTGTGATCATGAACCCGACTACGACCCGCTTCGACAGGAAGCATCTACCGCCACTGGTCCACCGGGATGGCAGTCGCCGGTCGGTTGGGGCGGAATTCTCTACCCTGCATCAGGCTCGCGCCGCCTACGAACGCGATTACATTTTGAAGAAATTGGACGACAATCACGGTAACATCAGCCGCACTGCGGAGGTTTTAGGACTGGAACGCAGCCATTTGTACCGGAAGATGAAAACGCTTGGAATCGCGGTGAAGGAATGACTGAACTTCAGCGCTTGATCATGTGGATTTCGGTGCCGTTCTTAAGAAACTTCACCTCATCCATCAATTGATTGATTAGAAAAATGCCGCGTCCGTGATCCGAATAAACGCTCTCACCGCGCAGAGGATCAGGAATTTCTCCCGGATTAAATCCCTTCCCCGGGTCTCGAACTACGATCAAAATGCTCTGGTCTTGGTTCGCCACCACGTCGCATTCCACAATTTTCGATGGGTCGCCCTTGGCACCGTGAACCACGGCATTGGCCAACGCCTCGGTCAAGGCTAGTTCGATGGCATCGTGTTTATCGGATTCGCAATGGATCTGCCGCACCAGTTCCATGACGCTCTGCACGACCGGATCGACAGCGTCCCGGTCCGCCGCGAGAGTTATCTTCAACGTCAAACCGGATTTATCGTTTTCAACATTGTGGGTCTTTGGGTTATCGGTCATGGCCTGCTTTCTGGGCAATTCTGAACGCGCATCGGGATTCTACAGGTATCATCGAATTGGAGCAAAGTACCTGAGATCATGGCTTGCCGCTTCCGGTCAAATGTTCCAACTGACGGCGCCAATCGAGTTCCTCGACGAATTGACGTGATTCCCGCCAATTGTCCTGAACTTTGACGAAAAGTTCCAGAAAGACCCGCGTATCCAGCATTTCCTCGATCTGCAATCGAGCCGCCGTGCCAATTTTCTTCAGCATCTGGCCGCCCTTGCCCACCAGAATTCTCTTCTGCCCATCACGCTCGCAAAAGATCGCGGCGGCGATACGGGTCAGTTTTCGTTTTTCCTCGAATTCCTCGATCACGACCGTGGTGGCATGGGGAACCTCTTCGTTTGTCTCAACGAGCACTCGCTCGCGAATGACTTCCGCTACCATAAATCGGACCGGTTGGTCGGTAACCTGGTCCTCGGGGAAATAGTGAGGACCTTGAGGCAAAAAACTGACCAATTTTTCGAGGAGGACTTCTAAGCCCTCGCTTTTGCGCGCAGAGAGCGGAATGATTTCTCGAAAGTCATGAAGCTTGCTGTATCCGGCGATGATCGGCAATAACTCGTCCTTGCTGCCGCGAAGCAGATCAATCTTGTTAAGAAGGAGGAAAACGGGCGTATTGGACTTTTTGGCCAGGTCGAGTACCGATTGATCGGCCTGCGCGAACCTGCGTGTGACATCCACGATCAGCAGAATCAGGTCACAGCCATCGAGCGCCTCACGTACTTCCGCCATCATTTTTCTTCCCAGTGAGGTATCGGGACGGTGAACCCCTGGAGTATCGATAAGTACCACCTGCCCGGCTGGCCGACGCTTTTCCTGGGGCACATTCAGGATTCCCAGGATTCGATTGCGGGTTGTCTGCGGCTTGGGGCTGATGATGGCGATCTTCTCGCCGACCAGAGCATTGAGCAGGGTGGATTTGCCGGCGTTCGGCCGGCCAAGGATACAAACGAAACCGGAATGAAATGGCATCTGAGGACGGGCGCCCCTCGGCTTCCGAAGATCTAGAGGGCGAAGGTGCCCACGCAGCACTGGTATGACTATATCAGCTTCATCCGGGTCGGCTTAGCAAGCGAAATTCTCACCCGCTCGACACGCCGTTCGGTAGCGTCCAGCACTTCGAAGCGTAACCCCTCCTCTTCGACCACCTCTCCGCGGTGAGGAATGCGCCCTGCCAGCTCGCTGACCAACCCTGCGACGGTAGCAGATTCTTTTCCTTCCGGCTTGATTCCGAACATTTCTCCCAGACGGTCAACATCCATGTTTCCGGGCACAATATATGAGGTGTCGGTCTCGCGGATTACTTCCATCTTCTCGTGTTCGTCCCGGATTTCCCCAACGATCTCTTCGACCAGATCTTCAATCGTGACCAGTCCGGCTACCCCGCCATATTCATCAACCACGATCGCCATGCGGACGCTGTTTTCCTGCATATCGCGTAGCAAATCGCTCCCCAGCTTGCTTTCGGGGACAAAGTACACATCGCGACGCATTAGAGTATTGACGGTCCGGAAATGACCTTCGGTATCAGGAACTTGCAGCACATCCTGCGCGTAAACGATGCCCACGATGTTATGAATCGTGCCCTCATACACCGGAACGCGGGAAAAAGGCTTGTTCTTCAATAGTTCGATGAACTGTTCAACCGTTGTGTTGGTGGGAACAGCAACGATTTCCGGGCGGGGCTTCATGGCCTCACGAACGGTCTTTTCGCCAAATTCGACAACCGACTGAATCAGATCACGATTGCTTTCATGCAGAATGCCTTCTTCCTGGCCCGCTTCAATAAGGGCATCTACCGCTTCCGCTTGAGTTTCCGGGGCTTCGTCCGAATGCTCTTTCGTCAAAGCAGTAACCGATTTGAGGAAACCCAGCACCAGGGTTACCGGCAAGGCGATATAGATCAGTATCCTCAGGAGGAACACCCAGCGTGCCAGCCATTCGCCGTCGGTTCGCGAAAAGAAGAGGAAAGGCAAGAAGCGGTTGAACAAAATGACGATTAGGATCAGGCTCAAAGTAGCCTGCAAAATTTCGTAAATGCTCCAGGCTCGATCGCGGAACACGGCATAACCCACCATCATGGCAATGGCAGCCGTGATGATTTGGGTGAGCACCGCCATGGAGAGGGCGGCTCGGGCGCGGCTTACACCCAGCTTCGGCTCAATGGCTTGCTCAAAAGTACCAATGTTTTCCTGAAATTCACGCGAGAGGAACTTTCCGATCTCGGTGTACACCATGTCCATGTAAGAAACCAGAGTTAACAGACAAAACATGCAGAGCAACGCGGCTGCGATGGCGTAATTCATTGGGGCCGCGCTCGATATTTTCCAGCCAGGCGCCCCGCATTGAGGGCTGAACCGGCGCCTTTCTTATGAGTCACCTGGGATGGGTGTCCTGGATTGGCCGTTATGCGGCCCATAGCTGCGTTTCTCTCAATGAGTCCTACTGGCAGGCCCAAGGTTTGACGTAATTTTGCTTCTTTCCTCGCCATGGCCCCATCGTCACATTCATGATCGTACCCGGCGAGGTGAAGCACCCCATGCAGAACCAGAATTTTGATTTCCTGGGTCGCTGAATGGCCCAAGTGGCGCGCATTTTGCCGCGCGATGTCGGCCGAAATTGCAATGTCGCCCGCCAGATCAGTCACCAGTCCCGGCTCAGGCGGAAATGAAAGTACGTCCGTGGGTTGATCTTTCTGCCGAAAACGACGGTTTAGAGTGCGTAGTTCCTGGCTGCTCGTCACCAACACATTGACCACGCCTCGCAGTTTTATGGCCCGGCTGGCGCGAAGTAGGAACTTCGATAGAGCTGCGTCGCTCAATCCGGCCACATGTTTCCTGAGGATGACCAAGTGTCTCTTTACATCCCTTCGTTGTGCTTTATTTCTACAGCAAGGGTCTTTGTTTTTGGGACCAAAATAAAACAGGAGGGCCAAATTGAGGCGCCCTCCCCTCTAACCTTACTCGTCTTATTCGCTGGTTTCAGCTTCCGAGCGCAACTCAACATTTTTCTCCAGCAGCGCGGAGCCGGCAACCTTTGCTTTTCCATTTGTGTGGGAGCCCGGTGTCGACGTTTCCCCTTCGGGTAATTTGGACTTGTGTTCATCGTAGGCGCGAATGATGCGCTGCACCAGGTGGTGCCGAACGACATCTGTATCGTCAAAATACGTGAAGGCGAGCCCCTCGACATTTTTGAGTACATCAGCGGCCTCGAGCAGGCCACTGCGCTTGGCATTGGGCAAATCAATCTGGGTCACGTCCCCGGTGATAACCGCTTTGGAATTGAATCCCAGGCGAGTGACAAACATCTTCATTTGTTCGGAAGTCGTATTCTGCGCCTCATCGAGAATGACAAATGAATCATTCAAGGTGCGGCCACGCATGAACGCAATGGGCGCGATCTCGATCACATTCTTTTCCAGGTAGCGGTCCACTTTCTCCGGTTCAAGCATGTCGTAGAGAGCGTCGTATAAAGGCCGTAAATAGGGATCGATTTTGTCCTGCAAAGTTCCAGGCAGAAAGCCAAGACGTTCACCTGCTTCGACCGCCGGCCTTGCCAGGATGATGCGATTCACACGTTTAGACAGCAATGCAGAGATTGCCATGGCCACCGCGAGATAAGTCTTGCCCGTTCCAGCCGGGCCGATCCCGAACACCATATCGTGATTTTCAATGGCTTCCAGATATCGTCGCTGGTTTACACTCTTCGGCTGAACGGTACGGCGACCGAGCGAGCGCTGGCGACCCGCCTCGGCCAGTCCGCGCAACGTAATTTTGGAATCAGCTAGAAGAACACGCAGCATACTTGCCAGATCGCCATTGTTAAAAACGTGCCCCGAGCGCTGCAAATGGTCGTAGTCGGCAAAAATCTGCTCGGCGCGGGCAACGTCACGCGGCGACCCTTCCAGTTCGACGGAGTCGGATCGCAGATCGATATTAATGTTTAAGCCATCTTCCAACAGGCGCAGATTTTCATCCCGCGTGCCAAACAGCGCTTCGATATTCGGGCTGATCTCAATACTTTTTTTCATGCTGTATTCGCCATTTCCTCCGTCGCGTTTAGATGCCTAACAGGGTGAATCGGTCTAAACGCGCCCAGACGTCAGGAGGATAAAAATTCTTCCGCCATGACGCAGGTAAATCATTCTTATGGATGGAGGTAAAATCAGTCGAGGGTGCTCGCTCCGAAGTGCAAGCAACTGCCATTACGTTAAAGGGTACCCTTCCTGCCAGATGAGAGTCAATGGCGGTTTGTTGACTTGAGCATCCGCGCCGTTAGTACCCTCCGTCTGATGCAGCGCATTCGGAACTAGGGTGTTCGATTGCACCGCTCGCCAGACTCCAGATATCATTCACGCCACAATGAGATTGACCTACGGTCTCCTGCTCGTATTGTTGAGCGTTTTTGTCTACGCTCAGGCTCCGTCTTCCAGCGAAGTTGAAAGTGTTTACCCTGACGCATGGGCCTTTTATCAGGATCTCCATCAAAACCCTGAGTTGTCGTCACATGAAACCCGAACCGCGGCAAAGCTAGCAGGGCGGCTTCGTGATCTCGGTTACTCCGTCACTGAGCATGTGGGCGGCACCGGAGTGGTTGCCATTCTTAAAAACGGCGCCGGCCCCACAGTGATGTTCCGTAGTGAACTGGACGCGCTTCCCGTCGAGGAGAAGACGGGGCTTCCGTACGCCAGCAAAGTTCGAACCAAGGATGATTCCGGACGCGACGTTAGCGTAATGCACGCATGCGGACATGACGTTCACATGGCGTCGTTACTCGGAGCCGCGGCCATTATGGCTCACACCAAAGATACCTGGCACGGTACGCTCATTTTGATCGGCCAGCCTGCAGAGGAAACGATCAGCGGCGCCAAAAAGATGATCGAAGACGGTCTGATGACTCGCTTTCCTAAGCCAGATGTGGCCTTGGCCCTCCATGTGGGCAACGAGCTTCCCGCGGGCAAGATCGGAGTCGGCCCGGGCTATCGATTTTCAAACGCCGACTCCCTGCACATAACGATTTATGGGAAGGGTGGACACGGCTCCATGCCCAACAGCACGATCGACCCGATCGTGATCGCCGCCCGCACCGTGCTGGCCCTGCAGACGATTGTGTCGCGCGAAGTAAAACCCGGGGAAGTCGCCGTCGTTACTATCGGGTTCATACAGGCAGGGACCAAGAACAACATTATTCCCGATCAAGCCGATCTTGGGCTCACGGTCCGCAGTTATAAACCCGAGGTCCGAAAGCAGGTCCTCGCCGCCATCGCCAGGATCACAAAGGCGGAAGCAAGCGCCGCCGGGACGACGCGCGAACCAAAGATCGAGAGTTTCGAGAGCACCGACGCCGTCTATAACGACCCGGCCCTCGCCCAACGCATGGAAGGCGTTCTCGACACGGCGTTAGGCAAAGATAACGTGGTCGTAGAAGACCCAGGAATGGCCTCGGAGGATTTCTCTTTCTTCACCGCACAAGGTGTACCGTCGTTTTATTTCAGCCTGGGCGGTGCGAATCCAACTAAGTACGCCGAGGCAAAGTCGGCTGGGACAAATTTACCTTCCAACCATTCGTCTCTCTTCGCTCCTGACGTAGACCCCACCTTGCACAGAGGGATCGAGTCAGAAGTGATTGTCCTGAGAAATCTCCTGAATGGATCGGCCGATGACCTTCACAAGTCAGTATCGTCCGGACACTAGAACTCACCCATAATGTCTAGGGCAAATGTCCATGTCTGCCGATTTTGATCTTTGAAACTCAACAACGTCGAAGCCGGGTGTCGCACCAAATCGCGACGCAAGAAATAAGGAAATCAACAGCCCGCCTTGCTATTCGCACGAACGGCCCTGCCACGGTATTTATGGGCTAGCTTCTATGCTCCTTCTGCTTTGACGCCGGCCGCCGACGCCGCTACTGCCCGCTGGTTAGCCCACGCGCGCAGCGCCTGGACCTCCTCTGAGCGGGTGGTAGAAAGCGGCACTGTAGTCTTCAGCGCATCCAGCAACCCCTGGGTGTTCACGGTCTGCTTGCTGGAAAACGCCGCATACAGGGCCGTCTGCACGGCCGCGTCAATTTCAGCTCCGGAGTATCCTCGCGCTGCGGTAGCTACTTGATTGAGATCAAACTCGGTTGGGTTCCGCTTTCGCCGGGCGAGGTGAATCGCAAAAATCTGTCTGCGTTCCGCTTGATTTGGCAGATCGACGAAAAATAACTCATCGAACCGCCCTTTGCGAATTAGTTCCGGCGGCAACGCCGTTACATTGTTGCAGGTAGCCGCTACGAAGACAGGAGCTTTTCGATCCTGCATCCAGGAAAGGAACGCCGCCAGGATTCGCGAGGAAACACCGGCATCAACCGAAGCGGAATCTGGCCCGCTTCCGGCAAAGATTTTTTCCAGCTCGTCAATCCAGAACACGCAAGGCGCTAACCCTTCGGCAACGCGAAACACTTTCTGAATTCTCTTTTCGGTCTCACCAATGTATTTGTCGAAGATGGCGGCAGTGTCGAATTTCACCAACGGCAGCTTCCACTCTCCGGCGATGGCCCGGGCGCACATGCTCTTGCCGCAACCTTGCACCCCAAGAATGATCACACCTCGCGGCGGCTCCAGGCCGAAATCGCGGGCGGCGTCCTCCCACGTGCCCCGCCTTTGCGCCAGCCAAAGTTTAAGATTATCGAGACCGCCTACGTTGCCGAGATTTTCGGAAGCGTCTATGAACTCCAGCATTCCGGAGTGCCGCAAGAACTCCTTTTTTGCTTCAAGCACGTCGGTGACGGTTTCTGGCGTGACCCCGTATCGAGTCACGATGGCCTGCGAAGTAGCGCGTTCCGCTTCTTCCTCGGTCAGGCCACGTAAATTGGCGGCCATGGCATCGAGGCCTGCCGGATCCAGGGTGCGCTTTAATGTCCGGGATTTACCAACTCTGACGCTCACTTCATCGATGATCTGACGAAGACGTTGCCTGTCAGGAAGGGGCAGTTCGAGAAACTCGACCAGGCTTCCAAGCTCAGGCGGAATTTTGATCGCAGGAGCAGTGATGATGACGGTTCGACGATTGGCTGAGAACTTTTGCCCCACGTCGCGCAGGCGCCGGACTACCACCGGGTCGTCCATGTGTCGATGAAAGTCCTTGAGAACGAATGCCGCCTCAAGTGACATCGCCTCCAGGTTGCTGAGCGCTTGGGCTGGTTCCTTACTGTTGTAAAGTGCTTGTGCTCCGGCATCGTTTACATCGTGCCCTGTGGCGCCTAGGCCGTGTCCACTGATAAAGGCTCGCCCAGATTCCGGCACTAATTCTCCAACGTCACTGCCGCAGCGAACGAGGCCGCTGGCGATGCTCCACTCGAAAGTGGCAAGGTTCAGCGAGGAGCAGGCGATACGAACCAGACGAACCGCGCGCATCTCTTCCACCGTCTCCATCACGACGATGGGCGTAAATGAGTTGAGCAAAATCTTCAAGCGCTCGAGGGCGTCGGACATAAAGGTTTGACCATCCGTGACTTACTCCCGTAAAATAGCGTACTCAGAAGCAATCGCGGCATCGCCTATAGAAACGAAGGTAATGAGCTAGTTATGGCAAACCATTTTTCGGCGCTGAAGCGCGCCCGTCAGACAGAGAAACGCAGCGTTCGCAATCGAGCCAACACTTCCCGGCTACGTGGTGCTCTGCGTCAATTACGTGAGGCTATGGCAAAAGGTGACAAGGCCGGGGCTGAACTAGTTTTCCGACAAACAGTTTCCGCCCTCGACAAGGCCGTCCAAAAGGGCGTAGTGCATGGGAATACCGCCTCGCGCTACAAATCCCGTCTGAGTGCGCGCGTGAACGCACTGAAGTAGCCTTTTTCTTTCACCAATCAGGTTTTTAGTGGAGACGGGGGAGCAGGAAACCCGTGTGTTCCTTATGCGCGTCGAATGCCACTCCGAATTGCTGGCCGAGCATGGCTTCTTCCTTCCATGCCTTGAAACAATAGCCAACCAGGACCAGGCAAAAGCCTAAGACGCATCGCCACTTGTCGATCAGAATGGCTGAACCTAGGGTGGCCAAAATAAGTCCCGAGTAGATCGGGTGGCGCAGGTGAGCGTATGGCCCGGTGCGGATGAGCTGATGGCCTTCCTTGATTGTGACCCGGGCGCTCCAGTACTCCGCCAGGTGATACCGAGCCCAGATCGCCAAGCCGATGCCGAGCCACGTAAGGACCACACCGAGAATGGCACCGGGCAGGGCGCGACTTACTACTCGAGTTTTCAGGATACCAACCCCAGCCGCACCCGCAAATATCAGTACGTAGCCGACGACTTCCAACAACAGAACTGCAAGTCGAGAAGCGATGGGTTCCTTTTCACGAGCGGCGCGAGTTCTTAGAGAGCCGATGATCCAGTAGATAAGAAACACGATCCACGGGACCTCAATCAGAAAACGAAAAGCGTCTCTGACGGTCATCGAAACCTTTCTAGACCGGCAATTCTTCCTGTAGCCAACCGGTGATTTCAGGTTTCACTTCGGCGGTCAGGTCCAGGATTAGCTTCTCCAGTACGAATCGCTTGGTCGGGGGGTTTGACCGCAGTGCAAGGTCAGTTTTTGCGATCAGTCGAATGGCTCGCGTAAGTTCGCGTTTCGATTTGTAGCGGCGGGCTTGGCGGATGATATCGTCTGCGGCAAATGGAGGAACCCGAAAGCCCTGCCACAACGCGGCCCAAAGCATACGCTGGTCGCGCACATTGCGCTCCAGAATCACCAGCATCTGGCGGAAAGTTTTAGCCAGCATGTAAATGTGTCCGATAGCGGCTTCGTCGCCGTCGCCACTGCTTAACATCGCGTCGAGCATTTGCAGGGCACGCACCCGGTCTTTGGAAGAGATCGCATCGGTCAGTTCATACAACGAACGTTGCTTTGCCGCCAGCACCATGGTTTCTACATCACCCAACGTGATGCGTTTCTTTTCGCCGACATAGAGGATCAGCTTCTCAAGTTCGTTGGAAACCATCATCATGTCGCCGCCCAACGCGTCGACTAATTCACGCGCCGCATCAGGATCAATCTTGACCTCTCGAGTTGCGCCGTACTCTCCGATCCACCGAACCGCTTCACTCTCTTCCACCCGAGCCAGTTCGACGATGGCGCAATATTGGCCCAATGTCTCACGGAGGCGCTGGTAGCGCTCTTTGTCCGTCATATCCATACGGCGCGCGTCCGCCGGAATATTGATGTGGTCGGCAACGAAAATCAGGACTGCGTCGGGATTCGGGTCTTTCGCGTAACCCTCGATGGCGGCTAGTTTCTCTTCGTTGGATCCACGGCCGAACAGATTCTTAACTCCGCGAATAAAAAAGACCTGAAACGGCGCCATCAACGAAGGAGTGCGGGCGCGATCGAGAATTTCCGGCAGATCCGTTTCGGACAAATCGAATTCAAACAGGCTGAAATCACGGAGATCGGACGGGACCAGATGCTTGAGGATCGCCTCACGGCAACGCTTACGAAAGAAAACTTCGTCGCCGACGAAAACATAGACCGGACGCAGTTTGCGCGCTTCCACTTCGGAAACGAACCGGTCAGCCTGGGCAAAAGCCCGCATCAGAAGTCCCCCATGGTTAGAAGCCCTCCAAAACGTTGCTCACGAGAGTGTGGGCAAATTCGCGCGACAAGCGCTCCAGCGCCGGCGAATCTTCTTCAAAGAAGCTGGAGAGCTCTTGCGACACCTGGTATTCCTCACGGAACAGGTAAGACGGATTTTCGTACAGAATTTTGCCCTGGCGGTCAGTCAATATGACTTTCGCCGTTACGACTACCAGCGCGCTCGAAGCGCGCCCGCTTTGAGAATCATAAGTGAGCGGGGAAGTTGAGGTGGTAATCACCGTGCCGCGAAGAGTGGCATCGGCAGAGTCGCTGGGTTCGTTGAGAATGTGGTAATGGGTTCGCGTAACCATTTCGCGTACGACTGCCGCAGTCAGCCTCTGTTCGATTTTGTAGGTTTGCGTCTGGTTCACGAACGCGGGTATAGCAATGGTTTGAACGCTTGAGGGCAATGCGGCTGCATGCCCGGCGGTATGGTATCCGCAAGCGGTGCAACAAAGTGAAATCAAAATCACTAATGCCGACAATAGAGTTCGACGGCCAGAAAACCGCTCTTTCCCACCATTCATAGTGGACGAGAAACTTTCCCGCATACCGTCCAGCGCGCGGTTCATTGTATCTTTCCTTTGGGACGAGACGTGGCCATATTTTCGGCGCACTCAACGGCGGTAGCGGCGGCAATCCGCAGGTTGTCGGCCGCCGCCCATAGCCAAAACCCATTAGCGAGGTTTGGATCGGGCTGCATCGACACTAGGACATCGCCTTGTCCGGCAGCGTTGACGTTGCTTGGTGACTCATCGGCTAAAGCGGAAATTGTGACATGTTCTCCGGCAATTGCCTTGGAGATACTCTCGATTTCTACCGGCGTTTCCATTTCGACATGCAGGGTGAAGGCGTATCCGTGAAAGATGGGCGCTTGAAGAAGGAGCAACGATGGGAGCAATGCTCCCTGGCCAGCGATCCGCTGGTAGTGACTGCGAACTCTTCGTTCCACCACACGTAGCGGCGGAACTGATTGTTCGCCATAGCGAGCCACCATGTTGAACGCCACCTGCGTATCGAATATTTTCTTGGGCAACTGCTGAAAGGATAGAAGGTTCACTGTCTGTTCGTGAAGTTCATCCATTCCCTTCTGACCGTGTTCCGATGCAGGTTCGAATACGGTGGCAACAACCCTTTTCGCGGAACCAGCCTTCTGCAGGCGCAAGATCAGAAGCGCCAGCACGACTGCAGCGGGATGCGCCACCACCGCCGGTCCGGGCTGCAATTCCGGGGTGAGCGTTTGGCCCAACTGCCGCTGAATCCACGGCGATTTGATTTCCGCACCGGGCTCGTCTTCCAAAGCGTAGGAGAGGTCGATGATCGAACTGCCGGCTTTCTGTGCCTTCTTCCAGTTTTGCCGGGTACACTCCTGATCACAAGCAAAGAAAGTGAAATCGACTCGCTCAAACTGCTCGGCTCGCACACTCTGAATGAACGACACCTCGTCGCCAACAGACTCCAATTGACCCAGCGACTCGTTATCGTCGAGCAGTTTGATGTCTCCCGCCGGAAAGTTACGGTCAGTAAGAACCTCAGCCAGATCTTTACCCTTGAGCGTGCCAGCGCCCACGATGGCAAGCCGGTAACGGTCGCTGGTCCGAACCGGATCAGGACGGGCGATGGGAACAACCTTGAAATTCGAACTCATGAGGTTTGCGACACTTCAGTATAGGCTGGCGGGGGTGGCGGACTTCCCTTGCGGCGGAAGATCCATTTCAGCCGCCAGAACACTCCCGAAAATACATAGAGCAGTGCGATCAGAAACAATACCCACTTGGAATAAAAGCGAACGGCCGCAAACAATAGTCCAAACAGGATCACAAGCTGAAACGGCTGCCGGGAGCGGAAGTCAATGTCCTTAAAGCTGTAGAAGCGCCAGGTGCTCACCATGAGATATCCGACGGCCACCACCATAAGCATCCAGGTGATGGCAGTCCACCATGATGTGATGGGATCGCCTTCAGAAAAATGAACGACCGCAGCAATCACGCCTGCACCTGCCGGGATAGGCATGCCGACAAAATACTTTTTGCCCGGACGGCCGGGATTCGAGGGCTGGGGATTGCTTGTGATATTGAAGCGCGCCAAACGACTGGCGCCCGCCATTAGAAATAAAAAGCTGGCGATCGCGCCAAACTGAAGCAACTTGTTGTACAAGTCACCCAGATTCGACGGTAGCTGCCGGAATCCCCACATCCAGGCCAGCAACGCAGGTGCCACGCCGAAGGTGATCACATCGGCCAGCGAGTCTAATTCTTTGCCGAATTCGCTACTGGTGCCGGTCATGCGAGCAATCCGACCGTCCAAACCATCAAATAACACAGCAAACCCGATGGCCTTGGCCGCGTTGTCGTAATGCCAAGCGTCGGCGTTGGTTCCGTGCGCGATCTGCAAAATCGCGTAGTAACCGAAAGCGATATTCGCTGTTGTGAATAGCGAAGGCAAGATATACATGCCTTTGTTCAGCCTTCGAGGGTAGCCTTCGCGCGGACGTATTTGCATTTCGGGCACTTCGGAATCCATTAAAGTGTTCCTTGACGGACCGCTTCCGAGCCGACAGTGCTGTTCGAAATCGGCTTCTCGGGCGAATACGCCAGTATGCTCGAGCCACCTTTGACGCGGTCACCTATTTTGACCTGCATCGCGGCCGCCGTGTCCAATAAGACGTCAACGCGTGAGCCAAATTTGATCAAACCCACCCGCTCCCCGCGCTGTACCTGATCGCCTATTTTCCTGTTGAACACAATGCGGCGCGCTAACAATCCCGCGATTTGTTTGAAAATAATAACCTGACCATCGCCCTCAACGGTGACGGCATTCTGCTCGTTGTGCTCGGCCGAAGCAGGATTCATCGCATTGAGGTATTTACCCTTTTGATAACGGATGTCACGAATCACCCCTGTAAGCGGAGAACGATTCACGTGGACGTCGAACACACTCAGAAAAATACTGATTCGGATCCGTTGAATGCCGTCCGCCAGAACCGGCGACACATCTGTGACCTTGCCGTCCGCGGGCGAGACGACGGCACCAGGGGAGTCCGGAATCGCACGCTGTGGATCACGAAAGAACCAGAGGAAGAAAATCGCCAGCAGACACGCAGGCAAGCCCCACACGGGGGCCGCCAGCCACGCCATAAGCGCCGCAACGCCAATGAGCGCAATAGCGTAATAGTAGCCGTCAAGAACCATGAGGGTTGTGAGAATTATAGTTCAGGCGGGGTAAACCGGTCGCGTTGCGAAGTAATGATAATAAAAATGGCCCTTACCCGCGTCTGGATCCAGACAGACAAAACCCAGCGCGACGAGGGCCGCATGACTTTGGACGATTGCGTTTATGCGACTTGGCCTTGGTGCAACACCATGCGCAACTGCCGCTCCATGGATTCCATCTGGTCCTTGAGCCGCAGCTTCAGCTTTTTAAGCCGCACTTCTTCCAGCTTTTCATCTTCTGTGAGATATCGTTTTAGGGTGAGTGAATCGAGACGTTGCGCGTGCTGCGTGTGCTCCTGTGCCAGCTTGCGGAACTCTTCGTTGCTGGCCAAGAGCTGGTCTTTTGGAGTCATCCAGTAGACCCTCCTGAACGTTTGTACGGCCCTAACCTACCACAGGGTCCCGCCCGCATCAATCCCAAATTCCTTTCTGAACGACTTTTCATTGTCAAAGTCGTGCACAAGGATTGATGCAAATCAACCAAGCTTCAGACGATAGAGGATCGCGTCCTCTTTCGGGTTTTCATAGTATCGTTTGCGCCGCCCTCCTTCGCTAAAAGATGCGTTTTCATAGAAGGAGCGCGCGATAGAATTTGACTCGCGAACCTCGAGAAAAACGCTTTTTGCACCCTTTGCCCTTGCCACTTCCAGAAGGTGCATCAGCAGACGCTTGCCCAGGCCACGGCGCCGTACCGAGGCATCGACGGCGATATTCTCGATCTCCCATTCACCGGCAATTGCTTGAGCGACGATGAATCCTTGGACTTGAGGGTCGTCGTGTCGTGATTTCTCAACTGCAACGAGGGTGATACGGTATGTACCTCCCGCATGAAATATCGCCTCGTATTGTTCGACAGACCACTGCGCCGCGGTGACTGCATGCTTCGCCAAAGCAACGATAGCGGGCAGATCAGCGGGGACGGCCTCGCGGATGCTCTCTCTCAGGTTTTCCAATTCGTTTTTAGCCAGTTTGATTCAATGCCCGGAATTGTCTTTCGCAAAAATCTCGCTCGAGCGCCGGATATAGTTTGCGTCGAGTTCCGCGGAGGACAATGTTTCTCCGGCCAGGATTTTTCGCCATCCGAGACGTGCGATCGCGTCACTGCGCGGAAGCTCGACCTCTTCCACTCGCAGTCCTTGCTCGCGTGCCAACGCGGCTAAACCCTGGTCCGCGGTCACGACTACGGAGCTGGCGAATGTTTGTATCAATTGAGTGCGGGTTAGCAATCTTTCAGCCGTCAGGTTTGCAGCGCATTTGTTGACTTCGTACTCGCCCGCGTACACTTCACCTCGGCCAGCATCCAAGGCGGCTATTACCTTGCCCTCGGATTGGCCAGCCACGGCGATCGCCTGCAGCAAAGACACCGCGGCAATAGGTTTGGCCAGAACCTCTGCCAAGCCTTTGATCACCGCGAGACCGATACGAAGGCCGGTGAAAGAGCCTGGGCCCGCGACCACTGCAAATCCATCGATGTGACGTTTAGTAAAACCGTGTTTCGCAAGAAGCCCGGAGACCTGAGGCACCAGTTGCGCTGAAAATGTACCCCCCTCGAGCGCGACGAGTTCAATCACCTCGCATGAATTATCGGGATTGCATTGCGCCAAGGCAATGCTGCCATGTCTGCCCGAGGTGTCGGCGGCGAGAATAAGCATGACTGTTGGGAGCGTATTTACGCGCGCCTAAGCCTCCACCAACTCCAACAAAACTCCCCCCGCGCTCGAGGGATGGACAAATACATAGCGATGTCCGCCGACGCCGACCTTGATTTCGCTGGAGACGAGTCGCACACCATCTTTCTTTAGCCGCGCCACCACCGTTGCCAGGTTCGGCACGCGAAGAGAAACATGGTGAAGTCCCTCGCCGCGCTTGCCGATAAATTTTGCGATAACCGAATCTTCGGATGTGGGCTCAAGTAACTCCAGTCGGCTCTCGCCTAGTGGCACCATTACCGCTCGGACCTGTTCGGCCTCGACGGTCTCTTCCGGAGAAACATTCAGTCCGAGCATTTCGTAAATGCTTTTCGCCGTTTCCAGCGACTTCACCGCGACACCAATATGATCGATGCTGAAATTCAATTTCTCTCCTTCTACTCAATGTGGGCGCGAGCATTTTGCTCGCGGCAAGGCCCAACAACCGGCAAGAATTCCAAAGGCTCAGGCCTTGACCTTTTCCATCCGATCCACTATCTCTGCCACCAACTCGTACGGGTCGCGCTTGTGTTCAGCGATCTCTGCAGCATATTTATCAAGAGTGTCACCTATCTGCTCGTGCGCTTTTTGCAAAAGCGAGTCGCGCAACATTTCGAGCAGTCGCTCACGCCAGTTCTGCGCCCTTTTTTGCAGGATCAGATTCCCTTGTTTCAGATAAGTCTCGTAGTTTCCGATGACATTTGCGAGCTCTTCGATGCCAGTTCCTTCGCTGGCCACAGTTTTCACGATCGGAGGAGTCCAGTTGTCACTACGGGCCGCCAGTGATTGCAAGGCACGAATTTCCCGCTCTACTCGCTCAGCGCCCTCTCGGTCGCTTTTGTTGATGACGAAGATGTCTGCGATTTCCATGATGCCAGCCTTAATGCTTTGGACGTCGTCCCCCATACCCGGCACCAAAATTACGACGGTAATGTCGGCCAAGCGCACGATGTCCACTTCATCCTGGCCGACTCCCACGGTTTCTATCATGACCAGTCTGCGGCCGGCGGCGTCGAGTAAGGTCGCGACATCAGCGGTAGTTCGTGCCAACCCGCCCAGCGAACCGCGCGTGGCCATACTACGGATGTAGATTCCCTGATCGGAAAAATGCTCCTGCATACGGATGCGATCGCCGAGAATCGCACCTCCCGTGTAGGGGCTTGTGGGATCGACTGCGATAATTCCGACCGTCTGATTCTGCTTTCGATAGTGTCGTGCCAGTTGATCGACCAGCGTGCTCTTACCCGCGCCCGGCGGTCCAGTTAGTCCGATGATTTTAGCGTTTCCGCTGTACGGAAAAACTGATTTAAGCAACTCTGACCAACCAGGAGTGCGATCCTCGACCATACTGATGGCACGAGAAAGAGAGCGCGCGTCGCCGGTGCGAACACGATCGATCAAAGGTTGGAGGCTTGGGTCCAAGCTGATTAGTGTAAAGCAGGGCAGGTTAAACAAGAATGATAAACAAGAATGACAAACAGGATCATAAATGGTTTACCGCGGAATGCCGCCAGGCCCAAGCTTAAGAAGTCTCAGAGACCACCGACCCAGGACTGGATACTCAGCCCACTCTCCTCGGCCGGCCTTCACACCGTAAATAATTCCTGCCAGAAGCACTACCACTCCCATGCTCATCCAAGCCAGCACGAGGATGGGCATAAAAAATACAAACTCAGGGTGCGTCGCATGCTGCGCCGGAGGAGACATGAGTGCGGCGAAGGCAAGAGCACCGAAGCCCAGAGTCAATCCAGTAAGCAATGCCAGCAGATAAACCCCTTGCAGGAGCAGGGCCTGCAGCGCATGGAACGAGATAAACCTGGAGTTTCGCTTGATAACAAAAATTGTGAGGGGAGCGATCCACCAAAGCACGATTTGCAACATGTGGGCCAGAAGAGCTATGGTCCGCTCGTCCGGAGTTGTGGCGGTTGGGAGTTGCGTTGCGTCGACCATACGGGCGCTCCGCTATAAATGAAACAAGGCTTTTCTAATCGCGGATCGAATTAATCCTTTAGCAATTGCCTGGCGATTACGAGTCGCTGGATTTCACTTGTGCCTTCGCCAATGGTGCACAGTTTTACATCGCGATAAAACTTTTCCGCCGGATAGTCCTTGATAAATCCGTAACCGCCGTGGATCTGCACGCCTTCGTTAGCACAACGCACGGCTACTTCGCTTGCGTATAGCTTGGCCATCGAAGATTCAAGGGTAGTCTTCATCCCCGCATCTTTCATGGCGGCAGCGCGCAGCGTTAAAAGTTTTGCGGCTTCGATCTCGGTTGCCATATCAGCCAGTTTCCATTGAATAGCCTGGAAATCGCTGATCGCTTTGCCGAATTGCTTGCGTTGCTTGGAATATTTCAACGCAGCTTCATAAGCGCCCTCGGCCATCCCTAGCGACAAAGCCGCGATGGAGATCCGGCCGCCATCGAGTACCTGCATGGAGTCGATAAAGCCGTTGCCCTCCTTGCCGCAAAGGTTCTCGGAGGGAATCACGCAGTCTTCGAAGATCAATTCCGCAGTGTCGCTGGCTCGCAAGCCAAGCTTGTTTTCTTTTTTGCCGGGACGGAAACCCCTAGTTCCCTTCTCCACGATGAACGCTGAGAGGCCATGAGTATGGGCAGCGCGATCGGTCACTGCGATCACCACCAGCACATCGGCATAGTGGCCATTGGTGCAAAAGGTCTTGGTGCCATTTAGCACCCAGTTGTTTCCCTTTCGGACAGCAGTCATGCGAGCGCTGCCTGCGTCCGATCCTGATGACGGCTCGGTCAGGCCCCACGCGCCAATGAACTCTCCAGAGGCCAAAAGGGTAACGTATTTCTTTTTTTGGGCGTCGTTTCCTGCAAGAAATATATGGTTCGAACACAAAGAAGTGTGCGCCGCCACGATGATGCCCACAGAACCGTCTACTCGAGAAAGCTCTTCAATTGCGGTGACGTATTCAACATATCCCATGCCCGCCCCGCCATATTCGGGAGGGAAGACTATTCCGAGCAGACCAAGTTTTCCCAGTTCCTTTACCGTTGCGAGTGGAAATTCGCCAGCCTCGTCCCACTTCATGACGTGAGGCGCGATTTCACGCTCTGCGAACTCACGAACACTCTTTTTAAGTTGCAGCTGTTCTTCATTTAGTTGGAAGTCCAAGATACGTCTCCGTTCGCATGGTATTTCCGCAGATTACCTGGATTAGAACACAGCGATTTCAGGCCTCAAAGTTACCGCCGGCAGGTTGCGTGGGGGCAACACTCTTGTCCAGCGGTTCTAGATTGGCTTTTGACCTGTAGCGCACTCGTGTTCTTTTTTCCCCACTCGTTGAGTCCCAAGCCAGAAGCAAAACCATCTTCAGCGGCGGACGAGGGTGTCCGCCCCACAAGGGGTTGCGATGAAGCGCTCGAACACCTCGTTTGAAAGGAGCCTGCCACGGTTGGTGAGGCAGATCCAATGGTTCTCACTCTTGAGCAGCCCCAACTCCTGGCATTCCGAAATCGTGCCTGCTAATGCTCGAACCGCCGCTTCACCGAAGTCCTCTGCCACTTTATTTAGATTCACACCGGTTATTAATCGCAGGCCGAGAAAAAAGGTCTCTTCCAACGCAGATTGAGATGAAACGGCCGTCTTCTTTAGTGGGGCGCCCGCAACATAGTCCTCCAATGTCTCCGAGGAAGAAAATCGTACGCCTTCTACACCACTAACGGAACATCGCAGCATCGAGTGGGCATCGACGCCAAAGCCTAGATACGGCTGACGCGTCCAATATTTGAGATTGTGGCGCGACTGATAGCCATTCTTGGCGAAATTCGATATCTCATACTGGCGCATGCCCGTTGCGTTGAGCCGCGCACATGCCGTCTCGTACAAATCGGCAGTCAGGTCTTGGTCGGGAACGAAGTGAGCGTGGTATCTCGCTCCACCGGCCATCAACTCCCGGCCAAGCCTGGAGTCGTCATCCACCTCAAGCATGTAAACGCTCACGTGAGGTACCTCTGACGCGAGCGTCTCCTCCAAAGAGAACTCCCAACTTTCAAACGTCTGGTGCGGAAGGCCGGCGATCAGGTCTATGTTAATGTCCTCAATTCCGGCGGCGCGCAAATGTGAGATGTCGTCAATCACCGTGGCGCGCTTATGCAGGCGCCCGACACTGGAGGCCTCCGCATCCACGAACGATTGCACTCCCAGGCTCACACGGTTTACTCTGCAGCGTTTTAATGCGTCAATCATGGCGGCAGACAGCGTTCCTGGGGCACACTCGACGGTGATTTCAGCATCGCCTGGCACTAGAAACTTTTGCGAAATTCTGACAAATAGCCGCTCCAGTTGATTTATATCGAGTATCGTAGGGGTGCCGCCGCCGACAAAGATGGAGTCCGCTACCGTTTCGAAGTGGCCGCCAATTTGTTCAGCAGTTTCATTGGCAGAGTCGACTTCAGCAGAAACACGATCGATGTACCGCTCGAATACAGCGCGGGAAAAGACATCCGAGGCAAAGTTGCAGTAACTGCATTTGGTGCGGCAGAACGGCACCGAGATATAAATCCCCAGCGGCATCGTGACTAATTATCCCACTTCGCGTAACGTGGAGTGTTGGAAGAGATGGGAAACAGAAGTTTTAGGTCAGGTTTGAAGCGTCAAAGTCCACCAGGAGAAGTCAGCCCGATTGTCTAAAGACCGCACGGTTCCTCGCATAGTTATCACCGGAATGGGCGTGGTTAGCCCTAATGGCATCGGCAAAGAAGCGTTTTGTCTTTCAATTCTTGCGGGAAGATCTGGCGTGAAACACATCTCCCGTTTTGATCCTTCTTCCCTGCCAGTGCACATAGCGGGAGAAATTCCTGAATTCGACGAACTGGCATGGGTCGACGCCCGCGAACGCAAGCACGTTTCTCGCGTCGTGCCGCTCGCGATCGCCGCTTCCACCGAAGCGATCAAAGACTCCGGCCTTGATCCCGGAGCCATGTCGATGCATGAAAAGCGCGAGATTGGGGTGATTCTGGGTACCGGCGGCGGCGCGCAGGAATTTTCTGAAGAGCAATACCGGCTCTGGCATAGCGGACACGTCAAACAAGTAAGCCTCTTCTGCATCCCCAGCGGCACAATGGGGACGATTCCCAGCGAAATCAGCATGCGGTTCGGATTTCGGGGCTACAGCCATGTGGTAACAGCCGGGTGCACTTCTTCCACTGATGCGATCGGTTACGCCTACCAGCACATTCAGGCTGGCGTGCTGCCAATGTTCCTGGTGGGAGGCGTCGATTCCCCGATCACGCCGGGAATTATTAAAGGCTATTCGTTGTTGCGGGCACTCACGCAATCCTGGAATCACGCTCCTGAGAGTGCGTCGCGACCCTTCTCAGCAGACCGGGACGGGTTCGTCATGGCTGAGGGCTCGTGGATGTTCGTTCTCGAAGATTACGATCATGCGCAGGCTCGCGGCGCTCACGTCTATGCTGAGATCGCCGGATATGGTTCTACTTGTGAAGCTTTTCATCGGGTACGCATGAGCGAATCGCCGGACGAGCCGGCTCGGGCCATATCGCTGGCCCTGGAAGAGGCTGGTATTCAGGCTGAGGACATTCAATACGTTAATTTGCACGGCACTTCCACGGAGATGAACGATCGAGTGGAAACCCGTGCGGTAAAGCTCGCGCTCGGCGAGCACGCGAGAAGAATTCCAATGTCCGGGTTGAAGTCTCAGATCGGACATGCACAAGGCGCCTGCGGATCCGCCAGCCTGGCGGCTACGTTAATTGCGATGGAACACGGCAAAATTCCTCCGACAATCAATCTTGATCATCCCGATCCTGAGTGTGATTTGGACTACGTACCCGACGTTGGCCGTAAAGTTCAAATCGAACATGCGATCTGTAACTGCGTGGGATTCGGATCGAAGAACTCGGCGTTGGTGCTGAAGAAAGTCGCATAAAAGCCTGCGTAGGGGCGGGTATCCCACCTGCCTGGCGGAGTAAAGGTCGGCTCAATCAAAAACCAAACACTTGGCGAGCTTTGCCCGTCCGCCCATCTGGGCCCAAGCAGGCGGCGTTGAGACAAACCTTTTCCATCTTCACGTCTTCATTTCTAATCTATTTAGGGTATCTTTAAGTTGACACGATGGCCCAAGAAGAGGAAGTACTAGGTAAAGCTTATGACAGTCGCCTGATGAAGCGGCTGCTCCAGTATTTAAGCCCGTACAAATGGCCGGTTGGCGTCTCACTCATCTCAATTCTTTTCAAGGCTGTAGCCGACGTTCTTGGGCCCTACCTCGTAGCGATCGAAATTGATCGCTATCTGGTACCGGTTCCACGCGTTACGCCATTCGACTTCTTTCTCAGCCCTAATCCCTATGTGGGGATCGCGGAAATCGCTGCCATCTATGTCGGGCTTATCGTGTTCAGTTTCCTGCTCGACTATCTGCAAACGTATTTCATGCAGTGGGCTGGCCAGATGGTGATGTTTGATCTGCGGAAGCAGATTTTCCGCCACCTGCAGCACATGCACATCGGGTTTTACGATAAGAATCCGGTTGGACGCCTGGTCACCCGGGTCACCTCAGATGTGGACGCATTGAACGAAATGTTCACCTCCGGCGTGGTGTCGATTTTTGAAGACGTTTTTGTGCTCGCCGGTATCACCGGCATCATGCTCTGCATGAACTGGAAACTGGCGCTCATTACGCTCTCTGTACTTCCGTTGATCGCGATCGCTACTAAGATTTTTCGCGACAAGGTCCGTGATTCCTACCGCCGCATTCGTACTGCGATTGCTCGCATTAATGCCTACATGCAGGAGCATGTAAGCGGCATGGTCGTGTTGCAGCTTTTTAACCGCGAGGAGCGCGCCTACAACAAATTTTCGGAAGTAAATGCCCTCCACATGGAAGCGTTCAAGGACGCGATCATGGCCCACGCTGTCTACTATCCGGTGGTGGAAATTCTGTCTTCCATCGCCATCGCGTCCGTAATCTGGTTTGGCGGGAACGATATTATTCGGGGCCTGACAGTGAGCAGTGTCACCTTGGATTTCTCGCCACATAACTTATTCTCGTTACACGTGGTTCGTACTGCGGTGAGTATCGGATTGCTGACGGCGTTCATTCAATATGCGCAGCGCTTCTTCCGGCCAATTCAAGACTTTAGCGAGAAATACAACATCCTGCAGTCGGCGATGGCGGCTAGCGAACGTGTCTTCAAGCTGCTGGATACGCCGGTAGAAATCACTTCCCCATCGGTGACGAAAATGCCGAGCGGGCCCGGGCGTATTGAGTTTGATCATGTCTGGTTCGCTTACCGGACCGTACCCGCCGAGCACGAACACCCTCACCAGAAATTGGGGGACAGCGTCCGCGCTACACAGGCGACGCACGACAAGCCTGATTGGATTTTGAGGGACGTTTCGTTCGTGATCGAACCGGGCCAAACGGTAGCTATCGTTGGCCACACCGGCGCAGGCAAGACCACGATCATCTCGCTTCTGTTGCGCTTCTACGACGTGCAAAAAGGGGCAGTGCGTATCGATGGAGTGGATGTAAAAGAAATGGATCTTGTGGCGCTCCGTCGCCGATTCGGCGTCGTCTTGCAGGATCCGTTCCTGTTCACCGGCACTGTGGAGGGCAACATCCGACTGGGCACCGAGTGGATCACCGACGCGGACATCCAAAAGGCCGCGGAGGATGTGAATCTCGCGGAATTCATACGCGCTCTGCCCAATGGATTCAAAGAAGAAGTGCGCGAGCGAGGTTCCACGCTTTCCACCGGCCAGAAGCAGTTGATTTCGTTCGCCCGCGCGCTGGCGCACGACCCCAAAATTCTCATTCTGGATGAAGCGACCTCCAGCGTAGATACCGAAACCGAGGTCAAAGTCCGCGAAGCTCTAAATCGCATGGTCGAAGGCCGCACATCGGTGGTCATCGCTCACCGGCTATCGACGATTCAGCGCGCCGACAAGATCATCGTCATGCACAAAGGCCAGGTACGGGAGATGGGCACCCATCAGCAATTGCTGGCCGAACATGGCATTTACTACCGTCTCTATCAACTGCAATACAAGGATCAGGAAATTCCGGTAGGCAGCAATTCGCCGGTCACCGCCGGAGCGGATGACTAGTAACTACTGCAGCCTTGGTCCGGCTGAGCGCGGCCGGTCTACCAATTACAATGTCATCCGTGCGAATTCTTATCTCCGCTGGGGAGGCCTCCGGCGAAATGTATGGGGCATTGCTGATTGAGGCTTTGCGGCGTCTTGCCGCCGAGAGGGTCCGCCCCACACTAAATCAGAAACTGGAGTTTTTTGGGATAGGGGGGGATCGCATGGATGCCGCTGGTTGCGACACCGTGGTCGACTCCAAAGACCTTGCGGTAGTTGGAATCTCGGAGATCCTCGGCCATCTTCCTAAAATCTGGGGCTTGTTTCACAAGCTGATTGCAGAGGCGGATAAGCGGAAGCCGGACCTCGCCATCGTAATCGACTCGCCAGCCTTCAACTGGCGCGTCGCCCGCCAGATGCACAAGCGCGGCATTCCCGTCGTCTATTATGTTTGCCCGCAATTCTGGGCGTGGCGTCAGGGACGCGTGCGACTTCTGAGGAAATATGTAAACAAGGCTCTAGTAATTTTTCCGTTCGAGGAAAAGTTCTACCGCGACCGTGGTGTCGACGCCACTTTTGTCGGACATCCGCTTGCTGATCTTCCCCGGCCTGACATAGATCGCGCCGCCTACGCAGCCCAATACCGCCTCGACGACGCAAAACACTGGATCACTGTGATGCCAGGCAGCCGGGTAAAAGAAGTGCGAATGAACCTGCCGGCGATTCTTGACTCTGCCTCGCAACTGGGCCCGCAATACGAATTTCTGCTGCCGGTCGCTCCTACGCTCACTCACGAATTTCTTGAAACGCTGATCGCCGGCAAAACTGGAATTCATCTGGTCCCTGATGCTTTACCCGCACTGGCATCATCACGGGCTGGCATCATCGCTAGTGGAACGGCGACGGTTGAGGCGGCGTTAATGGGAACTCCCTTTCGTGATGGTGTACAGGGTTTCACCTCTGACGTACCGGCTGGGACGTCCCCGGGTGAAGGTGCAACATTTTGCGATGGTGAACCTCATTGCGGGAGAGCGGATCGTTCCGGAACTAGTTCAACACGATTTCACCGCGAATAACGTCGTCCGACAGCTCGACGAGATACTCTCGGACGGCGCCGCGCGAAGCGAAATGCTGGCCGGGCTGGCCGAGGTGAGAGCTAGACTTAGCGGGTGGCCTCGGAGGAATCGAAGCTGGATCGATCAAAGACAGAGAAAAAAAAGTCTCATCCGGTGGATCGAGCGGCGGAAGCCGTCCTGGATGTACTGGTTAACGCGAAACCGGTCAAAAGACTCTAAACCTTGTCCTACCAGCATCTTTTGCGTCACAATCTTCATCATACGGACTAGCGTACTTGTTTCAGGAGAGTCTTTTTGATGCCTTCTCAACCTCGGCGTGCGCGTCGGGCTGTGCTTTTCTATTTTGCCTGCACCGTTCTTTTGATCTCGTTACCGGCTTGGGCCGCAGAGAAGACTCGCCTGCGTGTCGATGACTACCAGATCGATGCTGAGTTCAGTCCGCATGTCCACAAGCTGACTGCTCGCGCCAAGGTGAAAATTCACCGCCGTCGAAGATATGAACGTTGCCACCTTCGAACTTGCACAATGCTCTGCGCGTCACGAAGGTTCTCGACGCCGCCAACAAGCCGCTAAGCGCGGAACGCGTCACCCAGGATTCGACGGTCCGAGTGCAGCTCGCTACCCCGTTAACCAAGGACACCTCAACCACACTTACCTTCGAATACGAGGGCACGCTCGATTCAGCGGACGAGAGCCCGGTGCAAGGGCTTAAAATGGCCTATGTCGGTGACGATACCACCTATCTGCTTTATGCCGGATCGCTGGTTCCCGGTGAATGACTATGGTATCAATCGTTTCACCGCCACCATGAATATTACGGTGCCAGCGCACATGGTGGTGATTGGCAGCGGCAAAGAAACCACGGGAAGCAGTCGGCCTGGCCAAGAAGGCGACGACCGGAGCGTTGCCAACGAAGACATACGTCTTTGCCTGGGACAAACCCAGTTTCCCCGGCACCATCGTGGCCGGCACATTCCAGGAATTCAAGAGCGACGAGGCGGGACTCGACCTCCACGTGTTCTTCAAACCCGCCCATCAGAACCTGGGCGCGACTTATGCCACCACTGCCGTCAAGGAATTCACTTATTACGTAACGCTTGTATGGCCCGGCGCCTTCCACCACGCTGAAAGTTGTCGAGCTTCCCGACGACACCGTGCCCGCCGCCTGGGCTCCGGAGATTGCCGCCATCGCCAGCCGCGCAGTCACCGACAAGGTCAACTATCGACTGCTGGCCAACACCATCTCGCACCAGTGGTGGGGAGCATCAGTCAGCCCTGCATCGCGAGATGATTGGTGGCTGAGCGATGGGTTCGCCCGCTATTCCGAGGCTCGTTACGTGGAGCAGGCAGCCGGAGAGGCCGGCCTGGAAGAGACGGTCAAAGACATGTCGGTGGGCGCGCTTGCCTACGACACCGTTCCCCTTTCCAGTTCCGGGAAAGCTCGACCTGTTTTCGCCAGAGTTTCAGTCTCTGGTAACCGATAAGGGCGCCATGATCCTGCACATGTTGCGCTACGTGCTGGGCGATCAGAAATACGATCAGACCATGCGCACCTTCGCCTCAAAGTACGCGGGAAAATCGGCATCGCTGGATGACTTCCGCGCTCTTGCCGAAAAGAATTACGGCGACAAGCTCACCTGGTTTTTCTCCCAGTGGCTCGACTCAACGGGCGCGCCGGAATTTCAGACCAAGTACACAATTTATCGTCTCGGCAACAACAAAGGCTTTCGCGTAGTGGGTCAGATTACGCAGGACCTCGACCTGTTCCGCATGCCGGTGCAACTCAAGATCGATACCGACGGCAAGACGGAAGACAAGCGGATGGAAGTGGTCGGGACCAATTCGGCATTCAGCGTGGAGACCTACGGCAAGCCGCGCCGGATCGTGGTCGATCCCGAAGACCACGTACTGAAGAATTCCAGCGACATCAGGCTACGTGCATCCATCCAACGCGGCCAGGGACTGACCCAGCAAGGTGATCTGGCGGGCGCGCTGCTCGAGTTCAACAAGGCGCTCGACGTCAACAAGAACAGCTCGCTGGCCCACTACCGTATCGCCGAGGTCTTCTTTCTCCAGCGCAACTACCAGGCTGCAGCCAATGCCTACCGGGAGTGTCTGAACGGCGACGGCGAGCCGCGCTGGACGGAAGTCTGGAGCCACATCCAGCTAGGCAAGATCTTCGACGTCACCGGACAGCGCGAACGCGCCACCAACGAGTACCGCCAGGCCCTTCAAACCAACGACAACACCCAGGGCGCCCTGGATGAAGCCCGGAAGTATTTGCAGAAGGCCTTCGAGCAGACAGAAAACCAGCAACGGGTAACTGGTTAGTGTTGGAACTCGTGTCGAGAACTGCCCGGGTCGCCTGCGAGGCTGAAATTCGTCAATCCGGACAGGTCGGGATCGATCGAGTTCGACGGACCAGCACCTCTCCCAGCCTCGCCGCAAAGCTTCGCCGAAATCGCTGTATCCATCTTCAGATTCAGCTGGCATCTAAACCTTGACAGTGATTCGCTCAAGTCTTATCATGTTTGCGAATTCAATGCTTAATGACATTGATTAAGAAGCACTTATAGAGTTTAGGAGGAGCAATATGGCCAAGACTATCGGAATTGACTTGGGAACCACTAATTCCTGCGTTGCGGTGATGGAAGGTGGCGAGCCCAAGGTGATCCCTAACGAAGAAGGAGGGCGAACTACGCCCTCGGTCGTCGGTTTTACCAAGACCGGCGAACGGCTGGTGGGGCAAGTGGCAAAGCGCCAGGCCATCACCAACCCGGAGAACACGGTTTATTCGATCAAGCGGTTTATGGGACGCCGCTTCGACGAAGTGACTGAAGAAATCAAGATGGTGCCATACAAGGTCGTGCAGTCGGGCGACCACGTCGCGGTGCTGGCGCAGGGCAAGGAGTACACGCCTCCGCAGGTCTCCGCCATGATTCTGCAGAAGCTGAAGAAGGCGGCGGAAGACTATCTCGGCGAGAAAGTGACCGAAGCGGTCATCACCGTGCCGGCGTACTTCAATGACGCGCAGCGCCAGGCCACGAAAGATGCCGGCCAGATTGCCGGCCTTGACGTGAAGCGCATCATCAACGAGCCCACGGCGGCGGCGCTGGCCTACGGTCTCGACAAAAAGAAGGACGAGACCATCGCCGTCTACGACTTCGGCGGCGGCACCTTCGATATTTCGATTCTCGAAGTCGGCGAAGGCGTGATCGAAGTCAAAGCCACCAACGGTGACACTCACCTGGGCGGCGACAACCTCGACCAGCGCATCGTGGACTGGCTTATCGACGAATTCAAGAAGGACGAAGGCCTCGACCTGCGGGGCAAGGGCAACGAGATGGCGCTGCAGCGTCTGCGTGACGCCGCTGAGCGGGCCAAGATCGAACTCTCCACCACCATGGAGACCGAGATCAATCTGCCCTTCATCACCGCCGACGCGGGCGGCCCCAAGCACCTGGTGAAGAAGATGACCCGGGCGAAGCTGGAGTCGATGGTCGAAGAGATCATTCAGCGCTCGGTGGGTCCGTGCAAGCAGTGCATGAAGGATGCCGGCGTGGATGCCAGCAAGATCAATGAAGTGGTGCTGGTCGGCGGGCAGACCCGTATGCCGCGCATTCAGCAGCTGGTGAAGGACCTGTTCGGAAAAGAAGGCCACAAAGGCGTTAATCCGGACGAAGTGGTGGCGATCGGAGCGGCAATTCAGGGTGGCGTGCTGCGCGGCGAGGTGAAAGACCTGCTGCTGCTGGACGTGACTCCGCTGTCGCTGGCGATCGAGACGCTGGGCGGCGTGGCTACCCCGATGATCCCGCGCAACACGACGATTCCGACCAAAAAGACGGAAACGTTCTCGACTGCGGCCGATAGTCAGACCTCGGTTGAAGTTCACGTGCTGCAGGGCGAACGTCCGATGGCGGCGCAGAACCGTACTCTGGGCAAGTTCCACCTGACCGGAATTCCACCGGCGCCACGTGGCGTGCCTCAGATCGAGGTGACGTTCGACATCGACGCCAACGGCATCCTCAACGTGACCGCGAAGGATACGGCTACGGGCAAGGACCAGAAGATCACGATTACGTCATCTTCCGGTCTGAGCAAAGAGGAAGTCGAGCGCATGGCCAAGGAAGCCGACGCGCACTCGGCGGAAGACAAGGCCCAGCGTGAAGCGGTCGACGCCAAGAACCAGCTCGACTCGATGGTCTACAACGTCGAGAAGATGCTGCGCGAGCAGGGAGACAAGATTTCCGGCTCCGATCGTGGCGACGTCGAAAATGCGATTGCCGATGCCAAGAAGGCGTTGGAGTCAAATGACAAGGCGACCATGGACAAAGCACGCGAGACGTTGACGCAGGCCTCGCACAAGCTGGCTGAGCAGATGTACAAAGCTGCCCAGGCACAGACGCCGCCGCAGCCCAGGTGCCGGGCGCGGGTCCGGCACCAGGCGGCGACGGTGAGGCCAAGAAGGACGAAGGCGTGATCGACGCCGAGTACGTGGACGTAGAAGACAAGAAGTAAGCTGTCAGCTGTCAGCTTTCAGCAAGAGTTGGTGGGGGCGGGTCTCCGACCCGCCCAGACCAAGGTAAGGTCCGGTTCGTGCGCTGCGGGCGCCCTAAGCCGCGAGGTTTTCAGTGCGCCGGTGTGGCGCCGACGGTTTTGAGCCAAGAGCAGAATGCTCTCGGGACAGCGAGACGCCGGCGCTACAGATTGTTGGTGTTACAAATTCAGGCTCTGGGAGAAGAGAAATTGCAATTCGAAGTAAATGGTGAAGATTATTTCTTGAATTTCGCGGAAGATGAGAGGCGATGGTTCGTGTTCGTGCCCTCACCGACGGGATTGCAGCGCATTCCCGTCTACATCGACGTATCTAAGTATGAGCGGATCGGTTTAGTAGAGGAAGACCGACCAAAGAGGCCGAACTAGCCTTTGACCAACGGAGGGAGAGCGGGTTCCCTCCCTCGGTTGGCTCCGCGAAATCGTCGAGTGATTCGCAATAAAAACCTCAGGTTAGGACAACCATCAAGGCAATGGCCAATCCCACCAAAAAGGATTACTACGAAATACTGGGCGTCAAGAAGTCCGCTTCAGCGGACGATATTCGCAAGGCGTTTCGTAAACTGGCCCGCAAGTACCATCCGGACGTTAATCCTGGCGACAAAGCTGCAGAAGAGAAGTTCAAGACTCTCTCCGAAGCTAACGACGTTTTAAGTGATCCCAAGAAGCGAAAGATTTACGACCAGGTCGGCTTCTATTCCGACAACATCGATTCCGCGACCGCCGATGCGTATGCGCGCGCCGGCAGCGGAGGTGGCGGAGCGGGACAAGGTTTCTCCGGTGGATCGGCTGGTGGCGGCGGGCAGGGAATTTCGATTTTGGCGGTTTCGATTTTTCCGACATGTTTGAGGCCGGCCAGAACAGAAAGGCTGGAAATTCGGGGACGGGTGGCTTTCGCGACATATTTTCAGGCATCTTCGGGGGAAAGGGCGCCTTCGGCGCCAGAGGGTCCCGAGTCCGGTTCCGACCTTGAGTATCAGGTCAACGTTCCCTTCTGGACCGCCATTCGCGGCGGCGTGATGCGCCTGAATATCACCCGGCGGGATTCCTGTCCGCACTGCCACGGTCATGGTTTTATCGAGTCTGCGGGCACATGCCCGGAGTGCGGCGGCAAGGGCCAGGTCACGCAGACCGGCGGGAGAATGAAGTTCAATGTTCCATGCCCCCGCTGCCACGGCACCGGCAAAAACATTTCTACCTGTCCGCAGTGTCACGGTGAAGGCACCGTGGAACGCACCGAACCTCTGGAAGTTCGAATCAAAGCTGGCACTCGCGATGGCCAACGCATCAGAGTACCCGGGAAAGGTAACGCGGGCACTCACGGCGGACCGGGCGGTGATCTGTACGTGATCATCCGCACGGCTGACCATCCTGTGTTCCACCGCGAAGGGGACGATATCCGCATTACTGTGCCGGTTAGCGCGACGGAAGCGGCTCTCGGCGCGAAGATCGAAGTTCCTACCATCGACGGACGCACGCTGCTCAAGATTCCGCCCGGCACCCAGTCGGGGCAAAAGCTGCGTCTGCGTGAAAAGGGGGTTCCTTCGGCCACGAAGGAGGGCGCGCGCGGAGACGAAATTGTCGAAGTGAAGCTGACCGTCCCTATGCCTCGGGATGAGCGCTCTAAAGAGATTCTGCGTGAGCTGGCGAAGCTGAATCCCGAAGATCCCCGTGCGGATCTCTGGAAGAATGTCTAAATTCAGTCGTCGGTCTTGATTTCAGTTCCTTCACAAACCGCTTGACCCCTCAGAACTGACCCAAAACCCGTTCCTTCGGTAACCCTTGGGAAAAAATATGTGAAAATTATTTTTACTCCGCATCTAATTTCCCGTATGCTCACGGCTGCGAACTTGCTTTCCAGCCGAATTCTGAAAGCGCAAGGATCGCCCCGGAGGAAGCCGTCGAAATTGGCAACAGTTAGCGCCCCGCCTCAAAATCTCCCGTCCCCTACGGTCGTCCCCAGCCGGAAAAAATCGGTTCGCCTCACTCTCTGGCCTCTTGTGGCTGCCACCTTTTTTATGGTGTCAGGCGGCACTTACGGGACGGAGGACATCGTCCACGGAGCGGGGTATCCCAAAGCCATTCTCATTCTTTTGCTGACCCCCATTCTCTGGAGCTTGCCGACCGCGTTCATGATCGGTGAACTTTCCAGCGCCCTGCCTTTCGAGGGAGGATATTACGCTTGGGTACGCCGTGCCATGGGCAACTTCTGGGGGTTTCAGGAAGCATGGCTCTCGCTGGTAGCCTCGATTTTCGATATGGCGATTTACCCCACGCTGTTTGTGCTCTATCTCGACCGCCTTTTTCCCTGGTTTGCGGAGGGGCATCGCGGAGTGACGGTGGCCCTGGCCGTAGTAGTCGTTTGCGCGCTTTTGAACATTGCCGGCGTTCGAGTGGTCTCGACCACGTCCTTGTGGCTTTTTTTCTTGCTGTCTGCGCCGTTCATTCTGATCGTGGCTATTGCACCGTTCAAGTTCGGAGCCCTCGCCCACGCCGTGACCAGACCGACTACTTCAACCGTCGATATTCTCGGCGGGCTGCTGATTTGTATGTGGAACTACATGGGCTGGGACAACGCCTCGACCATCGCTACTGAGGTCGAGCGTCCACAGCGTACGTACCCTCGTGCGATGCTCGCGGCAGTTGTGATCGTGGCCCTGAGTTATATCGTTCCTGTGATTGCGATGTGGATGACCGGCCTCTCATCGAGCGCTTGGGAAACCGGCTTCTGGGCGGACATTGCCGGACTGCTGGGCGGCCCGCTGCTGCGCATCGGCCTTGCCCTTGGGGGCATGATCAGTGGTTTCGGCATGTTCAATGCACTGGTAATGAGCTACTCTCGCCTACCCTTGGCGATGGCCCAAGACGGCATGCTGCCGCAGATCTTCGGCAAGCTGCATCCACGTTCTCGCGCACCGTGGGTGGCAATCGTGGTCTGTGCCCTCGGATGGGCGATGTGCCTGGGCTTGGGATTCGAGCGCCTGGTAACCATCGACATTTTGTTATATGGGGTCAGTCTTAGCCTGGAATTCGTTGCGCTCGTAGTCTTGCGGGTCCGCGAACCTGATTTGCCCCGGCCATTCAGGGTTCCAGGCGGGCTCGTTGGAGCCGTGGCAGTAGGAGTGGCCCCCATGCTGCTTCTTGGCTTCTCCATCGTCCGCAGCCAGCATGAACAGGTCCTGGGAATCAGTTCCTTCGCGTTCGGGATGCTGCTTATCGCTGCAGGCGTCCTCGCCTACATCCTCAATCTAAAGTTGAAGCCAGCAGGTTGGGCGCCAGTGGCCGAGAAATCGTAAATCGAGTTGCCCACGGATATACAAGGATTTTACGATGCATTTGTGAGATCGGGATTGATCCGCGCCTTCCGCCTTTTGCGGTAAAGTAATACAGATGACCAAGCGGAAATCCAAGGGCGCGTACATGATTTCCTCCGTGGCTGAGATGTACGGCATCCACCCTCAGACCCTGCGTTTGTATGAACGTGAAGGACTACTAAAGCCTTCCCGCACTGAGGGAAACACGCGTCTTTATACCGACGAGGATCTTTTGCGCCTTGAGTTCATCCTCTCTCTGGCTCGCGATCTGGGCGTGAATATCAGCGGGATCGCGATCATCCTGCAAATGCGTGCGCGCATGGAGGAGATGCAACTTCAGATTCAGGATTTCGTGAAATATATCCAAGAAGAAGTCTTGTCGCGGGCGAGCGCAGCCGCTGATCCTTCGAAAGGTGCGATTGTGCCGGTGCGGAGGCATTTGGTGGCGCCCGTGCCGCCGCCTCACACCAGAAAACGCTAAAAGCATTGCCAAGGCACCAACTGTCCTCCAACCACCGTTCACGGCTCTATGCTTCCTTTCAGGTTGATCTACAGCGACGACTACTTCCTGCCTATCGGCGCGCACGTGTTTCCTGCAGGCAAGTATCGTGGGGTTCATGATCGCTTGCTCGCAACTGCCGTCGCCGAAACCTCCGATTTCCTGGCACCTGACCCCGCATCCGATCAGGACGTGTTGCTGGTTCACACGCCGCAGTATGTCCAAAAGCTTAAGACTGGCACGCTTACCGAAAGCGAAGAAATGCAGATGGAGATTCCATATTCGCCTGAACTCGTGAATGCGTTCTGGCTGGCAGCGGGCGGTTCGATTCTCGCGGCCAGCCATGCGCTTCGGGACCGGGTCGCTATCAATATCGGGGGTGGCTTCCATCACGCGTTTCCGGATCACGGAGAAGGCTTTTGTATGATTCACGATGTGGCGGTCGCAATCCGTCGACTGCAGCACGATAACAAGATTCGCAACGCTATGACTGTTGACTGTGATGTCCATCACGGGAATGGCACAGCTGCCATTTTTGCAGGCACGCGAAATCCCAGCGAGCCCCTGCCTTCGAGTTCAGCTTCGACGGTGAGTTCAACTGCGTCCCGTAGCCGAGCAGGCAAGATGCGTCGCGCCCATGCAGGTGAGGTCTTTACCATTTCCCTGCACCAGCACAACAATTACCCCGCGTGGAAACCGCAATCCTCGATTGACGTAGATCTGCCCGACGGAACGGGCGATGACGACTATCTTGCCTGGCTCGACAATGCCCTCAGCTCCGGTCTACGTCAGTTCGAGCCGGAACTGATCTGCTACATCGCGGGGGCTGATCCGTATCGCGATGATCAGTTGGGTGGGCTCGAGTTGACAATTGACGGACTCAAAAAGCGCGATGCTCTGGTGTTCCGCGTGGCTAAGGCAAAGAATATTCCGATCATGGTGACCTATGCAGGTGGGTACGCGAGAAACCTGGAAGATACGGTGACGATTCATTGCAATACGGTGATTGCTGCCAAAGAGATTTTTGCGTCTTTGAAGCTTTAGGCCACGCAGTTGCCATCGATTTCTCTGGTTTTGAAAAGCTACGAGGATCAGAAGGGATTACTTGAACAGGCGAAAACCCAGTTGCGCAAGCCAGCAGACATTCTGGCTTATTCCGAAAGCAATCTAGAATCGCTGATAAAATACGCCTGATCCCTATGTTTGAGAATCTTTCAGAAAAACTTCAGCGCGCCTTCAAAACTCTCCGGGGCGAGGCCACCCTCAACGAAGAGAATATGCAGGAGGCGCTACGCGCCATCCGGCTTGCTCTCCTTGAGGCTGATGTCAATTTCAAGGTTGTTAAGCAGCTGATCGACCACATTCAGGAAAAGGCGATTGGCCAGCAGGTGGCAACCGCGCTTTCGCCTGCGGAACAAGTCATCAAGATCCTGCGCGATGAACTGATCGAACTTTTGGGTCGAGATACAGCCAAGATTAAATTCGCATCACAGCCTCCGACTGTCGTATTGCTAGCTGGTCTACAGGGTTCGGGTAAGACGACCACCGCGGGAAAGCTGGCGCACTGGTTCAAAAACGGTGGTCACCGGCCGTTGCTCGTGTCGGTTGACGTCTATCGTCCTGCAGCCCGTGAGCAGCTGAAAGTGGTGTCCCATGCAGTTAAGGCCAATATCTACGAGGGCGAAGCCGGCGAGGCGAATACGGCCACCGTCGAGCGGTTGGTAAAAGAAGCTCGCCGGGAAGCCATCAACACTGGGTCTGATGTGTTGATCGTGGACACCGCGGGCCGTCTGCATATCGACGAGCAACTGATGGATGAGATGCAGTCGCTGAAGCGGCTACTCAATCCACAGGAGATTCTGTTCGTCGCTGACGCCATGACCGGACAGGATGCCGTCAACTCCGCCGACGAGTTTCACAAAAAGCTTTCTTTGACCGGAGTTGTGCTTACAAAATTGGATGGCGATGCACGTGGCGGAGCAGCGCTCTCCATCCGGCAGGTTACGGGCCAGCCGATCAAGTTCATTGGTGTGGGCGAAAAATACGACGCGCTCGAGCCTTTCCATCCTGATCGGATCGTTTCCAGAATCCTGGGTATGGGGGACATTCTCTCGCTGATCGAAAGGGCGGAGCAGAATGTCGACAAGAAGAAAGCTCAGGAGATGGCAAGCCGCGCTCTTACCGGTGATGGATTTTCGTTGGAAGATTTTCGCGATCAGTTACGGCAAATCAAGAAGATGGGATCGATCCAAAATCTGATGGGCATGCTGCCGAGCATCGGCCCCTTCGCGGGCATCCAAAAACATGCCGACAAGGTGGACGAAAAGCAACTCAACCGGGTCGAGGCTATCATCAACTCAATGACGCAGCATGAGCGCATGCACCATGAGGTGATGAACGGCAGCCGCCGCAAGCGCATCGCACGCGGCTCCGGCACCAGCGTGCAGGAAGTAAACAATTTGCTACGCCAGTATGCCCAGATGCGGAAAATGTTTAAGCAAATCGGCAAGCCCAGTTTTGCCCGCAAATTGGCCGGCATGAAAATGCCAGGAATGTAGAAACGGCGTCGCGCCCCGAGCCTCAGCCCAATCGCTCGAGTGATGCGTTCCGCTTAAGCTTCACGGTCTGGGTCAGAGCTTGACACCCGCGTTATGAAATGGCGATCGCTCGAAGAATCCGCCCCTGGCACGGACTCTCGTTCTCTACGCGACATCTTCGCGGAACGTAAGGAACTCATCGCCAGGTATGTTCCACAGGAAACCCAGTCGGTACACGCGCGGGTTATCGATGAGCTCAAACGGGCCCACCTGGCGCAAAATAGTCTTGCGGTCGGATCTAAAGCTCCGGGCTTCGAACTCAAAGACCATAACGGCAAAACGATTTCGTCGGCTGATCGCTTAAGTCGCGCACGCCTTGTCATTTGCTTTTTTCGCGGACGATGGTGTCCCTTCTGTGTCGGACAGCTGGAAGCCATGAATTTGATCGCGCCACAGATTGAAGAATCTGCAGCTTCGCTGGTCGCCATCTCTCCGCAGACGATTCAGCAGTCGTTCTTCATGGCCGATCAACACAAGCTGCGCTTTCCGTTGCTGAGCGATGCCAGCAACAACATTGCCCGTCAGTTTGGCTTGATCTATCGCGTGCCAGAAGAACAACAGGCTATTTACCGTAGAGCCTTTGTAAACTTGCCTTTTGCCAATGGCGACGATAGTTGGGGACTACCCATTCCCGCAACATTCATCCTCGAGACCGACAGCACGATCCTCTATCGTTCAATAGATGAGGACTACACCGAACGACCTGAGCCGTCGGAAATCCTTCTTCAGCTCCGGCTTCAGTCAAAACCGCCTGCCCTCTGACTCATTCCTAAGTTTTTCAATTATGATTGGACATGGGTGACTCGCCTCTCTGGAGCGCTGGCGGAAAGAACGATGACCAACGTAGCCGGCTCGTTGAACTGACTGCCAGCAGCGCTGACCCTGCCAAAGACCTTCCTCTCCGTCGCGATGTCCGCTCCCTCGGCACACTGCTGGGTCGAGTATTGGTCGAACAGTGCGGGGAGTCCTTGCTCGGCGTGGTCGAGGAGTTACGTCGCATCTTCATTCAGCACCGCGAGACCCAACCCCAGGGGCGTTCGCCCGTCGACACTCCGATAAATTTCAAGGACCCTTTGCTACACCAGGCGCGGAACATCATCTCGAGCCTTACGGTTGAAGAGGCTCATCGCGTCACCAAAGCGTTCGCGATTTATTTTGAACTTACCAACCTCGCGGAGACGACCCATCGCAAGCGCCGACGCCGCGCGGCCAAACTTCATCCGGAACAGCCGGCATTGGAAGGCTCGTTCCGAGGCACCTTGAAGCGGATGCGCGCCGCCGGATACAGCGTCGATCAGGCGATGGCGGTGCTGCGAAAAATAAAAGTTGTACCGGTTTTCACCGCGCATCCCACCGAAGTGGCGCGAAGAACCGTGCTGCTCAAGCGCCGGCGGGTTGCCAAGCAGTTGGAGCGGCTTGATCGCCTGCCTTTGACGGATGCTGACGCGAGCCGGTTCGAGTCACTGATCTTTGCCGAAGTGACTGCATTGTGGCAAACCGACGAAGTTCGTCTCCAAAAGCCGTTAGTGACCGACGAGATTCGTATGGGCCTGGACCACTATACGTTTTCGCTATTTGCGGCTTTGCCGCGCATCTTTGACGAACTGGCCGACTCGTTTCGCCAGATTTACGATTTCAATATTGCGGATCCAGACCTGCCTCAATTGTTGTCTTTCGGCTCCTGGATCGGGGGAGACCGCGATGGCAATCCTTTCGTCACAGCAGCTTCCACACGAGAGGCATTGCAGCGGGCACGGAATACGATCATCGACCACTACATCGCGGAACTCGATCGTAGCGTGGATCAACTCAGCGCTTCTTGTCGGCAGATATCCGTTTCTGACGCAGTTCGACAAAGGGTGGCAGACTACACCACGCGGATGGGCGATGAGTCGTCGCGGCAGTCGCGAATTTCAAATGTGGAGATTTATCGACGCCTGCTGAAGCTTATGGTCGTTCGGCTGGGGTGCTCGCGTGACCAGCTCACGGGTTCCCTGTCGTACGAATCTGCGGATGAGTTTGAAGCCGATCTGTTGCTGATTCGCGACAGCCTCGCCTCGAATCGCGGCCTGACTCTGGCCGAGTTGATCGTCGATCCTCTGCTGCGAAAGGTCCACACCTTTGGATTCCATCTTTCGACACTCGACATTCGTCAGCATGCACGCGTGCACACGCAGGCGCTGGCGGAGCTGGACGCTGGGGATGGGGATGCGAGCGTCCCGCTCGTGCAAGGCCATCCAGAGCCGGACCAGCGTGGGCGAGACGCTCGCGTCTCCACGAAGTCGGTGTCCCCCGCGACCCAGGAGGTTCTCGACACGTTTCACGAAATCGCGAAATTGAAGAAGACATACCCTTGCTACGCAATTCGCAACTACATCATCAGCAGCGCCCGATTCGATGCCGACATACTCGCGGTGACGCGATTGGCTGCCATCAGCGATGTCAGAATTGCGGCGTCCGGAGGTGATCCTGGCCTCATGCCAGTGCCGCTGTTTGAGTCGATCGAGGCATTGCGTTCTTCGGCGGATGTTATGCAGCGGGTTTGGCGCTCGCCGGAATATCAACCATTACTTGATTCCTGGGGACGCTGGCAAGAAGTGATGCTGGGCTATTCCGATTCCAACAAAGATGGCGGCATGCTCACCAGCATCTGGGAGCTTTACAAAGCGCATCGCGAACTCCACCGCGTGGCACGTGAATGCGATGTGAAGCTACGTCTGTTTCACGGTCGTGGCGGTACCGTGGGACGCGGCGGAGGCCCCACCCACACGGCAATATTGGCGCAACCGGTTGGTGATTTTTCCGGCGAGATTCGTATCACCGAGCAAGGTGAAGTTCTCAACTGGAAGTATGCCGACCCCGTCCTAGCTGAATGGAATCTCGAAATCATGATTGCGTCCTGTATGGAAGCCATCACGCGTACGCGTGGACCCAAACCGGGAGCCGATCAACGATGGGCGCCCGCGATGGAACGAATGTCGGCGGATGCATTCGACTTTTATCGCCGCAACATCGCCGAAAACGCTGATATTATCGAATACTTCGAGCAGGCCACACCGGTAAACGAACTGGAACATGCTCGCATGGGTTCACGTCCTCCGAGGCGTGAGCAGGGGCGTCGCCTGGAAGATTTGCGCGCCATCCCTTGGGTATTTGGATGGATGCAAAGTCGCCATGCCGTCCCCGCCTGGTTCGGCGTGGGACATGCCCTGCAGCAGTTTGTTAAGGAGAATGTCGACAACCAATCGCTTCTCTGCGAGATGATGAAAAAGTTCCCGCTATTCTCCGACCTGATCCGCAACGTCGAACTGGCCATGTCGAAAGCCGACTTGACCATTGCTCGACTCTACGCGGAACTTGTGACCGACTCGGAGTTGCGCGAACGGGTCTGGAAAATGCTGGTAGCGGAGTTCGAACTTACGTGTCGAATGATCCTATCGATCACCGAGCAGAAAGGACTGCTCGAGGGAAATCCGGTGTTAACTCGATCCATCCGGCTGCGTAACCCTTACGTTGATCCCATGAGCCTGGTACAAGTGGAGTTGCTCCGACGTAAGCGTGCGGGGAGCAGCGTGGACGGCCTCGATTATGCACTTGGGGCGACCATTAACGGGATTGCGGCAGGGTTGCACAATACGGGGTAAGTTCTCGTTGCGTCGCCGTCCCGGCAGCCATGGGGGGCCGTTTCCAACCGCACCGGCGAATGAGAGAGATCGACGAGTCCCGAGCGCGATGGGACAAGAGATCCGTTACCTTTGCTCGGGATTTCGGCAGCGGCTCCCGCTTCGCTTGCGCTAGCTAGTCGCCTCAACTTGCCATTCCTTCTAAATTCTGCAAAAATAATGGTTTGTCCGAACCTGCCTGAGCAACTAGGAAAGGAACTTAAGCTCTGTGTTAATGATTCGTCTGTCGCGCACGGGTGCGCGTAAACAACCGCAGTACCGGGTAGTGGTGATTGAGAAGGAACGCGCGCGTAATGGCCGTCCGGTGGAGGTCGTAGGAACTTACAATCCTCGGACCAACCCCGCCAGCATTGAGCTTAAGCGCGAGCGCATCGATTACTGGGTATCCAAGGGAGCCCAGATGTCGGAGAGGGTCAGCAAGATCATGTCTAAGCCGGCACCGGCTGCTGCCGCATCGGTTGCCTGATTTTTTTGTTCGCTCCACGGTAATCTCATCCCACTTCGCAGAAGTCCGATAGCTGAGGACTCGCTTGATTGAAGAAAATAAAAGCGCACCAACCGGGGATATGCGGGCATTGATCGAGCAGATTGCGAAGGCTCTGGTCGATGACCCGGCGCACGTCTCGGTTAATCCGGTGGAAGAAGCTGGCGAGACCGTGCTTGAACTTTCGGTTGGACCGAATGATCTAGGCCGGGTGATCGGGAAGCAAGGACGCACCGCCCGAGCCATGCGTAATGTGCTTGCTGCCGCAGGCTTAAAGTTTAACAGGCGGTTCACGCTGGAGATTCTGGAATAGCGGATCAGTTCATCACGCTGGCGCGCGTCCTGAAAACTCAGGGACGGCAGGGCGAAGTAGCAACCGAGGCGCATACCCATATTCCTGACCGTTTTCACCAAGGCATGCGACTTTGGGCACTTGCTGAGAATGGATCGCGGCGGGAATTAGAAGTGGAAGGATTTTGGCCGCACAAGAGCTTTCTGGTTCTGAAATTTGCCGGCATCGAGTCGATTTCAGACGCCGAAACTCTTGTCCGTTGTGAGCTTCAGGTTCCAGAGGAACAACGAGCGCAGCTCGAAGCAGGCTGGGCTTACATAAGTGACCTGATTGGATGTGAAGTGTTCGACGGGGATTGCCAGGTTGGAGTGGTTCGCGACGTTCAGTTTGGCGCTGGTGAAGCGCCTCTGCTGCTGGTGAGGTCAGGAGCGAGAGAGTACGAGATTCCCTACGCGGAAGCGTACCTCAGCGGCACGGATCTTAAGAACAAGAAGATTCGTATGACTCTGCCGGAAGGCATGCTGGAACTGAATGCGCCACTGACTGCGGAAGAAAAGGAGCAGCAAAGGCCTAACCGGGATTCGTAGTTGAAAGATGGTTGTCGTGATTGAAGATTGTCATCATTAAAGAAATGTTGATTTAGAGAAATGTCATCCTGAGCGTGGAAGTCAAAGGATCTCAATACCGCGCGTTATTCAGGTGAGAGAAGCACAAAGTAATCCACGGATCCGCGATGAAGATCGACATCTTGACGATCTTTCCTGATTTTTTTCGCGGACCACTGGATTACGGCATAGTCCGTAAGGCTCGGGAAGCCGGCCTGGCGGAAATCGAAGTCCACGACCTGCGGGCCTTTGCGCACGATCGCCATCGCACTGTGGATGACCGCCCATTCGGCGGCGGCGAAGGCATGGTCCTAAAGCCGGAACCGATCTTTGAATCTATTGAGGCGCTGGATGTCCAAAACAGGGACAAGCGCCTGAGCGGAAGCGTTAAGCAGAGTGTTGTACTACTGTCTGCACAAGGCAGCCGCTTCAACCAGGCTCTAGCATCAGAACTCGCAGATTTGGAACAGATAGTTCTTATCTGCGGCCGCTACGAAGGAGTGGATGAGCGTGTCGGACAATACTTGGCAGACCGCGAGCTCTCCGTCGGAGATTACGTACTCAGCGGCGGCGAGCTAGCGGCGGCAATTATTGTGGATGCGGTCACGCGCCTAATCCCAGGAGCTCTGGGCAACGAAGCTTCAACGCGGCAAGAATCGTTTACCGCAAAAAAAGAACTGGCTTCCGGAGATGCTCCGGATTCCACATGTGCATCGGGAGGATTGCTCGATTATCCGCACTACACCAGGCCAGCAGAGTTTCGAGGCTGGGAAGTTCCAGATGTGCTGATATCGGGCAATCATGAAGAAATACGTCGTTGGCGACGGCGCACTGCCCTCGAAAAAACAATGCGTAACCGTCCCGATCTCCTGGACGGTGGTGGCCTGAGCGACGAAGATCGAAAAATGCTGGCGAAACTGGCCAGGGGAAAATCTTAGAGTGACAAGAATTCGAAATAAGGGAGCAAGCAATGACGAACCTGATCATCGAAAAGTTGCTGGCTAAGGCCAAGCGCACCGACATTCCAGAATTCGCCCCAGGCGACAGCGTGCGAGTCCACGTAAAGATCAAAGAAGGTGACAAGGAACGTCTGCAGGCATTTGAAGGCGTCGTGATTTCACGCAGCCGCGGGCCTCAAGCGAGTTTCACCGTACGCAAGATCAGTTTTGGTCACGGCGTTGAGCGTATTTTTCCACTGCATTCCAAGGTAATCGACAAAGTAGACCTGTTGCGCTCATCCAAAGTCCGACGTGCCAAGCTCTACTATCTGCGCGGACTTAAGGGTAAGGCGGCACGTCTGAAGGATGTAGACCGCGACCACGCGGTTGCCGGAGCCGCAGCGACGAAGTAATCACCCCCGGTGCCAAGATTACTGTTGGACTTCAAACTGCAAGGTTTCTTCCAGGTGTTTTTCGGCCAATTTGCGGATGAGGAATTGCAGTATCTGACGTTCGCCTTTGCGGATTTCACGGAATTCGATTCCCAGTTCGCCTTGCGGATCTCCATGGCGAACCAGGCCTTTTAGCGCGATCTCATAATCATTGATACTAGTCACTAACTTCAGCTCAGTTCCCGGAAGCACCAATTGCCTGGTCGTAACCAGGCAGCCGATTTCGGACATGTTCTTCAAAACACCTTTCGAGTGCACACCCTTGGCGCCTTCTTTGATCAAGTCCACTGCTGCCTCTAACGCATAGCGCTCACGACGGCGACGGCGCTCATGAGATGCGAACGTACCCGGCTTCTTAAGATTCCCATCGATCAGAATCGGATCATACACTTCTTCCATGTCGCGGAGTTCTGTCTCCCACATCGTACGGTCCGACTCCACTGACTGGATTCCGATCTGGCCGTGCAATTCCGAATTGGGTTCGCCCACCCAGACTACCCTGCAGAATGCCTTGTTGCGGCCGCGTTCGATCGCGAGGATATCTCCGACCGACGTCTGGCAACGCAGCCCCGTGACGCGCGCTCCCCGCGCGGAGATGTCGTATGTGCAAGCCATTTCCAGAATCGACTTGCTCTCGCTGTCAAAACAGGTAACGCGAATGGGCAACGCAACGTGAATGCGTTTGGCGTGCCGTTCTGGTGATGAATTGGAAATTTCCTCGGTCAAGGTGATCCCGCGCACACTCCTTCTGAACGAACCTAACAAGCGGGTTGGCGGACGGTCAATTTACGGCGGTAATCCCGCGCTGATTACCTTGGAAGGAGTTAGAAGAATGGGAGTTCCAAGCGGCCAGTTATTTTTCCACATTGCGCCACAGCGCTGCGATGAGTCAAGATGGCTAGAGTTATCGAGCGAAACGGTTTCCGATCAGCGTCCGTGCCAGCAAAATCCAAGTCCGCGGCCAACAACCAGCCAATCTCTGCCTCTGCCGCGAAACTGCGGCTCCTGAAGAGGTTACGCTGTACGCTCAGATTCGAAAAGAAGGTTTGGCAACTGGGAGCAAAGCTAGTGGCGGGCGTGGACGAAGTGGGGCGCGGTTCTCTCTTCGGCCCGGTCGTGGCAGCAGCGGTTATATTGGATCGCGGATATCGCATCCGCGGACTCCGGGATTCCAAACTATTGCCCGCAGATCGCCGCAAAATTTTGGCCGAACGAATTCGTGAACATGCTGTCGCTTGGTCCGTTGCGGCAGTGGACGCAGCGCGCATCGATCAGATCAACATCTATCAGGCCTCGCGCCTGGCCATGCGTGAAGCGGTATCGTGTCTGAATCCCTGCGCTGATCATTTGCTCGTCGATGCCTTGCAACTGGACTGCGAAGTTCCCCAGCAACCGATTATTCACGGCGATGCCCTTTCAGCGTCAATCGCCGCCGCGTCGATCATCGCCAAAGTCGAACGCGATCGAATAATTGTGGAATGGGACCCTGTCTTTCCGGCCTACGGACTTGCCTCGAACAAGGGCTACAGCACTCCCCGGCATCTGGCAGCCCTGCGCGAACACGGCCCCTCTCCCCTTCACCGCCAGTCTTTCGCACCGGTGTGGAATGCTCCGGTGCCGCAAGAGGTATTGGAGTTCATGCTGCAAGAGGAGGAAGAAGTCGAGAACCTGGAGTCCAGCCAAATCGCGAGATCCAGATCGAGAGACCAGATGGCCGCCCCCACACGATACAATCCTGACATGTTGCGCATGATGGTTGTGACGGCCCATCCCGACGATGAAGCCGGCAGCTTCGGCGGTTCGTTATGCCTTTACCGAGAACGGGGCGTCGAGACCTGCGTCATCTGCCTCACACCCGGACAGGCCGCGAGCTATCGTGGAGAGCGCAAAGAACGACCGGATTTGGCCGGCCTGCGCCGCAGGGAGTTCGCCGCTGCCTGCGATTTACTGAGGGTGTTCCCGCGGAATTGTTCTGGACTATCCGGATGGACAGCTCCATCGTCTGGAGATGCAGCGGGTGGTGTCCGATCTCGTCCAGCGAATTCGGGAATTTCGGCCGCAAGTCTTGCTTACGTTTGATCCAGCGGGCGGAGTGACCGCTCACACCGACCACTCAATGGCATCGATTTTTGCCACACTGGCTTTTCATTGGGCCGGACGTACCAACCGGTTCCCCGATCAATTGTCCGGCATCATCACTCCCTGGACCAAGTACAGAAAGCTGTACTTCGCCACCGCGGATTTCACTCTTCCGGGGAGGCAACCAGTGACGCTCGCGCCCGCGACCACAGTCATCGAAGTTGGCGATTATCTGGAAACAAAGATCGATGCGTTTCGCGCCCACATCAGCCAGCAACCGCTGTGGCCTATGTTCGAGGAGTATTCGCGAAAGCGGGGCGTCGCGAGAATTGTTTCACCTGGTCGCGGCGGTGAACACGATAGTTGCCTGCAGGAGAAAGACTTGTTCGCGGCGTTAAAGACGAAAACCCTAGTGGGTTTCGGCGCGAACTTATCGGCCTTTCTTGCGCCTTGCGGTTAAAAGATTTGCGGACAGCGGTTAAACACTTTCGGGCTTGATGATGTCGCTCAGGACATCGGCTTTGCTTTCATCCCGCACCAGGTGCGGATACTTTCTCTCCACCGTGGTAGTCCAGCTTGAACGTCTTGTAAGTAGTCCGTGTTCTCAACCAGTAGTTCCAAGGGAGAAGAACTGTTCTTGCCTTCGCGCAGAGCATCACGCAAGATTTCGGGCGAGAACTTTCTGCCATTGACCGCGACCATCATCATCCCGGGCCAATTCCCGCCAAAGCTGCCGGCATCCCCTCGACGGTGTCGGTGATGGATCCATCTTCCCTGAGCCACAGACCGATCGAGTAAGCAGCGTTCACTGTATTTCTGTCGTCTTCACGGGCCCGCACTTGTTCGGAGCGGTTGTCGTCGTAGACCAGCTTCCAGCCGCTTCCTTCGATTCCGCCCAAAGGCGCGCCCGGCCCGTGATTCCCGAGACGCTCGGTCCAGAACACCGCGCCAGTCGTACGGCGCAACCTGGTTCAGCGCACTGACGATGTCTTCGAAACGTGTAGGTCTTCACCTGCGGAGGTCCGCTGGGCGCTCCGTGGAACATCTGGCAGAAATCATCCAACGTTTTCTGACCGTGGGTCTGTGCGCGAATAATCGTATCGGCCCACAGCCAGTTCAGTTCATCCTCTTCGTAGTAATCCAGCGGACGGCGCCACGACTCCCATTGATGCGGCGCGTCTTGCATCGACGGAACACCATCGGCCGTATCCTGCAAGTTGCGCCAGGCGCGTCCGGACCGATGATCAAGGTCAGCGGCAGTGTAGGCCAGTGCGTCGCGAAACTGTTCGGGCGTACGTTCCCCGTCGCGGCCCGTGAGAATCTCGCCCAGATAGGTCGTCAGGCCCTCGTAAACCCAGAGCAGATCGGTCTGCATTGGTTTTTCGTAATCAGGCGTAGCGAGATCGGCAGGACGCCGAAACTTTCCGTTCCACGAGTGCACATACTCGTGGGACAAAAGGCCGGAGCTCACCAGGCGCTGCTGATAATCGATCAGGGCGCGCTCGGTGGTGCGGCTGTCGTTCGATTCATGATGCTCCAGCCCGAAATGCGCCACGTGATCGCTCAAACTATAGAGAAAGTGATAGTCGCGATAGTGTTGCGCTCCAAATAGCGCACTCGCCTGGGTGACAAGGTTTTTATAGTGTTCCCAGACGTCAGGCGTGGGCTCCAGGGCGGCGGCACTGTCAGATGCAACGTCCAGTCTCCACGGGAGGAGTCTGCCCCGGATTCAGGGGAACCACCTTCAGGTACTGGCCGGTGATGACAGGTCCATCGACCAGAAGGGTAAGAGAGATGGGAGCAAATTTGATCTCGTCACCTGATTGCGATGCGACCGGCAGCGAAGTTCCGAATTTCCATCCGGTAGGCAATCGTAGGCTCGCATCGTAGGTTAATTCGTCCGAGGTCCAGCCCGTCGGATACAGCACCACTGTATTCCAACTCAAACCGCCATCTTCTCGGTGGCAGTGGCTCCGCCGGTGTAAACTCCTTCCGCACCCGCGGGAGATATGAAATCCAGAGAGACTTCAATGCTGGAAACACCGGCGGGAACGTCGACGTGAAAGGTCCAACCATCCAGAGGTCGCGACGCCAGGTGAGCGTTTTTCCGTTGCCGACGAACTTCAGACCGGCGAGATCCTGGACCGGTCCCGTCGGGCCGTGTTCACCGGGAATCCACTTTGGGTAGTAGAGAGTCAGACTGCCGGGTTTAGCGGGAATTGTCAGTCGTGCATGAAAGATCTTACGCGGCGCTTCAGTAGCGTCGACGAAAACACTGATGTGAGGGGCCGGGGCAGTTGCGCCAAACAACTGCGGGAAAAACGATGCGGTAAAGAAAAATGTAGCGAAACATTCGACCGGCAGATGCGATCACGTACGGGCTCCTTTGCAACCGCTCTTGTGAGTTACGACCCACGACTATAGCAGTCAATTGTGATCACGGTCACTTTCTTAACCGGTCGAAGGCAGCTCACCCATGTGCTAAACGGGCTGTGCTGATTTATCATTTGCGCGTGTCATCGCATCATCATCCCGGCAAGTTTCGTCACCTTCGAAGGACTCGACGGATGCGGAAAGAGCACGCAAATCGAAAAGCTCGCGGGTGTTCTTCGCGCGCAAGGATTGTCAGTCGTGGTTACGCGTGAACCTGGCGGAACCGCGACCGGAGAAAAAATCCGCCGCCTGCTGCTGGACACCGCGACCGCAGGCCTGTCTCCGATGGCGGAGTTGTCCATGATGTTCGCGTCACGCGCCCAGCACATTTCGGAAATCATTCAGCCGGCTCTCTCAGCGGGAAGCATCGTCCTCTGCGATCGCTTTACTGATTCCACGGAAGCCTATCAAGGCGGAGGCCGCGAGCTCGGCAGCGAGCCGGTCCTGGCGCTGCATCGGATCCTGTGTGGCGATTTACAGCCGGAACTCACAATCCTGATGGACTCCGATGTAGCAGCCAGCGTCGACCGAGCCCGCCGTCGTAATAAAGCCGATGCAACGAAGGAAGGCGGCGGCGAGAGCAACGAAAACCGTTTTGAACAGGAGAGCCGGGCTTTTTTTGGCCGCGTCCACAAAAGTTATCTAGCGATTGCTGCGCGCGACACGAACCGGGTTGTGCTGGTGGATGCGCGCGGTGCGGCGAGTGCAACCCATTTGAAAATAGTGGAGCTTGTAAGCCGAAGATTCAAGCTGGCGGCTTGAGCGTGTCAGCTATCAGTCGCCCAGCTATCCGCTGTCAGCTTCCACCATCCAAGAATTTCCGTGTACTACCTCTGCTAAACTCGAAACTCGTTCTTAGCAGAAAAATCTGAATATCAGTTTTTAGCTGATGGCTGAGAGCGGATAGCTGGACAGCCGTGTTCAAAACCTTTCAAGGCAATTCCGACGTTGTGCAACGCTTGCGCGAAATGCTCGCGCGGGATCATTTCCCTCAAGCCGTGATTCTTGCCGGCTCCGCCGGGTCGGGTAAGTACACGCTCGCTCTCATGCTGGCCAAGGCGTTGAATTGCCTTTCACCAACCCTCACCGACGGGTTGCCGGATTTTTGTGGAACTTGCTCTAATTGCGTTCGGATCGCCCAATCCGCTGATCTCGATGCTCGATTCGCCGAAGCCGTCGAAGCCCGTGAAAACCTGCGTGAAACTGACAAAAAAGAGACCCGCCTCTTCGTCCAAACCCATCCCGATGTGCTGATCGTGCCGCCCGACCCGCCCCAGATGATGATCAAGGTGGACCAGGTTCGCCGTGTCATCGAAACGATTTATTACCAACCGGGCGAAGCGAAGGAGAGAGTTTACATTTTTACCGAGTCGTCGTTCATGAAAGAAGCAGCAAACTCGCTGTTGAAGGTGCTCGAAGAGCCCCCCGGGTTTGCGACGATTTTCTTGCTGACAGAGAATTCCGGCGAGTTGCTGCCTACCATCCGATCACGTTCGATGATCGTTACTCTGGCCGCTTTGCCGGCCGAACAGATCGAGCAGGATTTAGCCAAAAACCGGCCCGAGTGGACCGGGAAACAGCGGGCGCTAGCGGCTCGCCTGTCGAATGGAGCGATCGGCGCGGCACGCAACTTCGATCTTGCCGGCTATACCACCGCGCGAACTCAGGCACTGACCATTCTCAATACCGCGCTACGCGCGACCGATCACAGCGAATTATTTAAAGTGACCGAGACCTTTCGCGCCGGAGCCGAAGGTCGTGACAAAATCGAAAAGCTGTTGCGCACACTCTATAGCTTGTTGCAAGACCTCACCTTCCTCAACTCCAACGCAACGGAGCTCGTACGCAATACGGATATTCAGAGTGAACTGAAAAAGCTGGCAGAATCGGCAGATTTTGAGTGGATTGCCATGGCCGCTGAACGACTCAACGACGTCGAGCGGGGAATGCGCCGCAATTTATTGCGCTCACTGTCTCTGGATGCATTCGCGACCGCGTTAGAGAGGGCATAAGGCCGGACTTCAGTCGCCTTCGATCCCCGAACGCCGATCGCAGAATGTTCATGGCAGAATGCCGGTGGCAGAAACGCGAACTACTGACTCTGACCATCGATCACCGTACCAAATTGTTCCTCACTCAAGTCCTTGCGCCAGCATCACTTGAACATTGTCAGACCCGTCGCCGCTGTGCTAGGTTAGGAGCAACTCACGCCTTCAGTATCCACAATCACAGCAGCGCGTGTTGTGGCCCGCAAAAGCGTGTCAACGGGTGGCGCCATGAAAGATACGATCGATTCATCTCCAGCCGAACGTCCAGTGGAAGCAGAAGGCTTCGCGAATCGCAAGCTCATTCGGCCTTCTCTTAACCGTGCGGACCATAATCACGGGTCCCAATCCAACGGTGAACATAGGCCTGAACGTCCAGAACGCAGTGAGCGCGGCGATCGCCACGGCGGTGGGGGTGGCGGTGGCAGAAAAACGGCTCCGCCCGAGCAGACCAATGCCGAGAACTTCTATTACCAGAAGCAGATGCAAGCCAAAACCCCGATGGTGATCGTGCTGGGGGATGGGGAAGAGATCCGTGGAATGATCGAGTGGTACGACAAAAGTTGTATCAAGGTCAACCGCAATGGCCAGACCAACCTTCTGATCTACAAGCCCGCGATCAAGTACATGTACAAAGAAGGTGAGAATAGTAGGAAATAGCCAGCCGTCGTCGGTCTTCCGTCGTCTTCAAACGCAACCGAGATTTCCCGGATGTATAGGTTCTGCTCATCACTGACCACTGATCGTTCTAGAGTTTTGGCAACACAATTCCCTTCTGTGACTGGTACTTGCCTTTGCGATCCGCGTAGCTGACTTCGCATACCTCATCACCCGTGAAGAAGAGAATTTGACAGAGGCCTTCGTTCGCATAAATCTTCGCGGGCAGGGGCGTCGTGTTAGAAATTTCCAGCGTGACGAAGCCTTCCCACTCCGGCTCGAACGGAGTGACGTTCACGATGATTCCGCAGCGAGCATATGTGGACTTTCCTACACAGATCGTCAGCACGTCACGCGGAATCTTGAAATATTCCACGGAGCGCGCCAAAGCAAAGGAGTTAGGTGGAACGATGGCGCATTCGGAACTCACGGTAACGAACGACCGCTCGTCGAAGTTTTTGGGGTCAACAACGGTGCAATTCACATTGGTAAAGATCTTGAACTCATCGGCCACCCGCAAATCATAGCCGTAGGAAGACAGCCCGTAGGAGATCACACCCTCCCGTACCTGCTTCTCGGAGAAGGGGTTAATCATATCGTGTTCCTTGGCCATCTTTCGGATCCAGCGGTCACTCTTCAGCATGCAGCTCCTTGACTAAATTGAGGAATGGTGGGAATTTCGTAATCTGGAAACTGGAAAATGATGCTGCTAGGTTTTTGGGCCCAAATCGCCCAAAACCTGATTACCAAATTACAAAAATGGTGCGCGGCTGGGTGTCTCATCTTACGGTACCGAAGCTGCCGTTGACAATCTCTCTTATGTCCCTTAGCATCAATCACTTGGTGGGTTATTCTCATCCGCCGCCGGGAGCAGCCAGTGATCAAGCTCGACATTATCAACGAAGTGGTGAACAAGACCGGCATTACCAAGACCAAGGCCGAACTGGCCGTCGAAACCGTATTCGAGAGCATGCGACGGTCTCTTTCCAAAGGCGATCGTATTGAATTGCGAGGCTTTGGCGTATTTAACGTGCGGCCACGCAAGACGGGAATCGGTCGAAACCCACGCACTGGCGCCGAGGTGTCAATACCACCGGGCAAGGCCGTGCGGTTCAAGCCTGGCAAAGAGTTACAGTCGATCGACTAGAACTGCCCGTTCCCTGACAGTGCCAGAGGGTCGATTGTCGGCCCGACATCGTAGTCACGACAGTTCTCGTTTATCGCAGTAGCAACGCTTTCATGTCTGATCTCACTCCCCCGCCTCTTAGTCCAGCCGCTGAATACCTCCCTGCAGAAACATACGTTGTACCGCGGCCAAACCAGCGCTACTGGTTGCACTCGCTGTTATTTCTAGCCACGGTTTTTACCACGTTGGTAGTTGGCGCAAAGATGGAATTCGACTTCCTGCACAATATTCCGCCTTTTATTCATGGCAATGAATTCATTCCGATGTTTCCGCTGAATTGGGCGCTTCGCAATCCATCTAACTTGCTGCTCGGAATTCCCTTCTCGGCCACGTTGTTACTGATTCTCATGGCGCACGAGATGGGACACTATTTGTACTGTCGCTACTATGGTATTTACGCGACGCTTCCCTTTTTTATTCCAGCGCCTACGCTAATCGGAACTCTGGGCGCGGTAATTCGGATACGTGCTCCGATCCGTTCGCGCAGTGCGTTGTTTGATATTGGGATTGCCGGACCGATCGCAGGATTCGTCGTGGCCCTGACGGTGCTGATCGTTGCCGTATCTCATTCGCGGATGGCGCCCGGCGTAATGAGTAACTCCGACATAGAGATGGGCTACCCGCTCATCTTCAGAATCGTCGCAAGCTTATTTCCTATTCCCGGAGCACAGTTGGGCTCAGCTCGACTCCAGTTGCAGGACATTTACTTTCATCCCACTGCCATTGCGGCGTGGGTAGGAATGTTCGCAACGGCACTGAATCTGCTACCTGGCGGTCAACTGGATGGAGGACATATTGTTTTCGCTCTTAATCCACGGGCACACCGGATCGTTTCCCGATTGACCATCACCGCGTTGATTCCGATGGCATATTTTTTCTGGGCGGGCTGGTTGCTCTGGGCCATTCTATTGCGGCTTAGTGGCATGCGGCATCCCATGGTGGAGGAGTGGCCGGGAGTCAGTAACGGACGCTGGTGGCTTGCGGCTTTCGGGCTGCTTCTTATGGGGCTGACGTTAACTCCGGCGCCGTTCGCCCACAGTTCACTGCAAACAGTAATTCGGGAGTTGCGCGGACAATAACCACTCCATGGGGTGCTAGTCTTCAACGATTCGCGCGGTCATTTGCTCGGACGGTTCACCGCCTGCGATTTCCTGCGCGACAATCAGTCTGCGCGCCTCCACTCGAATCTTAGGTAAATGTGAGAAGAATAATATCGCTGCTCCAATACAAGCCACTGCCCCGATCGTAACGGTCAGTGGAGCACCCAGCCGGTGAGCAGCGGCGCCGGAGAACAAAGATCCAAACGGAGCCATGCCCATGAACATCATGGTGTAGAGAGCCATGACACGACCGCGTAGCTCATCCGGCACCATGGCCTGAATCAATGTGTTCGAAGACGACATCCCCAGCATCATGCAGTATCCCACCGGCAACAGAAGGGCTGCGGAAAGCCAGAAGTGTCGCGAAACTGAAAACAACACTAGGCTAATACCGAATCCACCGCACGAGAACGCGACCCAACGACCCAGCCCGCGCACTCCCGCGCGAGTGGCCAGGGTCAGCGCACCGAGCAGTGCACCCACGCCGGTTGCTCCCATCAGAATTCCGAGGCCGCGTGCCCCGCCATGCAGTATGCGGTCCGCAAAAACGGGCATGAGTACGGTGTAAGGCATCGCCACCAAGCTGACCAGCCCGAGCAGAAGGAGCAATGCGCGAATGGGAGCCGTATTGCGAGCAAACTCGAACCCTTCGATCAAGCGGGCCATCATCGGGGCGGATGGTGCCAATCCCGCAGGGCGATCGACGCGCATCAACAAGAGCCCGGTAATCACTGCGATATAGCTCGCAGAATTCGCGAAAAAGCACCAACCCTCACCAAATCTCGCCACCAAAATTCCGGCAATCGCGGGACCGATAATGCGCGCCCCGTTAAACATGGACGAGTTCAGAGCGATGGCATTCATCAGATCTTCTTTACCGACCATGTCCACCAGGAACGATTGTCGCGCAGGAATGTCGAACGCGTTAACGACGCCGAGCATGACCGCCAGTACGAAAATGTGCCAGACCTGGACAACGCCGGTGAGAGTCAGCGTGGCAAAGATCGCGGCCAGCGTCATTGATGATATTTGGGTTGCAATGACCAATTTCTGGCGATTGAAGCGATCTGCGGCGATCCCGCCGAGGGGCGCCACCAGAAATACAGGAAACTGGCTGGCGAATCCAGTTGCGCCAAGCAGGAAGGGAGAACCGGTCAGGCGGTAAACCAGCCAGGACTCCGCAACGGTTTGCATCCAGGAGCCAATTAGGGAGATAAGCTGTCCGCCGAAGAAAAGTTGAAAGTTGCGATGGCGTAAAGCACGTAAAGTTGCAGGCAGCCAACCGATGCCGGACGGCGGCTGAGCCGACGTTTCCGTTAATTGGCCCTGATTTGGCCTGGAATTACCTGAATCGATACCTTTCAGTGACCTTATCCTTCCACTTCAATCCGTGCTGAAATGCTTTCTTGCCGGGCACCCACATTGGGATTTCCACACGGCATTGGCCAACTTCCAGCTTCCGGCCGGCCGGAACCTGGAGTAGAGTATCCGATGTTGATATCGGAGCGGGGAAGATTTCGCGTCGCTCAAATTAGTGTTGGTGCAACCAGTATAAAGCTGTATTGTTGGCGAACGGGAAATTCCGACGAAAGGCCGGCTGGGGGAGAAAGTATGAGCACCGATGATCAGATTCGCCTTGAACGCCGGGCAGCGCAACGTTTTGATTTCCAGATTCCGGTTAACATCCGCATGACTGGTACCGAACTCGAAGGTTATGGCTTCACGCAAGACTTGAGCGGTCGCGGAGTATTTTTCTACACGGACTTTTTGCTAGCGGAAGGCGACGCCGTGGAATTGACCCTGGTGATGCCCTCCGAAGTTACACTCAGCGAGACCTCCCGGGTTCGCTGCCGGGCAAAAGTTCTGCGTGTTATTCCGGTTGAACAAAAGTTCGGCGTGGCAGCGAAGCTGGAAGGATACGAATATTTGCCGAAAGCCGAGGCCGCTGCCAAGGTCACTCTTAGCTTTCCACAAGCTTCGCCCGCCCATGGCATTCGATCGAATTCGCCCGCGCAACTGTCCGGCACCGGGGTAACCGTCCCCGAAATCGCCATCGACCGGACTGGCACCGGACGTCTGGGAAACGGATAAGTCCAGGTTCGCGTTCCAGAGGCTCGTAAGCGGTATCCAGGTTCCGAAACGCCGCATTTTCCCTGCCAGTCGCGGTTTTCCGCAGCTTCCTTCTTTCCAAGTCCGATAATTTTGCATAGAATGTCTACAGAGGAAAAGCTAGTTCGGGCTCCTCCTCGTGTTTGTCCCCCGACTGTTTCGTCAAAAGAATCAAAGTATGCGATTGGGTTTCGGCAGCCTCAATTCTCCCGAATCGATGGGTGGCATTACGGAAGTCATTTGGCGTAGTCCTTATATTTCAATAACATGCTGATATTAGCTAGAGTGATGCCATGCAAGGTGTAGCAGTAACTCTTCTGACTGAAGACAAAGAGCGGCTTTCGGTACTCCAGCACCGTCTGGAAGGAACCGGAATGGGCCGAAATGTCTTCAGCCACGTAGGATTTCCGTCAAGCCCTACCGATCCGATTCTGCGTCAAATGCAGGATGCGCACACGGATGTAGTTCTGCTGGACATCGATGGCCGCAATGCCCAACGGGCCATCAGCACTATTGAACTGATCCAGGCGAACACCAGCGAGATTGCGATTTTTGCGGTGGGAGAAATGGACCATCCCCCCACCATCGTTGCAGCCATGCGCGCCGGTGCCGGCGAGTTTCTGGAACGCAACGCAACCTCAGAAGCTTTGATCGAAGCACTCACGCGTTTTGCGGCCTCTCGCGGTAAGGGACGAACTTCGTCGGGCCGGGCCCGGATATTCACCGTAATGAATTCCAAAGGTGGAGCGGGTGGAACCACCGTTGCCGTCAATACTGCGATCGCCTTGCAGGAATCCCAGGGTGGAGTTTTGCTGGTAGATTTCGCGCATCTGGGGCATTGCTCCCTTCATCTCAACGTACGTCCCACTTTTGGAGTCGTCGACGCCCTGCAAAATCTGCACCGGCTGGACGCATCTTTGCTCGAGGGTTTGATGACCCAGTGCAAAGGCGGCCTGCAATTGCTGGCGGGGCCGCAACAACCGTTGAGCTTGACTCCGTCAGCGGCAGAATTGGCCCGTCTGTTTGATCTGCTGGTCGCGCATTTCCGTTATGTAGTAGTCGACTGTTCAGGCCGCTTCGATCAGACGGCCCGCCTTCTCTGTGATCTTTCCAACGCTGTGCTGCTGGTCGCTCAAACCGATGTGGTTTCACTGTGGAGCGCCAGCCGCATCCGTACATTTCTGGAAGAGGGCGCCACCCGCGACCGAGTTCGAATCGTGCTTAACCGCTACAAGAAAATTCCCGGATTTACTGACGAGGACGTGGAAAAGGCGACTAACTGCAAGCTGTTGTGGAAGGTTCCGAACAACTACCAGTCGATCGCGCCCGCAATCGATAAGGGAGCTCCGGTAGCGCTTGAAAATAACGATATTGGGCGCTCCTTTCAGTCATTGGCGGGAGCGTTAGCCCAGGCGTCCCCAGCCGGCGAAGGCTCGCTGGATTTGACGTATCAGGATCTCCGAAGTGGATCGTCAAGGAAGACAACCGGCAGGTTGCTGATTTCGCCTCTGCGCGCTAATCAATAGTCCCTTACCCACCATTTGCAAAGAAGTTATCGACCCGGCACGTGAAAAACATACAGCGAATGGTCGAGAATTTCGATTCTCTGCTCTTGCAACAGCCAGCGATAACTTTGTGGATCAGTCAAGAACTGTCCGGAAAGATTGGTCGCGCTCACAATCACGGTACCCGAAGGACGGGCTTTTTCCGGGAGCGGACGGGCTTGAATTCCGTAAAGAGCGGGATCGACACTCCCAAAGTACGCGAGCGAGACTGAGCTCGGCCGGATGGTCATGTTGATATTCTCGAAGCGCAAGCAGTCCCTGTCCCCAATCGAGATTGCTGTCGGTCAGCAGACGATAGCTTTCCGCCGGGCGCACGAGCACATTGAAATATGAAAGATATCCGGGGGCATAACGAAGAGCATCAGCGGCATTCAGCGCTGCGAGCAATATGAGCACTACTGCGGCGATGCGTTTCCGCGACGCCCATTCCCACACGATCGCCGCAAACAGCAGGGCAAACGGATACAACGGGCAGAATGTGCCTTTCGCCGATGTTAAAGCGCGCAAAAATCGCCATCGCCAGGTAAATCGCAGGAAATGATATCATGATCCACACGTCGGCCGGAATCCGGACTCGCTTTCTCAGAGCGAGCACAAAGTCCGGCGATAGCCAGCCCGAGCACGGCTGTCGGCCACTTCAGCAGGATCGCAACCGGGTAGTACGCTTTCCATCCACCTCCACTTGAAACCTGTCCCAGAAAAAAAGCGGCTTGCCCGTGCCGGTTGTGTCTAACCAGTTCGCGAAAACCTTCGACGTATTCGCCTGCGGGAATCAGCAGACTGTAATTTCTGTTCCCGTGTACCGGCTTTACGATCGGCTCGCTCCAGTTGGGAAAGGTGGCGGTCAATGTGCCGTCACGGACGGTGAGACGCGATACATGAAAGAAGTATCCTGCCCAAACGACGAACAATGCGAGCTGCCAGTGCCGCGACCGCTTTGCTCCAGTTCCAATGTCTGGGATCGCGGATTATCTTGTCCGTGCCGAGCAGCAACATCCACAGCGCGGCCAGCACAAACATGGGCACGGTCGAGAATTTGACCAGCAGCATACAGCCCAGCAACACTCCGAGCAGACAGGTATGCGTTCCAGGTTGGACGGCGAGCGCCAGCGTGGTCAGACTCCATGCGGTGGCAAAGATGAACAACGTGGCGGCGCCGTCGGTGGTGGCAATCGAGAAATGAGCGATCAGCGAGGGAGAGAACACGAACAGAGCGAGCGCGAAATTCGCTGCGCCCCGCGAAAACAACTGATCTGCCGCTCGCCAAACCAGCCAGGCCAGCAACAGGCCCAGCAAAACGTTCATGGCACGAGCGCGCCAGGCGAGCGCTTCCGGATCGGGAGCAATACGTGTGATGTGAAACGAGTCGGGCAGTTTTTGTACGTCCACTTGCCACTTAGCGATCGAGCAGTGGAAGCGCGAACCACAAACGCGCCAGCGGAGGATGATCGTTGTATTGTTCGAATCGTCCGTAGCGCCAGGCGTTCAGGCCCTCTGCGATGTGTACGGGTTCGTCGTAGGTGAGCGACTGGGTGCGGATGAACCAGGCACACTGGACCACGTAGAGAAACGCCAGCAGTGCCGGAAGAACCCACCGCGCCGCTCCCGAGAAATTTTTCGGCGCGAATGCGATTGAAGTCGATTGCGCCGTTTCCGGCCAGGCCATTCTGAGTCCGCTGTCTTCGCGGAAGTTCACTTTACTTCAGCGTGCGAGAAAGTTCCACCAGGACGTAGCTGCTAGACTGTAACGTTTGAGCGCGTTCGCCTAATCGCCGTGGGTAGCAATCCGTGGACAGCGATCCGTGACTGGCAATCAGAAAGACAACCCGCCGGTGTCATCGAACAAAGTCTGGATCTTGCTTTTACTCGGTTTGGCTGGGGAATTGCCACGGGCTTCGTCGAAGCTGCGGGCCTGCTGTTATTCCAGACGATTCAATTGGGCCCGATGGGGTCCGATGATGCACGTCTCCAAAGAGATTTTCTGGATCTCACCGATTGTCGATGGCTGCCTCTTTTGCTTTGTAGCGTTGATTTGCTCGTTTTTCGTGCACTTCTTACCCCGCGCTTCCAGCGGTGCGAGTGCTTATTTTTCTGCTGACCTTCCTGAGCGTCTACGACTGGCTCACGCTGACGAACCGCCTCCTTCATGGTGCCTGCCTCCTATTTGCCCTTGGAGCGGCCGTTGCCTTCGCCCGTTGGTGTTGAAAAACATGATTACGCCCGGCTGCAATTCTTGAACAGAGGCACTCTTTGGGCTATCGCCATTTGGGTGCTAGTGTTCACCGGAATTCAGGGTGGTCAGCGGCTGCACGAGCGGCGTGCACTGTCACAACTGCCGCCATCGGCACCCGGAAGCGCCCAACGTGCTGGTGATCGTCGTGGACACATTGCGCGCCGATCACGTCTCTTCCTACGGGTATGCTCGGCCCACCACACCGAATCTCGATCGCTTGGCGCAGCAGGGGGTGTCGTTTGAAAACGCGATTTCAACCAGCTCATGGAGTCTGCCTTCCCACGTTTCGCTAGTCACGGGTCGCTATCTCTTCGAACACGGAGTTGGAAATGTCCAGCCTGAGCCATGGCTGGGGTGGGACGGCAAGGGTTTGGGAGGCTATGCAACGTTAGGTGAAGCCCTGCAGCAAAAGGGTTACCGCACCGGAGCATTTTCCGCCAATCGAACTTACTTCTCACGCGATCTTGGATTCGGTCGAGGGCTTCATCCACTTCGAAGATTATTTTCATTCTCCTGCCGACATGTTCGTGCGCACGCTTTATGGACGGGAGTTTGCGCGCATTTATCTCAAGCGCAGCGAGCATAGCCTGGTAAAGCGCGTTCTGCGAAAGCTCGGCTGGGATTCTCTGCTCGATCAGGATGCGGAAGGCTCGGGCAGTTACGGCGGCGCATTCGGAGTACGCAAACGCGCAGATGTGGTCAACCAGGAAGTAATGAATTGGATTGCCTACGATCGCCAGCGACCATTCTTTGCCTTCCTCAACTATTTCGATGTGCACGATCCTTACGGCGGCCCGAGGGACTATCCGAAGCCTTCTTGGCCACGACAGACTACGATCGACGCGTATGACGATGGCGTGAAATACGTCGACGACTACCTGCAGAAGCTGATGGAAGAATTGGACGAACACGGCATGGCGAAAAATACGCTTGTCGTAATTACGTCAGACCACGGTGAGTCTCTGGGTCAGCACCATCTGGAAACTCATGGCCGAGCGCTTTATTGGGAACTGATCCACGTTCCATTGGTGATGTACTATCCCGGACACGTTCCCGCATGGGTTGCGGATCAACAGACCAGTGACCAATGCGGCTATTCCCGCCACTGTGTTAAGCCTGATCGGAGCGGATGATGCTGACTTCCCGGGGCCCGCGCTCGATAGGTTTTGGAAGGCACCCACGGCCAGCCAGCGATGGCCTCTCCCACTCTCTGAGTTGGCGCAAAACAAATATCCCGGCAAGCACGACAAGGAAGCAGATCAACTCGTACCCACCGCGACCAGTGGGGCTATGCGGTCGATAGTCAGTTCGCGATGGCAACTGATCGTTCACGACACGCTCGGCGATCAACTTTATGACTGGACGCTGGATCCGGGGGAGTCTACCAATCTGACCTCGACCGCCGACGGCAAAGCGCAAGCCGCTGGACTGAAATCAGAATTGGAAGGAATCACAAAGGCGGCTTCAAAAACGAAGTAACACGCGATAGCAGATTAGGATCGCCTACGGTTACAACCTGGCGTTGTAAGGTTCCCACTGCCGCTTCAGAATCGCCAACGTTAGAAACTGGTGAGGGCCTTGATTCCCTTAGACTCGACGCATTCGTAGGCGCGGCCTGATGTCAGCTTTTTGTATTCCTCGGTACCGCCGCTTGGCCAATCGATCACGAGGCGGTCGATCTTCTCGCGCTTACCTAGCCCGAAAGTAAGAGGCAGCTCGGATTGCGACAAGTAACTCGACCCTCCTTTTACCAGCCGCGACTGAACCGACTCTTCCTGAAAAATCCGGACTCGCGCACCAATCGCGTCGCGATTTGAGTTTATTCCGACAAGGTGAATACGGACGCTCTTGTTTCCGGCGACATGGTCGTTGCGATAGAGGTAGGCTGGTCCGTTGTTGGTGGTGATTAGAAGATCGAGGTCGCCATCACGATCAAAATCAGCGTACGCAAGTCCCCGCCCAACTTTCGGCCGACTGAAGCCCCCGCCGATTTCGCCTGCCACGTCATGGAATTTTCCCCGACCGTCGTTTAAGAACAATTGGGGCGACTGTGCGTAGCCTACTCCTCGAACGTCACGCACCGTGTCGTCGATGTGTCCGTTGACCACGGCGAGGTCGAGTGACCCGTCGAGATCGGCATCTAGAAACGCGCAGCCAAAGCCCAATCTGTCTTTGGAAGCAAGCCCAACCCCGCTCTGTGTGGCGATGTCCACGTAATTTCCGCCGTTCGCCAGATAGAGTCCGATCATTTCGTTGTCGAAATTCGTAATAGCCACGCCCGAGGCGCCAGAGTTGTTGAAGTCGGCGACGTCCACGCCCATTCCCGCGCGGGCCTTCCCTTCGGCGCTGAACGCGATGCCGGCATCAACCGCTACATCCTTGAATGTTCCGTTACGCTGATTACGATATAGCTTGTTGGGTTGAGTGTCATTGGCCACCAACAGATCGGGCCAGCCATCCTGATCGTAGTCAAGCATGGCGACTCCCAAAGACTTCGAGCTCGAGTCGAAAACCCCGCTTACGGGGGTGACATCCTCGAATTTTCCGTTGCCCATATTGTGAAACAGCCAGCAAGTCTCGCCGCGATACGCCTCAGGCGTGCAATACGATTTGCGTTTTCCATCCGGGCTGCAAAACACATCGTGCTCCGGCGACCATTTCACATAGTTGCAGACAAACAGATCGAGCAAACCATCGCGATCGTAATCAAACCAAATCGCAGAAGTGCTAAAAGCCTGCCTTCCACCCAATCCGCTGGCTTTGGTCACGTCGAAAAATGTCCCCTTGCCGGTGTTTTGGAACAGGCGATTTTGTCCGACACAAGTTACCAGCAAGTCGGGAAATCCATCGTTGTCGTAATCTCCGACCGCGACTCCCATGCCGTACATCTCCATGTCGAGGCCCGCGCCGCGCGTCACATCGGAAAATGTACCGTTCCGGTTGTTGCGATAGAGCTTCAGCGTGCTACGCTCGCGCTTGTGACCTGGCCAATCCATCCCGTTGACGAGAAGAATATCCTGCCATCCATCGCCGTCGTAATCGATAAATGCGCAACCAGCTCCGAGCGTCTCAGGAAGAAGTTTGCCTCCATATGCTCCACTGTTGTGGCGGAACTGCAAACCAGATTCAGCGGTCACATCGACCAGCCGAAATCCCGGAGAGAGAGATGGAAGGCCGAGCGTAGTTATGGAGTCCAGCAGCAGGCCCGACGCGGATGCCGACTCCTGCCATACCAAGAAGAAATCCGCGGCGGTTCACGGAAGATTTACCAGCCCATTGCGAATCGCATAGACCACAAGTTCGGCGGCTTTGTGGATGCCCAGCGCATCCATGATATTGGCACGATGTACAGCGATGGTGTTTGCGCTGAGATCGAGTACGGTTGCGATCTCCTTGTTGGACTTTCCGTCCACGATCATTTGCAGGATTTCAAGTTCGCGCGGCGTTAAATGTTGACCGCGATCTCCTTTAAGTGCGGAAGGACGTTGAAGCTGCGAATCTAGCACCGTTTCTCCCGCAACCACACGGCGGATGGCAGCTCCCAATTCCAGATCCACAGCGTTCTTGAGCACATAACCACGGGCGCCAGCGTCCATGGCCTGCCGGACAAGTGTTTCTTCCGGATGCATGCTCAGCATCAGCACCAGGGTTTGCGGTTGCTTTTCGAGAATCTTTCGCGTCGCTTCCAGTCCATTCATCTTAGGCATGGCACAATCCATTACCACGACCTGGGGCTGCAACTCGCTGCGCAAGTCGCAGGCCTCTACTCCGTCGCCAGCTTCTCCCGTGACCACGATGTCCGGCTCGTCTTCAAGAATCCGGCGAAATCCGCGCCGCACCAGGCTATGGTCATCCACCAACAGAACAGAAATTTTATTCGCCATGTGAATCCAGTTTCTCCCCAGATTTTCTTTGGGCACCGTAAGACGAATCAATGTTCCACCGCCATTCGGCTGGCCGAATTCAATGGTTCCGCCCAACAACTCTGCCCGTTCTCGCATCGCTACCAGCCCAATTCCTTGGTTTTTCGTTTGTCCGTGAACCCACTTCCATGATCTTCGACTTGCAACTCCAGAGTCTCCGGCAAAAAACTCAAGCGCACCCATGCTTGTTTCGCACCGGAATGTCGTGTCACATTATTCAAGGCTTCCTGCAAGACACGGTACACATGGATAGCCGCATCCCCGACCACCGGGAACGTTCGATCCCGACTTCTCATACGATAGGTGAACACCTGCCTGTCGTTCCACCATCGGCAGGTACCAGTCGAGAGTACTCTCCAGCCCGGATTCGTCGAGCATGACCGGGTGCAGCGCCTGGGACAAACTGCGAACTTTATCCAGCGTGCTTTGCGCGATTTCAGCGACTTCGCGCAAGTCGGCCCGCAACCGTGACCCCTCGGGGACTTGATTTCCAGCACGCGAAAGCATGGCACCTACCGCGGTCAAAATTTGTCCAAACTCGTCATGCAGCTCACGAGAAATGTGCCGCAAGGTCGATTCCTGAGTCGAAATGAGTTTCTGCGCCAGTTCGCTACGCTGTTCGGAGAGCGCGGCAAGCTGCGCAAACAAACGGCGATTCGACCGGATGGAATACAGGCCGGTGAGCAGGATGGCGACCAGGGTCAGCAGCAGAAAAAGATAAACCTGCCTCTGTACCCGGTCATAAATTTGGGCCACTCGTAACGCAGCCCGCTCTTCGCTCTCGTTATTTTGTACTAATAGGCGTGCCACTGCCGTGCTCAATGCCGCCTGGCGCGCCTGTAACGAAAGCTGGATCTGAGAGCGTGCTTCGTCTTGCTTGCCACCGGCGGCCAGCGCCATGGTTCGATCCACGGCATCCCAAAATTGCGCCATCGAGTTTCCGAGATATTGCCGCTGCTCGGGAGTTCGATCCCCTACTGCCACCTGCTCTTCTTTACGAAGCGCGTCGTTGAGATCCGCCCGAATCCGCTGAAATTGCGCGGTCCATGCCGTCAGCGGATATCGTTCGTTATTGTCCAGCATGTCACGCATGGCAAGAGCGATCGTGTTTAGATCGTTTTGAATCCGAAGCAGTTGCAGCGAATCCTTGCGATTGCGGTCCACCAGGTTGTTTTGTAATGTTCGCAGGCCAGAGATTTGCCAGGTAATGTATCCCGAGCACGCCACCACAGCGGCCAGAGTAATGATCAGTCCCAAGAACAGCCCAGGCGTCGGAGACCGATGAGAGGTTGGCGGTGGCGGCACGTCCCGAGAATACAACGCGAAGATGTGAAGTTCCAACAGAGCCCTGTTACCGCGATTTATACTGCGAAGCGTGATTGGAAAGACGATAAGAGAGTGGGTTTCACTACTAGCCACCGTGACGGGCCTGCTGGCGTGCGCGGCAAGTGCTCAGCCCGACATCAGAGCTATTGATGCTGTAGCAGCGACGGAGAACATTTACGCCGACGTGCTCGACGCTTACGGCGCGTTCAGCACCATCGATTCCGGTCTCATGAAAACCTATGATGGCAAAGATCGCCAGGCGTGGGAGAAAATCTACCGCGAGAAACGCGCCGCGTTGGTTGAACATTTGGGAAAAGTATCAGGTGACGGGCTCTCAAAGTCGGACGCGAGGGCGGTCATACTTATGCGGGGCAGCCTTACAGATTTTCCCGCTGATGACTCGACTCCTGCTCCCAGCGGCAAGTGCAGCAACGCGCGAAACCCCAGCGTGGACTACGACGCGCTGCATGCCGCGCTGTACGCGTGTTTCGACGAGTTAGCTAACAATCTGCAGTTCGAAGGCAGTAAGGTCAACCGTGTGTCGGCGTTCAGTTTGCTGGAGCAGATCAGGGAACCAGAGAGACGCAAACGCCTCTTTCTTGCGTTTGATCCCCTCTGGCAAGCCGTGAATGGGAAAGATGAACCCGGCAGCCCCTACCGGCGCATGATCAAAATGGCGTCGGCTGACGCAGCCAAGAACAAGCCAGCAGTCACTGCGGCTGCGGAGAGCCTGGGAGTACAGCCTTCTGAGGTAGAAGCGTGGCTTGAACGGATTCTCGAAACATGGCGCGAGGTAAGCGGCAACACTCCCGTCGAGCCGTGGGATTACCGTTACGATGCAGGAGGCCCAGGCAGGCTGTTGGATTCCGCCATTCCACGTGATGAGTTGAGGAGGATCAGTGAACGCTACTATCGCGATCTGGGCGCGGACCTTACGGGCCTCGGAGTCTTGTACGACCTCGATCCACGTCCGGGGAAGGCCCCGTTGGCGTACACCGATTTGTTGCGATGTGGACGGATGGTGATTGGAACATGGCGACCGGCTATCGCGCGAGTCTCGGCGAGCTATGAACGTGGCGGCCTGTCTAATCTGAACGAACTGGTACACGAAGAAGGACACGCCATTCACTTCAGCGGGGTTCGGGCCCGTCCGGCGTTCACTTATAACGACAGCCTTTTGTTCATCGAGGCTTTTGCCGATGTGCCTTCCTGGAATGTCTACGAGGCAGCCTGGCAACAAAAATATCTAGGCACGTCTGCTTCGCAATCCGCTTCGCTGCGGAATCTTTATTCCGGCGTCATGCTCGATGTTGCGTGGGCTCTGTTTGAGATCAGAATGCTACACAAACCGGACGCCGACCCTAATGTTGTTTGGACAGATCTCACCAGCCGGTATCTTCATATTGTGCCGCACCCCGAGTATTCGTGGTGGGCGGTGAGAGTACAGTTGATAGATTCTCCCGGCTACATGGTGAACTACGGATTGGGAGCGGTGATCACGGCAGACATCAGACATCGCATACGGGAGTCTCTCGGAACCTTCGATACCGGAAATCCGCTCTGGTATTCCTGGATTTCGGATCGGCTGCTACGTGTTGGCGGAGAGTTTGAGACCGCAAACCTTCTGCTCAAGTTTCTCGGCCGCCCCGCATCGCCAGAGGCCCTGATCGACGATATGCGGCGGTTAGATCCGCCGCATTGATTGATGCGGCTTGGTGAGCAGTTCAATTCCGTTTTGCGGGGTCTGCGTCAATATCCTGCGGGAAAGACTTTAGAGACACTTCGCGCGATTTTGACGACGTCTTCTTGTTGGCGTCGGTGGTGTTTTGGAAGAGCGTACCCTTGAGTACGTAATAACCTTCATCTCCCGGATTTTTGCCCGGCCCTCGTTCGATCGTGCCTTTGAATTCGTACCAGATGCCATGAACGGTTTCGGTAATAAAGCTCAGTTTCCTGGCGTCAAGCGATGCGGTTTTAAAAAAATGGTCGAGAAATTGGCCATGATCGCTTTCAAGATCGCCATATCGCGAAATGAATCCGCTTACTCGGCTGGCATCCTCGATATTTAGTTGGACGAATTCTCCTTCCTGCAAAAAGGAATACATGCCGGAGTAATCTTCAGCAGGCTTGTTAGCGGGCGCGCTTGGAGTTGTGCTCTGCGCGCTTAACAGAGCGCACTGCAGGAAGATCATTGCAAAGGCCGTAGCCAGTCTGCACATGTGGGTATTAAAACATGGAACGGCGTTGTTCGAACCTGGTACCCACGGGCATCCCAACCCAGCTGGCCGAGCAAGCCTAAAATATTGTCGTTCCCTCCCGATTTGTCGGCATTCCGCGGCTGCAGCAAGGCGGCAGATTCTCCCACCATACAACCGCGCTCAGAATGACGATGCTGACACTGCGATTGCACCACGCAGCGAGCCCCGCTCGCTGCCCAGACGGGGACGTCTGGGCCTACGCAGTGCGCGGTTCAGAGACTATAATCAACCTTTCGCCAGCCGCGGCCCTATTGATGAAACCAGCTCCCGTGCTTTTGGATTCTACGCCCTCGCCACTTCCAAAAGCTCCGCCCGGGCCTTCCCTTCTTGTGGAGTTGCCCGCGTGGCATACGGTTTTCCTTCGAAATCTTTTTGACTTGTTTCGTTCCGACCAGGATGTTCCATTCAAGTCTTCGACTCCACCCGGCTCATTTTGGCCAGATGTTTTCGTAAACTCTCGTCCGGCGTGGAGCCGGTTGGGTGTGTCAGGTCTGGGCCACCTTGCCGCAATCGCAGCAATCGTGGCATCGATACAGTTCTGGCCTCAGCGGCCTGAGGTCGTGGTCAATCGCGTGATTCGCCGTGATGATGTGGTTTACTACTCCCCTTCTGAATATCTACCTCCGCTCGATACCGGTGGAACCCGGAAACCCCTTCGCCAGAAAGGCGAGCCGGCTTACGCGCCACAACCCATCATTTCCGTGCCTGCCGAAGGGGACAATCACAATCAGACTATCGTTACTCCATTCGACCTAAAACTGAATCATGATGTGCCTTTGCCAAACATCGTGGCCTGGTCTCAGACGAAGGCGCAGCCGGAGGTCCCGATGGCGTCCACAACGACTGCGGCGAATCTGAGGCTCCCGACTCTCTCCGCTGCCGTCGTAGCACCCGCGCCTGAAGTCAAGCCCTCCGAAATGCCCCAGCGGAATCCTGCGCTGTCGCAGGCGATTGTGGCACCGCCGCAGGATGTGAACGGCGAGTCCCTGGCGCGTACACTTCAGACTCCCCAGGCTTCGATCATTGCTCCCGCCCCACGTATCGATGCTGCCTCGGCGCGACACATGGGAGATATAAATATCGGTCACTCCACCGTAGTTGCTCCAGCACCGGAATTGCCCGTGGCAGAACAATATGCAATGCAGTCTGTAGCCAGTGTCCGGGCACAATCCGGCGCCAGTAATACTGGTCCCGCCGTCGTGCCGCCTGCACCATCAATCGCCGGAAACACGGTTTCCAATTCGGGTGGGCGGCTGATTTCGTTGGGCATTCATCCTGCCCGAGTCGCGCCTCCCGAAACGCCGCTCGGAAATCGCCGCGGCACTTTTGCCGCAAGTCCCTCCGGGAAGACGGGAGCGCCAGGCACGCCAAACATTTCACCCGACGACAACTCCGGTGTCGGAATCAACTCCGCCGCCGGCAAGAACAGTGGCATCCCGGCGGGCTTGAGTGTGGGAGCGGCGCCTAGTGGTCAAGCTACCTCGACGGTTGTAGGCAACGGAAATGGAAGTGGAACCGGCGGACCGGATGCCCGCGATTCCGAAACCTCGAAGCTCCTCGCAGACGCGAAACCTCCGAGAGTTGGCTCGAGCCCTGCAGCATCCGAGATTGCCCGAGACAAAGCTACGGACGTCGATCGCTGGATTTTCGGAGATCGCAAGTTCTATGCCATGACCTTGAACATGCCGAATTTCAATTCGGCGGGCGGAAGCTGGGTGATTCGCTTTGCCGAACTGAATGCCACCGATAATAAAGGGAGCGACTCTAAGGCAAACGAACGCAAGGACGATCTAACAGCTCCGGTTGCTACCCAGAAAGTCGACCCCGCCTACCCGTTGGAACTCATGCAGCGCAACGTGCACGGAACGGTGACGCTTTATGCTGTCATCAGGAACGATGGCTCGGTAACCGATGTTCGGGTCTTGCGCGGCGTGGATGACCGTCTGGATGAATACGCAAAGGCAGCGCTGGGACGCTGGCGATTTCGTCCCGCAACCAGGAATGGCGCGCCGGTCAATCTGGAAGCTGTGGTGATGATTCCGTTCCGGCCGGTACGGAACAAGTCGAGTTTTTAGCTGGATCGCAGACGCGACGGATTAATTCCTACTTATTCACTGCACGACCATAATTATCTGCTGCGTACGCGTGGCCGTACCTGAAGTTGCAGTGACCGTCAGGTTATAAGTGCCAGCCGGAGTTCCAGTCGTGGTGCTCGTCGATGTACTGGAGCCGCAGCCCGCCTGGAACAATACCAGTGAGAAGAAACCTCCCAGCAGAATCGTGAACAGCAGTCGGCGCCTAAGAGATTTCTTTCCACCAATTCCAACACCCAGCAGTGCCAATCCGGAAACTGGGAACAAGGCGGCATAGAACGGTCTGCCGGTCGGGAAAATACTTGCAGGGGTCGTCACTCGCGCGGTGGTATTGACCACCAACTGGCGGCTTTGCGGTCCGCTGCTAAGGTTAGTGAAAGTTGCACCGTTGGGGAAAGTAGCTGTGCCGCCGCTAGGAGCGCCCGAAGCCGAAATCGTAACCGTATCCGGAATGTTTCCGGTAGGAGTGACTGTCACCGTATAGCTGGCGGGAATTCCGGCCACAACCGTCTGTGTTGCCGGTGAAACCGCAACGCTGAAATCGTTCACCGTAGCTACCGCGGGCGGAGGAGCCGGTGTCACAACTATGTTGGTACCAAACACGTTGATCCTGCCACCATCGCTCAAGGATCCAGCCTGAGTCGGAGTCAAAACAACAGTGACGGTATCGGCCGCCCCGCCGTTTATGGTTCCTACCGTGCAGGTAACCGTACCTCCATTCGCCGGGCAATTGGTTTGCCCCGGAGAAGCATTCGCGGACACGAATGTCGCGCCAACGGAAGATATGACGTCGGTGAAGATGATTCCACTAGTAAGGTCGCCCTGGTTCGAAATGGTGTAAGTAAACGTTACGTTGTTACCCACGCCGACAGGGTTAGGCGCGACGGTTTCGGTTAAAGCTAGGCCAATCGTAGGCCCCAGCTTGCTTAGGAATGCGTCCGTGCCGCCCTTCAACGCGGCTTGAAATGGATTCGCGGTGGGGAAATTGGGTGAACCGGTCTCGCCCACCACGTAGCTGTTGCCCTGCGCGTCTGTAGCGATGCTGGTCGCATAGTCATTGCCGCTCCCGCCAAGGTAAGTGCCGTAGTGACCCAAGGAGAGCGATGAAGCAGCTGTGGTATCGATACGAGCCGCGAAGCCGTCAGCCAGACCGCTCAGAGCAGCCTGGACCGGATTGTTGGGAACGGGAAAATTCGCCGAGTTGGTAAATCCCGCAACGCGGGCGCCTTGTAAGGAATCTACAGCGATACTCAGCCCCACATCCGTACCCGCTCCGCCCAGGTAGGTAAAGTAGGTCAGAGGAACCGTTGTGGTCGTACAGGCTGAACCGGTGCACGGATTGCCGAACTTGCCAACGAAGGCGTCGGTACCGCCGGCGTTCGTGCCCTGAAACGCGGTGGTACCACTCGGAAGAGTGAAATCGGTGGAACTCGTCGAACCGGTGATATAGGCACTGAGACCGGAATCAACTGAAATTCCGAAGCCTACATCGTCTCCGGTGCCACCCAGATAACTTGAGTAAAGCAATTGCGAACCTGACGCCGCGGCGGGATTGAGCTTGGCAATGAAAGCATCTGTGGCTGTCAGGTTGGTGGCGCAGTTCGGAGTCGTGGTTGGAGGGGTCGTCGGAGGTGGCGTATCCAGACAACCCTGGTACGCGTTAACGATGGGGAAATCCGTAGTGGCGCTTCCCGTATGCTGGAAGTTCGTGCCGCCGGTGATGTAGACATTCGCATTCGCATCAACGGCAATTCCGCCGCCCAGCGTAAGACCGTTCAGCGGACTTCCGCCGCCAAAATAGGTCGAATAGGCCAGGCTGGGAAAACCAATCAAGACCGGATCGATTTTGCTCACAAAAAACTGGGAAGTCCCAAGCGACGCCACCTGAAGCGCGCCTAGGGTCGCCGGAAACGAGTGTGTTGCGTCGGGCGCATTTGTGGATGTCGTGGTTCCGATGACGTAAATCTTGTCTTTGAAATCCACCGCCAGACCCCGGGCCGATTCGACGCCGTTGCCCGACAAGTAAGTCGAGTAAAGCAGCGAGTGTCCGGTAGCGTCCAGCTTGGTCACAAAGGCGTGAGCTCCTGCGCTTGCGGGCGTGCCTTGAAACGCTGAGCTATTGACTGGGAAGTTGCTCGACGTGGTCGTACCAGCGACGATAACGTTAAATGCAGAATCCACCGCAACTCCGGCACTCGTATCTGCCCCGTTTCCACCGAGATAGGTGGAAAATACGATGGCGGTACCTGCGGAGTTTAGCTTGGTGACGAAAACATCGGGAGCCGTGGCAATCGCCGGCTGAAAAGCCGCGGGCGGCGGGGCTGTAGTAGGTTGCGGCGTTATGGGGAAGTCGACCGAGGTGGTCGACCCCGCGAGGTAAATATTGGACGAGGCGTCTAGCGCGACCGCGGGACATCCGGACGGCGGAGTCGGGCTCGCGGTGATAAGCGAACAAGATTCGTCGTTGCTACCGCCGAAATAAGTCGAGAAGGCCAGGACCGGATCGATCACCAGAGACCGGCTGTGGTCATAGCCTTCGATCGCGAACCCAACTTTGCCGTCGGAACGCATGACAAAACGCCCGGCAACGGGCTGTGCCGAATCGCCCTCGGCTTGGTAAACGCGCGGGGCTTTGAGCCGGACTTCCTCATGGCCGGCGACGACTACCAGGTCGCCGCTCCGATCCAACGTAGGTTTAGCGAAGCCCTCAAACTGGAAAGATATCGTTCGGGGATCGGCATAAGGAGCTAGCTCAAAGTCGTACTCGAGCTGTTGCTGTTTGCCGTAGTAAACCAGGTCGATTCCCGGATAAACGTTCCGATAACGAACTCGTGCAAATTGCGGGATGTCCCGATGCCAATGGGCGGGATCATTCCCGATGAAGATAATTGCTTTTACCCGGAAGCTGATCGTCTCCGCTGACCACCGCATCAGGATTCGACCCGGCCATTTTCATGCGAATGACGGGATTTTTGGAATGCTTTCCCAAAACCAGAACTGCCTGATCGCCGCTAAGAAACAAGCCATAGCCGGTCCCGCGCGCCAGAAACTTCACTTGAGGGTCGGTTTGTCCTTGATTGGGCTCAAATCTCAGCGGTAGCTGGCTTAGATCAAGCTTCCTGGATGTGGAGGCTCTTCCTGGGTTTGAAGCATAAATGGGAGAGAATTGGGAACTCGGTCCGGAGTGATGGTTGCCGGCGACCGGCAACTTTGGGACTGCTCCACCAACCGTCAGCGTCAAAAAACCTAAGGATAAGACCGCGATCGACAGCAAGACAGGGCGATAGCCTGTTCCCAACCCACGGAAGTTCAATGTCACCAGCTCCTCCGGATATTCCGATTCATGGAGAGGAAGTAAGGACGGCACGCAAACAGCAATCCGGCTCGCGTCTGCGAAGCGGCGCGCGTACTTGTCACCAGAATAAAGGCGAAAAATAAGTAACTACTTAAACATCTGACGGATAGACTGTCAAGCTGAGCGCAACTTCGCCTTATCCCTGGATGGATCAGATGCGTTGAAGGACGATCAGAGATGCCGACATCTACCTAAATCCTGTTTCCACTGAAGTTTCCCCATGACTCCCGACAGGACAGATCATGTGCAAAACGTTTCACCTAAATTCTGAAGAAACAAAGCCGAGGATGTTGTAACAGCCTTTGTTTGCCCACGCGTCGGCCTCTGCATCCTGAAGTTTCTCCTGGCATTGCGCGTGCAGGGATTTGTGTTTCATCTCAATTGTTGGGTTGAGATCCTCCCCTAAGCGTGCAAAAAGCGTTAACCTAAGAAGTTCCCAATGATTTTGCGCTTGCAAACTGTTGCTGGATAAGTAAATCTGACGGAAGTGCATTTTCCAGGTTGGTGAAAATGCCTTCATTGGGGTGGAATTTGACTGGGCTTGGACTGATGAGTCTGCAAAGAGGAAATTCGATTCAGCAAAGTGGGCAGGATCGACGGATCATGCGGCGTTTTGATATGCGTTTGCCCGCGACAGTTCGAGTAGCGGGTCAAGGGCTTCGCGATCTGTCGACGGAAACCCAGAATGTCAGCGCACGTGGCGTGTTCTTTTACCTGGATCGTCCTCTGGCCGAGGGCATGCGCATTGAAGTGACCATGACGTTTCCGCCGCACGTCACCTTGACTGAGCCGGTGCGCGTTCGTTTCACCGCCCGCGTAGTGCGAGTCGAAACATCGCCGGCTTATCCCGGCATCGGCGTGGCCGCGATGATCGAAGAATACGAGTTTTTGCGCTCTAATCCATCCTCTGAACTGAATACCAATAGAAAGTTCGGCAGCTAACCGGGATTCGCGCCGGAGAAAATCGTTGGTCTCGACGTCTTAGTTTCTGGACTCGGTCCGTTTCAATTGTGCAATCTCTTTGCGCAGGCGCTGATACCGCCTCACCAGGATTCCCAGATAAGTCACATGGATGATCCATGTCGCAGTGTAGGCGGCGTAAAGGAAATTCATCGTGAGCTCCGATGGTTCTGCAGCGATTCCAACGCCTGAAATTCTTCGACTTCCCTTTGCAATATCTCCAGACGATACCGCGATCGGCAAATAAGAATCGCGAAACACAGGAACGCCAGCCAGTTGATCAGAAGGACATGCAACATTCGGGGATCGATCGAGCCTCCGCCCCCAATTACAGGCTGGGGATGTTGGGTTCGAAAAATCCAGATGGAGAAATAAACCAGTGGCACATCGAGCGCCCCGAAAATTGCCAGCGCCGCCGCCAGTACTGGAGTTTGGCCACTCGTCGAGAACCGACGCAACATCAGGTAGCTGATGTAAATCAGCCAGAGCACGAGGGTTGAAGTCAGACGGACGTCCCACGTCCACCAAATGCCCCAAACCGGTCTCGCCCATAGCGGCCCCGTCACCAGAACGACGCTGCAGAATACAACTCCGACCTCCGCGGTGACCACCGCCAGGGCATCGGTTCGCTGTTCCGAAAAATACTTCCCGATCAAGAAGTAGAGGCCTGCGATGACGATCCCGGTCGTGGCAATCGAGGAGGGTTCTATACCCGTTGGCAATGGCTGGACTACGAACGCCGCGACACACGCGGCCACGGCAAGCAAGATCACCACCCACTTGGCGATATTGTCGGCAACCTTGTCCCGCCGGACCAGGTACTGAATCGAACAAATAAAGTTAATAAAGAAAAGCAGGAATGCGGTCCACGCCGACGGCACATGATAATAAAAAATGCGCTGCACGTTACCCATGGTCTGTTCGGTGGGGGCCGCCACCAGCGCCTCATACAACGCATAACTGAGGAGGACCGCTGTCAGCAGCGCGAAAATGGGGAAGGCGCGCTTCATTTCTAGTTCACCGCGTCGGGTTCAGCGGGACGAAATCTATCGCCCTGAAATTCGTCGCCAATATCACCTCTTCGAGCGAATTTCATTCCGCGTGCAAAACCGATTCAAATAACATCAGACCAGCGATAGTAAACACCACGTCGTAAGTGGTAAGCAATACAATCCAGAATTTCGCGGAAAGCTCTCCTGACAAAACCGCGGTGGTCGCGTTCACCATCGCGAGCAATGCTGGAATAGTAACGGGAAAAAGCAGAAGCGGCAGCATGATCTCGCGGCTCCGTGTACGCAGCGACATCGCCGCAAAAAAAGTTCCGTTCACTACGATAGCCCAGGTGCCAAGCACCGCAATAGGAATAAGCTGCCATGACGGACCAAGCGCGCGCAGTTTGTAGAACATGATAAACAGCGGCGTCATCAGCATTTCAAGTATGGCAACGAAAATGAAATTGCCCAAAGCCTTGGCCAGAAAGAGAGAATTCGCCGGCGCCGGAGAAACTCGGTAGGCATCCAGAACCTGATTGCGCAACTCACGCGCCCAGGTCTGATTTAACGCCACCACGGCGGCAAAGAGAAACGCCACCCAGACCAGCCCGCCGGCGATCTGCCGCGATTCTTCTGCATTCGGATCGAACGAAAAACTGAATACCACGACTACCAGAAGCGAGAAAAACAACATCGCGTTGATGGCATCCTTCGATCGCCACTCCAGACGCAGGTCTTTCGCTAAAGTGGCGGTGGTGACGCCGGTGATTACAGCTGGGGAAGTGCTCGCATCATCTCGGTCAACCCCACGAACTGATGTCGTTTCGATCATCTCGGTTCAATCGGAGCGAGGTAGGGCGCACGTGCGGATATCCGTCCGGATTCCATCGAAACAAACTCGTCTGCTGCACCCTCCAGCAGAGATGCCTGGTGAGTCACCACGAAAATGGTCTTGCCGGCATCGCGCCTCCTCATCAGCAACGCAACCATGGAGCGTGCCGAACGCATATCGACATTAGAAAAGGGCTCGTCCAATAACAAAATCCGGGGCTCGTTGAGTAGGGCCCGTGCCAGCGACAACCTCTGCCGCATGCCCTGCGAATACTGCGATACTGGTCGCGTTAATGACGGATCAAGATCAACCGTGGTCATGGCAGTGGCGCAAAGTCGGTCGTCCGAGATGCCGTAGAGGCGCGCGAAATAGCGCAAGTTTTCCATGCCGCTCATCTCGTCGTAAAGCATTGACGGATGCGCCATGTAGCCGATTTCGCGGCAAAGGTTTCTCACGCCGCTGGTCCCCAGCATCGTGATCTGACCACCACTCGGCTGCACCAGGCCTGCAAGGACGCGAAGGAGGGTCGTCTTCCCTGCGCCGTTGTCGCCGAGGATGGCATACAGCCGCCCACCGGCAAACTCTGCATTGACACCACGAAGCGCCGCAAAACGGCCAAACTGCTTCACCAACGCAGTAATCGCGATGATGGGAGAAGAATCCAAGTTTGCAAGATAGCCGAAGGCAGAGTTGAAGTCGAGCGCCTTAGTCCCGTAGGGGCAGGTGTCCACCCTGCCCGGCGAGCAAAGCTCCAAGCATCCACGAGACAGAGTGAGCGAGAAATCTGCGCCTTAAAATGCAACAGTGCGGGAAACTAATTCGACATGCCTGGGGCGTTCGGGGTTTCAACCTGGGTTACGCTTTTCGCCGGCGCACCTTGGGAAGTTCCGTTTGCGGGAGCATCGGGTTGTTTAGGCGCGTATTTAGAAGCACACTTGGCTTGCAACTGCTTGGCGTGGAAGACGCCATCGCGCCCGAAACTGCCATCGGCGAGGGCTTGGGAATCGTCTTTGAAGGTGTCGGGAGGCGCTTCAGTTCCGCTATATACCACGCTTAGAAGCTGATCGTTTTCCACCAAAACAAAATTGACATTGGTCCCAGTTCGCCGGATCGAGCCGGGCTGGACATTGCCCGCCACGCGCAGATGCTTGGCGTAGGCACCATCGCCCATCCCGCGCAGTTCTTTGATGGTGACGTAATAGCTCTTGCTCTCCTGCACCCCGGTGTAGGCCAGAAAGCCCAGCGAGACGATGATCACTACTACCGCGCCGCCAAATTTGAGATATTTTTGGGTATCCGAGGACATAGCGTAAAACTCTTTACCGCCAATATGACTTTATTCCCGGCAACTGGAGAGGTCAAGATGCACGAAAGGACATCTATAATGCAGGCTATCCTATTGGAGTCTGAGAGGCTTAATGATCCATCCCTGGCATGACGTTACCCCCGGCGACAAACTCCCGCAGGAGTTTTCCAGCATCATCGAGATTCCGTTTGGATCGAGCGTAAAATACGAACTCGACAAGGCCAGCGGTTTGATCAAGCTGGATCGTGTGCTGTACTCGGCGGTCTACTATCCGGCCAACTACGGCTTTATTCCCCAGACTCTCGCCGAAGATGACGACCCCCTGGACGTTCTCGTGCTATGTCAGGAAACGGTCGTGCCCCTGACCCTGATCCATGCACGCGCTATCGGCTTGATGACCATGATCGATACCGGGAAAAAAGACCATAAAATCATCGCGGTCGCGACCCAGGACCCAGAGTTCAATACCTATCGCGAAGCAGACGAGATGCCACCACATCGCCTGCTCATGCTGCGCAGGTTTTTTCAGGATTACAAATTACTCGAAGGCAAAGCTGTTGAAGTAGATAAGATCCAACCAGCAGCGGAAGCCTACCCCATCATCGAAGATGCCTTGCACCGCTACAGCGACCAGCGGCGAAAAGGCTTCTAGTTGTTCCAACGTCATCCATGTCTCACCAAACCCGGCAGGCATTTTCTGGCGCCATGGGTTGACCCGCCTTGCAGTTGAATGCATTTTGGAATTCGGGCATGTTCCGCACTACCCCATTGATACGATATCTGCCTGGGGAATGGGGATCGACACTCACCAGCATGCGCTGATATTCCGGACGCCTCTTTTCACACCACGCACGGCCGGCTCCTAGAAAGAAGCGCTGTTGCGGCGTGAACCCGCCGATGGTCTGTCCGGCGCTGCTGGATGGATTGGTAGCAATCATCTGCTCCAATGCCATGAGTGCAATACGCGCGCCCCCATTGTCGGCCGTGTTTTCACCGAGAGTAAGCTTGCCGTTAATTTTCAAGTCATCGACGGCGACGAAGTTGCCGTACTCATCGGCGATGCAGCTTGCGCGCTTTTCGAACTCAGTGCCATCCTGTGCCGTCCACCAGTCGCGCAGGTTGCCTTGCGGATCGAACTTGCGACCTTGATCGTCAAAGCCATGCGTCAGTTCATGACCGATCACCATCCCGATGCCTCCGAAGTTCACTGCATCATCGGCCTGCTTATCGAAGAAAGGCGGTTGCAGAATCCCGGCGGGAAAAACAATTTCGTTTCTCGGAGGACTGTAATAGGCGTTGACCGTAGGAGGTGTCATCTGCCACTCGTTGCGATCCAATGGCTTGCCGATCTTGGCGATCTGGCGACGAGATTCAAATTCGTTCGCCCGCAGAAAATTTCCCAGAAGGTCGCCGCTCACGATCGTAAGTGAACTGTAGTCACGCCACACATCGGGATAACCGATCTTGTTTCGGATCGCATCCAGTTTCACCTTTGCTTGCTTTTTCGTGTCTTCGGTCATCCAGGGAAGATTTCGAATGTCTTGATCCAGGCTTTTTTCCAGGGCATCGACCATTTTCAACATGCGCTGTTTTCCGTCGGCGCCGAAGGTTTCCTCCACGTAGCGCTGGCCTAAAGCTTCGCCTAGTGCATCGTCGGTCGAATTAACACAACGTTTCCAGCGAGGCTTGATTTCGGATTGTCCGGTTAATGCCTTCTGCATTGCGAAATTTGCGTCCACGAAGGGTTGGGTAAGCCAGGGAGCGGCGCCATCGAGCAAATGCCAGGTCACATAGGTCCGCAGCGAATCCAGAGACTCGGAATCCAGAACGAGATTCACTTGCTTGAAAAAATCCGGGTTGGTGACATTCAGGCTTGAAAAAGCGGGGGTGCCGATAGCCGCAAAATATCGGTCGAGGTGAAAATTGGGTGCCAGGATCAGCGTTTCCTGGCGAGTCATTTTATGGTCGCGGACTTTGGGGTCGCGACGCGCAGTACGGTCCATCGACGCCTTGGCCAGAGCGGTCTCGATACGCAAGATCGTTTGCGCAGAATCCGCAGCTCGCTCGTGAGATTGGCCAGACAGCGTAAACAACTGCGTAGCATATTGAACCAGGCTTTTTCGCGCTTCCGCCATCTTGGGATCGTCTTTGAGGTAATAATCACGGTCAGGCAGCGACAGACCGCCTTGGTCGATGTAGGCGATCACATCATTGGCGCTGTGCAGGTCCGGCGAAGAATAGAAATTAAACAGTGGACTGGGCCCGATCAGGTGCACGCGGGCAATCGCCTCCATCAAGGCCGGCTTGTCCTTCGCTTGGGCAATTCGATCCAGTTCCGGCTGCAGCGGCTTTATGCCTTTCGCTTCGACAGTTTTCTCGTCCATGCAGGAGCCATAATAGTCACCGATTTTCTGCGTTACCGCATCGCCGGCCGCATTTTGCGATGAAGCTTTTTCCAGAATCTGGCGCATGATCGCAGAATTTCTCTCGTGGATTTCCACGAAACTCGCCCATGAGGTCTGATCGGAAGGGATTTCAGCGCTCTTCAGCCAGTTGCCGCAAGCGTATTGGTAGAAATCCACGCATGGGTCGATAGTTTTATCGATGGCATCCCCGTTGAATGATGGCTGAGAGGGAGCGGATTGAGCCAAAGCGCTCATAGCCAGAAAGAAAATGAACAGGGACAAGAAGCGAAACACGCGCATCGATAACCTCGCAGTGAACGGGCAATTTTAGGCGCTTTGCCATTAGACGATCAAGGCGTCGAGTTGTCATGTTAGCGACGTCTTCTGTCCGAAGCGGTTCCTTATATTGCCTCGTTCGAGAAATTGCATCAGCCATGTCTCATTATTCAGGGCTTGCCGCCTGATTGTCGCGTGACTGCGGCGTATAATCTGCAATAGACACAAAGGACCTACTTGTAAATGACTCCTACTAATGGCGGTTCTGGTAATGGCAACAAGGGAAGCAGCGTCCCTCACCCCCGGGCAGAGTGGATCGCGGACCGAAAAATCACAAATAGCGACGGCAACTTCTCCCAGATGCGTTACGCGCGCAATGGAGTGATCACCGAAGAAATGGGCTACGTGGCCCATCGGGAAAAGTTATTGCCAGAACTGGTTCGCGACGAGGTTGCCCGCGGACGCATGATTATTCCCGCCAATATCAACCATCCAGAGCTCGAGCCGATGTGCATCGGCGTAGCGTCGCTGTGCAAGATTAATTCCAACATCGGCAATTCGGCAGTGACCTCGGAAATCAACGAGGAACTGAAAAAGCTGCACACCTCCGTCCACTACGGCGCCGACACAGTGATGGACCTTTCCACGGGCGGCAATATTCACGAAATTAGAGAGGCGATTCTTCGACATTCCCCGGTACCTATCGGTACTGTGCCCATCTATGAGGCCATCTCGAGGGTTAAACGGATTGAGGATCTGAACAAGCAGGTGATGCTGGAAGTGATCGAAGAGCAAGCCGAACAGGGGGTGGATTACATGACCATCCACGCCGGGGTGCTCATTCAGTATCTGCCTTTGGTTTCAAAACGCATCACCGGAATTGTGAGCCGTGGCGGCGCAATTCTGGCGCAGTGGATGGCCCACCATCACCAGCAGAATTTTCTTTACGATTGTTTCGAGGATATCTGCAAGATTTTCATCAAACACGATGTTTCGTTTTCTCTCGGAGACGGCCTGCGACCCGGCTGTATTGCCGACGCAAGCGACGAGGCGCAGTTTGCTGAACTTAAAACCCTCGGAGAACTCACCAAGAAGGCTTGGGAATATGACGTACAGGTCATGATCGAGGGCCCGGGACATGTCCCGCTCGACAAAATCAAAGAGCAAGTGGATAAGGAAAAAGAGCTGTGCTATGAAGCACCGTTTTATACCCTGGGTCCACTAGTGACCGACATCGCTCCCGGATACGACCACATCACTTCGGCCATCGGAGCAGCCATGATCGGGTGGCACGGCGCCGCCATGCTGTGTTATGTCACGCCCAAGGAACACCTCGGGTTGCCCAATGAAAAAGACGTGAAGGACGGCATCATCGCGTACAAAATCGCCGCGCACGCTGCTGATCTCGCGCGCCATCGTCCGGGAGCGCAGGATCGCGATGATGCCCTCAGCTACGCCCGCTATACTTTCGACTGGGAAAAACAGTTTGCGCTGTCACTCGACCCCGAGACGGCGCGTTCGATGCACGATGAGACTTTGCCTGACGATTACTACAAGGAAGCAGCTTTCTGCTCCATGTGCGGCCCGAAGTTCTGTTCCATGAATTATTCCTCTAAAGTGGATGAATACAACAAGCAGGTGCATGGACTGGAAAAGAAGGACTACTCCAACCTGGTGGAAAGACTGGTCACTTTAAAGTAGTGGAGAATCGAGGAGCGGGTTTCTTCCCCCGCTCACTCCGTGCTCCAGTCGTTAGCTATCGCAAGCATTCGCGTCGAATCTCATCCTCAAAAATAATCTGGTTGCCACTGCACAGTGGAGTCAGGCTCGTATACCTTAGTAGCTTCTCTGATCCGTAGGAGACCCATGCAACGGTGCAGCGTCGTAATGCTATTTCTCGCTCTGACAGCTTCAGTTCTGGCCCAAGAAGCTCGAGTGCCGGCAATTCCGTTTCGTTCGGTGCCAGATTTTCTGAAGTTACCTCCTGACTTGTATCTGGGCGAGGTCGCTGGCGTGTCGGTCAACTCCAAGGGACACATTTTCGTGTTCTCGCGTGGCCAGACCACCGGTCCTGCGTACGGCGCAAGCGCCGCGCAACTTCTCGAGTTCGATCCACATGGCATTTTCCTCCGCGAAATCGGCCACAACCTTTACGCCTGGTCGTTCGCCCACTCGGTGAAGATCGATAAGGAGGACAACATCTGGGTGGCGGACAAAGGCTCAGACATGGTCATCAAATTCAATCCCGAGGGGCATGTGGTTATGGTGTTCGGCCGTAAGCAGGAGGCGTCAGATGAAGGGACGGAGCCGTTAAAACACCCCAGGCCGCCGTTGCCTCCCGTGGACGGCATGTTCCGGCAAGTGACCGACATGGCGTGGGACGCTGCGGGCAATACTTACATTAGCGACGGCTACATCAATTCGCGAATCGCCAAGGTCGATAAGGGTGGCAACTGGCTGATGTCGTGGGGCGAGCCTGGCGGTCAACCAGGCCAACTCAACACTCCTCACAGCATCGCCGTCGATGCCGAAGGAAAAATATATGTGGCGGATCGTGGGAATCGTCGCATACAGGTATTCGATGGCGACGGCAAGGTTTTACGACAAATCGTGATTGATGTGCCAGTTGACCCGAACGCCAGGATGGCAATCGGAAAGAAGCCGGATTTGCCCATCACGGGAAATCAGGCGATGGCGCCAGGAGCACCCTGGACCGTCTGCATCACCCCTCCACCAAATCAAGTTCTATACAGCTCGGATGGTTTTCCCGGACGAATCTACAAACTCAGTCTCGACGGCAAGGTCCTGGGCGTGCTGGGCGAATCGGGAAAGCAACTCAAACAGTTTGGATGGATCCATGAGATTGCATGTCCATCTGAAAACGTCCTTTTTGTAGCTGAATTGTTGAACTGGCGCGTGCAGAAATTGATTCTCGAACCAATTCATTAGCAGATTCCGCCTTTTGAAAGTGCCGGCGGATGCTCTCGCCGCCCCTTCTGAATTTGATTTGCGTTTCGCAAAAAAACTAACCTGCGAAAGCTTTTCCGCACTAGATCAAAGTCAGAGGCGACGCCGCTCGAAATGTTCACCCGAAAACATCTATGAGCATCAATTGCAAAAAGCATGAGGCGCGACAGCTCTTCGCAAATTCGAAAGCGGCGGCATTCCGTGCCGAGGTCTGGGGCTTTTTATCGCCGATGAGCGGGGTAACTACTTCGGGACAGACCATAACGAGGATGCGTTACCGCAAAAAGTTGCACTGTGGAAAACGCTAAACTTAAATCCTTGCTACACTATGCGCGCCGCTTCTTCGTCTAAGACTTAAACTTCTGACTTTTTGTTCGAGTCCCTCTGTGCGGGCTCGGTAACCTAGTCGCAACGTTACCTCGGCAGTCCCAGGCTGACCACGTCCTCTTTACGACGGTGCAACATCTGACGTGGTTTTTAGTTTTCATTTCTAGGAAGCACCAATCGCGTTGGTGGTCATTTGTTTTCACGAATTGACCCGGTGCGTTCGGAATAGAACTGGGGCGTCGACAAAGATCTTCAGTACAGCAATCTGAAATTTCCAGGGCCCCGCAGTCCCATCTGGCCAAAAAGGGATTCGCTCGTCAGTCCCTATCCCCAAACAAGAGGATATTTAAATGTTGAGGACGTGTGTCTTATTGTTGGCCTTGATTGCTTTTGTAGGGTGCGGTGGCGGCACCATGCCTTTCACGCCTCCCCACAGCGGTTCGGGTGGTGGCACAACTTCAAATACCGGTTCGGGCACGGGAACTTCAAGCACGGGAAGCGGCACTGGATCTTCGAATACCGGGTCGTCCGGCACGGGGTCAACCGGAACAGGTTCATCGGGCACTGGATCGTCGGGCAGCACTTCCGGCAGCGGATCGGGTGGCAGCAGTTCTACGGGCTCGGGAACAGGAACCTCCGGCGGCTCGTCAACTGGCGGCACCTCGTCCACTGGCTCAAGCAGCGGATCGTCGGGAACCGGCACGACCTCGGGTTCGAGCACTGGCACTTCGGGTACAGGGTCGTCGGGCAGCAGTTCCGGCACCGGTACTTCGAGCAGCGGGTCCTCTTCCGGCTCGGGTTCCGGTACAAGCACTTCCAGCAGTGGGTCATCCGGCAGTGGAAGCTCCGGAACGACGTCTTCCAGCGGCTCTTCATCGGGTTCGGGCAGCGGCACGTCAACCAGCAGTTCGGGTAGTGGCACCTCTGGCACCGGAACGTCCAGCACCGGATCTTCCGGCGGTGGTACGACCAGTTCCGGATCGTCCGGTACAACTTCTTCGAGCGGTTCTTCCTCCGGTTCAACTTCCGGCTCGGGTAGCGGAACTTCCAGTACCGGGTCTTCCGGTGGCACGTCCAGTTCCGGATCGTCCGGTACATCTTCTTCGAGCGGTTCTTCCTCCGGTTCAACTTCCGGCTCGGGTAGCGGAACTTCCAGTACCGGGTCTTCCGGTGGCACGTCCAGTTCCGGATCGTCCGGTACATCTTCTTCGAGCGGTTCTTCTGGAAGCTCGTCTTCAGTGACTGGCCCTAGCGAATTTAGTTTTGGCGGTTACACATGGGAAACCGACAGCGGGTCGGCGCCCCCTGTGGGTAATGCGAACGGAAATGTTGGAACCTTCGATCCCAAGAACGTATCTGTCGGATCGGAGTTGGTTTTATCGCTGACTCAAAACTCAAGCGGCGGTGGAGTCACCTCCAGCGGAGCCGAGGTAGTAACCCAGCATAGATTTACATACGGGACATTCGAGTTTACGTCGAGAGTATCGGAAGCCGTCTCAGGAACCGTGACCACCGGGTTCTTATACGCCTCCGGATCTGAAACTGAGATCGACATGGAGCAAGTAGGAAACAAAAGTGACGCTGTCGACTGCACCAATTGGCATGGGGAATCAAACTTCCAGGACACGCAGATCTTCGGGTTCGAGCAGGCAAATTCTCATGACTTCAAAATCGTCTGGCGATCCGACTACGTTGACTGGTATGTGGACGGGCAACTCGTTGTACATCACACGCAGGCCGTCCCCAGCGCTTCCGCTCCATTTCTATTCAGTATTTGGGGCACAAACAAGTCCAGCTGGGGAGGTTCGGCGACGTCGGGAACTCGCTACATGTACATCAGCAACTTCAAGTACACTCCGTAACTTATTCAAAAAACAAGAACGCAGAGCACCGAATGGCGCGGCGACAAACCGCGCCTTTCTTTTTGTTCTCAAGTCATCCGCTATGGCGTTGAACGGGAATTCCTTGCTCGTCAATTAGATGTAGATGCCCGTAGTAATGCCTGTCCGCGCGTACAGTGACTTTCGTACCCCAGTTTCGACGCTAAACCACCGTATAATCGATCTAAATCCAAGGATTTTGCATATCTTGCACAGCAAGGACAAAGGTTGGACCCTTTCTTCGCATCGGCGATTTTCGTTCTCGGGCTGGCTTTCGGCAGCTTTCTGAACGTGTGTATCTACCGGCTGCCCAATGGTTTGTCGGTCGTCAGTCCGCGCTCTGCCTGCCCTGGATGCCGAGAATTTATTCGCGCCTATGACAACATCCCCGTCTTAAGCTGGTTGTTTCTGCGGGGGCGCTGCCGCAATTGCAAAACTCCAATTTCGCCGCGTTATCTGCTGGTCGAGCTTCTCACCGGGGCAATCTTCCTCACCTGTTACTTACACTTCGGCATCGGCCTCGCAACATTGAAATATTGTGTTCTCGGATTTCTTCTTTTAGGCCTCATCTTCACCGATGCCGAAACTCAACTTTTACCCGATAAGATGACCCTTCCAGGATTGGCGTTGGGAATTGCCTTCAGCCTGCTGGTTCCGGTGAATGACCTGGCTTCGCAAATTCTGCCGGGGCTAGTGTCGCTACCTCTGAGTTCGGAGGTCTCGTGGCATCTGCTCTCGCTGGTCGACTCGGTCCTGGGAGCCGTTGTAGGCGCCTCATTCATTTACGGCGCTGGCGCAATCTATCTGCGCGCACGTGGCGTCGAGGGCATGGGCTTTGGCGACGTAAAGCTGATGGCGATGATCGGCGCATTCCTCGGGATCAAACTTACGATCTTCACTTTATTCACCGCCTCGATTGCCGGATCGCTTTTTGGACTATCCACCGTGATGGCTGTATGGATCAAACGAACGCGGCGTCGCATGTCGCGAAATCATGAACCTGCCAGACGAGCGCGTCGACGCGCGTGGGAATCGGCCGCTATCGCCCTGCGGCGTCATCAGATGCCTTTCGGAGTTTTTCTGGGTGGCATGGCCATCGTGGCTCTGTTTTACGGAGACAACTTCTTGCGCTGGTATTGGGGGCTGCTGTGAAAGTATTGATCTAACCCCATCATGCTGCGTATGGCATTGGTCTTTGTGGCGGCGGGCTTCGCCTTTGTCGTGGGGCTCTTGATGATGCGTCGCATGAGGCGAAGCATCACCGACGAAATCTCGTTTTCGTCCACTCCACTCGCGCCCGAATCCTTTCCGCTGCAGACTTATCATGCCGTTATTCAGCAACTGAAGCAACAAACACACGAGTTGCTGAGTTCTCAACGGGAAGAACGGCGTCGCGCAAAGACTTCGGAAAATATCAGCGTAGCAGTCCTGTCTAACCTCTCATGCGGGGTGCTTTTCTTCACCAGCAACGGGCTGGTGCGGCAGGCTAACACTTCCGCCAAACAAATACTCGGATTCGCCTCGCCTACCGGCATGAGCGCGCTCGAAATATTTCGTAATGCAGATCTGATCTCTGTGTCGGACGGAGGTTACACAAACCTAGCGGCGGCGATTGAAGCCAGCGTGCGCGAAAAGATTAAATTCCAGCAGCTCGAAGCTGCTTATCTCACCCCGACAAACACAGAGCGAACATTGGACATCACAGTGAGTTCGGTGCAAACGCCCGACGGTGACTTCCTGGGCGCCGCTTGCCTCATCACTGATCGCACGGAATTGACTCGCATCCGCCGCGCACAAGATTTGCGTGGCGAAATGTCTGCGGAAATGGCTCTTGAGCTGCGCACTTCACTCACTACCATTTCCGGATACGCACAGCAGCTGGCCGCGAGCCGGAATGCAGAGTTGGCACACCAACTCGCCGCCGACATCGCCGCCGAGGCTGCGCAGCTTGATCGCACGATTGGTGGCTTCCTGGCGAGCGCAAAGGGTGCCAGCGCGGGCGCAACACTTTGACTAAGACTACGTCGATGCCGCTCTCTAATAATTCAAAGCGGCAAGACTGGAAGAAACGGAGCATCGCATGAAACGCATTGCATATGTTGTTCTGGCCGAACTTTTGCTGACCGGCGCGCTGGTCACGCTGGCGGCCGCACAATCCGAACCTTTGGGCGATTACGCTCGTTCCATCCGCAAAGAAGACAAGAAGCAAGTAGGCAAGAAATACGACAACGATAACTTGCCCACCTCCGACAAGATCTCCATTGTTGGCAATGCCCAGGATTCGGCGGGCCCCGAGGACGCGAATCCCGCGCCAAAGACGGCTGCTGATTCAGCGAAAGCCGAGGGCACGACCGCGACTCCGGACGCCGCCGCTCAAAATACCACGAACAAGGCCGACGCAGCCGATGCAAAGAAGGAAAGCGACCAATGGAAGCAGAAGTTCGCTGACCAGAAGTCCAAGGTTGATCTGCTAGCTCGTGAACTAGACGTTGCCCAGCGCGAATACCAGCTGCGCGCCGCCGCCTTCTATGCCGACGCCGGCAACCGCTTGCGCAATCAAGGTTCATGGGACAAACAAGACGCCCAGTACAAACAGCAGATCGCCCAAAAACAAAAAGCTTTGGACGATGCCAAGAAAGCATTGGACGACATGAAGGAACAAGGCAGGAAAGCTGGAGTGCCGGCCAGCGACCGCCAGTAAAAACTCGCCGACAAACTGCAATTAAGGCCCCCAGGATTATCAGGGGGCTTTTTCATTTTCTAAATACGACCTCGGTAAGTCAGTCAGCATATTTGACTTTCGAGAGGCAGATGTCGCGTTCTCCAGCAACTACATATGGATTTCGGGACTCTTTATCGTTCGCAGTCTCAGTATTTGCTTCAGGTGATGGCTTCCGTGTACCCAGTGAAACTTGCGCCACTGCCCCGCTGTCAGCGGTCCCAGTATGGGGTGGTCGAGCACTCGCGTCCTAGCACCATGACGGGCTTCGCATTTGGCAATTACATCTCCCATCGCCGCAATCTGTTCCCTGATGTCTGCCATGACCCTGTCTGCAGGCATGCCTTTGGGGACAGCTCGCTCCGGCGACTTACGGCCTTTTGGAAAGTAGCCTAGCTGTATCACCAACGCGATTTTTACTCGCTGTGCAACAGTAATGGAACTTGCCATTGGCTTCCCTGACTGCAGGCACCGTTCAAAGCCCTTTCGTGTACCGGTGTAAGTGAGATAGAGATGTTCCAGTACTTCGGCGACACTCCACTTTCGGTCGGGATGACCATCGGGATGCCGCCCAGGACGATGCGCGAGTTGTTCGCCGCTCAGCTCGGCAGTAGCGGACGCAATCGCCTCTTGCAGACGTTCCAGATAAGAATCCATGTCCCGGCTCAGTGCTTCATCTAGTAGAATTGTTCCGGCATTTCCAGTTGCACAATTTCACAGATCATGAGGGGAAGGTGGCTATGAAAAAGTTGCTGTTGGCAATGCTCGCGCTGGCCATGATGGCTGGTTGCACATCCGAACCCTCAAAACCGGCGCAAACCGAAAAACCCCAACCCAAACCGCCCGAGTATCTCACCGGACGCGCCGCCTTCCAAAAACTCTATATCGCCGCCCACGGCTGGGCGCGTGATGCACAACCTTATCGGATCGAATCGGTTTCGACCGCGGACTCGAAGGGAAAAGATGGCAAGTCGACGGTGTGGCGCGCCTTCTTCGCCTCCGCTCTGCAACACGGAGTGAAGCCTTATGTGTGGTCGGGCGAAGATTCGTCCGATGCGCCCTCCCGCGGCATCAGCCCCGGCTCAGAGGATAACTATAATCCGACTAACTCTTCCACCCACGTTTTCGATGTTGCCTTTCTGAAGAATGACTCGGACAAGGCACTGGAGGTGGCCCAGAAGCATGGCGGCGACAAGCTTCTCGCCAAGACTCCCGATACTCCGATTCTTGTACATGGTCGATTGGAGTCAACCCACGGGCGAACTCATCTGGCACGTGATTTACGGCGCCAATCAGTACGAAGCCAAGCTGAAAGTGGCGGTGAATGCCAATACCGGCGAATTCATTCGCGTGGAAAAATAGAAGATGCGGGGTTTTCGCTAAGCACGATGAACAACAAAAACGTCGCCCTATTGGCTGGCTTGCGACGCGGTGCTGGCTTTCAATTTCTCTAGAGCCTTCTTTGCTTCTTCAGCCAGTGGACCATTAGGCAGTATCTTCAAATATTCCTGATAGTGTTGGATCGCGTCGTCGGACTGGTTCAGCTTGTCGAAGGACTGGGCCATGCGGAAGTTAGCCAGCGCGTCGTTATTCTTGTAGAACAATGCTTCGCGATAACGATCGAGCGCAGCCCGATAGTTCTTCTTCTTGAAATAGAAATCTCCGACTTCAATATCCTTCAAGGCTGCGCGATGTGGATCATAGGGATGAAAGTCCTGCACATCGCTGCGCGTCCTCGCCGACTTCAGCTCGGGGAACAGCGCTGTTGGGATGATCTTTAGCGTCGTTAGGCGGCGGACTGAGATCGATTCGGCCGTCCCGGCTGGAACTTTCGCCGGCCTCTTTGTCACGATCTGATCGTGGAGGCGGCTGATTTTGATTTGGATCTCTCTTCCCTGGGTCGGACTGGCCTGGATTTGACTGGCTGACCCCGCGTAGCACAAGCAAGCGCACAGGAGGAAAACCAGTGAAAGGAATAAACCGACGCATACCAATATTGTAGCGAACCTGGCGTTCGGGCGTCAGTCTTCTGACCGCATTCGAGGGTAAAAAATAGGCTGCTCCACGGGGGAAGTGGAGCAGCCTGTAGTCATCGAATTCCTCGCCGCGAGGAATCTTACATAGACGGCGGTGTCGTCGCGGGTGCCTGCGCGGGTGGCGTCGGCGTCGAGCTATCCGCTGAGTTCGTCATCAGGCGGACATCTACGCGACGGTTCTTGGCGCGGCCGTCTCTGGTCTTGTTCGAGTCAACCGGCTTGTCCTTGCCCAAACCAATCAAATAGATCTTGTGGGCCGGAATGTTGTGCGCCGACGCAAGGTACTGAACCACCGCATCCGCACGACGCTGGCTGAGACCATAGTTGTACTCAGCATCACCCACGGAGTCCGTTCCACCTTCGACCGCGATGATGTAGCCCTTTGTGTTCGGAACGTTGGTTGCCAATTGATCCAAGTGCTTCTTTGCTGTGCCTTAGTCAGATTGTCTTTGTCGAAACCAAACTGCACGGCGGTCTCGGTGACTACGTGATAGTTATCCAGGTTGGCCACGGTGTTCTGCAGCGAATCGACGCGATGAACAGCGTTGTCGGCCTGAGTCTGCGCCTGCCCTGCCTGATCGGCAGCCGCTTGGGCCTTCTGGTCAACTTCAGCAGCCTTGGCAGTGACCTGCTGGATTCCAGCCTGCGCGCGTGCATCGACGTCCTTGATCGCATTGGTATTTTTCGCGGTCAGGTCGTCGAGTTCATTGGTTTTGTTAATCAGCGGAGTGGTTTCCTGCCGCACATAATTTTTGCTGGCGCATCCGACTGTAGCCGCCATGCTCGTTGCCAGTAGTAACGACTAACGAAGTGCGATTCATTGTAGGAGGGCTCCTTCCTCACTCATCTCGCAAACTTAACTTTCTGAACTCAACTTCAAAACTTTGTCAGCCACTCATTAGAGGGCATGTGCCGCGTTCGCATTGTACAAGAGCACGGTATATGCCAACATAGCAGAATCGTCGCCGCCAACCGTATGCTACCGATTGAAACACAGCACTTAATCTGCCACATCGTTCGGAGCCCTGCCGCAGTTGATCAGCAACTTTCGTGCAAAGGCGATATGCACCGAGGAATTTTTATACGGTGAAATCTTGTGCACCCGCATACACCGAAAACCGGGCGATCCAAACACGTTGCGGGGGATCCGCAAAAATCTGGCGATCTCTCGTGAATTGCTGCGGGCTGGCAAAACAATCCAGGATAGCGCTTTTGTTTTTCGAGATTGAGTTACCACCCTGCTGTCTCAATCAGATCCAGTTTTCACGATCGTCTAAAATAAGCGTTCCGGATGGATCTCCAGGCAAAAATTCGCACGATCCCGACGTCGGCCGGCGTTTACCTCTACAAAAACGCCGAAGGCGAGATTATTTATGTCGGCAAAGCCAACAACCTTCGCAGCCGCGTGTCTTCCTATTTCCGCGAAGGTCGATGGGAAGACACGAAAACCGACTCGCTGATACGCGAGGCCGTAGACGTTGATTACATCATTGTCGCCAACAACAAAGAAGCGCTGGCGTTAGAAAACCACCTGATTAAGCAGAAGAAGCCGCGCTTCAACATTTTGCTGCGTGACGATAAAACCTACCCATATGTGAAACTCACGATGGGAGAACGCTTCCCGCGCGTGTATGTAACTCGCCGGTTACGGAAAGATGGGAGCTGCTATTACGGTCCGTACTTTCCTGCCAATCTGGCGTACCGCATTGTTGATTTAATTCACCGCCATTTCCTGGTCCCGTCGTGCAAAGTCGATCTGACTCGTTACCATCCGCGTCCGTGTCTGCAGTATTACATCAAGCGCTGCCTGGGACCGTGCGTCGAAGGGCTTACTACGCCGGAGATTTATCAGGAAGCGGTTCGGGACGTAAAGCTGTTCCTCGAAGGACGCCCAACCGATCTTCTACGCTCGTTGCGTCAGAGAATGGAAAGTGCTGCCGCAAAGGAGGAATACGAGCGTGCGGCAAGGTATCGCGATCTGATTTCGACCGTGGATCAGTTGCAGGAAAAACAACGCATTGCGGCGGTTGAGGGCGATGACGCTGACGTGTTCGGCTATCACTACGAGAACGGCATGATCGCGGTGAACCTGTTCCACGTGCGCGGCGGCCGCGTGCTGGATCGCCGGGAGTTCTTCTGGGAGGACTTGCCAGAACTCGCCGTGGTGGACGGGTCAGAGCAAGATGCGGCTAGGGATAGCTTGGTCCCTGCCCCTCTGAACTCTCCGAACGATGTTATGTCAAAGAACCGGTTTGTTCCGGGTGAATTCTTCTCTGCCCTCCTCAAGCAGCTCTATATCGGGCAACCATATGTTCCGCGGAATATTTATGTTCCGGTCGAGTTTGAAGATCGCGAAATGCTGGAGGAATTACTTTCCGAACAACTCGCGGCCGGAGGCGGCCGGGCTACGCGGGTCAACATCCTGATCCCGCAGCGTGGCGACAAACGAGGTCTTCTTGACCTGGCGGGTAACAACGCAAAGCAGTCATATGACCAGCGATTCCGCGTGATGAAGCCGAACACGAAAGCGATTCAGGAAGCATTGCAGGACGCGTTGGGCTTACCAGAACTTCCCAAACGCATCGAGTGTTTCGACATCTCTCACATTCAAGGGGCCGAAACCGTGGCTTCGATGGTGGTGTGGGAAAACGGGCAGATGAAGAAATCCGATTACCGAAAATTTATTATCCGGGGCGTGATTGGCGTCGATGATTTCGCTTCCATGCGCGAAGTGGTCACGCGTCGCTATAAGCGAATCCAGGAAGAGCAAAAGAAAATGCCCAGCCTAGTGCTGATTGATGGTGGCCTGGGACAGCTGCACGCCGCAGCAGAAGCCCTTGAAGCTCTTGAAATTATTAATCAACCGCTGGCTGCGATCGCCAAGCGCGAAGAAATTATTTACGTTTACGGGCAGGAAAGCGAGCCGGTAGCGCTGGATCATCATTCGCCCGTGCTGCATCTGGTGCAATTGATTCGCGACGAAGCTCATCGTTTCGCGGTTACGTTTCACCGCAAGCGGCGTCAGATACGCGACCGAGCAACCGAACTGAGAGATATTCCGGGCGTTGGGGAGAGTACTACTCGGCGATTACTGGAACATTTCGGCAGTGTGCAAGCGGTAAAGCAGGCGGATCCTGCCGCACTTTCGGCGGTGGTGACGCGTAGTCAAGCGGAGGCCATCCTAGGTCATTTCCGAAAATAGCAGAAACGACGTGAGCCGTTCCAGCTGTGAGACAAAGATCAGCCGCACTAGGGCTGCCTTGGTACGAGATTCTGTTCGGTCGATTTCTGACACCGGTCCCGTTGCTGCTTTTGCCAGTTTGCCCTAATCGGTTTGGCTTGGACCGCGGACCTTAAGCCTCTCCGCACTAGCCATGCTACCGTCGCCAGCATTCCGCACCAGCCGAGGAGGCGTATGGCTCCGGCGATTGTCGTGTCGTATGGCAAAACTCCCAGGCTCGAGAAAATGGAATGCCAGTCATGCTCAATGAAATCGGAGTCGCCCGCGGTGACTAACGGCAGAACCATCGCGCGGGCATCTGCCATGTAGGTTGCGGTATATAGCCAGTTTTCGAAGAAGAAGAACGTACAGAACGAAAAAGCCGCAGTCTGTCTCTGACTAAAGAAATACACGGCCAGAAGCAACGGCACTAACCACTGTAGGATTGTCCCTCCCCACAGGCCGAGCGCCGGGCCAAACCAGCCGAACAGCAAGTGTCCGCCTTCGTGGACTACGAGGTTGGCGAGATCGATGAAGAGGAACGCACCATGCATGGTAAAGGCATACACCAGAAAGGTGACATAAAAGCAGAGCCACGCCGCAACCGTGTAACGAGAGACTGGCTGCCAATCCCCCGGGAACAAATTTTGCAAGTATTCGCTCACCCGGGGATTTTAATCGGCGGCTGTAAACAAAGGCAGTTACGACAGTACGCCCGACTCATGTCATGAACTAGCGAGTCGGCGCTAAGCGCCGTCCGCCGTTATAATCGGGTCAGTCGAGTTTGGCTTTTTTGCAGTATCGCTATGTGGATGAGAGCACATCAATGGGTAGTCACGCTTGGGCTTTTCGCTCTGGTGTTGATTGCGGGCGTAGGCCTGATTTTGACTCGTGAGTCGGCGCAGTCCAGTTCAGTCAATTCGCCTGGACGCAAACCTCCTATTGTGGATGAGCAACCGCTCAAGACCGCTCGCGCGATGTCTGCGTTGGCTTCTGACTGGGATGAACAGCGCCAGTCACGACAAGTGCTGAAGTTGGCCGATCACGAAGTAGATGTGGCTTTCAGTTACGAGATGCGCGAGGCCACCGAGCATCCCGCGCCTCCGACGCCACAGACAAAAGAACTTTACGCCCAGGCCAATCGAACCCAGGCAGCCGTGAAGCAGGATCAGGACCGGATCGATCTATTACAGAAACAGCTTGCCGTCGCGAAAGAAGACCGTAAAGACAGTCTGCAGCAGCAGATTGACTTGGCCAAGGCACAGCTTGAGTTGGATCAGGACGAATTGGAAGATGCCAAAGAAGACCTGATACGTTCTGGAGCAGACCGACTCAGCCGCATTCAGCGCCAATTTGCGCGTCACGAGGCGGCTCAGCATGAGTTTGAGACCAGTCATCCGCAGACTGCTAGTTACACCAACCCTGGTTCGGGGACACCTGATGTGGCGGGCTATACCCAGTTCGCCGCGTGGAATGGACTGCGAAACAAGGCTCGACAATTACAGCAGGCGCTGGACGAGGCCAAACAAGCGAGCGCAAATCTCAAACAGGCTCATGAGGCCCTGCAGAAACAGGTCAGCGCAGAAGCTCCAACAAAGCAGGCGATCGCCCAACAAGCGAAAAATCAAGTTGATGCGACAACCGCGGACGCCGCCAGTTCAACGAACAACACTGCAAACGCCATCTCTTCCTTGCACCACATTTCCGTCGATCAAAAGGATTTATCGGATTTCGACAAGCGCATTCAGGACCAGGATGATTTGGCATCGGCATACGGAAGCTGGATCGACCTGGTCAAAGTCCGGCAGCAGGCGGTGCTGCACGACATGATACAGGCGGCAACGTTGATGTTGCTGGTGCTGTTTGCCGTGTATCTTGGCAATCGTCTGGTCGATCATTTCTTCGTCGGACTCGCCGTGGAACGAACACGGTTGCATACGCTTCGCGGGGTCATCCGTTTTGCCGTTCAGGCTTTGGGTGCGTTGCTGATTTTCATCATCTTCTTCGGTGTCCCCAATCAGATCTCGACGATTCTCGGTCTTGCCGGCGCGGGATTAACCGTAGCTCTGAAAGATTTCGTGATGGGATTTGTCGGCTGGTTCCTGCTGATGGGCCGCAACGGACTTCGAGTAGGCGATTGGGTGGAGATCGACGGAGTGGTTGGAGAAGTTGTAGAGATCAGCCTGCTGCGCACCGTGCTGCTCGAAACCGGCAACTGGACCGACACCGGACATCCCACGGGGCGTAAAGTCGCATTTGTAAACAGTTTCGCAATCGAAGGCCATTTCTTTAACTTCTCCACCACCGGCCAATGGCTATGGGATGAAGTTGAGATCATGGTCCCGGCCAGCCAGAATCCGTACCCGGTAATCGATGCGATTCAGAAAATGGTGGCGAAACAGACTGAGGACAACGTACACGCTGCCGAGCAGGAGTGGCAGAAAGCCGCCACCCGCTATCGCGCACAGCCAGTATCGGCGGCACCCGAGATCAGTTTGCGACCTACGACCGCAGGTATCGAAGTGCACGTCCGCTACATCACGCGGGCAGGCGAGCGTCATGCTACGCGTACCCGCCTCTATCAGGCCCTGGTCGACTTGCTGCACACGCGGCCCGCTGAACAGGTAGCCGCAGCAACCGCGCCGGCTGGACGGTAAAACAGACAATCGCAACAAAGCGCATGGCCTCGATTTTGATTCACGTTGGTCCCCTTGCTACCAAGGTTCACTGATACAGCTGAAGGGCCAGAATACTTCCTGTTCCCACGAGTCAACCAATTCCTTACTAAAACGAAAATCGGGCTCTCGGAGCACTCTGATAAACGCAGTTATTGTGGAAGGCCGACACGGCCCACAAGGTCTTGGAAGCGCGGGTCGGAACGGAGCGCATCAAGCCAAAGTTCGGCCTTGAGGAAGTAAGCAATATCGGGAGGTTTTTCCTGGAACACCTTCTCCAGGAATTCAAACGCACTGTTCTTGTCACCGAGTGCAGCGTATATATGGTCGCGATCATGTAGAGCGAGTTGGTCTCCCCGATAAACGATCGCCATAACTGCCAGGGCATTCATTGCCCACCAGTTCCATTCCTTATTTATTCGGTCGCCTGGTGCAGATCATTCTCCGGCGCGATCCTCGCCTTTCCCGTTTAAGTCCAGCAATTTCTTTTTCGAATCTTCTGACAGGTGCGATCCTTTTAACACTTCTTGTAACAATTCAGACGGAAGGGACCTCGCGATTTGCAGAGCGAGGTCTAGCGGTGTCTGTTCTCGACGTAACAAAGCGATTCGGACATCGGGGCGTACCGACCATTTGGAGTCTTGGCAAACCGCCGCGACCAATGGCGCCTGCGCGTCGTCACGCATCAGTGCCTTGACGACAAGCGACTCGGTTAGACGGGGATTTTCAAGCGCAGTCTGGATGATTTTGGGCTCAGAGTCGAATAGCAATTCGGCGGCAATCCGTCCTGATGCTCGACGCGCGAGAGTGAGCCGTTCGCCCTGTGCCAGTCTTTCCAGGCGGTTGATCAGGCTGTCCTCGGCAGCCATTTTTATGTCGGTTGGTACGACCGGCATCAACGCGACGCGCATGAGATCAAAAGTGAACAGGTGCCGGATCGTAGGGAGAGAGACGTGGCGGGGCGTTTTGGAATGTTCGACCAACGCCAGCCTTACCTTCCGACTCTTCATCAAGTCGGCGTTTTTGCTAAGTTGATCCAACGCATCCGCCGACAGATCAGGATTTTTTAGTAGTGCTAAAACCAAGTCTTCAGTAAGGGTTTGGTCCGAGGCTTCGGCCTCGAATCCTCTGGCGAATGTGCTTTCATTTCCTTCGGCCGGCAAAGTGTCCGTGTCGTCATTCGCTTGGAAATCGTCGATGGGATCGTCAAAAGACATTTCGATCTCACAGCCACCAGAAACGACGCGAACTTTCTTCCGTTCCCAATGGCAATGTATAAAGAAGCTGGCGTTTGGTGTTATGCCCTCGCATTATTATGCCTGAGCAGAGTTTCGACATCGTGATTATCGGCGGAGGCATTGTCGGTCTTTCAACCGCAATGCACTGCACTCGGCTCTTCCCGCGCCAGAGACTGCTGCTACTGGAAAAGGAAAAAGACATCGCCCGTCATCAGAGCGGGCACAATAGCGGTGTGATTCACTCCGGAGTGTATTACAAGCCGGGTTCGCTAAAAGCAAAGCTTTGCGTGGAGGGAGCAGCCGGCATGGTTGAATTCTGTCGCGAGCACAGCTTGAAGCACGAAGTCTGCGGCAAAGTCATCGTGGCGACTTGCGAAGGGGAGATTCCCGGTCTCAAGAAGTTGTTGGAGCGCGGCACTGCCAACGGCCTTGCCGGATTGCGTTTGCTAAAGCCCGAAGAGTTGCGCGAGGTTGAGCCTCACTGCAGTGGCGTGCTGGGATTGCTGGTGCCGAGTACGGGAATCGCGGACTACGCGGCCGTCAGCCGGAAATACGCGGAGATCATCGCCATCCAGGGTGGAGATATTCATACCGCAACCGAGGTGAAGAGAGTCGTGCGTGGCAACGGTGAATTGATAATTGAAACAACGCGCGGGGCATTCACCGTTAAAAACGCGATCAATTGCGCCGGTCTGCATAGCGATCGTGTCAGCCGAATGGCCGGTCAAAAGCCGGCAGTCAAGGTCGTTCCCTTTCGCGGGGAATATTATGCTCTGGTTCCGGAGCGAACTCACCTGGTTCGCACACTGATCTATCCTGTGCCTGATCCGAAATTCCCGTTTCTGGGGGTCCATTTCACCCGCCGCGTCCAGGGCGGAGTCGATGCCGGGCCGAATGCTGTTCTGGCGATGAAGCGTGAGGGCTATAAACGGACAGATTTCAATTTGCGCGACTTTACTGAAACCATGACCTATCCCGGTTTCTGGCATATGGCGAAGAAGTATTGGCGTGACGGATTGCACGAGTACTATCGCTCGCTAAGCAAACCGGCGTTCGTAAAGTCACTGCAAAAACTGGTCCCGGAGATCGTGAGCGCGGACCTGGTGTCCGATGGCTCCGGGGTTCGCGCGCAGGCCATCCGTCCCGATGGATCCATGGTCGATGATTTTCAGTTCGTTCAAACGGAAAGGATGCTGCACGTCTGGAACGTTCCCTCTCCTGCAGCCACAGCTTCCCTGCCGGTTGGAAGGCATATCGCCGAGATGGCGCGGACAGGATTCAACCTGTCCTGAATAGGACCTGGCCTGTTCGGACCAACGATGGCCGCCACTGAATTCCGCGAGACGGTACAATGCGAGCACTGAACTAGACCAGACGAATCACCGAAGGGCGGAGGGTAGAGATTTATGGCGTTGGATCTTTCCGGGAAAAGAGTTGCCGTGGTGGGCGCGGGCAAAATGGGCGGGATATTGCTCAAGGCCTTGCTTGAGAAAGGTCTGCTTTCTCCCAAAATGACCTTTGCCACGGTCCAGCACGAAGACCGCGCCCGGGCGTTGGCACAGAAACTCGGCGTATCAGTTGGCACAGACAACTTGGCGGCGTCACGCGATGCCGACATCATTTTTGTTTGCGTGAAGCCGCAGGTGGTGCAGGAAGTGATGGAACAGATGCGTCCGAACATTTCCGGCAAGCAATTGATCATTTCGGTCGCAGCTTCGGTGCCGACCAGCCAGATTGAGAAGGTGCTGGCCAGCGAGGTGGCAGTGATTCGCGCGATGCCCAATACGCCCTGCGTCCTCGGAGTCGGGATGACGGCGCTGTGTAAAGGCAAATTTGTTAACCAGCAGCAGGTGGACACCGCATGTGCCCTGTTCGATGTCGTCGGGAAAACCGTAGTCGTGGACGAAAAGCACATGGACGCGGTCACCGGACTTTCGGCCAGTGGCCCGGCCTATATTTACATCATCCTGGAGTCGCTGGCGGAAGCCGGCGTTAAAGTTGGATTGCCGCGCGATGTGGCCACTCTGCTTGCTGCTCAGACAACTCTGGGAGCGGCCACCGTGGTGCTCGAAACAGGAGATCATCCTGCATTGCTGAAAGACGCTGTCACCACTCCTGCAGGATGCACCATCGATGGCATCATGGAACTGGAAGAGGGCAAGCTGCGTGTCACGTTGATTAAGGCGGTAGTCAAAGCGGCACAACGCGCGAAGGAACTGGCCTACGGATAGTGAGGGATATGGGGATGAACAGAAGGTTACGGGAGAGCGAAATTCACCGTGATCTGGGTTTCGAACTCGACCGGGCGGTCGTGCACCCGGTGAGGTTGAAACCGCCACTGGCTTACCGCTTCAGTCGCAGCTTTCACTAAAAGCGGGTCTCCACTCATCAACTTAAGTTTTCGAACCGCTCCATTGGTTCCCACCAGGGCGCTCAACACAACTGCGCCTTGAACGTGCTTTTCCTTCGCTTCTTCGGGGTATTTGGGTTCAACCCTTTCCAGAACATAGCTACCGGACGGTGGCGCGGCTGCGGCAGGCTTTTCAGTGCCGCTATTCTCAGGCGTTTGCACGGTCCGAATGGATGACGAATCGTCACCCGATGGCGTTGGCTTTTGCGACGCCGATGTCCGAAATACCACTCGCCCTTGCTCGTAGACCACTAGCCCGCCTGCAGGAGCTGCAGACTGCGCCTGTGCTCTTGGCTTTGGAGTCGGCGGAGCGGTTGGCTCAACGGTATCCACCGGCTTGGAAGATGTTGTCTGAACCTCAGGAGCAGACGCTGGCGCGGTCGTTTCAGGGGTGACCTGCACGGACGCCTGCGCTTCTTCGGGGGCGATAGGAAGTTGGGCATCTGCGCGATTCACGGCCATGCTCCAACCGGCGCGACCGACCATCCATCCAAGGAGGGCTGCAAGGGCAATGACAGCTACAGTCAAAAGAGTGGTGCGGTAATCTCGCCGGCGCACTGTCCGAGACCCGGAACCCGATGCCGCGGATTGAGATGCGAACGCTTCCCGCAGTCTGAGTTCGGCGGCGGCAGCTTTGGTCGCGCCGGGTTCTTCTATCGCTTCAACCGGTTTGAGGCCGTCAGTTGGAGATGGTTCGGCCCAGCTATCGCTCGCTGCGGGCGGAGTTCCGCCATCCACAGCTGCTTCGATGGTCTCGCAGATCCGACGCTCCAGTACCTGGAGCGCTTTTACGTCTGCGTCATCGAATGCCTTTGCGCGAGATGAAAAAACCTCGAGGATACCCCAGAATTTCTTGCCTGCCAGAATCGGCAAAACCACGATCGACCGAATTTCAAGTGCGTGGCATGCATCCGCATTTACTCGCGGATCGCTTAGAGTGTCTTCACAGATTTGCATCTGACGGGTCTGGACGCAAAGACCCGACAATCCAGATTTCGTGTTGACGAAAACTCCGGTTCTCGGAGCTTTTTCTCCCGAAGTGGCTCGGCACACCATCTTGTCCCCGCTGGCGAGGGCGATGACGGCTCCAGTCGCTGGACTGGATCGCAAGGAATGCTCCAACAACTCGTGGAGTCTCAGATCCAGGGCAAGGTCGGCGGGTAACTCGTCTTCGTGATGGAACGCCAGGGCGTCAGATAAGGCTGCCATATTAGTTTCTGCTGAATCAGGCTCCGTCCAATCGGGGCCGCTGCTATGAGTCACCACGACCCGGGAACGCTTTGGATCGGGCTTTAACATGGTTCTACGGGGAGGGAAATTCGACTCTGGCGACCCGGGGTAACTCACCAGGTACTAAGACGGAGTTTCGCCCGAAATCTCCTGCTTGTCAATACAAATGATCCCCGCCATAAACCACTCATAAAATTGGGTTTACATGAATATATTTAAGCAATTCGGCGTAAATTCTCAGCCTTTATCGCAGCATCCCCCGGTGGCTTTGTCCTGCCGTTGTACACTTTCGGACTAGGATTCCCCATCGCTGAGGATAGACTGACAGCCCCAAATTCAACTCCCGATCAGAATTTATCTCATTCCAAGTCTGACCAATGGCATGCGGTAACCGCCAGTTTCCTGGGATGGACTTTGGACGCCTTCGATTTCTTCGTCCTCGTTTTTCTTGTGGATACGCTGGCCACTCAGTTTCACGTCACCAAGAGCGCCATCGTCTGGACCATGACGGCAACCCTGGCCATGAGACCTGTGGGAGCGGTTGTCTTTGGGCTGCTCGCCGACAGATACGGACGTCGTAAGCCGCTGATGGCTAACGTCGTTTTCTTCTCGGTGGTAGAGCTATTGTGCGGTTTCGCGCCCAACTACACCATATTTCTAATCCTGCGAACGGTATACGGCATTGGAATGGGAGGCGAATGGGGCGTCGGAGCGTCGCTCGCCATGGAAAGCGCACCCGCCAAGTGGCGAGGAATATTGTCGGGAATCGTGCAGAGCGGCTATTCCATCGGCTATCTCTTGGCAGCCGTGGCAGCGAGGTTTGTCTTGCCGACTCTAGGATGGAGAGCAATGTTCTGGGTGGGAGGTGCGCCAGCGTTGCTGGCCTTCTATATTCGATTCCGCGTGCGAGAGTCGGAGGCGTGGAAACAACATCGAGTGCCGACCATGCGCGCGATCGTGCGCACGGCCAGCGGTCATTGGCGAATTTTTCTTTATCTGATCTTGCTGATGACGCTCATGATGTTTCTCTCTCACGGAACGCAGGATCTTTATCCCGACTTTTTGAAAGCGGCCCGGGGATTCAGTCCGAAAATTGTGGCGTATCTGGTGATTCTGTTTAACGTGGGCGCCGTATTGGGTGCCATTGTTTTCGGGCATCTTTCAGAAAGCCTGGGAAGAAGGCGTAGCATGATTCTCGCGCTCCTATTGTGTCTGGCGATGATTCCGGCATGGACTTTCGGAGGCTCGCTGATGGCTCTCGCGGTTGGAGCATTCGTCATGCAGGCAGGAGTGCAAGGGGCCTGGGGCATTATTCCGGCTCACCTGAACGAGCTTTCTCCGGACGCAATCCGTGGGCTGATGCCCGGCTTGGCCTATCAACTGGGTATTCTCATCGCCGCGCCAGTGAATAATGTGGTGTACGCGATGCGCAAGCCGCTTGGGTATGCCTGGGCTCTGGCAGCATTCGAAATTGTAAATATTGCACTCCTGATCGTTGTGGTGGCCTTAGGATCGGAACAAAAGGGGAAGAGTTTCGCCCGGCAGGAAAACTCAGACTTGAACTTGTGACTGCGGTTACTTCAGTGATGAGCGGCGGATGTGAATTCTGCCGTAGGCCTTTATAATTACCAAAATAGAGTTGTTTGGTCGCAGGAAATAGGCTGCCATCTTCCCCGCCGATTTCGTGTTCCAGACTTGGGTGTCCGCTTCACAACTGCAATTAGGAGCTTTCGATGCAAGTTACCGTAGTTGGTTCAGGTTATGTGGGTCTAGTCGCCGGAGCCTGTTTTGCCGATCTCGGCCACAAAGTCATTTTGGTCGATAATGACCTGGCCAAACTCGCCGCCCTTCAGGCGGGGGAAGTTCCCATTCATGAAAAGTTTCTGCCGGAACTTCTAGCCCGCCATCACGGCCACAATCTTACTTTCTCCGGAGACCTGAATCAGGCAGTACGGGCCAGCGACGCGATTTTCGTTGCGGTCGGGACGCCTCCAACCGAGCAAGGTGAAGCTGATCTCTCTTACGTGGAGTCTGTGGCCCGCGGAATTTCCGGGGCCATCAACGGCTACAAAGTTATCGTGGAAAAAAGTACGGTTCCGGTCTACACCAGCGATTGGGTTCGAAAGATTATCCTGCGCAATGCAGCGGCCCCGGATTCGTTCGACGTCGCTTCCAATCCGGAATTCCTGCGCGAGGGCACGGCGGTAACCGACTTTCTGTATCCCGATCGCATTGTGGTTGGTGCGGACACAGAACGTTGTGCCGAGGTATTACGCAAAATCTATTCGCCCCTAACTGACGGCAGCTATTATCAGCGCAAGGACGCGATACCGGCACCCGACAAAGTACGTATCCCTCCTCCACTGATTATCACCAGCGCCAAAAGCGCCGAACTTATCAAGCACGCCTCCAACGCTTTCCTGGCGATGAAGATTTCATTCGTCAACGCTGTTTCGTCCATTTGTGAATCAGTGGGTGCGGATGTGCAACAGGTCTGCCAGGGCGTCGGGACCGACAGCCGTATCGGTTCTCGCTTCTTGAATCCCGGCATCGGGTACGGCGGATCGTGTTTTCCGAAGGATCTGATGGCCTTCCGGTCGGTGGCGCGGGAATGCGGATATGAGTTCCGTCTGCTCGACGAAGTCATGCGGATCAATGAGGACCAGCGGCAGCGATTTCTGCGCAAAGTGCGGACCGCGCTATGGACGCTACGCGGAAAGCGTCTGGGGGTACTAGGCCTGGCTTTCAAAGGAGGTACCGACGACATCCGTGAGTCTCCAGCCATCCTTCTGGTGAAATCGCTCTTGCAGGAAGGCTGCGAAATCGCGGCATATGATCCGGCGGCAACAGACCGCGCTCGCGAAGTTCTGAATTCCAAAACCGAATTCGTGACCAATCCCTATGAAGCCGCCAATGGCGCGGACGCGCTGTTGATTCTGACTGAGTGGGAAGAGTTTGCCACGCTCGATCTTGATCGCTTACGCAAGCATCTGAAGTATCCCATCATTGTGGATGGTCGTAATCTTTACAACCCGAGCACCATGGCGGCTCAAGGATTCACGTATTACAGCGTGGGACGGGCCGCAGCTACACCCATAGCTCCTCTCGATGGCGCCGACACATCGGTTGAAAACGTCCGCAAATCATGAAAAACCACCGTGCACTGGTCACAGGAGGAGCCGGATTTCTGGGCTCTCATTTATGCGACGCCCTGCTCGGCGAAGGCTACTCGGTCGTGGTAGCTGATAATCTGCTCACCGGAAGATGGGCGAACCTCGATCATCTGCGAAACGAATCGCGCTTCGAACTTCAGGAAATCGATATCAACAAACCGTTTGATTGCGGCGCAGTGAACTACGTCTTTCACTTCGCTTGCCCCGCCAGTCCCGTCGACTATACGAAACATGGCATAGAAACGCTTCAGGTCGGTTCGTTGGGAACTTTTCACGCGCTGGATGTGGCCCGTAAGTACAGCGCGAAATACTTTGTGTCATCTACTTCGGAGTGCTATGGCGACCCACTGGAACATCCGCAGAAGGAAACTTACTGGGGCAATGTCAACCCGATCGGTCCGCGCTCGGTGTACGACGAGTCTAAACGGTTTACTGAAGCGGTCACCATGGCCTATCACCGCTACTACAAAGTCGATACCCGGATCGTCAGAATCTTTAATACTTATGGTCCTCGAATGCAGCTCAACGACGGCCGCGTCGTGCCTAATTTCATGAAGCAAGCCTTGCAGGGGGATGAGCTTACCGTCTACGGCGATGGCAACCAGACGCGCAGCTTCTGTTATGTCAGCGATGAGATTGATGGGTTCTTACGGCTGACAAAATCAGACGAACACTATCCGGTGAACATCGGAAATCCGAACGAGTTCACCATCCTGGAATGCGCTAAACTGGTACTCGCAATTACCGGCTCAAAAAGCCAGATCCGATACGAAGCACTTCCTCAGGACGATCCGAAATTACGCCGTCCGGATATCACCCGCGCCAGAACGTTATTGGGCTGGGAACCAAAGATAAATTTGCAAGAGGGCTTGCGTTTATCGCTGGATTATTTCCGCAAGGCCGTTCAAGCACAAGTGCAATTATCGTGATGATCGTCTGATGGTTCGAGGGAAAGTTGCGAAGCCGCCTTCGTGCGCAATTTGTACTTAAACCAAACTATCTTCAGCAGCCTGACAAGCAATAAGTTGTTTGACCTGGTTCCGCTCGTCCACGGTGTTGAGGCTGAACTGCACTCCCATACCGAAGCCGGGATGCGTCACCTGAACCGTTCCTCGTACACGTAGCTTTAAGTCCTTCGTACGGACCACCAGATTCACTGTCGTCTGGGTAGCGAAGGGCGAAGGAGTTTCTACATAGCAACCGCCGGTACTCACGTCGCTTAGGGTGCAGCGATTCGGAACGCCCTCTCCCAGTCGAAACACATCTGCGCTCAAGCGGCAGGCGTGTCGCGACTGCACGCGGCGGTTCGAAGATGAATTGGAAAGTCCCAATCCCGCAAGTCGTGTGGCCACAGTCTCGACTACCGGCTGCGCAACGACCTTCGGGGCCTTCTGTTCAGCGGTGTCCAGCCTCGCGAGGCTTGCCTTGATCCAGTCGTTTAGCGTTCGGCGCGACGTTTGAGGCACGTCGGCGAAGCGGATTCCGACGCGTCCGGTTGAGTCTTGCCATACAACGTCGCCTGAAAGTCTGACTGAAGATTTGCCTCCGGGCAAATTGAACTGAAAATAGACCTTGCAACGTGGAGGTAAACGCCGCTCGGATTGCAGGGCCAAGCCGTCCTCACTCAGGTCCAGCAATGTGGCGGCAACATTTTCCGAACTGCCATAGGCGATGGAAGCCGGCGCGTGTAATGACACTCTAAGTTTTGTTCGTTTCTCCCGCGCCATTAATCCATGCGCTGCCCGCAGGCTGCTGGCGGCTCGTTCCACCGAAACCGGTTTGTACACGATGAAATTCGCGCCTTCTCCAAAAACATCTCGGACTTGCTCTCGCCCATCTACCAAGCCAATGATTAGAGTGTTTTTATTGAGGGGCAGTTTGCGAATGCGACTGATGAATTCAATTGAGGCGGACTGGTCTTTGCAATCCACCACGACACCATCGAAGTGTTTGTCCGACACCAGCGACGCCGCCGTGCTCAGGTCCGGGCAGTGCTCTACGTCCATGCCCAGCTCTTGAAGGATCTGATCGAGCACCTGTACCGAATTCCTGTCTGCGCACACCACGAGCGATGTCAATGCCATACCGTAGAGAATGTTAGATTTCCGACGTAAGTCGAGACAAGTTACCTCAGTCACTCGCAGGCAAATCTGAAACCGAAGTGACTTTCGTCATCTGGAGTCGGACCTTGCAAGTCGATATGGTGGTGTCTGCAGGTTACGTCGCCATCACAAGGGTAATTCAGGAATGTCTTCACGAATTGGCAGCTTGATGATCGCTGTGGGAGTTTTGGCTCTGGTGATGGGACTCATCGCGTTTCCCGCTGCCTTGGGCGAACACGTAGACACCAGCCTGCTCACCTTGGGCGCGTGTGGCGTGTCTGTAGGCTCGATGATCGCTGCCGCAGGCGTTTATTTCAAATCGCGTGCAGTGCTAGCGTCTGGCGGCGCAGCCTCATCGTCCGGAGAAACCAAGCAGTCATCGCGACGAATTCGTGGCGGGTGTGATGTGTGCCACGGCGATTTGCCGGTAATCCATTGCAAAGTCCACCAGGTTCACATGTGCGCAGAATGCCTGGTAAGACACTACGATTTGCGATCATGCACGTACGTCCCCAGTCCGCGCGGTGTGACTGCCCGATCAGCCAAAGCGCTGGCTAAAGCCCAAAGCGTTTGAGGATCGATCCCTGTGTTTTACCACCAAGGGAATCTTCAACCCCGGCACGACACTCCGATGGATGCGACTACCATCTGAATCCACACTAGCGAGGGATCTGGGTGCTGAAGACCAACCATTCGAGCTCGGCAGTTTTGCGCTTAGTGGTTCCGGCAAATCGACCTCGGCACTGGCATCGAACCCACGAAGTCTGACCATCCGATTTATGGCAATCGACCCGCAATCGCGAAGGTAGCTTCTGAGACTTCTACCAGCTCCGAAAAAAAACGGTGCCGGCGCGCCAGCGCGGATCGCATCCAGAGTAAGCTGGATTTCATTTTGTGACCTTTGTCCCGCCTCGTTGGCTCGCTCGGTCCCCGCGCTGATGGCGGAGAACGCCGTTTGAACCAGCATCTCCCGGAGCGCAGTTCGGATCAGGAACTTCGGAGCTCGTCACCTCGTCCGATCGAACCTCCTCTAAAACGGCGCGCAGCTGAAGTGTTAGCCACCTCCAGCAGCTTGTGTGGGAAACTCGGGAACAATGTAGGAGAACGCGCTGCCGCCGGCGTGTCCGATTGTCAGACGTTGAGAAACAAACAGTTTAGGACCGAGACGCGCATAGCACATTCGTGCCATTCCGATTCACCTCGTTGGAAAGTTAGCATCCTGGGTCTCGGGTTCATTGTTCAAAAACAGTTCTCCCATGACCACAAGTCCTGGGCTTTCTCGTTTGCGAATGACTTGATTTTGGTAGGTTGATCCGCTGCGGATCAGGGGCGTTCTTCGGCGGAAACACTGGTATTTGAAAACCCATGAAATCCGCGTTTTTGGCGCGACGGGCCCTTGTACTCGTCCTTTTAACGGCATGCCTATCGCCGTCTCTAAAGGGGCAGGTGCAGACGATTGGGAAATGGTCGACGATGTCGCAGACCATGCCCATCAATCCGATCCACGTGGCGCTGCTCGCCAACGGTAAAATTCTTGTCGTGGCAGGTTCGGGAAACTGTCCGCCCTCTCTGGCGGGTTGCCCCACGGGGGCGCCTTATGGGCCATCGAACAATTCCGGAGCGCTTCTGTTCGATCCCTCGGCGGGAAGTTTCACTCAGTTCACCATGAGCTGGGATGTGTTCTGCAACGCCATGGTGCTATTGCCCGACGGGCGGGCTTTTATCAATGGCGGCACCATTCAATACGATCCCTTTTTCGGACAGCCGAAGTCCTCCATCTTCGATCCTGCCACCAATACCTTCACCGACGCTCAGAACATGGCTCATGGCCGCTGGTATCCGACCATGACCACGCTCGGCGATGGCCGCGTCATGACCTTCTCCGGTGGAGACGAAAACGGCAACACCAACAACACGGTTGAAATCTACACCGTGGGATCGGGCTGGAGCCAGCAAATCACCGCGCCTTTCACCCCTGACTTGTATCCCCGGATGCATCTTTTGCCCAACGGCAAAGTGTTCGCCTCAGGCGCGCCTCCCAAGGCCTACATCTTCGATCCTGCGAGTTCAAGCTTTACCCAGAATGTGGCCACGACCAACTACGGAAGTGCCCGCACCTATGGCAGTTCCATTCTGCTTCCGCTGACTCCGGCGAACGGGTACGACCCCAAAATCCTGATCCTGGGGGGCAACAGTCCGGCCACCGCCACCACCGAAACCATCGACATGGGAGCGGCGAGTCCGACGTGGGTCACCGGCCCCAGCATGTCGCAGGCGCGCATCGAGATGAATGCGGTGATTCTGCCGAACGGGAAAGTTCTGGCCATGGGTGGGTCGGTGAACGATGAGTCGTCGAGCAGCAAGAGTTTGAACGCCGACATGTACGATCCCATCGCCAACACCATGTCGTCGGCGGGAGCGAATGTGTATGCGCGCTTGTACCACTCGGTGGCGCTGCTGTTGCCGGATGCCACGGTGTGGCTGGCGGGAGGCAATCCCAGCCGCGGCACCTACGAAACCCACATGGAGATTTACCAGCCGCCGTATCTGTTCCAGTCGAATGGATCGCTGGCGACCCGGCCCACGATCAGCAGCGCCCCCACCACCATCAGTTATGGCAATCCCTTTACAGTACAGACCCCGGATGCCGCCAACATCAGTGCGGCCGTGCTGATCCGGAACGGCACCGTGACCCACGCCTTCGGCATGGACCAGCGTATGGTGGGTCTGTCGTTTACCGCGGGATCGGGATCTTTGACCGTCACCGCACCCCCTAACGGCAACACCGCCCCCCCGGGATATTACATGCTGTTTCTCCTGAACAGCAGCGGCGTTCCCTCCATAGCAAAGTTCGTTCAAATGACTTCGAGCTCTGCTCCAGCGCCCACTGTGGCATCCATATCGCCAAGTTCCGGGAATGCCGGAGGTGGAACCGGCGTGGCCATTACTGGGTCGGGATTCCTTGGCGGAGCGAGCGTCAGGCTGGGAGGGACTGCAGCCACTGGTGTAAGAGTGGTGAATAGCACTTCTATCATGGCAACTACCGCAGCCCACACAGCCAGTACAGTGGACGTGGTAGTAACCAACACCGACAGCCAAAGCGGAACTCTGTCTGGCGGTTATACATACTCAACCGGTTCGAGCGGAGGCATAAACTTTGTTCAGGGAGCGTCGGGACCGAGCACGATTCAACCTCAGAACTCGACTTTGGTGGTAACTTACCCAAACGCACAGACAGCGAATGACTTGAACATTGTGACGGTAGGCTGGGCTGACACCAGTTCAGTGATCAGCTCGGTAACGGACAACCTGGGAAACACGTATTCCCTGGCCGTCGGTCCGACCGCGGCTACCGGATTGCAACAGTCGATCTATTACGCTAAAAATATCGCTGCGGGCAATAACACAGTGACGGTGAAATTCAACCAGGCGGCTGCGTTCCCCGACGTACGCATCCTGGAATACAGCGGTCTGGACCTGAGCGTGCCTCTGGATGCGACGGCGGCCGCGGTAGGGTCCGGAACGAATGCCATTAGTGGCACCGCAACCACCGCCTCTGCGAAAGAATTGATCTTTGGAGCGGGAACCACGGGCGGCGCCGCGTTTATCGGAGCTGGGACCGGATTCACCAGCCGTATCATCGACACCTTTGGAAACATTGCGGAAGACCAAACTGTAACCTCGGCCGGAAACTATACAGCCACCGCACCAAACGGTTCGGGCAACTGGGTAATGCAAGTGGCAACTTTTAGAGCCAACGGGCAAGGCGTATCGAATCCGGCGCCGACGATTGTGGCAATTTCGCCAGCCTCCGGAACCATCAACGGCGGCACGGCCCTGACCGTTACAGGCACCGGCTTTTTGCCGGGAGCGACGTTGAGCCTGGCAGGCACCGCCGCAAACCATGTGAGCGTCGTAAGCAACACTACGATTACAGCAACGACTCCTGCGCATGCGGCCGGAACCGTTGACATTGTCGTGACCAACACCGATGCGAAGACGGGAAAATTGTTGCAAGGCTTTACGTATACCGCGGTGTCGAATCCAGCGCCAACCGTAACCGCGATCTCGCCCAGCTCAGGCCCAACCACGGGAGGAACTGCGGTGCAGATCACCGGAACGGGATTTGCCGCCGGAGCGGCGGTTAGCCTGCAAGATATACCTGCGACGAATGTCTCCGTACTGAGCAGCACGTCCATCACCGCAACCACTCCGGCGCATTTCCCGGGCGCCGTGAACGTCGTTGTTACCAATCCGGAAGAGCAGAGTGGCTCCCTGAACAACGGCTTTACCTACGTCGCGAACGCGTCTGGCCTGGATCTCATCGTCTTGCCGGGAACGCCTGGCTCACTGGCCATCGCGGCCGGACAGAATGCTTCCTACACGATGTCGATCGGTGGCGCTGGCATGAGTGGGACAGCGTTCCTATCTTGCTCTGGCTCACCAACCGGTACCACCTGCTCCGTGCCTGGAAGCCAGCCGTATAGTGCCATGGCATCGACAACCTTCGCCGTGACCATTACAACCACACCGCGTACGACCGGCGCACTTTATTTCCCGGGCTTCAGTCGTATGACCTTCTTGTGGGCGTTCGCGACCTTGGGAATTGTATTTCTGCCTGGAACACCGAACGGTAAGCGCTCGTGGGGTCGATACACGCGCATCGCTCCGTTATCACTGTTACTCCTCTTAGCTTCCTGCGGGGGAGGCTCTGCGAACAACACTGGCACCGGAGGCGCGGGAACACCGGTCACCAATCCGAATGGCACCCCGGCTGGAACTTACACACTTAGCGTCACCGCGACGTCGGGATCGATGACCCAAAGCACCCCGGTTACATTAGTCGTTCAGTAGAGCCTTCTCGTCCGAGTCTTCTCGTCCCCCGCGTCGTCGGTCATCTCCCTGTGCTCTTCCGTGTATCATTATTTTACTGTGCTCATGCGGGAGGAGGGATTCGTGCCCCAGATCAACACAATTTTTTGGGATGTCGGCGGCGTGTTGTTGACTAATGCCTGGGACCGCGTGCAGCGCGAGAAGGCGTTGGAACAATTCAAGCTGGACGAGAAAGAATTTCACGACCGCCACGAGATGCTGGTTTCATCCCTCGAACGAGGCGAGATCGGGTTCAACGAATATCTGGATCGCACGATTTTCTACCGCCCTCGCCCGTTTTCCCGCGAAGTTTTTAAAGACTATGTATTTTCGCTGTCTCAACCTCACCATGACGTTCTGGCTTTGGCGGAAGAATTGGTCAAGTCAGGAAAATATTTTATGGGCACCATCAACAACGAGTCTCGGGAACTGAATTTGTACCGGATTCAAACCTTCGGCTTGCGGGAGATTTTCACCGTTTTCGTAAGTTCCTGCTTTGTTGGTCTGCGTAAACCGGAAGCGAGTATTTATCGGATGGCGCTCGAGATCACCCAGAAATCTGCGGAGGACTGCTGCTTTATCGACGACCGGCCTCTGAACTTGGAATCCGCGCGGCAGTTGGGTATGCACACCATCGAGATGGAGGACGCGGAACAGTTGCGGCGAGAACTGCAAAAACTGAGAGTTGAGATCTAATGTTGGCAGTTAGGAAGATCGGCAATAACTTGATATTTCGGAATGAAGGTTGCCCAAAGCAAAATGCGTTTAAGTCTTAATAAAATTTCAGGCGCTTGCCTTCGACGCCTTCTGTGATACATTCCGGTTCGCCAACCACTTTTCTAAAGTCTCGGTGAAGCTGGCGGACATCCCCACAAAGCGAACCCCGACCTGGCCCTGCACATTCCGCCATACCAGTTCGACCGAGGACGACAAATTCTGATCAATCCCCGGCAGTAAAAACTCAACGCTCTGAATGCACGAAGCAGGAATGGACTGCACGATTTGTAACGCAGCCCCGCCGGCACTCAAATTGTTGATAAAGGCCAGAGTCTCGTCTTGTCCTGCGCCCCTCAAGCTGGCAGGGATATTGATTCTGGTTCGCTGGGTCTCTCGCGCCTCTTCACCGTGGCTGCGAAGTTTGAGAGCCGACCTGATTCCATTGCGTAATCGATCCGCAGACAGCGGACGGTACAACACCATGTGACTTCGTGCCCCGTCGGCCAGACCAATACTATTTCGAGAAGTTGCCAGCACTACGCCGATCGATTGCTCGCAAGAAGGAAGCGACTTGGCGGCCGAAAGAACCGTAACCGCACCGCGGGCGTCGGAATTGTCTACGACAATCGCGTCAAACTTCTGAGCGGTAAGCTTTTGAATTGCTTCCGCAGCCACAGGGCAGTGCGTTACCTCGATATCAAGGCCTTTGAGGACTTCGATCACCAAAGAAACGACTTTCTGGTCTTGGGCAAAGAGTAATGAGTGCAAGGCCATGGTCATCGGAGCCTATCGGTTCTTTCAGGGAACAGCAAGTTACGGAGGTGAGATAGCTAAGTTATTGAAGTTACGGCAGATAATTATCGCTCCAGAAACAATTATGGCTTGCGAGGCAGCCGCGGGATTGTAGAGGCAGAAGGAAGCCCAGGCTTCGTGGCAGGTTCACCCGCCACCCCGAGACCAAGGTCACTCGACCAGCTGTCCGCTACGATCTTCCAGTCGCCATTGGCTTGCCGACTCAAAACGACGAGGTATTTGCCGCGTTCTTCTCGTCGCTTGCCCATAGCGATAGGAACCAGCGACTTACAGCGTCCCGCTTCATACCCGAAGTCGCCGAACAACTCGGTTCGCTGTGGTTCCAGTTCAACTTCGCTCATCCCGGCCTCCAGCAATCCAAAGAAAAACTCCCGGATCGCCGCCGTGCCGCGTACCGCGGGCGAATTCGGCCGTTGCACCAGCGCATCTGAGAAGTAAAGGTCAATCAGGTCATCGAGTTGTTTGGTGTTACACGCCATAGCCCAATCCTGGGCGACTTTGCGCAACGCAGCTTCAGCTCGGCTAACTGAAGGTCCCGTCAGCGGGGCGCGTACGCGTACACTATCCCGAGCGACCCCGCCAGCACTCTGACTCGGACCAAAGTCCATGCCATCGCCTGAAAAATAGTGGTGGTGGTAATGGTGATGATAATGGTGATCGCCGGGCTGCTCTGGCACAGGCGCTTTCGAAGATGGCGCAGGTTCGGCCTGGCGCGGCGATTTCAGCAAAGTCGCGCCGCAACTGGCGCAAAAGTTATTTTCCTTGCGATTGGCGGTGCCACAGCCGGGGCAAATATTGCGGGCGGCACTCTCGGATTCGGCGTTCACATTCACGGATTCTTCCGCACTCTGCGCCAGCGAGAGTTGCTTTAACGTCTCGAGAAATGCAGCCTGGGATTCCCGTCTCAGCTTGGAATCATGCATGCAAATCTTTATCCCCCGGCACTCTACTATTTTAGCAGGCTATGTAAGGCGTAGGTCGCATGCGACGATGAACCTTGGGATATGTCGGATCACTTACAAGATCTGGCGGCTGGAAAATTCCACCTTCGCTTCGGCATCCGTTGGCACTCCGTTGCACAGTGCCGGGCGATAGCGCCAATACCGCACCACAGAAAGAATCATGCGATCTTCGCTTGCGCCGGCACTCTCCAGAATCAGCGGACTGTGTACACGGCCGTCGGTGCCAATAATAAAGCTGACGCTGACCTTCGAACTCAAGTCCGCATCTTCCATTAACGGATCGGGTGTGGCCAGCGCCTGCGGCGGCTGCGATGCTCCACAACCGGTAAGGCTCATTGCATGGATCAGGGTCGCATATTGTGAGTCATGGACGGCTGCAGGCCAGATGTGATTTTCGCGAGCGGCTAACGAGCTGGCCCCCGATGATATTCGAGATGGGGCCAAGTTCAGCGAAGCAAAACCAACCACAGGCATGGCCGCCACCGCGACCGCAATGCATAATCTACGAAGCGCCATATCGATCTGACGAAAAAAGACCACTTCTTCGCCAGCAGATCACAAAGGGCAATTCACGCACCAAGTTAAGTTTTTAAAGCGATTGATATCAAAGGAGTTGGATCGCCAGTCTGGAACAATCCGACTATTGCGCAGCAAACATTTGCAGATGAAGTGTTAAGTGACAGTAGTTCTCGAGGGCGGACTGGCCACGCCGGAGAAGGCCTGATTCATGTCGGGACGAAATCGAATATAGTTAAATCTGCATGGACACTCTTGCCAAGCCACCGAACCCGGTAGGCTCTGAACTTCGCTTTCCCTTTCTCGACTTGCAGGCAGAGTACGCGACCATGAAAGCGGACATCCGGTCCGCTGTGGACCAGGTTTTGGACAGCCAACGGTTCATCATGGGTCCGCAGGTCTCCCAACTGGAAACTGAAATTTCCGGCTTGGTGGGATGCAAATTCGCTATCGCTTGTGCTTCGGGATCGGATGCATTGCTGCTTTCCCTGATGGCGCTAGAGATCGGTGACGGAGACGAAGTCATTACAACGCCCTTTACGTTCGTCGCCACGGCCGGAAGTATCTCTCGACTCAAAGCTCGTCCGGTGTTTGTTGACATCGATCCTGCAACCTACAGCCTGGACGCCAAACAGTTGGAATCTGCAATCACCAGCCGTACCAAAGCAATTATCCCTGTGCATCTCTTCGGATTGCCAGCCGCGATGGAACCCATCTCGCAGATCGCTCATGTACACGGGATACCAATCATCGAAGACGCGGCCCAATCCATCGGGGCACGATATTTGGATTCGAAAAGCCAGACGCGGAGTGTCGGCAATATTGGGGACTTTGGTTGTTTCAGTTTTTTTCCTTCAAAGAATCTGGGTGGAGCGGGCGATGGCGGCTTAATCACAACCAACAATCCTGCCTGTGCGGAGCGTCTCGCGGTGCTGCGAGACCATGGCAGCCGAAAAAAATATGAATATGACCTGTTGGGAATGAACAGCCGTCTGGACAGTCTGCAAGCGGCGATCTTGCTGGTGAAGCTCAAGCACCTCAATTCTTTCACCAAAGCGCGGCAGCGAAACGCTGACCGTTACCGCAGGTTGTTCACTCAGGCTGGTCTGAACCGGTGGATCGGTCTACCCCACGTTCCCACCGGCATGGAGCACGTTTACAACCAGTATGTTGTCCGCGCTGAACAGCGAGATCAGCTACGCAACCATCTGCGCGAATGTGGAATACCGACCGAGATTTACTATCCGTTTCCGCTGCATCTTCAACCCGCGTTCGAATATCTGAATTACCGCGCAGGTGCGTTTCCTCGGGCCGAGGAAGCGTGCCGACACGTCCTGGCCTTGCCGATCTTTCCTTACATGACGGAAGAACAGCAGAAAATGGTTTCGGACGCTGCTACAGATTTCTTCCAGCAGAAAGGCTAGCTCGAGAAGAACATTCAGGAGCAGAAGGCACCTACTTTGCTCTCCCTCAGGCTGCGTTATTCCTGCCTCTAATGTATGATCCGACGTATCGCTGTATTGTCACACAAATAGCTATCGCATCCGGTTGTCAGGCCAGGGAGGGGTTATCTGCGTCGCCATCTATTTCCATCTCTGAGATGGTCTTCTTATGTTCAGCTTGCGTTCCGATCACTGCTGATCGCGACGATGTTTCTCTCGTCTCCGCTTTGGCTGCGAGCACAAGTTACGTCGTCGAACCTGGTTGCGGGCGTAGTGACCGATCAAACAAACGCAGCTGTCACTGGCGCCGAAGTGGTTTTCACCAGCGGTGGCTTCACCGTCAGACAGGTCAGCGACAATCACGGAGAGTTCGCGTTTTCTGAAATTGCCGTTAATGCTGGCGTTGTAACCGTCTCCGCGCCGGGATTTCAAACAAGAAGCCTAAACTGGGACAAAGGAGACATCAGCACTGCGACTCATCTGCAAATCACGCTTTTGCCCGCAACTGCATCACAGCAGATTACAGTCACCGCCAATCGGACCGGCGTTCGGTTGGCTGAAAGTGCCACAAGCGTCACGATTCTGTCGGCTCCCGATCTCGACGCCACCGCCGCATTCCGCACTGACGACATTCTTCGCCAGGTCCCGGGCTTCAGTCTTTTTCGGCGCACCACGAGCCGCACGGCCAACCCGACCACACAGGGCGTGTCGTTGCGCGGGTTGGGTGCAAGCGGCGCCAGCCGTGCTCTTGTTCTGAGCGACGGCTTCCCTCTTAACGATCCCTTTGGTGGCTGGGTCTACTGGGACCGCGCTCCACGGGAAAGTATCGGCAGCTATCGAAGTGGCGAGTGGCGGCGCATCTCACCTCTACGGGTCAGACGCTTTGGGTGGGGTGATCAGTATTATTCGAACGCCAGTTGATCGAAATCTAGTCTCGCTGGAAGCTGCTTACGGAAACGAAAATTCTCCCGACCTCTCTCTGTCCACAAGCAGAACAATGGGGCCGTGGTCGGTAGGCTTCGCGTCGGAACTTTTCCGCACCGACGGATACATCGCCGTTCCAGTCGATCTTAGAGGTGCGGTTGACACTCCAGTGAACTCGAAAGACGCCAGCGGTGATGTCACATTGCGACGACAGTTTGGAGACCGCGGAGATTTCTTTGTTCGCGGATCTTTATTCGGCGAGTCGCGCGAAAACGGAACGCCGCTGCAAACCAACCGCACAACCATTCGCGAACTCGATCTCGGCGGGAACTGGGATGCGCACCAGGTTGGCATTTTCCAGTTACGTGCGTACGCGAGCCGTCAGAATCTGGACCAGTCGTTCTCCTCCATCGCCGCCGACCGCAGCACCGAAAACCTGACCCGGACCCAACGGGTTCCTGCGCAGCAGGTGGGCTTTTCCGCTCAATGGCAACATAGCCTGGGAACACGCCAACATCTGGTTGCAGGACTGGAAGAATCGGATGTCCACGGGCAGACCAACGAGCAGGGATATTTCGGCGGTCATCCAACCAGCACTTCGGAAGGCGGAGGGCGGGAAGTAACCTGGGGCGCTTACTTCGAGGACATCATCCACATTACCCCGGGCTGGCTGCTGACAGCGAGCGGACGAGTGGACCACTGGATGAACTTCGATGCGTTCGCACCGCCGAATCCCGCGGTACCGGTCGGAGCAGCTCCACTTCCCGATCGCAGCGAAACCTTCTTCAGTCCGCGCCTCGCTCTTTTGCACAAACTGACTTCAACCTGTCGCTTACTGCATCAGGTTATCGCGCATTCCGAGCCCCAACTTTGAACGAACTCTATCGCGGTTTTCGCGCTGGCAATGTATTTACCGAGGCGAATTCAGACCTTCGCGCAGAGCGCCTGACCGGTGCCGAAGGTGGTGCAATTCTCACCGGCTGGAGCCAGCGACTGATGCTGCGTGGCACTTTTTTCTGGAATGAAATCACACGGCCGGTGGCGAACGTCACGCTGACCACAACTCCCAGTCTGATTACCCGCCAGCGTCAAAATCTCGGCAGCACGATTTCCCAGGGAGCGGAATTCGAAGCCAGCGTTCAAGTCAGCAACTCAATCACGCTCTCGGGCGGATATCAATATACTCATGCCACAGTGACGAGTTTTACTGTCGATCCGGCTCTCTCTGGTTTGAATCCGAGCCTGGTAGGTTTGAACGTCCCTCAAATTCCGCGCAACCAGTTCGATTTTCAGGCACGCTATTCGCGGCCATTCATTCTTCTTGCGGTCCAGGGACGCTTCGGTGGGAATCAGTTCGACGACGACCAGAATACACTCTTGCTGACGACGTTATTTCACCCTCGACGCTACGGCGTCGCATACCTTGCGGCACGGTGTGGACGTGTTTGTCTCGGTGGAAAATCTGACTCAACCAGCGCTACGACGTCGGGCGAACCCCCGTCTTAACTGTTGGTCCGCCCATTCTGGCCCGAGCTGGATTGCGGCTGCGGTTCGGCTCTCGATAAACCAAAGCACCCGGTCGGCCAGAGCTGCAATCTAGCAGCGGACAATTTTGGGACTCTTGATGCCGCGGGTGGCGTTGCGGGTGTCGACCACCAGCTGCGACTCGCTGCACGATGCGCTGATAGTCGTAGTCGGAGTGGTCGGTCACGATCAGCACGCAATCGTACTGTCCCAGATTGTCCAGCGGCGCGCACTTCATCTGCAGATCGTATTTGCGCCCTTTTCCCACCGTGGGAAAGTAGGGATCGTTGTAGCTGACATCGGCCCCTGCGTCCTGCAGCAGTTCGATGATGGTCAGCGACGGCGATTCGCGCAGGTCGTCGATATCCTTTTTGTACGCCACGCCCAGCACCAGCACCTTGGCCCCGTTCAGCGCCTTTTTCTGCTGGTTCAGCGCCTTGGCCACGTAATCCAGCACGTGGTACGGCATGCCGATGTTGATCTCGCCCGCCAGTTCGATGAAGCGCGTGCGGAAGTCCCATTCCTTCGCCTTCCACGACAGATAAAACGGATCGACCGGAATGCAGTGTCCGCCCAGGCCCGGGCCGGGATAGAACGGCTGAAACCCGAACGGCTTGGTCGAGGCCGCCTCGATCACTTCCCAGATGTCCAGTCCCATGCGCAGCGACAGCAGCTTCAACTCATTGACCAGCGCGATGTTCACGCAGCGATAAATGTTTTCCAGCAGCTTGGTCATCTCCGCCGCAGCCGGCGAAGACACCCGCACCACGCGGTTGAAGATCGCTCCGTACAGCGAAGCCGCCGGCTTCCGTGGCCTGCGAATCGAGCCCGCCCACCACTTTCGGAATGTCGCGCCGCGCCACCGTCTGTATTGCCCGGATCTTCGCGCTCGGGCGAAAACGCGACGTAGATTTCGTTGTCCGTTCGACGACCCTTCCGCGCGCCGCCTTCAAGCCCGTGCTTGTTTCCCTTTTCCAGAATCGGAACCATCACTTCTTCGGTCGTGCCGGGATAGGTCGTGCTCTCGAGAACCACCAGCTGACCGGCGCGCAGATGCGGCGCAATCGACGCTCGCCGTGTCCGTGATGTAGCTCAAGATCGGGCTCGTGATACTCGTTCAGCGGCGTGGGCACGCAGATGATGATGGCGTCCATCTCCGTCAGCCGCGCGTAGTCCGAAGTCGCCTCGAAGCCCTTGGCGCGCGCCTGCTGAATCTCTTCCGGCAGAATGCGGACGATGTAGGAGCCGCCCTGCATCAGCGTCGTCACCTTGCGCTGGTCGATGTCGAAGCCCGTCACCCGGAACTTCTGCTCGGTGTAGAGCAGGGCCAGCGGCAGACCGACATAGCCCAGACCAATGATGGCAATCCGCGCCTGACGTTGTTCGACTTTGTTTTTCAGCTCGGAAACAGGATTTGTCGTAACTGAAGAAGTCGTCATAATTTCAGAAATATATTCGCTTTCCAGATTTTCAGAATCTTACCACGCTCGCCATCCCGGCCTTCGCCGTGACGACATACTAGATTTCCAGATTTCATCCCTTTCTTTGCATACTTTCCGTTCAACTCGGTTACGCCGGTAACCGTTCATAGATCGGTCAAAGCAGTTGAGTCTAATGCATAAAGCTCCGAACATTTGTATGCAACACCGCTTTAGTGATGCATGAATTTCTTTGCCCATGGCAGCATGTCCCAGGTCTCCCAGAAGGTGTGCATTTGCGGCGGGGTGCCCAGGGATACGCGGATATAGGTGTCCATCGGCGGAAAATGTCGGCCGATCAGGACATTGTGCTTTCGGAAATGTTCAATCACCTCAACCGCGGAATGTTGAGTGTCCATCATTACAAAATTTGCGTGGGAGTCGACAGGCATCAGCATCCGAACCATGGCCGAATTGCGAAATTCCTGTCGGTCGTCGCTGTTGCGCTTTACCGATATCTCAACACTCTCAGTATCGTCAAGCGCTACCGCAACGATTTCAGCCATGATCGCATTCAGGCTATCCTGCGTAAGAAATGCTCGCATCTTTTTGATTGTCTGCGGAGATGCCACCGCGTAGCCCAACCTCAACCCCGCCAATCCGTAGACCTTGGAGAACGTGCGGGTAACGATCACTCTGTCGTCGTTCAGCGGACGATCGATGAAGGACTCATACACTTCCGACTGTCCCGCATAGTGATGATAAGCCTCATCGATCAAGACCTTCGTGCGTGGCCGGAAGTTTACTGATGAAGGTCTCCAAATCCTTTCGCGGCGTGAGCGTTGCAGTGGGATTGTTGGGATTGCAAACGTATACCAGCCCGGTCGATGGCCTAGTGCGGGCCAGCATTCCGTCGAGGTCGTGCGCGAGAGTTTCGCTGAGAGGAACGGACACTACTTCCGAACCGAGCGATTTGCCATAGTCCTGTATGGCTTCAAACGTCGGCCAGCCTTGAATCAACTGCCGCCCATCCACCAGGGAACGCGCATGCCGCAACGCGAAGTAGTTCTGTCGAACCGCAGCCGAACAGCACCTGATCCGGCTTGACCTTGTGAAAAGTCGCGATCCGCTCGGTTATTTCGTCATATTTTCTGAAGGGATACCGGTTCACCAGAGCCAAGGGCGGATCGAATTTTCTCCACCACCTGCGGGGATGGGCCATAGGCATTCTCGTTGCTGTCGAGAAGCGTGAGGCCAGCGGACGGCATGGATTCGGCCCCGTGATGCATAGGCCGGAACCGTTCCGGGAACCCAGCGCACGGCCGTTCCCGCAACAGCGCCAACGCCCAGGACACGAAGAAAGCGCCTCCGCGAACTCGTCATCCAAATCTCCTCGTACAATTTGTAAGGTGATCCGCAAGAAAAATCTAAATTCCGCTCACAACGAAACTCAAAATACTTTTTCTCGAAGCAGTTGCAGCAGGTACGACCCGTAGCCGTTGCTCTTCATCGACGACGCCGTTTCCTCAAGTTGCTGCGCGCTGATATATCCATAACGATAGGCAATCTCTTCCGGACACGCGACCATAAGTCCCTGCCGGGTTTCAATGGTCTGAATAAAAAGTGAGGCTTCCAGCATCGCCTGGTGCGTTCCTGTGTCCAGCCATGCCATGCCGCGCCCCATCACTTCGACTTCCAATTGCTTGACGTCTCAGATATTCCCGATTGACTTCAGTGATTTCAAGTTCTCCGCGAGCTGAAGGCTTTAGGCTTTTCGCTATATCCACAACCTGATTGTCGTAGAAATAAAGTCCGGTAACCGCGTAGCGCGATTTCGGCGCGCTTGGCTTTTCTTCCAGGCTCAACGCTTTGCCCGCTGCGATCAAATTCGACTACGCCGTAGCGCTCGGGATCGTGTACCGGATAAGCGAATACTCTCGCTCCGGCACTTTTGTTGTCCGGCGCGCAGCACGGTCTTCGCAAGGTCGTGCCCGTAAAAGATGTTGTCTCCCAGAACCAGCGCGCAACAAGACGAGCCGATAAATTTCTCTCCCACTAGAAATGCCTGCGCAATTCCTTCCGGCCGCGCCTGCGCCACATACTCGAAACTCACACCGAAACGCTTTCCGTCCCCCAGCAACTGCTCAAACTTGGGCGTGTCTTGCGGCGTCGAAATGATGAGGATGTTTCTTATCCCCGCCAGCATCAGCGTGGACAGCGGGTAATAGATCATCGGCTTGTCATAAATCGGCAGCAGGCTTTTGCATACGGCATGTGTGACCGGATAGAGCCGTGTCCCCGAACCTCCAGCCAGAATAATTCCCTTGTATTCGGATCGCGATCGAAACCGGTTTGGAATCTGACGTTGACATATTCAAAAGCGTTACTGAACCAATCCTGTTCTATACGATTTGAATTTGGCGAATGCTTAAAGAATAGACTACCGAAGCGTTGCCTGATGTTTAGAGTACTGCATCGCCAAGATCGGCGGTAGTGACCGCTGTCACTCCCTAGCCGGCGTGTCCAGAACCATTCAGATCAACGCCACTTCGAGGCGTCAGATATATTTGTTGACTTGGTCAAGTAATCGTTTTTCTATTGATTCTTTCGGACGCTTTAGTCGATGGTCCCAGATTCGCCCGGAGCAGCCCCCCAGGTAACTACTGTTCCGATTTTGGCATGGCCGTATGGCCCGTCAATAGCCTCACTTCCGGTATCTACCGCCGAAACGCACCGCAGAGGACACTGCATTTGCCTGCATCATTCCACGTTTCGGTCTCCTCGGGGATTGGTTCTCGGAATGGTGCAGAGAGCGGTTAAATCCCCCGCCGTATGGCCGTACGGCGCTAGCAGAGGTCTCCGTGACGCATTTCGGCACCCGCCCGAACCTCCTGGTTGTACTTCTCGCCCTTTCCACCATGGTGGGCTGTTCCGCGCTTAACGCTACCCAGCCTGCGGCACAACAGGCTCAGACCTCGGATCGCAGCTAACAGTTCATTGCGAACTGCAGTGACCCCCAGGAGCATTGTCTTTGGTAACGTGCAGTTGGGTAAGACTCTGACCCAGACCACAACTCTGTCGAACCCTGGACTTGGCACTTTGACCATCACTCACGCCACGGTTTCGGGACAGGGATTCGCCTTGATTGAACCATCCTTGCCGCTGGTGGTGGCGCCAAGAGGATCTGCGACGGTCAAAGTTAGTTTCACGCCGACTTCCACCGGTACCAATCACGCAACTGTCTCTTTGGTTGGAACCACCAAAACCAGATTCGCAAGGACGATTAGAGGCAGCCGCCGGCGCGGTTCCGAACCCCCGGCTGACGTAGCATTGACTACCATCTCGACCGTGATCAATATTTCGGTCTCCGGCGTTGGAACCTCTGCCAGCAATACCGGCGGAACGGTGGCCGGGCAAGTAACAGCTTCGCCGACAGTTTTGGCTCTCGGTAAAGTTAAAGTGGGTGCCAGCCTTACCCAATCGCTGTCCCTGGTGAACTCGGGCAAAACCAACGTAACCGTAAAGCAAGCCACGGTTAGCGGACGCGGCTTCAAAATGAGCGGCCTCAGTTTCCCAACGACTCTGTCTCCAGGACAGAAAAAGACCTTCTCGGTCACCTTCACACCGCAGTCGACTGGGACCTCTAGCGGAACTGTAGCTGTAACCACTGACGCGTCGGACCCAGTCGTAAGCGTTCCGGTTTCCGGAACAGCAGTGGGGTCAGGCACTCTTGTATCAAGCCCTGCGAGTCTCAGTTTCCGCAGCCTCCAGAGCGGACAAACGCAAACTTCGCCGATGACCCTGACCAACTCCGGATCCTCTACGGTCACGGTGTCCCAGGCTACGGTCTCAGCCTCAGCTTTCACCATCAGCGGGTTGAATCTTCCCCTGACTCTGGCAGCAGGTCAAAGTGCATCGTTCAGTGTCACCGTTCACCAGCCGTCGAGCGCGGCGGTAAATGCAAATCTCTCTCTAGTGAGCGATGCTTCCAACAACAGTCTTGTCATTCCGCTGTCCTCTGGTGCAGCAGTCGGCGGAGTGTTGAGCACCAGCGATTCCAGTCTTGATTTCTCGAACGTTCCAGTGGGAAGCACGAATCCTTTGTCGGAGACTCTGACCAACACGGGCGGCTCGACGGTTAGCGTCAGTCAGGCAAACGTGACGGGTACCGGCTTCAAGGTCACCGGTCTGAGCTTGCCTCTTTCACTAAGTGCCGGTCAAAGTTTTACCTTTGGCGTGGTATTTGCGCCAACCACTGGCGGAAGCAAATCGGGATCGATCTCCGTGGTATCCGATGCTTCCAATCCGGCCCTCACCATTTCGATGGTGGGAACCGCAACCGTCGCCGGGCAATTGGCGGTGGGTCCGTCGGCGTTGAATTTCGGGAACGTCACCGTGGGGCAAAACAAGACCATGACCGCCTCGCTGACAGCCACAGGTTCGAGCATTACCATAACCTCCGCGAGCATGAGCACTTCAGAATTTACCATTAGCGGACTCTCTCTCCCGGTCACTCTTGCTGCCGGCAAAAGTGTGGCGTTCACGGTGAATTTCGCACCTCAGTCCAGCGGCATGGCTTCGGCCAGCGCGACATTCAGCAGCAACGCTTCCAATTCATCCGTACAGGAATCGTTGACCGGAAGCGGTACCGCGGCTCCGCAACATAGTGTCGCGCTGTCATGGAATTCGAGTTCTTCGTCTTCCGTGGCCGGCTATAACGTGTATCGCGGGGTAAAGACAGGCGGGCCGTTTACGCAAATCACTTCCATGAACGGCGACAACACATTCACTGACAGTTCGGTTCAAAGCGGACAGACTTACTTCTACGTCACAACCGCTGTAGATTCCGCCGGAAAAGAAAGTGCCTATTCAAATCAGACCCAGGCGGTGATCCCCACACCGTAAGTTGCAAGCGCAACTGACTGGCTCAACAAGGGGCGTAAAGAAAACTTTATGCCCCGTTTCTTTCGCACGAAAGTTTGACGCAGCGTAAATCAATTTTTTCCGAACGATTTCAACCCTCTCTGAAACCAAAGTAATGTACTTGTGACATCTACCGCGACTTCACCACCCCATTTAACTTTCTGACACGCCCTTCCGGGGTTCATCGATTGGGGTTTGACGCGAGCAGCGGATCCGCACCTCGCGTACTCAGCTCCAATTTTCAGTAAGCATCATTTTCCGCCAGGCGGTTGTCTGGTGCGGCAGTTCGTTCGCGGGACAATCTCTAAAGCAAGGAGCGGTCAGTACATGCGTCAAGAATATTCATTGGGGTTCGTGTTGTTTCTAATAACGATTTCGGTCGCGTGCGGAGGCGGGGCCGGAACAGGCACTAAGACGGGAAACAGCGGTGGGAGCGGAAACGGAGTGCAGATCGACGTGCCCGCGGGTCATCTTACGGTGACTCCCTCCACCTTAAACTTCGGTCAGGTGGCAGTGGGACAGTCAGAGACTAAGATTGGGACCTTAAAAGCTGGCAACGCCAGCATTACGATAAGCTCGGCCGACTGGAAAGGTGAAGGATATTCCATCAGTGGAATCACATTTCCCGCGACCGTCGCCGCCGGGCAGAGCATTTCCTTCGATGTCACGTTTAGCCCCCAGAAAAGCGGAAGCTCTACGGGAAATATCAGCTTTACTAGCGACGCGACCAACTCCCCCCATGCGGAATCATTCACGGCCAGCGGAAGTGACATCGTGGCAACGCACAATGTCACTCTTTCTTGGCGTTCCGGCGGAGCAAAAACCATCGGCTACAATATCTACCGCGCGACGGCATCCAAGGGGCCGTTCGCAAAAATAAATACCCACCCGGATCCCGCCGCGAGTTTTACCGATGCTTCGGTCCAAAGCGGACAGACTTATTTCTACGTCACCACCGCTCTGAATCAGCGCGGCAAAGAAAGCAAATACTCGAATCGGGTGCAGGTAACGATTCCAAATTCGTAAAAGCGCCTTGATGGGCGCATAGAGAACGGTTGGGGATCGAACCGTATTGAGCAACATCAATCTCTATGCGCCCTTGTGGCTCCTTCCACCAGCCCCGTATAATCGAGCTAGAAAGTTTCTACAAGTAATAGCCACCGCCTAAGCAACTCAATTCGCTTCTATCTCGTCCAAAAGCGGTCGTCGTAGAAGTCACATGACCTTATCAGGGGCATTTCTGCGGCACTTTTCAAAGGTGGCGTCACGAGCCTGAACGCTATCAGGCACCTGTTTGTAGCGGAGGACTCTCTTGATGCTGTTGGGTTCGCGTAAGGCTCTTCCCCCATTGAATGCTCGGTTACTCCTGATTCTTGGCGCAATTCTTTTTGCATGTTTAGGTTTGGCGTCTTGCGGCGGGGGAACATCCTCTTCCTCGACTTCTACAACTCCTCCAACGACGCAGCCCCCGACCAATCAGCCATCGTCGCCACCACCTCCGCCAATCTCCAGCGTTACAGTATCGCTGTCTCCCGGTATTTCCACGGTCACAACTTCGCAGCCGCAAACCATCACCGGAACGCTAACGGGAGGTACGGGAACGATGTTGTGGTTTGTCGATGACATTCAGAATGGCGATCCTTCGGTGGGCACGATCACCAGCAGCGGTAACACTAACGCCATCTATTCGCCAAGTTCCTCCACGACACCGGGGAGCCATAGCATCGCGGCCGAAGTTTCGGGTGGAACTTTGAGCTCAGCAGTAACCGTCGTTGTGACCGATCTGGATGGTATTTTCACTCATCACAACGACAAGGCAAGGACGGGACAAAACACCAAGGAATACGCTCTGTCGCCGGTAACAGTCTCTGCGACAACTTTCGGAAAGCTTTTTTCATGTCCGCTTGACGCTCCCGGATATGTTTATGCCGAACCGCTTTACGTAGCGAACCTGACCATGAGTGATGGCTTGAAGCACAATGTTCTCTACGTAGCGACTGAGAGCAACTGGGTCTATGCCCTGGATGCCGATTCCAGTTCATGCCAACAGCTATGGAAGACCAGCCTGCTGTTTCCTGCCGAGACTACGGTTCCTTCCACGGACGTCGGTAGCAATATCGATCTGCTTCCCGAGATTGGCACCACATCGACCCCGGTTATCGATCTTCAGTCTGGAATTATTTATGTTTGCGCCAAGTCGAAGGGCGCCACCGGGTATTTTCACCGGCTGCACGCACTTCTGTTGACCTCGGGGGCAGACGCCATCCCTCCGGTAGAGATCGCCGCACCCAATTTCGTACCGCTATTCCACTTGCAGCGCCCGGCACTGCTTCTCAGCGGCGGTACGGTGTATCTGGCCTTCGGATCGCACGGCGATGAGAATACCTATCAGGGATGGCTGATGGGCTATGACGCGACTACGCTGACCCAGAAGTTTGTGTGGTCCTCCACGGATGCAACCGCGGGTAACAATCAGGGTGCGATTTGGCAATCGGGAGCGGGACCAGCTGCGGACTCTGCAGGCAACATTTACCTGGAAACTGCCAATGGGGAATTCGATGCCGCCTCAGGTGGGATCAACTATTCTGACTCGGTTGTGAAGCTGAACGCCAATGGCACCGTACTCGATTATTTCACTCCGTCCGATGAGTCCGCCCTGAATGTTCACGACGTCGACCTGGGTTCTGCCGGCCCCATCCTGCTCCCCGATTCCGTGGGCTCGGCCGCGCATCAGAGTTTGGTTCTCGCCACCGGTAAACCGGGCGTTCTTTTCCTGCTGGATCAAAACAATCTGGGAAAGTTCAATTCCATGCTTAACCAGGATCTCGAAGAGGTTAGCGTGCTCAATTCTCTGCAAGGACTTGGAGGAGTATTTGGTCAGCCGGCTTATTGGAACGGCAACCTGTACACCGCTGCCCGTGCCGATTATCTGAAACAGTTCGCGGTGGCGAGTGGCTCAATATCCTCGGCACCGCAGTCGCATTCGAGCACGATCTATAATCTTCGGGGAACGGCTCCGGTGGTCTCTGCCAACGGCGACCTCCGGTGGAATCGTCTGGACACTCGACATCGCCGCTTACCCTAGCGGCGCGGCCGTATTGAACGCCTACGACGCCACGAACCTCGCTAACCAGCTGTACAGTAGTCCTGTCAGTGGACCGGGAGCGGCCGGCAATGCAGTGAAGTTTACTTTGCCCACGGTGGCGAATGGCAAGGTTTACGTCGGCACCCAAGGCCAGGTCGACGTATTCGGACTTCTTCCAAAGTAGTGGGTCGCCGGAATCCTCCCGACAACCGGGTGAACTAAAAGCGGTTTAGAATTTCCGCGATTCGTTCGCCCGCGCGTCCATCCCACAGAGGCGGCACGGAACCCTGTTTCTGTTTTCCTTCGAGAATCTTGTTCAGCTCGGCTCGGAGCGTCGCCCCATCCTGGCCCACCAGGATGTTTGTTCCCAAGGTCACGGTCACTGGACGTTCCGTGTTGTTGCGCAACGTGAGGCACGGCACTTTCAGATACGTGGTCTCTTCCTGAATGCCGCCGGAGTCGGTGACTACCACAGTGGCGCGCCGCTGCAGCGCCAGAAATTCGATGTAAGGCAGCGGTTCCCGCAAATCCAACTGGCTGGCATCGATGCCAAATTGCGCGATTCGCTGGCGGGTACGAGGATGCACCGGAAAAACAACTTTCAACCTGGCTGTTCAACTCCAGCAGATACTCCAGAATGTTTTTAAGCGTCCGATCATCATCCACATTGGCCGGACGATGCAGCGTTACCAGAACGTAGCGATCGGGTAATCCATTCAGCTTGTTCTCCGTCGCCGTCGGCAAAAGCCGCACCAGCGAATCGATCATGACGTTGCCGACAAGATGAATCTTGCTGCTCGGAATTCCTTCTCTGTTCAGATTTTCGTCTCCGTCCGTCGAGGGCGTAAACATTACATCGGAAAGTTGGTCTGTTACCAAACGGTTAATTTCTTCCGGCATCGTCCGGTCGCCGGATCGAAGCCCCGCCTCTACGTGGCCCACCTGAATCAATAGTTTTGAGCAAACCAGCGCGGCCGCCACCGTCGAGTTGACATCTCCATAAACCAATACCACGTCCGGTTTGCGCTCCAAAACGATGGGCTCGAAGCGAGTCATGATTTCCGCAGTTTGACGTGCATGGCTCCCGGAACCGACTCCAAGGTTGACGTCTGGCGCCGGAATTCCCAAGTTGCTGAAAAAACACATCCGACATGTTGGTGTCGTAGTGCTGACCGGTATGAATGAGGGTCTGCTTTATCTTGGAATAATGCTTGAGCGCACTGAGCACGGGCGCAACCTTCATCAGATTCGGCCGGGCACCCACTACGTGAAGAATGTGCATTAAAAAAGCTCCTGCTAGGGAGTGTACTATCGCTGCCAGACCAGTCAATTGCCGTTGGTAATGGCACTCTGCCCACCATTCTGGCCGCTCTTCAAAGCAACTCCGCAGCTAATGGTCAAAAATCTGGCACTGGAACATAAGACTAGATTCGGAGGGAAAGCGTGCGGAGGCCGAACGGAGAGGCTAGCTATCGTGCCGCAGCCGTGGCCAGATCTCGACATACCACTCGTGGCACATCGTAAATCTCGGAGTGCCGAGAGAAATTGGAATCTGTTGACAACGAAAATAATAAGGAAACGATTTTTTACCGCCGCGTCCCTCGTGCGCCAACGGCCGCCTTGTCCATTGACTCACGCCAGTTTCTCAATTTCAGCGCCACTTGCTGCATGTAAGCCGCGGCTTCGGCGGCGCTCGTAATCTCGCTGGTGACGTTTCTGGCTCGGCCTCTGCACTTGCTGGCACCGATTTCGCACTAAACGGTACGGCGACAACCGGACTCTCGGCGGCCGCGACCCACATGAGCTTTTGAAGATCGAGGTCGGACATGACTTCGTTCACCATTCCGCGTCGACGGTTTTTTTCCGTAACGCACATGCCAGTGACAATGCGTTGAAACAAAAATTGTTTATGTTGCGGGGTATGCCCTCGGTGGCCGTCGCAGATCGTCTCGTAAACTTCCTTGGCGAAAATAGGCGCACCGCGATATCCGGCAATCCGCAAGCGGTGCTCAACATAATTCTTCACTTCCCAGGCGGGAAGCGGCGCCAGTCCCTGAACGATGGAGACGCGCTGCCGCAACTGAGCCAGACCAGGAGTGCTGAGCTTTTGCGCCAACGCCGGCTGGCCCGCCAGGATGATGTGCATCAGCTTGGCGGTTGAGGTTTCGAAGTTCGAAAGTAGCCGCAACGTCTCCAGAACCTCGGGCTCGAGATTCTGCGCTTCATCCACAACCACGATCAGGCGATTTCCTTCTTCCGCGATCTTCAACAGCCGGGTGTTGAACTCGTCGTACATCCGAACCAGATCCTGCGTGTCTTCTTCGCAACCCAGCTCCGCCAACAGCAGGCGCATGAACTCCCGCGAGTTGCAATGGGTCTGAAAAAGGAACGCGATGCGCGCCGAAGTGCGGAAGGTCTCCAGCATGTGGAACAGCATGGTGGTTTTGCCCATGCCGGGCTGCGCAATCAGTCCGATAAATCCACGATTGGCTTCGATGCCGTAATACAGCGAAGCCAGCGCTTCCTTGTGGGCTTCGCTGAGGTAGAGAAATCGCGGATCCGGCGTTACGCCAAACGGCTGTTCCCGTAAACCAAAGAAATTTATATACATTCAGGGTCTCTCGCCACGACCGCTTGATGCAAAAATCCGCGGGCGGAGCGCGGACTTGCAACCGCTGGTCGGTGGCACTTCTATTGTAGGGTACGCGGGCAAGGAAGGAGGGTCCCATTAGGACAAGACCGTCGGCTCGTGGAATAGGGGGAAGTCGGACAAACCTCCGGACGGGCGGCGGCCAAACCTGCACCAGGTTGGGAAATAAGACGGATAGGTCCCGCCAAGCGACGAGGACCAGATTTAAAGCACATCGCGAACAATACGCTCGATGCCAGAGGGGAGCGATGCGGCTAGCGTTTTACCATGTTCCCCGCACCATCGTCCGATTCGCACCTGGCGCTGGCGCTGCTATTCAACACATAGCGTAAGTTCAGCAGAGTCCCGGTTCCATCGACCTGCCCGGTAAAGGTAATGTGGTCTCCTTCTTCATCACCACCCGCAAGCACGATATTCGAACCGTTCACTGTGACTTGAAGGGTACCGTCCTTCAGGCAATCCGAACTGACGCTGAAGTTACCGGTAAGATGCCCTTTTGCGTCCTCGCTGATAACCGTCGTGATGGTGAACGGCGAGAAATGCGGCTGTCTCGACTGAAACGTCCCCGACCAGGTACCCACAACATCCGCGGGTTTCTGGGACGAACCCGCGCCAAGCGAAACAGCACTTCCAGCGAATACAACTAGTGGAACCAAAATTAGAAAGTGAAACAGTGTGCCTTTACTTCTCATGGTGTTCTCCATTTACGTGTGTACAGCCTAAGGGGGAAGGCTTGAAGCACCGCGTCAGCGGTAAGGTCGGACTCTCTTTGGAACGGCTTGAATCTTATCTGACTCTGGCAGCGGTTAGCGAGAGCCTGGCAAACGTTACAATACTCACAGTCACTGCTCTCAGCCTGCTTCCTTCGTTAAATCCCGATCAAAGCGTTACTTTCGGCGTGGAGTTACTTCAACCACCACCGGAAGCAAGTCCGGTTTGATTTCGGTCGTGTCGGATGCTTCGAATCCAACGCTGAAAAATTCGATGGTAGGAAGCACGTCGCCGGCCAATTAGCAGTCGAGTCGTCGGCGCTGAATTTTGGTAACCTCATGGTCGCACAGAAACATTACCGTCTCGCTGACAGCCGCCTGAAGCATTCCCTAGCATCGTCGAGGTACAATAGTCGGAGTTACACTGAAAGGTAATTCAGTTAGCCCAAAAAGTCGGAAACAAAGTTGTTCTCCTGGCCGCCCGTCGGTTCCGCAGACCCAGCCGATGTTTGACCGCCGAGCGGTTGGTTCGGCTCTTGGAAAGGAAACTCGTTCAATCCCGATGACCCGCAGCGTGAGCGTGCGTCGAAACTAAATCTTCACCAGTCTTCTCGCAAACTTGTTTCTCCAGACGGTTAGAATCAATAAAGAATTTACATGCCCAGTCCGGATACTGGAACTTCAAGTATCCGCCAGAAACTGGAAAACTACCTTTTACCGCTCCGCGCGTTTCGAGTGGCCCGTCAAGTCTCATGGTGGACCGCACGTAGCGGTTGGCGGCTTCGGCGGCAATGCGGAATTGCACTGCTCCAGTGGCGCGGTATAGCAACAACCAGCATGCCGCTATCTGCACGGTGCCTGTAAGGCACGACCATGCTACTTTCCCCCGCCATTGGCTGTCGAGACGGCCTGGCAGAAAACCGTCCGGCTGCAAAGCTCCTAATATCCCCTCTGCAGTCTTGCACGCTGCCTGCAGCAGTTTGGCGTCTTCTGTATATTCATAACCGGAAATCAGACCGCGGAGAACATATCCCAAGGTGTGGGTCAGGGGATTTGAAGGATCCACCAGGCAACATTTCGCGAACCAGCCGTTGCTGCTCTGATACCCAAGCGCCCAGCGCAGGTTGCGCACCGCGGCTTCTGCATAGCCGCGGCTGGGCTCTACTCGCGCAGCTTCGAACAGCCCCCAGGCAACATGAGTTTCGTAGGCCTTTTCTCCGGGGGCGGCAAACGGAGTTGGGTGACTTCGCCAACAGCCGTCGCTATCCTGCGTACTCACCAGCCAATCAGCGGCCGATAGCATGGCTGGACGGTATTGCGGTCCAAATTCAATCACTCCCGCCGCCAGTCCCAGTAAAATCTGCCCCGTATTAAACGTGCATGGCACAGGCCTTGGATTGCCGATGGTACCAGCTTGAAAACCGCCTAACGGCGTCTGGATGCTGAGCAGCCAATCAAGCATTTTTCGAGCTCTTCCCAGCAAAACCGGGTCTTTCCGCAGACGCGCTTCGCGGATCAACGTAGGTACGATGTACCCCGTGCATTCCGGGTACGATGGACCCCAGCCGGTAATCAGGCAATAATGACGAGCCACTCCACCATCAGCCGATGAGGAATTGTCTTGTGCCCGCCCAATCCACGCTAACGCCTCAGTAATACTGTCATCGATCGAAACGTCCTGGCGATGCAGACGGCGCTCGCGGTACATTTCCGAGCGTGCGGCTAAAGATAGTGCATGCCGAACCCGAAATCCGGTAAGTCGTGTACCTACCTGCCGCCCCAAGCCCGATAAACTAATAGTCTTCACAGGGTTCACCGCGAAACACAGATTTAAGGGGATAAGCACAGCGTACCATAGCAACAGAAAGCAGTGAAAACTTCTTAGAAGAAGATGGGCGAAACTTTAGTAATACGCGCGTGAATTAGCCTCTAGCATGAAACCGTAGCGCTTCACCATATCTCCAGACCGTCGTCCGACTCGCAACGCGCTCGCGCGTAAGTTCAGTACATACTTTAAATCCAGCACGGTGCTGGCTCCGTCGACGTCGCATTTCATGGTGATGTGATTGCCCTCAACGTCCTCAACCAGCAAGCACGATCTTTGAACAGACTTCCACCCGGTCCGAGCGGATTGCGATCGTCATTGTGAACGCTGAGAAACTGGGTTGCGGCGAGGAGGAAAGCGCCTGACCACGTGCCAGTTACGTCTAGCGGAGTCTCTTCAGAGGAAACGGTGAATATGCCGCTAGTTTGGCCGTTCTTTGGATTTTTGCCCTATATAGACGGTGTCTCAACGAGGGACCAGAGCAGAAGAACAAAAAGTAACGAAGAAATGAATCTGAGTTTGTCGTTGCAATTCTCGTTTCCCGTAGTGTTCATGGTTCGAGTAGGGTCGACATCGAAACGAGTTGATAACGAATTTTTGACACCTACTTATAGGCAATTTTAGTTTTTATTGACTGTTTTAGCGCACTGACGGTTCACCTCCGAAAAGCTCCACGGTGATTAGATCTTCTCCCGGAAATAGCTTCTTATCCTGAAGACTTAGCTTGCCCTCCAGGGTCGATTTGATCAGGGCCGGCTTTTCAGGATTCAGAGATTCGATGTGCAGAACGAGCCACACGCGTTCGCGTCCAGAAATATCCTTCTCGACCTGACCACGATTCAGTTGCCTGCGCGGCCGTCGTGGGATACAGGATGTCTGGAACCGCAGTGACCTCGTGCTGACTCTCGGCACGCTGCGCATAGTAGCGGTAGGCATAGGAGTTCGGTATATAGAAGATGATTCCGTCGCCAGGACGCTGATGCGACAGTATGTACGCAACCGCGGATCTCCAGTCGCTCGTCTCGTCGGACAAATTAACGAAGTATTGGCGAGTGCCCCAGGCAGACATTGAAAGAACCAAGACCAGCGCGGCAGCGGCTGCCCAATTCTTGACTGCCGGAATGCGGCTCAGCTTGACAATTCCGCGCCCCGCCAAAATTACCAATGCCGGTACACACATCACCATGTAGCGAGGAAAGAAAATCGGCTTGATCGCCGATGCCAGCAGGGTTAACCCCGGGGGCAAAACCAACCATAGCCCCAACAATCGCAGCGACCAGTTCTGCTTACCGGCGTCTTCGCCTTCTTCCCTGCGCCAAAATGCCGCTCCGGCCAAGACGAGATAGGCCACCATCAGCACAATGCCGCCCCCTCCGGTGAGAAGCCGCAAAAAGTCGATAACCTCCCCAAGCGCGGGCTGGGGAACCCAATTGATTTGATCGGAGTGATGCAACAATACAAAGGCAGCCATCGGCGCGATTAGAAGTCCAAAAACAAACGCAGCCATCGCCGCATTGCTTAACCGCACCCGATAAGGGCGGGGCAACACGATCGCCAAAGCATGCGCTGCCAGCACCAGAACCGCGAATATATGCGCGTACACGCAAAGCGCGGCACTGAAGGCGAACAGCAGCCAACGCCATGCCTCGTGATCGGATTCCATCGCCAAAACAAGAACGTAGGTCGCCAGCACCAGGAGGAACACGAGAAGACTGTAGCTTCGGGCTTCCTGAGAAAAGGCAACATGAAAGCTGTGAACGCTCAACAGGCTGGAGGCAATGAGTCCGGTAGAGCGATCGAAGAGGCGACTGCCCAGGGCATATACCGCCGGTATGGCGAGAATGCCAAAAAGCACGGACAGGCTGCGCACGACAAACTCGCTATCGCCAAAATGCACCCATGCCACGCAGCAGGAAGTAATAGAGGGTCATGTTGCCCTGGTACCACCAGAGCAGCTTCAGGAAGGACCAGAACGGCATGGTTGCGAAATAAACGCTCGCAGCCTCGTCGATCCAAAAGCTCCGGGCAGACAAGCGATATATCCGGAGTACCGCGCCGATCATCGTTACCAATGCAAGGAGAGCAGTAAGGCGGTACGTCGAAACGAACGCATTGCCGTCTGGGGCCGATGTTCGCACGACTGTGGAGTCGTCCGCCGGAGAACTCACCGTAGTGTGATGGTTAACCGGGGCCATTTAGTGTCCGCAGAGATCTTTCTCTTCATTCAAATGTTACTGCGCCGTTTTGAACGTCGCCATCTGCATCACCCACGGCGCGGAAGCGCGCATTGGGGCCGTCGCGCTGTAACTCCCCGTGCTGGTGACATTTTTATCTTCCGCAATATCTCCAAAGTTGGTAATCGTCCTATTCGTAAATCCGGTTCCGGCCGCATTGTAAATGTCGAATGTCATTCCTGGCGCCGAATACCAGATCGTTAGCTGGGTCGTCGTCGCTGTTCCGCTGTTTCCTGCAAGCCCCGTTCCCGACGCGCCTGCCGTCACGTCCAGCGGACTCGTGGTGTCCGCTCCGCTGTACTCCAGCACTCGCACATCCGGGTACGACGCCGTCTGGTTGAACACCACCGTCACGGTGTTGCTGTCCCCGCGCCAATGTTCTTGGCGTAATAGATCGACTGACTCAGCGCCGTTCCCGCCGTCGGTCCTATAGCACGCACGTAGGTGTTCCCCGCACTGTCCGTCATTGAACTTACCGACGAGCTGGTGTCATTCCAGCCTACTACGACAATATTCAGGTTTCCCGCAGTTTGTGCTGACTGGATACGCCGCCACCAGCGACGAACCCGACGGATTTGACGTCTTGTAGTTCTACCTGTACAAAATTAACCGCATCCACTCGGTCGACGCCGTGTAGGTATAGCCCCTGGTCTTCGTGCCGCTCTGGCCGTCGCTGTTGGTCACCACAACAGCTCACCGCCCCCGCCGCATGTGCCGGCGTGGTCGCCGTGATTGTAGTGCTGCTCGCCACCGTCACGTTCGTCGCCGTCGTCCCTCCCAGTTTCACCGATGCCCCGGAGAGGAAACCAGTACCGGTGATGGTTACGGGTGTACCGCCATTTGCTGTGCCCGAAGTTGGTGATATGCCCGTCACGGTTGGCGCAGGATTGGTTCCACCACCCTGTCCGCTGGCGCGGAAAGTTGCCATCTGCATCACCCAAGGTGCAGAGGATCGCATGCCAGCTGTGGCATTGTAACTTGCCCGTGCTGGTCACGCCCTTGTCTTCCGCGATATCGCCAAAGTTGGTGATCACCCGGTTGGTAAAGCCGGTACCCGCCGAGTTGTAAATATCGAAGGTCATCCCCGCGCCAAATACCAGTTCGCTTGCCGACGTCGTCGTTGCGGAGCCGCTGTTCGCGGTTGTGCCGGTCCCCGTGGCTGCCGCAGTTACATCCAGCGGGTTGGTAGTGTCCGCCCCGCTGTATTCCAGCACCCGAACGTCCGGATACGCTGCAGTCTGGTTGAACACTACGGTCACAGTGTTGGTTCCGCCGGCAATACTCTTGGCGTAGTAAATCGACTGAGTAAGCGCAGATCCCGCGGTAGGTCCGACAGCACGAATGTAGGTGTTGCCTTTGGTGTCGGTAATCGAACTGACCGACGAGCTGGTGTCATTCCAGCCCACCACCACGACATTCAGGTTTCCCGCTGTTTGCGCAGCCGGATAGGCTGTCGCCAAGGATGAAGCTGATACCGAGGTCTTATAGGCCACCTGGACGAAACTAATGGCTCCGCTGGTTGAGCCAGTATAGGTGTAACCGCTCGTCAAAGTTCCGCTCTGGCCACCAGTGTTGGTAACTACGACATCGACCGGCCCGACGGCGTGCGCCGGCGTGGTTGCGGTGATTGTTGTGCTACTGGTCACTGTTACACCCGTGGCTGCGGTGCCGCCAAAAGTCACTGTGGCGCCGGAGAGAAAGCCGGTGCCGGTAATCGTGACTCCGGTTCCGCCGTTGGCGGTACCCGAACTTGGCGCTATCCCCGTTACAGTCGGTGCGGGATTGGAGGTGGAATAGGTGAAACCTCCGCTCAGGGTACCGCTTTGACTGTCGGAGTTGGTGACCACAACGTCCACGGTACCTGCGGCATGCGCCGGTGTAGTCGCGGTGATTGTGCTGCTGCTCGTCACTGTCACGTTCGTCGCGGTGGTTCCTCCCAATTTCACAGAAGCGCCGGACACAAATCCCGTGCCCGTGATGGTTACGGCGGTGCCGCCAGCGGTCGTGCCCGAACTTGGGGAAATACCCGTGACGGTCGGTGCCGGATTGGTTCCACCTTGTCCGCTCGCACGGAAGGTTGCCATCTGCATCACCCACGGAGCTGAGGCGCGCATGCGCGCCGTGGCGTTGTAACTACCCGTGCTGGTGACACTCTTGTCTTCCGCGATATCGCCAAAATTGGTTATGACCCGGTTGGCGAATCCGTTTCCTGCAGCGTTGTAGATGTCGAAGCTCATCCCCGCGCCAAACACCATTTCACTCGCGGATGTGGTCGTGGCCGATCCACTGTTGGTAGTCGTTCCACTGCCCGAGGCGCCAGCTGTCACGTCCAAGGGATTGGTTTTGTCGGCTCCGCTGTACTCCAGCACTCTGACGTCCGGATATGCTGCCGCTTTGTTAAATGTCACCGTCACCGTGTTGCTGCCAGCTGCGATGTTCTTGGCGTAATAAATCGATTGTGTCAGAGCGGTTCCCACGGTCGGTCCGACCGCGCGTGTGTAAGTGTTCCCCTTACTGTCGGTAACCGAACTTATCGTCGAACTGGTGTCATTCCAACCGACCGCGACAACATTGAGGTTTCCTGTTGCCTGCGTTCCTGGATAGGCAACTGCTAATGACGAAGCCGAGGTCGACGTCTGGTAGCTTTGCTGAACAAAGTTGATGCCCGACGGAGATGAAGAACTGGAACTTATTTGAACGAACTTTGCTATGGAGGGAACGCCGCTGCTGTTCAGGAGAAACAGCATGTAATATCCCGGGGGGGCGATGTTGCCGTTAGGGGGTGCGGTGACGGTCAAAGATCCCGATCCCGCGGTAAACGACAGACCCACCATACGCTGGTCCATGCCGAAGGCGTGGGTCACGGTGCCGTTCCGGATCAGCACGGCCGCACTAATGTTGGCGGCATCCGGGGTCTGTACTGTAAAGGGATTGCCATAACTGATGGTGGTGGGGGCGCTGCTGATCGTGGGCCGGGTCGCCAGCGATCCATTCGACTGGAACAGATACGGCGGCTGGTAAATCTCCATGTGGGTTTCGTAGGTGCCGCGGCTGGGATTGCCTCCCGCCAGCCACACCGTGGCATCCGGCAACAGCAGCGCCACCGAGTGGTACAGGCGCGCATACACATTCGCTCCCGCCGACGACATGGTGTTGGCGATGGGATCGTACATGTCGGCGTTCAAACTCTTGCTGCTCGACGACTCATCGTTCACCGACCCGCCCATGGCCAGAACTTTCCCGTTCGGCAGTATCACCGCATTCATCTCGATGCGCGCCTGCGACATGCTGGGGCCGGTGACCCACGTCGGACTCGCGGCTCCCATGTCGATGGTTTCGGTGGTGGCGGTGGCCGGACTGTTGCCCCCCAGGATCAGGATCTTGGGGTCGTACCCGTTCGCCGGAGTCAGCGGAAGCAGAATGGAACTGCCATAGGTGCGGGCACTCCCGTAGTTGGTCGTGGCCACATTCTGGGTAAAGCTTGAACTCGCAGGATCGAAGATGTAGGCCTTGGGAGGCGCGCCTGAGGCGAACACTTTGCCGTTGGGCAAAAGATGCATCCGGGGATACAAGTCAGGGGTAAAAGGCGCGGTGATTTGTTGGCTCCAGCCCGATCCCACGGTGTAGATTTCAACCGTGTTGTTGGTGTTGCCGTTTTCGTCTCCACCGGAGAAGGTCATGACGCGGCCATCGCCGAGCGTGGTCATGGTCGGATACCAGCGGCCATGAGCCATGTTTTGAGCGTCGGTGAAGGTATTGGTGGCAGGATCGAAGATGGAAGATTTCGGCTGTCCGAAAAAGGGATCGTATTGAATGGTGCCGCCATTGATAAAAGCCCGCCCGTCGGGCAATAGCACCATGGCGTTGCAGAACACATCCCAGCTCATGGTGAACTGAGTGAAACTTCCCGCCGAGGGATCGAACAGAAGCGCTCCGGAATGGTTCGATGGCCCATAAGGCGCCCCCGTGGGACAACCCGCCAGAGAAGGCGGACAGTTTCCCGAACCTGCCACGACAAGAATTTTACCGTTGGCGAGCAGCGCCACGTGCATCGGATTGATGGGCATGGTCTGCGACATCGTCGACCATTTCCCAATCGTCTGCACCTGCCCCATGAGTGTTGAGCTCAGGAGGCCCAATAGCATGAGCAAAAATGCCATGCGATTCTGCAAAACGGATCTATCAATAGATGGCTTCATTACCTACCCTCAGGGAGAGCAATCGATGCAGATGTCAGCGCTTTGAGTTCCTGGGCGATCTTGATCATCAGAGCGGGGGTCTCCGAGTGTCCGACTCACTTGATGACGGACGCAAGCAACAAGCGCGCAGAGCTCTCCTGGCGCACTTTTGCCCGGGAACAAACAATCTGGGGGAGATTTTCGAGGGAGGAGGATAAGCTAAACTATAGCACGGGGGGACTAAGGGGGACTCACAAAATCATCTTTCTGCAATAAAATGCTTCCGCCCATTTCCGCGGAGCGCGGCATTCCACACCTCGAAGCCGCATTACCGCTTGAAGCGTGTCTTCGGTCAGCCAGTCTTTCACTCGCTGCGTCTTAAAAACACTCAAGATATACTCAATTTTTTGGCGACAGACGGAATCGCTCAAAGGTACGAAGAGATTCGGTTGGCCCAAATCGCCGTCGTATTTGGGGATCTCGTATTCCAAAATAAATTCCTTGCGGAACGCATTCCATGCAAGATCAGAAATCACGCGATGGTCCTGATGACGATCATCGCGATAGTGAGTGAAGACGATGTCCGGGGAAAATCGCTTCTTCACCGACTCTACATATTCCTTGATGACAGTACCGTTGTAAGGAAAAAATCCGTCCCGGAAATCCTGGACCGAGACTTTGCTTTTCTGTGCACCCTTCAAAAACAAGCCCGCGCTCTTGAGCGCTTCCTTTTTCCTCTCACGGCCAGAGCTCATAACAACCCAGCGGACTTCCAGGCCGGGGTTTTCCTCGAGCCAGCGTAGGATCGTGCCTCCGCAGCC